>NZ_JBDIUZ010000007.1:0-52764 GCF_039631535.1 Ochrobactrum sp. WV_118_8 | reverse complement strand
GCCTCAATCTGGCGGTCCCGCTCGGCGGCGTCCATCTCACCGCGTTCAACCTTGCTCGCTGTGTCACTGGCGACAGCCAACGAAATGGCCTTGTCCTGAACATTCAGGGCCCGCTCGACATACCGATGAGAAACGCCATGATCACGCGCTTCATGCATGCGCTGCGCCCGCTCGATCATGCCGGATTCAATCTCGACCATCTCGCGGGTCGAATAACGGCCAAGCGCGATCTCCCCGGTTACCGGGTCCGGCCGCTCCGGCTGAAGCTCGACCAATGCCGGCGAGGCCATGACCTGCGCAAACGCATTCTGGAACGCCTGCACATCGTCGTTGATATAGCGATGCAGCGCCCGCGCAACATCGCGCCGATCGAACACGCTCTTTTCCCCGGTGATAAGGATTAGAACCTGCTCGGGCTTTTCGCGAATAAGATCGGCATTGCGCTGTGCCGCTTCCTCGTCCAAACGCGAGCGCGTCACCTCAAGGCCGCGCCGCTCCATCTGCGTGGCATGAACGCCCATATGCTCGGTCGGCGCAATCTCCAGCCCGCGTTCCATGTGCGAACGATGGTCGATCCGAATATCTAGCCCGGCCATGGCAAGGCGTTCGTTGGCGATCCCCTCCCATCTCTGGCGAAGGTCGCGGAGCTGCATGTCGGTCGTCGGCAGGTTGCTCGCCAGCAGCCATTTGTTTTCGCGCTCAAGATAGGTCTTGTCGCCTAGCCCGTCCTCCGTCACCTGCCGCGTGGTCATAAGCAAATGTGCATGATGGTTGCGAACGTCGCCTTCCTCATGCGGCGTATGAATGGCGAAATCGACCGCCGCGCCATAACGGTTTGCAAGCTCCTGCGCGATCTCCCACGTCGCCTCTAGCCGCTGCTCGGCCGAAAGCTCATGCGGCAAGGCGATCTCAAATTCCCGCGCAACACGAGCGTCTTTCCGTTTCTCGGCAAACTCGGCCGCATTCCACAAGACCGAACGATCCCGCGCCCAATCGGCGTTGACGCCCGTGGTGCCGGCACCCGGCTCGGGCAAGACGATCTCGGCATGCTCAACGCCACTTCTGTGCGTGTAGTCATGCGTGATGCCGTCACGCTCGTTGGTCAGCTTCTCCCCGGCACGATAAGCTATTGAGGCGACGGCGCTCCGGCCCTTCGCCCGCGAAACTGGCTTCATGCTGAAATGATAGATCGCCAAGCCGTTGCCTCAACTTCGTTTCGCCGTTTCCCGCCAGACTCCAAGTCTGGTGGTGCGCTGAGTTACACAGTAACTCGTAAGTGCGCCCTTTTCAACCTAACCGCTCCACTCTTTCGCAATCCGGTGTCGCGATGGCAGAAGCATCAATGCTAGAAAGCTGAGGCCATAATTGTGCTGCATAAGCGACGAGATTGCAAGATCGACAGACGCTTATGCATGCGAAGGCGTGTCGTTTCGGCTATAATGGATGGCTGAGGAAAAAAGAGGACACGGACAATGAGCGATGAAACATATGATAGATCGGCAATTGAAATGCTGAAAGGATTGAATCCGCTATCGCATCGAAAGCCATGGCATGGCCGCATGGTTGATCCGACCGATCCGGTGCAGGTTGCAAGGTTCCTCAAAAGCGTGGAAGATTATGCGCTCGAAAATCCCGTTGAGGATTTGACCGCACTCATCACCCAACTGAAAAACGAACTGGCGGCAATGGGAGATAAACGACATGGCGCGCAAGACGATTGAACAAAGGCTGGCTGAACTCGACGCGCAGCGCGCCACGCTCAAGGCCCGGCTGTCGAAACAGGAACGCGCCAACGATACACGCCGCAAGGTGCTGCTCGGTGCGCTTGTCCTGCACCGCCTCGAAAATCCAAACGATCCCGATTTCACGCGGCGGCTCGGTGACTGGTTGCGCAAGGAACTCCCCGGTTTCCTCACGCGAGACGGAGACAAGGCGCTCTTTGCCGATCTGCTTGGAAGCGCGGATAAGACCGAAACGGCACAATGAACTGATGGCCCCAGACTTTTCCTTTTGGGACGTCATCATTCTCGGCCTCATCATCTTCTGGCCGGCAACGATCTGCGTCGTGATCGCTTTCCTCGTCCTCGCATGGCTTGGAACAAAAAATGCAGGATGGCGTGTGTTCTGGATTATCGCCGCCATCGCAACAGCCATGCCCCTCATCTGGTATGTCGCTGAAATGGGGTTCATAGCGCCATGACACGCCGCAGATGTCTCCTGACAGAAAAACAGACCGTGTTAGAGTCCGGGTTCCGGGGATCGCTGATCCAAGCATGAAAGATGACGTTATGACCGACACCGATGCACCCGAATGGCCCGGTCCGGCCGACGAGGCACATGCCGTCGAACAGGCCAAGTGGCTCGGCAACCAGGTCGCAGAAGGTGGGCTACGATTTGAAGCCTATTTGCCGCCCTCTCTGGCTCTGTGGCTGCTTGATCTGATCGAACAGGGAAAATTCCTCGACCCGTCCGAGGCCGTTTCCGTCATCTTAGGCGAGCATCAGGAATTGGAACCTCACGCCGATCTGCGACGGGAGCTATTCAAGCGCCGTATACAGGCGGCAATCGACGATCCCCGACCGGGTATTTCCGGTGAAATGATGAAGCGGCTGCGGGGATAAATTCAAAGAACCCCTGCCCGTACCAGCCAGATGGGAAAAGCGGTCCCGGCGCTGACGCACCGGGGCTTTGTCGCTGGCGGCCCTCCGGCTCTCTACAGCACGTTGGAAAGCGCGTTCGCCTCCGGCTGACTCGGCTCACGCCGCGATATCACGACAAAACCAACCTCGCCACACCCGCGACGGTAACCCCCGACCGGTCCGCTCTTATCCTGGGTGGGCTGTAGGGCCGGTCGGGGGCGCGGGTTGTTTTCCCTTTTACATGATTGCAGGAAAGCATGATTTCCGATCTTGCATCGGCATACTATCGCCTCCTATTTGCGCATGTCTTTGGGACGACACTTCGGATAGAACCATTGCTTGCCGTCCTTCTCGCCAAACCATCAGTTCCTGAACCTTCGGCTTGCTGGCGACTCGTCGACAGTCAGATCGATACTACGCACGCCCCCCACTGCTTATAGGGCTTGTCATTTGCAGCCGTGGTTATACCGCAACTGGGATTTTTCCAGCAGGAGCGAGCCATGACAATAACGCAACCGCCAACGTCAAATGGCCGAGTGGGGCAGCAGCCGGTTTCACAGTGATTTCAATATCGTAACCAAGGCGGATTTCACTTTCAGCTTATCGGCATTGGGTAAGTCGAAATCGGCAAAAACATTGCTGGAACCCGATGTGACCTCTATGCCGTCAATGATGCGGCTGCGCATCTCTATCTCCTTCTAAGAGCGGCGCAGAATACTTCTACAAGTGCCGACTCGCGTCCATTCGGCCATGCAGGACGCGGATAATCTCGATCCGGTCGCCACGATCCTTAAAATAGACGATGTGCGATCCTGCCGGGTATTTAAGATAGCCCCGTCGCACATCGACATCGCGGCCTTTTTTCGTCCCAGCGGCCAGACCCTCGAACGCAGCATAAAGCTGATCCTGATAGGTTTCAGCCTGCTCCAACGACCAGCGACGAGCCGTGTAGCGCCATATCTTCCGAAGATCGGCCTTGGCGGCAGGAGCGAGCCGGAAAGGCCGTTTAGTGGCCATATTCGGCGCGCATTTCGGCTTTAAACGCTTCGTTGTCGAATGGCTCAGGCTCGCCGGATTCCTCGCCCTCGATCAAGGCAGCTTCCAGCGCCTTGACCTTCGCCTCGTGTTCTTCAAGTAGCCGAAGTCCAGCCCGCACAACGTCACTAACGGAGCCGTAGCGGCCAGTTTGTACCTGGCTGTCGATAAAACCGGCAAAGTGATCGCCAAGGGAAATAGACGTACTTCTAGCAGCCATGGGCATACCTCCTAGTTTGGAGTGCAATATACCAGCAATTACCATTTTTTGGCAAGACCAATCAATCACATCATGCTTACACGAAAACATGTAATCATGATGGATGATTGTTTACTCCCTGCCTTCTCGAACGACCGGGAAATTGTATTTGGCGAAAAGCAGATTAAGCGCCTCGGCAACAAGCCGCTCTTGCGGAACCCGCTTGCCCTGCAGATCGCGCGTCCGAAAACTGACTTCTTCCAGTGTTTCCCAATAGATAGGCCGCAGGTAGTGCGTTTTGGCAGTCTTGTTGGCCCGCGACGGTGCAATATAGCTTCCGGTCGCCAGCGCGTTACGAACACCGCGCTTGGGCTCTACTGGGGTATCGGAAACTTCGTCGATTGACGGATCGGCGGCGGGTTGCTCTGCGATCTTGATGGCACTCGCCAAGAGGGACGGCTTACGGCTCATGATTTCATCCTTCCATGATTTGTTGCAATCATGCTTGCCTGTTCCGAAAGAAACTTGAACAGGTCGGTTATTTCCTGCGCTGCGCGCCCTTCCGGCTCCAACTCCTGCGCGGTCCGCCCTAAGGCTGGCGCATCCTCATGGGCTTTCAGACGGGACAAATGTACAGAGGCAACCGCCATGCTGAACCGCTCAGCAATCGCGGCCGCGTCGTCGGCCGCCCTGCCCCAGGCGTTCGGATGCACCTGATTCAACAAGACGAATGCGGGCGGATTACCTGCCATGTCCAACAACCGCTTTAGCGGTTCCAAGGTGTCGATTGCGAAAATCTGCGCTTGTGTCGGGATCACGACCATATCTGCATACTTGGCCGCTTCGGTCGAGGCACTGTCCATCTTGCCGGGCGTGTCGATGAACACCCAATCCATGCCAAGGCCGCGATAGGCGTCCAGCGAGCGTCGGATAGCACCAGGCTGAATCGAAGCCACATCCGGGCCGTCGCCCTCGCGTCGGTCAAACCAGTTGACGGCGTTCGTCTGTGGGTCGAGGTCGAGCAGGGCCGATTTCTGCCCGGCCCGATGTGCCGCCACCGCAAGCGCTGTCGCGATCGTCGTCTTGCCGGTCCCGCCCTTCTGCGTGCAGAACGCTACTGTAATCATGTTTGCATCCTTTCATGTAAAGAAGTTTATATGATTTCCTTTAAACATGAAAGCACATCTGCATTTTTGGGCGGTTAACGGCTCTCCGCTTCCTCCACCGCCCGGCGTGCGACGGCTTGCTGAATTATGGCGCACCGTAAAATCCTCTTGCAATAGGGTGGGCCATACGTTTTTTGCGCTACAAGGTCACAAAGCAGGCCGGTAGATCACCACTAATACGCTGGCGTGGAAATAAGAACGGCCGATTCCGCGCGGCATAGGTCTTAGCGGTCTCTTTTTTTATCGTACCAAACAACAATCACACATTTCTTGCTGACATGTAAACATGATTTCATGTTTTGCCTCGCCCTCACCCCATTCTTTTCTAAAGCCGATAGGATGGTTGCCACAAGCGTGAGCATTGCGGTTTATGTGGTGAGGGTGCCGCTTGTCGGCCCGCATATACGCGGGTTGGAACCGCCGCAGAGCTGCGTGAACCGCCCGAACAGCGGTGCCCGCTTATATTTTTTGGTAGAGGATAGAATTAGAGTGGGATTCAGTCTGGTTATCAGACTCACGTTTCTGGACAACACGCCCAAGAGACGCCATCGCCCGGCCTAGCGCCGTATCGCCAAGATCGAACAGCGCGCGCTCACAGAGGGGCAGAGCTCTCCTGTAGGCATCCAGATCGACCGCACGGGCTTCCTGTGCAGTGCTGTGGTCCTCGGGCGGGGGAGGGGCCTTACCGAACCGTCCAAGGAACTGCCGGGCCTTCTCTGGCAGGGATAGGCGATAGGCGTTGCTGGCCTGCTGCACCTGTGGGCCGCGCCCCTCGTTCCCGGTCGGCTCGTAACGCCGCAGCCAGTCGATGAAGCCATGCGTCCGCAGGTTCTTCAGCGCCCGCACGACCGTATCGCGCGACCGGCCTAACCGATCCATGATTGTAGTGATTGACGGCTCTAGCCGACCAGTGCGGAAGTCGATGAGATTGACGAACAGCCGCAGCACGTCCAGCGCTACCGATCCGAGCGGGCCGCTGCGCTCACCCTTCTCCCGCAAGCCGGCCTCATTGTAGATTTCCGCTGCCTTCAGGATCGCCTGCACATCCTTGCGTGTCGTCGGTTGCCATATACGGCCTTCCGACCGGCCTTTGACATGGCTGTGTCGGCGAACTGGCGTGGGGCATCGCTCGGCGGGGGGAGGGAGCACCAAGCTGAATGTAGCCTGTCCTGATCCCCGCAACGCATCCCGGCGTTCTTGCGCAAGCGTGGAGAGCTGGCCGGCCTCGTCCTCCGTGAGATGGCCCGCGCTGTATCGGGTCCAGACTTCCCGCATGATTTCTTCAAGCGCGCTTCTGCGCGCGCAGCCGATCGCGGCCGCGTAGTGCGTCCTCAACATATGTCCTTCGTCCTTCCATTTTAGAGGACATGACGGCATTGGACAGCGGACACAAATCCGTTTTCGCAAGAATCAATCTTGCAAATTGGAGTGCTCTAGCGTAGATAAGGGGGGATTTCAGTGCCCTGATCTACAGTGTGTCTGACGACCTATAAAACGCTCGATCGCGCTAACGATCGAGCGTTTTGCCGTTATATCCCTTGGTTCGCTTCGATATAGAACCTCAACGCTTCCTCGATGATCGGCGTACGTCCCCGCACACCCTTGGCTTCCTTGATCTGGTCGATAGCCTTAACCATCTCAGCAGGAAGATCAGTGTTCACCAAAACTCGGCCAGCAGCTCGCCGACGCTCTCGATGCGCGCGAACGATTTCCCTGCTAGGTGCTTTGGTTACGTGACTCATTTTTACATGTAATTCAGAAAATCGCTGATTCTGCAATCCCTTAACTCTAATGTGTGGGAATAACGTGCAAATCGGATACTCTGGCGGACAATCGGCGGTGCTGAAAATGCGAATTTATGCTGACTTACCATTAGCAAGGGGCTCTGTGGTCATTTCTACATTAATACACGCTAAGATCATTTTGCAGGTGACGGGAAACACATGATTTCCGCTCACCGTGATCGCGGGGCAAACTGGCCACTGTCGATTTCAGAAGACGGCTTCAGTGAGGAAGTTGCTTTTTCAGAAGGTTAGCGGCGCGCCCGTCGCCAAATTTTTCAGAAGTCGCTTTCAGTGAACGGGATTTTTACCAATAGTGGTGTTCAGTGGTCGGCATGTCGACCAGAAGTCCTGTTCAGCAGCCAGCACCTGAACCTTCTCTGATCCCTGAGCATGGCGTTCTGGGATTATCCGATGCTGCATGGGCAGAGGCCAAACGGCGCGCCAGTGTCATCGGGCCATTGGCGGAGCAGCCTAAAGCACCGGCTTATCTCGCCAGGCAGGCTGGCGCGGATCTCGGGCTGACTGAGCGGACGGTGTACTCCCTCATTCGCCGATACCGACAGTCCGGAGGGCTTCTCAGCGCGCTGGCCCCAAAGCCGCCCTCCGGCGGCAAGGGCAAGGGACGACTGCCGCATATTGCGGAGACGATCATTGCCGAGGCGATCAGGGACGAATTCCTGACGCGGCAGAAGAAGCGCGCCGAAGCCGTCGTCCGAACTGTGCGGGAGAGATGCGCAAAAGCAGGCGTCGTAGCACCGTCGGCGAATACAATCCGGTCGAGAATTCGGGCAATCAGAACTGATGAAGCCGCCCGACGCAGACAGGGCGGCGTCAAGAGCAAGGCTGCCCGGCGCCTGAAGGCAGCGGCAGGGCAGACGCCGGAAAGCCCGGGGCCGATGGCGATATTGCAGATCGACCACACGCCGGTCGACATCATTCTTGTTGACGAAACCTACCGCAAGCCGCTCGGCCGTCCTTATCTCACCGTCGCGATCGATGTTTACAGCCGCTGTGTGGCAGGATTTTTGCTGTCGCTCGATCCGCCGTCAGCCACCAGCGTCGGCCTTTGCATCGCGCATGCGGCAATTCCCAAGGATTCCTATCTGCAGAGCCTTGGAATCGAAGGGCATGCCTGGCCTGTTTCGGGCGCTCCCGGTGGGCTCTATGTCGACAATGCCGCGGAATTCCACTCGGAAGCCCTTACGCGCGGTTGCGAACAGCATGGGATCGCCCTGAACTATCGCCCGGTGGCGACACCTCATTACGGAGGAATTGTCGAGCGCCTGATCGGCACTTTGATGGAGATGATCCATGAGGTTGCCGGGACGACGTTCTCTAACCCGGCCGAGCGCGGCGAGTATGACAGCGACGGCCAGGCTTGCATGACGCTGGCCGAGCTCGAGCAATGGATGACTTTGGCGATCGTCGGTCGCTATCACGGCGATGTACACGGCGGCCTCTTCGAGCCTCCAATCGTACGATGGCGGCACGGCGTATCGACAACAGGAGCGCCCCGCGCCATCACTCAGATCCAGGCATTCCTGGTCGACTTCCTGCCCGTTCTGCGTCGCCGCGTCACCCGTGAAGGTTTCCGGATCGATCATATCAGCTACTTCTGCAATGCCCTGCATCCATGGATCGCTGAACGGGATCGTCTTGGACCCCTGATGATCCGGCGTGACCCACGCGATTTATCGCGAATCTTCGCGCTCGACCCTGTTGGCGAGTTCTACGTCGAGGTGCCATGCGCCCGGCTCGGCCGTCCGAGCATCACTTTGTTCGAGCACCGGCAAGCCATCGCCTGGTTGAAAGCCGATGGAAGATCCCAGGTCGATGAAGATTCCATTTTTCGCGCGGTTGCGGCGCAACGCGAGCTGGCCCGGATAGCCGCTGCAAGAACACGGTCGGCTCGTCGTAAGCTCGCCCGGATTGCCGCGACCGGTCGCTCCTTGATTGAACACGAGCAAAAAGAGCGGGAGGACAGCGCCGATCCGCCAATCGTCGTGTCCGCGCTATATCCGGCGACACGATGGTGACAGGAACAGAAGACATTTTGCCCGGCCGACTGGTCGATACAATAGCGGATGATGACGCCACACGGCTCGAACTTCTGGCCGGCGCTCAATGGTGGATCGGTTATGACCGGGCGCAGGAGGCACTGCGAAGGTTCGAATATCTTCTGCGTTACGGGCCTGGCCAATTGCGTCCACCAAACGCATTGCTGCTCAGCCCCACCAACAACGGCAAGAGCATGGTGGTCGAAAAATTCCGGCGCGATCACACGCCGTCTCCGGGACAAGATACCGACGCGGAGACCCTGCCGGTTGTGGTCGTGCAGATGCCGACCAACCCCACCATCAGCCGGTTCTATGCTGCCCTTCTTGCCGAAGTCGGCGCGCCCGGACCACGTAGTGGTGGCGGTGTTCGCGGCCACGATCTGGAGCAGATGGCGCTGCGGGTTCTCCGTGCGGTGAACACCCGTGTGCTGGTGATCGACGAGCTTCACAACATGCTGGCGGGGTCAGCATCGGCGCGGCGGGAGTTTCTCAATCTGTTGCGCTATCTCGGCAATGTCCTTCGAATTCCCCTGGTCGGCGTGGGCACGCAAGAAGCTTATCTCGCTATTCGCACCGATCCTCAGCTGGAAAACCGGTTCGAGCCGATCATCCTTCCTCTATGGGAACCGGGATCCGAAACCGCGAAATTGCTCATGAGCTTTGCGGCGTCCCTGCCGTTGAAGCGATCCTCGCCTGACCTGTTGCGCCCCGATGTGATCAAGCAGCTTTTGACGAGGACCGGCGGCACGATCGGCGAGATGCTGACGCTTCTGCGGGCAGCGGCGATCGCAGCGATCGAAACCGGCGAAGATTCGATAAACGAGCACACGCTCGGCATTGCAGAATACAAAGGCCCGGTGGAACGCCGGATCAGCATTGAGCGGCAGCTCGTTCCCGGGTGATGAAACGACTGCCGGTCCATCCGCGCCCCCTGCCACATGAAGCGCTTTCGTCATGGATCGATCGAATGGCCGATGCCTACGGCCTTCCGTCCTCGACCTTTATGGAGCGGGCCTTCGGCTACAGCCGCCTGTCTGACCGGGAGATCGACCTTTCCCCTCCGGCCGATCTGCTGATGACAATCGCCGAGCGGACGGGAATAGCGACGAGCAAAGTTCGCTCGATGACGTTGGCGGGCTATGTGCCGCTTCTGCTCGATAGCCTGACGCCAGGACAGGGCTTGTTCAAAACCTATGTCAGCCAGTTTCCTGCCTTCGCGCGTGTTCAGGACCGATTCCGCCGCCCCGTGTTCCTGCTCGATGAGGATCGATGGCTGCCCTGGATATCGCGAGAGATCCGCGAACAACCGCCCATCTGCCGGCAGTGCGTCGCGCAAGACATCGCTCCATATCGGCGGATATTCTGGCGGGCTGGTTGGATGACATGCTGCCCCGTCCATCATGAAATGCTGGAAACCGGGTTCTTCTTGCCGAGCGTCAGGCGCGATGATCTTTATGCCTACACGCCGCGCCGCGCGGCGGCGGCGGATATCGTGGCGCTTGACGGATTGACGCTTGAGGCCGTGACCGAAGTCAGTCTGTTGCTGCCGCATGGCCGAGAGATCAGCGCGGCTGTGTGGATAAGAGCGCTTCGCACCCTCATCGATGATCTGATCCGTCCCCAATACACCCTGGTTGGCGTGAAACACATCATGAGCGCTGCGTGGCGGCTTGCCGGAATGTCTCTGCACGAAGGGCTCGGCATGGGCCGCATTTTTGAGGACATGTCAGTGCAGCAACGCGAAACCGTTTTTGCCGTTGCGGCGGCGACCGTCAAACGACTGCTGCAGGGTGATCTCGATACCCGGCACTCCAACGTCAGGCATTGGTCTGTGTCGACCGTCTTTGACCCGCCGCCTGCGCTGCCCGACCGGGACTTGCCTTCCCTGCCACCCCGGGCCGAGGTGCAGACTGACGCGGCCACCGACTGGGAAAGACTGTGGGCAGCGGCCGTCGACGAAGCGAAACGCAGCCCACTTCAAGCCTACAAGCTTCGGCAGATGATGATCTGGAGATTGCCGGCCTCGCAGATCGATGGGGTCGATTTTTATCTGCGCGATCTTGGCATCCCGGTGATCACCGCACAGCCCGCGCCGTGAATGTAATAAAAACAAATCAGATCACCTTTACAGTGCATAGACAAAAATACGGGTTATGTGACAGAATGAGCCCGAGCCTGGAGTGGCGAACCGAATTGTAATAAATACGAGTGTTTATGTGACAACCCTTCTCGGCTATGCCCGCGTCTCCAAAACCGACGGCAGTCAGGTCCACCACCTTCAGCGCGATGCGCTCACCAAAGCCGGCGTGCATGTCGATAATATCTATGAAGACGCCGCGTCTGGGCGGAAGGACGACCGCCCCGGCCTCGCGGCCTGCCTCAAGGCGCTGCGCGCCGGGGATACCCTTGTCGTGTGGAAGCTCGATCGTCTGGGCCGCGATCTCCGCCACCTCGTCAACCTCGTGGACGATCTGACAAAGCGGAACATCGGCCTCAAGGTACTGGCTGGTGAAGGTGCGTCGATCGACACCACGACCGCCAACGGTCGACTGGTATTTGCGATCTTCGCCGGCCTGGCGGAATTTGAGCGGGCGCTGATTGTCGAGAGAACGAAGGCCGGTCTGGAATCGGCCCGGGCTCGCGGCCGCAATGGAGGCCGGCCATTCAAGATGACGCCAGCCAAGCTACGTCTCGCGCAAGCCTCCATGGGAAAGCCGGAAACGAAGGTCGGTGACCTGTGCACCGAACTCGGGATTACACGACAGACCCTCTACCGGTTCGTCGGGCCGAAGGGCGAGCTGCGTTCAGACGGTGAAAAGCTCCTCAAAAAGAAGAAGCGCACCTCTACTGAAATCCTCTTTTGATCTCCACTGATTGTCTTCTGAAATCGAGAGCCACGCAATAGGGCCATTTTTTGCGCGACAAACCCTGTCGGAATGTTAGGCTGTGCGGCAACACCTGATTTGAGGTTTGTCGCACATGTTGATCGGTTACATGCGGGTATCGAGTAGTGACGAGCGCCAGTCGGTTGCCTTGCAGCGCGATGCCCTGCTCGCGGCCGGGGTCGATGAGCGCCATCTCCATCAGGATCGCGCTTCCGGAGCGCGTGATGACCGGCCGGGTCTGAAGGCATGCCTCGGCGAATTGCGCGAAGGCGATGTCCTGGTCGTCTGGAAGATAGATCGGTTAGGCCGGTCACTCTCCCACTTGATCCGCATCGTCGAGGATTTGAAGGAACGTGGTGTCGCCTTCCGATCTCTCACGGAGGCGATCGACACCACGAATTCGCACGGCGCGTTTCTGTTCAACCTGTTCGGCTCGCTTGCAGAATACGAGAGAGTGCTGATCACCGAGCGGGTCAATGCCGGCCTGGCGGCGGCTCGCCGACGTGGCCGTAAGGGCGGGAGACCTCCAACGATCGATGCGGAAAAGGTCGAGCAGGTTCTAGCTGCTTTGGAAGCTGGCGCCAGCAAGGCGTCCGTGTGCCGGACGTTCAAGGTGGCGCGCTCGACCTTGATCGACACGTTGAAGCGGACTGGATGGACAGGCCCCGGCAAGACCGGCACGCCCGAAACCGTAGTTTGACGAGTGACCGTGGCTGATGGCGTTTCTCGATGAGCAATCGCGTGCCGTTTTATTCGAACCACCCGAAGCTTATGAAGATGCGCAAGCGCGCTATGCACTGACTTCCGAGGATATTGTCTTCGTCAAGGAGCATCGCCGGTCGCATAATCGGCTTGGCTTTGCGATCCAACTCGCACTGGTGCGTGATCTGGGCCGTCTGCTGCGAATAGGCGAAGTTCCACCTCAGGCGGTTGTCTCTGTTGTCGCCGACCAGCTGGGCATCGACCCTGCAGTGTTCGAGTTCTACGCCCAGCGCGACGAAACGCGCCGGGAACACGCGCGCGAGATCGTCTCTGCACTGGAGCTTCAGCCTGTCCGGACGAGTGACTATCGCGAGTTGATAACGGCGGCGGCACGCGAGGCGGCGGCCACTGAACAAGGTGCGCCGATCGCCAAGGCCGTGATCGAAGCCTTGAAGGAACGAAAGTTGCTCGTTCCTATGCCGGAGCTGCTGATCCGTCTGGCACTGGCCGGCCGGGCGGCGGCGCGTCGACAAGCCTATCGCGAATTGATCCGGGATCTGGAGCAGCCTTCGATCGAGGCGCTTGATCAGCTCCTCGCTGAGCGGGCCGGCGATCGGAGCCACCTTGGCTGGATTGCGGAAGCACCTGAAGGGGCGAAGCTGAAGAACCTCAAAGGCTTGATCGCCCGCCTCGAGGTATTGCGCTCAGCCGCCATTCCCGACGACCGTCGCAAGACGATCCATGCCAATCGCTACGGCATCATCGCCAGGGATGCACGCATTCTGCATGCCCGGGAGATACGACGCCTGACATCCGAACGTCGCTACGCCACGCTGGCCGCCTTCGTCATCGAGAGACAGGCGTCGATCACCGACCTGACGATCGACATGTTCTGCAAAATGATTGGGAGCAACCGCCGCAAGGCCGAGATCAGCCGCACGGAACGCCGGCTAAAAGAGGCCGAGGTTCTTGATGGGGTGGCGCTTGAGCATCTCAAGCTCGGCGAGGCGCTTCTGGCCGCTCGTGCGAGCAAAACCGATCTTGCATCGGCGATCGCAGCCTCCCTCGGCTGGGACGGATTGGTCGCCAGCATGGCGGCAGCCAGATCTGTCGTCCACCCTGATCGCAGTAACGAATTCGACGAGCTCATCAAGCGGCACAAATCGTTGCGCAAGCTGGGCAGACTGATGTTCCGCACGTTCTCGTTCCGGTCGTTTCGTGCTGATGATCCGATCCTTGTAGCAGTGGACCATCTGCGCGCGCTCTATGGCGGCCGGAAATTGCCGGCGCAGGTGCCGCTCGCCTTTCTGACCCGCAAATGGCGACGCTGCGTGCGCCCGAACAGTGCCGATATCGACCTGCGCGCCTGGGAAGTGGCGGTCCTCGTTCACCTGCGAGAGCGTCTGAGGGCCGGTGACATCTGGGTCGAAGGCAGCCGGGCATGGCGCAGTTTCGAGGATTATCTTCTGCCTCGGCCGATCTTCGAGCTGATGCGCGCCGAGGGGCGGCTCGGGCTCGCACTCCCCGACAGCTTTGCCGAATGGCGAGCAGAACGGACCGCCACGCTCGATGCGAAGCTGAAAGAGCTGGCAAAGGCGGCGGCTGCCAATGCTATTCCGGATGCAGCGATTTCCGACAAGGGCCTGTCGATCTCGCCGATCCGCGAGGAGGAGCGCGACAGCATCGTCGCGCTCAGCCGCCGACTATATGTTCTGGTGCCACGGATCAGGATCACCAGCCTGCTTGCCGAGGTGCAAAGCTGGACCAAATTCCTCGACAGCTTCACGCATTATCGTACCGGTGAGACGGCAAACGACGAGGCAGCGCTGATGGCAGCGATCCTTGCCGACGCCACCAATGCCGGAGCCGAACGTATGGCGGAAAGCTCACGCGGCGTCACGATCCACCAGATGATGCTGATGGTGGACAGGCATATGCGATCGGAAACCTACGCCACGGCGACCGCCGTGCTGGTCGATGCGCAGCAGGCCCATCCCTTTGCCGCGATCTGGGGTGACGGCCATATCTCCTCCTCGGACGGACAGTTCTTTCCGGCTGGCGGGCGTGGCGAAGCCAGCCTCGACTACAATGCAAAATACGGCAAGCGACCGGGGGCGTCGATCTATGGCTTCCTGTCCAACCGTTTTGCTTCCTTCTTCTCCCGCATGATCCAGGCATCCGAGGGCGAAGCCCCCTACGTTCTCGACGGCCTCCTTCACAACGAAAGCTCCGTCGAAATCTATGAGCACGCAACCGATACCGCTGGCGCCACCGAAACGACGTTCTCCATGTTCCACGCCTTTGGCTACAGGCTCATTCCCCGTATCCGCAATCTCGGCAATCGCAGGCTCTTTGTCATTGATCGCGATCCGGCTTACGAACCGCTCGACGCGCTGATCGCTGGAACCGTCAACATGGATGTCGTCGAGCACCACTGGGATGAGGTCTTGCGGCTGAAGGCTTCGATCGCTGCAGGTTTGGTGCCGCCTTCCGTCATCCTCAAGAAGCTGGCAGCGTCGCCGCGACAAAACCGGCTGAACCAGGCCCTGCGCGAAATGGGCCGGATAGAACGCTCGATCTTCATCTGCGACTGGCTGCTCGATACGAAACTGCGCCGCAGATCGCATGCGATCCTCAACAAGGGTGAAAGCCGTCATGCTCTCGCACGCGCCATCTTCCTCCACCAGCTCGGCGAATTGCGCAACCGCGTCGCCGAAACCATGGCTTACCGCGCGTCCGGTCTTAACCTCGTCGTCAACGCCATCATCCTGTGGAACACTGTCTATCTCAGCCGTGCTGTCGATTATATCAGCAGTCAGGGTATTATCATTCCGGACGAGCTGCTCTCCCAGGTCGCACCACTACCATGGGCGCATATCGCGCTCACCGGCGACTACCTCTGGAACGAAATTGACCGACCCCTCGAACGCTTCAGGCCAATCCGGGCTAACCGCTTCAATCCAAAAAACTTCAAATTCCCTTAGCGTGTATTAATGTAGAAATGCCCACGGAGCCCCAAAACGCTTCGGCCGGACGATCTGGCGACGATGGAGCGGCTATCACCGCCGAAGCCGCGTCGAGACAAAGATGCACTGTGTCAAACTGCTGGGCCAGCGCCTCATGGCGCGGGACTTCGACCGTCAGGTCGCCGAGTTCCAGGTCCGTGTTGCCGTCCTGAACGGCTTCACCGCGCTCGGCATCCCCGTCACGAAGGTCGCAGGATAGGTCTGTCCGGGGATAGGGGCAGTCCGATCATCCGCCGATTTGTGCAACAGAGCCGTTCAGGATAAAAATTTTCATTTAAAAACAGCCTGATGCAACAGAAACTCACAGACATATAGATAACATTTCTCAACTTCAGATCGACAGGAGATATACTGGTATCGGCAGGTCCGCTTCAGCTTGAATTATTTCTGCAGACATGAAAAATTTTCCACAGAAAGCCCTAGTCTTTCAATTGTCTCAGCGGCAGGCATTTTTCCGACCTCAAGGGCGCCAGACGCATTTATAACTGCATTAATGAATGTGAACAGGCGCGCTACAAAGTTAAGAATACCGTCGGCATGGCGCATAAACTGGGTTTTGCTGCTGATAAGAGTGGTCATCTTGGCCTCCGGTGCTCATTCTGATGATGCGGCACTGCATACGCGAAGCATACGGATGCTGCAATGCAGCGTGATGTAATTCCCGCCATGCAGAAGTTGCATACCTCTGATCTTCAAAAATAAATGCTCAAAGATAGAGCCAAATGCGGTGCGCTCTGACCCGTGCGAGGCACAGCGAAAACGCAAGCCGAAGTGACGAGCCGCTCCTTGGTACAAGTTGCCTGCGGACCTACTTGCAAGTAGGATAAGCGCAGTATCTTTGGTCAGATAACAGGAGCCGCAATTATGACTGAAAACCTAGCAACATTAGGTGTCGTCGCTGCTGACGTGCTCTCTGAGCTTCGGTCTCTTGGCTTTACAGATTACGAAGCGAAAGTTTACATTCAGCTTCTTAGGCAAAGTCCAGCCACGGCTTATGAAGTTTCAAAGAATGCGGGCGTGCCGCGGCCCAACACTTATAACGCCCTTGAAAGCCTAGCACAGCGCGGGGTGGTGTTGCCGGTAAGCGAGGCGCCCGCGCGCTACGTGGCCGCCCCACCGGATCAGATTCTGAGCGATATGGCGCGCCGTACTAGCACAATATGCGATCGTGTATCGGCGCGTCTGGCTGCAATGGTCTGGACTGTGGATGATCAGTATGTCTGGACGTTGTCTGGCGAGGATCAAGTCCATGCTAAAATTGACAGCCTAATTGATGGAACGGAGCACAGTCTTATGATCAAGGCTGCATCCGATATCCTTTTCCGCCATAAACCGGCGCTTCAGCGAGCAGGTGAACGGGGCGTCAAGATGCTTATAGTGTTGTTTGGTCCTGACCCCGAGGAATTTCGTTTTGGTGCGGATTGCAAGGTATATATTCACGAAGGCAATGGCGTGCGGATGGGCAAGACAGACAACCTCTTCACCATTGCAACTGATCACAACGAAATGGTGACTGCGACGATTCAGAAACAGGTCTTTGCCGTTCATACCCGCAATGGCCCCATCGTGACGATGGCAGAATCGCTAATCCGACATGATTTTTATATGGCTGAGATATTTGCGCGCTTCGGTGATCAGATCGATGACGCCTTTGGTCCCTACCTGCGCGACCTGCGGCTGGCGTGTTTCACCGAAGAACAGGCTGAAAGCTTTAAACTTAAAACTGGATTGTCGTAGAAAGGGGCGGCGGCGTAGCCACCGCCCCCGTAAAGCTCAATCGGCACGATTAGCAAGCCGCTTTTCCAGATGCGCCACGATAGCAAGTGCACCTGCCATCGCGGGAATTTCGTCAAACACCGGAATTCCCAGAAGCCTTGCTTTTTCGCGGTAAACCCGCCGCTTCTCGTCTAGCTCGGCCGACCCATCTGCGCGCAGTGCCAAGGCAAAATGTGCGACCCCAGGAAATTTACGCACCCTGTCTTCAATCACGGCAAAGAGATTGTCGATGGGATCGACAGATCCTCGGCCTACAAAGGCAGCGAGGTTAAGATGCATAGCCACCGCGTCGGGAGCAGCGCCTACCAACACATGATCCAAGATTTCCCCGGCAATCCAGCCGTCTTTTTCCTGAAGTGTGCGCACCGGAGTGTCGATCGGGTTCAGCACGCTTGTGCCAGGCGGAAGGCCCATTGCCTCCAGCGGGGCAAGAACCTTGGCAGAAAATGGTGCCACCGTCAGCCCATTTGCTGCAAACACATCCGTTCCCAAGACGCTTGACCCCCCGCCGTTGCCGAACAGAACGACATCGCGTGTTGGCTTGTCAGGACGCAGTTCGAACGATTGGAGGACAAGAAGCGCATCGATGAATTCATCGACAGTTGTCACCAGCGCCACCGGCAATTGGGCGGCAAGCGCATCCCATGCGCGGTCATCGCCGGCAAGGGCCCCTGTATGGGATGCGGCCGCGGCGCGTCCCAAGGCACTGCGACCGCCCTTCAGAATGACCACCGGCTTAGGTGCGGGATGGTTGCGAAGCAGGTCAAAGAAGGCCCGTCCTTCACGCACATCCTCAATATAAAGTCCCACTGCCTTTGTCTGCGGATCAGCAAAGTAGTAGTTTACTAGCTCATGGGGGGTCACGTCGGCGCTATTGCCAATGGTTACTAGGCCCGAGAAGCGCAGGCCGCGCCATTGTCCGCGTTTAATGATGTCGGTGGATAGCCCCCCCGATTGCGAGACAACCCCCACCCGGCCCACATCCCGCGGCGCACCCACCGGAAAGGTCAGGCCGCCGCGCGGTGAGTACGTGCCCAGACAGTTCGGCCCCAGTACTCGGACCTTGGCTGCGGCCGCCTTCTGCACCAGTTCTTCCTGCAAACCGCGGCCTTCTTCCATCTCGCCGAAGCCAGATGAGATAACCTGCGCGATTTTCAGACGGCCTGCCGCCTCGGCGATAACATCGGGGATGCGGGTCGCGCCGATGGCGATATAGGCATAATCCACCGGCTCCGGAGCCTCGGATATAGAGGGATACGCCGTCAAACCTTCGATTTCGCTGGCCTGAGGGTGAATGGGGTAGATCTGCCCGCCATAGCCGAAATCCTTCAGTCGCCGGATAAAGGTGTTCGCGATGGCGACATCCTTGGTTGACGCGCCCAAAACAGCAATGGTTTTAGGTTCAAACAGAGGCAGGAATTCCAGCAAGGGGTCCTGCGTGATTGTGGCCGATGCAGGGGCCTTTGTGTCGGACAAGATGAACCGCGCATCGGCTGCAACAGCGCCCTTGGCTGACACGATAACAGGGTTGAGATCAACTTCAGCGATATCATCGGCAAGCGTCATCAAAAGACCTGCCGTGCCGCCGATTGCCACCATTGCATCCAGTAGCGCCGCTTCGTCCACCGCAGCCTCACCACGGACGCCCTGCAACAGCGCCCGGCCTTTCAACTCGGCTAGCATCTCCTGTGCCTGCGTGCGGTCAATGGGGCAAATGCGGAAGGACACGTCCTTGAGCACTTCGACAAAGATGCCGCCAAGACCGACCATTATCATCGGCCCGAACTGCGGGTCACGAAAGCCGCCAATTACTACCTCGCGCCCAGGCGGAATCATTTCCTCAACCAGCCAGCCATCCACCCGTGCAGCGGCGATGGCTGGTTTTTTCGACATGACACGGATCGCATCTGCTACTGCGGCACCATCAGCCAGATGCAGTGTCACACCTCCAGAATCGGATTTGTGCAGGATCTCGGGCGATACGACCTTGACGACGAAGGGCGCAGCGAGGCCTGCTGCCTTCTGCATCCCCTCTTCAGGCGATTTGACCACAACGGAGCGCGGCGCACGAATGCCGAAGTGCGAGAGCAAGGCCTTGCCCGTGGCTTCGTCCAGCGACTGCCGACCTTCCGCGCGAGCGCTGGCGATAATCTGATGCGCACTGTGTGATTGAGTATCCATGGCCATCTCCTCAATAGCTCGTAGGCCAAGTGCGCATCAGATGCTGCCCGATGCCCCCGGTACGCCGCCGCTGCTGGATATCGAGCATGCGGATCAGATAGGCGCGGGTTTCCTGCGGCTTGATCACGTCATGGGCAGAATAGATCGTTGCCATATCCCAGATCTCCAGATCCTTCTGGATATCGTTTAATGCGGCTTCAAAGCCTTCTTCACCCGCCTTTAGGTTGTGGACAATGGTTGTGGCAAAGACCGGATCCATGAACGACACCTCGGCCATCGGCCACGCCACGATTGCATCGTTATGCGCACCCCCGCCCATGGCAACATAGGCTCGCCCATAAGCTTTGCGGCAAATCACGGTGACCTGCGGAACCGTGGTCAGGCAGGTAGCATTCATGAAATTCATGATGTGTCCTGGTGCGCCGCGGCGTTCGGCATCGGTGCCCACCACAAAGCCGGGAGTGTCCATCAATCGCACGATAGGAATGTTAAAACTGTCGCACAGCACCGTGAAATCGATGATCTTACGGCAGGCCTCAGCCGAAAGGGCACCACCGCCGACCTGCGGATTGTTGGCGATGACACCCACAACCTTACCGTCAAGCCGGGCCAGAGCCACAACGGCGGAACGGCCAAAGCGGGCCTTGAATTCAAAGATGCTGCCGGTGTCAAAGATCACCTCCATCACCTTTTTCATCGAATAGACTTGGGTCCGCTTTTCTGGAACGATATCGAGAATGCGTTCCTGATTGTCGCCAGAACCTTCGGTGACGGCGGTAACGGGTGCCAGTTCACCATTGTGGGAAGGCATGTAGGATAGAAAATGCCGGATGGCAGCCATAGCCTCTTCGTCAGTATCGACAAAGTGGTCGATCAGTCCGGTCTGTTCTGCGTGCAGGCGCCAGCCGCCCAGTTCCTCCAGATCCACCTTTTCGCCGATGGCCATCGACACGAGGCGCGGGCTGGACACCGACATAATTGACCCTTTACGCATCACCGCAAAATCGGAACAGCAGCACAGCCAGGCAGACGACCCAAAGGACGTACCAAGTGCGGCGGCGGCCCAGGGCGTGTCACGCATACGGCGGAACTGACTGGTGTCATTGCCCAACATCGTACCCATGCCCTTAGACCCCATCGCATCCGGCAGTCGGGCCCCTGTGGATTCGCCGATATGCACAAAGGGCATGCCGCGTTCGGTCACTGTACGGCGGATGTAGCCGATCTTTTTCGAATTGGTGGACCCGGTCGAAGCCCCTTTGACCGTAAAATCATTGACTACAACGCCGACATCGCGACCATTAATGCGCCCGAAGCCGGTGATCTTGCCATCGCGAGGCGTCTTTCCCGCTTCGGTTTTGGAATAGCTGGAGGCACCCAGAAGGCCCATCTCGAAAAAGCTGCCCTCATCGACCAGAGCGTTCAAACGCTCTTCGGCGTTCAGTTGGCCCTGTTCGCGGCGCTGGCTCAGCTTTTTTTCGCCACCCATTGCGGATGCGTCGGCGCGGCGCTTGTCCAAGGCCGCCAAAATGTCTTCATGTGCCATCAGTTTCTCCCTTTTTGTGTGTATTCGATCTTCTCGGCCGTCATCCGCGCCAGCTTTTCGCGGTCAAGCCGAGGGCGGTACCCCGCCACAAGCTCGATCGCGCCGTCGGCGAATGGCAGCGGATTTTCCAGCACGCGCTCCTTTGCCTTGATGAACCCGTTGAATTCACCGGCGTTCCGGATCGCGCCTTGAGCCACACAGGCCTCCATCCATGCGTGAACCTCTGATCCCAGACCATCGCCCAGCACCGGCTCCATTCCGTTGCTACGAACGGCGTCGAGGCCCTCCTTCAAGCGGCTAAGGCCCCCGAACCGTTTGAGTTTCAGTTTGCAATAGCCGACACCCGACATCGTTCCGGCGCGTTCAATGTCCTCTAGCGTGCAGATTGGCTCATCCAGCATCAACGGAACGGTGGAGGCCTTGGCAACAGCCGCGTTCGCGTCCCAGTCATCCGCGTCGCAGGGCTGTTCGAAAAGCTCAATCCCCGCAGGGTTCAGCGCGGCGGCAAAGCGGATCCCATCATCGCGGGTGAAGGCGCGGTTCGCATCTAACCGCAGCGTGGCACGATCGCTGCTGGCCGCCTGAATGCACTGCACACGGGCAAGATCTGCTTCAACATCTTTGCCCACCTTTATCTTGAAGGTGCGGAAACCCTGCGCCAGCCAGGCTTCGATCTCGCGTTCGATCTTGGCGGGTTCCGTTTCGTTGATCGGTGTCAGCAAAGGCAACTTGATGGTCTGCGGTACTTGCAGCAAAGGGTCGTCCATTAAGTGCTCGAGCGCCGTCACCAGCGCCGTCGCAGCAACCTTGCTGTGCTCAAATTCCCCAAGCGTGGTAGCAATCGCTGCGTCCGGGGTTTTTCCGATCGCGTCACGCATGTGCCTGTCAAGGAAACTCCAACCACCTTCGCGGGTCTCACTGCTGGATCCCGGGGAGATATGAGCGTCGGCGAAGGCAGTGTTGCCATCGGAATCCTCGATCTCGACGAAGAACGGCTCGAACGCCTCAAAGGTGCGATAGGACAGTCGGTACGGGCGGATCAGAGGCAGCATCAACCGCCGCAGTGTTATCTTCTGAATAGTTGGCATCGGTTGCTCCGTCAGGCCAGTCTGCTGTGTTTTCCTTTGCGTTTCCGAAGGCTGAAGAATCAGTTCGGCCTCTTTGGCTCTGGAATCAGTGGAGAAAAATAGTAGTTGCTTAAGCGACTACGCATATCTAATCTTTGCCATGCGGCTTTCGTCAATGCAACAACGATAATGCAGTCATGATCTGCCGCTCGACCCAAGGGAGGAGAGAAACAATGAAAAATTCCAAGATCGCGGTAACAGCCGTTCTTGCAGGCTTGGCGATGCCGATGATGGTAATGGCTCAGGGGTACCCCAGCGGTGACCTTCGATATGTACTGCATGTTGAACCGGGCGGCGCGACAGATGTAATGGCGCGGCGGCTAGCCGAACAATTGCAGAAGTCGCTGAACGTCAATGTCATTGTAGAGAACCGTTCCGGCGGCAGTGGCGCGCGCCAAATGGCACAGCTGTCACGGGCCACACCCGACGGTTTGACGATCGGCTCTGTCACTGCGTCGCATCTTGGGATGTTCCAGCAGTCGGGTCAGTTCAACATCGACTCGGTTGAATGGGCCTGCAACTTGGTGCTTGAGCCCTACCTTCTGGCCGTGCGTTCCGACAGCGGCATCGACACGCTTGCTGAACTGGTGGAGCAGGCCAAGGCCGCGCCGGGTTCCGTTTCAGTTGCGGGCTTCGGCGAGGCATCGGGTGGGCATATTGCTTGGCTGATGTTCGATGAAGCCGCGCAAATGAATAAGGGCGACATCAACTGGGTACCCTACAACAGCGTCGGCGATGCAACGACCGCCACATTGGGCGGGCATAACACAGTGGCCATTACCTATATTGGGCTCGTTAAACAGCATGTGGAAGCCGGGACGATGAAGGTCATCGGCATCATGTCCGATGAACGTCCAGCTAACATGCCCGATGTGCCAACCTATGCCGAGGCGGGCTTCGACGTTGATACCCGCTGGCAGCAGTTCCGCGGCATCATCGTGCCGAAAGACACACCGATCGAAGCGCAAGAGGCACTGTGTGCCGAGGTGGACAAGGTTTTGCAGACCCCGGAACTTCAGGCCTATATTTCCGAATCCGATCTTGTGCCGGGCTACATGCCGCCGGCGGAATTCGCAGAATTTGTGAAGGCACAGGAAGAAGCCACCAAAACGTGGCTCGCTCGGCTCGGACAAGGGCAGTAAAGACATGGGTCTTTTTGACAAGAAAGGCGCCGGCGTTACGCCGGCGTTGCTGGCGCCTGACCCCAAAGACCCGGACACCCCGCAAGGCCAGGCGGATGGCGAGCTGCAGGTTTCCGCTCCGTTGTTTGATGTGCTGATCTGCGGCGCTCTGCTAGCTTTGGGGCTTTCGTTCGTAGTCGGCGCCATGGGCATGCCATCATCGGAGGCAGCCTTCGACCCTGGCACTTTTCCGATGATCGCCGGATCGCTTCTGATGCTGCTGTCGGCGATTCAGATCGGGCTGACGCTGGTCGGCCGGGGCACGCCTGGCAAGGTGGTGTTCCAGCGTCCGGTGTGGCTTGCCTTGGGGATGGTACTGATCGTGGCCTTCCCCTTCGCGGTTGAAGCCTTCGGCTATTACATCGTCGCCCTGATCTGGGTTCCGGTGTTCGGTGTGGTTGCAGGTATTCGCAAGCCGCTGCCGCTTGTCATCACGACCGCTGTTGTCCTGCTGTTGGCCAAGGGCGTCTTCGAGATGCTTCTAGGCACGCCTTTACCATGATTGGAACGTACCATGTTTGAACACTTCCTTCAGGCGATCGGGCTGGTTTTCACGATCAAGGTTCTGCTCGCATTGGTTTCAGGTGTGCTTGTCGGCTACTTCGTCGGCGCGATGCCAGGACTGACCTCCTCCATCGGAATGGCCTTGCTGATCCCCTTCACCTTCGGAATGGAACCCATTCCGGCCATCGTCATGCTGGTGACGATCTACATGGCCGCTGACTATGCTGCGGGCATCCCCGCAATCCTTGTGAACGCACCCGGGCAGCCAGCGGCGGCGGTTACGGCCTTTGACGGCTTTCCCATGAGCCAGCGCGGCGAATCCGGTCGTGCCTTGAACCTGTCAATCATGGCTTCCGGGGCGGGTGCACTGATTAGCGGTGTGATGCTGGTAGTTTCGGCGCAAGTGATGGCCTCCGCCGCGCTGGCCTTTGGCCCGGCCGAGTATTTCGCCTTGGCCGTGGTCGGCCTGTCACTGATTGGTGTTCTGAGTGCAGGCTCCACCCTCAAGGCGGTGATCGGGCTGGTGTTCGGGCTGGTCGTGGTGACCATCGGTATCGATCCGATCCGCGGATCTGAACGGTTTGTCATCGACTATCTCTTGATCGACGGCATCCCCTTCCTTCCAGCGCTGATCGGGCTGTTTGCCCTATCAGAGGTCTTTGTAATGCTGGAGACAGCCAACCAGAAGATCTCGCCGATCAAGCACACGCCATCCGCCTCAGCATCGCTGCGGGCACTGGTGCCCTACAAGGCTACGGTGCTGCGTTCCTCGCTAATCGGGTATTTAGTCGGAGTGGTTCCAGGCGCAGGCGCTTCCATCGCTTCGCTGATCAGCTATGGCGTCGCCAAGAACCTGTCCCCGATCAAGGATACCTTCGGCACAGGAAATCCCGAAGGCATCGTCGCGTCAGAGACGGCCAACAATGCCGCCGTCTCGGGTGCGCTAGCGCCGCTTTTGTCGCTGGGCATTCCGGGGTCTGCCAGCGCTGCCGTTCTGATCGGCGGTCTGACGATTCAGGGCTTACAGCCGGGGCCGCTCCTGTTCTCCAACAACCCCGAAATCCCCTACTCAATCTTTGTAGCCCTGTTCCTCGGGCTGCCCATCATGGTGACAGTGGGCCTTTTTGGGGCGCGTCTTTGGGTCCAGATCACGCGGATTCCGCGTCCGATCATCGCCACCATCGTGGCGTCAGTGTCGATGCTAGGCGCCTATGCCGCTGCCAACCATACCTTCGAGATGATGGTGACCGCCATCTTCGGTGTGATCGGCTATGTTCTGCGGCGGTGTGACATCCATCCCGCGCCCATCGTTCTGGCGCTCGTGCTTGGCGACATGCTGGAGGCAAGTTTGCGCCGCGCGATGATCACCGCGAACGACAACTTCCTGGCCGTACTGAGTCAGCCAATCACAGCGGTCCTGATCGCGCTTGCAGTGCTCGTTCTGGCTTCACCGCTGCTCGGGCGACGCCGCGCAGTGAAGTGACGGCAATGAAGGATGCCGGAATGCTGATGCTCGCCGCCGTGATTGCGGCGGTGGGCGGCACCTTGGCATGGCTTGTGGGCCTGCCTCTTGCCTGGCTGGTTGGTGCTGCGATCGCCACCGCAATTTTTACGCTGACGGTGACCACCGTCGCTGTGCCCCGCCCCGCCTACCGGCTTGCGCAGCTTGTGGTGGGAACCTCGGTCGGTCTGACGGTAAGTTCGGATATTGCCCAGCGGATTAGCTGGCATCTGCTGGCCATTCCTATCGGGGCCGGCGTGTCCATCGGTATCGGCATGCTACTGACCGGCCCGCTTACGCGGTGGGGGGCCGTCGACCGAGTTACCGCACATTTTTCAATGATCCCAGCCGGGATTTCGGAAATGGCGGATCTGTCGGGCAAACATGGCGCCGATGTAGGTGCCGTTGCGACGTTTCACGCGATGCGGGTGATGTTGGTGGTCTTTCTGCTGCCACCGCTGATCTTTGCGCTGAATGGGGTGGCCACGCTTGTGGAAACCCCGGATCAGGGGGCGTGGACGCTTCCGCTGGGCATTGCCCTAGGGTCCGCGTTTCTAGCGGGGTGGGGCGGATCCCGGATTGGTTTGCCCTCGGCGTGGTTTCTAGGCCCCATGGCCTTTGTCGCGATCCTGTCGGGCACTGGGCTCGTTGCGGCCAGCGAACCGCAGGTCTTGCTTGCTGTCGCGCAGATCGCGCTTGGCCTCAGCCTTGGTGCACGCCTGAAGCGCGAGACCGTTCGGCGTCTGCCACGCGCCCTGACGGTCGGGGCGGCACTGATGATTGTACATGCAGCCGTGATGGGAGGTGTGGCCCTGGGGTTGGCGCTGTCGGTCGGTGCAGAGCCCATCACCATGGTTCTGGGACTCGCCACCGGGGGGTCGGCCGAAATGGTGCTGACGGCCCGCGCCGTAGGTGCCGATGCTGCGATCGTCGCAGCCTATCAGTTGACGCGAGGCCTGCTGGGCAACGCATTTGCCGAGCGGCTTTACCGCAAGAGGGATGACGCAAGGACGATCCCGGAAAAGAGGACACGCCGTGACGACGATCATTGACCATCCGCGCCTGCGGCCGTTGCGTCTGGCTTTGCCGCGCCTTGCACCAGGCATTGCTGTGGCCTTCACGGTTGCTGCTGCGGCCACCTTCTTGGCGGAACATTACGCCGCTCCGGTCATGCTGTTTGCGCTGTTGCTGGGCATGGCGCTGCACTTTCTTGCCGCAGATGAGAAATGCGCCCCCGGAATCGAATTCACGGCGAAAAAATTGCTGCGCTGCGGCATCGCCTTACTGGGCGCGCGTATCACCTTCAGCCAGATTTCCAGTCTTGGTGCCGGGCCGATTGTCTTGGTGGTAATCTGTCTTCTGGCGACTATCGGCTTTGGCCTACTGATGGCGCGGCTGTTGGGACGGCGCTGGACATTCGGCGTGCTGACGGGGGGCGCCGTGGCCATATGTGGCGCGTCAGCGGCGCTGGCCATTTCGGCCGTTCTGCCCAAGGATCGGGATCACGAACATAATACGCTGTTCACGGTGATCGCCGTCACGTCGCTTTCGACTGTTGCGATGATCGTCTATCCTCTGATCTTCACGGCTCTTGGCTTTGACACGATCCAGATCGGCATCCTGCTGGGCACGACGATCCATGACGTGGCACAGGTAGTCGGAGCCGGCTACGCAGTGTCTGATGAAACCGGCGATATCGCCACCTATGTCAAACTTTTGCGGGTGGCGCTGCTCCCGTTTGTCGTAGTGCTCCTGGCCGTTCTGGCAACGCGCAGTGGTGCTACGGATGGCACGGCTGTGCCATGGCCACTGTTCACCGTCGCTTTCGTGGCAATCCTGATTGCCAACAGCCTTGGCATTATCCCATCCGCCGTGGCGACATTGATGGTTGACACCTCGCGCTGGCTGCTGGTGGCCGCAATTGCGGCGCTTGGGATCAAGACTTCGCTTCAGGCGATGTTCGCCCTCGGGCCGGTCAACCTGGCCGTTGTGGTGGCTGAGACGCTGTTTCTCGCAGTGCTTGCCGTATTCATCCTTCTTCTGATCTGAAAGGGACTCTGATGACATTCCGCCCGCGCCGCAGCGCGCTTTACATGCCCGGCTCCAACGCGCGCGCGCTGGAGAAAGCCCGCAGCCTGCCCGTAGATGTGGTGATCCTTGATCTGGAGGATTCCGTCGCCCCCGATGCAAAGACGCAGGCGCGCGACACTGTTCTGCGCGCGGTTGCCGAAGGTGGATTTGGTCAGCGCGAAGTGGTCGTGCGGATCAATGCGCTGGATACGCCATGGGGCGCGGATGATCTTTCAGCCCTGTCGCAGACGCGCGCGGATGCCGTGCTTGTGCCCAAGGTGTCGTCGCGGGCTGCCGTTGTGGCTACGCGGGATGGCCTTGGTGACAACAGCTCCATCGCGATCTGGGCGATGATGGAGACACCGAAAGCCATTCTGACAGCGGCCGAGATCGCGGGCGCACGCGCAGAGGTGCCGCAGTTTGCAGCCATGGTGATGGGCACCAACGATCTGTCAAAGGATACTCGCGCACGGCTGTTGCCGGGCCGCGCTGCGTTCCAGCCTTGGCTGGCGACCTGCATTGCCGCCGCGCGAAGTGCCTGCCTTGATATCATTGATGGTGTGTTCAACGATCTGGATGATGCCGCAGGCTTCGAGGCAGAGTGCCAGCAGGGCAGGGACATGGGATTTGATGGCAAGACCCTGATCCACCCCCGTCAAATTGCGCCCTGCAATCAGGTGTTTTCCCCAAGCCCTGATGAGCTTGCATGGGCCGAACGCATCGCCCACCTGTTTGAGCAACCCGAAAACCAGGGCCTTGGCGTCGTGCGTGTGGATGGGCGCATGGTGGAGCGTCTGCACGCCGAAATGGCGCAGAGAACGCTAGTCATGGCCGGTGAGCGGTGACCAGCATGCAAGAATGCGCAAACCCGCAATTTCTGAAACCGCTGCCTCAAACCGATCTGACATATCTGTGCCTCGCCACGGCCGAGACAGAAGTGGGCCCCCTGGCCACCCTGCCACGCTCACTCAAGGTCTTGGCCGAAGACATTCTTTGGCGCTTGCCTCTGGCACAGGCGCGGCACGAAATTGCGGCGCTTCGCGGGGACGTTGCGGGGCCTGCGATCAGTTTCTCGCCCGGCCGCGCCCTGTTGCAGGATTTTCTAGGCGTTGCCCTGATGACGGATCTGGCATCCATCCGCGACGCGATCGCAGATCAGGGCGGCGATCCGCGCAGCCTTGATCCGGTGATACCGGTTGATTTCGTGGTGGACCATTCTTTGGCCGTGCAGTTCAGCGGTAGCTCTGCGGCCCTGTCTCTTAACCGGCAGGCCGAAATGGAGCGTAATCGAGAACGCTTTGCCTTCATCAAGTGGTGCCAGACGGCTTTTGGCAACTTTCGCGTCATCCCGCCAGGTCGCGGCATCATGCATCAGGTCAATCTGGAATGGCTGAGCCACGTCGTGCGGGTCTGTGATGGCGTGGCACGGCCTGACACCATGATCGGCACTGACAGCCATACGACCATGGTAAACGCGCTTGGCGTCCTAGGCTGGGGCGTGGGCGGGATCGAGGCTGAGGCGGCGATGCTGGGCATCCCATTAGAGTTCTCGCCGCCCCAAGTCATCGGGGTGCGGCTGACAGGTGATTTGCCCGCAGGAACAACGGCGACCGACCTTGTTCTGCACATCACGCAGATGCTGCGGGGCTTGGGTGTCGTCGGTGCCTTTGTGGAGTTTCACGGTGATGGGGTGGCCAAACTTCCGTTGGCCGACCGGGCGACGATTGCCAACATGTCACCGGAATACGGGGCCACCTGCACCTTCTTCCCGGTTGATCAGGCGACGATCGATTACCTACGCATGACGGGGCGGAACGACGCGGATCTGACGCGTATAGAGGCCTACACCAAGGCACAGGGGCTATGGGCGGACGAACAGCCGATCTATGAGACCGATCATGTGTTTGATCTTTCCACGGTCGAAGCCAGCATGGCAGGCCCCGAACGGCCCGAACAACGCGTGTCGCTAGCGCGAGTGCCCGCGTCCTTCGATGACCGCATGCGCAAGCTTGGTATCGCGGGCGTGGCTGGTCGCAACTGTGACCATGGAGCAGTCGCCATTGCGGCGATTACAAGCTGCACCAACACGGCAAATCCGGTTTTGATGATGATGGCGGGCCTTCTTGCGCGCAACGCCGTACGCAAGGGCTTGAAGCCGGCACCTTGGGTCAAGACCTCGCTAGCACCAGGATCGCGCGCGGTGACGGATTATCTGGACGCCGCCGGATTGACAAAGGATCTAGACGCCCTTGGGTTCCAGACAATCGGCTACGGTTGCACGACCTGCAACGGAAACTCTGGACCACTGTTACCCGATCTGGCCACGCGGATCGATAACGACGGCTTGGCAACGGTGGCAGTTCTATCTGGCAATCGTAACTTTGAAGGCCGCATTCATCCCGCGATCAAGGCCGCCTATCTGGCTTCACCCCCCTTGGTGATTGCAGCGGCGCTGGCAGGTAATATCTCGGTAGATCTGGCCACCGCGCCTTTGGGCCATTCCCCACAAGGAGAGCCGGTCACGTTGCGTGATCTTTGGCCAGACCCAGCCGAGGTGGCAGAGTTGGTGGGGCGCCACGTCACGGCAACTACCTTCCGGCGGTCTTATGAGGCGGGAATGGAAACTACAGACGACTGGGAAAGCCTGACGGCACCCGGCGGCGATCGCTTTCCATGGAGCGCCGAGAGCCTGTTCATCCAGCCATCTGCCTTTGCCGTCTTGCCACCGGCGTTGGAGAATGGGGCAAAGCTTGGGGGCCTGCGCGCGCTGTTGTCCCTGAAAGATGGCATCACAACGGATCACATATCACCCAATGCCGCGATACGTCCCGACAGTCCGGCGGGGATTTGGCTGACAGAACGGGGAACGCTACCACAAAAGCTGGGCAACTATGGCCTGCGGCGGGGCATCCCCGAAGTCTGTGCGAGAGGCATGTTTGACAACCCGTTGCTGGAAAACGAGTTCATGGCAGGGCAGCGCGGCAACCTAGCGCGTTTTGGTCAAGATATCGCCAGCATCTGGGATGTGGCGCAACGCCACGCAAAGACAGGTACCGGCCTTGTGATCGTTGCAGGCAAAAACTATGGCGCAGGCTCATCGCGCGATTGGGCTGCTAAGGGCCTGCGCTTGCTAGGCGTGGTGGCCGTGCTGGCGGAAAGCTTTGAGCGGATCCACCGCTCCAACCTGATCGGCATGGGCGTATTGCCTCTTACTTTCACCGGCGGCGCAACACGGCGAGATCTGGCCTTAACGGGTGATGAGCCGCTGACGATCGATATGCCAAAGGGTGGTCTTACCCCAGGTGCAACGCTGCATGTGCAGGCTAATGCCGTGCAGTTGCCATTGCGGCTTGAGGCGCATTCGCCGGCCGAGGTAGCACTGCTGAACGAAGGCGGTCTGTTGCCGATGATCCGCAAACGTTTCGCAGGAGGCGCGGTAGCCTGAAAATTGTTCGGCCTGCCCCTGTTTCGGGGCAGGCCTGCACTACGGCGATATTGTCGGCGGATGCTCTCACCTGATCTTTGCGACCAGTGACCAGACCTTCGGCAGGATCAGCACGGCAATCGCGATTTTCACCAGGTCACCGGCGATGAAGGGCACCAAGCCAAGCGACACGGCTTGCATCAGACCGACATGCACCGCAAGCCAACCGACCCCAAGCATGTAGATGATCGCGGTGCCAAGCCCCATGGTGGCCAATGTTCCACGCATCGTCCGGTGCCAGCCGCGATCAGCGAGACCGCCGACGATCACCGCCGCCACGAGGAAACCGAATAGATAGCCCGCCGTAGGGCTAACGAGAAAGGCGATGCCACCACCCGCCGCGAAAACGGGCAGACCGACCGCGCCCTGTGCCAAATAGGCCGCCAGAGTTGCAGCCGCCAGCCGTGCGCCGAAGCTGACCGCAATCAGCAGTACGGCGAGCGTCTGCATGGTCATCGGCACGGGCCACATCGGCACCTGCACGCGGGCAGATATCGCGATCACAGCCGTACCCGCCGCAATAAATGCGATCTGCCGGATCAGCCCTTTAATACCGTCCTGCTGCGCCCACAGGTGATCCGCGAGAGTGGGTTGAGTTGTCACGATACTATCTCCTTGGTTGCGGCACCCAGCAGCGCCATTCTGTGTTCATCGATGAAGCCGGTGTAGACGTCACCCGCTGTGAAGCTTTCGTTTTCAAGACAAGCGATCAGGAAGGCGCGGTTTGTCTGGACCCCCTCAACCGTCAGATCGCGTAGCGCCTTCGCCGCGGTGACCCGCGCCGCGTCGCGTGTCGCTCCGTGCGCAATCACCTTTGCAATCATCGGGTCATAAAACGGCGTCACGCTATCGCCTTGGCGGTACCCGCTGTCGATCCGCAAATCCGCGGCCTCGGGCGGGAGGGTGAATACCGACAGAGTCCCCGGCGATGGCATGAAGTGTTTTGCCGGGTTTTCGGCGTAAAGCCTGCATTCGACGGCATGGCCCTGACAGCTGACCGTGGCTTGCGGTACTTTCTGCAGATCACCCGATGCAAACTGCAACTGCATCGACACCAGATCCTGCCCGGTCACCATTTCGGTCACGGGGTGTTCGACCTGAATGCGCGTGTTCATCTCAAGGAAGAAGAAATCAAAACTTGCCGCGTCTACGATGAATTCCACCGTGCCTGCCCCGCGATAGGCGGTGTGGCGGCATAGCGCGACAGCGGCTGCCGTCATGCGCGCGCGCACGAATTCCGGCAGTCCGGGGGCGGGGCTTTCCTCGATCACCTTCTGAAAGCGCCGCTGTAAGGAACAGTCGCGCTCGTAAAGATGGATTGCACCTACTTCGCCAAAGCCAAACACCTGAATTTCGATGTGCCGCGCCTTCGGAACAAAACGCTCCAGAAACACAGACCCGTCACCAAATGCCTTACCCGCCATGGATTGCGTTGCGGCCACGGTTTCCAGCAGCTTGGACGGATCATCGACCATCCGCATGCCGATGCCTCCGCCGCCTGCCGCCGCCTTAACTAGAAGGGGATAGCCAACCTTGGCCCCCGCCGCCTCGACCCCCTCGATGTCGCCAGGCGCGAACCGACCAGATCCCGGCACGATCGGCACACCTGCCGCCATGGCGAGATCTCTGGCGCGTTGCTTGTCACCCATGGCGCGGATGGAATCTGGGCTGGGCCCAACCCAAATCATTCCCGCAGAGATCACCGCTTCGGCGAAGTCGGCATTCTCGGCCAAAAAGCCATAGCCGGGATGAACTGCATCCGCGCCGGATTGTCGGGCTGCCTGCAACACTTTGGCCACATCCAGATAGCTTTCCCGTGCGGGGGCTGGGCCGATGGCCACGGCCTCGTCGGCGTCGGTGACATGGGCTGCGGTGGCATCAGCGTCGGAATGGACCGCGACGGTTGCAATGCCAAGAGCGCGGGCCGAGCGAATAATGCGGCGCGCAATTTCTCCCCGGTTAGCAACAAGTAGCTTTTTCATGTCAGGCCTCTATGCGGGCGACAACAGTCCCCTCAGTCACAGTCGCGCCTTCTTCGGCTACGATTTCGATCAGAACACCGTCCTCGGTGGCACAAACAGGAATCTCCATCTTCATCGACTCGAGAATCATGATCGTGTCGCCTTCGGCGAGCGTCTGACCGACCTGCGCCTCTATCTTCCAGATATTGCCGGTAATCTCGGTCTTCACATTGATGATTGCCATGGTGTCCTCCTCTGCAACCCGCATGTCGTTGGTTTGACCATAGGGGACAAATTTAGTAGTTGCAATAACAACTACGAACATGCCAAACACATCGGCAGATGTAGGAGAACCTCCGATGGATATTGCGAAACTAACGCCCTGGATTGGCCGAAACGAGACACGCAAAGCCTTTGTCGACGCTTGGCCGATTGAGGGTTTAAAAGCGTTGCTGGACCATGCGGAAGCAGCGGAACAAGGCGCCATAGCGCCGCTTCTGTCGCAATGGCTATATTTCGGGCCGACGGTGGCACAGTCGCAGATCGACGTTGACGGGCATCCGAAACGCGGAGGGTTTCTGCCCCCCGTAGCATTGCCGCGCCGTATGTGGGCAGCCAGTGATATCCGGTTCCACACCCCGCTACGCATCGGGGCGCCCGTGATCAAGACCGCCGAAATCGCGGATGTGTCTTTAAAGCAGGGAGAAAGCGGTGCGCTTGTTTTCGTCAAGGTCATGAACCGGTATGAGTCCGACGACACCCTTGCTATCGAAGAAGAACAGACGCTGGTCTACCGCGACCATCCGCCCGCCGGATCGGTGGCACCTACCGGCAAGCAGGCGCCCGCCGCACCTGCATGGAGCGAGCGGCACTGCCCGGATGAGACGATGGTGTTTCGCTACTCGGCTGTCACCTTCAACGCCCACCGCATCCATTACGATCGCGACTATGCAACGGGTACAGAAGGATATCCCGGCGTCATCGTTCAGGGCCAATTGTTGGCCACACTGATGCTGAACGCCTGTCCCGCTGGCACAGATCAAAAAATCCGACGCTTCAGCTTTCGCGGTGTGCAGCCTGTTTTCACCAATGAGACGGTGTTCGCCGAGGGACGCGAAAATGATGCCGGATTTGATCTGTGGATTCGCGATGACAAAGGTGTCGTGCGAATGACCGGCACCGCGACACTGAATAACTGACAAAGGATAACCCGAATGCACAACGGCCTTTTTACGTCGGAAAGTGTTTCAGCCGGGCACCCGGATAAGATCTGTGACCAGATCTCAGACGCCATTCTGGATGCCTGTCTAGCACAGGATTCTATGTCACGCGTCGCCATGGAAACCGCGATCAAGGGTGATCTGCTGTGCCTTGTAGGGGAGGTGACCACCCGTGCGGAAATTGATTTTGACGCAGTGGCGCGCGGTGTATTGCGCGACATTGGCCATGGCGACGGCATATGGGGGGTAGACCCTGACAACATCCGCATCTTGCGGCAGATCAGCCATCAGTCGCCCGAAATCAGTTCCGGTGTAAGTCAGGAAGATACGGGCGCGGGCGATCAGGGCATCATGTTCGGCTTTGCCTGCACCGATACGCCCGAATTCATGCCCCTTCCGATCCAGCTTTCCCACGAGCTGATGCGCCAGCATCACAGGCTTCGCGCCACCGCTGCGGGGCGTCTGCTTGGACCAGATGCCAAGTCACAGGTTACGGTCCGCTATGAGGACGGGCGACCGCTGCATGTGTCACACGTCGTAATCTCGTCTCAACACGCCGCCGATCTGTCGATCGAGTCGGTGCGCGCGTTGCTGCGCGCCGAGATTGCTGAGCCAGTTTTGGGTGACTGGATCACCGCCGACACGATTTTCCATTTGAACCCGGCAGGTACCTTTCATGTCGGCGGACCGCAATCAGATGCGGGGCTGACGGGACGCAAGATCATCGTAGATACCTATGGCGGCTACGCGCGCCACGGCGGCGGTGCCTTTTCAGGAAAGGATGCCACCAAGGTAGACCGGTCAGGGGCATATGCCGCGCGCCAATTGGCCAAGGACGTTGTAGCGCGCGGATGGGCGAGCGCCTGCGAGGTGCGCGTCGCCTATGCCATAGGCGTGGCAGAGCCGGTCGAAATCTCTTTCGATGTGGATAGCGCTGCGGTACCTGCTGAGCTTTACCGCGAGCTGGGGATCGATCTCTTTGACGTGATGCGGCCCCGCCGCATCATCGAGCGTCTAAGGTTGACGAGGCCCTGCTTTCGCCCGACGGCGACCTTCGGGCATTTCGGGCAGACAGGCTTTTCGTGGGAAGACAAATTGACACTGTAGTGCGCCACTTTGTACGCCACGGCTTTGATCCTTCTGTGTAGCCTAGCCTTTAAGTATCCTCGATTTGCGGGGGCGGAAAAAACATGAATATCATACGGCGTATCTGGTGTTTGCGGCCGACGAGGACTGTGGCTCTGTTTGCGGCAACTCGGTTAGCTCCCTTGGGGTATGATGCGGCTCTGTTGCACAAATCGGCGGATGATCGGACTGCCCCTATCCCCGGACAGACCTATCCTGCGACCTTCGTGACGGGGATGCCGAGCGCGGTGAAGCCGTTCAGGACGGCAACACGGACCTGGAACTCGGCGACCTGACGGTCGAAGTCCCGCGCCATGAGGCGCTGGCCCAGCAGTTTGACACAGTGCATCTTTGTCTCGACGCGGCTTCGGCGGTGATAGCCGCTCCATCGTCGCCAGATCGTCCGGCCGAAGCGTTTTGATGCGCGCAGAGCTTCGTTGCGGGCGATTGCCCCGGGGGTGTCGGGTTTCCAGGGTTTGGCGTTCTTCCTCGGCGGAATGATTGCTGCTGCACCGCGGGCGGCGATGGCGTCATGGCATTTGCGCGTGTCGAAGGCGCCATCAGCGGTGACGCTGGCGATCTCTTGATCAGGCGAGATCTGGTCGAGCAACTCGGGCAACATGGGCGCGTCGCCTACGTCGCTGGTGGTGAACTCCGCGGCCCTGATTTCCAGCGTTTGCTCGTCAATTCCGATGTGGATCTTGCGCCAGACACGACGTTTGGTGCCACCGTGCTTGCGCGCGTTCCACTCCCCTTCACCTTCGACCTTGATGCCGGTGCTGTCGATCAGAAGATGCAGCGGGCCATGCGAGCCGCGGTGGGGGATGTTGACCTTCAGGGTCTTCTGGCGACGGCTCAGCGTGCTGAAGTTGGGCACAGCCCAGTCCAGGTCGATCAGCCCCAGCAGGCTTTCGACGAAGCCAGTCGTCTGTCTGAGCGCCATGCCAAACAACACCTTCATGGTCAGGCAGGTCTGGATGGCTGCGTCACTGTAGTCGGGCTGTCGGCCACGTTTCCCGGTCGGCGCAGCCTCCCAGGTCATGGTGGGATCGAACCAGATCGTCAGCGAACCGCGCTGCTTGAGTGCCGCATTGTAGGCTGGCCAGTTCCTTGTCTTGTAGGCAGGGGGTGTCGGCTTGCTCATACCCTCCAGCTACCACACTGGATTCACGACATGAATCCCTCATGGGATTTGTGCAACAGAGCCGTATGATGCCGATCCATCTCCGAGAAATTACAGCGCCCCGATAGGTACCAAATAATGCGCATCGTGATCCTCGATGACTATCAGTGTGTTGCGAAAACGATGGCAGATTGGTCAGGACTGCACGCCGATGTTTCAGTGAGCAGTATTCACATTCCTGAACGCGCTGCGCTGGTGGAGCGACTGCGTGGTGCCAGCGTTGTGGTGGCAATGCGCGAGCGAACGCCGTTTCCAGCGGATCTGTTGGCCTCCCTACCTGACCTGCGCTTGCTTGTCACGACCGGCATGGTCAACCGCGCTATTGACCTCGACGCTGCTAGGGCGTGCGGTATCACCGTTTGCGGCACGCCGGGCAGTGGGTATGGTGCATCAGAACTAGCCTTTGGGTTGGTGCTTGCGCTTGCGCGAGGGATTCCTCAGGAAACCAAACGATTCCATGCCGCTGACCCGATTTGGCAGACTGCGGTTGGCATGGATCTGTGTGGCCGGACTATGGGCATCTTGGGCTTCGGTCGGCTCTGTTGCACAAATCGGCGGATGATCGGACTGCCCCTATCCCCGGACAGACCTATCCTGCGACCTTCGTGACGGGGATGCCGAGCGCGGTGAAGCCGTTCAGGACGGCAACACGGACCTGGAACTCGGCGACCTGACGGTCGAAGTCCCGCGCCATGAGGCGCTGGCCCAGCAGTTTGACACAGTGCATCTTTGTCTCGACGCGGCTTCGGCGGTGATAGCCGCTCCATCGTCGCCAGATCGTCCGGCCGAAGCGTTTTGATGCGCGCAGAGCTTCGTTGCGGGCGATTGCCCCGGGGGTGTCGGGTTTCCAGGGTTTGGCGTTCTTCCTCGGCGGAATGATTGCTGCTGCACCGCGGGCGGCGATGGCGTCATGGCATTTGCGCGTGTCGAAGGCGCCATCAGCGGTGACGCTGGCGATCTCTTGATCAGGCGAGATCTGGTCGAGCAACTCGGGCAACATGGGCGCGTCGCCTACGTCGCTGGTGGTGAACTCCGCGGCCCTGATTTCCAGCGTTTGCTCGTCAATTCCGATGTGGATCTTGCGCCAGACACGACGTTTGGTGCCACCGTGCTTGCGCGCGTTCCACTCCCCTTCACCTTCGACCTTGATGCCGGTGCTGTCGATCAGAAGATGCAGCGGGCCATGCGAGCCGCGGTGGGGGATGTTGACCTTCAGGGTCTTCTGGCGACGGCTCAGCGTGCTGAAGTTGGGCACAGCCCAGTCCAGGTCGATCAGCCCCAGCAGGCTTTCGACGAAGCCAGTCGTCTGTCTGAGCGCCATGCCAAACAACACCTTCATGGTCAGGCAGGTCTGGATGGCTGCGTCACTGTAGTCGGGCTGTCGGCCACGTTTCCCGGTCGGCGCAGCCTCCCAGGTCATGGTGGGATCGAACCAGATCGTCAGCGAACCGCGCTGCTTGAGTGCCGCATTGTAGGCTGGCCAGTTCCTTGTCTTGTAGGCAGGGGGTGTCGGCTTGCTCATACCCTCCAGCTACCACACTGGATTCACGACATGAATCCCTCATGGGATTTGTGCAACAGAGCCATCCTGAACCATACTTGCGACAGCCGAACAATCTGTGATTGAGGTAGGTCCAGAAATAAAATTTTGAAGTATAATTGATTTTTATTCAGCAAAATCGCCGCTGGTTAAAACTTTTGGTCGCTTAAACATCGGTGATTTTACACTTCAACGTAGCACAGGAAAAGTGCTTCATGACCCGTTAGCACAGAATCGATCGCAGCCAGATGCACCGGAATGGGGTCTAATGCTAAAGGGTAAATGCGAGTGGAACGCCCGAAAGTATGGCGGCACTAAACGACGCATATGGCGTTAGATCTGCATCGGGATTGATGAAGAATCCTTAGAAATCCGGGCTGCCGAGATCACCACCATTGAGAGCGGCGATGATCCTGCCTCAGATGAACGATGTCATCATCGACCGAGGGGGCACGTCAATCTGTTTCAGGTCCATTCCTACCCCCACATCCGGGCGGCGATATGCTGTTCTTCTTTCCCGACCGCGTCGGCGTAGATTGCGGTGGTGCTGAGCTGCGCATGTCCGAGCCAGCGCTGGAGCATATGGAGGGGGACGCCCTGGACGGTGGCGTGGACGCCGAACCCGTGACGTAGACCTTTCGGCGAGCGATGCGGGGCATCTGGGATGCCAGCTTCGATCATGACGGGGTCTGCTGCCGGAGAGTGCAGAATAGTACGCTAAGCTGAGAGCACGCGTTTCCCATGTTCTCTGAGATTTCCGTTTGCATCGACGTAGCGATAGAGCGTGACGGGCTTGACCCCGAGCTCGGCCGCGAGGGCAGCCACCGACGTGTCCCTGTTCGCCATGGCAGCTTGGGCTAGTCTCACCTGTGCCTTTGTCAGGGCGAACTTCCGCCCACCTTTTCGCCCGCGGGCCCGGGCGGCGGCAAGACCGGCCATGGTGCGCTCCCGTATCAGGTCGCGCTCGAACTCGGCCAGGGTCGCGAAGATGCCGAAGATCATTCGACCTGCCGAGGTAGTGGTATCGATTTCGGCACCCTGACCTGTGAGTACGCGCAAACCGATGCCGCGATCCGACAGGCCTCGCACTGTGTTGACCAGGTGGGTCAGCGTGCGCCCGAGCCTGTCCAGTTTCCAAACGACGAGAACATCTCCTTCCCGAAGCGACCGCAGGCAGGCCTCGAGTCCCGGGCGATCATCGCGGGCGCCTGATGCCTGATCTTCATAGATGCGTTCAGCAGGCACCCCGGCGACGGTCAGTGCGTCGCGTTGGAGGTCCAGCGACTGGGAACCATCAGCCTTGGAGATGCGGGCATAGCCGATCAGCATGTTTCGCAAACGAAGATTTGTGATACAAGTTCAGAATACACGGCAAACCGGGGTATTTCCGTTTCAAAACCCGTGTCGCAATCAATGCGTCGCAAACGGTCCGCCGCTTCACTCCTTTCGCACCAGCCATGTCGCCAAACCTTGGCTAATGAAACGATGTGCAAAATTCAGGCGTTGCTTCCCCGCAGCGGCTTTTTGCTCAAGAGCGCCCAGACCTCTTTCTCGCCTTCGGAGCCGCGTGCACCGAGTTCAATCAACAGCCGTGTCGTGGTTTCAAAATCAGCCCCGATGATGTGGGATAACGTGGATAATTCCCGCCATTCCTTACCTTGCGGCGGGTTTTCCAACGCAACCTTCAGTAACGCCTTGCGGTTGCCGTCCAGCTTTCGCTGAGCTTCGGTTTCCCGCTTGAAGCGAAAATGCTCGATCAGGTATTGTCCTACCGCTCCCACCACCACGCCGGCGATGCCAAGGAAAAAATCATACATCCCACCCCTCCCGGGCCTATTTGAAATCAAAGTCCTTCCAATGCGGGGACTTCCAGAGTTCTTTGGCAGCGTCTGCGCCGATTGCTTGCGCTACGGCATTTATAGCCTTGCTGAAGCTGGTCTTGAGCATTTCGGCGGCATCTTGGGCCGAACCGTCTTTGTCATAGGTACGCACGATCTTATAGCCGTTTAGCCGCCGAAGAGCATCACTTTCAGTTTTTCCGCCGTTCTGAACTTTCGCCGTGAAAAGCATTTCCCAATCTCGAATGCCTCCATACGCTTGATTGCGAAGGTTCCGTGTCCGCTGATCAATGTCGATAGCGGTGCCTATCTTCAGCAATTTTGCGGACCGCGATCCGGCAATGTAGATATAACCGGGAGTGTGGTGGCGATGTTGATACGACAATTTGCTTGTGTCGCATTGTGCGCAGTGGCCCGACCGCGTTCTTAGTCTATGACCACCATTTTTGCACGGCGTTCCCAAAACTACCGTTTTGCCCGCCGCTCGGACACCAGCCTTCCACGCTGCCGATGATTGTCCACGGCCATCATAGACATCATTCACCGTGAAGTTCTGTGATTTCAGGAATGAAATTTCATCCTTGGTTAGCATCTCTCCACCCCATTGCACGATCACTTCTTTCTTTCCACTGCCGCCAACCGCCCAAGCGTAGAATTCCGCCCCCTCCCGCAAACGACCCCATTGATGATCGCGCTTCGTGAATTCTGTCGAAATCACCCGGAAGAAGTCCAGAAAATGTGTTCCTGACTTTTGAGGCGCGTGCTATTTATGGACTGAATTTAGAGACGCTTTGGGACGCTCATACGTTGGTATGAGGCCTCTGTCCATAAACCGAGCAATTTAGAGATGGAACAAACGTTACCATGCCCGATGTTCTGGGTTACGCCCGCGTTTCCACCAAGGACCAGGATCTGGAAGTGCAGCGCCGCCGCCTGCGCGAAGAGGCGGGAGCCATCAGAATCTTCGAGGACGTGATCTCCGGCAAAACCTTCGAGCGGCCCGGTCTGGCCGAACTCCTGAAATTCTCCCGCAATGGTGATATCGTCTGTGTTGTACGTCTCGATCGGCTCGGGCGGTCACTGAAAGAGCTTCTCGAAACGGTCGACGACCTCAAGGCGAGAGGGTTGGCATTCCGATCACTGGAAGAAAGGCTTGACACGTCATCAGCGGCTGGAGAACTGATATTCCATGTGTTCGGGGCGATCGCCCATTTCGAGCGCCGTCTGATTATCGAGAGAACCCGCGACGGAATCGCGGCGGCCAAGGCACGCGGGAAGAAACTTGGAAGGCCTCCCCTGGATAACGACAAGCTGGAATCTGCTTTGAAGTTGATTGATGCTGGTGTCCGCCCCGCTCAAGTCGCCAGGCAACTCGGGCTCGGTCGTTCAACTCTCTATAGAGAACTTGCGGACCTCAAGGCCAAAGCGACTGCCACGTCAACACTGTCATCAGAACTCGCCGATCAGGAAACACCATTGTCATCGACTGTGACAGATCGCTGACATCGACTTTGAAAACTGACAGCTCCGATGTGTTCATTGCGGTTGTTCTTTATGGGTATCCCCAAAATGTCGGCACTGCCGTGGGCCATTCATTGCGCTCACGAAGTTCGATGGCGGGCTGGACCGCAACTTCCTCCTCAGGCATGTTGGTGATGTTATCAATGCGCTGCTCGAGGCCGCAGGGCACAATCTGCGTCTCATCCTGGCAACCATCACCCTTCTCATGGCGAAAGCCGGTACTTCTTCACATCGTTCCATAGCCAGAAGATCAATGGGTTAGAGCATTTCCAGCGAAACTGCATAGCAGTTTTGCGCGGGATAATGCGTAAAACAAATAGATAGAGCGGTTCCGTTTTAACTGGAATCGCTCTAGCCGTTATTCAACGCCGACTACATGATGTTGCATCTGTTCATCTATGGACGAACAGTCAAAGAACGATCCCAGCTACTCAAACTGGGATCGCTCGAGAATCACGTAATGTCCTCACTCAAGCCTCACGATTGAAAATGTATAGCTTCCGAAGAGGTTCGAGAACATTCCAATGCCCCTGCCAGCCACGAGCCAACACAAACGTATCTCCAGCCTTCAGAAGCCTTTTTTCGCCATCCTCATCCTCAATTTCCACGCGACCGGTTAGCACATGGCAGACTTCTGACATATCAGGCCGCGTGGATGGAAATTTCCCCACCGAGCACTCCCAAATACCAACTTGGAACTGGTCTCCCGGTGAGCTCCACAGAACCTTAGAGGTTTCCGTCTGGCCCGCAGTCAGACTGCCAGGTTTAAGGGTTGGGACGTTAGGCAACTTGGTGCCGATAGAATCTGAGAAAGCCTGAAACTCGATCATGATGTTTCCTCAATTTTGGAAAAGGAAGCTGTCGACACTGACGCGACCGCTGGATGCGTATCAGCCAAAATGCTTCTGGATGATTTTCGCGGCTCGTGTCCCTGAGTAAACCGCACCGTTCATGTTCGATACGTATGTGTGCTCGCCGGCAAAGGCCACTCGTCCTACGAGGTCATCGAAGGCGGTTTCGAACTCAGGCCGCCATTCCAAACCGGGTGCCGAATAGACACCGAGCGTATGTGGTTGGTGCTGCCAGTCGGTCATTATGTATTCGTCAGTCAGATCGAGGTCCTTTCTGGAGTCCTGGATCTTCTTCTTCCACGCCACCCCACCATCCTGTAGCTCTAACTTGTCTACGGTCGGTTTGGTGCCTGCGAAGGCCGTGACAGCAGGCCTTCCCTCGTGGCCGCCGTAGGGTGAAGCAGAATTCCACGTCCACCAAAGTTCCTCAGGATATTGTTCGCCACGTGGCATCGCTCCTGAGCGCGTTCCCACGGATATCTTCGCAGCGACGCCCATCTGCCGCGTCTCGATCACTTCACGAACCAAGGAGGGAAGAGAAAAGCCTTTCATCAGCTCCTTCAGTTTTGGCAGAGGAATGGCGATAACTGCAGCATCGCCGACAAATTCATCGCCGCTCGAAGTTGTGAAAACTACTTTATCATTCTTTTGCTCAACCGCAGTGATAACTTGCCCAAACTTAACTGATTCGGAACCTAGCCGACGGTGTATTTCCTGAGTTATAAAATTATTACCTTTGAGAACGCGGCCCCCGTGTTCTACATAATCTGTTGCGTTCCCCTCCCTGTGAAGAACGCCTCGAGCACTCACCTTTGTTGCATCTTGCGATAGAGAAGTGATCATCCTGAGATACATCCGATTGGACTGGTAGTCTGAACCGAACGCCTCTCTAGCAGCTGCATCTAATGATATGTCGTTCTGCCGATCACGTTCCATCGCCCTGATCGTGTTGTGGAGTTTATTCGTATACCCGTTAAGCTGCTCCGCCGACATGCGAGTACCATCGTGCATCCAACGACGATTGAATGCAATTTCATGCGAGACGATTTGGATGTTAAGTTCAGCACAAAGATACCGAATGGCATGATCTTCGGGCGAAATAAACTCCCCACCGCGTTCAATATATTCGCCATTCGACAATTGTTGAGACCACGATCGACCTCCAACGCGATTAGATGATTCCAAAACCGTGACTTCATGCCCCTCGTTGGCCAGACGCCAAGCAGCTTGCATGCCGGCAAGGCCCGCACCTGCGATAACAATTTTCATTTCTATTCCTCCTCTTGGTTGAGTTTACAAGGTCCGTGAATATCGGCGTGCCCGTTCAAGCAACAGCAGTCCAATGATGGTGATTCCGCCCCCCAAAAATTGAAGTGGAGAGAGAACCTGCCCCAAGACCAGCCATGCAATAACACTCGATATGATCGGTTCAGAAATGCTCAAACTACTCGCTCGTGCGGGTCCGAGAATACGGATGCCACTCAGCATAAGAAGTGTGGGCAGAACTGTGAATGCGCCGCCAAGGATCATGAACATTAGGGTAACGTTTAGTTGTCCCGAAATCCCGTTACCTAGAGTAACCTGAACGGTGGCGTTCAGCATATCGAACGGGAAGGACCAAACGGGAGCAAGGAATATCCAAGCAATAGAACCCACCAGATAGCCGAAGGTCGAAATAAACAAGGTCGGTCGGTTTTTAAGGGACTTTTCGGCAAGCAGATAGACTGCCGCTAGAGCAATGGCTGCTCCAAAACCAAAAAAGATGCCAGTCGCGTTAAGTACGAGGGCTCCACCGGATAGTGCAACGCAGGCCAATCCCACGATGCATATTGCCATCGCCACCGCAATCGGTCGAGGAATTAGCTCACCGCGTACTAGGCGAAGATAGGCTAGCACGATGATCGGTGCGGAATACTCAAGTATCAGAACAACCCCGATAGAAATCCGATCGATTGCACCGAAGTACATGCAGGGTGACATAACCATACCAGCAAGACCATAACCGATGAATGCCATTACATCGCTGGAGGTAAGTGGTGGGATTCTCCGGATTCTCACGGCACAGATGAGTAGGAGAATCACGAAGGTGACGAGGACCCTGCCGAAGGCCAACTGGGAAACAGAAAAATGACCGAGCAGAATCTTCGACAGAACGCTCCCCAGCGAATTTAGGAGCGCGGCCGTCAGCATTGCGACCACTCCGAATATAACATTCGGATACACGTTGGTTTTCTCTGTCGACCCAACTGGAACTGGACTGTTGAGGTTCTCGATCTGCAAGATATCAGTCCGTTCAATCTGCGTCATTGAGCAAAACGCCAGTGCTGTGTGCCCAGACGACATCCACAGCATCACCAGGTTGGTGAATGTTCGATTCCGCATGTTGCCTAACGATTACTGGCGTTCCGTCGTCTAGAATGACATCGTACTTCCAAGAAGATCCTAGGTAGGTGATAGTAGTTACGGTGGCTGCAAGTTTGTTATCACCTGGAGCCAGGAAGTGTTCAGTACGCGGCTGGAGTCTCATTTTTTCTGGGCGTAACAGCAAAATATTCCGAGATTTATCGGGAGTAAAAGGAGTGACGAGCTGGTTTCCTTTGAAGGAAAGAACAGAAGTCTGTGAACCGTCAGCTAATCTTTCACCTCTCAACGTATTGGAATCTCCAAGGAAGCGCCCAACGAATAGCGTTTCAGGCGTCTCGTATAGCTGTTGCCCGGTTCCCACCTGCTCAATCGTACCTCTGTTGAAGATAGCGATCCTATCAGAAAGCGCCAACGCCTCTTCTTGGTCATGGGTTACGAAGATGAAAGTGCTTCGAACATTATTATGGATGCGCTTGAGTTCGTCCTGCAGCGCCTCGCGCAATTTCTTGTCCAACGCGCCCAGAGGCTCGTCCAGCAATAGGACATTGGGCTTGAAGACCAGAGCTCGCGCTAGAGCGGCACGCTGCTGCTGACCACCTGAAAGCTGACTCGGAATTCGTGATTCCATCCCCTGCAGTTCGACCAATTGGATGGCCTCACGAACCAGATCCTGTCTCTGGGCACGCGGAATATTCTTTTGCTCGAGAGGGAAGGAGATGTTCTGCGCCACGGTCATGTGGGGAAACAATGCGTAGCTTTGGAAAACAACGCCGAGATTGCGTCTGTAGGGAGGAGTCCGATGCATCTGGGTTCCCCCGATCGCGATTTCCCCTGAACTGACCTCGCTGAAGCCTGCAATTAAGTTGAGCGTCGTCGTCTTTCCTGAACCGCTTGGGCCAAGGAAGGTCATGAATTCGCCCGCCGCTATTGTCAGATTGACATTCTTCACGGCATCGAAGTGACCATATTTCCTACTAATATTTCGAAGTTCCACCGGAGCCCCGACGCCGGTCGCCATAACATCGTCTTTACTGATCATTTTTTAACTCCGCAGGACGCTTGATTAGAGCCGTCAGAGAGGCCAAGCCAACTGAGATGCACATCATCAGGACAGCACCTGCGGCGACGGTCGGATCACTGTCGAAGGTTACGCTCTGGAACATCTTCACGGGCAGCGTCTGAATGAATGGGCTTTGGATGAACAGGGAGATGATAATCTCGTCGAAAGACGTCACGAAGGCGAAAGCTGCGCCGGCCGCTACCCCTGGTAATATCAGAGGGAGAGTGATCTTTCGAAACGTGGTCAATGGCGTAGCGCCCAGACTACCCGCAGCTTGTGCTAGCTTTGGATCAAATGAACTCAGGGCGGAGAGCACGTTTATGACTACCAAAGGAATGGCGACAACCGTATGAGCGATAACGAAACCAGTCAGCGTTCCGACCAAGCCGAAGCGCGTAAACACCGAATAGAGGCCTACAGCCACCAGTATTCCAGGCACAATCATCGGTGAAATGAGAAGACCAGTGATGGCGCGTTTACCGTAAAAATTACTCCGATAGAGCCCAAGAGCAGCAAGTAAGCCCAAAGCCGTAGCTACGATAGTAGTTAGTATGGCAACTATAGAAGTGTCGTAGAAGGCCGATAACCACCCCGCATCAGACAAAAAGTTGGTATACCAGCGCAGTGAAAACCCTTGAGGGGGAAAGCTAAAGCTCGCCTCGCTGTTCACAGAAGTCAGGATTATGACGAACAACGGCGCTATTATCCATAATGCGACTACAGTGACACTGATATTGATGAGATGACGTGACATCATAGCCTCCCCACGCCATCTAGCTTAAGACCACGCGATAAGCGCATAAAAATGGCAATGACGATGAGGGTACTTACCAAAAGCACAATACCCATTGCTGAGCCTCGACCCCACTCGAGCAGTCCCGAGACCTGCTGCTGAATCATCGCTGAAATCATAGTGTTTCGAGGCGATCCTAGCAGTGCGGGAATAATGTAGAAACCGAGACTCAAAACAAAAACTGTCATCGTGCCTGCGAAAATTCCTGGCTTGGTCAAAGGTACATATATTCGCCAAAATGCGACACTCGGCTTTGCGCCAAGACTTTGAGCTGCAAGTTGCAAGCTACCGTCGATCTTGGACATGACCGAATAGAGCGGCAGCACCATGAATGGCATGAGCATTTGCGCCATACCGATGATAACGCCCGTAGTCGTGCGAATAAGCTGGAGTCGGCCAATTCCAAGCATTTCTAAAACATCGTTGATAACGCCGGTATCCTGGAGCAGAACGATCCAAGCTAGGGTGCGCACCATTAGGCTCGTCCACAGTGGGGTCAGAACTATCGCCAACAGGAGGGCCCGCATCCTTGGGCGGACCCTGCTCATGACATAGGCGTAAGGATATGCCAACACTAAACAGACGGCCGAAACAATTAATGCCGTCCAGAATGTACGCAGCGACACCGCCACGTTCACGTTATTCGTGAAGAACCAGACATAGTTCTGCATTCCCAACCGTGGCAGGCTGATGCTTTTCCATAGAATATCGCACAGCGGATAAATGAAGAATATCACCATGAATGCCAATGCAGGAACAAGGATGACCAAAGAGATGTCGCGTGGAGAATGAACGCGAGATGCGCGTCCCTCTCCTGCTGTTGCTAATGTCACGTGACAGCTCCCTAGTAACCCGAAATCCATGCAGACCAGCGATCAGAAAACTCCGACCAATGCTCAGACCACCACTTGACGTCAGGATTGTGGGAGGTCTTGAAACGTTCTTTGTTCGGCATCCACTGTATTGCAAGATCGGACAACTGTGGCTTGGCATTCACATTCACAGGCGCATAGGAAGTTAGTTCTGCCAAACGTTCTGTTTGCTTAGCGCCCAGATAATAGTTCAGGCCAGCTTGGGCGGCGGCGACGTTCTTAGATCCCTTAGGGATGGATACGGAGTCCACCGCCACCATCCAATCATTCCAGATCGGCTTGATGTTGTGGCCAGCCTGTGCGGCTCCAAAGCCGCGTCCGTTCCACACCTGAGCCATACTAACCTCTCCGGATTCGAGCTGCTGTTGAGCCTGTGCTCCCGTCGTCCAACCAACAAGATGGTCCTCAATGGAACGGAGCTTCTTAAACGCGCGATCGAAATCAATAGGATAAAGCTTATCTGGTGCCACGCCATCCGCGAGCAGGGCACCAACTATGAGTCCCGTCATAGGATTCGAACTCATATTGACACCACGCTTACCCGGGAATTTCTCCACGTCAAAAAAGTCTTGCCAATTTTTCGGCGGCGTCGAATATTTATCAGCGTCGTACACCATGATATCTGCATATATAATTGCAGGAACCATGCAATCGTCGGATACAAGCCCCTCAGGAATATTAGTTAAATCCACTACTGTTTTATCAATTTTTTCAAAAAAATCCCCACAATACTGATAACTTAAATATCTATCACCAATATACATATCCCACGATACATTTTTACTATCGATCATCGCCTTAAGTTTACTGAAAACACCAGAGTCCTGAAGGACAGTTGCGCCGCTCTCCTTCTGGAAGGGATCCCATATGGCCTGTTTTTGCCCATCCTGAAGAATACCTCCTGATGAAGCAAAAACAATCGTTTGACCAGTCAAGCTGTTGGGCGCCACTTCGCCCGCAACCGGGGCGGCATTAGCGAGTCCGCAGAATACTGGCACCCACGCCAATGCTGTTAGCAGCAATTTGTTCTTTTTCATGGTTCTCCTCCCGGTCTCAAATTGAATCTACGGTTCGTCGGGACCAACGACGAACAGGACTTCAGCGATTTTTTTCCCCGGATTGGTGATCAGGTGCGGCATACTCGATCGATATTCCATCGCGTCACCCGCACGCAGGCCTATGGTCTGGGCACCTACCCGGACATCCACCTCTCCACTAAGAATATAGATGCACTCCTGAGCATTACCGTGCGTATAAGGCTCACTCGCATTCGCCGTCTCAGGATTAATCCTGTGAATGAAAACCTCGAACGAACCATAAGATTTGCGCGTGATAAGAAACTTCTGATGATCCTCATCACTGCTGATAGCCCCCCTGTCTAGCGCACGGACGACATGAACCTCCGCATTGTCGGCCTCCATCGTCAACTCACTCAAACTGACGTGCAATGATGCCCCAATCTGCATTAACGTGGATATATGCGCTCCGCTTACTCCTCGTTCGAGCTGGCTAAGAAAACTAGCGCTGGCACCGCAAAGCAATCCCAGATCCCTTAGGGAAAGTCGCTGCCGCAACCTGTGCCGCTTAATATTCCGGCCAATGACCTCCCACTGGCGATCTATGTCTGCTTTCAAGTGTGTTCTCTCTCTTTACAAACGTTAAATGGGATATATTTTATGTCAAGTAATATTTCAAGGTCGTATACTCAACCTTCCCGATTTGTTCGAGGAATGATGAAATAGGTAGAGGGTGTTAAAAGGCTTTGTGATCAGCGTTAGCACTGTTGGGCCAAGTTGGGGGCGGTGCGCCCAACATGTGCTCTCGGCATCAGTCAGAATATGGCGTTTGCAGCCTTTGATTTCTTGCAAGCATTGAAACCGCGTGGCCGCAGATTTCTGTGGTCTTCACGCTTCACTGTCAACCATTCCAGCCGTCGGTTCTACTGCGCGACCAACCAAGAAGCCGGGTCAACATGATCAGTGTCTCGTTGATGAGATCCAGTACGCCACTACTGCTCAGCCAGTAAAAAAATAATGCTAAACCGTCGTGAATGATCGAAAGCCTTTCGGCAGCATTGCCCACTGGCAACTCGTCGATGCTATATACAGGATCCCACCTCATACCATGCGCAAAAGGTGCTGTTGCAACAGCACCTACCTTGAACCGCACCACACCGAGTTCCTTTTACTACCGCGTCGGCGCTGACACGGTGATGGTACATTTCTGATCCTTGCCGGCCTTGGCGGCGGCGCTGGCACAGGCGGTTAACGTCTCACGATTGGCCTGCACAAGATGGTCGGCATCGACAATGTTGCGCCAGCCTGCGGGACTTTCCGACTGCATGAGCGCCGCCCCTGCATTCCAGCGATCATCGTTCATGACGGTGGAAGCCACGGCCATGTCGATGGTTCCGGGCAAGATGCGCGGGGCAAACAGCGTCAGCAGCACGCCGATAATCACCCCGCCCCCGGCCATGCCGGAAAGCCACCAGTCTTGCCGGCGGCGCTCCCGTGCGCTCTCGATGCGCTCAGTGAGGTTTCGCCCGACGCGTTCGAGATCGGACGCCTGCCGCTCGATCTGCCGCACGGCACCATGCACCAGATTTTCACCGCTGCGCCCGATGATCGCCGCATAGTGCTGCGCGTCCTGCTTGAGAACCGGCAATTGCTCGACGTCCTGCAGGCGATCCGCGACAGTGTCGAGCGCCTGCACGATCCGGGCGAGCTGCGGCTTGTAGTCCTGCGGCACGCCGATCCTGTCGAACTGATCGAACGCCGCTTCCAGCCCGCGCCGCATGACGGTCAATTCAGCAGCGATCTGCGCACCCTGCGCCTCGATGGTGCGCCGCAGCGCATCGAAAGCGGCGGCTGGATCACCGGCCTCGTCCTCGTCCAGAACGGCCAGCGCCGTCTCTTGCTCGTCGTCGCGTTCCGTCATGATCTCCTGACCTTACATTTCCCCCGACCTACATTTCGATGCCAAAGCCCCGGCTCATGCTCTGACCGCGTGACCTGTCCACCTGCAACGCTTGCGCCACACTCTCCCCCCGGCTGAGCGTATGCCTGATACCAAGCTCCCGGCTGCGATTGCGCAAAATGGAATCCACCTGCGGGTCACGTTCGAGGCTCTTGGCAAGGCCCTGCAACTGGTCTCCGATCCTGGCGCGCGCCTCGTCATGTCGCCAGCCGCGCAGCTCGCGTTGCTGATCCTGCAACTCTTGCCAACGGTTCATGAACCGGTCGGCCCGGACATGCGGGTCTTGCAGGGCGGCGTTTTCATGCTGCATCGCGTCAATGACATGAGAAACCCGCTCCCGGCCTGAAAGCGCTGTCATGGCGCGCGCCGCCTCCGGATCATGCCCCAAGGTCGAAACCATTAAATCTTTCATTCCAGCGTGCACCTGGTCCAGCTGTTTTCCAGCTGCGCGGATTTCCTGCCGCTGCATGTCGAGGATCGGAAGACCATCGGCATGGTGCTGTGCGATTGACTGATAAGCCCGCGCATAACGGTCAACCGCCACCTCAAGCGGTGACTGCGCCCGCACCCGCTCGGCCAGTCTGTCGAAAGCCGGACTGGCAGGCGCCGGGGCGGGCCGCAAGCTTCTCTCTCTTTCCGGCTGCATCCAAGAAGCCTGAGAAGGCGCAGTAGGCGCCCCGGAACTGACAGTGAGCTTGAGACCGGCAAATATGCCGCCGCGCTTCCTCTCGACCTGCTGTGGCGACTGCTGATCGATTTGCGGGCTATTCTCGTCAACACGCTCCTGCTGCGCCCGCTCGGAAGCGAGATTCTTGCCAAGATCTGCGTGAGGATCCTCACGCAGATCCTGCGCGAGATCCACACCAGGTTTTTGCGAGGATCCGCGCGCATGATCCTCGTCCTTGTCTTTGGCGCTGAAAGAATGCAACCTGCCTGTGCTCGCATCCTCGCGCGCATGGTCCCGGTCCTCTATGTCACCCCCTCTACCCCAAGAGGCCGGGACCGATCTTTCAGAGCGCGACAGGCTTTTGCGCTGCCGCTCGGCGGGAAGCTCGATCTCGCTGACAACACCCATGCTTTCCGCTATCCCGCGCCGCTCCGCAAACTGCCGCTCGGCAAGGTCGCTTGCATAGTCGAGCGTCGTTTCCTTGACGCCAGAGCGCGACAGATGCTTTTCAAGCTGCGCATAGGCCAGCTCATTCGCCTCGCGGACCTGCCATGTGTTGCGGTGCGTCTCGGTTCCATCCGGCAAAGTGACAGGCGTCGAACCCACATGCTCAAGGCCGATCTTCTCACCGATCTCCGGCGAGGCTTCGGTCATGGCGCGCTCAAGATCGACGCCCCATATCGTGCGCTGCTGCCCTTGATCGTTTTCCAGCGTCACGAAATAGCTGTCGCTGTTCTTCGGATCATGCTCGAACGGCGCGGCCCCGTTCTCGACCAGTTTTCCAGCCTTGGTGAACTCATCCTCCGCCGCATAAAGCTGCACCTCGTCGCGATGCCGGGTCATGGCGACATAGGTCAAATGCCGGTCCATCGTGCCGGATGCCAGCACGAAGGACCGATCCACCGTCGCGCCCTGATTCTTGTGAATCGTCGTCGCATAGCCATGATCCACCGCCTGATAGCTGTCCATCGGTACGGCAATGCTGTCGCCCCGGTCCAGCGTGGCGATGATCATGGGGCCGGCACCCGGTCGCTGAGCTGCCACATGCTCGACGGTGCCAAGCATGCCGTTTTTCACACCAAGGTCGCGATCATTCTCAAGAAACACGATGCGGTCGCCCGGCGCGAACTCGCGCTTGCCGTCATTGGTCTGAAAGGTCAGCGCGCCGGCGTCCGAGCCCACGGCGGGCACGTTGCCCTGAGCAAGTTCGCCCCGCTCCTGAAGCGCGGCACGAATATCCGCATTGAGCGCCCGCACATCGGCCCGGCGATGCGCCATGGCAACGCGGCTTCCCTCCGGACGCTCGTCACGGTCGGCAAGATAATCGCGCACGATCTGACCCCGCACCCCTTCGCCCGTCTCGCTGAAACGAATATCGCCATGCGCATGATAGGCTGCCAGACCTTCCGCTGTCCGATGCGTGGCGAAGTCAACGGAAGCCGCCCGCTGCCAGTCCACACGCTGCCGGCGAATTTCGGAAAGTTCGGCATGGCCGATTTCCTCTGCGATCGCCCGGAACGGTGCACCGGCCCCGATCGCCTGCAACTGCTCATGGTCACCGACAAGCACGATCTTCGCCCCGCGCGCCTCGGCCTCGCCAACAAACCGGGCCAGCTGACGCGAACCGATCATGCCCGCCTCGTCGATCACAAACACGTCGCCGCGGTTGAGCTGGCCGCGATCACTGTCCCACCTGTAAGACCATGACGCGAGGGTGCGGCTATGGATGCCCGACGATTCTTCCAGTCCTTCCGCAGCTTTGCCTGACAGCGCCGCACCATGAACCTTATAGCCTTCCGCTTCCCATGCCTCGCGCGCTGCCGCCAGCATCGTGCTCTTGCCAGCACCGGCAAAGCCGACAACAGCGGAAATCTGCTCCGGCCCGGTGATGTGTTCGATCGCCTGCCGCTGCTCGTCGGAAAGCCGCGCC
>NZ_JBDIUZ010000006.1:0-227581 GCF_039631535.1 Ochrobactrum sp. WV_118_8 | reverse complement strand
TATTTCACGTCAACAGTCTGCATCGGTAACATTGGTTAGATCAACGAAAAGAGATCCTGTATGCAGTAAGACGCAAAAAATTGTGAACGATTATCTAGCACATTGGTGGAGCGGGCTTTCGCCCGCTCAAGCTTTAAAGAAAACGGCTGCGTTCCCGTTCGATTTCATCTTTGGTGTAAGGATCGGCATTGGAGTCAAATCTTTGCCAGCCTTCCTCGACATAAAGTTTGCGTCGCGCATTGATATCCACCGGGCTGGCACCGGCTAAAATAGCGTCTGCTTCCGCGACGCGATCATCGGCAATGCGAGCGGTCACAAGTGAACCACCGCGACGAACGCCTTCAGCGTATAAGTGAGCGTCTTCTTCCGACACCCCGCTCTCCGTGAGCGCTCCGATGAGACCACCGGCGACCCCCCCGACAACTGCGCCTCCGACTGCACCGGTCAATGTTGCTGCGAGCCAACCTGCGGCCACGACTGGCCCAACGCCTGGAATCGCCATCAACCCAAGTCCTGTCAAAAGACCACCGGCACCACCGACAGCCGCACCTAGACCTGCACCAACCCCCGCGCCAGAGCCGGCATTACTCTCACCGTCATCGTCGCGGCGGTGGGATACAATGGAAATGTCGTCTGACGGGAACCCAGCGTTTTCGAGACGTGCCACGGCATCCTTGGCTGCTTCATAAGTGTCAAATAATCCGGTAACGGTTTTCATAGAAATCTCCCATGTTCAAATGGCGGACGGAAGCCAAACCTTCACATTGGCTTCTTTGTGACATTGCCCTGGTAGTCAAGCTGGACGTCCAGCTTCTCGTTACCTTTCATGGCAGAGGCTTCCCAGATGCCGTTTTCTTCGTTCAATTTAAGGCCGCTTACGCCCGTGTATCCTGCCTCCTCAATCCTTGATTTGGCCTGATCTTCTGTAAAGCTGTTGGCACCCTTAACCGGCGCGTCTGGATTGTTGCTATTGGGCGTTGCTACCGCTGGAGTTTCCGGAGAGGTTTTGCCGGTGTCCTGAGCGAACACAGCCGAAGGCGCGATGATACAAGCGCTTAAGAACGCTAACGTTCTGATTTTCATTGTATTTCTCCAGTGAATTAAGTAACAGACATGAAACTCCCGCTGGCGACATAAGTTCCAAAAAAGTTTTTTAAAGAGGGACCATCAGCGCTTCCCGCGGTGTTTTAGTTCACAGGAGAGTGGTTGCCAGAAAATCATATCGCTCGTTCTTGACCTTCACATTTGAAACGATCTACGTGCGATCACAGTAAGCGTTCGGTGCTGAGCGCAGCTCTCCTTGCTTGACGTTCCATGGAAACAGGTCGTCGACTTTGGGAATGCCCCTTACGATAGTGGTTAGTCTAGCCTTGAGAAAGGTAAAGCGAGCGATGTCGTTGAATTTACAGGTCTCGATCAGAGAAGGGATGCGACCTCAGGCGAAGCCGCCTTCGTCGCTGGGTGAAAACAGGTTTCAACCGTGACGCCGATGATTGGTGTCTGTTTCCGTTTGGCAGAGACATTTTTGTCCCGGTATTCCATTTCAACGACGGTTGCGCCGTCCAGGAGTCCCAACTCCCGTATGCAATGGACGTTCTTTCAGTTTTTTCCAACCCTCGGTTGGCCATAGACCGGAGCTGGAGCTATTACAGATGTCGAAAAAGCAAGCAATATTAATTTGATAGCGGCGCTCCCCTTCGTAAACTAAGACGAACGAACCATTAAGTGGCTAATATATCCCTAAAAACTGAAACAACGTCGCGCGGCTTATTCAGCAAGTCTCTCTTAAAATTTGGAACTTTTTGCCCGCAAGAATTGTTCATTAGCGCCATCCGTAATGGAGGAGACACGATAATGAACTCAATAATCTATCTCGTTGGTCTGGTTGTAATCGTTTTGTTTATCCTGTCATTTCTAGGGTTACGCTAATGGTTGATCAAAACTCAGTACAGAGCGATGGTAATCGCGGTTATGTAGACTGGCCAGCAATTTTTGCAGGAACAGTTGTTGCATCGGCCACCATGACAGTCTTGACAACGTTCGCGAGCGGACTCGGTCTCAGTTCGATATCGTTGGATAACGGAGGCGATATAAGCGTAGCGTGGTTGGTCATTACTGCGCTGTTTGTCATCATCTCGATGGTTGGTTCTTATATGCTGGGAGGCTATATCGCCGGCCGCATGCGAAGACCTGCGGGTACCGCTACTCGGGACGAACTGACCGTTCGTGATGGCTTGAACGGTCTGGCTGTTTGGGGCTTGGGAACATTAATCTCTGCGCTATTTGCACTTTCAATTTTATCTGGCGGCGCTAAAGCAGTTGGTGGCGCTGCCCAAACTGTCGCAGAAACAGCAGGAACCGTCATTGGAGGAACGGCGCAAGGAGCTGGCCAATTGGCCGGAGGACTAATATCTGGGGCTGGCAGTGCGGCCGGCGGCATTATCCAAGGCACTGGGCAAGCAGCAGCACCCTCCATTGAGCAAATGCTTCCCCAGGGATTGAAGGTCAATCCCGTCGACTATTTTACAGATACGTTGCTGCGAAATGATAGAGCACCCGCTTCTAGTGGGGAGGGTCAAAATGCTGCTGATTTCACCCGACAGGCAGGCAGCATTTTCTCCAACCTGCTCTCGACAGGCCAGATAACCGACGAAGATAAAGCTTGGCTCGTCCGTCAGGTTACGGCTCAAACGGGAATGAGTGAGACCGACGCCCAAAATCGCGTCAATCAGACAATCGAGCGGGTCCAGACCGTGAGAACGGAAGCGCAGAGGAAGCTCGATGAAGCGCGAAAGCAGATTGATGAGGCAAAAGAACAAGCCAGTAAGGCGCTTGAGGAAGCAAAAGCACAAGCATTGGAGACTGCTGAGAAGACCAAAATAGCTGGCATTCTGAGCGCCTTCCTTTTGGCTGCTTCAGCCTTAGTTGCCGCAGTGGCCGCCTATATCGGAGCAGTGCATGGTGGTCGTCACCGAGACGAAGGCCGAATTTGGAGCGGCTTAGCCTACCGTAGGTAGTTTCATCAATGTCCATGACGAGCCCCTTCACGCGGAAGCAGTGGAGGGGCTATTTCTGAGTACGGTCGACAATCCTCGTGGCGCTTGTTTGAGTCCTATCGGTGGGCACTGTTACCTTAACCTAAGTGTAAACATCAGTTGCGATGGCATAGGTTCATATCTCTTTATGGCGTTACGGAGCTAAATTACTGCGGGTGAGTAGCAGGACCCAGAATCTTGACTGGCAATCATCGCATCGCGAGAGTTCCTGGTTGGCTGACAGTCCCGTTCCATTCTGTACGACGATGGCTGTTTTGATATGCCCGGCCTTTCACCGCACAATAGATCAGAGCCCAAATAATCTTCGATCGATCATCCTGCAAATCATTTGATAGACGGTACTACTCTTGCGCCTCTCCGGATGATAACAACTGTCAAGGTTCATCAGGTGTGAAAATGGTATGGCTCTGAAATCGGCGACCCTTAAGGATGTGGCGGCACTGGCGAATGTATCGCGCGCTACGGCTGCCCGCGCACTCAACAGTTACGGTTATGTTGGTGATGAAACGGCGCAGAAGGTTCAGGCTGCTGCGGAGAAACTGGGATATAGAGGCAATCGACTGGCTCAGGCTCTGCGCAGCGGGCAGTTGCCAATTATCGGCTGCGTTCTTGGCGACATCCAGAATCCGTTCTTTGCAAAAATTGCCCATGATGTTGAAGTGCTGGCGCGAGAAGAAGGGCACAATCTCATCATTGCGAGCAGTGAAGAACAACTGGATCAGGAAAAATCACTGCTGGCCAGCCTGCAATCGTTGAGCATACGCGGTTTCATCGTCGCGCCGACATCAGCCGAAGACAGTTCGCATCTGCAACGGCTGATCGACGAAAACGTACCTCTGGTCCTGATCGATCGCGCAGCGCAGGGTGTCGCGTGCGACAGTGTCGTGGTCGACAATGAAGGTGGCGCGCGCAAGGCCATTGAATATCTGATCGAAATGGGGCATCGCGATATTGCGCTTTTGCAAGATGATGCACGCATCTTCACATCGCGCGAGCGTTTCAATGGCTATAAGACTGCGTTGCTTGCCCATGGCATCGAACCCAGCGAAAAATTGATCTGCGTCGCACAGTCGACGGTTGAGCATGCCGTGGATGCAACGATACGCCTGTTCAGTCAAAAAAAGCCTCCAACGGCACTTTTTACCGTCGACAGCTTGATGACACAGGGAGCGCTTTTAGCCTTCCGATCGATGGGAATATCGATTCCTCATGATGTCTCTCTGATCGGTTTTGATGATTTCAATCTGGCGACTTTTACCGATCCACAGATCACGGTCGTTTCCCAGCCTGTGTCGGAAATAGGTCGTGCTGCCGGCCGGCTTCTGCTTGAAAAAATAGCAGGAAAAAAGAGACTGCCAGAGAAAATAAGCTTTGAAACCAAGCTGATAGTCCGGGGTTCGGTCAGCCGTCGATGAGCCAACGAAGCTTGATTTTCTGCCTGTAAAAAAATTCTGAAACCTACTTGCCACAGGAAAAATCTTGTGCGCTAAATATATGTGAGATCGATCTCACATTGTCTCAACGAGTTACAGGCGCAAAACCGGTTCGGGCTTTTCTCGAGGTTTCAACTGCGCAAACGGGAAGGTAGTAATGCTCAACTTCGATAAAGATCGCTTTGTAAAAATACAGGGCGGCGCGGTCGCAATTGCAGAGGATGTACGCGCTCTGATGCGCAGGCTGCTCGACGATGGCCTGGAACGCATTTTCTTCATGGGGACGGGCGGCGTACAGTTTTTGACCCAGCCCGCAATCGAGATTGCCCGCAACGCAACCGTTTTCCCGGTGTCAGCGGCATTCTCCGCTCAGGTTGTTTTAGAAGCGCCCGCCGGGCTGGACGAAAAGGCACTCGTGATCCTTCCATCCCTGTCGGGGACGACCAAGGAAAGCGTGCAGCTTCTGGCATTCTTGAAAAAGAAGGGTGTTAAAACGCTATCGCTTACCGGTCACAAGGACACGCCTCTGGGCCTTGATGCCGATTACAACTTCACCAATTTTGCAGAGGACGACACTTCTTCAGAATCGTTTTACCTGCAGACCCTCTTGATCGTGCTGGCGCTGCTGGCTGAACGCGGTGAATTTCCAGAATACGACGAAACCGTCTCCGAGTTGAAGCGCCTTCCGGAACTACTGGTTTCGGTGAAGGAGAACTTTGAAGAAGGCGCAGCCGCGCTCGCGCAGGAAATAAAGGACGAGAAGTATCACATCTTCACCGGCGCTGGCACGGCGTGGCCAGAAGCTCACTATTACGGCATGTGCATTCTCGAAGAAATGCAATGGATCCGCACGCGTCCGGTTCATGCTTCCGACTTCTTCCACGGCACGCTCGAACTGGTTGAGCCAGGCGTCAGCCTGTTCATATTCAAGGGCGAGGATGCATGCCGTCCTTTGACGGACCGGGTCGAAAACTTCGCAAAGCGCTACACCGATAAGGTTCGTATTCTGGACGCCGCTTCTGCCAGCCTTCCAGGCATCTCCCAAAAGACACGCAGCCTGATCTCCCCAATCATCCTGGCAACCATGCTGGAACGTTTGAGTGCTCATCTGGAAGTGCTGCGTGATCACCCGTTGACCACGCGGCGCTATTACAAACGTGTCGAGTACTAAGAGCCGTCCCCGATCCGGTTATGCCGGATCGGGTTCCTGCATTCTGACGACATAAAGAAACAATAGCAAAAAGAGAGGAACTTCGAGATGAAATGCAAAACGCTTTTGAGCACAACAAGCCTTGCTTCACTCCTGATGTTTGGATTGTTGGCTGGCAACATGAATGCAGCTCTCGCCAGTGACGCTGTGGTTGCGGAACCTGATGCTCCCGTCGAATATTCTGGCACGTTGAGCATTTTGACGAAGTTCGGCCTTCAGCAACTTTCCCCCTATTTCGTCAACGCTGCCAAGGAATATGAGAAGCTTCACCCAGGCGTAAAAGTCGAGCTTATTCAGGAAAGCGACGACAGCGTGAAGGGGAAAACCAAGGCCCTGGTTGCGTCTAACTCGCTGCCAGATATCTACTTCACCTGGACTGGGAGCTGGGGCGAGAACTTTGTGCGAGGCAATCGTGCTGTCGATCTGACCAAGATTATTGGTCCCGACACGCCATGGGGCAAACAGCTTGCCCATGCAGCAGTCAGCGCATTCCAGTATAATGGCAAATTATACGGAATTCCGCTTTATCTGGATGCAAAGTTCATGGGCTATAACAAAGCCCTTTTTGACAAGGCCGGTGTGGCGGAACCGAAGAGTTTCGATGAACTGATCAGTGCATGTGCAGCTCTGCGCAAGTCCGGTGTGACGCCGATTTCGTTCGGTAACAAGGAAGGCTGGCCAGCTGTGCATTTTGCCGGTCAGTTGCTTGCCTATAATGTACCACAAGCGACGCTTGAAAAGGATTTCAATCCGAAGACGGCCGAATATTCGGATGCAGGCTATGTTGAGAGCCTGACACAACTGAAGAAGCTCATCGACGATTGTTCGGACGGCGCAGGTACAAACGGCTCATCCTATGCTTCGGCATTGCAGCAGTTCAGCAACGCCAAATCCGCAATGTACTATCAAGAAATTATCGAGTTTGATCAAAGCACGGCAGATGGTGCACTGAAGAAGGAAGACTTTGGCTTTTTCAAACTGCCAGCAGCGAAAGACGCAAAGGGTGATGTCAAATCAATCGAAGGTGCGCCTGAAGGCTATATGATCAATTCCGCGTCGAAGAACATTCCGCTGGCTGTGGATTTCATGAAGTTTATCACCTCGCCCGAAAACGGGAAGGTTTTGTCGGCCCCACCTTATGGGCAGCCAAGCGCCACTGTTGGCGGATATTCGGCTGAGAGCATGAACCCGTCTGTCGTTGAAGGTCTCAAGGTTATCGCGGATTCGTCCTATCTGATGCCGTGGCTTGATACGGCCAATCCACCGCGCGTTGCATCTGTCTGGCTTTCGGGCCTGCAAGCCCTGATTGGTGGATCCATGACACCGGAACAGGTCATGGAAAAGGTAAAAAAGGCTGCAGCCTCTTCCCGATAAGGATGTTATTGGCCGATGACTGTCATGAAGCGTGAATATAGAGGGGAGGCTGTCAAAAACGGCTTCCCCCTGCCGGACGGGTCGCAATTCGACAAGTCCGGTTTGCTGGCGAAGCTGCTGTCGTTCCGTTGGGTTCTGATCGCGTTCGTTTTAATCCTATGGTTTGTCTACTATCCCATCATCAACAACTTTATCGTCAGCACGACAAATCAGGATATTTTTACTGGCGAAACTGCCTTTGTCGGTCTGGATAATTATCGACGTCTGCAAGACGATCCGGTGATCTGGACGGCAATCTTGAACAACACGCTTTATGCTGTCATTTCGGTCGTGTTCCAGGTGTTCGGTGCATTCGTGCTCGCGGCGATCATTGAAGGTCTGCAACATGAAACATGGCGTAGGTTCTGGCGCGCTGTCTATTTCATACCATCAGCAATTTCGATCACAGTGACGGGGCTGTTGTTTTACTTTATCTATCAGCCCGATATAGGCCTGCTGGATTCCGCTTTTACCCATATGGGACTTGCCGCTTGGTCTCGGGCATGGCTGGGAGAAGAACAGACCGCGATCTACTCAATCATTGCCATGAGCCAGTGGCAGGGCTTTGGCTATTCAACTCTTCTATTTGCCATAGCAATCCAGAAGATCCCGCGCGAACTTTATGATGCGGCGACTATGGACGGCGCGGGTATGTGGCGTCGGCTGTGGAACATAACTTTTCCACTGACACGCGAAATGACCGGTCTCATGGTTATCGTTACGATTACCGGAGCGTTTCAGGTCTTCAACGAAGTCATGGTTATGACAGGCGGTGGCCCCAACAACAGCAGTCAGGTGTTGGGAACATGGCTCTATCAACAGGGCTTTATTGAAAATGACTTCGGTTATGGCGCTGCTATCGCTTCGGTAATTTTTATCATCACGCTGCTGACCGGCTTTGGACAGCTCTGGTATACCAGAAAGCGGAGGGTAGAACTATGAGCAACGCTCCCTATCAGTCGCGCGAGATGCAACCCACGGATTTTGTGCAGACGCTTGTGCGTGTCTGTCTGGTTACTTTCCTCATTAGTCTTGGTATCGTTGTAATCTATCCGCTGGTGTGGATGGCCCTGAATGGTTTTAAGACTAACTCCGAGATATTTGGTGAGCCCTTTGCGCTGCCAACAGGCTTCACGCTCGACAACTATATATCGGCGTGGAACCAGGGCATCAGGAACTATATTGCAACGAGCATCATCGTCACGCTGGTTTCGGCTGTCTGTACGGTTCTGGTAAGCGCCTGGACTGCTTATGGCCTGACGCGATCCAAACTGCCGGGCAAGCCGTTCTTTGTCGGTCTGGTGCTTGGCGGATTGATGTTGAGCCCAACGGTTGCGGTCATTCCGCTGGTGCGGATCATGCAAAAGCTTGGTCTCTACAACACCTATTGGGCGCTTATTATTCTCTATACCGCGTTTCGCATCCCGTTCACCACGTTTCTTATTCGCGCCTATATGCTTGGTCTTCCGCGCGATCTGGACGAAGCCGCCGTCATGGACGGAGCCAGTGAAGGTCAGATTTTCTGGCGTGTGACCTTACCTCTTTGCAAGCCGATACTCGTCTCGTGCGCAATCTTGCACGTTCTGTTTGCCTGGAATGAATATCTCTTCGCCATGATCTTCACCAGTGGTGCGGATGTGCAGACCCTGCCCGTCGGCCTTACATCGATCATGGCAAAACACGGAACCAATTATGCCGTTGTCTTTGCTGCAATGACACTTTCGGCACTTCCGATCCTGATCGTCTTCTTCGCCGCACAGCGTTTCTTCATTCGCGGGCTGGCGGAAGGCATCGGCAAATAGCGTGGTGGAAAATGTTAAAACGTGAACAGTTGATCGGTGCCAACTTTTCGTTCCAGCACTATCCCTTTCAATGGGTGGTCGAACAGCTTCGGCTGATGGGCTTTCAACGTATGGAACTATGGGGAATAGCCCCCCATCTTGATCTGTTTCATTCTGACCGGGCACGGCTTTCAGGTGTTCGGTCAATTCTGAATGATAACGGGATCAGCGTACATTGCTTCACCCCGGAACAGGTTCTTTATCCGGTCAACATAGCCTCGGGCGACGTAGCTTATCGTGAAAAGAGTGTTGAATGCTTTCTGCGAGCAGCCGATTTAAGTGCCGAACTGGGTGCGAACTACCTCTTCTTGACACCCGGACGGGGTTTTGAGTGCGAGAGCCGCGAAAGCGCGTGGAACCATTCGCTTCAGTCGTTGGAGAGAATTACGACACATGCGGCCAATCTGGGGCTTCGATGTCTGCTTGAGCCTCTACAGCGCACTGAAAGCAACATCGTCAATAATGCCGCCGATCTTGAACGTCTCTGGCAGGATCTGAATGCGGAAAATGTCGACCTGGTACTTGATCTGGTTGCCATGGCCGCGGCCGGAGATAAGGTTGGTGATTACTTTTCGAGATTTGGCAAACGTCTTGCCCATGTTCATGTCGTCGATGGAACACCGGCGGGACATTTGGCGTGGGGGGACGGAAATTTGCCACTTGACGGCTACCTTGCTGAAATCGCCCATCATTCATTCCAGGGTACATTGACCTTCGAGCCATTTGGAAACGGCTCATATGCACTGGATCCGGTTGCAGTCTGGCGGCGCTGCCTTGATGCGATTTCCCCCCACTTTGATACTGCGGAACGATGATGAAGAACGCAAATCTCAATCTTGTTGCTGTGGGTGACAACTGCCTTGATGCCTATTTGAACAAGGGGGTCGTTACTGTTGGTGGAAATGCCCTTAATGTTGCTGTGCAGTGGAAACGGCTTGGGGTCGGTGCCCGGTATATGGGCGCACTGGCACCCGACAGGGAAGCAGAGATCATGCTTGGTGTGATCGAAGATGTCGGACTTGCGCCAAGCGATATTGAAACTATTCAGGGAAATTCAGCTGTAACGCTTTTGACCGATAATGACGGTGAACGGCATTTTCTGTTTGAATCTCTGGGTGTTGGCGAAAACTACATTCCAGATCAGCAGCGGTATCAGGCTTTGCGCTCATCTGATTGGACCCATCTTGGGACCAATTCCAGTGAAAGACTGGTGCGTCAGCTTGTAGAGGACGGTGTCAGGTTCAGTGTGGATGTCTCTACCCGGCATTTTGACCTGACGCTTGAGGGCGTCCCGTTGGTTTTTGCATCAGGACCAGACGATCCGGACGAACCGGTGCAGCCATTGATTACACGATTCAAACGGGCCGGGGCTCAACAGGTCGTTATTACCTGCGGCAAACGCGGTTCTTTCTATGACAATGGACGCCAATTGTATTCCGCAGGTTCCGTACCCGTGAACGTGGTCGACACTTGTGGAGCTGGTGATAGCTTTATCGCCTCATTTCTGGTGGCGCTTTTCTTCGAAGGTTGTTCTGAAGAAGAGGCGCTGCAAAAGGCAGCTGTCAGTGCGTCTGAAACCTGCACGCACCCGGGGGGCTTTCCCCAGCCCTTGCAGTCAATCCCGCAATGGCTGCTCGACAAATACCACGAAGTGATTGCAACAGCGCAGAAGGTCTGACTATGAGCTCTATCACAATGAGACCTCCCGTTGTCGCGGCGAAGCAGGATCGTTCATTCTGGCTGCAAAGTATTGGCGCAGATCCGGTCACCGCACCTTTAACGGGTCAGCAGCAATGCGATATTGTAATCGTTGGCGGGGGATACGCCGGGCTTTGGACGGCACTGCGGATACGAGAACAAGAACCAAATGCGCGTATCACAATCCTGGAAGCAGATTTTTGCGGTTCGGGCGCATCAGGGCGTAATGGCGGACAAGTCCACAGCTGGTATGCTGAAATCGATATGTTGCGCGACCTTGTGGGCGACGAAGATGCGCGCATGCTTTGTCAGGCAACCTGCGATGCAATCGATGAGCTGAAAGCGCTGCAAGATTGCGGAACCATTGACATGGATCTGCGTCTTGATGGCTGGCTGTGGACCGCAAGTTCTGTCGCACAGGAAGGTGCATGGGCGAAAGCACTGGATATCTGTCAGGAATCCGGGTTCAACCCGTTCCAGACATTGAATGCGCATGACATTGAACGGCGCACTGGCTCCAGCGTGTCATATGTCGGTATTGTCGAGGAGCGGGCAGGGACTGTCCAGCCCGCCAAGCTTGCTCTTGGCCTTCGCAAGCTTGCGCTTTCCAAGGGGATTGTCATTCATGAAAAAAGCCCTGTTTTGGAGATCGTTCCGGGTGAGCGGCCCGAACTTAAAACACCAGACGGGACATTGATTGCCTCCAAAGTTGCTTTAACGGTCAATGCTTGGGCTTCCGCGATCCCTGAGCTTCATCCCTATCTTTATGTGGTTAGCAGTCAGCTGGTTGCGACTGCGCCTGCTGGAGATATACTCAAGCGTATCGGATGGACTGATGGTGCTTCGATCTGCGATGCGCAGCATCACGTGCTCTATTATCAGCGCACGACGTCGGATCAGGTCGTATTTGGACGGGGAACGGGTGGAATTGCCTATAATGATCGGATCGACGCGCGCTTTAATCGAAGCGGGGATGGCGGTGCAGACAACATACGTGAACTGCATCGCGTATATCCACAGCTAAAGGACGTACCTATCCTTCATGACTGGTGCGGTCCTATCGATTGTACGGCACAGCATCTGCCTGTGTTCGATCATCTAAAGCACCATCCGAATATCTTCTATGCTCTGGGTTTCAACGGGACCGGCATTGCACAGACACCTGTCGCTGGACGGATTCTTGCAAGCCTGATCCTGGGTCGCGTGGATAAATGGAGCGGATGCGGTTTGGTGGGGATCAAAAACCGCACCAGGCTTCCGCCCGAACCTGTGCGTTATCTAGGAGCGAAAATCGTCCGCGGGGCCATTCGAAGAAAGAATGACATCGAAATCCTCAATCGTGCCCCGGGCCCCATAACCAGGTTTCTGGCAAGCCTGGCTCCATGAGCAACACACCCCAAGCGAAATAAGAATAAAAGGAACGGGAACGATGGCCGAGCTGTCGCTGAAGAACGTACGTAAGTCATACGCCAACATGGAAGTGCTCCACGGCATTGATCTTGATATCAGATCCGGCGAGTTTGTTGTTTTTGTCGGCCCTTCGGGCTGTGGAAAGTCAACCTTGCTGCGCTCAATTGCTGGCCTTGAGACGATAACGTCGGGTGATCTCGTCATCGCTGGTGAACGTATGAACCATGTCGCTCCGTCGAAACGGGGTATTTCAATGGTCTTCCAGTCATATGCGCTTTATCCTCATATGACAGTTTATGAGAATATGGCTTTCGGTCTGCGTATCGCCGGCGTGGCAAAGGCAGAGATAGACAAACGGGTCAAGAAGGCGGGCGAAATTCTCCAGCTTGATGGCTATCTGCAACGTTTGCCAAAGGCCCTTTCGGGTGGGCAGAGACAACGTGTTGCAATTGGACGTGCGATTGTTCGAAACCCGCGTGTTTTTCTATTTGACGAACCCTTGTCCAATCTGGATGCCGCTCTGCGGGTGGCTACACGCATCGAGCTTGCAAAACTCAAGCAAAGCATGCCCGATGTCACGATGATTTATGTGACCCACGATCAGGTGGAAGCCATGACACTGGCTGATCGGATCGTTGTGTTCAGGGATGGCAATATCGAGCAGATTGGAACACCGGTGGAACTTTACAAAAAGCCAGCCAATCTTTTCGTTGCCCAGTTTATTGGTTCTCCCGCAATGAATATGCTTGCGGGCACGATATCGGAGGCGGCAGGACGCAATTACACCTGCCATCTCGACTGTGGGACGAAACTCGCACTTCAAGCCAATGATGGAAGTTTCGCGCTCGATGATAGAGTGAGCGTTGGAATCCGACCCGAGAATACCAGGATTGCCCGCGAGGAAACTGGCAGCCCCCTCTTTTCGGGAACCGTGGATCTTGTAGAGCATCTGGGCGAGGCGCAAATCCTTTACATCGACATGGTCGGTTCCGACACCAAATATCTGATCAAAACCCCTGAGGAAGCGGATTTTAGGCTCTCAGATACATTACGATTTACAGCTTCGACGAAGGACATGCATATCTTCTCCGCCAATGGAACAGCCGTTCCGGTTCAAGTAATCTAGAGTTTTGAGTATCATCTTTGGGCAGTGATTTCGGCGCAGCGGTATATAGTGCGGTTTTGAAAAGGTAACGCAGTGATCTCTGGCAAACGCAATTGATTGTCGTACGGTGTTGGTCGGAAAAGATCGTAGCGGCGAGCTCCGCATTATGGAGGCCATTCACCGTATAGCGAGCAGCCATGGCAATGTCGGGAACGGTAGTAGTCCCGGCCCAACTTCAACGAAGATTGAGCCGGGGTGCTGTTAGTAGTCGGTGATCTTTTTCATGTAGCGGCGACCGTCCAGCATGACCTGTTCACGTTTCGCCGCCAACTTATAGGCAAATTTCCAAAGAGCATCGAAGAAAATCAACGGCACGAAATATCCCTTGAAAGTGTCATCTATGCCAGCGAGATCGAGTTTCGCTGCATCCAGCACCAACATATTGTCCGGCTCGCCGAAACGGTACAGGAAATCCCGGCCACGCTCGGCCAGCGCACGCGTTTCATCGAGCCCAATCATGACGACGAAACAGGCATTTTTATCGAGGACTTCGAATGGGCCATGGAAGAACTCATTGGCGTGGATAGCTTGCGAGTTGATCCACAGCATTTCCATGAGCACGCAGATGGAGAATGAATAGGCTGCGCCATAAACCGGACCGCTAGCCATGGTGTACACGACTTTTTCGCGGCCATAGCGCTCTGCATATCTGGTAAAGGTTTCATCAAAATGCTGCTGACCGCGTTCAATGGCCGGTTGCAGTGCCGGCAGGCTTTCCAGCAGTTTGGGCAGCAGGCTGGACTTGTCGCGTAAATCGACAACGCCCGCCAGCAACATGTAAAGCACGCTGTAATTGCTGTCGGCACCATCGATCGGAATGCCGGTGGTGTAGGACGCCTGGTATTGCAGCACGTGGTCGGCGGCGGCGGCGAGCGGCGATTGCGGATCCAGCGTCAGGGAGATCACGCAGGCGCCCCGGCGACGGGCATGTTCTGCCGCCCGCACCGTTTCCTTGGTGGTGCCCGTCTGGGAGCACAGAATGACAATGGCATCGCTGTTGAGGCGACGCGGGTCGCGTGTGACGAACTCGTCGCCATTATAGACATCAGAGGTCAGCAGTCCCGAATGGCGATCCAGAAAATACTTGCCCGGATGCATGATTGACAGCGATCCGCCGCAGGCAACCAGAAACACATGCGAAAAATCCCGCTGCGCAAGCGCATTCAAGGTTTCAGCAATATCGGTAGGAAGTTGTTTGGGCATTCTATTCCTCTTTTCAGCGTCTTGAAGAGCCCGGCTGTGCCGATCGGCAGCCGTTCCGGTCCAGTGCAACATTTCCCGGTACCAACCCCGCGATACGTTGACAGTTCTACTTTAGTGTGCGAACGTTCTCACATCTTGTCAATTGGGAAAATAAGAATGATCAAAATCGCGGCGATGGGCGATAATGTCGTCGATTGTTACATTTCGCGTCGGGAAATGTTTCCGGGCGGTAACTGTGTCAATGTCGCTATCCATATGAGCCGTTTTGGAGCCGAGGCGGCCTATATCGGCGTGGTTGCCGCAGATGCGGCTGGAAGGGTCATTCAGGCCGCACTGCGCGACGAGGACGTCGATACTTCGCATCTGCGCATGGAGGCCACAGGCAAGACGGCCTATTGCATCATTGGTCATCGCGGTAACAATGATCGCTATTTCATCCGCTTTGATCTCGGAGTGTCGATGTTTGAGCCGAGCGCCGCCGATATTCAGTTTGCGCGCCGGTTCGATGCCGTCCATATCGGTCAGTCGAGCGGCCTTGACGGCTGGCTGGATGCCATTGCGCCGCAACGTCTGTCCTATGATTTCTCCACCCGGCGCGACGTGGAACACTATCGGCGCATCGGCCCGAAATGCTTTCTAGCCGCTGTTTCGGGCGGTGAGCTTTCGCCGGACGAGGTTACGGCGACCATTGCCTGCCTGCGCGAGAGCGGCGCGGATTGGGTGCTGATCACCCGCGGCACCAAGGGCGCAGTTCTTGCCGGTGCGCAAGGGGTTTTCCATGCCGAAGCAACACCGATTGTGGCGGTTGACACGTTAGGCGCTGGTGACAGTTTCATCGCCCGCACCCTTTATGGCCTGGTGAAAGGCGAGGCGCCCGCAACATTGCTACAGGCGGCGTCACGCGTTGCTGCGGCGACATGTGGCCAATATGGTGGTACAGGTCATGCCGCGCCGATTGATCTCGGCGAGCCTATAGCCGAGTTGCAGGATTGAGCTCGCTGCGCGTGTCTTTTTGAGGTTAAGACCGGCCAGATCAACCGGGATGGCGGGCGAGCGAACAACGGGGCTGCCATTCGGCATGCAGCACGATATCCTGCTGCGCCCGATCGGCGCTATCGAGCCGCTCCAGGACCAGACGAGCCGCGGCTTCGCCAACCTCGAGCAGCGGCTGCCGGATTGCCGTCAGTTTAGGGGTAAAGAACGACATCCAGTCCAGATCGTCGAAGCAGACCACGGACAGTTGCTGCGGAATGGAAATATCGAGTTCGCTGATTGCCAGCATGGCGCCGGCTGACATCAATCCATCGGTGGTAAACAGCGCTGAAGGCGGGGTTTCCCGGGTCAGCAACGCGATGGCGTGCTGGCGGGCAATATCGATCGAATAGCTGCCCACCTGGGCAACGAGGCTCGGATCAAAGGCGATCCCGGCTTCCTCATGCGCTTCGATATAGCCGAGCAGACGTTGCCAGCTCGGATAAAGCGATGAAATATCGATTTTCTTGTGCTGGCGGTCGTGAAGAAATGCGTTGAGATTCTTGTAGCGGCCATGCTCGAGTTCCGCCAGTACGCCAATCCGACTATGGCCGTCGAGAATCATTTGGGTCACTGCGGCGTGGGCGGCCTGGCGGCCATTGACGGTCACCGAATCCGCCTTCAATCCCTTCACGCGGCGATCGATCTGAACCACCGGACAGCCGCTGGCAACGACATCGTGCAAGTGCTGCGCCTTGAGAATATCACAGGGCGCAATGATGATGCCGTCGGCCTGCTTTTCGCGCAGAAGATCCACTGCCTCCAGCTCACGATCGATCGATTCATCGCTGTTGGTGACGATCAAGCCAAAGCCGCGCGCACGAACCACATCGGAAATACCGCGCAGAATACTGGCGTAAAACGGGCTTTGCATGTCGCCCGCGACAACGCCTATGGTCTTGCTGCGCCCGGTGATAAGACTGCGTGCCAGCAGATTGGGGCGATAGCCCAGCATATCAGCGGATTTCTTCACCTTGTCGCGGATTTCTTCGCTGGTATAGCCATAGCCGCCCAATACACGTCCGGCGGTCGCGGTGCTGACGCCGGCCAGGCGCGCCACATCGGCAATGGTCGTCTTGTCGGCGCGTCGTCCACTCATGTCTGCGCGTTCCTTCCAAGCAGTTTCACGCTGCTCAATACCTGTACCGTTTCATAGGCGATGATGGGCCTGATCTCAACTTTCAACTTGACGGATGCGATCAATCAATGGCTATATTGTGAGAACGTTCGCATATCATTTTCAGCAACGCAAGTAGAAGACGAGCCTCGCACGGGGATAAAGTTCCAATCAAAGGGGAGATAAATGACCAATCGTCGCAAAACCGCATCCCGGCGCATGATGGTAGCGCTGGCGGCGCTGGCCACGGCCGCCAGCATCACCTCGGTGCATGCCGCACCGATCAAGGCACTACAGGACGCTGTGCCGGAGAATTACAGGAAGGGCGTCAAGATTGCTGCCTTCAATGACTGGCCACCGGACGAGTTTGTCGAAGACGGCGTCCTGAAAGGCTGGAGCATCGACATGGCCAAAGCCATGTCGGAACGCATTGGCGTCCCATTCGAATTTACCGCAACCAGTTTCGACGCCATCATTCCGGGCCTGGCCAGCAAGCGTTTTGACGCCGGATTTTCTTCCTTCGGTGTGACGCCGGAACGGCTTTATTCGCTTGATTTCATTCCTCAGCGCAAGGAAGGCACCGCCTATGCCTTCTTGAAAGGCAAGGACTTTTCCATCAAGTCGGAAAAAGATCTGTGCGGCCATAGCGTTGCAGTGATGACAGGTGCCTGGGACTACCAATATCTGAAGGAAAAGAGCGCGGAATTGTGCGAATCCGCCGGTGAGAAGCCGATTAACCTGCAGCAATTCACCACTCAGAACGCTGCCGAGCTGGCCGTGTCCTCGGGGCGTGTTGAGATGGTGGCGGCCGGATCGGCAAAAATGCATTATATGGCCAAGATTACCGGACGCTTCAGCGTATCTGAACTGGTCAGCAATCCGGTCTTCAACGGCATTGGCGTGCGCAAGGGTGATGCGCTTGGGCCAGTTTTCCGTGATGCCATCCAGTCCATGATCGATGACGGCTCCTACAAGGAAATCATGGCAAAGTGGGGCGTTGATGGCGCCGGCACCCTGGAAAAGGCGGTTCTGGTTACTAAGGACAATCCGGAGCCAAAATAGTCAGGGCCGATTGAAGGAGAACGCCCGTCAGCCGGCGGCGGTGCGAATACAGCCGCGGTCCATTACGCAAGGGCCGGCCCGGAACACGGGCCGGCGGGTTTGGTAAGTTCGAATACGAATTTCGCTAAACACGATACGGTAGTCTGGAGTAAATCATGGCAAGAACAGCAAAGACGGTCGCGCACCGGCCGGATATACATAGTGTCAAACCGATACCCGTGCGCCATCCGTCTCGATGGATCACCGGCGCCGTGCTCATTCTGATCGCATTGAGTTTTGTCAATATGCTGGCGACCAATGAGAACCTGCAATGGAACATTGTTGTGCGCTACATGTTTCATCCCGACATTCTCGCTGGCTTGGCGCGCACGCTGTTCCTGACTTTTGCCGCAATGATCTTCGGTTTTGCAATCGGCATCATACTGGCCGTGATGCGCCTTTCGGCCAATCCGGTGCTGCAATGGGCAAGCTGGCTGTGGATATGGTTCTTTCGCGGCGTTCCACCCCTGGTTCAGCTGATTTTCTGGTACAATCTGGCGCTTCTGGTTCCCAATCTGACCATTGGCGTTCCGTTCGGGCCGACATTGTGGTCCTGGGACATGAACACGCTGATCACGCCGATGAGTGCAGCACTGCTTGGCCTGTCCTTTACAGAAAGCGCCTATGCCGCCGAAACCATCCGCGCTGGCATCCAGGCGATCAACCCGGGCCAGACCGAGGCCGCCGCGACGCTTGGCATGACGCGATTTCAGATCATGACGCGGATCGTGTTGCCCCAGGCAATCCGCATCATCATTCCTCCGATCGGCAATGACACCATTTCAATGCTGAAATTCACGTCACTGGTCAGCGTTCTGGCCTTGCCAGATCTGCTTTATTCGGCGCAGATGATTTATTCGCGCACCTACCAGACCATTCCGCTGCTGATCGTGGCCACGATCTGGTATCTCATCCTGTCGACTGCCCTGACCATCCTCGAGCACCATGTCGAGAACCACCTGAAATCCCGGCAGACCACCCGTTCCGCATCATTCCTATCCAGACTTCTGCCCTTCAAATTTGCGCTTGGATATCAAAAATGAATGAAACGCCCGCGAGCTTGCCACTGCTGCAGGTGGAAAGACTGACCAAATCTTTTGGCAATCACCGGGTGCTCGACGGCATCGACATGACGGTGGAAAAGGGGGACGTGACCTGCATTGTCGGCCCATCCGGCTCCGGCAAAAGCACATTGCTGCGCTGCCTGAACTATCTCGAAGTGCCGGATTCCGGTGCCGTGTTGCTGGAAGGCGAGCCGATCGGCATGCGTTGGCAGGGTGAGCGGCTTTATACGATGTCCTTCAACGAACTGGCACGCCAGCGCCAGAAAATGGGCATGGTGTTCCAGGGCTTCCATCTCTTCCCCCATAAGACCGTGGTGGAAAACATCATCGAGGCGCCTATGATCGTACGCAAGATAGGTCGCCGGTCGGCCACCGCCGCGGCGATGAAGCTGCTGGAAAAAGTCGGCCTTACCGAGCGCGCGAATTATTATCCCGACCAGCTCTCCGGTGGGCAGCAGCAACGCGTGGCGATTGCCCGTTCATTGGCGATGCAGCCTCGGCTGATGCTTTTTGATGAACCCACATCAGCTCTTGATCCGGAACTGGTCGGTGAGGTTCTGGCGGTGATGCGCCAGTTGGCCGAAGATGGCGTGACCATGATTGTCGTCACGCATGAAATGAACTTCGCTCGCGAAGTCGCCGACCATCTGATTTTCATGGATGGTGGCGTGATTGTTGAATCCGGCCCGCCTAAAAAGGTTATGGGCAATCCACAACATCCGCGTACTAAAAGTTTTTTGAAGCGCGTGGCGTGACAGGAACGAATGATGATAATTCTCAATGCACAGCAAACCGAAGCCGCGCTCGATTATCCGGGATTGATCGAAGCCTTGCGTCAAGCGCATGCGAGCGGCAAACGACCGCAAAGCGACACTACCGTGCTTCAGGATCGGAAAAGCGCAGACAACCAGTTTGTGTCCCTGGTAGCTTGGCTCGAAGGGGAGGCGGTTGCCGTCAAGCTGGTCGGTGTTTTCCCTGCGAATGTCAAACTTCCTGTGGCCCAACCTTCGATCCAGGGCACGGTAACGCTGTTCAGCGGTCAGACCGGCGAAGCACTCATGGTCTGTGATGGCGCCATTGAAACCTTCAAGAAGACGGCGGCAGATTCGGCACTTGGCGCCAGCCTGCTGGCGCGCAAGGACGCCCGTACCTTGCTGGTGGTTGGTGCCGGGGGGCTAGCGCCCCATGTGGTGCAGGCTCATTGCGCCAGCCGACCGTCGATCGATCAAGTCTTTATCTGGAACCGCAACTTCGACAGGGCGGAAAAACTTGCCAGCCGACTTGACATTGCTGGCGTCGACATCGTTGCCGTGGAGAATCTCGATAACACAGTCTCGATGGCGGACATCATATCGTGTGTCACCATGTCGACCAATCCGCTGGTTAAGGGAAAACTCCTCAAAGAGGGCGCTCATGTCGATCTGATCGGTGCCTATATGCCGGACATGCGTGAAGCCGATGATGACGTGTTCCGTCGTGCCGGACGGGTATTTGTTGATACGCGCCATTGCTGTGATGGTTCGGGCGAACTCGGAATTCCGCTCGCCACTGGACTGATCAAGCATGAGCAGATCGAAGCTGATTTGATTGAGCTATGTCAGCCAAAACATCCGGGCCGCAGCGATGATCGCGAGATCACGGTCTACAAGAATGTCGGTGGCGGGCATCTCGATCTGTTTACCGCGCAATACCTGTACAGCACTTTTTAGAGGTGGCGGGGCCACGTTTAACACACACGATATTGAACACCGGATGGATGCGAAGGCCCGTTGTTGACTGGCAATCATAATCAACGGTCTGGCCTTGAACGTTAAATGGATAGGTAGCTAGTGAAAATAGCATTGACAAACTTTGCCAATCTGCGATTTTAATTGCAGTGAAGGGAGAATTTGATGGTAACGATGAACGTATCGCTCCCTCATCCTATGAAAGAATGGGTTGAGGCTCAGGCCAAAACGGGACGCTATTCGAATGCGAGTGACTATGTGCGCGATTTGATCCGTAAAGATCAAATGCGCAGCGATAAGATCGCAGCGATGCAGCGCTTTGTTGACGAGGGCTTACAAAGTGGCCCAGGAAGTCGTTCACAGGATGAACTCTTCGCAGTGGCACTCGCTAACGCCGAAAAATCTCTGAAACGCAACTGATGGAATTTAAACTCTCTGTTCTTGCGGAAGACGATATCATTGCTATCGCCGAGCAGGGTATAGCAATGTTTGGGCCTGTGCAGGCGAAACGCTATCATGCAGAGTTGTTTAACACTCTGGATTTAATTGCAAAGAACCCACAAATGGCACGTGCACGTGAAGAAATTTCTCCAACTGTGCGGGTGCACCCGTTTAAAGCCCACCTCATTATTTATCAAATTGAAGCAGACGGAACAGTTTTTGTAATTCGGGTACGTCATGCATTTGAAGATTGGGTCAGGGATCCGTTTTAATCTTTGCTTTGATCGTTTCAGATTTCGATGCAGTATGGCCTGGATTTCATACATGATGTAAACGTTCCTGACTTGGAATCAGAAACAGGGTCTTGGCCACCAAATTTGCCCCGCTTACACGGCACTGTTACCTTAACCTAAGTGTAAACATCAGTTGCGATAACGGGTGATGACCGAACCTCGTTCTTCGCTTTACCGCCGCCATCGTTATCCATCTGAGATTATTGCAGAGGCGGTGTGGTTGTATTTCCGCTTTCCGCTAAGCTTTCGCATGGTTGAAGACATGCTGGCTTATCGTGGCATCTTCGTCACATATAAGACCGTGTACGAATGGGCGGAGAAATTCGCACGTGCTTATGCCAGTAATATCCGTCGCCGCACACCGCGGCTTGGCGATAAATGGCACCTGGATGAATGTGGAATATCTATCAAAAGTGAGCATCACATTCTTTGGCGAGCAGTTGATCAGGATGGTTTTGTTTTGGATGTTCTGGTCCAGAAACGCCGTAATACCAAGGCCGCCAAGCGCTTCATGCGCAAGCTTCTCTCTGCACAGGGCTGTGCACCCCGGATCATGGTCACCGATAAACTACGATCATATGGCGCTGCCAAACGAACGATGGGACTTAGCGTTTGCGATCATCGCCAGCATAAGGGTTTGAACAATCGGGCAGAGAATTCGCATCAGCCGATCCGACGACGAGAGCGGGTTATGAAGCGCTTTAAATCGGCGCGACATGTGCAAAATTTCACGTCGATACATGATCCGATCTACAACCTAAATTATTTCCCCCGAAACCAATTCAATGCCGCCGATCATCGTGAGTTACGACAAGCCGCCACTGACATGTGGCGCGAAATCACGTGCCTGAAATCCGCATGACAGATGCGCCAAAGAATACGTTACGTCTGCACTCTCGTTAAAGTAACAGTGCCCTGGATACACTCGAATTCATCCAGCCGTACATCATGGTGTGGATTCGCCGTTGTTTATAAGTATACCGATTCGATTGGCGTACTTTGCCGGAATGTTTCCGGCTATGCGGATCGAGATCGAACCGTAAGCAGGGTTTTAGGTAGGAGTTGATCGGCAACATCAGAAGCGATAACCTTCTGTGACCAATCGACGGTGCCCTGCTGGTTCGGTGCGCACCGTGTGGAGCGTTAGGGCGTTCCATTGACGAGCGAAGCTTGAAGTTGGCGGAGCTTTAGCGCCGAAACCTACTCATCAATGAGGTTGATCGCCATTTCGCGGCACTTTTCGAAGGATACCGATACGGCTGGCGCTGTTCCATCCACGACGTTGAGCCCTTCTCAGAATTTCCGCGGGCGGAGTAGGTGGCGAAAATGAAGAACCGCGCGTCCGAGCTCTCTGAACGCCTGGTTGATAAGGACACCGCCTGTACAAATCGCGTCTTCATGGCAGCCGCATATTTGACATATTTGCGCTCCTACCAGTTTATCGGTCCAGAGGGTGTAGGGAAAGGGTTGGGAACGTTCTAAAATCTCTTGGCTGACTTGCTGCGCAGTCATGACCCGCGCGAAATAGCTTCCTGCGATTTGGCAGCCTTAATGATCCAGCGTTGGAAGCGCGCGCCAAATGGCTTGCTCAACGCGGCGCGGTCCCACGCGAGATAATAGCTTTCCGACAGCCGCAAGCGGAGGTCATAGGGTATAATCAGTCGGCGCTCGGCTAATTCTTCTCCAATCATTGAAATTTGGGCCAATACCACGCCGCGTCCACTCAAAGCTGCGCCTATTGCGCCGGTAGACAGGCTAAAGGAAAATCCGGGCGCTGCATGCAATGTATCAACACCTATATGGCGCGCCCAGTCGGCCCAGTTCGGCGGCGGTAAATAATCGCTCTCCCAGTCAATGCCCAACAGCGGTAGCGACAAAATATCGGCCGGCTGCTGCAGCGTACCGCCAGCCAGCAATTGTGGCGCACAGACCGGGACCACCCAGTCGCGATAAAGCTCGACATAGTGCTCGTGCGCCAGCACGCGTTTACCATAGGTTATGCGGAAATCCGCCGGCTCAACGCCAAGCTGGGGCTCGATGTCCTGTCCGCTCAAGCGCACGCGTGCTTCCGGATGTTGTGATTGCCAGTCAAAAATCTTTGGCCCAATCCATCGGTTGGCTACCGATGTCAGCGCGCTCAGGATTATTACGCCGTGATTGCGCGCCCGTTCGAGTACATCTCCCGCCCGGGCAAGTTGTTCGAATCCCTTCGAGATCTGCTCGTGATAAATCCGGCCCCAAGTGGTCAGGGCTATCTGGCGTCCTTTTCGCTCCAGCAGCGTGACGCCAATAGCCTCTTCAAGACTGCGTATCTGCTGACTGACAGCGCCGGGTGAAACTCCCAGTTCGCGCGCCGCCTTTGTCACTGTTCCGCAGCGCCCAATCGCCTCGAAAACCTGCAATCCCCGCAAGGGCAAATTAAGCATAACCGCTGTACTCACGTTGGTACTTTTTAGCTACTCTAAATAAAAACGCAGGACTAGTCAGCTTGTATTTGCTGTGCTCCCCCCTGAACATGCTGGCAATTAAAATCGAAAATTGGGGAACGATCATGTTTTTAAGGAATGCTTGGTACGTCGCTGCCTGGGATCATGAGGTCAATCGCGAGTTGAAGACGGTGACGATTCTCGGTGAGCCGATCGTTCTTTATCGCACCAGCGATGGTCGGCCGGCGGCGCTTGAAGACGCGTGTCCGCATAGGAAATTGCCGCTTTCCATGGGGCGCATCAAAGGTGATCAGGTCGAATGCGGCTATCATGGCCTGACCTTTGATATGACCGGCACCTGCACCCGCGTTCCCGGCGCCGAGAAAATTCCACATGTCGCCTGTGTACGATCCTATCCTGTGGAAGAACGCTATGGTCTTGTGTGGATCTGGATGGGCGAGGCGGACAATGCCGACCCGGCGGAAATCTTCCATGTCGAGCATTTCGATGATCCGGCCTGGGGCGTCAATCGTGGCGAATCGATGATGCTCAACTGCAATTATCTCTACATGACTGACAATCTACTCGATCCGTCTCATGTCGCCTGGGTGCATCAATCTTCCTTCGCCAGCTCAGCCTGCGAGGAAACGCCCCTTGAAACCACGGTGGCTGCGGACGGCGTGACTGTATGGCGCTGGATGATCGATTCAGACCCGGCGCCTTTTTATGCACCCTTCCTGCAATTTGCAGGCAAAACCGATCGCAAGCAGCATTATGAAGTGCGTTATCCGAGTAACGCCATCATTAAGGCAATTTTTGCCCCGGCGAATAGCGGTGGCGAGGGCAAGTCTCTGCCCGAAACGACCTTTATGATGGACAGCTATAATTTCATGACCCCGATCGACGAAAGCCACACAAAATATTACTGGTTTCAGCTTCGAAACTTCAAGCCGGATGATCCGGCGGTGTCAGCAAGTTTCGCCAAATCCGTGCGCGGTGCATTTGAAGAGGATCGTGTCGTGCTTGAAGCCGTGCAGCAGGGAATGGCCAACAAGAAGACGCCAAATCTTGATCTAAAGATCGATACGGGCCCGCTGCGTTTCCGCCGCCGTCTGGCGCAGATGATCGCCGCGGAAAACTCAACCGCCGTGGCAGCTGAATAGGCGGTCTTAATGGCGAAAACTCAAGGTTTTCGTCCATTTATGGTAACGGCAAAAATCCGTGAGAGTGACACGATAACCTCGTTTCACCTGACCGCCTGCGACCGTGAACATTGGACGAGCTTCAAGACAGGCCAATATCTGACGCTAAGGGTGCCTAGTGCGCAAGGAACAGAACAGCGCAATTATACCGTGTCGTCATTTTCAGCCGAAACCGCAACCTATCGCATTACCGTCAAGCGTGAGACGGCGTCGTCAGCGCAGTATCCCGACGGTCTCGCATCCAGCTGGCTGCATGACCGGGTGGAAATCGGCGCCCACATCGATATTGACGGCCCGCACGGCGCTTTCACCTTGGATGAGACGAGCTGCCGGCCGGTGGTGCTGCTGTCGGGCGGCGTCGGACTGACGCCGATGGTCGCCATGCTGCGGGCGTTGGTGGAACAGAGTGATCGACCGGTCTGGTTCATTCACGCCACCGATCACGGCGGCGTACATGCCCTGCGCGAGGATGTCTTGTGGCTGGCGGCGGCAAGAGACAATATCCGGGTGCATTTTTGCTACCGCACGCCTCGCGTGGAGGATGAGAAGTTGTTCCACTCCACCGGCTTGTTGTCGAAAGAGACGCTGCAGGCGCTGCTGCCACTCGACGACTATGACGTCTACATGTGCGGACCTCTACCGTTCATGCAGGCCATGTATGATCTTCTCACCGATCTTGGCATCGCTGAAAACCGCATTGCCTATGAGTTTTTCGGTGTGGGCAGCCGGCTGAAAAAGACTAGCTCATCTCTGACTGCTACAGCCGTGGTCACCGCTGAACCGTCGCTGAGCGGTGACGCAGTAAGCGTTGCGCTCGCCGTGAGTGGCCAAGTTCTGCCCTGGAACGATAAGTCACCGTCCTTGCTGGACTTTCTCGAGGATAATGGTTTCGAACTGGCGTTCAGCTGCCGTGCAGGCATATGCGGCTCCTGCGTGCAGAGACTGGTGTCGGGGACCGTGAGCTATTTTGAAGAACCGCTCGATGGTCCCCAACCGGGTCAAGTCCTGTTGTGTTGCGCGAAGCCACAATCAACCATCGTGCTTGATCTATAACGACCTAAGTAAGAAGGGACACGCGCGTGAACGCAGGTTTCATCAAATATAAGGCAAAAACGGTTGCATCATTCATTCCGACGAACTTTGACGCCATGCGAGCGGACTTCATCGCAGCAGCGCAGAAAGCCGGAGCAAGCCTGGAACAGATCATTCATCCGTTGCATGGACCGACGGGAGAGCAGCTTTCGACCGATGTGGCGTTGATTGGCCGTCGCGATGCGCGGCGCATGCTGGTCATTCTGTCAGGCACCCATGGCGCGGAGGCGGCGTTTGGCTCTGCCTGTCAGAGCCGATGGGTCGGGAGCACCGACTTAGCCGGATTGCCGGAGGATCTTGCCATCCTGCTCATCCACGCCATCAATCCATGGGGCGCGGCCTGGATGCGCCGAGTAACCGAGAACAATGTCGACCTAAACCGCAATTTTATCGACTGGTCGAAAGAGCCGCCGCGCAATGAAAATTATCGCCGTGTACACGAAGTTGCGGCTTTCACTGCCTGGGACGGTCAGGAGCGCGAGCAGGCCAGACAAGCTTATGCCAGGTTACAGCAGGAACTGGGTGGGCCACAGGCGATGGTGGCGGTGGTCGAAGCGGGCCAATATGAATTTAGCGATGGGCTCTATTATGGCGGCTCGCAGGCGGAATGGTCCAATCTGACGCTGCACCGCATCATGCAGGATCATGTCAGTGAGGCGGAAAACGTCGTCCTCTTCGATCTACATACCGGTGCGGGGCCCTATGGTTATCCTGCACTGCTGTCAATCGCGGAAAGCGAGCATGGCGGGCTGGACTGGGGTAGAACCATCTACGGTCCCGCAATGAGTGTGGTGCTGACCGGAACCAATGCCACTACAGATACCGGTATCGCCGCGACCGCAACAGGCTATGTTTCGGCGGCAGTGCGGAAGATGTTGCCCCGCGCAAAGCTGCTGCCTCTGGTGGTGGAATGCGGCACGCTGGCGCCGGGTGTCATGGCAGAAGCGGTCAGCGCCGACAACTGGTTGCATCTGCATGGTGATCCTGCCAGCCCGCTCGGTCTGGACATCAAGCAACGCCTGCGCACCGGCTTCATTCCAGAAGACCGGGCCTGGGAGGAGGCATGTATCCCGGCCAGCCTGCGCTATTTTGATCGCGCTTTGCAGAGCCTGCATGACCTTGCCGCCCAGAACCCGTTGCCGGCGCGGGTCGCCGCCAACGTCGTACCACCGATGGCGGCAGAATTGCTCCCGCCGGCAGTGGAAGTGCATGATTTGCACAAGTCTTTCGGCAGTCTGGCGGTACTTGGCGGTGTAAATCTTGTGGCGCGGCCGGGTGAGGTCGTATCAATGATCGGCTCATCGGGGTCGGGCAAAAGTACTTTTCTGCGCTGCGTTAATCTGCTTGAGCAGCCCGACAGCGGCCGTATCGTAATTGACGGCGAAGAAATCGCGATCCGCCGGCGGCGGGACGGCAAACAGGCACCGGCAAACAAGCGCCAAGTAGAGCGCATTCGGGCCGATGTCGGCATGGTATTTCAGAACTTCAATCTCTGGCCGCATATGACGGTGCTGGAAAACATCATCGAGGCGCCAGTGCATGTACGCAGTCAACACCGCGCGGATGCGGTTGACCATGCCCATGAACTGTTAAGGAAGGTTGGACTAGCAGAAAAGCATGGCCATTATCCGGCGCAGCTTTCCGGTGGCCAGCAGCAGCGCGCCGCCATCGCCCGTACACTCGCCATGCGGCCAAAGGTCATTCTTCTCGACGAGCCGACGTCAGCGTTGGATCCGGAACTGGTCGGCGAAGTGTTGCGCGTCATCCGCCAGCTCGCCGAAGAGGGCAACACCATGATCCTGGTGACGCATGAAATGTCCTTTGCCTACGAGGTCTCGCACAAGATCCTGTTCCTGCACCAGGGCAGGGTGGAGGAGCAGGGTGCACCAACAACTCTATTCAGCAATCCGCAATCGCCGCGCCTGCGGCAGTTTCTGGCGCGCACATTCATTAACTGACACCACAACCGACAACAAACACAAGGGGAAAACGTGATGTGGAAAAATCTGGCGCTCGCCAGCATCATGGCGATGGGCATTTCAACGGCTTCGGCCGCCGGTGAAGAACTGCGCATTGGCACTGAAGGCGCCTATCCGCCATGGAGCATGGCCGATGCGCAGGGCAATGTCACCGGCTATGACGCGGATGTCGGCAAGCTCGTCTGTGCAAAAATGGCGGTGAAATGCACCTTTGTTGTACAAGCCTTTGACGGGCTGATCCCGGCGCTGAGGGCGCATCAGATCGACGCCATCATTTCCGGCATGTCGATCACCAATGAGCGCAAAAAGGAGATTGCTTTCTCGAAAGGCTATGGGGACGTCCCCAATTTCTTTGTCGCGCCCAAAGGAAGTCCTGTCGCGGCACTGACTGACTTCGACGGTCTGATGAAAGCGCTGGCCGACAAGCGGATCGGCGTGCAATCGGGCACGACCCATGCCCGTTATATCGCCAAGCACCTTCCGGATGCCGATCTGAAGACCTATGACACACTGGAACAGATGCAGATCGACATGGCCAGTGGCCGCATCGATGCGTTTTTCTCCGATGTCTCGGCGGCTGATGATTTTCTTGGCAAGCCGGATGGCGCCGGCTTCAGACGGGTCGAGGTGCGTATCGACAGCGCCTCGGACGAAACGCTTGGCGATGCCGCCGGCATCGGTCTGCGCAAGGAAGACAGCGCGTTGAAATCGAAAATTGACGGGGCGCTCTGTGCGGCCATTGCCGATGGTTCGATCGGCAAGGCAAGCGTGACCTGGTTCAAGATGGACATCAGCAAGCCATGCAAGTGAAATGCCAATCATAATGCAATAATTTCAATGAATTACTAAGAAAAGCTGCGCTGCGACAGCAGCGCGGTTCTCTGTCGGGCGGTGGCAAGGTGTGAAAATGGAAATCAGTTTTTTACAAATCTGGGAGGGTGGCTGGATCGGGGCCATTCTTCGCGGCGCGACCATCACGATCGCAATCGGTCTGTGCAGTATGGTGCTGGGCGGCGTGATCGGCACCCTGTGCGGACTGATCAAATGGGGGAGGATCTTTCCGCTCAATCTGCTTGTAGACGCCTATACGTCGGTGGTGCGCGGTATTCCGGAACTGCTGATCATCTATCTGCTGTTTTTCAGCTCGGTGGAATTTGTCAGCAAACTCGCCAGCGCTTTTGGCTATGCCGGCATGGCGGCGGGCGGCTATGCTTTCATCATTGCCGTAATCGCCATTGGCACCATATCGGGCGCCTATACCACCGAAGTGGTGCGGGGCGCCCTGAACTCAATTCCCAAGGGCCATCTGGAGGCGGCGAGTGCGCTTGGCATCGGGCGCGCCCGTATATTTCGCCGCATCATCCTCCCGCAAATGCTGCGCATCGCTTATCCCGGCATGAACAATGTCTGGCAGATCACCATCAAGGATACGGCGCTGGTTTCAGTCGTCGGACTGCAGGAACTGATGCGGGTGGCTTTCATCGGCGCCGGTTCGACCCGCAGCCCGTTCATTTTCTATCTCACCGCCGCCGCTACTTATTTCCTGATCACCATCATCAGTCAGGCGGGCTTGGTGCGTTTTGAACGCCGGTTGATTTTCAGCCTAAGGAGGGCCTGACATGGATATAGAATTTATTGCCCGCGCCTTGTCCGTGCTGCTGAAAGGATTGAGCATGACGCTCATTCTGGCAGGCTGCGCCATTGTGGCCGGCTTTGCCTTTGGCCTGACACTAGCATTGATGCGCATGTCACAGCGCCGCCTCGTTGCAGGCTTCGCAAGGGGCTATAGCGTCGTGTTTCGCGGCACGCCGTTTCTCGTCCAGATTTTCCTGCTTTATTATGGGCTTGCACAGTTATCCTTCATCAAGAACAACGCGGTGATGTGGTGGTTCATCGGTGACGCTACCCATTGTGCAATTCTGGCGCTGTCGCTCAATACCGCCGGTTACAGTTCGGAAATCCTGCGTGGCGGCTTTGTCGCGGTTCCCACCGGAGTATTGGAAGCGGCGCGCGCCTGTGGCATGAGCCGGCTGCTGCAGTTCCGGCGTATCCTGTTTCCGCTCGCCATGCGCCAGGCCTTGCCGGCCTATGGGAACGAGCTGATTTTGATCGTCAAGGGCACGAGCCTCGCCTCAACCATCACAGTGCTGGAGATTACCGGATATGCGAAGCGGCTGATGAGCCAGACCTATGCCATTTTTGAGATCTTTGCGGTGGCCGGTTTGCTGTATCTACTTATCAATCTGGTGGTGGTGTCGCTGGTGCGGCTGATTGAGCGCGCCCTCGCCGTGCCGACCTGAGTCATTCCCTCCTTGGGGCAGGTTCGGCTATCAAGGATTCGCACCTACAGCGTTTTGTTGGAGGATTCACCAAAGATTGTACAGCTGGGCGCGCTACGTCGGGTTCCAGCCGGAATGTAACCTAACTGAGAGAGTGAATTTCATGCGACTGGTCATTGCCCGCCTCAATCATGAGACCAATACTTTTTCGCCGGTCGCGACGCCGCTGGCGTCATTCGATCCCCAATGGGGCGAGGCAGCGCTTGCATTCGGACGAGGTAGTAACACCGCGCTGGGCGCATTCATCGCCTATGCCACGAAAATAAAAGCCGAAATGGTGATTCCGCTCGCTGCAACAGCCAATCCGAGCGGCACGGTTGACGACGACGCATTTGAGACGATGGCCGGCGCGATTGTCGCAGCAGTGGCAAGGGGCTGCGACGCGGTGCTGCTAGATCTGCATGGCGCCATGGTGACGAAAAGCCATGATGACGGCGAAGGTGAATTGCTGGCCCGGATCCGGCAGGTGGCTCCATCAACGCCTATCGGCGTTGCACTTGATATGCATGGCAATATCACGCCGGCAATCATCGTCAACAGTGATTGCATCGTTGGCTTCAAAACCTATCCACATGTGGACATGTATGCTACCGGCGAACATGTCGTCAGGATCATGGACGCCATGTTGGAGCGCGGTATGCGTCCGTATCAGGTCATGTGCCATCCGCCGATGCTGGCGTCAACCCTGTGCATGAATACCAATAACGACTGCGCCATGACCGATCTGGTTGATTTGGCCAGACAAGCAGAGCGCCGCGACGGCGTGCTGGCGGTCACTGTGTTTGGCGGGTTTCCTATCGCCGATATTGCCGAAACCGGTTTGTCCGTGGTGGTGGTGGCAAATGAACCGGCCGTGGGGCAAGAGGTGGCGAGAGACATTGCCCAAGCCGCCTGGCAGCGCCGCGAGGAATTGGTCTATCGGGAGGAACCCTTACAGGATTCGCTTGCTCGGGCGGTCAAGGCCGCTTCAAGCCCCGGAACCGGGCCGGTACTTCTACTGGACCATGGCGACAATTGCATGTCGGGGGGCACCTGCGACAATGTCGATGTATTAAGGTCTGCGCTGGCACGAGGCATGGCCGGAATCGTGGCTGGTCCGATTTGCGACCCAGAAACCGTACGGCAATTGACGGAAGCGGGCGTCGGTGCGCAAATGAAGATTGATCTCGGCAACCGGCTGCAGGCCGAAGGGTTTGATCGAATGGAGCCGCCTTTGCGCCTTTTCGGACGGGTCGGGGCCGTGAGCGACGGCCAATATATCGTCTCCGGGCCGATTTACACCGGGCAAGTTTGCCGGATGGGCAAGGCCGTGAAGTTTGTCACCGCGGATGCCATCATACTCATTACCGAGCGTCCGCACGAGCCATGGGACCTGGGCGTTTTCACCTCGACCGATATCGATCCTCTAGCGGCACGTTTCCTGATCCTAAAGTCGCGCATGTATTGCCGTCCGGTATTCGAACCGCTGAGCCGCGCCACAATCGAATGTGCAAGTTTCGGCGTCACCAGCTCGAACTTTGATAATTACTCCTTTACCAGGCTGGCGCGGCCGATTTATCCGCTTGATCCGCAAACCGGTTTTGATCGCTGAACTCTATCGGTCACGGGCCAGCGCGCGCACCGGCCGTGAACGCCTGCGAAAATCGGCATGACCCTAAAAGATGGATGGCGCCAATAACGCTAATCCAGACCGCTTAGGCGGTGCCGCGCTTGGTCAACATACAAAGCAAAACTCCCAACCATAGAGATATATGCGATGATGCTATTGGGCAGGATGACGAAGCCTATCGACGGTTTCATTTAGAACGCCTAGGCTCAGGACCTATTTGCAGATATCAATCGCCTTTGATTCACTCGGATCGCAATGAGGCTTTTGCTACGAGTGGTGTCCTGTCGCGGTCGGAGGCACCGATGTGTCGGATCAAACCCTGTTTTCCGCTGTCTCACTGAGTCCCGCGGGTCGATGACCGCCTGGTCCGGCACTATGGCTCGAACGGGTGGGCCTCCGGCGAAGCGTTGCAGGACTTGATTGACTTCGAGCATTGAAGGCTGCCGATCTTCTCGCTATATTTCCGCGCTGAAGGCGATGTTGATCGCGGCACAAGCACGCGAAGTTCACAAGTATAATCGGAATAAGCGTCTTTAGGGTCAGGACTTCGGTAACGGGGCCGTTCCAGTCAAGCAAAAAGTGACGACCGCAGCCGCGCCGTCATGGTGCCATTGCGGTAAATAATCCCGACAGATCCCCTTTCGCCGCTGCCTGACTTGCTTTGCCCTTCGTTTGAGGTCCGCCCGGGCTCATGCTTCGGTCCGTGGTCAGCGCGATAGCTGCCAACATGATGCTGGTCCAGTGCGGTAATTCCGATGTGCCCATCTCATTGGCGTGCTCGGCAGAGGCCGGCGACAGTCCTGACCACGGCATCATCGGAACCGCGTCCCGGTTGGGACCTCGAAGGTCTGCGGTCAGGCAGACGTCAACGATATGGTTCTGATGTGAAGGCTCAGGCCGACTTGGCGAGCAATCGGTCTGAAGAGAATTCGGTGCCATCCGTCCACATCCGGTGAAGGATGGTACCGATGCGCCTTGCCAAAGCCACCATCGCACGCTTTGCACCTCGGCGTTTGGCGACTTGTGCGGCCCAGCTTCTCAGCCATGTCGAGCGACCCCGATGTATCATAACGGTAGCCGCCTGACACAAGGCTCTTCGCAGATTGGCGTCGCCAGCTCGCGTAATACCGCCGATCACGTCGCGCTCACCGGACTGGTTGCGCGAGGGTGTAAGGCCGACCCATGGACCCACCTTCTTGGACGATGAGAACCGCGCGGGATCATCGACCGCGGATCGGAAAGTTAAGGCGACGACCGCCCCGATGCCAGGCATCGTCATCAATAGCCGGCACACCGCGTCGTCCTTCGCAAGCAGACGGACCTGACGTTCGAGTCCCGCCAGTTCATGGCGAAGGCTGGTGCGCGCGCGTAACATCGGTCCGGACGCTGCTTGCAACATGGAATTGCCTTCCACCAACTGTTTGATCCTGGCGTCGAACTGGCCGCGCGAGATGGCGCCGACCTTCAGGCCGAAGTTTCTCAGCAATCCGCGCAATGACAGTTCCAGCGCGATCATGCCTTGTTGGATCGCCTTGCGGGCAGACAGAAGTGCACGAACTTCCTGTGCCGACACGGATTTACAATGTACGGGCCTGAACCAGCCCAGATGAAGCAGTCGGGCAATCCCTTCCGCGTCGCGCCGATCCGTTTTGATCGGCATTGCCTTCAGAGCACCCTTCACCTGTCGGGTTTCCATCAGAACAACTTCCAGCCGGGCATCGGCCAAACCGCGATGCAGCCACTGGGACAGCGGCCCGGCTTCAAGCCCTATGATAGCGACCGATCCCTCCAGGGTGTTTGCAAAATCCACGATCGCTTGGGGATCACTGAGAACCTGCGCTTCTTTTACGATCTTGCCGTGCTCATTGATTACACAGACCGCAGTCTTCGCCAGTGATACATCCAGTCCTATGAACAGCTTCATCCCATATTCCTCCGATTGAGACCGATACGGGAACAACGACAGCTTGCTGCGGGCAATTTCAAGATGCGTCAGCCGGTGGCGTGGCGCAGGCCCCGTTACAGCATCTCATTGATCACAGCCAGAAGATTACGGTAGCGGCGAGTGCGATGGCTGAGAGGAAGACCATAGGGCACCTGTCATAGCGTGTAGCGACGCGCCTCCAGTCCTTGATGCGGCCGAACATGATCTCGATGCGGTTGCGGCGTTTATAGCGGCGTTTGTCGTATTTAATGGTCTTGTTTCGGGATTTCCTGCCCGGGATGCAGGGAGTGATACCCTTTTCCTGTAGGGCGTCGCGAAACCAGTCGGCATCATAGCCACGGTCGGCCAGCAGCCATTGGGCCTCGGGAAGCTCGTCAAGCAAGGCGGCTGCACCGGTATAATCGCTGACCTGACCTGCCGTGATGAAGAAGCTGATCGGGCGACCGTTGGCATCCGTTACAGCATGAAGCTTGGTGTTCATGCCGCCTTTGGTGCGTCCAATCAGGCGTTCCGCGCCCCCTTTTTTACCCGCAGGCTGGAAGCCGTGCGGTGGGCTTTGAGATAGGTCGCATCGATCATGATCGTCTTGCGCTCTGGAGCTTGAGGCACTGCCAGACCTTCCATCATCCGCAGGAAGATGCCCTTGTCGCCCCAGCGTTTCCAGCGATTATAAAGTGTCTTGGAGGGGCCATATTCCTTCGGCGCATCGCGCCATCTGAGCCCATTGCGATTGACGAAGATGATGCCGCTCAGAACGCGCCGATCATCAACGCGAGGACGGCCGTGGCTATTAGGGAAATACGGCTGAAGACGTGCCATTTGCTCGTCTGTCAGCCAAAAGAGATCACTCATCATTCAGGCTCCTTCGAGCCCGTCTGAATCACAATCAGCGTGACAAATCAATGGGTCTTGACCCTAGGGCGTCGGCAATGCCCAGCACGTCCGCCACGAGTTCATCGACGGTGTAGGCGCCCCTTCTTTTCGGCTGAGCGCCTGTGGAATAACCGCGCTGATTGACGGCGATCGCACTATAGCCGGCGTTTGCCAGTTCCAGCATCACCTCGGTCCAGCTGTCGGCGAATTGCGGAAAGCCGTGAAGGAGCAGAACGACTTCTCCATTTCGTGGGCCGCATGCCAGCCTTGAAAATTGCATCTCACTGGCCGGCAAGGTGAAGGTTTCAATACCAGGCTGCTGAGCCGGGTCATCAACTTTGCGCGTCATTGTTGAAATCTTCTTTCGAGCCGGTGGCCCATCCAGCGTTTGCGAGCCATTTCAGCGCCGACAGACTCGGCATGAACAGGTATTCGCCACCTTTCATGACGTTGAAGGTCTGCACCCCATCCACCCGCCTGCGGACCGGCGCCTGCGGGATGGTAAAACGGCCATTTTCTTCATGCAGCCCGACGATCGGATCGCGCTCTTCACCGAGATCGACGAAGTTGCCGCGATTGATCCACTCCTGCTGCATGAACTCGATGGTATCGTACGCACGCGCGCTGATGAAAATGAAGAAGATCCCGCGATCGCCCTTAGCGTCGTCCTGCGGTGTCACATCCTCCGAATAGACCGGTCCGAAGGTCGACGAGCGTCGGATGATCCGGTGTATATTGACATCGGTCAGCAGCGTCAGTTCGGAGTCGCGCGGATTGAGCCGGCGCATGTGACAGCCGAGTGGGACGACACGGCCCTTCGGATCTTCCTTGAAATTGAAGTCATTGTTGCGTTCGGGATCGCCGCCCAGTTCCGCATCGTCTTGTTCTGGCGCCAGAATGAGCGGCGCTCCGGAACGCCAGCGTCCAAACATTTTTGCCGCGAGGAATTCGCGCTCTTCGGCAGTCTCGCCCTGCGACTTGAGAAACGCATTGAAGCAGCCGACGCGGCTTTGGAACTTGCGCAGGACCACAAATGTGCCGTTCTTACCGAGAACCGGTGGTTCCGGCATGGCCAGCGGCTGGCCATTCTCACTCTCATAGCCGAGAATGAACTCGCCAGCCCTGATCGGTCTCTCCTCGCCGGGTAGCGGATCGACACCACTGCCAGCCACCGCCGGCTGCGAGATCGAATCCCGGAAGCCAAATGGGTTCTTTGCGCCGTCCGGGGCGCCAAAGCGATGCTCGCCGAGCAAGGTAATGCCGGTACTTTTGTCGAGTTCCGCGCGCGCCGTCGCCAGGGCCTTGTCGAGCGCCGCGTCGTCGACGGCGTAGATGGTCAGGGCCAGATGACAGTTGCCCGGCTTGAACACGTCTTCCCAATTCTCCGGCGCATTCGGGCCGAAATCCCGCAACTGCTCACGGCGAGCTGCCATGCCCTGCTGGAAGGGCAGGGGAAAGGTCTTCAGTTGCGCATCGGGAAGTCCTAGTGCCTTCAGGCCTTCGAAGCTCAGCGCCGCTCCAATCCAGAAATCCAGATCGTCGCTCCAGTTGTCGGCCGACGAGATATGGGGTGACAGCCTGCCGAGCAAGTCGCGGGCACCGTGTGCTTCGTCGAAATGCAGCATAGCATGGATACCGACATAGGGCTCCGGCCGGCTTCTGAGGATCAAAGCCTGAATGTCATCGAGTTCAAGCGACACGCTGTCGCGGCGAAAGCGCTCTTTCAATTTTTGCAATAACGCCATGGTTCAGCCCACCTTGTCCAGGAATTCATTGACGGCATGCTCCATTCGTTGGAGCCGTCGGACATCGACGACCGTCACCTGGGGATTGGCGACGAACCAGCCGGCCGCAGTTATCTGGTGCTTCGGTAACGGGGCCGTTCCAGTCAAGCAAAAAGTGACGACCGCAGCCGCGCCGTCATGGTGCCATTGCGGTAAATAATCCCGACAGATCCCCTTTCGCCGCTGCCTGACTTGCTTTGCCCTTCGTTTGAGGTCCGCCCGGGCTCATGCTTCGGTCCGTGGTCAGCGCGATAGCTGCCAACATGATGCTGGTCCAGTGCGGTAATTCCGATGTGCCCATCTCATTGGCGTGCTCGGCAGAGGCCGGCGACAGTCCTGACCACGGCATCATCGGAACCGCGTCCCGGTTGGGACCTCGAAGGTCTGCGGTCAGGCAGACGTCAACGATATGGTTCTGATGTGAAGGCTCAGGCCGACTTGGCGAGCAATCGGTCTGAAGAGAATTCGGTGCCATCCGTCCACATCCGGTGAAGGATGGTACCGATGCGCCTTGCCAAAGCCACCATCGCACGCTTTGCACCTCGGCGTTTGGCGACTTGTGCGGCCCAGCTTCTCAGCCATGTCGAGCGACCCCGATGTATCATAACGGTAGCCGCCTGACACAAGGCTCTTCGCAGATTGGCGTCGCCAGCTCGCGTAATACCGCCGATCACGTCGCGCTCACCGGACTGGTTGCGCGAGGGTGTAAGGCCGACCCATGGACCCACCTTCTTGGACGATGAGAACCGCGCGGGATCATCGACCGCGGATCGGAAAGTTAAGGCGACGACCGCCCCGATGCCAGGCATCGTCATCAATAGCCGGCACACCGCGTCGTCCTTCGCAAGCAGACGGACCTGACGTTCGAGTCCCGCCAGTTCATGGCGAAGGCTGGTGCGCGCGCGTAACATCGGTCCGGACGCTGCTTGCAACATGGAATTGCCTTCCACCAACTGTTTGATCCTGGCGTCGAACTGGCCGCGCGAGATGGCGCCGACCTTCAGGCCGAAGTTTCTCAGCAATCCGCGCAATGACAGTTCCAGCGCGATCATGCCTTGTTGGATCGCCTTGCGGGCAGACAGAAGTGCACGAACTTCCTGTGCCGACACGGATTTACAATGTACGGGCCTGAACCAGCCCAGATGAAGCAGTCGGGCAATCCCTTCCGCGTCGCGCCGATCCGTTTTGATCGGCATTGCCTTCAGAGCACCCTTCACCTGTCGGGTTTCCATCAGAACAACTTCCAGCCGGGCATCGGCCAAACCGCGATGCAGCCACTGGGACAGCGGCCCGGCTTCAAGCCCTATGATAGCGACCGATCCCTCCAGGGTGTTTGCAAAATCCACGATCGCTTGGGGATCACTGAGAACCTGCGCTTCTTTTACGATCTTGCCGTGCTCATTGATTACACAGACCGCAGTCTTCGCCAGTGATACATCCAGTCCTATGAACAGCTTCATCCCATATTCCTCCGATTGAGACCGATACGGGAACAACGACAGCTTGCTGCGGGCAATTTCAAGATGCGTCAGCCGGTGGCGTGGCGCAGGCCCCGTTACAGCATCTCATTGATCACAGCCAGAAGATTACGGTAGCGGCGAGTGCGATGGCTGAGAGGAAGACCATAGGGCACCTGTCATAGCGTGTAGCGACGCGCCTCCAGTCCTTGATGCGGCCGAACATGATCTCGATGCGGTTGCGGCGTTTATAGCGGCGTTTGTCGTATTTAATGGTCTTGTTTCGGGATTTCCTGCCCGGGATGCAGGGAGTGATACCCTTTTCCTGTAGGGCGTCGCGAAACCAGTCGGCATCATAGCCACGGTCGGCCAGCAGCCATTGGGCCTCGGGAAGCTCGTCAAGCAAGGCGGCTGCACCGGTATAATCGCTGACCTGACCTGCCGTGATGAAGAAGCTGATCGGGCGACCGTTGGCATCCGTTACAGCATGAAGCTTGGTGTTCATGCCGCCTTTGGTGCGTCCAATCAGGCGTTCCGCGCCCCCTTTTTTACCCGCAGGCTGGAAGCCGTGCGGTGGGCTTTGAGATAGGTCGCATCGATCATGATCGTCTTGCGCTCTGGAGCTTGAGGCACTGCCAGACCTTCCATCATCCGCAGGAAGATGCCCTTGTCGCCCCAGCGTTTCCAGCGATTATAAAGTGTCTTGGAGGGGCCATATTCCTTCGGCGCATCGCGCCATCTGAGCCCATTGCGATTGACGAAGATGATGCCGCTCAGAACGCGCCGATCATCAACGCGAGGACGGCCGTGGCTATTAGGGAAATACGGCTGAAGACGTGCCATTTGCTCGTCTGTCAGCCAAAAGAGATCACTCATCATTCAGGCTCCTTCGAGCCCGTCTGAATCACAATCAGCGTGACAAATCAATGGGTCTTGACCCTAGGGCGTCGGCAATGCCCAGCACGTCCGCCACGAGTTCATCGACGGTGTAGGCGCCCCTTCTTTTCGGCTGAGCGCCTGTGGAATAACCGCGCTGATTGACGGCGATCGCACTATAGCCGGCGTTTGCCAGTTCCAGCATCACCTCGGTCCAGCTGTCGGCGAATTGCGGAAAGCCGTGAAGGAGCAGAACGACTTCTCCATTTCGTGGGCCGCATGCCAGCCTTGAAAATTGCATCTCACTGGCCGGCAAGGTGAAGGTTTCAATACCAGGCTGCTGAGCCGGGTCATCAACTTTGCGCGTCATTGTTGAAATCTTCTTTCGAGCCGGTGGCCCATCCAGCGTTTGCGAGCCATTTCAGCGCCGACAGACTCGGCATGAACAGGTATTCGCCACCTTTCATGACGTTGAAGGTCTGCACCCCATCCACCCGCCTGCGGACCGGCGCCTGCGGGATGGTAAAACGGCCATTTTCTTCATGCAGCCCGACGATCGGATCGCGCTCTTCACCGAGATCGACGAAGTTGCCGCGATTGATCCACTCCTGCTGCATGAACTCGATGGTATCGTACGCACGCGCGCTGATGAAAATGAAGAAGATCCCGCGATCGCCCTTAGCGTCGTCCTGCGGTGTCACATCCTCCGAATAGACCGGTCCGAAGGTCGACGAGCGTCGGATGATCCGGTGTATATTGACATCGGTCAGCAGCGTCAGTTCGGAGTCGCGCGGATTGAGCCGGCGCATGTGACAGCCGAGTGGGACGACACGGCCCTTCGGATCTTCCTTGAAATTGAAGTCATTGTTGCGTTCGGGATCGCCGCCCAGTTCCGCATCGTCTTGTTCTGGCGCCAGAATGAGCGGCGCTCCGGAACGCCAGCGTCCAAACATTTTTGCCGCGAGGAATTCGCGCTCTTCGGCAGTCTCGCCCTGCGACTTGAGAAACGCATTGAAGCAGCCGACGCGGCTTTGGAACTTGCGCAGGACCACAAATGTGCCGTTCTTACCGAGAACCGGTGGTTCCGGCATGGCCAGCGGCTGGCCATTCTCACTCTCATAGCCGAGAATGAACTCGCCAGCCCTGATCGGTCTCTCCTCGCCGGGTAGCGGATCGACACCACTGCCAGCCACCGCCGGCTGCGAGATCGAATCCCGGAAGCCAAATGGGTTCTTTGCGCCGTCCGGGGCGCCAAAGCGATGCTCGCCGAGCAAGGTAATGCCGGTACTTTTGTCGAGTTCCGCGCGCGCCGTCGCCAGGGCCTTGTCGAGCGCCGCGTCGTCGACGGCGTAGATGGTCAGGGCCAGATGACAGTTGCCCGGCTTGAACACGTCTTCCCAATTCTCCGGCGCATTCGGGCCGAAATCCCGCAACTGCTCACGGCGAGCTGCCATGCCCTGCTGGAAGGGCAGGGGAAAGGTCTTCAGTTGCGCATCGGGAAGTCCTAGTGCCTTCAGGCCTTCGAAGCTCAGCGCCGCTCCAATCCAGAAATCCAGATCGTCGCTCCAGTTGTCGGCCGACGAGATATGGGGTGACAGCCTGCCGAGCAAGTCGCGGGCACCGTGTGCTTCGTCGAAATGCAGCATAGCATGGATACCGACATAGGGCTCCGGCCGGCTTCTGAGGATCAAAGCCTGAATGTCATCGAGTTCAAGCGACACGCTGTCGCGGCGAAAGCGCTCTTTCAATTTTTGCAATAACGCCATGGTTCAGCCCACCTTGTCCAGGAATTCATTGACGGCATGCTCCATTCGTTGGAGCCGTCGGACATCGACGACCGTCACCTGGGGATTGGCGACGAACCAGCCGGCCGCAGTTATCTGGTGCTTCGGTAACGGGGCCGTTCCAGTCAAGCAAAAAGTGACGACCGCAGCCGCGCCGTCATGGTGCCATTGCGGTAAATAATCCCGACAGATCCCCTTTCGCCGCTGCCTGACTTGCTTTGCCCTTCGTTTGAGGTCCGCCCGGGCTCATGCTTCGGTCCGTGGTCAGCGCGATAGCTGCCAACATGATGCTGGTCCAGTGCGGTAATTCCGATGTGCCCATCTCATTGGCGTGCTCGGCAGAGGCCGGCGACAGTCCTGACCACGGCATCATCGGAACCGCGTCCCGGTTGGGACCTCGAAGGTCTGCGGTCAGGCAGACGTCAACGATATGGTTCTGATGTGAAGGCTCAGGCCGACTTGGCGAGCAATCGGTCTGAAGAGAATTCGGTGCCATCCGTCCACATCCGGTGAAGGATGGTACCGATGCGCCTTGCCAAAGCCACCATCGCACGCTTTGCACCTCGGCGTTTGGCGACTTGTGCGGCCCAGCTTCTCAGCCATGTCGAGCGACCCCGATGTATCATAACGGTAGCCGCCTGACACAAGGCTCTTCGCAGATTGGCGTCGCCAGCTCGCGTAATACCGCCGATCACGTCGCGCTCACCGGACTGGTTGCGCGAGGGTGTAAGGCCGACCCATGGACCCACCTTCTTGGACGATGAGAACCGCGCGGGATCATCGACCGCGGATCGGAAAGTTAAGGCGACGACCGCCCCGATGCCAGGCATCGTCATCAATAGCCGGCACACCGCGTCGTCCTTCGCAAGCAGACGGACCTGACGTTCGAGTCCCGCCAGTTCATGGCGAAGGCTGGTGCGCGCGCGTAACATCGGTCCGGACGCTGCTTGCAACATGGAATTGCCTTCCACCAACTGTTTGATCCTGGCGTCGAACTGGCCGCGCGAGATGGCGCCGACCTTCAGGCCGAAGTTTCTCAGCAATCCGCGCAATGACAGTTCCAGCGCGATCATGCCTTGTTGGATCGCCTTGCGGGCAGACAGAAGTGCACGAACTTCCTGTGCCGACACGGATTTACAATGTACGGGCCTGAACCAGCCCAGATGAAGCAGTCGGGCAATCCCTTCCGCGTCGCGCCGATCCGTTTTGATCGGCATTGCCTTCAGAGCACCCTTCACCTGTCGGGTTTCCATCAGAACAACTTCCAGCCGGGCATCGGCCAAACCGCGATGCAGCCACTGGGACAGCGGCCCGGCTTCAAGCCCTATGATAGCGACCGATCCCTCCAGGGTGTTTGCAAAATCCACGATCGCTTGGGGATCACTGAGAACCTGCGCTTCTTTTACGATCTTGCCGTGCTCATTGATTACACAGACCGCAGTCTTCGCCAGTGATACATCCAGTCCTATGAACAGCTTCATCCCATATTCCTCCGATTGAGACCGATACGGGAACAACGACAGCTTGCTGCGGGCAATTTCAAGATGCGTCAGCCGGTGGCGTGGCGCAGGCCCCGTTACAGCATCTCATTGATCACAGCCAGAAGATTACGGTAGCGGCGAGTGCGATGGCTGAGAGGAAGACCATAGGGCACCTGTCATAGCGTGTAGCGACGCGCCTCCAGTCCTTGATGCGGCCGAACATGATCTCGATGCGGTTGCGGCGTTTATAGCGGCGTTTGTCGTATTTAATGGTCTTGTTTCGGGATTTCCTGCCCGGGATGCAGGGAGTGATACCCTTTTCCTGTAGGGCGTCGCGAAACCAGTCGGCATCATAGCCACGGTCGGCCAGCAGCCATTGGGCCTCGGGAAGCTCGTCAAGCAAGGCGGCTGCACCGGTATAATCGCTGACCTGACCTGCCGTGATGAAGAAGCTGATCGGGCGACCGTTGGCATCCGTTACAGCATGAAGCTTGGTGTTCATGCCGCCTTTGGTGCGTCCAATCAGGCGTTCCGCGCCCCCTTTTTTACCCGCAGGCTGGAAGCCGTGCGGTGGGCTTTGAGATAGGTCGCATCGATCATGATCGTCTTGCGCTCTGGAGCTTGAGGCACTGCCAGACCTTCCATCATCCGCAGGAAGATGCCCTTGTCGCCCCAGCGTTTCCAGCGATTATAAAGTGTCTTGGAGGGGCCATATTCCTTCGGCGCATCGCGCCATCTGAGCCCATTGCGATTGACGAAGATGATGCCGCTCAGAACGCGCCGATCATCAACGCGAGGACGGCCGTGGCTATTAGGGAAATACGGCTGAAGACGTGCCATTTGCTCGTCTGTCAGCCAAAAGAGATCACTCATCATTCAGGCTCCTTCGAGCCCGTCTGAATCACAATCAGCGTGACAAATCAATGGGTCTTGACCCTAGGGCGTCGGCAATGCCCAGCACGTCCGCCACGAGTTCATCGACGGTGTAGGCGCCCCTTCTTTTCGGCTGAGCGCCTGTGGAATAACCGCGCTGATTGACGGCGATCGCACTATAGCCGGCGTTTGCCAGTTCCAGCATCACCTCGGTCCAGCTGTCGGCGAATTGCGGAAAGCCGTGAAGGAGCAGAACGACTTCTCCATTTCGTGGGCCGCATGCCAGCCTTGAAAATTGCATCTCACTGGCCGGCAAGGTGAAGGTTTCAATACCAGGCTGCTGAGCCGGGTCATCAACTTTGCGCGTCATTGTTGAAATCTTCTTTCGAGCCGGTGGCCCATCCAGCGTTTGCGAGCCATTTCAGCGCCGACAGACTCGGCATGAACAGGTATTCGCCACCTTTCATGACGTTGAAGGTCTGCACCCCATCCACCCGCCTGCGGACCGGCGCCTGCGGGATGGTAAAACGGCCATTTTCTTCATGCAGCCCGACGATCGGATCGCGCTCTTCACCGAGATCGACGAAGTTGCCGCGATTGATCCACTCCTGCTGCATGAACTCGATGGTATCGTACGCACGCGCGCTGATGAAAATGAAGAAGATCCCGCGATCGCCCTTAGCGTCGTCCTGCGGTGTCACATCCTCCGAATAGACCGGTCCGAAGGTCGACGAGCGTCGGATGATCCGGTGTATATTGACATCGGTCAGCAGCGTCAGTTCGGAGTCGCGCGGATTGAGCCGGCGCATGTGACAGCCGAGTGGGACGACACGGCCCTTCGGATCTTCCTTGAAATTGAAGTCATTGTTGCGTTCGGGATCGCCGCCCAGTTCCGCATCGTCTTGTTCTGGCGCCAGAATGAGCGGCGCTCCGGAACGCCAGCGTCCAAACATTTTTGCCGCGAGGAATTCGCGCTCTTCGGCAGTCTCGCCCTGCGACTTGAGAAACGCATTGAAGCAGCCGACGCGGCTTTGGAACTTGCGCAGGACCACAAATGTGCCGTTCTTACCGAGAACCGGTGGTTCCGGCATGGCCAGCGGCTGGCCATTCTCACTCTCATAGCCGAGAATGAACTCGCCAGCCCTGATCGGTCTCTCCTCGCCGGGTAGCGGATCGACACCACTGCCAGCCACCGCCGGCTGCGAGATCGAATCCCGGAAGCCAAATGGGTTCTTTGCGCCGTCCGGGGCGCCAAAGCGATGCTCGCCGAGCAAGGTAATGCCGGTACTTTTGTCGAGTTCCGCGCGCGCCGTCGCCAGGGCCTTGTCGAGCGCCGCGTCGTCGACGGCGTAGATGGTCAGGGCCAGATGACAGTTGCCCGGCTTGAACACGTCTTCCCAATTCTCCGGCGCATTCGGGCCGAAATCCCGCAACTGCTCACGGCGAGCTGCCATGCCCTGCTGGAAGGGCAGGGGAAAGGTCTTCAGTTGCGCATCGGGAAGTCCTAGTGCCTTCAGGCCTTCGAAGCTCAGCGCCGCTCCAATCCAGAAATCCAGATCGTCGCTCCAGTTGTCGGCCGACGAGATATGGGGTGACAGCCTGCCGAGCAAGTCGCGGGCACCGTGTGCTTCGTCGAAATGCAGCATAGCATGGATACCGACATAGGGCTCCGGCCGGCTTCTGAGGATCAAAGCCTGAATGTCATCGAGTTCAAGCGACACGCTGTCGCGGCGAAAGCGCTCTTTCAATTTTTGCAATAACGCCATGGTTCAGCCCACCTTGTCCAGGAATTCATTGACGGCATGCTCCATTCGTTGGAGCCGTCGGACATCGACGACCGTCACCTGGGGATTGGCGACGAACCAGCCGGCCGCAGTTATCTGGTGCTCGGCGATAAAATCCTTGACCTTCGGGCTGGCAATGCCAGGCCAGCCCTCGACCGAGGCGAAAAGCAGGTCCATCAGGTCCGGAATTTTGGTGGCGAAGTCGTTGATGTAGGTATCCCAATCACCGTCATAAGCGGTCGCGAACAGGATGCGCGTATCGTTGTCGAAAAAGACGAAGCGCATATTGTGCAACGTGCCGACTTTCTGCGCGCCATCGAAATTGCCGTTCACGAGGTTGAAGATACGGCGCAGTCGATCGGCGCCACCTGGCTTAAGATTGGCGATGGCGGTCAACTCGGAGACATTGCCGGATTGGGCCCCGACCCGTCCGGCGGAGCCTGCAGTGCCTTTCAGATCGGGATTGTGCTTGGTGACCATCTGCTCAAGCGCCAGCTTGGCCAATTGCGGGGCATCGCCCACCACTTCCTCGATCCGGCGGCGGATTGCCTGCAGGCGCGTTTCGTCTATCTGCGGGGTGTCTTCAGTATCGGCCATGGCGGCCTCCTTTCGTGACGGTTTTGAGTTCGGGGTATCAGTCCGGGATTTCGCCGATCGTTTCCGGTTCGACGCGCGGCTGCGCGTTCCATTCGTGCCGACGCTGAGTCGAGCGTTCATAGGCGGCGATACGCACGCGCATGATCGAACCGAGCGGCTGGTGCGCTTTGACGCCATGCCATGGATTGAACGACAGGACATCGTCGCCGTAGACCCTTCGCGCCGGAGAATACGCGTCCTGCTTCGGGATGCGTAGCGTGGCGACAGGCTGATGCGGCGAAAGCCCTTCCGGCCATAGAACGGCCGCATCCTCCACCGGCATCTTGTCGATGTCGCGACAGAGTTGGGCGCGCAGCTGGTATTCGGCTCCCTCGTTTCGGAAATGCTCGACCACGAGATCGCGCATGGTCGAATCCCCCACGGTCCCGACATCCTTGCCGGTCAATGCACGTACATTATCCGACAGCGGCGCGGCGCTGATCTTGGCGATGTAGTCACCGAAGCGAACCGCGGCCATGGAGTGATAGGTCTCGCCAAGGAGGTGATCATTGTCGCGGGCGAGCCCGCGCAATGTTGCGCCCGGTTCGATCCCGACCGCCTCGACTGCTGCCTCGACGCCGCGGGCCACCCCAGCCATGGCGCGCTGCAGGAAAGCTGGATTGTCGGCGTTTTTCTCCAGGAGCCCGATCAACTGTCGGTATTTGCCGATCGTGCCAAAGCTCAGGGTTGGAATGTTGACCAGCAGGAAATCTTGGTTGCGGCCGGCATCCTGTGGAAGCAGCCGTTCTCCCTCGACGCCGATGATCTTGATGGCCATGCCACGCGGCGCGGGAATGGTGTCGGAATGAATGTCGCCTGGGGCGGACGATAGACGGATGACGACGGGATACGTGGATGGGCGAGCGAAAACACCCTGTCGAAGATGGCTGGGAAGGTCCGGTACCACGAGTTCGCCCTTTAGGAAGCCGTGACTCTTGGCGTGTGCATCGCGAACGGCGTGGCGATGCCGATCGAAGGCCCGGCGGTTGGTCGTCGCCATGATCTCGAGGATTTCGGCAGTGAGTTCTTCCTCATCATCTGTTCGGACCTCGACATCTTCACCGTAGTGGACGTATTCGCTCAAATCGGCGCCTCGAATGTTTCGCTACAAAAGCGTTTGCTCTTTGTTCAGTTTCGGATATCGTTTGATATCTGAACAATAAATCCGTGAGCCCCGAAAAAGTTCCAGCGTCATTTGCTTTGAGGGAATCGAAAATGCCGGTGAGCCGAAAAGAGACCCAGCGTCAGACCCGCGATAGGCTTCTGGAGGCTGCCCACGCCTCGATTGTTGAAGAGGGCGTCGCTTCAATCTCGATCCGCAGTATCTGCGCCGCAGCAGGGCGCACGCAAGGCGCATTTTATTCGAACTTTTCGAGCAAAGACGATCTTCTTGTCGATCTGATGGAGATGCATATTTTGGAGGAGGTATCGTTCCTGCGTCGGATCTTAAGCGAGGCCGCCGGCAACGACGTCGACGAAACGCTTCGAATTCTAACCGAGCGACTTGCCTATGTGGCGACTGAACCGGAATGGTCGTTGCTCTCGATTGAATTGCAGCTTCATGCCCGCCGGGACAGCAAATTCGCCAGACGCCACAATGCCACCAAGGCAACCTGCTACCGGGTGTTCTGCGAGCTCATTGAGGATCTCGTTATTCGCTACAATCTTCTGCCGGCCTTGCCTCCGTTGCAGATCGGCATAGGCCTTTACGCTTTATGGTCGGGTATGGCTGTGCAGGGCGATGTCGCTCAGGCCATGCCGCGCGAGCAGATGCTGCTGGCATTCTTCCGCGCGATGACAGGACGGAAGACGCCACACGGTGGATCTGATGAGTTAGATGAACTCCCAAGCGAGTCTGGAAGCGTTCATCGTTAATCAACCGAATGGAGAGTTCGATGGCAAGCCACCGGGCGCGTTCTTTCAGTTTTTCCAGAACCCGCTTGGGTGTCTCCTCTAACCACTATCATCGGGACAAGAAGCCGAAAGCATTGGTTGTGGAACGTCAATCGGAATACGCGATCGACTACGATCTGGCTTTGGATAACTTTGGCGCCCGAGCCCTGTTCGCGAATATCCCTGGTGAAGCAGGCAGGGCAGTGTCAGAAGATGAAGATATCGCAGTTGTATTGATAGATGCCGACACCGTCGATCTTGAAAAGTGTCTGACCGTTTTTCGACGGCTACGCCCGCTGAAACTCATCATTGTCGCAGGATCGGATGCCAATCTCCGCGATGAATATCCGTGCGATGTGCGGCTGGTTCGGAAACCGCTCGTCATCAGAGAACTCGAAAAAGAGTTTGCCTACCTGTGATACATTGATCCGCTCGAGGACCGCGCCGAAGCTGGAGGAACTGTTGGTTTCACGCGGAACTGAGCCCATCCAGCAACGGCCGACATTTGGACGACAAATACAGGAAAAATTTCAAGCTCTCGCGCCAGCTGTACCTTCCTAACACCGCAGCTGTGAAGGCCTATCCGTTATCATTGGAAGCCAAAGGCTGTTCCGCTTGGCACAGGTGATAGCCTCTGCGTAACCCGCATCAGCGCGATGATCTCGCAGCCGTAGCGGTCATTGCCCTGCTGGTCGGTCCACTTGGTGTAGTGGATGCGGCCGCGAACCAGAACCTTCATGCCCTTTTCGCAATGCTCCTCGATCGTCGTGCCAAGGCCGTTGAAGGCGGTGATCCGGTGCCATTCGGTGTCCTGCACCCGGTAGCCCCTTTCGTCGCGGACGACCTTGCCTTCCGAGTAGCGGGGGCGCGAGGTCGCGAGGGTGAAGTGGGTGATCCTGGTGCCGCCCTGGGTGGTGCGGGTTTCCGGGTCTTGGCCGATGTTGCCAGCGAGGATGACGATGTTCTGCATTTTCGGTCTCCGTTGCTTCTCGGAGGAACCATTCCCTCCGACGAGACCCGGCCAAGGCCGTCTGGAGACTCCTGCATCGTCGCCTTCGGCGGCGGCTCGACCCCCAAGGTCCGGGTGGAGCGGGCAGCCGCGCCCCGCGCGGCAACACGGCCGGAAACCGCGGGGGTTGCCGGAAGGAATCAGAACGGACTTAGGGGATCAGTCAGTCGGAGGGGTTGGTGCTTCCATAAGCCCGATGGAGACCGGGCCAGAACAGCATCCTTGCTGGTCGCAGATGAGACAGGGCCAGACGCACCGCCCCGGCGGAGCACCGGCCACGTCCCCTTCGCCTGCCAATCCGCGCCCCGGCTTCGGAGGCAACCCAGGATTTCCGCGAAAACGAGACGCCTGCCGGGTTGTCCGCACGAATTGTCAGATCATCGTTTTGACGGCACGAGACTCGATTCAGCGCATTGCAGGACGGCATGAAGATGTTCGCGGCGCAGCTCGTCGCGCACTCCATAGGCCGATCAGCACCGCTTCGACCGCCGCGCTCGCAGATCCGGCCTGATACCGATGTACCATGCCTGATGAGGCGACCGATGCCGCAACGGCTCTTCAGATGGAGAGCACTGCTTTGGCTTGAACGGAAGGCCGGAACGTTGGCGACCCCGCATGCCGGGATGCACAGGGGAAGGAAGGATATGTGGAAAGGCCGCAAGCCGTTATGGCGCTGACTGGTTGTCAGGGACATTCTAAATATTGCGGCGGCGCCCTTGGCGCGGCCGTTTAATGGAGAATCCGTTCTCGTGCCGCAATGATCGGCGTCGCTTCAGGATTCCAGCGGCGTTTGCACCAGCCGCCCTCCGGAAACATGAAACCGCGTGTCGCCGATGCGCGCCGCATAAGGTCCGAAAGGCTGGACCTGCTCGCGGTCGATCTCGTCGCAGAGGATCAGGCCGGAAGGTTCTGTCGCGAATTTTTCACTTCTGCTGCGTTATTGTCGCTTCGGTGCGCATAATTGGGCGAGGTGACTGGGTATGGCGATCGATTTCAAAGGGTCTCATTTCCCCAAAAATGTCATCCTTTATGCGGTGTTCTTCTATGTTCGTTATTCCGTTTCCTATCGTGACCTTCAAGAAATCATGGCCGAACGTGGCGTGAACGTTGACCATGCAACATTGAACCGCTGGGTTGTCCGTTACGCGCCACAGATTGCAGATCAGGCACAGAGACGTAAGCGTCGAACGCTTGGCTCATGGCGTGTTGACGAAACCTATCTAAAGGTCAAAGGCAAATGGACATATTTGTACCGGGCCGTTGATCGTGACGAACAAACGCTTGATTTCATGCTCTCCGAACGCCGAAATCTCGGTTCTGCACGACGTTTCTTCAAGAAAGCCATCGCAGCCAACGGTGTTCCAGACAAGATTGTCATTGATAAAAGCGGCGCCAATCTGGCGGGAGCCCAAGCTGTAAATACAATCCTTAAAATCACAGGTTACAGCAAGATGATTGAAATCCGGCAGATCAAATATCTCAACAATATTCTTGAACAGGACCATCGTTTCATCAAGCGGATTACCAATCAGATGTTGGGGTTCAAGGCATTTCATTCAGCCGCAGCGACAATCGCGGGTATCGAAGTTGCGCATATGATCCGCAAGAGGCAATTCGCAAACGACAATTGTTCACCATTCATGGTCTTTGCGGAACTCGCAGCATAATTGCGCCCGGAGATACGCCTGCCTTTAACCCGCTGAAAATTTGCGACACAACCCCCCAGAACCGCTTGACCAGAAAATCCCGATCGAAAGTAAAAACGGGCGTACCAGATAGTGTTGAGTTTCATCTCAGTATGGACCGGTGCCCGCGCCGCGTCGAACCGGTCGGACGTCACGTTTTATCAAACGCGGGATTGATAATCCCGGATCATGGGCAGAGGAGAAACGGAAGTATTTCACGTCAACAGTCTGCATCGGTAACATTGGTTAGATCAACGAAAAGAGATCCTGTATGCAGTAAGACGCAAAAAATTGTGAACGATTATCTAGCACATTGGTGGAGCGGGCTTTCGCCCGCTCAAGCTTTAAAGAAAACGGCTGCGTTCCCGTTCGATTTCATCTTTGGTGTAAGGATCGGCATTGGAGTCAAATCTTTGCCAGCCTTCCTCTACATAAAGTTTGCGTCGCGCATTGATATCCACCGGGCTGGCACCGGCTAAAATAGCGTCTGCTTCCGCGACGCGATCATCGGCAATGCGAGCGGTCACAAGTGAACCACCGCGACGAACGCCTTCAGCGTATAAGTGAGCGTCTTCTTCCGACACCCCGCTCTCCGTGAGCGCTCCGATGAGACCACCGGCGACCCCCCCGACAACTGCGCCTCCGACTGCACCGGTCAATGTTGCTGCGAGCCAACCTGCGGCCACGACTGGCCCAACGCCTGGAATCGCCATCAACCCAAGTCCTGTCAAAAGACCACCGGCACCACCGACAGCCGCACCTAGACCTGCACCAACCCCCGCGCCAGAGCCGGCATTACTCTCACCGTCATCGTCGCGGCGGTGGGATACAATGGAAATGTCGTCTGACGGGAACCCAGCGTTTTCGAGACGTGCCACGGCATCCTTGGCTGCTTCATAAGTGTCAAATAATCCGGTAACGGTTTTCATAGAAATCTCCCATGTTCAAATGGCGGACGGAAGCCAAACCTTCACATTGGCTTCTTTGTGACATTGCCCTGGTAGTCAAGCTGGACGTCCAGCTTCTCGTCACCTTTCATGGCAGAGGCTTCCCAGATGCCGTTTTCTTCGTTCAATTTAAGGCCGCTTACGCCCGTGTATCCTGCCTCCTCAATCCTTAATTTGGCCTGATCTTCTGTAAAGCTATTGGCACCCTTAACCGGCGCGTCTGGATTGTTGCTATCGGGCGTTGCTACCGCTGGAGTTTCCGGAGAGGTTTTGCCGGTGTCCTGAGCGAACACAGCCGAAGGCGCGATGATACAAGCGCTTAAGAACGCTAACGTTCTGATTTTCATTGTATTTCTCCAGTGAATTAAGTAACAGACATGAAACTCCCGCTGGCGACATAAGTTCCATAAAGTTTTTTAAAGAGGGACCATCAGCGCTTCCCGCGGTGTTTTAATTCACAGGAGAGTGGTTGCCAGAAAATCATATCGCTCGATCTTGACCTTCACATTTGAACCGATCTACGTGCGATCACAGTAAGCGTTCGGTGCTGAGCGCAGCTGTCCTTGCTTGACGTTCCATGGAAACAGGTCGTCGACTTTGGGAATGCCCCTTATGATAGTGGTTAGTCTAGCCTTGAGAAAGGTAAGGCGAGCGATGTCGTTGACTTTACAGGTCTCGATCAGAGAAGGGATGCGACCTCAGGGGAACCGTCATTGGAGGAACGGCGCAAGGAGCTGGCCAATTGGCCGGAGGACTAATATCTGGGGCTGGCAGTGCGGCTGGCGGCATTATCCAAGGCACTGGGCAAGCAGCAGCACCCTCCATTGAGCAAATGCTTCCCCAGGGATTGAAGGTCAATCCCGTCGACTATTTTACAGATACGTTGCTGCGAAATGATAGAGCACCCGCTTCTAGTGGGGAGGGTCAAAATGCTGCTGATTTCACCCGACAGGCAGGCAGCATTTTCTCCAACCTGCTCTCGACAGGCCAGATAACCGACGAAGATAAAGCTTGGCTCGTCCGTCAGGTTACGGCTCAAACGGGAATGAGTGAGACCGACGCCCAAAATCGCGTCAATCAGACAATCGAGCGGGTCCAGACCGTGAGAACGGAAGCGCAGAGGAAGCTCGATGAAGCGCGAAAGCAGATTGATGAGGCAAAAGAACAAGCCAGCAAGGCGCTTGAGGAAGCAAAAGCACAAGCATTGGAGACTGCTGAGAAGACCAAAATAGCTGGCATTCTGAGCGCCTTCCTTTTGGCTGCTTCAGCCTTAGTTGCCGCAGTGGCCGCCTATATCGGAGCAGTGCATGGTGGTCGTCACCGAGACGAAGGCCGAATTTGGAGCGGCTTAGCCTACCGTAGGTAGTTTCATCAATGTCCATGACGAGCCCCTTCACGCGGAAGCAGTGGAGGGGCTATTTCTGAGTACGGTCGACAATCCTCGTGGCGCTTGTTTGAGTCCTATCGGTGCATTTCTGGGACAGCAGGCGAGGGCATTAGCTACATACCCCCTAGTGTAGGGCAATATTTTCTGATCAGGTGATACCTTTTAATCCGTTCAATGCTGATGGAATCGTGACTCGATTGCGGTGAATAGGACCGGTCAGTGTGCACTACTGATCGGGAGTTTCTATTTATCCGTGCTGCGTGAACTTTCTCGCGCAATAAGAGTTATGTTTTCAGGAGGAGAAAGAATGAGCTGGTGGTTTATCGGAACGATAGTGGTGGCGCTACTCGCCTTGATCGGCTTTATGATTTGGGTAGAGAAAAACCGTGAATAACGGCAGCGAACTGCTTCATAGAAAGGCTCAGCGATCGTTGCGTTGCGGGTCCAGGCAGGTTACCGCTCGACACCTCGCATTGCGTTCTAGGATGTCATCCAGCATTAGCCCGTTTTTCGCTGCACCGGCGCGCCTCCACAGCATTTCAGAAATATCTGAAGATGACCAGAAAAAGCCAAATATTTTCAAAGACTAAGAGATCTGTTACACCCACATACACCCACATTGACGTTGCTGGCCCCGGCTACGAGGGCATTAAAGGCTTGCTCTTTATTGCGCTCAATCGTCCAAGCAAACTGGTGATCGCACATGTCTTTCGCAAGGTCACAGAATTCTCGTTCTAGTTCTCGGCGGTCTGTTGTCCACGCCTCAAGCATCTCAATTCCTCAGGCTGGCGCAGCGGCTCATCGGAAAGCCAGATTCTTTGAACCTTTTCCGATGCTTTCGGTTAATTTTATCGACCCCGCTTTTCGTTGTTGTCGCGCTTCAGTTGGGCAGCCTGCAGTCGTTCTGTTTTAGCATCCACCACAGCTTTTTCGTTCGTAAGAATAGCCTTCGCGACCCTGTCCGTGATCGCGTTTTTGGCTTCTATACGCAATTATGGAATCTTGAAAAGCGTCTCTTTGGTTAACGAGAGGGGCTTCTCTTCAATCATAGTAGTAACGCTGTTCCCATAAATGGAGCGGAGCAGCTGAAAGTTCGTATCGAATGAAAAAACCCCTATGTTCGGCAGAAATCTTAGCAAATTGAGCCGCGCGTAATATCGCGTCTTAAATCTTTTCCGGAATCTTGACTGGCAATCAAACGCCAGCTTTGCCTCGCTTGTCTACGTCTGAGACTTTAAGTAATGGATGGAAATTTTACTCCGAACTATAGTCTAGTTTAATGAAAGGGCGCCTTACTTAGCGACTGAAGCTGTAATCTCGATCTCCACTTTCGCACCGCGTGCAGGGATCTGGCAGATTAGGAACGTACTGGTCGGCCGAATGTCTTTGAACACTTCCCCAAGCACTGGCGTTACAGCATCGGCGGCCTCAAAATCTGTAACATACACTCGGCTTGCTACGGCATCGGCGAGGCTCGCCCCTGCTTTCTTCAACACGTTGTCGATATCTGCGAGCGCGTTACGGGCCTGTTGCGCTGCATCAGGGGGAAATATGCCTGTTGTTTTATCGCGGCCAGTGGTCCCCGAAACATAAATTGTGCTTCCATCAATAACCGCTTTGGCATATCCGGCGATTGCCTCCGAAGGGACTCCAGAAAAAATTCTCTGTGCCATTTTTCCGTCTCCTTGTCTTTGATAGTTGATCGTGTTGGGTGGGCGTTACACTATTTGAGATCTACCGATGATGGTTAGAACCGGTCCGGTGATAGGCCCGATATATCCACTGAAGACGAGTGTCCTTGTGCGAGTTCAGCCATGACTTTACCAGCCATTGGCCCTAGGCCAAAACCGTGTCCACTGAAACCCGTGGCCACTAGAAGTCCATTGACGCCGTCCACATGGCCCATAACTGGGATCACATCAGGAAGTGTGTCGATGATGCCAGCCCATACCGCTTCGATTTCGAGATCAGCGATCGCCGGCAGGAAGCGGCTTAATTCATCCTGCGCCTGCTGCACGCGATAATGTGCAGGTTCAACCGCCTCGCTTGTCGGTGCAATATCTGCAATTGGCACCAACGGTCGCGAGGGCGCAAACCTTTGCAGAGGGCCAAGGTAATTGATGCGGGCCGCGTCAGGATTGTTTTTATGTGTTTCTTTATAGTGACGCATGGTGCGCCAGGAATCGAAGCGTACGTCATATTCCCCGCCCGCCACTGAAAAAACGAATGCTCCACGTGCGTCTTGCCGAATGCCTGTCAGTGGGAGTGAAATGCAGGGATTGACGGTGAGATCTGCGGCCGGGACCGTTCGTGCCACGGTTGCGCGTATTCTTTCTTGCGGGAGAATGTACCCAACCGCGCGCAACAGCTTGGAGCTTTCGGTGCCCGCAGCGCACAGCACCTGATCTGCGCGATAATGCCTGCGGCCAATCCAGACCCCGTGCACATGACCAGCCTGAATATCCACTCGTGTCACACGCGCGCCAAGGATAACGGAAACACCGGCTTCAATCGCCGCTTCAAACATGGCTCGCGTTGCTCGGCTCGGTTCGGCACGCCCGTCTGATGCGGTAAACATGGCCCCGCGCACTTTAGCATCGTCTGCGATAAGCGGAAGCTTTTCGCGAATTTGCGCTTGTGTGAGCAGAACCGTGTCCAACCCAAACTGTGTGGCTTTGGATTGCCAGTTGGCTTGGTTGGCAAGGTCACCGTCACTGGTGGCAAGGACCACGTTGCCGCCACGAAGCCAGCCCACTTTACGGCCCAGATCCTGCTCCAGCCCTTCCCACAGGTTGAGAGAAGCCATAGCCAGCGGAAGCTCGCGAAAGTCACGGCCCTGCTGACGTACAAAGCCAAGATTTCGGCCGGATTGTCTGGATCCCGGTGTATCACGCTCGACAATCAGCACACGCAAGCCTGATCGTGCGGCATAAAGAGCCGTTGAACATCCGACTATACCGCCGCCAACGATGATCAGGTCCCATTTGTCCGAAGAATGCGCCTTGTGCGGAACAGTCATCTAGTGAACCTTGGAAAGGAAAGAGCGGGTTCGCTCAAACGCGGGATTATCCAATATTTCCGCCGGAGCGCCACATTCGACAATCTGGCCCGCCTGCATGAATGCAATCCGATTGCAGACATCGCGTGCAAACGACATTTCGTGCGTCACCACCATCATTGTCAGGCCATCTGCTGCCAGCGACCGCATGACGTCCAGCACTTCCCCCACCAGTTCGGGATCAAGTGCACTGGTCGGTTCATCGAAAAGCAGGACCTTGGGCTTCATTGCCAAGGCGCGTGCAATGGCAACGCGTTGCTGCTGACCTCCAGATAACATACGGGGATAATGGTTTAATTTATCGGCCAACCCCACGCGAGCCAACAGTTCGAAGGCCTTTTTCTCGGCCTCGCGTTTTGGAACTCCCAGCACATGGACGGGCGCTTCTATAACGTTTTCGAGTGCTGTTTTATGGCCAAAGAGGTTGAAGTTCTGAAACACCATGCCGATCCGGGCACGTTGGCATGCAATCAGCTTTTCTGGTAGTTCGTGCGCAAAATTGCCTTCGCGCCGGTAGCCGATTAACTCGCCGTCCACCGTAATACTACCTTGCTCGATGCGCTCCAGATGATTCACGCAGCGCAGCAGCGTCGACTTTCCTGACCCCGACGGGCCGATCAGACTGATCACCTCACCAGCGGCCACTTCAAGGTTGATGTTACTGAGAACAGTCATGCTGCCGTAATTTTTCGATACCCGGTCAAAGACAATCATCGGATCAGACATATTATTGAGCTTTCTGACGAAACAGACGACGGGTTGGGCGGAGTGGGGAGTTATGGGTCTGCTGATTGGAGCGACCAAAATGCCCCTCAATGCGAACCTGCGCAGCACTCAAGATGGTCGTTGCCGCCAGATACCAAATGCACGCCACGATCAACAAAGGGATAGTCTGAAAATTGCGTGAATAGATCGTTTGTGCTGAATAGAGCAGGTCAGCCAACGATATCACACTCACCAGAGAGGATGTTTTCAGCATTCCAATCGTTTGATTGCCGGTCGGAGGGATGATCACTGGCATCGCCTGCGGCAGTATAATGCGCCACAAAGCCTTTCCGTTGGTCATACCAAGTGATTTTGCCGCTTGTTTTTGACCGGGTTCCACCGACATCAAGCCGCTCCGAATGATTTCGGACATATATGCGCCTTCATTCAAACCCAGACCAAGGACGGCAGCCGTTACCGGCGATATCAATGAATTGGTGGGAACCGAAATCCACCACGATGTGAAAGGCAGCCCGATTGACATTTCGGGAAAGAGGGCGCCGAGGTTGTACCAGAAGATCAATTGTACCAGGACGGGGGTTCCACGAAAAAACCAGATATAGGCATTGGCTACATTCGAAATAACGATATTGTTGGACATTGCCATAATGGCCAAAATCGTTCCCAGAACAACTCCAATAGCCATGGTGACTACCGTCAACCATAGCGTGAGATACAGCCCCCACAGGATACGGCTGTCGAAAAGATATTCTCCAACTACATTCCATCCAAAATTAGGATTAGCCGCAATCATCTTGACGCAATAAAGTATGAAGATGATAAGCAGCGTTGCAGCAATCCGCGTCTTCCAGGCGCTGGACGGGACATATGTTAACATGGGCCGGTCAGGTGAAGGCGAGGGGGCGAAAGTTGAATCATCCGACATGGTGGCTGTCTCTCAATCGTATTCGCATTGATGCGGCCGATGAGCCCGATCATCAGTTATGTCACCGGCCGAGATTGCTATTTTGAAGTTGGGATCGTGGCCAGATTTATACCAGGCTCGTGTTCCATCGCCATTGGCGAGACAGTCCAATTCGCGTAAATTTTGTCGTAATCGCCGCTGGCCTTGACTTCCTTGAGAGCTGCAAGCAGTGCTTCGCCGAGATCCGCTTCATTCTTGCGAAATGCGATGCCACTGGGCATTCTTGGCAAAATCTGCATGGGAATGACTTTGACGGGATGCGGTGCCGACTTCTGAATTTCTCCGGCAAGGGCCGCAGAGGTCAAAACGAAGTCGCTGCGACCGGAATAAACCGACAGCAATGTCGCTTCGGATGTGCCGAATTCAGAAACGCTAGGTTTTTCCTTACCGGCTGCAACGCAGGCTTCGCCGATTTCCTTCGTAATCATATCGACCCATTCGGTGCCGCTTTGCGCAGAACCTTTCAGCCCGCAAAGGCCGAGATGGTCGTTTATATCAGCGCCTTTTTGCTCAAGGACATAAGCTGATGATGTCGTGTAGCCGTAATCAACGAAACTAACAACTTTCTGTCGTTCGGCATTGTCGGTGATGCCTTCCATCGCAATATCCCAACGTCCGGATTGGACACCGGGGATGAGGGAATCGAAGGAAACCGATGTAACATCGACTTTGACGTTGAGACGGGCGGCGATCGCGTTCCAGAGATCGACTTCAAAGCCGACCATTTCGCCAGCGTCGTTCATAGACTGGAAGGGCGGATATTTCGCGTCAGTAACTAGCTTGATGACACCGGCTTCGCGATATTTCTGTGGCAGGCTTTCCGCTGCGGTTTGCGCACTGACAGAGCCTGTTATCATGAGAAGGCTAATTACCGCCCCGATGGTAAGCACCATTGCATTTTTGGAGCGCTTTGTTTTTACAACACGCATTTTTTAGTTCCCCTTTGGCCGTGATTGTTTTCGAGCCACCCGGCCTCAAATGGCTCGCTTTTCTAGGCTTTGTTCTGGCGTTCCTTCTCAGCCGATCACGAACGGATTTGCTATCTCCTCTGCGGTGGATAACCACACGGCTTTGGTTTGTAGGAATTCTTTAATTCCTTCTATTCCGTTTTCGCGCCCTATTCCGCTCTTTTTATAGCCGCCAAACGGCGTGGTATAGGACACATCGCGATATGTGTTTACCCAGACACTGCCCGCTTCCAGGCTTTCTGACATAAGGATGGCGCGACGCATATCCGACGTCCAGACGCCAGCGGCCAATCCGAATTCGCTGTCATTGGCGATGGCTACAGCTTCTTCAGGCTCATCGAATGGGATGGCAGCTAAAACAGGTCCAAAGACCTCTTCACGGGCAATACGCATATCATTGTTCACGCCAGCGAAAATTGTTGGTTCAACGAAATAGCCTGCCGCACATTCATCCAGATCAGGCCGTTTGCCACCGAGGATGAGTTCTGCACCTTCCTGCCGGGCGATATCGATATAGCCCAGCACTTTCTCATACTGCATGGCATTGGCGATGGGACCGATGCGGGTCTCGAGGTGTTTGGGATCGCCAATGCGCGCCGTTTTGGTGAAGGCCGTCAGTTTTTCCAGAAATTCATCATGAATTCTGCGCTGCAACAACAAGCGCGAACCCGCGATACAGGTCTGACCGACTGCGCCGAAGATGCCGCCGACGACGCCGCGTACGGCATTATCAAGATTGGCGTCCTCAAAAATAATATTGGGCGATTTGCCACCAAGTTCGAGGCTAACCCGCTTGATGTCTTTGGCGGCCAGCGCATAAAGATGTGCGCCTGTGCGCGTCGATCCCGTAAAGCCAACGTGGCGGGTGAGGGGGTGGGTTACCAACGGTTCACCGACTTCAGGCCCATAACCCGTCACGACATTGATCACACCTGCGGGGAAGCCAGCCTTTTCGACCAGTTCCATCAATTTGATAGCGGTAGCGGAGGTATATTCGGCCGGTTTCATCACGAGCGTACAACCGGCTGCCAGGGCGGGAGCAGCCTTGAGTGAAAAAAGAAACAGGGGTGCGTTCCACGGCACGATGCCGACACAGACGCCAAGTGGTTCGTGCCGCGAGAAGCTCAGGGCCTTCTTATCGCAGGGGTGCACCGCACCTTCGATCTTGTCCGCAAGCCCGGCATAATAGTGATACCAGCGCGGAATATAGCGAATTTGATGGCGCATTTCGGCGAGAAGGCGACCATTATCGCGCACTTCGATCTCAGCCAGCTCATCTGCATTCTGTTCGATGAGGTCGGCGAAGCGCTGTATAATGCGGCCACGCTCGCTGGGATGCAACTTTCTCCACGGGCCTTTGGTAAAGGCATTATGCGCTGCTTGAATGGCTCTGTCAGCGTCTTCGGCATTGCCGCGAGGCACCAGAGCCCACGGCATGGCCGTAAACGGATCAATGGTCTCGATATATTGGCCCGATGACGGCTCTACCCATTCACCGTTGATGTACATAGCAAGTTTTTGCAGGTCGTGGGTCGACATTGCCCCTCCTCTTGGCGAGCCTTTGTGCGGGAAGCATGGCTTCCTTTCGCGGTGCGCGGCCCGGAATTATTCATTTCAATGCACTAAAGATATCGTTACCTATGCAAAATGATATTACTTTAAAAGTCAACAGTAAAAGTGATGAAGTCGAAATTGCGCTAAAATCGCGGTAAAACCGCAGAATAATCGAGATAATGCTGGCGTAAACGATTCTTGTCCGAAAAATCGATAGCATTTTTAAATTTACGCACTTGATTATGATATCATAATGGTTGAAGTTTACTATCACATTGACCTTTTTAAGAGCGACTATCGTGAACACTGACCAGCATCTCTACAAAAAAATCAAAAGTGAAATCGATCGTCGCGTTGAGACGGAAGAATGGCCTGCGAATTTTCAGATCCCTTCGGAAGGTGATCTGGCAGCAGAGTTTGATGTTTCACAACTGACCGTGCGCCGTGCGTTGCGCGAGCTGCAAACGGCAGGTGTGTTAATCCGCGTGCAGGGACGGGGCACGTTTGTGCTGGGGCCGCGCATTCAGTGCGCCGTGTTCGACCTTCCCAATATCAGCGACGAGATCGCCAGCTCTGGCGGCGCGCACACCTGTCAGGTTCTGGTTCACACAACCCTTGCGCAGGACAATCCTGCGCGCAACATTTTGCAATTGTCCGCAGATGGGGTGGTTTATTACAGCCGGTTTCTTCATCTGGAAGATGGCACGCCCATTCAGCTTGAAGAGCGCTATGTCAACGCCGCAGAAGCTCCGGGATATCTGGATCAGACGTTTTCAGCGCAAGGCCCTGAAGCATGGTTTCGGCGCGAAACGGTGGTCACAACAGTTGATAATGCCATTCGTGCCATTCGCGCTGAAGACGACATACGCCAGCTTTTGCAGATCGATACCAACCAGCCCTGTCTGCTTCTGGACCGTTCTACCTGGCGCGACGGGATTCCGGTCACGCGCAGCCGTTTTATCTATCCCGGAGACCGTTATCGGCTGCGTTCCGCGCACGACGCGCGCACCACCCGTATCGCATTAACACCCAATTTGGGCACTGTCCGCTGAATCCTAGAACGGAGTTTGAGATGAGAGATTTTATCAATAAGCTTGAAGAGCGCGGCGATCTGCTGGTGGTTGATCGCGAGATTGACCCTGCGCATGAACTTGCAGCCGTCACGCAGCTTGCGCAGAAAAAATGGGCGAAGCCCGTGATGTTTACCAACGTAAAAGGCACACGGTTTCCCGTTGTCAGCAATGTCTACAGCACGCGCGACAGAATTGCCGAAGTGATCGGCATTGACGCTAAGGATTTTTGCACCCAGTGGAGCCGTCTCGCATCTCTTGGCACGTCAGAGATGAAAGAGCCGCTAAAGCTTGCCGAGGACAGCGAGCTTCCCGAATATGAAGAAGTCAAACTGTCCGATCTACCACTGATCACCTATTCTGACCGCGACGGCGCGCCCTATTTCACCTCTGCAATGTTTATCGCCAAAGATCCGGAAACCGGCGTTGGTAATTTGTCTTATCATCGCTCGATGTTTATCAGCGATAACGAGCTGCGCTGTCGCTTGGCACCTCGCCATCATCTGACGATCTATCATGAGAAGGCGGAAAAACTGGGCAAACCGCTCGAAGCGGCCATGTTGATTGGTACGCCTTCGCATGCATTTCTAACCGCAGCAGCGCCACTGCCTTATGATGTCGACGAATTGGAAGTGGCGGCGCGGTTGCGTGGACGACCGATTTCCATGCGCAAATGCAACCATATCGATCTTGAAGTTCCCGCAGAAACCGAAGTGGTGATCGAAGGTCGCTTTCTTCCCAATGAACGCCGCGCTGAAGGGCCTTTTGGCGAGTTTATGGGCTATTACGTTCCTGTCGGACCGAATGCGGTTTTCGAAGTGCTGGGCGTCACCGTGCGTAAAGACGCAATGTTCCATTCGATATTGTGTGGTTCACCTGAAGAAGTACTCACACTCGAATTATCGGTTTCCGCGAATATCTATCAGCGCCTGAGTGCAGCGCTTCCCGGTATCGTCAATGTAACCTGCCAGCCATTCGTCAATCACGCCATCATTCAGATCGAGCCGCAGTTCGAGGGACATGCGCGTCAGGTCATGCTGGCGGCTATCGGCGCGGAACCCATATGGTCAAAGCAGATCACGGTGGTGGATACCGACGTGAATATCTACGACATGGATGATGTTCAATGGGCCATTCTAACGCGGTGTCGCCCAGACAAGGACATGCTGATCATCCCGGATACACCATCATTTTATCGAGATGAACAGAAGGACCATTGGGGCAGGCTGCTCGTGGATGCGACCAAGCCATGGGGGCGTGAACAGGAGTTTGAACGTAAGCGATTGCGACTTGGCGACAGTGTCAAGGCCAGCGACTGGTTCGAGGGAGCTTAATTGATGAGCGTTCAACGTCTGGTGATAGGAATTTCTGGCGCTTCGGGTGCAGCTTATGGGCTCAAAGCATTGGAACTGGCGCGATCCGTAGGCGTTGAAACACATCTTGTCGTTTCGCGCGCAGCACTTCTCACCCTCCATCAGGAGCTTGGCATACAAAAATCAGAGCTGTCGCATCGCGCCGATGTTGTTCATTCGGCCGCTGACGTCGGTGCTTCGATAGCATCGGGATCGTTCAGGGCGATGGGTATGCTGGTTGCTCCGTGCTCGGTCAAAACCATGTCCGAGATAGCGTCGGGGGTGACGTCGACACTCATGAGCAGGGCAGCCGATGTGGTTTTGAAAGAACGGCGTCGACTGGTTCTCATGGTGCGGGAAACGCCGCTGCATCTCGGGCATTTGAAAACGATGACAGCGCTCACTGAAATGGGGGCGATCATCATGCCACCCGTTCCAGCCTTTTATTCGCATCCCGCAAGCATTGATGAGATGGTCTGCCATTCAGTGGGTCGCGCTCTTGATCTGTTCGGTATTGAAACCGGCACTGTCAAACGTTGGGATGGGCTGAAATCTGGATCTTAAAGGCAGAGGAACAAGCGAGTGAACGATATAGAACGTCATTCAGCACTTTGGAGCTTTATGCTTCAACTCTATGCCAAGCCCGGAATTCCGGCTGCCTTGCTGAGCTTGCAAGACAATTATGCCATTGATGTGCCGTTTTATCTGGCGGTTCTGCACGCGGTAACAACAGACCGATATGTCACGGCAAAAGCGCTCAGCGCTCTATACGCCGAAATACAAGAATGGCGGGAAGAGGTCGTAATCCCGCTGAGAATTGTCCGAAAGACGCTGAAGGTGCATGCGTGGGCGACAAGTTTTGAAAATACGGGTGCCTTCCGCGAGACTATCAAAAGTGCTGAGTTAAACGCCGAAAGAATTGAAGTTGATGTTTTGGAAAAACTGATCCCAATCTATTTCAGCGTGGATTCCATTGATGACAAACCAAATATTTTAGCGGTTTCGCTGATGTTCTTGAATGTCTTCGGCTTTCCGGCGCTGGACCAACTTCCGGCAGACGCTGAATTTGTAGCCAGAACATTAGCAAGCAATCATTAGGGGTGAAACCCATGATTCATGCAATGTGTAATCACGCAAGTGGACTTGACCCAGCCCGACTATGAATGTGATTATGCGCTATTAATAACATCATTTGTTGTGAGATATGAACAGTTCAGACCAACCATTATATGCTCAAATAAAAAGCGCTATCGACAAAAAGATCGAAACAGCAGAATGGCCGGCAAACTTTCAGGTGCCTTCAGAAGATGACCTTGCGGGAACCTTCAGTGCATCTCGCCTGACAGTGCGCCGGGCATTGCGGGAATTGCAGGCTGACGGGGTTCTGTTGCGCATTCAGGGACGCGGAACATTTGTCATTGGCCCGCGGATGCAATGCGCGATTTTCAATTTGCCAGACGCTTCAGAGGAAGTGATCCTGTCGGGCGGCGCGCATAGCAGCCGTGTTTTGCAGCACGAGGTTTTGAGTGCGGACAACCCGCGGCGGAATATGTTGCAGAGCTCGCCCGAAAACGACGTCTTCTATTCCAAGCTTTTGCACCTCGAAGATGGAACACCGATCCAAATCGAAGAGCGATATGTGAATAGCGCTGAAGCGCCCGATTATCTCGAGCAGGACTTCACCCTGATTACCCCGAATTTCTGGCTGTTGCGTAACACGATTGTCACGACAGTCGACAATACAATCCGTGCTATACGCGCGGATGAAGACATTCGCGAAAATCTGCAGATTGATATCAGTCAGCCTTGTTTGCTTGTAGATAGGCAGACATGGCGCGATGGGATCCCTGTCACTCGAAGCCGATTCACATATCCGGGAGATCGTTACCGTCTGCGTTCTTCGCACGAGGCACGCGCTACCCGAGTGACTTCTTCGAGTCTGAGTAAATGATCAGGCTAACGACGCTTTAAAATCGGGCATCGCCGATCCCGGTTTACTGGCTGGTTCGAATTGACGGGATTGTCGCAAATAGTCTGACAAATTAAGACACAATTTGCTTGGCGAATACGGTGTTGACTGGCGGTCTGCAATTACAACCGTCTCAAGCTTTCGGGTTGAAGCACGGCTATTCTTGACTCTACGTCAAAATCCTCGGGAAAGCTGGTAAAACGGATCAGTTCGTGTCAGCAATTTGGCCCGGCTTCAAATCCCCCAGTTCATGCCCGCTTTAAAGGAACGAATGATTCTGACTGGCTATCAAAACTGCCGGCTCGCGCCCGGTGGACGGCCAGTAACACGCTTGAATGCGCGGCTGAAAGCCGCTTGAGACGTATAACCAAGCTTATGCGCTACAGTGTCAATCGCCAGCCTGTCCCGGTTTAGCCATTGGCTAGCAAGCCGCATCCGAAGTTCGGAAGCATAGCGAAGCGGCGGAATGGCACTGTTACCTTAACCTAAGTGTAAACATCAGTTGCGATAACGGGTGATGACCGAACCTCGTTCTTCGCTTTACCGCCGCCATCGTTATCCATCTGAGATTATTGCAGAGGCGGTGTGGTTGTATTTCCGCTTTCCGCTAAGCTTTCGCATGGTTGAAGACATGCTGGCTTATCGTGGCATCTTCGTCACATATAAGACCGTGTACGAATGGGCGGAGAAATTCGCACGTGCTTATGCCAGTAATATCCGTCGCCGCACACCGCGGCTTGGCGATAAATGGCACCTGGATGAATGTGTAATATCTATCAAAAGTGAGCATCACATTCTTTGGCGAGCAGTTGATCAGGATGGTTTTGTTTTGGATGTTCTGGTCCAGAAACGCCGTAATACCAAGGCCGCCAAGCGCTTCATGCGCAAGCTTCTCTCTGCACAGGGCTGTGCACCCCGGATCATGGTCACCGATAAACTACGATCATATGGCGCTGCCAAACGAACGATGGGACTTAGCGTTTGCGATCATCGCCAGCATAAGGGTTTGAACAATCGGGCAGAGAATTCGCATCAGCCGATCCGACGACGAGAGCGGGTTATGAAGCGCTTTAAATCGGCGCGACATGTGCAAAATTTCACGTCGATACATGATCCGATCTACAACCTAAATTATTTCCCCCGAAACCAATTCAATGCCGCCGATCATCGTGAGTTACGACAAGCCGCCACTGACATGTGGCGCCAAATCACGTCCCTGAAATCCGCATGACAGATGCGGGTTTTGTCGCAAATTTTTGAGTGGGGTATAAGCGGCCTTATCTCCGGACACAGTTATGCAGCGAGCTCCGCAAACACCTCGAATGGCGACCGATTTTCATTAGCGAATTGCTTCTTACCGATCATATGAGCAACTTCGATGCCAGCGATTGTAGCAGACGCTGAATCAAAGGCTTTGAAGCCTAACATGTGTTTGGTGATCCGCTCGATGAAGCGATGATCCTGCTCAAGGATGTTGTTGAGATATTTAACCTGCAGGATTTCCATCATCTTGCCCGTGCCCGTGATTTTCAGGATCGTGTTTACAGCCTTTGCACCAGCCAGATTCGCTCCGCTTTTATCAATGACGACCTTGTGCGGAACACCATTGCTTGCGATGGCTTTCTTAAAGAAGCGCCTTGCTGCACCGAGATTTCGGCGCTCTGAGAGCATAAATTCCAAAGTTTGGCCGTCACGATCAACGGCTCTGTACAGATAGGTCCATTTCCCTTTGACCTTTATATAGGTCTCATCAACACGCCAAGAGCCAAGCGTTGGCCGCTTACGCTTCTGTGCTTGATCTGCAATCTGCGGTGCGTATCGAACGACCCAACGGTGGAATGTTGCGTGATCAATCTCTATGCCGCGTTCGGCCATTATTTCCTGAAGGTCACGATAGGAAACGGGATAACGAACATAGAAGAATACCGCAAAAAGGATGACACTTTTGGGAAAATGAGACCCTTTGAAAGTGATCGTCATTCCTCTTTACCTCCCGCAATGACACGCTGTGATCATGACAGGACGCAGAAACAGTAAAAATTTTGCGACATAACCGTGAAATCCGTGGCAGGACCCTGATTCTGGCGCATATCGACACGGTTCACGCAACGGGCACACTTGCTGAACAGCTTCCGCTGCGCCAGGAGGGCGACAAGCTTTACGGCCCTGGTATCTATGATATGAAGTCCGGCGTTTTGATGGCCTTCGAAGCGATGAAACGTGTGGTTCGTGATTGTCGCGATATCGCTGTCGATCTGCTGATCGTGTCCGACGAGGAGGTCGGATCGAAAAGTTCGCGCCCCGTTATCGAGGAATTCGCACGCACCGCCGACAATGTTCTGGTGGTGGAACCGGCCCGCGACGGCGGCAAGATCGTCACCGCGCGCAAAGGTGTGGGCATGTGCGATATCGTCGTGCGTGGTCGCTCCGCCCATGCCGGGGTTCGGCCCGCCGATGGCCGGTCGGCTGTCCGCGCCGCATCCAGACTGGTGCTTGCGCTTGAAGCCCTGAACGATCCCCATCGCGGGATCACGGGGTAATCCCCCCGTTTTTAACGGGGCTCGTCAGTAGAATTCACGCGGCCATTTTCAGTTTCTGTGCGGGCGTTACGCCGCCGATGCCCATATTGGGACGTTCGTTGTTGTAGGTCCATAGCCACTGCGTGGCAAATTCCTGCGCCTCCTCAATGCTTTCGATGATATATTGGTCGAGCCATTCATTCCGAACGGTGCGATTGTAGCGCTCAACATACGCATTCTGTTGTGGCTTGCCGGGTTGGATATGGCTCAAGGCGATGCCTTGGTTGGCAGCCCATTCCATCAGTTTGCCACTGACGTATTCCGGCCCATTATCAACACGAATTGCGAATGGTTTGCCGCGCCATTCGATGATCTGGTTGAGGCTGCGGATGACGCGTTCGGCAGGCAGCGAGAAGTCTACCTCAATGCCCAGACCTTCGCGGTTGAAGTCGTCCAGGACGTTCAGCAGCCGGAATTGCCTTCCATCCTCCAGCCGGTCGGCCATGAAATCCATGGACCAGACCATGTTCGGCGCATCTGGCACGGTCAGAGCATCGGGCTTGTCCCGCTTCAACCGCTTGCGCGGCTTGATCCTGAGGTTCAATTCAAGCTCACGATAGATGCGGTAAACGCGTTTATGGTTCCAGTGATGCCCCCGGACATTGCGCAGATAAAGGAAACACAGACCGAAGCCCCAGGTCTTCTTTGCCCGCGTCAGTCCGATCAGGAGATCGGCAATCTGCCCGTTCTCGTCGTTCAGCCTGGCGCTGTAACGATAGCATGTCTCGCTGACCTCGAAGGTGCGGCAGGCAAGCGCAACGCTCACCCCTCGCAACGCCACTGCTTTCCCGGCCATCTCCCGGCGTTGAGATGGCCGTGTCACTTTTTTCCAAGAGCCTCTTTAAGCAGTTCCGCCTGCATGCTCATCTCCGCATACATCTTCTTCAGGCGACGGTTTTCGTCTTCCAGAGCCTTCATCTGACTGATCATCGAGGCATCCATGCCACCGTATTTGGATCGCCATTTGTAGAATGACGCAGTGCTCATTCCATGTTCCCGGCATAACTCGGGTACAGGAACGCCGCCTTCCGCCTGGCGAAGGATGGCAAGGATTTGTGGTTCGCTGAATCTGCTCGTCTTCATTAAAATCTCCTCGATCATATAGCCCGAGAAAATTCTACTTTTGAAGCCCGTTATTTGGTGGGGGGATTACCACGGTGACGGTGGGCACGATCCATGGCGGCACTGGACGCAACACGGTTCCGGAAGAATGCCGCTTGCAGGTTGACCTGCGTTTGCCGGATAGTGCCACCGCAGACGAAATTCTGGCGAAGATCAATGCAATGACGCCGGAAGACCTAGGCGGCGTGGACGAATTTGAGCCAGTATCTTGCGGTAGCAATATGAACCATGCTGATGAAGCTCTCGGCGAGTTGGTCGTATCGAGTAGCAATGGCGCGGTTGATTTTCAGTCTGCCAAACATCCGTTCGATTAGGTTGCGCTGTTTATACAGCGTGCGATCATATTCAATCTTCACGCGGCGGTTTGCTCTGCCAGGAATGACGGGCTTGATATTGCGGCTGGCAAGATCATCACGAATGGCATCCGCATCATATCCCTTGTCAGCAAGAAGCGCCTGTGGCGCTTGCTCGGGTAAGCTGATCAGAGTGTCGTAAGCCTTGCAATCTGCGGCTTCGCCAACCGTCAGATGGAAGGCAAGCGGTCTTCCTCTGGCATCAGCCAGACAGTGAAGTTTACTGGTGAACCCGCCCCGCGAGCGGCCAAGAGCGCGTCGATGAATCCCCCCTTTCCGCCCGCTGCCGAAATATGGGCCCGAACTGTGGTGCTATCGATGCTGTAGTGGCCGCTGTCAGCCATGATCTCAGCGAGCGTGATCGAAACAGCCTCCCAGACCCCGGCTTCGCTCCAACGCCGAAACCGCCGATAGATCGTATTCCAATTGCCGTATTTGGGTGGGACATCCCGCCAAGGCGTCCCGCAGCGAAGTCTCCAAAGTATGCCGTTGATGATCGCACGATTTTGCTCCGGACGACGACCGCGTCCCCGATTGACTGCTTCAATCGGCAATAAATCCTTCAGAACACGCCATTCGGATTCGCTCAGATCGCCTCGGCTCATGACTGCCTCCAAAAAGCAGTCTTGAATCAAGCTGCGATCAATTCGTCAACCAATTCGTCCACGCCGCCTAGATATCAGCTTTGAGATCGAGGCATTTCTTAATCGACCACCTTTTGCGCAAAGCGAGCAGGGTCGGGCGCTATTCGACGAAGCGGCGCGGATCGCGCAGGCGCTTGGCATTCACCTCGAAGGTATGGAAACGGGTGGCGGATCGGACGGTAATTTCACAGCAGCTATTGGAGTTCCTACACTTGATGGTCTTGGTGCAGATGGCGCTGGTGCTCATACATATAATGAGCATGCTCTGATATCAAGCATTGTGCCACGAACCGCACTTCTTGCAAATCTCATCTTGGCACTACAGAAACGCTCCTGCGTCCGGATTTCGGAGGGCGCATAAAAGAGCAAAGCTCAGCATGTGGCACAGTTGATCACGCTCCTTGTTGCATCGCTGGGTCGCAAATGCCGATTTCAAATCGCTGGAGCAGTTCCAGCGAGAGGTGCCGCATCCTTCTTCGCCCACTCACTGGGCTTCCAATGCACCGGCTGATCTCCTATGTTTCGGCATCCTTTTTCTCATTTCGCTGGACGACTCCAAAACATGAGCATGCTCTTCACTTCCATCTCAACAGGCAGCCTTTCAATGCCGAACCGCGTGGTTATCGCTCCGATGTGCCAATATTCAGCCGAAGAAGGTCGGATGACGAGCTGGCATATGATACATCTTGGTCAACTTGCATTATCGGGAGCGGGGCTTTTGACCATTGAGGCCACCGCTGTTAGCCCCGAAGGACGCATCACCTATGGCGATGTTGGCCTGTGGGATGATGTGACCGAAGCGGCCATGGTTCCTGTTCTGGAGGCAATCCGGCAATGGTCTGACATCCCGGTTGCGATTCAGCTTGCCCATGCCGGACGCAAAGCGTCGACCGAGAAGCCGTGGCTCGGTAGCGGGCAAATCCGGCCCGATCAGCCAAATGGTTGGCAGACTGTTGCACCCAGTAGGCTACCTTTCGCTCCGGATGACCATGCACCCGAAGCCTTGGACAAGGCAGGGATGGAGCGCATCCGTGATGCCTTCGTTGAGGCGGCACGCCGTAGCGTGCGATTAGGCATTGATGCTATCCAGTTACACGCAGCACACGGTTACTTGCTGCATCAGTTTCTCTCACCTTTGTCGAACCATCGGGAGGACGCTTATGGTGGCAGCCTTGAAAACCGCTTGCGCTTTCCGCTGGAAGTTTTCGAAGCTGTAAAAGCCGCTGTTCCGAATGATTACCCGGTTTCTGTCCGAGTTTCGGGGACGGATTGGGTGGATGGCGGCTGGGATATCGATCAGACCGTCACCTTTGCACAGGCATTACAGGTTCGCGGCTGCGCGGCCATTCATGTGTCCAGCGGCGGATTGGACACTCGCCAGAAGATCTCGCTTGCTCCAGGCTATCAGGTACCGCTGGCTCGTGCGGTCAAGTCGGCAGTCGACATACCAGTGGTAGCGGTGGGAATGATCACGGACTTCGAACATGCGGAATCAATTGTGGCAACAGGTGACGCCGATATGATCGCACTTGCACGAGGAGTTCTTTACGATCCACGCTGGCCCTGGCATGCGGCGGCACATCTCGGTGCGCAGATTGGGGCAGCTCCGCAGTATCTGCGCTGCGAGCCCCGCACCCACCGTCAATTGTTTCAGCCCCGATAATATGATTATCGGGCAAGGCAAAGCCTGCTTCTGCCGTCGTAAAGTCGGCAGAGGCATGAGTGGTTTAGTCGCAAATTTTTAAGTGGGGTATAAGCGGCCTTATCTCCGGACACAGTTATGCAGCGTGCTCCGCAAACACCTCGAATGGCGACCGATTTTCATTAGCGAATTGCTTCTTACCGATCATATGAGCAACTTCGATGCCAGCGATTGTAGCAGACGCTGAATCAAAGGCTTTGAAGCCTAACATGTGTTTGGTGATCCGCTCGATGAAGCGATGATCCTGCTCAAGGATGTTGTTGAGATATTTAACCTGCAGGATTTCCATCATCTTGCCCGTGCCCGTGATTTTCAGGATCGTGTTTACAGCCTTTGCACCAGCCAGATTCGCTCCGCTTTTATCAATGACGACCTTGTGCGGAACACCATTGCTTGCGATGGCTTTCTTAAAGAAGCGCCTTGCTGCACCGAGATTTCGGCGCTCTGAGAGCATAAATTCCAAAGTTTGGCCGTCACGATCAACGGCTCTGTACAGATAGGTCCATTTCCCTTTGACCTTTATATAGGTCTCATCAACACGCCAAGAGCCAAGCGTTGGCCGCTTACGCTTCTGTGCTTGATCTGCAATCTGCGGTGCGTATCGAACGACCCAACGGTGGAATGTTGCGTGATCAATCTCTATGCCGCGTTCGGCCATTATTTCCTGAAGGTCACGATAGGAAACGGGATAACGAACATAGAAGAATACCGCAAAAAGGATGACACTTTTGGGAAAATGAGACCCTTTGAAAGTGATCGTCATTCCTCTTTACCTCCCGCAATGACACGCTGTGATCATGACAGGACGCAGAAACAGTAAAAATTTTGCGACATAACCGCGAGGTTAGCTGTGTCAGGACCATACGGAATTTAGACTGGCAATCTGAAGCACGCGATATCGGACACCGTGCACTCTAAGGCACGGTTTCCAGATCGGTTTCGCGAAATTCGTTATCCGTCGCCAAGATTGGCACACGATAATATTTTGCGCACGCGTAATGAATGCAGTCTGCCAAGTTCAGACCACGACGGCCTTTCCGGTAGGTATTGGCCGCGTGGAGTGAAAGCGTCGTGGTTCGTCTTGCAGGCGGCAGATCGCGAAGCTCAATGGCGCGGGCGTCCAGAAACTCCATGATAATTGGCTCAACATGATCAATGGGAAGATCGAACTTGTCTGGCCGAGATAAGGCGAGGGCAGTTTCCAGAACGACAAGCGGTGATGTAAAGCGCTTTTTGGCATTCATGATCGCGGTGGAAACGCGTTCGGCTTCTGGTTCGTCGGACAAAACAGCGACGAGGGCGCAAGCGTCAATAAACATGTCGCTCACGATTCCCACATTTCGTCATAGGCTTCCTTCGGTAGAGGCTTTTTTGCTGCTTCCTTGCCTGCAACGTGATATTTTTCTCGCAAACGCGCTGCAGTCTGGGCCGGTGTTTCGACGTTCAGACGGCGCTCGATCGCTTCGCGCATGGCAATGACGATTGCATCAGAAATGCTTACCTTTGCGATCTTTGCGAACTTGCGCGTCAACTGGTCGGCGGTTTCATTTGTGACATTGATTGCCATGACTGGCACTCCATGTAGATAAATATTTACTTTAATGTAGATGCTTTTCTCTACATTCGCAATGGGGAACCGGTCGTGCGGGAGAAACGCACGACCGTCCTGCGGCTTATTCAGCCGCTTGGGAAAACTCCTCTTCATCGTCGACGCTTCCAGCTTCTTCGCCGGTTTCGTCGTCCATGGTTTCGGCTGCGGCTTCATCCGCGATCCGAACGGGGACCGGGAGCCATCCGCTTCCGGAAGCGAGCCGTTCTGCGATCAAACCGCTTCGGCTTTCTTCTTGGCGGCACGGACTGACAATTCCGCATCCTTGCCCTTGGCTTCGGCCACTGCCAGTTCAATCGTCGTCCTGTTGACGTGATTGAAATAGTTGTCGGCGGTCGGCTCGAACCAATCCGACATATCAACGTCAAGTGACCGGGCAAGTTGATTGGCCTGCGCCACATCGCCCTTGCGCTGGCAGAATTTCGGCTCAACCGCATTGACGGCATGAGCGGCGGCAAAAGCCAGAAGCGATAGAAGCATGTCTTGTGGCTGCTCACGCAGCCAATCGAACAAGTCATCAGGATTGCCGGGAAGAATGTCACCGTAGCGATCCGACAGGTCGTTGAAGGCCAACAAGCCTTCGCAGTTCGCGGCATCCTTCATCGAACCGTCAAGCCGCTCATGGCTGACGCGGATTTGCAAGGCGCTATGACCGCCGTAGGGATAAACAACCTCGATCAACATCGAATGCACCACGGCAACGAGCCCGATGTCCGCATTGTTCGCCAGTTCAATGCGCAGCGCCGCTGTCTTGTGTGCGGTCAGGTCCTCTATTAAAGCCGCACTATGCGTCATCACTGGAAGGGAGGGAGCCGTCAACTCGGACGAATGTTCCGTCTCGCTGTTCTCAGTCTCGTCATCAACCGTCGCCGTCTCGGCCTTCACAAAGCCACGCTCGATCCGAACCTTGCCGTAGTAGTCCATCATCACGAACGCACCAGCCTGTTCCAGTGCTTCGGAACTGAAAGCTTCCGTCTTGGCCGTCAGAGCGTCAATACGCTCCTGAACACCTTCAAGCTTTTCCTCGGCCTGATCGTCGGCGGCATCATGCTCAATCAATTCGGCAATTTCGTCATATTCTGCCTGTGCTGCATCAAGTGCGACCTGATCTTCAGCGGACAACGGCACGTCTTCGGGATAAAAGCGTTCCATGCGGTGCAACCCATCGGGAACGCCCGTGCTGCATTCGACCCACTGCCAGCCTCCGGCCTTCACCTGCTCGGCAATCACGGTGAATCTCTCTGCAACCAGCCTTTCCAGCAAGGCGGCATCCGTGGCATATCCACCGTCTCGCGTATCGAACAGGTCACGTTTGACCGCTCCGCCTGCCGCTTCATATGTCTCAACGCCACCGATGAACTCAAAACGCTTGTCGTCTGCTCGTATCATTTCCTCGGTCAGGGCATACCTGATCCGGTGCGCGTCACGATTCCAGTCAGGCAGGGCGTTCCAGACTTCCATCTGGCGCTTTTGATCATCGCAGATGGTAAAAGCTTTCAACTGGCTATAGCCAATTTCCTCGTCCCGGAACAATTGCAGCAATTCGGGTGCGACGCGCGCCAGCGCGAGGCGCTGCCGCACTATGGTTTCAGAGATCGCAAAGCGAGCGGCGATATCAGCAATGTCTTTTCCCTCATCTGCCATGGCCTTGAAAGCTTCATATTGGTCAACGGGGTTCATTTCTTCGCGCATAGCGTTTTCGGCAAGACTGATTGCCGTGGCATCCTCGGCGGCACGTTCCTTGCACTCGACCGCGAAATCTGCCGCAATCTCACCAGCCTCTGCCAGAAAAAGCAGCGCCAGACGGCGGCGTTCACCAGCCGTCACGAAATAATGGCCTTTCCTATCGCCCTCGCGCACGACCAGATTTTGCAACGGTTGATAACCGTCGCTACGCAAATTTGCCGCCAGTTCTTCAATACCTTCCTTGCGGTAGGTTTTGCGCACGTTCTTCGGGTCACGATCCAGCTTGTTCAACGCGATAATGATGGTTGTTGGCTTGTTCTTATTGATCATGATCTTCTCCATTTTCCCGCGAAGCGGTCTTGCTCTTGCCCATCGGGCAGGAGCCCCACTCCTGCTCCCGAGCTCGTGCGGAACAGCGGGAGAGGGGGTAGCAAGGAAAAAAAACGGAGGGGGTTCGCCCGCCCGAGGCGTAGCCGGAGGGTCGGTGCAGATCCGCGTATGCGGATCCGTATCGATCCTGCACGAGCTGAGGACCAAAGGGACGATGCGAGGAAGGACGGGGAGACCGTTTTTTTCTTGCGAGGGGGAGAGGGCAGCGCTCTTTCTCCCTCACTAGTGAAACTAAAGATGACCGCCGTTGCGGTCGCCATTCATCATCTGATTGTCAACGAGGGAGGGAGCCGACCTGTTTGCACGCAGGACGGCTCCCAGGTGATTGACGCCAAGGGCTAGCAAGACGTCAGCACCTATTCCGGTTGTCGCCGGATTGACGCACTATGCTGAAGTCGTCGGGTCGTGTAAACAAGAGATAGCCAATTCGGTAATTGAAATTTCTTTGAGCCGCTATGCGCCTTGCACGAGTGCGATCGTCACCCGCATGGGCAGAAACCGGCATAATGCCAGGTTCCGTGCCGAAAGCATAGAGCGCCGGCGCGCAGCTACGTGCCCAGTCCATTCAATCATAACTCTATTTTTCACCGCATTCAGCTAGCCAAATCGGCTACATCGATTTTCCCATAAAAGGAATGAAACAACGTTTGACAGGAGATATGAAGGGACGTTCGTTAGAAGAATGGATTGATATTCTTGGGCTTGAACAGGTCGACGATCCACAAATAAAGAAGCAGAAATGACGAAATCGATTTTCGACAAGCTGCGGACGCTCGACGCTCCTACGCTTGCGGCGATCTCTAATTTCATCCAGCATTTGAAGACCAAGCCTGACAGCATTGACGAAAGCGGCAATCAGGATGCGGCGTTCGCCGCATCCTGATTGTCCCTTTTTTTGAGGAGGAAGAAAGATGGACGCGATACCTGTGCTTTTGCCGGGCCAGACGCTGCAGGATGCGCGCAGCATGATTGAGGATGTCTGTTCGTTCCGAACGGCAGACACAAATCTGATCATAGAGGATTGCCGTGCTTACTACGGCGACAAGGCAAGCATCATGGCCGCTTGGTTCGGTATGGATGCGTGGTTTGAAGGTGATGATGCATCCAAAGCCAAGTGGGCAACAGTCCTCAAGCACATGATTCAATAGGAGCTGGATCGTGCGCATTTTGACTGATGAAGAGGCGACAGGCCTGGTCGGATATCCAGAGGATGGCGTGTATGTCGCCATGGCAGAGCATAGCGGCGACAATCCGCGGCTGCTAGGTGGCGAATATTGTGAAGGTGGCCTTTCTGGAACGGCTCTGAAGGCCGCGGCTTTGCCGCGCTATTATCCGGAGACAGCGCAGCTCGTCGTTGCTATCGTCGAAAACGGGCGTTTGATGACGCTTTGGGATTACAGGACTGGTGATGCGCGAGACCTGTCGCCGGCGACGCGAGCGATGTTTGAGCGGATTGGCGATCTGGAAGAGGAGGTTCGGCTTCTGAAATCCAATCAGGATTATTACCGGCAATGCCTGATCGCTCTAAAGAAACAGCATCCCGATTGCCAGGATTCCATCAACGACGTCTTTTTGTCGATTCCTTATCCGGGACTGGAAAATGAGCGACGATAAGTACCATCCTTACCCCCAAACCGGACCGAATTTCCTGACCGTGGCGAAGCCACAGAGCGGAAAAACAGCATCCATTATCGTTCAGATGAAGTGGGGCGGAAAATGAGCTCTCCACTGAAAACGGCTTTATTTATCGGCTTCCTCATGTTCCTGTTGCAATTCGTCGTGGGCGCAATTGTAGGGCGTTTCTTCCTCGGCCTGCTCATCGCCACTGGCGGGGCGCTATGGCTCGGTTATCAAGTTTATCAAACCGAAAAGTCGTATCATTCATGGTGATTGGCGTGGATGGATGCAAAATGCGACTTGCGGTTTACGAATGGACTTTAGCAAGCCGATCATGTATTATATAGCAATATCAACAACATAGTTCCATAATGCGTATTATGCGATTTTTGTATATAACAGCAATATACAGATGCGACAGATGGGCAAGATAGAGATGCGACATTTTTAGGTCGCGTGCTCTGTTCAGATCGAACGAGGAAAGGAAGACTGGCTCTCTATTGATGTGTATCAGTTTAGAGAGTTGCCATGTCTTGTTTGATTACTATGTCGCAGAGAGAACTCAATCGATTGGAAGTCATTCAGAAGATACGGGATCGCCGCCTGACCGTTATACAGGCCACCGCATTGCTCGATCTCAGCCGCAGCCAGATTCATCGTCTTTTACAGGCTTACGATAAACTTGGGAGTGCTGGACTGGTTTCGGGAAGACGCGGTCGCCTGAGCAATCATCGTTACAGCGAAGATTTCCGCAATGGTGTTCTGGATTTGGTGCGGGGTTATTATCGGGATTTCGGTCCGACACTGGCCTGTGAGAAGCTTGCCGAACGACACCAGCTTTCGGTCAGCAAGGAGACGCTGCGGCAATGGATGACGGTGGCTGGGTTGTGGACGTCGCGTCGTGAACGCAAGCGACAACTGCATCAGCCGCGCGGCCGGCGGGATTGTTTCGGTGAACTGGTGCAGATCGACGGGTCGCATCACTGGTGGTTTGAGGAGCGGGGTCCCAAATGCGCCCTCCTCGTTTATATTGACGATGCCACCGGCAAGCTTCTGCATCTGCGTTTTGCCGGATCAGAGAATACATTCGATTATTTTCATGCGACGAAGGCCTACTTGCAGGAATGGGGCAAGCCGCTGGCCTTTTACAGCGACAAGCATGGTGTGTTTCGCTCCACACATGGTTCAGAGAAAGATCGAACAAGCGGCCTGACACAGTTTGGTCGGGCACTTTATGAGCTCAACATCGATATTATCTGTGCCAATACTCCGCAGGCCAAAGGCCGTGTCGAGCGGGCCAACAGGACTTTGCAGGATCGCCTGGTGAAGGAATTGCGACTGCGCGGCATTGATACAATCGAAGCAGCAAATGCTTATGCGCCGGAATATATTGCAGACTTCAATGCCCGGTTTGGCAAGGAGCCGCGCAATCCGAAGGATATGCATCGACCGCTGGCCGGGCATGAGAACATCGACAGCGCGATGTGCCGGAAGGAAGTACGGACACTTTCGCAAACACTGACGCTGCGTTACGACAAGGTGCTGTTCATCCTGGAGCCGACGGAGCTTGCAAAGCGGCTGGCCCGACAGAAGGTGATTGTCTGCGATTATCCGGATGGCCGTCTGGAGATCATGCATGGAACGGACACCCTGCCCTATACAACCTTCGACAAGCTTCGTTCTGTTCACCGGTCGCCTGTTGTCGAGAACAAGCGATTGGATGACATGCTATCGATTGTGGCCGAGATGCAGGCAGGTCGGGAATTGCAACGCAGTAAGAGTGGACCACGCAGAACGGGGCAGACGAACCACATGTTTGGTGTTCGCGACGGCAGCACAGCCAACGGTTATCAGAAGCGTGAGCGCAAATCGCGCACCGCTTACATGAACGATCCTGAAGTTACTGCACGTCGGGAAAAAGCATTAGCCCGGTTGGCTGCAGCCGAGTGAAATGCCCATCTTTAATGACATTTGGCACTCTCAAAGCTAAAGCCGAAGAGGTGGATATTCACCCGCCCCCATTCCTCGCTTGCAACCCTGACCAGCCTCTCGGAATGGGGGCTGAACGTCAGCACCTGTCGCATTTCTATCTTGCTAAAAACGTCGCATCCCTAACTTGCTAAAACATTGTATGCAGTCGGCCAGATAGTCAGTAATTGTGCGGCAGAACGGATCTCGAGCGCAGTCCACTTACTCTCAATCCAGTCATTGTTTGCCAGGAAAGATATGAGTCGTGTTTTCGCGCTCGATTGGGATAAAACCAATCGTCGGCCAGAACAATTCCGCATCAGAGCCCGCTGAGTAGAGCACGATCGGGCGATCAAATGTCATCGCATGGTTAAGTACAAACAATGCAATCTGTCGATCAACCCCGCGCCTCCGGAAAGCCGGTCGAACGTAGAACCGCCGCATACGTAGCCAGTTGCTATCCATGAAATCCTGTGTTGTACCGCCAATACCGGCGATCTCACCATCGACAGTTCCGAGAGCTAGAATTTCGCCGGGGCGGTCAAAGCGATTGGCCCCGCTGCGCCATTCGTCACGAAGCATGGAAATCATATTGCGGCCTTCTGCTTCGGCCTCTTGCTGCAATTGATCCAATTGGGCGGGCAGTTCGACAATCTGCCTAATCACAAAAGCACTTCTGTCACCCGTCATCTGAATTTCGCCTCCTATCGAGTTGGTTCCACCGAACCTCAATTCGGACGCCAGTTTAATGTTCGGCATTGGCGGCGCAAGAGCGCCAACGAGCTCATTGTTTTTAAAGGGAAGAAAGGGCTCTGCCCTCTCTCCCCACAAGCATCGCCTCGACCTTTCGATGCAGCAAGTCGGTCGCACCATTCCAGGTGCAACCGCGTTGCGCACCATCAGGCAGGGCGGGGGCCTTGCCCGCTCTTCGCCGCTGCTTGCCCCCTCTCTCCCGGTCTGACTTGCGACGCCGCAGGAGCAGGAGCGGGGCTCCTGCCCCATGGGCAAGAGCAAGACCGCTTCGCGGGAAAAGGGAAAATGGAGAGCGAAATGGTAAAAAGAGGCGAGGAAATGCCTGTCAGGCTCGTCGTTGTGACGGATGCTCACATGCAGGCTTTTGGTAAGAGAACGGATCAGCGGGGCGTTGGCGAGAACTCGGATGACCTTTTCGATGCCGATCACGCAAAACGGCTTCTGGAACTGGCGGCCGCCGAGACGAACGCGCGGCGCGTGGTAATAGACTACAGACCGGGAAATGTCGCTGACGCTATCGATAAGCTGGTCTATATCGCGGCTTTTCTGATTTCTGGTCGATCAACGCTGGCAAAGGACGAGATGAGAAAGGTGCTGAGGAGTGTCGAGAATTTGGACTGAGATGGGCAAGAAGCCCGCTCAATTGCGGGCTTTGCCAGATTATATTTTGACCTTCAATGAGAAGGTCAATGCAGAAACGATATCATCATCGAAGTCATAGGACGCGTCCAGATAAGGACGGCCTGTTGCAGGGTTGACGACCTCATTCGAGACTTCACCGCCGGTAAGCACCCCTATCAATCCACCAAATCGAAGCTCATGGAATATCCTGCAGAACGCTCCAGTCGGTCCACTTTAACGACCCGAAGGCAAGCCAATCCGGCGCAATTCCCGACTGCATTTTCAATTCAAGGGATTGTGGCAGCTTGGCGGACCCGTTTACATCCCATGATCCTCCTCCAAGCGGATTTCCGCCAGCGCCAGGTGGGAGACCTGTGAGATCGAGCTTACCGGTGAACTCGTCAAGTTTAACCTCGGAATTATAAACCAAGCTGGCACGAAATGCGTATTCCGGAACCTCGTAGGCGAAGCCACTGCGCCATCCCCATCCGTCTGCTTCCAGCGTTAATCGACCGAGACCGTTCCAGCCAAACGGGTTAGCCGGGATAGGCGCGACCAGCTGTTCTTTGAAGCCGTCCATGGATTGGTAAAACACACCACCGATGAGCCGAAACTGGCCCTTCTCGCTGACGTCGAATTTATAAGAACAGGTTCCGGAATAGCCATCGCTATTCATTTTGGTTTCGGTGTTGTCGTTGGCGCCAGCCCAGTTTCGACCGGGATTTGTATGTGCGCCCCATGGCTGCGAATAGTCGAGAAGGCAATCAAGGGAATCGATGATACCGAACTTGAGACCGATCCGCGGAACCAATAAGCCTCAGATTCCTTAACACCGTCGGTTCGTCCCCCACCAACTGGTCCGTCCCACGGACTGCTATCTCTGACGTTATTTAGCTTCCTGTTTGGCATGACATAGATGGAGGTCGCCTCCGTGGCGAACCGATCCGGATCAAACAGAAGGTCTATGTTATAGCCGCCACGTTCCAGTCCGCCGGCAGAACCATGACTGGCCGTTCCCAATACAACGCAGCTCGTACAAAGCAGGGCCTTCAAAGGCAGTTTGACCATTAATTCCCCTCCGAGAATGGTGAAATTGATCCCCTTGATTAGGACAAACCCCTGCACCTGATGATGGATATTCACAATTGATAGTTCATGTTTGACGATCTGAACTGTCAGACTTCGACAGAAACCGTTTTAAATTAATTCCGGCGAAAATTATGTACGGCGGAATTGCCAGTGAATAGTGACCACAGTTTAATTGCAGAACATCCGGGTTTACGCCAGCATTATTCAGACTTTCCAACAGAGCAATTGACACTTCTGGCAATACAACCTTGTCTCTTTTTCCCAAAACGATCTGAATATCCAGATCAGGACGGGCGAGACTGTAAGCGTAGTTCCCCAGATCAAGCGGTGCCCAAGCCCTGTGCAGTTGAGAAAGGTTTATCGTGGGTTCAAAGCTCTCGCGTATTGCTCGCGTTGCTCGCCCGGTCCAGACCATTTCGGCCAGACTGCCACCTGTGAGAAACAGCGAGGCTTTCCTAACGTTGGTATCATGAGCGGCGACCAGTCCTGCGACCCATGAACCGAGGCTCATTCCGAGTACGGAGATTTCTCGATATCCTTCGCTTTTCAGCCAACGAATGAGCTTCTGTCCATCCCACACGGCCTGCCGTAGTGACTGGATCGTTCGGCCAAGATTTGCGCTTAGCATATAATCAGCGTAGTCGGCCCCCGGACGGCTCCTTTCAAAATGATACGGCATAGCAATCTCAACGACTGTGATGCCCCTTTTGGACAAATAACCCGCTATCTGTCGGTTGCGGGATCGTGCGTTCCAATGATGAAAGATTACCAGTGCCTTGTCGCGCGAGCCGCTATCGGTGATCTTCGACCAGACCAGGTTATTTTCCTCAATGTCTGTCGAAATATCAGATGGAAATTTGAGGAAATCCCCTGCCCGCTCAAAATCGTTGTCGTCGCCGAGTGGCGCTCTGAAGTACGATGGCGTGGCAGTTGCCTGCACCCCGAGCTTGCAGAATTCTTCGATGTTGGAAACATTCGCAGCGCCCGGAAACGCGCGTTCTGCATCAAGACTGACGATCGTTGCTTTTTTAGCATCTTCTCCGCGTCGTGCCCGTTTCTCATCCCATTGATCAAGCCAACTATGAAACACTTTGATTGCTAACCTCACTCGCACGCCCGCGCCCGAAGGCCGGATCAAATAAGCAGTAAATAGCGATTAGGAGCCCGGCAAACATCAGGACCGTAAAGCCGGAAAACGCGTCGATAGACAAATAGCTTGCGAAAAGCAGCGCCACAACTGCGGTCATTTTCCAGAGAGCGACTTTATAACGACTTCCCGATCCAGCGCGGATCACACCATATAGAAAAACAAAACAGGTTGATATTGCGATGAGCAGGCTGCTGAAGTGTGTCGGCATCCGATAGCTAATGCGACTGTGCACGTCTGTACGATCGAATAGGATCGATGAAAGGTCGCTAATCACCCATGCAACGATGCTTGGGTCATTTGACGCCAGATAAGAGCTTTGCAGCTTCATGACGGTAGCGATCAGCATACCTAAGAGTGTGCAGCGGAAAACCCACAGCATAACCCAAAACCCGGTATCGCTTAGATCGCCCGCGTCCAAGAGGATCCGTGATTTTGCCGCGCTGCGGATTTTCCAAAAGTCATTGATCACAGAATAAAGCAGAATAAGACCGGCGAAAAAAAGATAAAACGATAGGCACATATAGAGGTAGGCGAGCGCCGTGAAAAAGATCGCAACAGGTATCGTTACGATTTCAGGCCGGACTATCGCGACTGTGCCCCAATCGATCGCGTAATTACCTCCGCCTTTGATGAGAGGCATCAAACAGACGCCAATCCACTGGAAAACACCCGCAAATAATAAGCATATTAGGAACACTGCCCAGAATGAACCGGATGAAGCATCAATAATTCGCTTCCATGCGCTGTCGCTGTCCTCGATTGCGCCATCGACAAGCCCCCTCCGTTTTTCGTGCTTCCACGAATTCACCAGTTCAAAAACAAAGGCAAGGAAGAGCGGGAGGAATACCATGAACACTAATGTCCAGTTCGCCGCCCAAAGGAAGCCGACCTGCTTGATGACGCCATCGGATCGGGTGAACTTAACGTTGTGAATGCCTATGATGAACGAAAGGAATCCAAGGGCGGACATTCCGGCAAAAACAGAAGCAGACAGATTCAGGGGAGAACCTTCGCTGAAAAGCTTCTCAGACTGTCTGGCTAGGTTCCATCGCCTGCCATCGTCATCGCGTACGGAATCCGATCTTGCTATTCGAGCTGCACCCCGGTCTGGCTCCGATGGCCCAACACTTTCGGCCCTCTTCATCTCGCGTCTTTTCGCCACCAACCGGGACTGAGCCGCGCTAAGCTCCATAATCCATTCACTTCTGGCAGCCGAGTCACCGCAGCTTAGAACTCTCGCCAGCAAACCGATGTTGGTAGTGCTTATGCCTTTCTCATTCTCCTGAAACCAGAGCTGTACAGTCCGTAGATCAACGCCGACGCGCTTGGGATCGACAAGCGTTATGGCCTCCGCAAGTAGCTCCGGCGTCCAGGGACCAGTGCGAGCGCCGTCGCTGCCGAGCGGGCGACCTGCGCCCTCAGCGGCGATACGCTTGAACAATTCCTTGAAATCGCTCCCGTCTTTCGGTGGAACGAAAAAAACTTTCCGTTTTTTATCAATCTCTTACCGGCTCAAATTTCGTTGCGTTTCGCTTCGTTTCGTATCCTAGCGTGCAAGATACCTTAATCAACGTTTTTATCATTTAGATTTTGGGATGGCTGTTTCGTCAGAATTTGGTGCATAGAGGTAAGAAACTGAGCATCGTACAGTAAGAAGTACCCGATCTTCTAATGAGTATGCTTCTTGCTGCTATCAACTATGCGTCAGTTTTGAGAATTGCACTTATGAGCTTAACCCATCTTCTGAAAATGACTTTCGGAGGCCATTATGGATGCAATTGGGAATGCGATAAGTTGGGAGAACGAAAGCGGCGGCGTTCCAGAATGTAACGCTGGCCCGACGAAACGGCTGCTGGAACTATCGTCTTTGGCTGACGACCCGCGCCGGGTCGTTGATTATGAGCCGCAAGATGTAGATGACGCAATCGGCAAACTGGTCTATCTCGCAGCCTCAATTATCTCAGGACGGCTAACCCTCGCGAAAAACGAAGTGGCCACAGTTTTGAAGAGTGTCGAAAATATCTAACTGTGATGGAAGCCCGCTCGCGGGCTTCATTTATTTGCGGTCTGTCGCAATCCATTCGCCAGATGATTGATCCTTGGCAAATCCAACCGTCCTCGCAATAGCTTGCGCTGACGGATTTTTTTTGACGTTGGTAACGCACTCGACTACGCCGTTGGCACCGTCAACAGGCCAACAATTCGCTAGTGAGACGGAAAGCTTTTCAAGTTCACTCCTATCCCACAAAAGCGGATTTTTCTCTTCCAGTTTCCTTACGGCAATCAGTGCTTCAGCTTGAGTTGGTACATCGAGTTTAGCGCTCGACGCTGGCTCATCTGGAACGGGACAAAGTGTCGGGTCGGCGTTGATGGCCGCAACTATGTCGGCCTTGGCCAGTGCTTTTGCGTTGCTCGTAGAGTTGGAGACTGCGAACCAAGTACCGCCCGCACCGACTGCGATGCCGGCACTAGCAGCCAGTGCGAGAAGTGCGTTCTGATTCATTAGAGCTCCTTAAAGTTTCAGGTTGAACCAATAGCGCCCCTTAAGACCTTGATAATCGGGAATGTCAATAAAGTAAGGGTCTTTTCGCATAGGCCGAGCAATGGAGACGACCTTTCGACAACTATTTCCGCGATCCGAGTTACCAATGTCTCGATATTGAACATCCTTGTATTGCTGAAGTTCTTTGTTCTGTTCCCTGATCTTGTTGGTGCAGGTGTTGATTGTCTTTTCGCAGCGGTTCGACAGCATTGCGCCGCGATCACTCATATTGCTGGCTTCCTTGAAACCAGATGGACAATCCTCGTAAGGCTGATATCCGGGTTTGCCAGACTTTGCCTCGTGGCAAATGGGCCATGAGAAACCCGGTTTTGCCATGGCCTTGATCAGTTTGGTCATTGGCGGGACACAATAAGGGACGCCATGCCACGAAGGGTTTGAGGATGCTGCGCACAAAAGAACCTGGCAACCCCAAGATGGCGTGCCTCCCGTGTCTTGCGCAATTGCAGCGGATGGCGTCCCGGCGATAGTGCCAAGGCCAGCGAGTGCAAACAGAAGCTGCTTCATTTCAGGTCATCCTCATATTGTAGCGGTTGAAACCAACCCGGTAGGCAACATGTCTCGGGCGTGAAAAGGGGACCGTGTGATGAGATCTCCGGCCGCGTAGCTGCATAGGGCGATAAGTGTGAACGCAGAAAACCAGTAAATTCCAATTCGATAGACCAAGAGCTGATTTGGTATGTCGCGGCATACCGCTGGATAGGCAAAGACGCCGATCAAGAACGCATCGAACGACATTTGCCGTTGTTCGTGGAAAAACAGCGATATGGTGAGGAAAAGGGCCGCGATTATGCCGTGGACCCACCAGATTTTCGACGACGGGATGATAAGCAAAAACGATAGCAAGATGGCCAACAACAAGCAGGCCATGGGATCGCGCGCGAAATTGAGCGCAATATGAGCGATCTCCGCCAACTATCGGTCTGTCCTTCTTGGTTTTCTGCGCGCGTCGGCAAACGGGGGAGAGATCTCGCTTTTGCGCTCTACGAGCAGGTTGAAATCCGCGATTGGCTGACGATCGAGCGTTTTGTCGACTGCCTTACGCCGCCACTCGTTCATATCCAGAACGTAAGTTCCCCACATGCCATATCGCGCCGACATGGCGGCACGCTGATAGCTGAGATATTGAGGGTGGTTGAGGTAGGGTGAATCCACCCTCGCCCAACCCACGCGAAGCATTTCGAGAGCTAGGTCGCGTCCCCGTGATGTGCATCTTGCTCGTGCCATGCCTTCAGCATCATAGCCGACGACACCGCAGGAGACGGCAGACGCCCCGATCGTTCTTTTGAGCCAAGCTTTGGCAAAGGGGCCACAGGGTACAGGCGGCGGTGCTTTCGTGACGTCTCTGTTCGTCCATTTCGGATCCAGCGCCCATTGAGGCAATTCGCACGCGTCAATATCCGCGAGCCGAACTCGTTGGGCATAAGCGGGAAACCAGAGGGTCCGACCATCAATAACCGCGACACGACCCTTGAAGATTGGAAGCGGTGCCGGCTGGCCAGGTTGAACCAGTAAGCTGACAGCTGGCGCGCTTTGAAGAGAGTCAGCTGCGAATGCTGGTGTCGATGCGAGGGCAAATGACATTGCTACGATCAGATATTTCATTGTTGGGCATTCCTCGTCCGTTCGTTTGCCGATTTGCTCAACAGGATGGCAGGATGCTGAACGTCTTCGAATTGCCAGAGGCCTGCCCGCTTCTCACGAGCTTCCTGTTCGGCCACTGCGTATGCTGGATAGTAGGGAAGCCCGTCAGCCTTCAGCGCGGCAAAGGCATAGCCGCTCGTAATCAATACCGTCGCTAAATCGAGGCGATTTCCGCCGATTGTGGCATAGCAAATGACATAAGAAGTATCGGCAGTTTGCGCTACGGGAGCGCACACGGGTTTGGTGTCTTTGATATAAGCGGCGAATACGGCAAGCGACGCCTCACCGCAGTCCTTCTTGTTTCCGGTCGTATCAGTGAAAGCAGTTCCTCGAAGGCATGACTGAACACCATAGAGGCGATAGCGCTGGCCTTCTGAGACCCACGTATCGCCAGTTTCCAAAGTAACGCCCGGCTGGAGGTCGAAATATCCCTCCGGGGCTGCAAAAGCCGTCGTCGATAAAAGGACCATGCAGAGCGATAATAGGGCTGGCTTCATTGGGCCTTCACCCGCGGATCGGCCCACATACCATAGGAGCCGTCTTCTCCAATCTTCTGCGCGTTCTCCAGATCGGGACGCTCTAGCTTCCCGTCTTTCGATTTCGCAATGCGGAGCGCGCCAAGAGAGAGCAATTGCTCTTCGAGCATATCAACCGTGTCCAGGCTCCCGGGGTAATTGTAATAGCCGTAGCACGTCACATTTTGTTTGGGTGCGCTCTCTTCACTAACAAATGCCCGACAAAAGAGAACCTTCGGCGACTGCAACATGATCTGCAGCTGCTGCTTGGCGTAGTCAGTGCAAGAACCAGCAAAATCATCCTTGCGATTGACCATTTCGCCTTTGCAGGCTTCTAGCCCGTACAGATTCAGAAGGGTCTTATCATCAACCCGAAATTCGGTCGGTGAAGTTGCCTTATAGCCCGAGGCGGATGCAAACCCCTTCCGAGCCGTAACTTTTCCGTCGCCGTCATAATACTCAATGACAAGCACGGTCTTCCCGGGCGATGCCAGCGACTTGATGTAGTCCTTGTTGATTGCAGGCGCGGCGATTGCGGCTGTTGCCAACATACAACTGCTCATTGCGATTGCGATGGTTCTCTTCATTTTCTAGCCCTTACCGTCTTGCTTATTCGTTATCCCTATTCATAGGGGGTTTATGATTTGCGAAAAAGCATGTATCACTTAGCCAAATTGGTATCATGCTATTATGAACTTAATCGGTTTTTGCTGCAACCTCAACAGCGCATGTGAGGTCTGCGACAGGAGCTAAAGGGCTAGAATGGAGAGGCTTTCAATCAAAGCGCTATTGTTAAGCGCCACATTGTTCATCCCGTTCGGGATTGCCGCCACTTGCGCAGAAGAAAGAGGCGCAATTGCGCCTTTCGCGCAAGATGGCGACGCCGAGGCCGCAACTCACGACGCATCCGGATCACGCTCGGATTTGACCGTATTCAACCGCCGCTGGACAAGCAAAAGCAAAGAATTTGTCGTGGGTTCCGATGGCATCGTTTCTGCGGAAAATAAAAGCGGCAATGGCACTAATACGAATAACCATATTGGCAACGTCTCCAGCGCCGTTATAGCCACTGGCTCTCTCGCTAGTATTACCAATCCGGCTATCTCTCTTCAGGATGAATCTGCCCGTTTAGGTGATTTGCGTTTTACTAAGCAGGCCGCTGTATCCACTCCCGAATGCGGCCCGTCCCCGCTATCACCAGAGGAAATCAAAACACTGGTCGAACAGGCCGCTCGCCGACATCAAGTCGATGCTCTGTTTGCTACCGCCATCACCTGGGCAGAAAGCCAGTTCGATCGTTCCCGCAATTCAGACAAAGGCGCACGCGGGCCGATGCAGCTCATGCCGGGAACCGCTGAGCGCTTCGGCGTCCGCGACGTCTGTGATCCGGCGTCAAATATTGAAGGCGGCGTTAAGTATCTCCGGGTGCTTTTGGACGAGTTCCAAAACCCCCTGCTTGTTGCCGCTGCCTATAACGCAGGCGAAGGCCGCATCTATGAGTACGGCGGCGTTCCACCTTTCAGGGAAACCGTCGGATACGTCGCAAAAGTCGTCAATTACCAGCTTGGCGTAACCATGCCAGCGCCGAAAAAGAAGCTCGTTGCGAGCGGTCGCAGATCCTCGCCGATCATGGCGAGCGAAACTCAATCCGGGGTCATTGCAGTCAAGAAAACCGGCACCTTCGTTGGTGGCGTGATGCATTTTTAAAGGAGAGAAGGATGATCAACGAACAGAATAAGGTTTGGCATATCAGCGCTTCAAAGCTGGCAGTCTGCCTTGGTTTGCTGGCTGCTGCGCAAATTGTCGGGGCGGATTTGGCGTTTGCACAGTCAGGTGGCGTTAATGGTGCCTTCGCGCCGGTTCAGACAGTATTTCAAGCTATCGTTGATTTCATTAGCGGCCCTATTGGTCGTCTGTTTGCGATCATCGCTGTTATGGCGCTCGGTTTCCTCGCATTTGCTGGCCGACTGTCCTGGTTTCTTGCGGGCGGTGTGATCCTCGGAATCGGTCTTGTTTTCGGTGCTCCATCAATCGTCGACGAGCTGATTAGCACGGTTGGAAACTAGCGATGGCTGAGTACGAGGATGTAAAGCCGCAGCTGACACCGTTGGTAATCGGGTTAACTCGATCTCCCACCATGTGGGGTGTCCCGTATATGGCAGTGGTCGTCGTTATCGGCATCACAATCATAGCATGGCTGGTCAGCAAGTCGTTCTGGACCCTGCTCCTGGCCCCGATCAGCTATGCGGTGCTGTTCTCCCTTTGCGCTTGGGACAACAAAATTCTCGATGTGCTTGAAGTCACCGCGCGCAAAACGCCTCGCACACGCAACAAGTCCTTCTGGGGAACAAATTCGTACGGACCTTAGCTAATGTTGAAAGTCGTCAGAGAAGAACTCGGATTTAGCAAGGTCGCTCATAATGAGCGGCCTATGGCTTCGCATATCCCATATCTGAGGCATATGTCGGATACAGTGATCGGCTTGGAAAACGGCGCACTCTTGTCGGTCATCAAACTCGACGGCCTCTTTTTCCAAACCGAAGATCAAGCCGAACTCAATATGCGCTCGAATGTTCAGAGTACGATCATTCGTGCGCTTGGATCGAGCCGCTTTTCTGTCTGGTCGACAGTAATACGCAGACAGGTTGACTCGGAAATCGGCGGCGCATTCGATGATGCGTTCTGCGAACAGCTGAATAACCGCTATATGAGCCAGTTACGCCATAAGCGCATGTTCGCCAATGAAATTTATTTCTCGATCGTGCGAACTCATATGCGTGGCGCACTCGGCCTCAGCGATATAGTAAGTCGTGCATTCACACGTTCTGGAGGCGCTGAGGTTCGAGATCAGCAAACGCGTGAAACCGTGACCGAACTCGAAGAGCTCGTTTCCAACATGGCGCGCGAGCTGCAGAAATATGGTGCGCGCGAGCTCGGGATAACATATTGCGATGGGGAGCCCTATTCCGAACCATGCGAGTTCATAAATACCATTATAAACTGCGGCGTGCCGCGCAAAATGCGCCTTCCCCGGATGGGCATTCGAAATTACGTCGGAACGTCACGCCTACATTTCGGTAAGCGAGCGATGCAAACGCAAGCCGCCACCGATGAGGACAATCGTTATGGCGCGATGCTCTCTATCAAAGAATATCCGCCATACACCGGTCCCGGAATGCTGGATGGACTGTTGCAGGTGAATCATGAGTTCATTCTGACGCAAAGCTTCACAATTTCCGACAAACCGATTGCGCTGGAGCGTATCACCCGGCTTCAGCGCCAGATTGCCGCGTCGGATGAGTCCGGAAGTGCAGTCGAAAGCGATATCGACTTCGCGCTTAACAGTCTCATGAATCAAGAGGCTGTTTTTGGCATTCACCACTTCTCTTTGCTTTGCCTGTCTCGCGACCTTGAAGGTTTGAGCAGAGCAGTTTCCGAGCTTGGTAGCTGCCTGACCGACATGAACATCAACTGGCTGCGCGAGGACGTGAACCTTGAAGCGTCCTTCTGGGCACAATTGCCCGGCAACCATAGCTATCGTGCGCGAAAGGCCATGCTGTCTTCGGCAAATTTCTCCGGCCTTTCATCAATGCACAATTTCGCGACCGGTCAATCGGACAATCTTCATTGGGGTTTGCCGATCACGATACTAGAGACCACCTCGCAAACCCCATACTGGTTCAACTTTCATCGTCGCGATATTGGTCACTTCCTTGTCACTGGCCCGACTGGCTCCGGTAAGACCGTCGCCCTGACATTCCTGCTGGCGCAGGCGATGCGCATCAGCCCTACCCCTAAAGCAGTCTTCTTTGACAAGGATAGAGGTGCCGAGATTTTCGTGCGTGCCATGGGGGGAGCTTACGAAGTCCTCTCGCCGGGAACACCGACGGGTTTCAATCCGCTTCAGCTGGAAAACACCGGCCCCAATCGTGATTTTCTGCTTCGCCTTTTGAAATCAATGTTGCGATCTAGCGATCAACGCGACTTCAGCCAGGAGGACGCAGACACGCTGGAACGCGCAATTGCCCGTATCATGGAAGAGCCGGCAGCTCAGCGCAACTTACCAAACCTTTCGGGCCTCTTGGTAGGCAGATCGCGGGCAGATGCGAACGACCTGGCGTCAAGGTTGCGTCCTTGGATCGATGGCGAAAAAGCATGGCTGTTCAATGCGCAGCACGATGTGCTGTCATTCTCCGGGCGTAGTGTCTTCGGTTTCGATATGACCAGCATCCTCGGCAACGAGGATATCCGAACCCCCGCACTGATGTACCTTTATCACCGTCTCGATGAGCTTCTGAACGGCGAGCCTGTCATGTTCTTCATGGACGAAGGCTGGCAGCTGCTTATGGATGAAACGTTCAGTCATTTCATCATCGATAAGATGAAAACCATCCGTAAGCTCAACGGAATTGTAGGTTTCGGAACTCAGTCGGCAGCGGATATTGCCAAAGCAAAGGCGTCTCACACCCTTATTGAGCAATCGGCCACGAATATTCATTTCCCGAACCCGCGCGCTGACGAAGAGAGCTACATCAAACGCTTTGGCCTGACGGTTAAAGAATTCAATTTCATCAAAAACACTCCGCCTGAAAAGCGCACGTTTCTCGTCAAGCACGGGAATGACTCAGTCATTGCCCGTCTGGATCTCTCGAAAATGCCTGATCTCGTCAAAGTGCTGTCGGGTCGAAAAGAGACCGTCGAAGAATGTGCTGCGCTGCGGGAACGATATGGCGATGAGCCTGAAAACTGGTTGGCTGAATTCTGCGGATGGGAGAGGAATGATGCATAAGAAAACTGCTCTATGCATATTTTTGGCGTCAGCGACCATGCCTTTGTCAGCATTGGCTGGTGGCGTTCCTGTCATTGACGGGTCGAATTTGTCCGAAAGAACGGTTCGTGATCAAAAAACGTCCGAGATCGAGAAGACGGATAAAGACCGGTTCTCCCTCAACAAGAGCGTAACATGTGCCGTCTACCGACCGGGGCGCAAGGACGATCCCGTTGCAGCCGCCAAAGCCAATCAGGAAATTTCCGGGTTGGTCAAACGAGTGGCGCGCGAAGAGGGTGTAGACGAGAATCTGTTTCTAGGGCTCGTTTATCAGGAAAGCCGCTTTAATCCATGCGCGAAATCGGGCGTGGGAGCTATCGGTTTGGCTCAGTTGATGCCTGATACCGCTAAAGAGTTGGGCGTAGATCCCCATAACATTGAACAGAACCTGCGCGGTGGTGCTCGTTATCTCAAACAGCAGCTCAAGCGCTTCAACGGCAACGCCAACCTCGCTCTTGCAGCGTACAATGCTGGCGCTGGCAACGTTAAAAAATACGGCGGCATTCCCCCGTTTAAGGAAACGCAGGGGTACGTCCGGAATATCACGCAGAAATGGACACCGGCGTTCGGCGGATCAAAGGACCTGCCCATGAACTACGGCGGTGGCGATACAGCATATTCCGGTATGCGGGATTCGACCATCAATGCGATGGCAACGACGCAGGCAACCCAGGAAAGTACCGCCAACGTCGCTTCATGGCTCACGCAGCTCGGCGGTATGCAATCCGGCACAATTCAAGACAGTTGGGATCACAACGCCGGCGCGCGAAATGCGAACCTCGAAATGGTCAACCAGGTGATTGTCCTCGGCAATTCAATGGCCGACCTGCTCAACAGCCGCAATGCAGTTTCAGCCAGTGGCATTTCTGGCGCATCACAATCGTCTGCGTCCAAGAAGAAAGACGACAAGCCCCGAGAAACGACCGGCGTTTGTGATCCCCGTACCGGCCTCGAATGGAATCCGGAAGAAAAGGCTTGCGTTCAGCAGCGTGAACGCGAGGCGAACATCAAACTTAACCTCGATCCTCAATAAGGGAGATTATTATGAAACGACTGATCATTTCGGCGTCAGCGATTGCCGTAGCTTCGGCATCGTTCGCTCCCACGGCGGCTTATGCAGGTGGTGTCCCGGTCATCGATGCTGCCAATTATGAAGTGGCAAAACAAACCTCCGTCACGACTGACAAAATCCTCGGGACAAACAAGGAAATCCTGACAACGGTCGAGGAGACATTGAAGGCCGTTACCGGTGATCGCGGCGGCGATGCCAACCAGATGCAAAACCTGGCCGTCGGAAATGGCTTCAGCGTATCGTCAATGCCCTCTTTTGACAGCCTTATGTCCGGCGGAGTGCCAAATTTTGGTAGCATGGGCGGTGACATCGCCAAAGTGGCATCCACTTTCATCAACGGGCTTCAGCTCGTTAAGAACTTGTCGGGACAAGCAAATAGCAGCTTCAGTGGAGACAAGTCATATGAACAGATGGTCAACACTGTGCTTGGTGTCGCCGCACTCGTAAATGGCTCGCAACAGGCGGTAACGACGCGCCGAAGCGCTTTTGAACAGGCCGGGCAGAGTATCGGTCAGGCAAAGGACATTAAAGGTTCCATCGACCAGAACACGCAGCTGCAAGTCCAAGCAGGGCTGACCATCAATGAACTGATCGGCGTCATGAACGGTGCCGTGTCGTCGTTGCAGACTGATAATCAGCGCCGCCTCACCGACATTTCCAATTCCAAGAAGGTGTTGACGTACAGTGCAAACTAATATCGCAAACATCTTCCTGAAGTTCTTTATCCTCACCGCCATCGCAGCCGGTGTTGCCGGCTGCGGAACGGTCAAGGAAAAGACTGCTCCGTGCAAACGTCCAGCAAATCTCACGTCTTTTGCCGAAGACATTCGGCACGACTGCGGACCTATGGCCTTTATCAATGGCGATCCAGCGACCGCCATTGCTGCAATCAATTCGATAGCGTCGGAATAGTCGGGGGCCGCTATGCATGATTTCTTGAGCGATCTTTTGGAGAGAATTGATAAGTCCGGCGAGAATTTTTCTTCGCAGGCTTACAATATTATCGGCTCTGAAATCACGCCGCTGCTCAAGGTGATGTTCGTCGCCTATGTTGGATATTACGGTATCCAAGTAATAATGGGGACTTCGCGTATCAGCGTGGCCGAAATTGTTACTCGCGTATTCCGCATGGTCTTCATTCTGGCATTGATCAGCAACTGGGGTTACTTCAACGATTTTTTCTACAAGTGGCTGAACAATACTCCTGAAGATGTTGGTCGCGCTATCTTGACGGCCACCAAAACAGGAATTACCGAACCGACAAACGGTCTTTCCATGATTTGGCAGACCGCCAATCAGGCAGCTTCGGCCTTTGCTGAGCAGTCAGGCTATTTTACCATTTTGCCGTCGATGATCGGCTTTCTCATAATGGCCTGCGTGGCAATCTTTATCGCCGTTGCTCTCGCAATACTCGTTCTTGCGAAGGTGATGTTATGGGTACTGATCGGAACCGCACCCATCTTCATCGCCTGCATGTTGTTTGAACAATCGCGCAGTCTCGGGCAGGCGTGGTTCCAACAAGTTCTTCTATATGCACTGATCCCGTTATTCGTATTTGTCGTCGCCGCCTTCCTTATCGCTGCAATGGACCCTGAACTGACGAAGGTATCCGCTGCCGCCACGGAGCGACGCCTTACACTCAGTGATATTTCAGCCTTCCTTCTGCTTTGTTTTGCCGGGGCATTTGTCCTTTTGAACATCCAGGTCCTCGCTCAGGGCATTGCAGGAGGATTGGCCGTTGGTATCGGCGCCGCCGCAACACGGCTTGTTCGCATGACCGGTGTCACCGCTCCAATGCAGATTGCGCGAGCTGGCTTCAAGGGGATCGGTGCGAGCTATCGCGGCGGAAGGTCGCTTTACAATCGTTTTGGCGGTGGCGGCGGTGGTGGTTCGATTTCCCCGACAAGCCAGGGCGCAAAAGAAGCAATGCAAAACCGAATAAGCAGCAACAGCCTGCCTCGCTGATGCTGCAGGTTCATAAGAGGTAAAGGGCTAGATCATGACTGATTCCAAAGAAGCTGCATTGAGAAGTTATTTTCAGGACGGTGATCGTTGGGAGAACGAAATCGTCCGGAAAGCAAAACGTTCAAAGGCCGTGGCATGGTTCGTAACCATCATATTCGGGCTCGTCGCGCTTTTCGCGTTGCTCGCGCTCGTTATGCTGGTTCCGTTAAAGTCGTTCGAGCCTGTGATTGTCGTCGTAGACAAGGCTACGGGCTACATCGAAACCAAAAGCGGGCTGACAAAAGCGCAAAATCTGACGGATTCACGCGCAATTACCCAAGCCAACGTCGTTCGGTATATTAGGACACGTGAAGGCTACGATCCTTACGCGATTGATACAAACTTCGGCACGGCAGCACTGTTATCGACAGGTGATGCCGCTCGCGAATTGCAGGAACAATACAGCGCTGCCAACCCGAAGAACCCGGCCAAGGTATACGGGAAAAACAAGCGGGTGCTTGTCGATGTGAAGTCTGTCACGTTCCCCAACGATTCCACCGCTCTTGTCCGTTTTTCAACGACTGAAAAGTCCGATACCGATGCGATCACCAGACACTATATTGCAGTCGTGCGCTATCGCTATACGGACGAACCAGCCACGAACGAATGGCGGTTTGAAAATCCTCTCGGCTTCCAGGTTTACAATTACAGGCGGGATCAGGAAACCGTCACGGAAGGGAGCAAGGGATGAGAAACCGCTTCCTTCTTGCGGCGGCGTTCTCGACCGTCCTCATTTCGCATGCCCACGCTGCCCAGACGCCTAGGGCTGGCTCGCTGGATTCACGTGTGACCAGTGTCGTCTATCAGCCCAACAATGTCGTCAAAATCTCTGCGACGTACGGCATATCGACAATGATCATCTTCGATGAGGATGAAAAGTTTGAGACCATTTCGCTTGGCGACACAGAGAGCTGGCAGGTTGCTCCAACCGAAAAAGGAAACATCCTCTTCGTTAAGCCGACGGCCAAGAATGTCGTCACCAACATGAACGTTGTCACGACCAAGCGCATCTATTTTCTGGAGCTGCACGACTACGCACCAGATGCTGGCAAGAAGGTCTTTGGCGTGCGCTTCATCTATCCTGAAAAGGATCTGAATGCAGCGATGCGCAAAGAGGCCGAATATCGTGCTGCCAATCCGAATATTTCCAAGATCGATAAGGCTAATGTCAACATCGACTATTCCTTTACCGGAGATACGAAACTGAAGCCGTCGATGGTCTTCGATGACGGCAAGAAGACCTTCTTCAAATTCACCGGTCGGACACCTGCAATTTTCGCAGTAAACAGTGATTTTTCCGAGACATTGCGAAACTTCCGCAAGGAAGGCGAATATCTGGTCGTAGATGGAACGGCAAGACAATACACCCTCCGCGATGGTAATCAGTGGATCTGCATCTTCAATCTTAGAAAGCCGGATTTTGGCGCACCCGATCCTGACATCATGGGTCCCGCACCTGATCATGCGGCAACCAAGAGAAGAAGGAGCGGCAACTGATGAAACAGTCTCCCGAATTGGAAGCACTGGCGGCGGCTGATGACTCCGGTGTCAGCAACAAGAATGCAAAGCGGAACCAAACGGCTGCGATGGCCGTATTTCTGCTGGCCGGTGTAGCTATGGCTTATTTTGTTCTCAAACAGCCCTCGGAGAAGCCGCGCGATCTCGTGCGCAGTGACGAGGAGTTTAGCACGACGTCGTTCAGACCGCCGTCTTTCGTGCGCGATCAGGATCAGCCCCCTGCCGCACCCGAGCCAAATATCATCAACATTCCACCGCCTCCACCGCCACCAGAGCCGGAGCAAGTCGACACCACGACATTTAATGTTCCTCCCCCTCCTCCCCCGACGGTCGCTGTGAACGAACCCGCTCAGGCATCCGCGCCGGAAATTGTTGAAGAATTTCCAGACCGGTTCAAATCGAAGCTGATTCAGATGGATCAAGCGAGATCTGGCGGAGCGAATGGCGGTCTTGGTGGCGATAGTGGCGAGGGAACACCGACTGTTGCTGGTGAAGACAGAAACAGCAAGTTTCTGGCGACGGCCTCGGCAATGGCCGACCGAAATGCCAAGGCTACGAAAATCAAGCGTATCGACGCGGTTGTGCCGGAAGGAACGATGATACCCGGTATTCTCGAAACCTCGATTGTAAGCGATCTGCCAGGCCAGGTTCGCGCCATTACGTCAGAGGACGTCTACAGTTTTGATGGTCGTCGCATTTTGATTCCGACCGGCACTCGACTCATAGGTGAATATCAAAGCGACGTAATGACAGGCCAGACCCGCGTTTTTGTTGTCTGGACCCGCTTACTGCGTGATGATGGTGTAAGCGTGCGCCTGAACTCCGTTGGAACTGACAGCTTGGGTCGTTCGGGTCTCACCGGCATCGTCGATAAAAAATGGCGTGAACGGTTCGGTGCCTCCATCATGTTGTCCGTAGTCGGCGCCGGTGCAAGCTATCTGACAGGTTTTGGTAGCGGTGAAGCCTTCGGTCGTAACAATGATGATGCGAAACGCGGAGAAGAACTAGCCCGCCAGACGATCGCCGACACTTTCTCTCAAATGGCAAATACCGCTCTGAGCGAGAACTTGCGCATCAAACCGACAATCAGCGTCCATCAAGGCGAACGCATTTTCATATTCGTGCGTCAGTACCTCGATTTCTCAGAGCTGTACGACGATCCCGTAACAGAGGCGATGAAGGAAATTCAACGTGAACGCAGGGATAAGTAGAGCGACAACGACCATACAAAGCAGATATTACTTTCTGGATCGGGCACTTGAGCCACTGCGGCCATTTCTCAACGATCCAAAGGTCGTTGAAATCTCGGTCAATAAACCAGGTCATGTCTATGTTGAGCGACTTGGTGCTGATCATATGGAGTTACATGAGGTTCATGCACTCTCAGCAGTTGAGATTCAGAATATCGGTGAACGCGTCGCCGGAGCAACCGACCAGTTCATCAGTAAATCCGCGCCCATCTTAAGCGCTGCGTTACCAACTGGTGAGCGTATTCAGATCGTTCTTCCACCCGCTTCACCGGAGGGCGGATCCATATCGATCCGCAAGCAGGTCTTTAGCAATTTTAGCTTGGAGGAATACAGAGATAGCGGTTCACTGGATAAAGTTTCTGTTGCTGTTGGCGGACTGAGCGACATTGATCGTGTGCTCATCGAATATCTGAAGCAGAACAGAATTTTCGATTTCATCAACACAGCAATCACGCAACGAGTGTCGATGCTGATCAGCGGCGGCACATCATCGGGGAAGACAACCTTTCTGAATGCCTGCCTGAAATCGGTCCATCCGAAGGAACGGATTATCACGCTGGAAGACACCCGCGAACTGTTTCCCATCCAAGAAAACCGCGTTCATCTGGTAGCTTCGAAAGGCGGGCAGGGCACCGCTGACGTCACAATTCAGCACTTGCTTGAATCATCGCTTCGTATGCGGCCTGATCGTCTATTCGTTGGCGAGATACGCGGCGCTGAAGCTTTTGCATTTCTTCGCGCCATTAATACTGGTCATCCGGGTTCTATGTCGACGATTCATGCCGATACGCCGCAAGGTGCCTATGAACAGCTCGCCATGATGATGCAACAAGCGGGGCTATCTGGCGGATACTCGAAGCATGATCTCATGTCGTATATCCGGATGGTCATCCCCATCGTCATCCAGTTGCGTCGCGACGGCGGAAAACGTGGCGTATCGGAGATATTTTTTGCACGAAATGAGGAGCCATGAGCAAGGGTTACAAAGCGGTCTATCTGACATTTTGTGCCGGCATAGCCTTCCTTGTCTGGACCTTAGCTTATGGGGTCGTACTCGGGGTAGTCTATAAAGACAGCCGAATTTTGAATATCACCATCACCGAAAATCCTTTTGCGCCGCTTCAGCAAGTCTGGGCCTACGCGTCCAACTCAACTCTGCAACGAGTTGCCATCGGTGCCTTTTTACCTGCCATCGCCGCCGCCGTATTTGCGGGCCATCTCGGTCTTAAGGCTCACGAAAATCCCTTAGGGGATGCTGCTTTTCAGGACGTCATGGGCCTTCGTCGCGGCAAGTGGTTCCGAAAGACAGGGCACATATTCGGGCGGTTCGGCCGCAATGTGCTGCGAGCGGCAGACAGTCGCCATCATCTGATTATCGGTCCTACACGATCGGGTAAGGGAGCGGGCTATGTCATTCCAAACGCCCTCATGCATGAAGGTTCAATGATCGTATCCGACTTGAAGGGCGAAATTTTCAAGGCGACAGCCGGATATCGCAAGAAGAATGGCAGTCAGGTCTTCCTCTTTGCTCCCGGCTCGGAGAGGACAAATCGTTATAATCCTCTAGATTTTGTGCGACCCGAGCGCGGCAATCGCACAACGGATATTCAGAATATCGCCAGCATTCTGGTTCCCGAAAATGTTGGCTCTGAAAACTCAGTTTGGCAGGGCTTGGCTCAACAGGTCGTAGCCGGAATTATAAGCTATGTTCTGGAGAGCCCCTATTATCACGGACGGCGCAACCTCGGCGAAGTCGTTTCCTTCGTGAACAGTGGCGTTGATCTTCAGGCGCAGATCAAGTTCATCAAGGAAAAAGAGCCGAACCTTTCAAAATATACGGTCGAAAGCTTTAACGCATTTCTTGCATTGTCAGAGCGGGCGGCGGCATCCGCGCTGCTGGATATCCAGAACGCGCTTAGACCCTTCCGAAATGAACGTATTGTAGCCGCGACAGAAGTAACCGACATGGATATCGCCGCCATGAAACGGCGGCCTATCTCTATTTATTTAGCACCTAATATTACCGACATTACAATCTTGCGCCCACTTCTCACTTTGTTCGTGCAGCAAGTCACGAATATTCTGACACTCGAACACGATCCCAATTCGCTTCCTGTCTATTTTTTGCTGGATGAATTTCGGCAGCTTAAAAAGATGGATGAGATTATGACGAAGCTTCCCTATGTGGCTGGTTATAATATCAAGCTTGCTATCATCATTCAGGATCTCAAGAATCTCGACGAGATTTATGGCGAGACTTCGCGTCACTCCCTTCTCGGCAACTGTGGTTATCAGCTGGTGCTAGGTGCCAACGACCAGGCGACAGCGGAATATGCATCCCGGGCACTCGGAAAAAGAACCATCCGCTACAAGTCGGAATCCCGTACCATTGAAATTCTCGGTTTACCTCGGCGCACAAAAGTTGAGCAAATCCGGGAACGCGATTTGATGATGCCGCAAGAAGTGCGGCAAATGCCAGAAAGTAAGATGATCTTGCTCGTCGAAGGTCAACGACCGATCTATGGCGACAAGCTGCGATTTTTCAACACCCAACCCTTCAAATCTGCTGAAGCTTATTCGCAATCGCACGTTCCTGATGTGCCGACGATTGAATATTTGCCCCATAGGCCGGTTCCAGCACTCACGAGCGAATACGCGCAAGACGGGCAACGGGCCGCTGAGCAGACAATTAGCCCCCTGCCCTACAGTCCTCAGTCAGATGAGAAAACTCGGCCGAAAGCCAGCATAACCGCCTCCCCGTCGATTCCTGAATCTGGTGACGGGAACCAAGAAAATACCAGGACGGTCAATCTGAACGTCAAATTGCCATCAACTGGCATAGACAAGAAATCAGCAATCCCACCGGGTTATATCGATGATCGGATAGAAGAAGTCGAAGCGAAACTTAAACCGAGCGCAGAACGATTATTGAAGGCTGTCAACGAGAAAGTTGATGCTTCTGGCACATCCCCTCGAAAGCGGAAAAGTTATCTCGACATATTCAACGCTACTGTCCCGGACCCAGAGGATATTGGGCTGATGACCATTTCCAACTAGCCCGTGAACCCATAAACGCGAACGACTGAGATGGGGTGGCTTTCTGTCTGTCCGCTGCTGACCGCATAAGCTGGAAAAGCTGTCGTTCAATTGCCCGCCGAACTTCGGCAGGGATGCGCCTTCATTCATGTCGTTCATTGATTATCTGACTGTTCGCGAAAGTGGACGTAGAGTGGCGACCAGTCATGCCGCCGAGAGCAACACCGTCTCTTCTTTGTATGAAAACCGCTTCGAGATGCAGACGGTGTCCCTCCGAGGGCCCCGCGATAGTTCAAGGGTCAGCAGGCTGTCATTCGAAAACGCAGGGCTGAGCTCGAGTTTGAGATACTCAAAGAGTTGTCGGTCATGCACAGCAATCATCACCTGCCGTCCATGCTCCTTGGATAGTGTTCTAAGCAATGCGGCAAAATGAGCGATATGGACGTCATCCATCGATTGTACCGGATCGTCGAGGATCAGCCAGGGGAGCTCTTTGGGCACTGAGAGATGAAGTGCCGTGAATAGAGTCAATGCACCGGTATTGAGATTGCCCGCGCTCAACATCGCACCAGGAGTTCCGCCAGCCTCGCCGCCGTCCCGATGCTCGGTGATTAACTTGGGCTGAAGTTTCTGGGTAGACGATTGGGGGATTCTGAATGCGGGAACGAAGGGCTCTCCCGGCGCGAGCCGCACAAATAGGTCACGCCACACGCGATTGAGCCGGTCGTTAAACTCGCGTCGAATTATGGCAGAGCGCACTGTGTCGACGGCGCTCCGAATTGCGTTGCCCTGATCGCGGAGGACCTGGGCCCGTGACAACGCCTGATCCGCGTGTTGCCAGGACGCGAGGTCTGCCGCAATCCGCTGGTCGACCTCCCCGCGGCGGGAGATTGCCGTACGGATTGTGGCGACGTGATCAGCGCCCTTGCGCCGCATGGCAAGTCGATGTTCAAAGTTCGTCGCGCCGGCTGCCAATATGCTTTCCAGCCGCACGACGGCAGCTTCGAATGATTCATCCTCCTCAAGCCCAGGCGTTCCTATCGAACGGGCAAAGTCGCTCAACGTATCACGTGCGGCCGCAAGCGCAACATTGCGCGACTGAGCTTCGCTTACCGCGCGTCGCGCGGCTACATCGGCCGCACGCAATTGCGCTCCCTCGTGTAGCGCATCATGCAGGCTTTCAAGTTCGGTTATGAGCCCATCTGTAGAAGCCGTTCGCCGATCGAGGTTGGCCAAAGTTTCTTCGTCAAGTTTTCGAGATCCAATGGTCTCGATCTCACGTGCCAGACGTTCAGCCGTAACCTGAACCTCACTACGGGTCCGCCCTAAGGTGAGTAACCTCTCCGCCGAAGCGGATAGTGTTCTTACCTTGTCGTGAACATGGTCGCTGAGCGACCCTTCGCCTCGCTCTCTGAAATCTCGATCGCATACCGGGCAGACGTCGTCAGTAATGAACGACGTCAATTCCGCCAATGCGGCCCCAAGACTACCCGCACTGCTCGGCAAGCGAGCGAGTTCTTGATCGATTGTATCGCGTTGGCGCAGCGTAACATCTCGCTCATCCTGCGCTAGAGCGTACCGTGTTATGTCGGCACGGGCTTGTGACGTGCGATCACTCAGCTGCTTTTTTTCGGTGTGCAGGCCTGCTAGCGCCACCTCAGCAAACCGTTCCGGTTCGCTTGGCAACGCGATAGCGGGTAGGAAGGCCTCAATACGACCGCGCACATTGGTGATGCGCGTGCCGTAATCGGCTTCCCAGCGTGCAAACGCTGCGCGGGCAGCCTCCGATCCGGACGGGGTGACAACGGCACTGGACAGAGTCGCGCTTTGTGCCGCGTCGATTTCGCGTCGGATCGAGGCGAGTCTCCGCTGCTGATCAGTCAGGCGTGCGAACGCGTCAATATCACTGCTTTCCGAAAGAGCGGCCGCCACGTTGGCTAGCGTATCCTCCCGCACCTCAGTTGGAAGCTGAAGCGCGGAGCAGAGCGCCGTAAGGTCGCCCATCGTGTTCTGGATTTGCTCGCTTAACTCCTCGCGCATTGTGCGTTCATCGGTGAGAAGTCGGTCCAGCCGAAATTGTTCGTTCTCGGCTCCCGCCCAGCCATCAATGATCTTGCGGACGTTACGCACATCCGCCAGAGGTTTCAGCCCAGCCTCCAGAGCGTCCAGCCGATCAAGGCCGAGCAGTTTGGTCACGAACTGCGCCAGAGGCGATTCCGCATCGTTGCCTGCATCCTGATAGATCTGCAGCAACTGGCCGAGCAGGGCTTGCGGCAAAAATACCCGCTCCCGGAAAAAGGCGGCTCGCTGCTCGTCAAGCGCGCTCACCGACCGCGGACCAGTTCCACTTAGTATTACGCTGAAGTTCTGTTCTGTGGTGCCCGCCAAAGCCTTGAGTAAGACGCGGCCTTCGGACGCCGAACGATGCAGCAACTGCTTCTCATATCCAGGGTCCGCACGCTCCAGCGACTGAACCATTCCGGTAAGTGCTAATTCAATGGCTGACAGAAGGCTCGTCTTTCCCGCGCCATTTTCGCCATGGACGAGAACCACCTTGGCGTCGAGTGGCGCATGGATTTTCCCCCGAATGCTGCGGAAGTTGCTGATATCGAGGCTTCTAAGGACGAGGTCGCTCACGATTGGTCCTCTTCCGGTTCGGGCTGAAACGCACTGTTAATTGCCAGCGCAACCGCATCGGTCACTGCCTGCTCCCCTCCACTGGATGCGTTAATCAATGCATCAAGGAGGGAGGTGTCGGAGTCTGCCGGAAGCGCACGCACGAGCTGATCCATAGCGGGGCCGCTGCCGTTCTGAGCTTCAACCATGGGGAGGGGCAGAGTAAGGGGAAGAAGCACTCGGATTCGATCATCGAGTTGGCGTTTGGCATCGTCGTCTGAAGGCTTTCCTTTATCGTCGAGGCTAATGCCTTCGACCTGGAGCACTCGGCATGTCTCCGACAGAGCCTCGATCCCTTCCGCCAATAAAGCGCCAGCGAGAATCGCGGTCACGACATAGCGCGAGCCGGTGACGTCGAGCGCTCGGCTCAAGGCTTCCAAGCGTTGGCGAACACGGTCGCCGTCGCGGTCGCCATAGTCTCCAGTTGTCGTGTCGACCAGAAGCACGAGGTCCAGCGCCCGACCGTCGCGTCCGCGCATAGCACCGGTGAAAGCAAACTCGACGCCCGCAACTTTGAATGGCGTCGGCAGGTCGCTGTATCCGGCATCTCGGAGGCGCTCTTGGACAACATGAATGAGGGGCGAGTTGCTCATAACATCATCTCCGCGACGAATTCTCGCTGGAGCGTCGCGGGATCGTCACAGCGCGCGAGTAGATTGCCAAGGCTGACATGCGTTTCTCCAATCTGTCCGGTTCCCCCGGGTGCGGAGCGAACTCGCCGCGCAGTTACACCACCCCCTGCCATTTGATGCCAGGCGTTGTCGGCATGGACGACGATTGCATTGTCATTCGCGAAAGCTCCGCGACTCTTCAGGCCAATCGCTTCGGTCGCCGATTTTACCACAAAGAATGGGCGGTCGACACCGTCTGGACGCAGGGCGCGAGCGGTAAGGGCCCCTGACGTCAGGGCGTCCGAGACAGGCCCGCGCAGCTCCCATAACCCAGCTTGACGCCCATTTTCCAGAAGCGACAAGGCAATCCCAAGGCATCCAAAACCCATGCTTTGAGCGTTTTGGTCGGCCGCGAGGAGATTAGGTGTCGAACTGGAGAGCGTTTCATAGGCCTCCGGGTTGGAAGGCAGAGCACCTGATCGGAAGAGCGAAAGCATTCGCGACCAAAGCGCGATGGCTTGGTTTACGAAAGCGGTCCTGTTCTTGGTCCCAGGAGCGGGGACAGCTAGGCCGGCGATGTCGTCTCGAAGCGTTTCCAGCAAGGGCGCAAGTGCGACAGCAATGTGCGCTTTGCCCAAAGGCGCCAAGCCAAGTTGCATTAAGATGGCGAGCTTGTCCGTAAGGAGCTTCAACACCAGCGCGATGAGTACCTTTTCGCCCCACGCGCGCAACAGCGTGGCCGCATGAACGGCAGCCGGATCGCCATTGTAGGCGTCCCCGTAAGACAAGCGGAGGACGTCACGCTGCCCTTGTTGGATTCTATCCTCGCAGAAGATATGAGCCGCTGAAGCGGGCGCGCATGGCCATGGCCATGCGTGTATGGCCCGCGCCCGCGCAAAAAGGGTTTGAAGATTGTTGTCCTGGATCGAGAGTCCCAGCACCAAGGTCTTTTGGGTTGTCGCAAGCCCAACGACTGCGTTGCACATTGCTGCGAACTCTGCCGCTTCCGGCCAACCCATTATCTGAGGGTAACTACCAGTCAGAAACCGACGAAAGACTGCCGGCTCACGCGTGGCATGCACAATGCACCCGTGGAATTTCAGCAGTCGGGCGCGTCCGGCGGGTCCCCGCAGCTGATCAGGATCGACGACGACTTGCAGCACGCCCTGAACACCACCGCTCAGCCGTTCGACCGCTGCCTCGATGAAGCCATCCCAATTGGCTGAGGCTATCGCTTGTACTGCTCCTTCAAGGATTAAAACCGCAATGCACAGATGCTCAGCGGCTGGAGCGGCCGGGTTTTCGAATGCCTTTCGGATATTTATGGCATCCCAGAGTACAAAATCGGGCTCGGTGCCAGGGATACGAATGTCGAGCACGCGCGAATATTTTGTCCACAGGCGCTCGATGATTGCGTCGTGTTCGGGCCACGCCGCCAATGGCTGTGGGTACTGCGCCTGGACATTGTCCGGTTTGATTTCCGCAAGATCGAGTGCTTCTTCGAACGCGGGCAAATAGGCTGCCGCAGTTGCCGGATTAATCGCCTTCGCGCGGATATAATCGAAAGCTTGTTCGATCAAGTTGCCAAGATTAGGAGCCTGCCGCGAGATTCCAGAACCGACCCACAGCGCGAATTCACCATTCTCCACCGCACGCGCCATTGAGGCGAATTCGACGCTGAACTTCGCAAGTACTTCTCGCACTGAGATTTCGTTCGCTGTCGGCCCCAGCGCCACATCGCCCCCCATTTTACGCGATTAGCGTTACCCTTTGGATTGACATTACATTTCAGCGACGCGTTGTCCAGTGCGAGAAGAGTTAGTTCTCTTCGTTTCACAATCGGCAGCTGTTCACCGAGGATGCTCAGAACCCGATGGTCGGCAAGAGCCCCCATTCCGCCGTTCGTGTCTCTCGGATGAATGGCGGGTTTCAGGCGCCGACGAAAACTCCCCGAACGGCTGGGATTAAGGTCGTCTGCTGACTGACTGCTTTGATGCTTTCATATCGCGCCCGATTCTGATTCAGGGCTCAGCATGAGCCGATATGACCTGACAGACTTTGAATGCCGCGTAATCAAGCCGCTGCTACCCATCTGTCGATCGCGCGGCGGGCTGACAACCAAGATACACGTCGTCGTTGACGCGCAAGGATTCCCGATCCGGATCGGTCTGCTCGCCGCCAACTTTCTCGCTATGGTGCAACGCGCCTCGCTCCTTGTTTATGAGTCTGATGGCCTAACCCTTACGAAAAAGCCGGGGCGCAAAAGCGCCCGGCTGATTTTTAATTCTCCTTGCCGTCAAAACGGCAAGAATCCTCCAAGGAAACTGATGGTATCAGTTATCCATGCGAAGGCGGCATTAAACCAACCTTGAATGACAGTAGCAACATACACGATTGCAACCAGTCCAAGCACGAGCCAGAACAGAACCGCAAAGAATTTTGCAAAAGCGTCGTCGGCCTTCGGATCGGGAGGTGAATTATAAATATAATCGTGTCGCATCGTCCTTTAACGCTCGTGTTCGTCGCGTTCCTTCTTTTGCTGCTGCTCTTGTTCTAGTTCCTGCAATCGCAGAACTTGTTGCTGAGGTGGATCGGTGCGCATGGTTTCTCCATCGCGAACAACGCCCTTCACTTCCAAATTAACCTGATTGTCGAGCTGTTTGGAACCTTCAACTTTTCCATCTGTCCGATCCCGCTCTTCAAGCACGTTCGCTTCCCATGCCCGGCGATCGACCATTTGCTCGACACGCTGCTTCTGACCGTCGACTTCCTGAATGACAGTTTTCAAAACGCGTTCCGTCCCAGTGGACCGCAAATGAACTTCATCGCCGATTTCAGCGCCGGCGCGATGCAACGCATCCGGTAATCCGACACCCCATACCGTGCGATTGCCATTGGCCGTTTCAATAACGACAAATGGCGAAGGCTCATTTTTTTCATTATCCTGATAAGGCTTTTCGCCTGTCTCAACGAGGATGCCCTGCACACCCTCCTTATAGTCGACGGTCTTGGAGTGGGACGTTCCAGAATTATCTGCATTCTGTGGCTCTCTATCGACCTTGCTCGACTGATCCGATCCTGCAGATTGCTCCTGATCCCGGTGAGCCGCATCCAGCGCCCTGCCCTCGATCGGAACAATTTCATTGCGCAAGTAGGACTGCTCGCGACGCGCCAGATTGCGTAGCGACAATCAAGGTGAGATTCAGCGTCAATCAGGATGAGACTCGCGCCGGGGTGTGACGGAGAGAGGGCGTAGCCCGACCGTAGTCATATCCCGGCGCGGCGCAGATTTTCGACGTCTCATGATCGCGGTCGGTCCGATACATTTCAGGTTTTCTGGATTGGAGAACCAGTTTGTGCCGGGTCGTCATGTAACCGATCATCAGATGAGATTATTCATGAAGTATCGACAAATGCATTCAGTAGAGGTCGCCGCTGCAAAAGCGTCGATCAGCCGGGCCACGGCCTATCGTCTCGATAAGGAGACGCAACTTCCATCCCAAAGCAAAGCACCACGCGGGCGTCGTCGTCCTGATCCGCTTGAGCCGATATTCGATACGGAAGTTGTTCCGCTCCTCAAAGCAGCACCGGGCATCCGCGCCGTGGCCGTTTTCAACGAGATGCTACGGCGGCATCCAGAACTGCCCGAAGGTATCCGCCGCACGCTCGAGCGTCGCATCCGGTCCTGGCGTGCTGTTCACGGTGAGGCCCAGGAGGTCATCTTCCGCCAGACGCATGAACCTGGTCGGCTGGGCCTTTCGGATTTTACTGACATGAGCAGCCTCGGCATCACAGTCGCCGGCCAGCCGCTCGATCATTTGTTTTATCACTTCCGGCTTGTCTGGTCTGGGTTCGAGCATGCTCATGTCATTCTCGGCGGCGAGAGCTTCGTTGCGCTGGCAGAAGGGTTGCAGAACGCCCTGTGGTCTGTGGGGGGCGCGCCCCTTTATCACCGCAGCGACAGTCTGTCGGCCGCCTTCCGCAACCTCGATGCCGATGCCAAGGTCGACCTGACAAATCGCTATGACGAACTGTGTGCCCATTATCGCATGACGCCGACGCGCAACAACAAGGGCATCGCACATGAGAACGGCTCGATCGAAAGCTCCCATGGCCATCTCAAGAATGCTGTTCGTGATGCCTTGCTGATGCGCGGTACCAGGGAATTCGCTGATCTCAGCTCTTACCGCGCCTTTGTCGACGAGATTGTCAGCCGGCGCAACGCCGCCCATGGCAAGCGTATCGATGCCGAGCGGTCCCATTTGCAGGCGCTGCCCGAGCGCCGGACCACGGACTTCGAAGAGGTTGTCGTGACGGTATCTCGCACCGGCGGCTTTACCTTGCGCAAGGTGTTCTACACCGTGCCGTCCCGCCTCATCGGGCATAGACTTCGGGTGCGCTTGTTCGACGATCGGCTTGATGTCTTTGTCGGGGGTACGCACCTGATGACGCTGCGCAGGGGACGTGGCCATGCCGACGGGCGGCATGATCAGGTCGTCAATTACCACCACATCATCCATTCCCTGCGCAAAAAGCCGATGGCGCTGCGTGGTCTCGTCTATCGTGACAAGCTCTTTCCACGGCAGGAATACCGCAGAGCCTACGAGACACTCATCGAGCATCTTCCCGACAAGCAGGCCTGCAAGATCACCGTCGAGCTTCTGGCGCTGGCGCATGATCGCGGCTGCGAGCGCGAACTTGCCGAAGAATTGGCCACGACACTCGATGCCGGAGATCTGCCCGATCTGGCTGCAATGCAAGCGCTCTTCGGTCCCGATCCAGCCAAATTGCCGACCGTCCATGTCCAACTCGCATCGCTTCATGGCTACGAGGCCTTGATCGGGACAGGAGAAGCAGCATGAAGAACGCTCATGTCATCGATGAAGCGCGGCTCGGCATCATGCTCAACGAACTCCGACTGCCGACAATCAAGACTCTATGGTCGCAATTTGCCGAACAGGCCGATCGAGAAGGATGGCCGGCCGCACGCTTCCTATCGGCCATCGCCGAGCACGAATTGGCCGAGCGTGCCCACCGCAGGATTGAAAGGCATCTCGCTGAGGCACACCTGCCACCTGGAAAGACCCTGGATAGCTTCGCTTTCGACGCCGTGCCCATGGTCTCAAAGGCCCAGGTCATGGCAATTACCGCTGGCGACAGTTGGCTCGCCAAAGGTGCCAATATCCTCATGTTCGGCCCACCCGGTGGAGGAAAGAGCCATCTCGCTGCCGCTATCGGCCTCGCACTTATCGAGAATGGATGGCGCGTGCTATTCACCCGAACAACCGACCTCGTGCAAAAGCTACAGGTCGCGCGCAGGGAACTGCAGCTCGAATCTGCTATCGCCAAACTCGACAAGTTCGACTTGCTCATCCTCGATGATCTCGCCTACGTCACCAAGGATCAGGCCGAAACGAGCGTGCTCTTCGAGCTGATATCGGCACGCTACGAGCACAGATCGGTCTTGATTACCGCAAACCAGCCATTTGGAGAGTGGAACCGGGTCTTCCCAGATCCTGCCATGACACTCGCAGCGGTCGACCGGCTTGTTCATCACGCTACGATCTTCGAGATGAATGTCGAAAGCTACCGGCGAAGAACGGCGCTGGAGGAAAAACGCCAACGCGGACGACCGGCATCTTTTGCGACAATCAAAACCTCGACGGTGATTGCCGCGGAGCGACAATCAGAAAGCGACGAAGAGCTTGCCAGCGACATTCAACGTGATAACTTCAACTCGACCGCGACATAAGAATCTCATCCAGATTGTCGCCCGCGTCTCATCCTGATCGCCGCGCTATACCAGATCTTGCCAATCCAGTTCCGCCGGCTGATAGCCCTTGACCGAAATACCGTGCGCCTGGCCCTCCAACCAAGTTTCACGGCGGAACTCCTTGCTCCCCGTTATTTCGATGCTCGTCCAGCCTCGATGCGCTGCTGTTTCGATCATCAACCGAACGCCCTGAGCATCGAACGATTTAGCGCGCAGCTTCTCTCCATTGTCCTGGAACACTTCGCGCTCACCCTTTGAATCGGCAAAGACACGCTGCGTCCCCCCGTGATCCTCACGAATATAATATCGGCTCGTGATCTCATCCGGGAATGAACGATCCATTTCGGCCTGATAGGATGCTGCAGCTGCTTTCTCCTCGTCATCAATGCTTGAACGAGGTTCGTTAGCATTATCTGCCGATGGCTGACCCTGCTCTGCTTCCACGATAACATGCGCTGGCTTGGCAATTTCGGAATCGGCTTCGCGAGCGATCTGCATTGACGAGCTATCTTGCTCGCTTTCGCGAGATGGGGTTTCAACGGTCAATCCACGCTGTTCAGTCAGTTCCATATGCTCGCGCATTAGATTGACATGCTCGCGCGTATACTGCGCTACCTGTTCCAGATCGGCTTTCTCTTCCGGTCCGAGATTGCGGCCAAGCCGGAACAAAGCTGTTTCAACTTCTTTCTCATATGCCTCAAAATCGCTTCTCGACATTTCGCGCACTTTTTCACCCTCCAAAATGATGTTTTGCAACTTTACCAAATTGGTGCGGTAATGTGACCCGAATTCTGCATGAACGATGTTAGAAGTTTTAGCTTCCGATTGATGCGAACTGGTTGATACAACTATATCTCTTTGCTGGATGGCGTATGAGGCAATCTGATGATTGCCGCTTGCCATTGCAATTTTCTCCCAACTCTGAGTTACCTTTACGGTATATTCAAGGCTGCGCACGCTTCGCGCCACGCTCCGCCGACCTGACCGCTTGGCATCATAACGCGACTGAGCCGCCGCACTCGTCCCCTCATGTTCCGTTCGTCCCTCGCGATTAACCGGCCGCACCTGATTGCGCGTGTAGGCTGGAGCATTTGCAAACTCGCGCCTGTCCGTCATTTCCATAGCGATTCCGTGCTGGCGCGCCTTTTCAGCCATAAGTTCGCGCCATTGGCGAAAAACCTGTGGCGAGGTTTCTACCCGATCACCGGCATCCGAACGCATAGCGATAATGGCATGGGCATGGATATGCGGTCGCTTTCCGCCCTGCCCCATCTCCTTCGGATCGCTGAACGGATCATGCATCGCAAATATGTAGCGGTGTCCTTCGAACTGAGCGGCCAGAAAATCCCGAACAGCGCCTTCGAAAGCCTGAACATTGGTGCCAGCTTTAGCAGACATGATGACATGCATCACATCCCTGCCCTTGCGGCTATGCAACTCCCGACGCCACTGCTTTTGCACCAGATCGCCGGCGGAACGCGTATCGGAGATATCGCGCCCCTTATCATCGCGAACTTCTCCCTTATGATCCTCGACCAGATTTCGCAGCTTGGCGGCGCCATATTCCACGCCATTGCCATACCCGGTAAAACGGAACCGCGCCCTCGCCAGCTCGGACACCGCGCTTTCGTTGTAACGTCTCTGAATAATGTCAGCCGCCTTCGGGTCGCCGGTCAACCGTTCCCCTTCTGCGCTGCGCAAGACTACCAGACCGTCAACTTTCAAAACTCCATGTGATGGCTGCGAAACTGCATAAGCGAAGCTGCGATTACTTAATCCGCTCGCCAGGCTGTCGCGTACGAGCTGGTGCAAAGCTTCTTCTGTTTCGAAACCAGTAGCTTCGATCGTCACATGGAAAGTTCCAATATCCCTGCTCTCGGCACGATTTTGAAACAATGGCTCCCAATCTTCCCGCAACCGGGCTAGATCCTCGCGACCATGAAGGCGCTCACCATTTTCCTTTTCGACGTGTATTTCCCCGCTGCGTGATACGTAATTGACCATCGCGCCGAACCGTGCACCGCCACCGTACGATGCCATTTTTACCACGGACGGTTGACTGCCTGCTGCGACCGCGGCCAGACGCGCTTCCATCGGCCTAGCCGCCGCAATTGGCTTGCTTGCCGTACTTCCAAAGAACTGGAAACTCCGTGCCCTTGAGGATCCCGTGCGCATTTTCGGCACTGAAGCACTACCTGCTGCGGTGGCACCTCCTGCGATTTGCAGTTCGCGCAGCCTTCGGCGCATCTCTTCTTCCGCGCCACTCGCAGCACTCGAACCCAAAGAAAGCTCATGCAACAGCGCCGCGCGATGCTGCTCCCATTCACTCTCAAAGGCTCCGAGAAAAAACTCCATCGACTGCTATTCCTTGCTGCGATGCCTGTATCCAGATCGCTTGGTAACGCGCCGTAACTCGCTGAGGACGCCGATCTGCATCTTCTGCACATCCCCGACCACCATGCGGATTTCGCTATCAGATACCGATTTTCCACTATTCAGAGCTCTGGCTACCTGATTGAGATTGACGCCAATCATACGCATGTCCTCTAGCATGAGAGACAAAAGCGCCCGGTCTTCGTCATTAAAGACTGGCTTCACTCCTGCCCCTTGCAGGAATACAGCTTTAAAAAATGCACTCATCGTCATGTCAGCCGCCTTTGCGGCTACATCGATTGCATCATATTCGTCCGCCGAAACGCGGCTATGAATGGTTTGCGGCTTGGCTTTAACTGCCACCCCACCATCGGTAATTCCCTCATCCATAAGCTTCAACAGTTCCAGCACAGAGTAGCAATAATCAATCGCGGACGTGTTTCGCGATTGATTGGAAAAAATGTAGCACATTTTTCCGAATCCTGCCTAACCAAATAAATAGGAAATCATTAAAGATCGTCCAAATTGGTCTCGCTTCGCTCACCAGGGTTCACCTCCAGGCCGCTTTATTCGCCTTTGTGTACCCCTCGTACTCGCCAGCAAGGGAGGCTTCGCTCTTCGCCCTTGCCGGACTGCGTGCGAGCGGCACAGACGGCTCTTGCGCGGCTCCGGGGTTCATCATCAGCTAGAAAGGAACTGGGGAGATCAACCACACGACGATGTCATGTGGTTATGCGATGTGAACACACCGTGTGATCCATTGGATATAGTGTGTTGTCACATCGTGTGAAAATATCATAGTCTGTTCCTCAGTCCATATAACTAACGATCACCACTCGATCCAAATGCTCGTTAGTCTGATATGGCCTGAACCGGACGTGGGTAAACGTTCATGCTCTCTTCGTTTGAAGGAGAATTCATGACAGCTCGATTTTCAGCAGTTAGTGGCAAAGGCGGCGCGGGGAAAACGACCACGGTCATTTTGACGGCAGGTGAATTCGCACTCCAAGGTCAACGGGTCCTTCTCATCGATGCAGATCCCCGCCAGAACCTGGCCGAGTGGTGGAAGCGCTGTGAAGCGAAGGGCAACTTACCTGAATCGATTTCTCTGACGACCGCACTTCGCCAGAGCTCAATCGAACAGGTTATGTCTTCACACGCGGAAAAGTACGACGCCGTGATTATCGATGCTCCCGGCGTCGATAGCGTGGTCATGGATACGATAATAGATCATTCTGATATCGTGATTACGCCCATTCAGCCTGCACAGGATGAAATAAAGGCAGCAGGCGAAGCCGCGGAAACCATTGCCACGCGAACAGATCACAACCAACGTGTAATTCCTCAGGCGGTTGTGCGAACACGCATCAACATCGTTAATCGCCACCTTGAAGAATATCGCATCATCCGTCCATTCGTAGAAAATTTAAGCCAACATGGTTACAATACGACGTTGCTCGAAACTGAGCTAATCGAGCGCAACTGTTACCGCGAGATCCGCAGCGGCTGGGGAACATTGCAAATGTTGGAATTAACGGATGCTATCTGTAAGGCCAGAACCGAAGTCAACGCGTTTGTTTCTGAGCTCGACTATTTAAGGGACCAGAATGTAATGGAGACGGTGAATGGCTAAAAGCAAGGTCACACTGTCAGACTTCCCTGTCGCATCCCGCAGACGCCCATCAGCAGAAGAGGAGAATGGCCCCAATGCTGCTGCGCTCCCAGCGGCGGAAAACGCACAAATGCAAACTACAGGGCCGTCAACGGAACTGGAAACGCGAAGAGCTCGTCCTAAATCACAATTCGTCACGCCAGAAGAAAGAAGGGCGAACGATACCCAACAGGCAAACCAGCGGGAAGATTCCCGAAATCGCTTACGTGAACTTCGTAGAAATCGTGAACGAGAAAGTAAGCATTTTGTAAATGTCTCACTTGATTACGACACCAAAAGGCGACTTGAAAAGGCAGCCCACGACAACGGACTTAAGATGTCGGTTATCCTTAGAGATGCCATCGACCAGTATCTAACAGAAAACGGATACTGACCGTGCTTGGTCGTAGCTTTCTTCTAGGCTTGGCCGTCGGGATCGGAGTCGGTCTATATTTAGCGCCTTATCTAGCTGCTAATGGCTTTGGCCACACGATTGAGCCAATCAACTCATTCGCTAACAGTCAAGTTAGCACGCCCGCCGTTTCAGTCGAATGGCCGACCAACCAGATTGCCAAAGAAGAACTCTTTCGCTTTTCCAACTGGAATTATGCCGCCTACGGCAAGGATTCCATCACTAATGTTATCCGCTGCATTCATATCAAACAGCAAACTATTGCTTGCGAACTGTCAGCTACACTCAGTTGGCTGAAGGACACAGCGTTGATCGAAGCAGTCTTTGAGGGAAAACCAGGGAACTGGCGAATGGCCGCGGCGAAAACACGTTAGTCAACATATTCTAGTTCATTTTTTTCCGTAAGAGGTCGCTTTCTGCATCCGTGGGGCAGAAAAGTTTGGTGATGAATTCCGTTTCATCAAACTCTACAGTGCCAAACCAACGAGAATAATTCATATTATTCAATTAGGCGGCATGGAGTTTAAGGGGTTTTGACGGTGAATAACGAATCTGCTGATTTCGCAACAGAACATTCATTGGAGAAAACCAATGATCCGGAAATCGATAAGCCCATCTACAGACGTCGCGGCTTTGAGGGTATCAGCACGTTTGAAGAAATAGACCAACGACTTGCAAAATATCTAAGAGAAGCGCGTGAACAGGCTGGCCTTAAACAGGCAGATTTTGCGCCACTTATGGGGCTGTCTACACCGGTATATGGTCGTTACGAACGTGCATTCTCAAAACTGCACGTTACGCGCATGATACACATCTGCGAAGTATTGGGTTTCATGCCAATCGATATGCTCTTCGCAGCAGCACCTCATCTCTGGGGTGAAAACGAGCAAGAAGCCAAAGATCGTGTCGAGCTAGCAAAACTTGTCAGCGATCTCCCACATAGTACGACACGCGATCTGCTGTCGTTGGTAAAAAAAATGGCGGAACTTCAGAACCAAGTTGATGCAAGCTCGAAGAGCTCGAGCCTGGCTGAGAAATAGATGATCGCGTAAACGGCCTCACATGATCACCCGCTTGCAATCTCATGGAGATAATCGGCAACCGCCTGTGCTTTGGCTGCTGCAGTGATAATGGCGCGCTTATCGGACTTCAGAACGGCTAGCCAGTTTTCGATATAAGCGGCTGTGTTTTCGCGAGGATCATGGGCCACGCCCAGGTCAGCGCAAAGGAAAGCTGCGGACAGTTCGGCCACCAGTTCTTCGAGTGCGTAAGCGTTTGTGCCGAAGCGGCCAGCCAGATCGCGACCAAGACGATGCTTTGCGCCTGACCAATGACCAATTTCGTGCAGAAGCGACGAGTACAGGTGGACATCGCTTAAAAAACGCTCCCGGTCGGGCATGAGAATGTCGTCAGGTCCAGGACGATAGCAAGCCTTCGTGCCGCCGTAGTGAATGACGGCTCCGGTCTGGCGAACAAACATCTCGACGGTTTCATTGTGAGGCACGAGCGCCATCGGCATCGGTTCGGCTGGGCTGTAATAGTCGGAAGGCAGGTTCTCGATCTGCTCTACGTTGAATACCGTGTAGCCCTTGAGATAAGGGATAGAACGGTCGTCATCGGCGTCCTGATCCTTGGGGGTAAAGGTGCCGAATTTGACGACAAGCGATCCACGTTCGCCCTTCCGGACTTGACCGCCGAGATCCTGCGCCTGACGATAGGTGATCCAGGTGGTTTGTTCGTAGCCGTTCATCTGCGACGCGATCCAGAGCATGAGAACATTGATGCCGCGATAGGTTTCGCCGCTGGATCGGCGGGGGATGATGGAGCTCGGGCGGGTATTTCCATGCCACGGGCGAACCCAAGGCTTGGTGCCGGCTTCCAGCTGCTCGATGATGAGGTCGGTAATGCGCTGATAGGTGTCGATGACGTTGTTCATGGCCGTCTCCATTCGTTGGTTGACGGCAAAAAACGGAGATAGCCGAGACGAGCCCATGCACCTATTGGCCGCAACGGAAGTGGAGGACCGCGAAGCGGTTGCATTGGGGAGGGGCTATCGCAGCTTGTCCGTCAATCAACCAACGGGTGGGGCGGCCCAAATGTCACCCACCGAAGCAAACGGACCAGATCTCTGCGCGGAAGATGTACCGCTTATCGTTCGCGGTCGTCGGAATCCCGCTCCGCCTGCTTGTGCGTCGACAACTCTGAAAGCCGTGATGGGACCGCTGCGCTTTTCTGCTCTGGTGGCATTCGTTCGACGGCGGGAACATCTGCATTTCTGACCTGATCCGGACGCAACAGGCGGGAGAAGTCAGAACGAGCCGTGAATGTCATTTCGCTATTGTCATCGGGCAACCGCTCTGGAAGGTCGGCGCGATCGACTGCGACAATCCCGTGGTCGGTAACAACGCTGGCAACGCGGATATCGTGACCGAGAACCTGACCTGAAATCTGTTCGCCCGGCCTGGCGCTGCGCACGTTGTGCTCGAAAGCATTCTCACCGCGCATTTCAAGATCGACGAAAGCAGCTCTTATGGCTTCCTGCCGGTTTGGATCGATCGCGTCTTCAAAGACATGTTTCATAGCTGGACTGGAGGGGTCGTTGGTCGTCGCGATCGACGCTTCGATCATGCGCGGCTTGGTGATGACGGTGAAGTCAACATCATGACCATATTCGCGTCCGATGGATGCTAGCAGTGCCTCCTGCGCCCGTCCGTTTCCTTCTCGGAAGGGGTGCACATAATTCAACTCTGCCAAAACTTTACCGGCGATTTCGGCGAACTGCTCGACCGACGATCCACGCAATATTTCCGGATTCCTGATCGGTCTAAAGGCTTCGTCCAAGCCCATCTCGATGCGCGAACCGTGAAGAAATGAGCTCCCACCTTTCGACAAATTGCCAATCGGCTCCACCCTCTGGCCATCTACAACAGGGCTTTCATTGCGCGTATGACCGGCCCATTCATAAACATCTTGGAAAATATGACCATGAATGGCTTTCAGATGTTGGGCGTCGAACGCGCCTTTCGGGCCGTCTCCTTCGGCAATTTCAGTCATCCGGAATGCTGTCGCGCGATATTCTTCGACGCGCAGTTCCTTATGAGACCGGATTCCAAGTTTATTACGCAGCACGTCCCTGCGGTCGGGATCGTCAGATGTGTTTGGATAGATATAGGAGCCTTTGGGTTCCGTTTCAGCCATAGCGAAGAATCGGGTAGGAGGGCATTTTAGGCCCTCCTCCCACACCACCGTACGTACGGTTCCGTATACGGCGGTTCATGAAGCGTAGTATAGGCGTCGGTGTTCCTTCAGGAACGAGATCAGCCCGATTTTGGTGAAGTAGGCATTCGGTAGGGCTTCGTGCATGTGTGAGGTTCTGGCATTCCACCATGGTCCCCGGCCATTGCTGGCACTTATCCATGCACGCTCCTTCTTTATGCCTCGTTGCATCAGGTTTCTTGCGCGCGCGGCTGGTTTCGTCCATTGCCGCCACAGGGTAGCCCGCAGCTTGCGGTGAACCCATCCATCCATTTCCTCGAACGTCCCCTTCACGTCAGCCAGCTTAAAGTAAGCTGTCCAGCCGCGCAGGATCGGCGCTAGGTCCTTGATGGTGGCGTCAATGGCCCGGCCACGCCCAGCCCGGAACTGGGCTTTCAGTTTACCACGAAGACGTTTCACACTTTGTACCGCCACCTTAAGGCGGGGCATACGGTGAGCCGTCATTGAGTAGCCCAGAAAGACCCGGTTACATGGACGATCAACAGCGCTCTTGGTGGCGTTGACCTTCAGCTTCAGCCTCTTTTCAAGGAAGGTGGTGAGCGAAGCCATCACCCGTTGACCAGCACGCATTGACCGCACATAGATATTACAGTCGTCGGCGTAGCGGCAGAAGCGATGTCCGCGCTGTTCCAGTTCCTTGTCCAGATCGTCGAGCAAGACGTTTGATAATAGCGGAGACAGGGGACCGCCCTGCGGCGTTCCCTCGCTTCGCATTGTCGTCATCCCGCCCATCATCAACCCGGCTTGCAGATAACGGCGGATCAACCGCAGCACCCGTTTGTCGTAGACCTTGCGTGCCACTCGTGCCATCAGCACATCGTGGTTTACCCGGTCGAAGAACTTCTCCAGATCAAGATCAACCACAACGCGGTAACCGTCGGCCACATAGGACCGTGCGGCAAGGATCGCATCATGGGCACTCCGCTCCGGCCTAAAGCCGAAAGAGGAATTGGAGAAGCCTGGGTCGAAGATCGGCATCAGCACCTGATGTATCGCCTGCTGGATGAGGCGGTCGAGAACCGTGGGAATGCCAAGAAGGCGTTTCCCGCCGCCGGGCTTGGGGATTTCCACCCCGCGCACCGGCGCTGGCTCATACCGACCCGCCAGCAGGTCTTCCCTGATGCGCGGCCAATGCGATACGAGATGCTGCTTCAGGTCGCCAACGCTCATCTTGTCGATGCCCGCCGCTCCCTTGTTCGACACCACGCGGTGTAAGGCCGCTATCATGTTATCGCGACTGACGATCATTTCCATCAGTTGCATCGCGTCCTTCGGTTGTGAGTTGGACGATCCTGCCGTGACGTTTGATGCGCCCAAGGCATCCTCTCGCAGCTTCCGGCCACTACCTTCCGCATGGGCATGGGGCGTTTCAGCTCCATTATCTGCATCTGCTGTCGTCATCGAAAGATCGTTCTCCATCCGACACTTCATGTTCAGCCCTTCGCCGTCCGGTACGGCTACTACGGCATCTGCTGACTTCTGCCGCCCTATTCCGTCGCTTCTCAGCGGCGGTAGCACACCGTTGCCGGTGGCGAGGCGACAGATCTCCCGAGGTAAGACGCGTGACCTTCATGCCATATACCTGTCGCATCTACAGCCGCATCATCCGGGTGATATCGGGCTTTGGGTAAATGGGCCCCCTTGCCCTGATGCGACTGCCTCTTATGCGCTTCCTGTTCGTCAGGCCGGCACTTTGCTTACAGCTTCCTTCAGACCCCGCCTTACGACAACGCCCTTGCTGTTCGGCTAACGGTTCCCATCACCAGGGCCCGTAGAGGACTTTCACCTCCAAGTCATCGAACGGATACCATCCCGGTCGAGCGATGCTTGCGCACCACGCGCCATGCTCGGCGCACCTAATAAAAAGCCGCCTACTCAAGGCAGGCGGCATCAAATTAAAAAGGATAAGCGTGAGCTATTGCGGTTTGCGGACAACACGCTCTCTGTATTCGTCGCGTGTGATATCGCCCGCGACGTAGGCCGCCGTCGCTGCTTCCAACAGTGGGTCGTGGACATAGCCCTGCCGCATGTTTGCAGCACGCGCCTGATCCGTAGCCTTTTTGCGCTTGGCAACAGCTTCTGGAGATCGATCCGGACGGGGGGCATGAAAGTTCATCTTCAAAACTCCTATTGTGACAACTCCTAGCACAAAATGCGCACAAAATCCAGAAAACAAAGGGATTTCCGCGACTTTCGGTATAGTGCGCCCGGCACTCAGCCGGGCGCTGTTGTGCTATCAATTACGCGGTTCCCATTCGAGAACGGCCTGAAGGCTTGGGTCGTCCTGCCCCCCGAAGCGGCCTAGGTTGGCGTTGTAGTTCAGGCGGCGGATCGAGAGGTTCCGTTTGAAACCTTCGCCATCGGCCTTAGCCTTTCTCCAGATACCACCGACCTCAATATTGAAGCCACGCGGGGACTTGGCGAAAACGCGATGCGTAGGGGCGTCCGGGTTGTCGGAATTGAAAGGCACGACCTCGATGTCGATGTCGTCAGTCAGGGTGGAAATACGGCCTTTGCCGGATGCGGTGTCGAGGTCTTCGCTATCGAACTGGATGAAGTTGGTGATTTCGTTGGCCATGGTATTCACTCCTCTATGTGGTTGCGATGATCGTTCCAAGGCACGGCGGTAAGCGGTGTTGCACCCTTGGGCGCGGAGCGCAGCGGAGGAAGCCGTGGGCGGAAAAATTTGTTCGGGCGAGGAGCCGCAGGCGGGGAAATTTTTCAGGCTTCCGGCTTTGCGGCAACTGCGTCGACGTGCGAACGAGCGTCAAAAGCAACCGAATTAGAGGTGTGCTCTATGCGCCAATATGGCAACTCGTCTCATGGGCACATGACCGTTGATACAATACCGATTGTGCAACGCATGATAGCCGGATAAAGCGCATTTTCAACAGATGTTGTGTAATCATGGAGTATACGGATAGCCAAATTGGTTCTCCGCGCCGATTATTCGACCTCGCCAATTTGGCTATGCTGGAAGGCTTATCTGGAAGCATGGGTCCGTCGATATAGATGCGGGCTCTCTACGTCGGCCGCCCATATTCCAAGCAAACGTTCGCGCGCTTCGTTCTCGGCATACCCATATTCGGCAATGTCGATGCCGTGGTTTCGCGGCAAGTAGCGCAACATCGCTTCAGCCTGACCCGCACGCACCATTGCAATGCCGATATCCGTATTCGGAAGAAAGCCCTGACCGACGGAACGGTTATAGCGATCCACATCAACGATCCGACAGGACACATGCTTGCCGTCGATCATTTTGCGAAGGTAGCTGCGCGCAACCAAGCCACACGGCCACGTCTTACCATTCAAAAAGCCGCTTTGCTCCTTTTCGCAAGCGTCGATTGCGGCAATCCGCACGCGCTGTCGTCGTATGCTGATCGTATCGCCATCGATGACGCGGGCTGTTCCGGCAACGGAACCCGACCATTGTTCAGCGGCAGCTAGCCCGACAGTCAGTAGCAGGGCTACCGCGGCGGAGAAAATGTAGCGAAAGATCAATGTATTCCCTCCATTCCATGTCGGGCAGCAAGCCCGAAAACCGAGCGGGCAAGATGCAGTTCGCCGGCAGCGGCGCGCTCTGTCATGGCGCGCAAATAGCCGCCCGGCGACTTCACTTGCCTCTCGTCGAACTTCTGCAGCGTGATTGCGATAGCAATCGCGGCGGCCTGTTCCCCCATCTGATCGACAGCCCGGCGGCGTGCATCTTCGGAAATCCCGGCCATGCGGCAGATTTGCGGGGCGAGACGGGCCAAATCAGTCCAGGTGCGGGGGCGCGATATTCCATAGGTGTTCAGCGCCGGTATTGCCCGTAACAGATCCTGCAGGGCCACTAACGTTTGTGGCGGGTGTTGCGGTTGATTGACTAGGCTCGATTTGCCTCCCAGGCTTTTTTCGAAAGCCCTCTTACTGGCGAAGCCGGTCTTTAAGATACCGAGTTGTTCGGCATAAGCCGAACGCATTTCCTCTCTACTATCTTCAAGGGAATAGGGGTTTGTAATCTGTTTGTGCATGTCGTTTTCGGCATATGGGCATGTCGAATCTTCGCTTCTATCTGAAGACTGATGACGGCGAGGCAGCTGCATCACCCGCTCGACGATCCATTCAATCAAGCTTGTCGCGCGTCGCAAAACAGCGCTTGATGCCTTGTTCGCGATGCCTACTGCTTCGAGAACACGCGCAAAACGTTTCTCGATCATGGCGCGCAGCCGCGCGGGCAAGTCCTCGACAGAGGCGAGCGCGTTGCGCAAATTGCGAACGGCGCCGCGATAGCGACGCAGGTTTGCAGTGAGTGCATTCTTTTCCGCCTTTGCCTGCCGGACCATTCCGTCTAGCTCCGTGAAGCGGGCAATCAGAACGCGTAGATCAATACCGCAAGCGTCGGCAATACTGCCGTCCGCATTTCGGACCGGATAGCGCTTGTAGTTGCCGCTGTCCTGCATGGTGATGACACCGGCGTCAAACAGCCGAGACAACATTCGGCTGACGCGGCCCTCGGATCGGCCGACCTCGAAGGCAAGCGCTGCATTGGATTTGAACACGATCGGTCGTCCGCCCTTGTCATAGCTCTCAGCTGGAGCCGTATTGATCAGGGCCACAAGCAAGTGCGCTTCGATGCCATTGATGAGGCCAAGGCAAGGAAGAGACTGCGCAAGGCCGATCAGCTGCCCACGCGTCACCGATCCAATTTCCGTGGACTGGGCCAGCCGCCGAAACTCGGTTCGTTGTGGTGTCTGTTTGCGGCCAACTTGCCGCGCTGGCTGTAGGGTCTCCCCCATCCTCCTCGTCTCCTTATTGAGGACCAGGCAAAGCTTTCCCGTTCGCCGAAAAGCGTTTTTGTTTGACTTTGGAAGTTGGGAGTGCGATCTATGAAGAACTGAATGTTTGTAATTTGCACCCCGCTTCCGGATTTTTTCGGGAGCGGTTTTTCTTTTATAACCTGGTCAGATTTCTCCTTGAAATGGTTATGAATTACATCGGTGCAATGTTACCGATTTGGCTCTCTCCGACAACCCTTATTGTGCTACACCATATTAACGATCTTGCTTTTATAGCGGATATGTCGGGATTTTATGGGTATTTCAAGGTAGAAACCGTGGTTCTATGGCCGGTGATGCTCCTAGTGCCGCATCAGTTAATTTACCTTTTCGGTAACTTTCATAAGCGGCGAGGTATTCAATCTGTCGCTGCGCGATTCGGGCCTCCGGCAACCCTACAGCGCGATATGAAAGCGCGGGTGCCTCCGGCCAACTACGTTCGCTTCGCTCTCTTCGTGTCAATTTGCAGAAAGGAATGAACAGATCCAAACTCTGTTCGCCGGTCACTATTGACATGGACCACAACATGGACCATTTCTTACGCTAAGTATGAGCGAAATACAAAGGAACATGGACGATGCGCGTATCTGTCAGCGACGCGAAAGGCCAGCTCACCGAACTGGTAAAGCGGGCGGAAGCCGGGGATGAAGTCATTTTGACCCGTCGCGGCCATGAGATTGCACGGATCGTAGCCGTTGCGGCAGCGCCCGGGCCCAAAGGCCGACGCGCACTGATGGAAAGGGTGAGGGCAACGGCGGCGACGAAAGCATTACCCGGGGCTGATGCTGCGCGCAGCCAGGACTTTCTTTACGACGACGATGGAATGCCCATATGATCGCTGTCGATACATCCGCGCTCATGGCAATCGTGCTCAATGAGCCGAAAGGCCAAGCTTGTATGACGGCAATCGAACAGGCTGATGAGCTATTGATTTCCGCCGGAACAGTTACTGAAGCCCTCATTGTTGCTGCGCGACGTAATGTCGGCGAAGAGGTTGACGCGTTGATTTCCGGGCTCGGCTTCGAAATCGTATCCGTGACAGCCGCTTCCGCACGCCGGGTCGCCAATGCTTACGCCAGATGGGGCAAAGGCATTCACCCAGCTTCGCTCAACTATGGTGACTGCTTTTCCTATGAAGTTGCTCACGAGCACGGCTGTCCATTGCTCTATGTAGGAGACGACTTCGTTCAAACGGACCTGCGCTCGGTTCTATAGTGGTTGACTCCAACCAAAGCGATATCCGGTTAACCGGCGATGCAATGTTTCTCCCCGCTATGACTTCTTCGAGAAAGCAGCCTCGGTATTGCCTCGACCGAATGAAATAAGCTGGTTGCGCGCCTAGGATGCTTTTTTTCCCATCGGTTCCAGATTAACGCGCCTGCTAATAACAACATTTCGGCACCAGAGCCCTTTCCTTTCACAATGACTCATATCCGCACGATGCGAAGTAGTTTTGAGCATTTTGTGAATCGATATAGGCTCTAACGGTGAATGAACCGCAATACTATCCTATTCCTGGACACGCTGCCCCGGACGCCTAGCAAATTCCCGATGCCTGTGTTCGGATATTGTTCCCTGCACACTTCAAATTTGAGATCGTGCTTGATAGGATCCGCCGCGTGTGAACATCGCGGATAACGTGACCGGAGATGTCTGCATATCCCCGGCGGTCCGGGAAGAGCGCCGGGGATTTAGATGATTTGTGCGATGATGATGAACGTCGCAACACAGCACGTGCACACCATAATGACGTATCGTACGGAAAAGAGTTCGCCGAACCAATCGTCGAAACGATGATGCCGCGCTGATCCCGCCTGTTCATTGGCTTCAGTGGTGAGAAGCGCATTTAACGCTTTTGATTTATGAAAATCGAGACGACCATGCATGACCCCGCTCCTGCATATTGGGAGCGGTATTTATCATAAAGTCAAATTTCGATCATCTTTGACTTTCGTTGATCGACAAAAGTTTACGACCGTGCCGTGGTCAGACGGGTGCGGGTTGTAAAACCGTGAACAGCGCTCCACCGTCGCGATTCAGGTCCTGAATGTCCAGGAGAAGCAAGCCACCGGATTCAGGCACGGCGAGTTCTGTCTTGGTGGCGTTCATGGCTGCTGCAACTGCCTTTTTGTTTCCCCACACTTTTCCGCGCCTGGTCACATCCGGACCATCTTCAGGACTAGCGATGCTGAATTCGACTCCACCCACATCAACGCCGTCGCAAATGAGATTTCCGGTTCCATGCAACAATGTAACAGCCATCACGATTCCCTGTGTCTTAATCCAAATCATCCCAAGTCTAGCAGCTTGTCAGTTTTCAGAACCATCCTGCTTCGCTTTCAACTGCTCATTTAATGAGAGCTTGAGCCGGGCATTTTCCGCTTCCAGCTCTTCCAGTTCTTCGTCTGTCACCGGGCCGTCTTCGGTCTTGGGACTTGGCCTTTTAGCACGAGGCCGCTTTTGTGGTGATTTGGGAACGGGAGGCAAAGTAATGGTTTCATCCGCTTGCTCCTCCTTCTGCTCAGGCTTCACATTCACTGGCGGATCTTCAGGCGCCTGCGGCTCTACAGTCGACGATAACACCTCCTGAAGAGGTGCCCGTTCAGCCTGCCGGGTTGCCTTGTCACTCACTTCATCGGGATCTTTGGTCGTAACTTTGATGGAGAGTCGCGTTGGCATTATAGGATCAGGATGGAGAGCGCACTGAGGATTGCGTCCTCGTCTGCAAGCATCGAACTCGACGCTGGAAGGAGATCGGTGTCGATCTCGACCAGGAGGATGTCTCCGCCTTCTTTGTCGGCCGCATTCCCCGCGTAATGGAGAGCGTATGCCTGTGAAAGGTAGACCAGGTCGGCGTGACTGGATGCTTGCCAGTTGGAAGGCTTCTGGCCACGCGGCTTCAGTCCTTCACGCAGGATGGAATCCAGATGGATGGACGAGGTTCCGTGGCAAATCCGCATTTTATCCAGCCATCCTCGACGTCGTCACCCCATTCGTTTTCAGTTGCGCCATCAACATTGGGCCGACAGAGAAGCCCCCTGCCCTCGCCTTGTCGGTCAATGCTCGCAGATAGCCGCCTGCCGAGTTGATGTGGTTGGCGCGCTGCAAGATACACGCAATCACGACAGCGGTGTTTTCCTGCCCGAGGATGTCTAAGGCATCGGCATATGCGCTCGGCGAAACCCCGAGATAGCCACGAACCTGCGCGGCCGTCGCCATCAAGTCTCTCCAGCTCGCGATCCCGTCGACGGCGTAGTCGATTATGTCTGGGCAGGCCTTCAATATCAGGCCGAGCGGATACCCTTTCGGCGGCTCCACCGATCTAGGTTTTGGCTCAACCTCGACCCCGCTCGTTTCTGGAGCAGGTTCAAGTTCAAAATGTGAGTCTGGGTTTGATTCAGTATGTTGCCGTCCAGTATGGATATCATTGCCGTCCATATTCTGATCATTCGTAAAGGAATTCAGCGCGTTATCCACTTCGACGCGGATTGCCACCAGTTCGTCGAGAATCGTCTCCAGCTCCGTGATAGATGCTCGACGCGGAATAGCGTCTACAATGGCACGGAAACGCCTCCAGAGACCGCTCCAGTCGCCTTCAGCGACTTCTTCGACGGCAACTTCGATCAGCTTGGAGATATCGCGGCGTTGGAGCGTAATGCGCTCTCTTGTCCGCTTGATGCGTTGGGCCTCAGCACGCACCTGGTCGGCCGCCTGAGCGATCTCGTCGGCGCGAGCGAGCAATGGTGCCAAAGACAGCCCAAAAGCCTCCTCAATGTCCCCTTCCCTGCTCTTGTGGGCGTAACGCTTCCCGTTCGGGCTGTCGCGCCTCAGGATCAGGCCTGCGTCGACCAAAGAGGCTAGATTACGCCTCAGAGACGTGTCAGGCATTCCGTGAGCACGCAGCGAGAGCTGGCGGTTTGATGGGAACACGATCAGCCCGTTCTCCTCTGACAACTCGCTGTCTGGATAAAAGGACAACAGCGCCGACAAGACCGCCAACGCACGGTCATTCGTTCCCAGCACGCTCTTAGCTTCACAGATATCCTTGTAGAGCGCCCACTTATCGACCGCCCTGCCCTGCCCTTCGGATTCACGTGTGACACGTTGCGCTGCCAACGAGGCAAGCGTCATCGGTCGGCTCCCAAAGGGAGTCGTTGCATATTCTCCAGCTTGCATTTCTCTCACCTAACTGAAGGCAAAAGAGATCCGTTCGCCGCAAACGACGTCAAAACGCTTGACACGGATTCTGAGAAATGCGATTCGTTATCTTGCTAGAGAATACCGAAAGGCTTCGCAGACCGTGTGTTTGTGGGGCCTTTTCTCTTTCGCGGTTTAGTTATCTCCATTTCCTGTTTCTGATTGCCTGAACTCCTCATAGAGGACGTCCAGACGGCTCGATAGCCAGTCGCCGAAGGGTGCAGCCTTCGTGCTAGTTAGCTCGATAGCGACCTTCTTCGGCTTCTGATTCATCATAAAGCTGACCGAATTGTCTTTGGATGTCCAGGACTTAGCAGCAGGCGCAGATTGAGGCACAGTCTTCTCGCCTTTGGCCACTTCGAAGGCCTTCGAGAAACGAGTCGGGCTGTCCGCCGCCTGGAAATCCGGCGTCTTGATCAGTTCGCGAACGGCTTCGACTTTGCCATCGCCCGACATCAGCTCTGCGAGCGATGTCCATTTCGGCCTACCAACTGACTTCGCGCGCCCAATCGCATAGATGACGTCTTCAGGAATGGCTGAAGTCACCTTACCAAAATGCGAGATCGCGGCTTCAGTCAGGCCGAGGATGGGGCAGATCGCCCGCTGAGACAGCCCTACAGCCTTCAGCTGGAGTGTCCACATCGCTTGCTCGATCCAGGTCAGGCTTTCGCGAACACCATTCTCAAGGGACTGCTCTTCGATGAGCTGGCGATCCGTCAGTTCACGAACGTAGGCCTTAACCTTGATGGGGTCAGAGCGACCATCCTCCTCGTTCAGCGCCTTTATGGCTGCGAGGCGACGATAGCCGTAGGCAAGCTGATAATGCCCCGGCTTTGATGGATGCGGCCGCACCAGAACAGGGATTTTCTGGCCTTCGGAAGCAATCGAGAGCTTAAGGGCTTCGAGTTCCTCGTTGGCTTCAGCATCAGCTTCAAAACGATCCTTGAACGGAGACCGCTCGATCTTGCTGGCTTCGAGCGTGACAATGCTGTCCTCGGTCAGCTGGGTGAGCGCACGGCCGACGTTTGAGATCACTGGTGACGAATGACGTCGAGCCGCCATTGGGTTCAGGATCGCTTTATCTGCGCCTTCCCCTCCCCTAGCCTCGACATCGGCCATTTGCTTTAGAATGCTTTTTTTCATGGGTTACGTCCCCAAACTTTATGGATCAGGCTCAGGATGTCGAAATTAACGCGATCCGCGCTCTCCAAGGCCCGTTTCAGGGCTTCTCGACCCACCTCTCCAGATTCCAGCTCGTAAAGTGTCTTCTTGGCGACTGCAGCGCCCGCGATAGCCGTCGATTCCAATGCCTCAGCAACCAGAACGTCGTTCCCGAACAGGCGGCGCATTACACCAGCCATATATTTCTGCGGGCCATCGTTCGGGTTTACGCGGGTGAGCAAGAACTTGAAATGATCGTGCTCGAACTTTGCTCCGAACTGCACCAACACTTCCGACAAATCCGAGATCATTATCAGGAATTGGTTGCAGCTCGCGACGTCAAGCATTGCCGGATGAACAGTGACAATCAGGGATGTCGCCGCATATAGAGCCGCAAGCGTCGTGTAACCGAGTGAAGGCGGTGTATCGAGAATGACGATGTCGTAACGATCTTCGACTGTCTGAATTGCCTTAACCAGGCGCTCGAAGAAGAGGCCCAGCTCGTCTCGGTTTCGGTCAGCCAGATATGACGGAGTATCGAACTCGAAATCCATCAATTCCAGATTTCCCGGCACCAAGTCGACACCCGGGAAGTATGTGGAACGAATGACGTCGTACAAAGGGAGACGCTCTTCGTCATACCGCAGCGCGGCATACGCGGTCGAATTTGGTTCAAGGTCGAATTCAGGTTGAATGCCAAAAATCGACGTCAATGATGCCTGAGGGTCGAGATCTATGCACAGAACGCGATAGCCTTGCAGGCCAAGAAAGTGCGCAAGGTGGGCAGAAGTCGTCGTCTTGCTGGAGCCACCCTTGAAGTTGGATGTGGCGATAACCTGAAGCTTCTCGTTGCCACGGCGATACGGCAGCAGGCTCACGGCTTCGTCTGGACGAAGATCAGCTAGGAATTCCCGAAGTTCTTTGACTTGCTCGATGGTGTAGGTGCGACGATTGTTTTCCGCGCGATCAGGCTGAGGCCCCCTCCCCTCAATGGTGAGTTGACGCAAGGTGCTCTCAGGGACATCGAGGAGTCTGACGAGATCGAGTGTCGAAAAAGTGCGCGAGAATGACTTTCGCGAGGAAGGCGGATAAAAGGCCTCACGCATCTCCCTCAACTCAGCCGAGAGCTTGGCGGTGTAGCCTTCGATCTTTGACGCAGTGTCTGTGACGACGGAATTGTGCGACTGAAGCATTTAGTTCTCTGGACGGTTTTGAACCCGATACGGTTCACTTTCCGTCATAAGACCCGAATGCAACCGATTCTACAAGGAATTTTTCGTTAACGAGAGCTTAACGGAGGCATTGGCTGACGCTCGACTTTACAACTGTAAAGTTTTTCACAGGGTGGCCGTCGTTGCGGGCGACTTTACAGTTGTAAAGTTTTTCGAATTCTTTGCGAGCCGACGATGTGAGGAGCTGACGGTTCTAACCGAGTGCAGCAGCAAGGACAGCTTCGAATACGTCCTTTAACCTGCGCTCTTCACCACTAGCAATATGAGCGCCGAACCGACCTCATTGATTACAGGAACGCAAAAATTGAGAATATTGAAAATGGAGGGAAGGCCTTCCTCCCTCTCCTATCTCGGGCCTCTCCTATCTCGGGTTTCGCTAAAGTCGGTTTTCGACACCCTTCTTAGTGATCCGTTTGATCTCGGCTTTCATCCCCTCAAACGCCTCACCAATCATAATGGCAGCGTCTTTATCAGGCTGCCTCGAGATCTGACACTTATGCTTGATATGTAGGGCCGGAACTAGAAACCACGACATCGTGAGTGTGGTATCCCCCGTCACGCGGTCGATTTTTAGCTTGTTCAATGTGACATTGAACTCGCCGTACGGCATTGCCAAGTTGTTTGAGCCTGGCGTTTCCGGTATCAATATGGCATGAAATTACCCAGCTCCTTTCCCCGGTTGAAGGGGTTTCGTTTTCCGCGTGAAATTATTGGCTACGCTGTCTGGACCTATCACCGATTTGCGTTAAGCACGGCCGATGTGGAAGATCTTCTCGCTGAGCGTGGCGTGCTTGTCAGCCGGGAAACCGTTCGCGTCTGGATTAATCGCTTCGGCCGCCATTTTGCCGACTGTATCCGCAGGGACCGACCAAGGCCGAATGATAAATGGCACATTGATGAGGCCGTCATCACTATCGGAGGAAAGAAGTATTGGCTTTGGCGGGCAATTGATGCGGACGGCGATGTTCTTGATATTCTGGTTCAAACACGTCGTAACACCAAGGCTGCCAAACGCTTTTTCTCCAGACTGGTGAAGCAATTCGGTCAACCACGTGTCGTCGTGACGGATAAGCTGCGCAGTTACATTAAGCCAATACAAAATCTTTCACCAGATGCGGATCATCGGGCTCATAAAGGCCTGAATAACGCCATCGAAGTCTCGCATAGGCCAACGCGAAAACGGGAAAAGATATTTGGGCGGTTCAAGTCAGCGCGACATGCGCAAAGGTTCCTTGCCGCTCACGATCAGATTAATCTGATTTTCCGTCCACATCGCCATAAACTCACAGCTTGTTCCTACCGCCATGCACGTATCGATGCATTTGCATTATGGCACGACTACACTGCTGAAATGAACGCATGAGCAAAAGCTCAACGGGGTCGTGCCGCCTACCTCAAATAACTTGGCAATACCGTCGGAGCACCATCTGGTATTGGAGCGCTCGACGGTGACTTGTCCGTCGTGTCTGCGTTCACCGGCAGCTCCGGTATGGCGCTGAAGGAGCAGATCATGCCGCTTCATCACGCGATAAACACGTTTGGCGTTCGGCCATGAACAGCCCTGTTCACGGGCCTTGCGCCGCAGAATGGCATGAACGCGCCGATAGCCATAGGTCGACATTTCTTCAATGACCGCCTTGATCTGAGCAACCAGATCAGCGTCGGGAAGCGGAGGTCTCCCTCGGGCTTTGGAAAGGGTGCCTGTGGCTCGCGCCGCGATATTCGACCGGGCAACACCTAGCGTCTCGCATAACGTTTTCATCGCAAAACGTCCTTCGGCAGCGAGATTGAGTGCAGCATCCGTTTTTTTGGGCCGTTGGCGATTTCGAGGGCCTCCTTGAGAATTTCCCCCTCCATCGTTTTCTTGCCCAGCAGGCGCTGTAATTCCTTCACCTGAGCCTGAAGCGCCCGGTATTCCGAGGCAGGGACAACCTCCTCTTCGGCTGCCGTTGCAACCAATGCACCCTGTGACGCAAGTTTGCGCCACGCGAACAGTTGGTTAGGCGCAATGCCATGACGACGCGCGACCACACTGACCGTTGCGTCCGTCTCGTAGGTTTCGTGGACAATTGCAAGCTTCTCCGCTGTACTCCAGCGTCGACGCCGCTCAGGGCCGGAAAGAATTTCCATCTTAATGCTATTACCAGTCATAATGTGAACAGTAGTCCTATCACTTATTTAAGTGGGAGAAACTGTCCGGGAAATTAGGGGGCTATTCCAGAACCCGCCTTTTATGAAGTTGTTTTAGTTGTCGTTAGGTAGGCCCTGAAGTTCTCTCGCAGCCGACACTGCAATCGACATGAATGCCTTCATGTGGGATGTTACACGGTTTGCTTTCCAGGCGAGGACGATTGTTACCGGAGGTGGTTCGTCTTCGATCTTCAGGAAGGCGACGCCGGATATCTGCAGATTTCGTGCGGTGGCGGGGACGATTGCGATCCCCATTCCCGCGCTGACTAGGCCGACGACCGTATGAACCTGCGTCGCTTTTTGCGAAACGATGGGTGAAAAGCCCGCGTTTTCGCACATTGTGACAATGGATGTATTGAAAAGGGGGCTAGTTTCTCGTGGAAACAGGACAAAGCTCTCATTTGTCAATCGCGCCAATGACGTGCTCTTTACGGATGCGAGCGGATTGAACGCTGGCACCGCAACCAGAAAATCTTCTTCAAGTACTGGAAGAGTTTCGATGCCGCTTGCGTATTTGGCGGGCCGTGTAATTCCAATATCTATCGCACCGAGCGGCAAGCTGTTGATCTGCTCGGCAATTCCCATCTCCTTCAGTTCCAGATTCACTTCCGGAAAGCGATCGTGAAAGCGGCGAAGTAATCGCGGTAAGAAGCCATAGCTGGACGAATGGATAAAACCGACAGAAAGGCGACCAAGTTCGCCTTTGCCTGCGCGCCTTGCGTCAATTTCCGCTTGTTCCATTTCCTTCAAGATTGATCGGGCTCGATCCAGCATCAGTTCACCGGCAGGCGTTAGTTCCACGCGTCTCTGCGTTCGTGCGAAAAGCATAGTTCCAAGGTTTGCTTCGATTTGCTGGATCTGCCGAGAGAGGGCAGGCTGCGCGATACGAAGACGAGCCGCAGCACGCCCGAAATGAAGTTCTTCGGATACCGCTTGAATATAGCGTAACTGTCGCGCGTCCAACATATTGATACCTCTAAGTTATCAATAATTGCTCTATTATGTATTAGACGTCAAGTTTTCTAGCTTCTAGGTTCCTCTCATCATAAAGGTGCGGAGGCACCAAGGGAGGTTCCATTGCTAGGGTTTCGTGTCGCGGACGACTTTCGTCGTCCGGCAAATGATCTTGTCGAAAAATTCCGGGTTATCCCAACCGCTATCATCAGCGACAACATGAACCGTGTGTTTGCAGGTGGTTCGGGTCTTCGACCGTTCCATGGTGATAACGTAATGTGCGGTAGTGCTTTGACGGTGCGCACGCGGCCTGGCGACAACCTCATGGTTCACAAGGCACTCGATATCGCCAAACCCGGTGACATCATCGTCGTGGATGCCAGCGGCGACATGACCAATGCGATCATCGGCGAAATCATGCTTCGCTATGCCATGTCTCGTTCGCTTGGTGGCTTCGTCATCGACGGTGCGATCCGTGACACGTCGGCGATCCTCTCTGCAGGATTTCCGGTTTTTGCGAGCGGCGTGACGCATCGCGGTCCCTACAAGGATGGGCCCGGCGAGATCGGTGTTCCTGTTTCTGTTGGTGGTATGGTCGTTTCCTCCGGTGATATCGTGATTGGAGACACTGACGGACTCATCGCTGTCCCCCAAAGCCATGCTGAAGAGATTCTGGTACTTGCGACCGCTCAACAGGATCGGGAGGCGGCGATCCTGCAAAGCATTGCAGATGGTACGATCGATCGCAGCTGGATCGACCAGACGCTGAAATCTAAAGGGGTTTGACACCCATGGCCTATCAAGCCTCTTATCTGGTCGAGTTTAGCCGGAATGTGCTGGTCGCTAATGGAGCACCACAACACGTTGCACTCGCCGTTGCGCAAAATCTCGTCGAGGCGGATCTGCGCGGCGTCAGTTCGCATGGTGTAGTGCGGCTCGGCATTTACCTGAGGCGCATTGCCGAGGGCATGGTCGATCCGCAGGCCGAGCCGGAACTGGTCACGGACAGCGGCGCGATGGGGCTTCTGGATGGCCGCAATAATTTTGGCGCCTATGTTGGCGACCGTGCACTCGCCATCGCCATGGACCGTTCAAAAGAGCGTGGCGCTTGCATTCTCGGTGTTTCACGGTCCAACCATTTCGGAACCGGTGCATCTTATGTCAAGAAAGCCGTCGCGCGTGGTCTGGCCCTGATCGTTATGTCGAACGCATCGCAGACCATGCCACCGACCGGTGGTGTGCGACCTTTCGTGGGAACGAACCCTATCGCGTTCGGCTTTCCAACCGGCGGCGAGGTTCCGTTCATTCTGGATATGGCGACCAGCCTCGTGGCACGCGGCAAGATTATCGTCGCAGCCAGCAAGGGCGAAGAAATACCCTTGGGCTGGGCGGTCGATAGGCAAGGCAATCCGACGACGGATGCCAATGTGGCGCTTGATGGCGCGGTGCTGCCGATGGGCGGGCCTAAAGGCTTCGGCCTCTCAATGGCAATCGATATTCTGTGCGGCGTTTTGACCGGAGCGGGTTTCGGACCGTCCGTCAACAATATGTACGATAACTGGCAGGACCCGCAGAATGTCGGGCACATGTTCATCGCGATCGATATCGAGCGTTTCATGCCGCTATCGGCATTCCGGGTCAGGCTCGACGGATACATCGAACAATTGAAAGCAGAACCACGTGCCGAAGGCACAGACGAGATCCTTCATGCCGGTGAACTGGAGCATCGCGCCAAGCAGAAGAGGCTACGCGAAGGCATTGTCTTGCCTGCAAAAGTCGAACAGGAACTAGAGAGTTTGGGCGCACCCTATGGGATCGAGCTGCGCCGTTAGCGCTTACGGGAGGAAAGAATGAAATCGTTTACATACCACATCCCCACGCAGATCGAATTCGGCAATGGCCTGATCGCCAAGCTTCCGAGCTATGTGCGCAGCCTGAAGGCGAGCCGTGCAATTGTGGTTGGTGATCCTGGCGTCGAACGCGCCGGGCTGGTGGAGAAAGTCAGCTCCATCCTGAAGGCAGGCGGTATCGCGACGGTTGTATTTACCGATGTCGAAAGCGATCCGGCGACAAGGTCAGTTGACGAAGGCGTTGTCCTTGGCAAAGATCACAAAGCCGACGTTGTCGTCGGTATCGGCGGTGGCAGCGCTCTCGATACGGCGAAGGCCATCGGCCTCATGCTGACCAATAAGGGCAATATTCGGGATTATGTCGGTATCGACAAGGTGCCGCTTGCCGGTGCTCCGGTCATCGCGGTTCCAACCACGGCCGGAACGGGAAGCGAACTGACCATCTGGTCGGTGCTCTCCGACAAGGTTCAAAAGGTCAAGATCAGCGTCGGCAGCACACTGAACTGCGCCAAGATCGCGCTCCTCGATCCGGAACTGACACTGTCCCTGCCTTCCGCGATCACGGCGACGACAGGCATGGACGCGCTGACGCATGCGCTCGAATCTTACGTCAATACGGCAACTCAGCCAATTTCCGAGGCGATGTCGGAACAGGCAATGGTCTTGATTGCCAAGAGCCTGCGAACTGCTGTCAACGACGGTTCCAACCTTGAAGCGCGCGGCGACATGCTGCTCGCGAGTACAATTGCAGCTATGGCGTTCAACAACACACGCCTCGGCGTTGTACACGCCTTTGCCATGCCGCTTGGTGCGAAATTCGGTATTCCGCATGGACTGGTCAACGCGATCATGCTGCCTGAGGTGATGCGCTTCAACCATCTGTCCAACGCGAAGAAATTCGCGCGGATCGCCGAGATTTTCGGCGAGGATATCAGTGGTCTCTCCGCCGAGCAAGCCGCCCTGCTTTCGGTCGATGCGATCAGCAAGTTGAGAGCCGATGTGGGCATCAGCGCCAAGTTGAGCAATTTCGGCGTCACGCCAGAGCGTTTAGATGAAGTGGTCGAGGAAGCGTTGCAGTCCGGCAATGTGCCGGTCAATCCTCGCCAGCCGACGCATGACGATATGCGTGCCCTGCTGCAGGCCGAATTGAACTGATCGATAGTGGAAGAAAATCATGAGCGACATGTTGAACTGGTTGCGCGGTAACACCGGCGCGACCTACGGAAACTTTATCGGCGGCGAATGGCGGGCACCAAAGAGCGATACCGCCAAGATCTACAATCCGGCGCTGCGCGATCAGTGCCTGGGTTCATTTGCAAACAGCGAAGAGACGGATGTCGACGAAGCGGTCAAGGTCGCGCACGAAGCCGGGCTTTCCTGGCGTAACGTGCCGGGACCCGAGCGCGGTGCGATCCTGTTCCGCGCCGCAGATATCCTGGAACAGCGTCTGGACGAATTAGCGTTTATCCTTGCCGCCGAGCAGGGCAAGGTCTTGGCAGAGGCACGTGGCGAAGTCGGTCGCGCGGCCAAGGAGATGCGCTTTTGCGCCGGTGAGGCGAGCCGCATCGACGGCGATGTGCTGCCGAGCGAAAAGCGCAATGGTCTGGCCATGACTTTGCGGGAGCCGATCGGTGTTGTTGCTGCGATCGGCCCATGGAATTTTCCGGTTGTCACGCCCGTCCGCAAGATCGCGCCTGCTCTTGCCTATGGCTGCTCGGTCGTTCTGAAGCCGTCGAACCTGACGCCGTGGTCGGCGGTCAAGCTTATGGACGTCTTCAAGGATGCAGGCGTTCCGGCAGGCGTTGTCAGTCTTGTTCTCGGCAGTGGCCGCAAGGTCGGCGAAGCGCTGATCCGCCACAAGCTGGTCAAAGGTGTGAGCTTCACCGGATCGACCGGCGTTGGTGCGGCCATCAGCGCCGAAGCAGGCAAGTCGTTTGTGCGTACTCAGCTTGAGCTTGGCGGAAAGAATGCAGCAATCGTCTTCGATTATGCATCGGCTGAAACCGTCGCAAAGCAGATCGGCGCTGCCGCGTTCCAGTGCACTGGGCAGCGATGCACGGCCGTCAGCCGCGTTATCGTACTGGAAGATCGCGCCGCAGAGATTATCGAGGCGCTGCGGGCAGAAATGGCTACGATCAAGGTCGGCCCGGCCTGGGAGCAGGGCGCCACGATGGGGCCGATGATCACGGCCGATCAGAAATCATCAGTTCGGCAATACATCGATATTGGTAAAAACGAAGGTGCCAAGCTGGTCGCCGGAGGAGGTTCGCTGGAAGATGGGGACTTCGCTCAGGGTCATTTTGTCGAGCCGACGCTTTTCACCGACGTGGCCGCGGGTTCACGGCTCGCGCTTGAAGAAGTGTTCGGCCCTGTACTATCGGTCATCAAGGCCCGGTCTGTAGATGACGCCATCAGAATCGCCAACGAGGTCGATTACGGTCTAGCCGCATCTGTTTACACCCGCGATGTCGATCTGGCTTTGCGCTTCGTGCGCGAATCCGAAACCGGCATGGTCCATGTCAACCACGGCACGGCCAGCGAGGCGCATATGCCTTTTGGAGGGGTCAAAGCATCTGGCTTCGGCGCTTACTCAATTGGCCATTCAAACCAGGAGTTCTTCACCACAATGAAGAGTGCCTATTTCCAAAGCTGAAATTCAATAACGGGAGGATTGAAATGACGTTTATCAAGCAAGTTGGGCTGGCATTGACCATCAGCGGCCTCATGGCGTCTTCGGCCATGGCGGAGACAGTGCTGCGGCTTGGACATGTATGGCCGAATTCTGAAATTCACGCCGCTGCCGCTCAGAAATTTGCGGACGATGTGAAGGCCGCTACGAACGGTGAAGTGCGTATCGACATTCACGGCAACAGCACGCTGGGAAGCGATCGTGAATTGCTCGAGGGCATCAAGTTCATGACCAACGACATCTGGGTCGGCGGTGCGGGCGTTCTGTCGACAGCGTCTGAAACGGCGCGTATCTTTACGCTTCCGTTCATGATCCGCGACATTAACCACTACAACGCGGTTTATGACGGTGAGGTTGGCAAGAAAATCACGGACGGCATCCGTAAAGAATCCGGTTATGAGGTCGTGTCCTACTGGCTGCGTGGTCCGCGCTGGTTGACCACGAAAAAGGCGATCAACAAGCCGGAAGACCTGTCGGGCCTCAAGATCCGCGTGCCGGATAGCCCTGTCACGGTCAAGTCATGGAATCAGCTGGGTTCTGCGGCAACTCCGATGAACTTCGGCGAAGTTTTCAATGCGCTCCAGCAGGGCGTCATCGACGGCCAGGAAAATCCGCTGTCTCTGATCGTTTCCTCGCAGTTTGCGCAGGTGGTGAAGTTCCTGATCCGCACCGAACATGCCTATGAGCCGGTTGTCGTGGTCATGGATGCCAAGCGTCTTGCAGCCATGCCGGAGGAACAGCGCAAGGCAATCATGGATGCGGCGAATGGCGCTGCAAAGAAGTACTCCTTGGATGAGGTTCTGAAGGGTGAGCAGAACTTTGTGAGGACGCTTCAGGACGCTGGAATGACGCTTGTCGAACCCGACAAGAAGCCCTTCCAGCAGAAGGTCAGTGCGGATTTCGTGAAGGCCAACTTCCCGGCTGTATCCGAGCTCTACAATACGGTTGCGGGTGCTGGAGTGCCTGCCGCAAAGTAAGGCCGTATAACATACTAGGGAGGAATATATGAAGCATTCCGCGTCCGAAGAAGCCTTGCCGGGCCTTCGGCCGGTTCAGGAAGATCATCGCCCGAGATGGGCGGTGATCCGCTGGATCGATCGATTGAACGAGCTTGTGCTTAATATTCTAGCTTTGACTCTCGGCGTACTCGCTTTGCTTGGTATCGCGCAGGTCATTGCCCGCTATATCATCGGTTCACCTTTGACATGGTCGGAAGAGGTCATCCGCTTCGCGCTGATCTGGAGCGTTTTTCTAGGCGCGGGCATCGTGGTGCGGCACGGGATGCTGGTTGCCGTCGAGGCGATCTATCTGGTCGCACCGTCCAAGCTAGCAAGGGCCATCGGCTTCATCAGCCTAGGCATATCCGGATTTTTCTGGGTAGTGCTGATGTATTACGGCTGGACCGTACGCGGGATGGTTGGAAGCCTCATGTCAGGTTCGCTCGAACTGCCGATGAGCATTGTCTATCTCGCCATTCCTGCCGGTGCTGCGCTCGCGCTCATCAATACAATCGTCGTTGCGATCGACCCGCCTGAGCAGGTCATCACGCAAGCCGCAAGCTAGGGGCGCGCCATGTATCCGATAGCCATCGGCTTCTCACTTTTCGCATTCTTTATTCTGGCAGTTCCCATCGCGATCACGCTCGCGATGACGTCGGCCATCACCATGTATAGCTCTGGAATTCCATTGCAGGCCATGGTTCAGCGCATGTTCGCCGCGCTGGATTCCTTTCCGCTGACCGCCATACCTTTCTTCGTACTCGCTGGCGCGTTGATGGAAGTGAGCGGGATTTCGACCCGTCTCGTCAATTTCGCCCAGGCTCTTGTCGGGCGCGCAACAGGCGGTCTCGGTCTCGTGGCCGTCATGTCGGCGATGTTCTTCGCCGCTATTTCCGGTTCGAGCGCTGCGACCACGGCGGCTATCGGCGGGATCCTTATCCCGGCTATGTCCAGACGCGGCTATCCACGTCCGTTCGCAACCTCGGTGCAGGCCTCTTCCGGTGAACTGGGCGTCATCATCCCGCCGTCCGTTCCGATGATCATCTTCGCCTTGACGGCTGGCGTCCCGGTCTCGATCGGCGATCTCTTCCTTGCCGGTATTTTCCCAGGCTTTCTGGTCGCCGGTGGCCTGATGTTCACCGTCTACATCATCAGTAAGCGGAACGGTTACGGTAAGACGCAGGGGCAAGACGGTCTGCTTCCCGGTGAGCGTGACGGAGTGTGGAAGAGCTTCAAGGCTGCCATTCTTCCGCTCATGCTACCGGTCATGATCCTTGGTGGCATCTATGGCGGTATTTTTACGCCGACCGAAGCAGCGGCTGCTGCAGTCGGTTTTGCATTGGTTGTCGGTGGTCTGATTTTCCGCAGCATCAGCTTCGATGGCCTGATGACCGCGCTTCGATCTTCGCTTCTCAACACGGTCGTGGTGCTGCTGATTATCTCTGCGGCCAGCGTGTTCGGCTGGGTGCTGACTGCAAACCGTATTCCTGAAATGGTGTCTCAGTTCTTCATCGCGATCTCCGACAACCCGTTGGTATTCTTGGCGCTGATTAACCTGATGCTGCTGATAGTCGGCATGTTTCTCGAAACCGGAGCTGCGATCACCATTCTTGCTCCGATCCTGACGCCGGTTGCGGTGAAGCTTGGCATAGATCCGCTTCACTTCGGTATCGTCATGATCGTCAATCTTGCTGTCGGCATGACCACACCGCCAGTCGGGGTCAACCTGTTCGTCGCCTGTCAGATCGCGGGATTGAGAGTGGAGCAAATTCTGAAGAGCATGCTGCCGTTCTATGCGGCACTGCTGATTTGCCTGGCGATTATCACCTACCTTCCCGAACTAAGTCTATGGTTGCCAACCGCACTCAAATAGCGGTTGGAGATTTCCTGAGACATATAATGGAGGAATGCCATGTCTGCTTCTGCGAAAAAGCAATCCATCTATGAACCGGATCAGGAAGGGCTGTATTTTCCCAGACCGCCTGTCTTCTCGACGGTTGCCGAGGAGCGGCAGCATCGCCGCGAGCGCCTTGCGGCCGTGTGCAGAATTTTCGCGCGCTACAAGTTCGAATATGGATTTGCAGGCCATGTAACCGTTCGTGATCCCGAGCATCCGGGTCTTTTCTGGACGAATCCGTTCGGGATGAGCATGTCGCGTGTCAAGGCCTCCGACATGATCCTTGTCGATCATGTCGGAAAGGTCGTCGAAGGCACATGGGCCGTCAATCAGGCCGGTTTCGTTCTGCACTCGGCGATCCATGAGGAAAACCCGGACATCATTGCGTCGTGCCATGCGCATACCGTCAACGGAATGGCATGGGCAGCTTTGGGTCGTCCGCTCGATCCAATTACCCAGACTGCATGCGGCTTCTTCGGTCATCAGGCGGTGATTACGGAAGAGGCAGGAGCCGTCGTCGTGGAGCGCGGCGCGGGCTTTGCAGTCGCCAAGGCGTTCGGGGATTCGAAAGTGGCAATACACCAGAACCACGGCCTGTTCAGCGTCGGACGCCATAGCATCGATGAGGCGGCCTGGTGGTTTATCGCACTTGAGCGCGCCTGCGAGATTCAGTTGAAAGCGGAGGCAACCGGTTCACCGCTGAAGCTGGTAGCTCCTGAAAAAGCAGCACACTCTGCGAAACATTTGGCCACACCCTTCATGGGGTGGCTGCATTTCCAGCCGATCTATGATTGGATCATCCGCACCGACCCTGATCTCGTAGACTGACGGACATTGAAATGGATGCAAAAAACTATGCAAACGGCACCTATAAAGTCCTGATTTGCGACCTTATAGGCCTTAAGTTTGACGAGAAAGGCGAACCTGATCCCGGTGAGGTTCGGCAATATATCGAGGGGCTTGGCGAAGTTTTCCACCTCGGTGGCATTCAAACCGCCGCCACCTTCGATGCTGGTCGCATCCATTTCTTTTATCAGCCCAACCTCAGCACGGAAGACGAACTGCTAACTGAAACGAGCGATGGCCGCTATGACGCGGTCATCGCTGCCGCAACCGTGATCCCGAAACAGAGCGTGTTCAGCGTTGCAGGCGTGCGCATAGGTGCCGGCACCGGTAATATGCAATCATCTTCCTGGGGTGGTGGTGATGGCCGTGGCGGAAATGCCGTGCTCATGAACACGCCCGGTATCAACAGCCGGGCGACGGCGCAGATGGCGATACGGGCACTTTTACGATTCACACCCGACCTGCCTTTCGACACCCTTCATCATCTCGTCATGGCTGGGAGTTTCGATACTGGACGCGATCTTCGCAGTTTTCCAACTGAAAAGGCCGATGGCAAGCGCCTCACGGTATTTGGCTATGGAAATATCGGGCGTGAAGTTGCCCGCCTCGGCAAGGCCTTCGGGATGTCGGTCACGGTCTATGCTCGCGAGCATTACCGCCATAAAATCGAAGCTGAAGGTTTTCAATTTTCCGGGGATGCCGCTGCTGCCGCATCCGGCGCGAATGCGATTTCCGTTCACGTTGGATTGGGTAGCTTCGATCCCCAGCTAAAGCATTACGGTAATGCTGGCTTCATCGGAGACGAAATACTTTCCGCTATGGCGGATGGAGGCGTCCTGATCAATTTCGACCGGGGCGAGGTTGTCGATGTGGCGGCGCTGGACCGGGCCATGGCACGTGGCAAAATTGCCTCGGCCGCGATCGACGCCGATATCTTTCGATCCGATGATGGCGTGCAGAGCGGACCATTGGTTCCTTTTATCCCGCTTGCTCGAAAGTATTCGGGTAGGTTGCTTTTGCTTCCTCATGTAGCGGCAGACACGGATCATCCTTCACGGGTAGCAGGGGCAAAGCAAGCTGTGGATCAGATCGTCACAGCGCTACGCGAGCGGCGTGCCAGCAACCTTAGGGGCGATCTGCCTGAAGACTTTTCTCCTTGTGGTTCTGCATCATGAAGCTCTCAGAGCCTAGAGATTTTCTGCGGAGCTTATTCAGTGTCGCCGTCAAGGCTGCAGACCCTGCTTTGAGCCTGGCTGCGCATCTTCCGTCACCGCCTGAAAATGGTCGGACCGTCGTTATCGGTGCCGGAAAAGGTTCTGCGCAGATGGCGCGTGCTCTTGAAGACTTATGGCCAGGTCCGCTTACGGGAACTGTCGTCACACGATATGGGTATGGATGTGCCACACGGTCGATCGACGTGCTGGAGGCATCGCATCCCGTTCCTGACGAAGCCGGTATCACGGCGGCCCAAAGGCTGCTGGACACGATCGCAGGCCTATCTGAAAATGATCTTGTGATTGCGCTGATCTGCGGTGGCGGCTCCGCACTGCTGCCAGCCGCTCCTTCTGGATTTACGCTGGAAGACGAGATTGAACTCAACAGTACACTTCTGGCATCCGGCGCTCCCATCTCCGCCATGAATGCCGTTCGAAAGCATTTCTCCCGCATCAAGGGAGGGCGTCTCGCTGCCGTCACAAAGGCGAAGGTTGTCAGTCTGGTGATCTCCGACATACCGGGCGACAATCCGGCGCTCATATCGTCCGGGCCTACAATCCCCGACAGGACGACGCGGCATGACGCTTTGCGTGTGATCAAACAGTATTCTCTGGCAATACCGGATCGAGTGCTCGATTTCATTGGCTCGTCTGATGCGGACGCCCCGCAGCCTGAGAATCCGATTTTTTCCCGCAATCATCATCAGGTCATCGCTTCGGCTCGCGTATCGCTTGAGGCCGCCGCCGCGTTGGCCCGATCATCCGGCATCGAAGCTCATATTCTGTCTGACGCCATCGAAGGCGAGGCGCGCGACGTCGCGGCAGTACATGGTGCAATTGCGGCTGAGATTGCCCGGCGAAACCAGCCGTTTGTCTCAGCCTGCGTTCTTCTTTCCGGTGGAGAAACGACGGTCACTGTCAGAAGCAAGGGCGGTCGTGGCGGGCGAAACGGCGAGTTCGCACTTGCTCTCTCTCCGTGGATCGATGGCCTAGATGTGCATGCTTTGGTAGCGGATACGGATGGTATCGACGGATCTGAGGAGAATGCAGGGGCGTTCATCGATGGGACGACGGCGAGGCGCATTCTGGAAAATGGCATGGATGTAAGAGACATGCTCTCACGGCACGATAGCTATTCTGTTTTTTCGATGCTGAATGATCTGTTCGTGACTGGACCAACAGGGACGAACGTCAACGATTTCAGGGCAATCCTGATCCTGCCACAGCAGAGATAGGTGGCATGCCAGCAGCCCTTGCGGATCATATGCGCCACTTCAATGCCGATATCACTGAGGATCAGGTGCTTCCGCTCATAGCCGACGGACTGATCGATCGCGTGCTTGATGATTGCTGTCCGCTGTTCCCCGGCTATTATCTCTATTACCCGAGCCGCAGGCAGCATTCCTCCGCGCCTCCGGGTTTTCCATGCTGATCCAAGCTCTACGCTTCCGGGGCTAAAGCAATCGTGACGCGCGTCCGCTGCGCCGCTTGGCATTGTTGTAATAGTCGGATGCCTGCTGCACGGAGCGATGGCGTGATTGTTCCATCGCTTCCGGGAGCGGAATGCCACGATTGGCCGCTTCGGTGAGATAGCCGGAGCGCAGCCCGTGCGCCGAAAACGCCTTCGGATCGAGACCGGCGCTCGCGGCCCGTGCTTTGACGATTGCATTGACCGTTTGGGCATCGATTGCCTGGCGTCCGACATTGTTCCATCGATCGACGGCGCGAAACAGACTGCCGCTTTCGATCTTCGCCGCTGCAATCCATGCATGGAGCGCGTCGACGGGGCGACCGGTCAGATAGACGACCTCGTCTTGCTCGGCACTGGCCGTCTTGGTGCGCCCGAGGCGGATCGACAAAGAGGGGAGGGGGCTGCCATCCTTGTCGATTACGGGCTCTTCCAGGGTGAACTGTTCCAGTGCGAGGCGTGCGACCTCGCTGCGCCTGCGGCCGCCAGAGGCAAAAGCGACCATCAGGATGGCCCGATCGCGCAGCGTGCGCAAATCGTCGCCAACACAGGTTTCCAGAAGTTTCGTCATGATGTCGCCGGTAATCGCCTGCGCACTCTTGCGGCTGCGCGGACGATTGGTGGCGCGCACGGCAAGACGCAGAGCGGATTTGACGGACGGTGCCGAAAACGATCCTTCCAGCCCGCGCCAGCGGGTCAATGTCGACCAGTTGGACAGACGCCGCCGCACGGTTGCTGGCGCATGCGGTCCGGATGCGCGCAAAAAACCTTGGCTGCGTAATTCCGCTTCCACGCCGGCTGGCATGCCGTGATCGGGATCGATCTCGCGTTGCTGGTGTCGCCACAGATGATGGGCGATGAATTTCAGCAACAGGGCTTCGGGTGTCGGGAAGGGCAGGGGGCTACCGGTGGCAGCCAGCGACCAGGCTTCGAGATAGGCCAGATCCGAGGTTAGCGCACGCAGCGTATTCTCGCCCATGCCTTCCTTGACCAGATGGCGGAGCGTCTCGACGTCCTGATCGGTCAAAATCTCCGCCAGCATGTCGCGCCGGTTCATCGGCAGCACGGCGGCAATCGTATCGAGCTGTAGCGCACGGCACTCACTGGCGGGATCGGGCAATTGGGCCAAAGACAGCCTCCGTGATCGGTCAAGAGGCGCTGCTTTCGCGCGCCTTTGCCCGACTTTTACCGATTTGCGGCTTCAAATCAATCACCATCGATACTGTATAATTATCGATGGTGATAGGCCCAACCCAACAGCATCATCAGTACCAGACATTAAATAACGACTAGTGTCCGTTATAGAAATTGTTTACCATGTTTTCAATGCGTTACCATTTTGACCAACTGCCCCTGAAGACCTTGCTGTCGCCCTTGGCCCGTGCCAGTGAAGCCCTGGCGCGTCTCGATGAGCGTCTTGCTTCTTCGCCGGTCGGCGCGGGGCTGATCGAACGGTTGCATTGTGCCGATGCCTGCGCCTCGCTGTGGCTCGATGGCGAGTTGGTCGAAATGGAAGATCTGGTGCTGCATGAGGCAGCGCGTGATATCCGCTCGCCGAGTCACGCGCTGACCATTGCCCGCGACGTGTTGCAGACAAGGCGGCGCATTGCAGTGCAGGCACCGGATTGGGCGCTGAGTGCGAACGGCTTGCGTAGTCTTCGGATTGGCGGGCAGGCGTGGCCTGCTGCATCGCCTGGTAGTGGCATCCTCGTGGAGAGCGAAAGCATGGCGGTGTCCGATGCGGCGGTCGACTGGCAGGACCGGGACGGGAAGAAAAATCGTGGGGATAACGGGCTCGACCTGCCTGGCATCGATCTTGAGGCCATCGACGCGGTGCTGGCACGGTCCGAAGACGTTCTGGCCAAAGCGAAACAGCCGCAGCGGTGGCCGAAGCCGGAGACTGACCCGCTGATCCGCGATCCCGACTGGGATGAAGAGGAGCGGCTCGAGGAATGGCGAGCCGTGTTGCGGTCGATCCGTGATCAGCCGCCGGTGTTGCAAGCCGTCCTGGCGCTTGATGCCTGGAATGAACTGGCGGTCTTGCAGCGGGCGCCGTGGCTGGGTCGTTTGCTGGCGGCATCCCTGCTCCGGCGCGAAGGGCTGACCACCAACGCGCATCTGGTGGTCTTCAATGCGGGACTGAAGACCATCCGCGTTGAACGGCGGCGTCATCGCAATTTTGAAATCCGGCTTATGGCCAGTCTCGACGGACTGATGGCCAGCATCGAACTCGGTTTTAAAGAGCATGACCGGTTATTGCTGGCGCGGCAAATGCTGGAACGGCGGCTTACTGGCAGGCGGGCTTCGTCCAAACTCCCGGGCCTGATCGAGCTGGTGCTGGCGAGGCCGCTGGTTTCGGCTGGCATGATCGCCGCGGAACTCAACATCACGCCGCGCGCTGCCCTTCGCCTCGTCGAAGAGCTGAACCTCCGCGAGCTGACCGGCAGGGGGCGGTTTCGGGCGTGGGGGATCGTTTGAAGACGATGTTTCAGGTAGTTCTATAATTCTACCTGAGGAATAGCGAACCGCCCCTTGCTTCAGTCGGGCGCCACACTCAAAAAGGCTGGTTTCCTGCCCCATCGGTTCTGAGAGCGGAGTTGGGAAAGCGGTCATGGGAGTGGCCGTCGTGCTACATCCGTAACGCGCCCGCGACACGGCGGATGCGATGGCCAAAGCGATAGGAATAGATGAAAACCAGTGCCTCATTACATCGCCCCTTTGCTTGTTTTCCGCCATTCCCACGGTTCCATGAAACTCCCCTGCCAAATGCCTGCCTTACGGCTTTGTGCATCCTTCTGAACGTCGGCATAGGCACCTTTCGAGAACTGGGGCCAATCAAGCGCGTGACCGTTACGAACAAGCCATCTTGCCAGGTCCTGACCGTAAATATTCTCGCAGGTCGCTACGATTCTTCCGTATTGATCAGTATCGCGTTGAGCACATACGATGGGCTGAGCATCATTGAGATAACTGGCCAGCTTCATCGCGCCGATCTGGCCGCATCGATATTCGTTACCGGATGTATCTTGGCACGTCTGTCCACCCTCAGGAGCGTCGACGCCCCATATTCGGATGCGCTGACCATGAATTTCAATTGTATCGGCATCGATGACAGATGCTCGCCCCGCTAGTGCACGGCGCTGGAGTTGACGGTCGAACCGATGGTAATAAGCTCCAACTTTTTGCGCAAAATCACCCGCGGAACTCTGTATTTCGAGGCCGTCCGGGAGCTCGGATGCTTCCTGAAAGGAACACCGGAGAGCGGAAGAGAAACGCGCGCGCAAGTGTTAATGACAAGGAAACCTTGCAACAATGTAGAATATAGCGGTTTGTAATAAGGAAACCCCGGACGGAGGGGTGTCACATCCGGGGCTGCGCGATCCGACGTTTCCCGTTCATTGCTATCACGCCTCGAAAATCATCTCATAAATCAAGGAAAACACAATGGCTAGATATCACTTAGAGCACGCCCATCGAACGCGAAATCGGGTTGAGGATTCCCTTGGCTGCCGATCTGATTCCATCGCCCCGACTGTTGATTTGGTCGGAGGCAATATGACCCGAGCTTTCAGTGATGATCTGCGTAGCCGCGTTCTGGCTGCGTCACGCGATGGCATGTCGGCGCGATCAGCGGCGGCCTGGATCGCCAGCGCACGGGTGGGTCAGTTGACGCCTGCGAAGAAGTGCCGACGCGGTGGCTCACGCCTCGATGCTCACGAGGACTTCATCATCGGCATGATCGAAGAGGAAAAGGATATCACGCTCAACGAGATGGTTCTGCGATTGCGTGAGGACAGAACCATATCGATCGGCCGCAGCGCGCTTGACGTCTGGCTGCGAAAGCGCGGCTGGACTTTCAAAAACGTATGGCCTGCCCCGTTGCAAGAGGATTTTACGGTGTACTGATCAGTCTGCGTCAACGTATACGGTCTCATGAGCCAGCTCATGGCCAAGATGGACATCCGCACGTTCAGAGCCCCAATAAAGACTTCGGCAACAAGTGCCATTTTTTTGACCGGGCTTTCCAAACGCCGTTCGACTGTCAGGCCATCTTCACGATCCTTCCTGCAAACCTCGTTGGGCTACGCTTTTGATGGTGCGTAGCCGATCTGACTACGCGCAAGCTACCGGGTAACTGCGGTCAAAGCCTGTTTCCTTGCGCAAGGCAGCCCATGCTATTCGCGCCAACTTGTTTGCCAGCGCTACAATCACGGCGTTACGGTGTACGCCTCGCTCTATCATGGCCTTCAACCACCGTCCGAGAGGCGTGTCACTCGTTGAAAGCGATGGTAACGCCGCGCGAGCGCCATGAATAAGCAGAGTGCGCAAATAAGTGTTGCCACGTTTCGATATCCCAAGCAGCCGGGGTTTACCGCCAGTGCTGTATTGCCTGGGGACCAATCCGAGCCAGGCACCCAGATCGCGCGCTTTGGCAAAGCTGCTCGCATCCCCCACTGCTGCAACCAGAGCCGTCGCGTTAAGTACGCCTATACCGGGGATCGACGTCAGTCTGCGCATGGCAGCATCGTTGCGCGCCAACTGGATAAACTCGGTATTCAGGGCCTCAATCTTTGTATCGAGTACCTTCCATTCCGTGCGCAAATCGCCAACCAGCTGATACACACGCGGTGACATTACCTCTACAGCCTCGGCAAGCAAGCTATCCACGCCAAGTTCGAGTTTACGCCGTCCGACTGGGAAGATAATCCCACGTTCCAGTAGAATTGCGCGAAGCTGATTGATCAGGTTCCTTCGTTCTGCCACAAGGCGAGAACGCACCCGATGTAATGTTTGAATGTCCAGTTTCTCGTGGCTCTTAAGGTCGACAAACCGCATTGTCGGTCGAGATGCAGCTTCGGCAATACCCTCAGCGTCCCGATCATCGTTTTTCTGGGCCTTGACGTACGGGCGAACATATTCCGGCGACATCAGCCGGACCTCGTGGCCTTGTGCCGCAAACAGCCGACCCAGATGATGAGCTCCACAGCACGCTTCCATCGCTACAACGCAAGTCGGGAGTTTTGTTACGTAATCAATTAGTGTCTGACGACGCATCGTCCTGCGAGCAACTACCGCGCCAGTTGCATCAACACCCACGACGCTGCAAGATGTCTTGCCCAGATCAACTCCGAGGATCACAATAGTCATTGGCTCGTTCCTTTCTTCTTCGCACACGACAGCATCCTAACAGACGCTGGGGAAAGGGGCAGGCCACCATTCCATAAAGACCGCACATGCACTGGAGCAGGACCGTCCTAACCTCCTGAAACGTCGTCAGGACTGGTTCGACGGCCAACTCGATCTCGATCCGGCGCGGCTCGTCTTCATCGATAAAACCGGACTGAGCACGAATATGTCTCGGCTTCGCGGACGGGCCCCTTGCGGAGATCGATGCCGCTCACCGGTCCCGCACGGCCATTGGAAGACAACGACGTTTACCGGAGCGCTCAGGCTATTGTCATTAAGCATGTAATAAGGACCCCATTTGAGGGGTTATCGGCATCCAAACGGGGCTCTGACGCAATCTCGCTGACATCAGGTCGCTCCGATGACACGTGCTTCCAGCAGATCGAGCTTCCCACGTCCATACATTTGCCTCTTGATGAGTTTTAGCTTGTTGATCTGTCCTTCGACCTGGCCGTTCGACCAAGGTTCGGTGATGACGGCAGACACCGCGGCCTTGTCTTTCAGTATCCCGTTGGCGAAGGGAGCAAACAGACTATCGCGTGCATCAGCGATCCACGGGTCGAGTTCTGTCTTGGCCTTCCTTCGGATCATTGTCTGGAAACGATCAATTAGGTTGCGAGCTTGGATCAAGGCGGGAACGCCGGCTTCTATGGCCGCAATAGTGATTGTGTCAGCCTTACTCAGTTGATCGCGAGCAGTTGTCATCAATCGGGCAATCCTTCTGGCGGATGGCACTTTTTGAAGTTGCTGTTCGCAGACCCGCTCAGACCGCCGTCGCCTTGCGGCCCACCCCCCAACGACACGAGAACAACCACGGAAGCCTTTGCACTTTAGCTGTCGCCAGAGTTCAGCGCCGTTGTGCTGCCCAGACCCCCAGAGTTGATCCAACAGCGGCAGATAGGCCTCAAGGGAACTTTGTCTGACACGGAACACATCAGTTCTGTGGCCGCGGACGATGTGGCGAACTGTTCCGCGGCTATAGCCGGTCTGTCGCACGATTTCCTTTATTGGCACGCCATCGGAAGCCAGCTTGGTGATTGTCGAATTCACGTCCTCACGCCGTAGATAGCTCTCATATTGCAGTCGTTCAGCGCAAGTGAGTAGCGCAGGATTGATCGTCGTAGCACCAATTGCGGTACGGATCGCCCGCATGGATTTGCGCACGACGTCAAGGAACGCTGCGCTGGCGTTCTCCATCAAATGCCAACGATCTGCGACCTGCATGGCATGGGGTAAAGCCTTGGCAGCAGCTTCACGATAGCCGCCGCCTCTATCGCGTGAAACAATCGCTATTTCGGGGTGCTGAGCAAGGAACGTCGAAACTGTCGCGATCTCCCGATCAGGCAGAAGTTTGACAATCCTTCGCTTCTCAAGATCACAAACGACGGTGCCATAGCGGTGATTGCGGCGGAAAGCCCAATCGTCAATTCCGACGGCGTTTAGAGCATCATCCGGCACCATGGATTTTCTTCTCACCGCACGGATGAGTGTGTCATTGCTAACCGGGATCATCAAGCGTTTGGCAATGGCTGCTGCAGGCCGCCCTCCCAGAGCCAACCCGAGATGATGTACGATGGTATCAAGCCGAGCGGTTCGACGGCTGCGCTCCGGAACGATAAGCTCTCCAAACCTTTCGACGAATATCCGGCGACGACAAAGTGTCATCTCACAAATAAAGCGCCTTGCTGTTAATCGTAGCTGGACCTTGGTGCCACCACAAGGCAAATCAGCAACTATCCGAACGTAGCGGCTATGAACACGATCTGACATTTGGTTGCATAAAGGGCAGGAACGTTGATCAGCGGCTGCCCGCGCTGAAACAATGATTACCCCGTTGTCCTCGTCGGAACGCTCAACAATCAATCCGACCGGGATCAGGGACGACAGACGAAACTTGGTCGCCATGATGCTGACTCCTTTCTGATAACTGCGTCAGTTTCGACCGCGAAATCATCAAATATGAGTCAGACCCCCGTTTAAACGCCGATTGACAAGATTCAATTCAATGTGTTCAAACCCTCGTTCGATATACCAACCGATCTGCCGCGTTGTCTAATCATCCTCATTAAAGCTATTGTTTCGCTTGCGAACGCTAGCGCACGTTTTTGGTCTTCTTCTTTACGAGCGGTCTGGCCAAGTTCCAGATAATAATCGGTGAGAAGCTCACATAGGGGTAAAGCTTCGTTCGAGGCCGTATTGGGTACTGCCTCCAGCCCCGGAACAGATTGAAACGGCTGATGGTCAATCGTTGAGGACCTATGCTCCGCCTGTGCCGCCAACGCCCGTATTTCCGTTGCCGTAGAAGGTTCGGTATTTTGAGCAAGGGAATAAAGAAGTTCGCTAAGTCGGTTTTCCAGCGCCGGAAGATCAAGGTTCGCCGCGTTCGTTGTCTCTGCGCGTTCAAGGTGAAACGCGCGCCTACGTTGCTGTCGCAACCTAGCAACATGAGTGAGCTCTTCATGTGCCATGCGTTCCGCAGCTTTTGCAATCTCGTCGGATTTTGCGTTCGCAGCAACATACGTCCAAAAGGTGAAGGCGCGTTCCTCATTGCGGACCGCTAACGAGAAAGCCCGATAGGCGCTTAACAGTTCTGCGGGCACGGTTTCGGTACCTTCGTCGTCAAATACAGCTTCCGGAGGTGATATAATTATCGAATGGCCTTGGCCGCTCGTCTGTTCCCATACCTCGATCTGTTCCAGGTGTTCGGTTTCTTCGGCAACTAGCACTTCGAAGACCAGAGCTAGGTCCGGCCGTTCCATCTCCCTCATGCGCGTAGCGAGGGCTATGTAATGATCAATCGATTCTTGTTCCATCGCTCTGGCAAGAGCCAGCAATTCGTCCATCGATGCAATTTCCCAAGGCTCACGGTTTACTTTTATCATTCCAATCTCCTCCATGGATTGAGCTCAAGATTTTTGTCTGGTTTTTAGAAAGATTTGCATTCGCATTTGATTTGAATCATGGTCCGCCTACATTGCCTGAAGGTATCACCTTTCTCGTTTCATATTCAAAAGAACGACTGTCCGATGACGCCTCATTTAAAATCATTGTTCACATTCCTTCTTCTAACCATGCTGGTCGCCGTGCCTGCAAGAGCTGGGGACCTCGCAAAATACCTGCCGGTCGTTGATCCGCAGACCCTGTTCCAAGGCGCTGACAGTATCGGCAAGCCACAGGGAGAGCCGCCCATTGCGCCGGTAAAAAAGGGGAATGAGCTCCTCGGCTATGCGTATCTGAGTTCGGATTTTACAAGCACGATCGGCTATTCCGGCAAACCGATCCACATTGTCGTCGGCATCGATACCAAAGGCGTCATACGCGGCATAAAACTGGTAGACCACAAAGAGCCGATCGTGCTGATCGGCATTCCCGAAGCCAAGGTTGTGGCTGCGCTGAATTCGTTGGTCGATAGTGACATGAGTGCTGTTGCCGCCGGCCAGAGCAAGCCGCCACAGGTGGAAATCGTCAGCGGTGCCACGGTTACCGTGCTCGTCATGGGGGACAGCGTCGTTCGCTCGGCAGTCGGCCTTATCCGCAGTGGGAGGCTCGGAAATACTCCTGTGCAGGCTGTCGCAGCCAATGTGCAACGCGCGGTTGATTTGCAGATTCGTGAAGAACACGACTGGCAAACATTGATCGGCGACGGCTCGGTTCGCAGCCTGAAACTGTCGGTTGGTGACGTGACGCAGGCGTTTCGTGACGCCAAACATGATCGCGCCGCCGAAAACCCTGAAACAACCAATCCCGACGACGAATTCATTGAGCTTTACGTCGCGCCGGTCTCAGTACCGTCGATCGGTATCAGCCTACTCGGGAAAGATGGCTATGAACGGTTACAAAAGCAACTGAAGCCGGGGCGTCAGGCGATCCTGGTCGCCGGCGACGGAGCCTATTCCTTCAAAGGCTCCGGATATGTGCGCGGCGGTATCTTTGACCGTATCGAGTTGATGCAGGACGGGCAGGGCGTACGCTTTCGTGACAAGAACCATACCCGTATCGGCGACATCATGGCCAACGGCGCGCCGCGGCTGCGCGAGATAGCACTGTTTCAGGTCCCGGACGGCTTCGACTTCGACGTAACGGAACCGTGGGATTTGCAGCTCTTGGTGCAGCGCGGCTTCGGTGCGCGGGACAAGGCCAATGTCAGCTATGATCTCGGTTATAGTTTACCGGATAAATATCTGGCGAAGCAACCGGAACCGGCGCCTGTCCAGCCTGCTGCACCAAGCGCTGATGCGCCGCGTCAGCCGCAGCCGGTCGGCGAAGCAAATGCAGCCGACATTCTGGGCGAGGGCAATCCGCTCTGGGTCCGGATGTGGGAGATGAATCGTGCCAATGTGGTCATCACCGCTTTTGCCATCACGGTTCTTGTCGGTATTTTCTTCTTCCAGAATAGTCTGGTCAGGCATCCGCGCTTCTTCACCTGGCTGCGGCGTAGCTATCTCCTGTTCATCCTTGTCTGGCTTGGCTTCTACAACAATGCGCAATTGTCGGTGGTCAATGTCCTGACCTTCACCAACTCCCTGATTACCGGCTTCAACTGGGAATTCTTCCTGACATCGCCACTGATCTTCATTTTGTGGGCATCGGTGGCGGCGGGGCTGCTGTTCTGGGGTCGCGGACCGTTCTGCGGCTGGCTGTGCCCGTTTGGCGCCCTTCAGGAACTCACCAACAATCTCGCCCAATGGCTAAAGGTGCCGCAAGTCAAGCTGCCATGGGGACTGCACGAGCGCCTCTGGCCCCTCAAATATATGATCTTCCTCGGCCTGTTTGGACTGTCGCTCTATTCGGTTGCGCTGGCTGAAGTGTTTGCGGAAGTCGAGCCGTTCAAGACCTCGATAATTCTCAAATTCGCGCGTGAGTGGCCGTTTGTCATTTATGCACTGACACTTCTGACAGCAGGCCTGTTCATCGAGCGCTTCTACTGCCGCTATATGTGCCCGCTCGGTGCGGCACTCGCCATTCCCGGACGCATCCGCATGTTCGAATGGCTGAAACGCTGGCCAGAATGCGGTTCGCCCTGCCACCGTTGCGCCAAGGAATGTCCGGTTGAGGCGATCCACCCTGAAGGCCAGATCAACGTCAACGAATGCATCTACTGCATGCATTGTCAGGAACTCTATCACGACGACCAGCGCTGCCCGCACATGATCCAGGTGCGTGTGAAGCGTGAAAAATTCGCAGCCCGTAATGCCCCCCTCGCAGCGGCTGCCGAACGTGGCGGTGGACCGGCCAGACCCGTCATCTCAGTCAAAGGAAAACCGGTTGAAGGCATTGCCGATACCGGTCCTGCTGCCTGACTTTTCTAAAGGAGAGAAGCATGTCTGAAGAAACCAAGAAAACGCAGCTCAGTCGAAGACAGCTGCTCGGTACGTCGGCCTTTGTGGCTGCCGCCGGTGCAAGCGGTCTAGGGGGGGCGCTGTTTGCAGGCTCAACCGAGCCGGCATTGGCTGCTGCTGGCGACGCTGGTCACAGTGCGGAAGTGAAGCCTGGAGAACTGGACGAATATTACGTCTTCTTTTCCAGCGGCCAGAGCGGTGAGGTCCGTATCGTCGGCCTGCCATCGATGCGCGAATTGATGCGCATTCCAGTGTTCAATCGCGATAGCGCGACCGGCTGGGGCCAGACAAATGAGAGCCTGAAGGTGCTGACCGAGGGCCTTCTGCCGCAAGATCAAGAGTTCCTCAAGGATCGTGGCGGCATATTCCTGAATGGCGACTTGCACCACCCGCATCCGTCCTTCACTGAAGGAACTTATGACGGGCGTTATCTCTATGCCAATGACAAGGCCAATACGCGTGTCTGCCGCATCCGTCTTGATGTGATGAAATGCGACAAGATCATTCAGCTTCCGAACCAGCATACCGTGCATGGCTTGCGCGTGCAGAAATATCCGAAAACCGGATATGTCTTCTGCAACGGTGAAGATCGCGCGCCGATCCCGAACGACGGCAGCAATCTGACCGATACCAAGCAATATCACGCGATCTTCACGGCCGTTGACGGCGAGACCATGAAGGTTGCCTGGCAGATCATGGTCGATGGTAATCTGGATAATGTCGACTGCGATTATCAGGGCAAATATGCTTTTGCCACCTGCTACAATTCGGAAGAGGGTACGACGCTCGCCGAAATGATGTCGAGCGAGCAGGACTGGATCGTCATCTTCAACCTGAAGCGTATCGAAGAGGCGGTTGCCAAGGGTGATTTCAAGGAAATCAACGGTGTGCCGGTCATCGATGGACGTCACGGTTCCAAATATACGCGTTACATTCCTGTGCCGAACAGCCCGCATGGCATCAACACTGCGCCAGACGGTATTCATGTGGTTGCCAACGGCAAGTTGTCGCCGACCGTTACCGTGTTCGACGTTCGCAAGTTCGATGAGCTTTTCGACGACAAGATCAAGCCCCGCGATGCTGTGGTTGCGGAACCTGAACTCGGACTTGGGCCATTGCATACGGCTTATGATGGCAAGGGCAACGCCTATACAACGCTCTTCATCGACAGCCAGATCTGCAAATGGAATATCGAGGACGCCAAGCGAGCCTTCAAGGGTGAAAAGGTCGATCCGATCCGTCAGAAACTCGATGTGCATTATCAGCCCGGTCACAATCACACTTCCATGGGGCAAACCAAGGAAGCCGACGGTCAGTGGCTGATCTCGCTCAACAAGTTCTCCAAGGATCGCTATCTCAATGTCGGCCCACTCAAGCCGGAAAATGACCAGCTCATCGATATTTCCGGTGAGAAGATGGTGATTGTCCATGACGGACCAAGTTTTGCCGAACCGCACGATGCAACGATTGTTCATCGCTCCAAGATCAATCCCGTCAACTTCTGGAGCCGTGAGGATCCATTCTTCGCCGATGCTGTCACTCAGGCGAAAGCCGATGGCCTCGACCTGATGGACGCGAATGAGGTGATCCGGGATGGCAATAAGGTGCGCGTTTATATGACGTCTGCCGCGCCAGCCTTCGGTCTAACCGAGTTCACCGTCCAGCAGGGCGATGAGGTGACGGTGTATGTCACCAATATCGACGAGATCGAAGATCTTACGCACGGCTTCGCCATCATCAATTACGGGGTCAACATGGAGATCGGACCACAGGCGACCGCGTCTGTCACCTTCACGGCCAACAAGCCGGGCGTGTGGTGGTATTACTGCTCGTGGTTCTGCCACGCCATGCACATGGAAATGAAGGGCCGGATGCTCGTGGAACCGAAGAAGGCCTGACTGCCATGAGGTTCCCCCGCCGGTTTCAGTCCTTCAGTGCCGCAATGCTGCTGACCGTCGTTCTTTGCGACGGTTTGCAGGCACGGCAGATCGATGTCGTAGCAGGCGAAGGCGTACAGGCGGCTATCGACAAAGCGGAGCCGGGCGATGTCGTCCGGCTTCTGAAAGGCAAGCACAATGGCGCGGTTACGATCGACCGCGCCATTGAACTGACCGGCGAGCAGGGCGCCATTGTGGACGGACTTGGCTCGGGCAATGCCATAACGGTCAACGCGCCGGACGCGATTGTGCGCGGGCTGGAAGTGCGCGGTTCGGGCGATAACATGCCCGACCTCAACTCCGGAGTTTTCGTGGCCAAAACCGCCACGGGCGCACGCGTCGAGAACAATCGACTAATCGATAACCTATACGGGATTTATTTGCATGGCGCCGCAAATTCCATCGCGAGCGGCAATGAGATCGTTGGCCGTCGAGGCGTGCGCATGGCACAAACGGGTAGCGGCGTTTCCATCTGGAATGCGCCCGGCGCACAGGTTATCGGCAACGTCATTCGCTACGGGCGCGACGGCATCTATACCAATGCCAGCCGCAAAAACGTCTTCCGCAACAATGTGATGGAGGATGTCAGGTTCGCCGTCCATTACATGTACACGGACGACAGCCAGGTCATCGGCAATGTTTCGCGCAACAATTCTGTCGGTTTCGCGATCATGTACACCAATCGCCTCAAGGTGATGGATAACCTGTCCGACGGCGACCGGGATCATGGCTTGTTGCTCAATTATGCAAACAGTTCGGTCATTTCCGGTAATCGCGTGATCGGGCGCATGCAACCGATAGATCGCTGGCTTGATGCCGGTGTTCAGAAGGCTGAACACGGTCTTCCTGCGGACGACCAGACGGAAACCCAGACGGGCGAAACCTCGCGGCTCGGTCCGGAAAAATGTGTTTTCATTTACAACGCCAACAAGAACAAGTTCACCGAAAACAGTTTCGAGAACTGCAGCATAGGCATTCACTTTACTGCCGGTTCCGAGGGCAATGCCATGAGCGGCAACGCCTTCATCAACAACCGCAATCAGGTGAAATATGTCGGCACGCGCAACCTCGACTGGTCGGTCAATGGACGCGGCAATTATTGGAGCGACAATCCGGCCTTCGATCTCAATGGCGATGGTATCGCTGACAGCCCTTACCGGCCCAATGATCTGATCGACAAGGTTTTGTGGACTGCGCCACAGGCAAAAATTCTCATCAATAGTCCGGCAATCGAGACAATCCGCTGGGCACAGACCCAGTTCCCGGCGCTTTTGCCGGGCGGTGTCGTCGATAGCTATCCCCTTATGAAGCCGCCGCATCCGGCCGATCCGGCGAAAGGAAAACCAAATGACTGAGACTGTCATTCTTGATCAGGTCACAAAGTCCTATGGCGGGTTCAATGCTATCAGCGATGCGAGTTTCCGCCTCCACGCTGGAGAAAGCATTGCGCTGGTCGGCCATAATGGTGCTGGAAAAACGACGATGATAAAGCTCATGCTCGGTCTGATCCGCCCGACCAAGGGCGCGGTTCGCGTGTTGGGCGAAGATCCGGCGACCGGTGCCTTTGCCGCCAGATTGCGGCTTGGCTATCTGCCTGAGCACGTCTCTTTCAATCTGGCGCTGACTGGAGCGGAAACGCTCGGCTTCTATGCGCGGCTCAAGAGAATGCCGGTTGCCCAAAATGTAGAACTGCTGGAGCGCGTCGGCCTTGCCCATGCCGCAAACAGGCGGGTCGGCACCTATTCGAAGGGGATGCGCCAGCGACTGGGGCTTGCTCAGGCATTGCTCGGGCAACCGTCCGTTCTGTTGCTTGACGAGCCGACGACCGGTCTCGATCCCGCCTTGCGTCAGAGCTTCTATGAAGTTCTTGAAGAATTGCGGAGCAAAGGCGCGACAATCCTGATGTCATCCCATGCCTTGACCGAACTGGAAACCAAAGTCGGGCGCGTCATCATCGCGAACAAGGGCAAGATCATTGCCGATGGCTCCATCGATGCGTTGCGCCGGATTTCACAATTACCGCTTCGCATACGGGTGCAGACGCCAGACGTTTCCCGGTTGCCTTCGACAACCGCCAATGCTGCATTGCGCTGGCATCGTCTCGGCTCGGATATCTTCGAAACGGAAGCTCCGACGGAAGGCAAGATGGCTCTTGTCCGTGAAATCGTGGCCATGAACGACAATCTCACGGAACTCGATCTCGTTCCGCCGACGCTGGACGAACTTTACGCCCACTTCCTCAATACCGGGGAAGCGGCCCTCGCGGAGGCAGCGGAATGAACAATATTCTCATAATCGCTTCCAAGGAAATTCAGGAAGGGTTGCGCAATCGCTGGGTTCTGGCGACAACGCTATTGCTTGCGGCATTAGCCTTGAGCATGACTTTTCTCGGCAGCGCACCCACCGGCAGTTCGGTTGCCGCGAGCAAGCTGGACGTTGTGATAGTCAGTCTCTCCAGCCTGACAATCTTCCTCATCCCTCTTATTGCCCTTCTCATTTCGCATGATGCAATCGTCGGTGAAATGGAACGCGGCACGATGCTGTTGCTTCTGAGCTATCCGATAAGCCGATTTCAGCTCGTTCTTGGAAAATTCGTTGGTCAGCTTGCTATTCTGTCCTTTGCGACATTGTTCGGGTACGGCGCGGCGGCTGTGGCGCTGATCGTGACCGGGTCCGGCGTGGATGCTGGAAGCTGGCTGTCGCTGTTCAAACTCATTATCTCGTCGGTCCTGCTGGGAGCCGTGTTCATCGCCATCGGTTTTCTTGCAAGCACCTTGGTGCGGGAGCGGAGCACGGCAGCAGGTATCGCCATCGGCGTCTGGCTGTTCTTCGTGCTGATCTATGACGCAGCACTTCTTGCTCTGCTGGTTTTCGATCAGGGCCGCATTGTTAGCGGTGGCATACTCAACGGTCTGCTTCTTCTCAATCCAGCCGACTCCTACCGGCTTCTCAACTTCGGTCTCGGACAGGCCGGATCTTTAACTGGCATGGGCGGAATAGCCGGTAACGCCACACTCTCGGCTCCAGCTCTGACGCTAGCGCTCGGCCTCTGGGTCATGCTGCCGTTGTCCCTTTCCATGTTGGTTTTCTCGAGGAAAGAATTATGAAACGCGCTTTGTTTCTGGCCCCTCTGTTTCTTGTTCTGCTTGCCGGATGTTCTCCGGATGAAAAGAAAGATGCCGTCGTTGCTCCATTCGCCCTGACAGAAAGCGCAATGGGCCGCTATTGCGGGATGAATGTTCTGGAGCATCCTGGCCCCAAGGGCCAGATCATTCTCGAACCGGCAAATGAGGCGGTATGGTTCTCTTCCGCCCGCGATACACTCGCCTTTACGATGCTGCCTGAGGAGCCGAAGGGGATCGCGGCGATCTACGTTTCAGATATGGCTAAAGCGCCAAGCTGGGAAGAGCCGGGAGCGGAAAACTGGGTCGACGCGCGCAAAGCCTTTTTCGTGATTGAAAGCGCTGCTGTAGGTGGAATGGGGGCACAGGAGGCCGTACCGTTTTCGACACGAGAAGCAGCGGAGAAGTTCGTTGCGGAAAAGGGCGGCCGTATTAGCACTTTTACGGAAATACCGGAGGATTACGTTCTCGGCGGTCAGTCGGTGCGGCCCTCCGATCTTGGAGCCGAAAGCCATGCGCATTGAAGGTGGACAGCGTCTCAGTCGTCGGCTTGTACTTGCGGGTGGTGCGGCTGGAGTAGTGTTCTGGGCCATTCCAAAACACGCAGTTTCACTCGACCTTCCTGAGCCCATCATCTGGCGTGGCCAGGCGATGGGGGCACCTGCCAAGATCATACTCTATCATCCTGATCGTTCGACTGCCGAACGGTTGCTACGTGAATCTGCTCAAGAAGCGGAAAGGTTGGAGAACATCTTCAGCCTCTATCGCTCGGATTCAGAACTCACCAAACTTAATCGCAATGGGGCGCTGGCATCGCCTTCGCCTGATCTGGTCGAGGTATTGCGTATCTGCCATGAATGCTGGCAGGCCAGCGACGGCCTTTTCGATCCGACAGTACAGCCCCTTTGGAACTGTCTGAAAAAGCATTTCTCGCAAGAACGTCCTTCTCCCGACGGACCATCGCGACAGCTTTGGGACGAAGCGCTTGCAAAGGTAGGGTTCGGTCACGTTCTATTCGATGAGAACCGTATTGCCTTCTCAAAACCGTCGATGTCTCTGACGCTAAACGGCATTGCGCAGGGCTATGTCACTGACCGGGTGACGGCATTGTTGCAAAGGGAAGGGGTCGAACATGCGCTGGTCGATATGGGAGAGTATCGCGCGCTTGGTTCGAGACCGGACGGTACGGCATGGCGCATCGGCATTGCCGATCTTGAAGCCGGAGCTAGAACCGAAGAACATGTTGATATCCGCGATCAGGCGCTCGCGACATCCAGCTTCACGGGCTTTCAGTTCGATGAGTCCGGACGGTTTAACCATTTGCTCAACCCAAAAACCGGATTTTCAGCAGCACTTTATGGTCGCGTGACGGTGACCGCCGCAAGCGCCGCAATGGCCGATGCTCTTGCCACGGCCTTCAATCTCATGGACTCAAAACAGATAGAGGATACGCTACAAAAACTGCGGGGAGTTTCCGCGCATGTCGTTACCCGCAACGGTACAAACCTTCGCTTTCCTGCTTGATTGATCCAATTCGGTTTGAGGTGATCAGTTTGTACTGCAAACACAGAAAGCGGCACCAAGGGATCAATGGAACATCTCGGTTCCAATAAAGTTAACAAACGGGAAATATGCATGAATATGTCAATCGCAATATGCCAAAGGAGAAATGAAATGAATTACCGTAAATACATTATTGGTTTCCTTCTAGCGACGACTATGAGTGGTTCGGCCTTCGCAGCGGATCATGAGGTCGATATGCTTAATAAGGGTGCAGATGGTCCCATGGTATTTGAACCGATGTTGAGTAAGATTGCGATCGGTGACACGATTACTTTTGTCCCAAAGGACAAGGGGCACAACGCAGAGACTATAAAAAAACTCATGCCAGAGGGGGCTGAGCCCTTCAAGAGCAAAATGAACGAGACGAAAACCTACGCATTCGAGAAACCCGGTGTCTATCTTATTAGATGTACCCCGCACTACAGCATGGGTATGGTTGCCCTCGTTATAGTCGGAGACGACACTTCGAACCTCCAATCCATCAAGGACGCCAAACTTCCAAAACCAGCCCGCGAGCGCGTCGATAAAGCACTGTCACAACTATAGGTAGACGGGCAGCTTTCTAAAGATGATCGGACATGTGGAATCGTCATGCCGATGAATGATAGGATATCTCCCCCTCCCCCGCGCGGATATTACGAACTGCGCGGGTTGCTTTTGATGCATAGATGTAACTGTCTTTCACAGATTGTGGAAGGGTTGTCTCAGTTGTCTCGCATATTGAGAGCCGACTCGAAAATTAAGTTGAGCGATTTCAGGAATTTATGATTCTCTGTGGTTTACTAACCTGGTTAATTCATAGCGGAATGGATATGGCGCGCATCGTGCAAATTACCGTGTGCCGAAGTAAGCGTTTTTCACAGGGGGACATTCGCCGGTTTTAAACGGTCGTTGTGTTATCTGGGTTTGGAAGTTGCGACGAACGGGTTGAGGTTTCGGGGCGTTTATGCCCTTTTTTTAAGTTGCAAGCTTTGAAATGCGTTCGAGCACGAGGCGCAGGATATTCTGGCCTGGGCAAGAGGTCGGCAGATGGAGACGGATCTGGGTCTTCATTTCGATCAGTCGCGCTGCGATCTTGATCAGGCGCAGCCGCAATGTGTCGAACTGAGCGACGGCGAAGCGTGAGCGTTTCGGCATCGCAGCGCGCAGTCCCCACATCACTCAATAGGCTGAGGTGCCCCGGCAAATGCGGGTATCTGCCTGGGCAGTGCACTGCGCTTGGGTTGGAGGGCAACTGATAAGCAGCGCACTTTTTGACAGTGACATGATTCTATAAAACGGAAAAGCCCCGGTAAGGGAAGGCCCACGGCAGGGAACTCAGGTTAATGAGATTTCGGGCTGTATTTGCATTGACGTGACGGTGTGATTCCTTAGGTGCTCTGATTCGGTTGGGAGCACTGCGATGGATGACTTGGTTGTTCGGTTTGTTGGCGAGGACGCCCCTCGTGCGCGGCTGGCGCTGTTGCTGGAGCATTTTTCCGATCTTTCGGACGATCGCGAACCGCAACGGATCATGTATCCGCTCAACGAAATGCTGCTGCTGGTGACCTGCGCCACCATCTGCTCGTGCGACGATTTCGACGATATCGTCGCCTGGGGCCAACATCATCTGACCTTTCTGCGCCGCTTCTCGGAGTTCCATTTCGGCATTCCCTGCGAGCGTTGGCTGCGTATCCTGGTCAACCGCATCGATCCGATCCTGTTCGGGCGCTGTTTCGAAAGCTGGATTGTGGCACTGTGGCCCGATCGCCACGACCTCATCGCCATCGACGGCAAGACGGCGCGACGCACCCTCGACAAACGCAAGGGGCTGAAGGCACTCCATACACTCTCGGCCTACGCCACCAAAGCGCGCCTGACCCTGGCGCAGCTCTCGGTCCCCGAAAAGACCAACGAGATCACCGCCATCCCAGATCTGCTCGATCAGCTTGCCGAGGCCAGGCAACTGGAAGGGGCGCTCGACACCATCGACGCCATGGGCTGTCAGGTCGAGATCGCCGACAAGATCGTCGGCCATGGCGCCGACTATCTGCTGGCCCTCAAGGGCAATCACCCGACCCTGGAGGCCGACGTCGCTGCCTATTTCAGCGATGCGCCGACCGTCGAGCTGGTCACCAGAACCACGCTCGAAAAGGCTCATGGGCGCATTGAGACCCGCACCTATACAGCTTCCGACAATGTCTCCTGGATCTCCTCGCAGCGCAGCTATCCTGGGCAGCCGCGCTTTCGCAACATCAAGACCATCCTCAAGGTTCACCCCCGCCTCGAATATGCCGACCGAAGCAGCAGTTCTCAGACACGCTATTTCATCTGCTCCGCTGTGCTCGATATCGAGCGCCTCGCCGCTGGCGTGCGCGGACATTGGTGCGTCGAGAGCATGCACTGGTTGCTCGACGTCGCCTTCAAGGACGACCTGTCCCGTTATCGCGCTGAACACGGTGCCAAGAACATGGCCGTAGTGCGCCGCTTCGCGCTCGGCCTCGTGCGCGCCAACAAAGCAAAGGGGAGCGTCAAGACAAAGCGCAAAACCGCCAGCTGGGATCCAAATTACTTGCTCGAAATCCTCCAGCAAAATTGACCGTTAACCTCGATTCCGTGCCGTGAGGGAAGGCCCAGGGCTATCGCATTTGGCCGATGATGGATCGAGCGAAGTCATTGGAGCATCCGGCCCGTTTTCTCTTGGCTCGGATCGAGACATCGGTTCTTGATTTTCTTAGGTCGTACACTCATAAATAGACTAGTTATTTGAAAGGATTAGTGATTCAAATGGCCTCAAAATTGGAGGTGTTTGATGTCACGTCGCCGCTATGAGCTGACAGACCGGGAATGGTCGATTATTGAGCCGCTGTTGCCCAGCAAACCTCGTGGTGTGCCTCGGGTTGACGATCGCATGGTTCTCAATGGCATGCTATGGCGGTTCCGCACTGGCTCATCGTGGTCGGAAATCCCTGAACGCTATGGTGTTGCAACGACCTATTACAACCGGTTCGTTCGCTGGCGACGTGCCGGTGTCTGGGATCGGTTACTTGAGGCCGTCTCGGAGGCCTATGACGGCGACATCGTGATGATCGACAGCACCTGTGTCCGTGTTCACCAGCACGGAGCCACAGGAAAAAAAGGGATGTCGACGATTGTTGCATGGGACGTTCCCGTGGCGGCCTCACAAGCAAAATCCACGCAATTGTTGATGCGGAAGGCCGTCCGATCAATTTTTGCCTAACGGGTGGCCAGGTTGCTGACTGCTCTCAGGCTGAGGGCCTCATGGCGTGTGTTAAAGAAGGCGGCACGCTGCTTGCAGACAAGGCCTATGATACCGATGCCATCCGCAAGACGGCAGCAGACCAAAAAATATGGGCCAATATTCCACCCAAATCCAACCGCACGGGCGTCTTGTCGTTCTCACCGTGGGTTTATCGTCAGAGAAATCTGGTTGAGCGGTTCTTCAACCGCATCAAACACTATCGCGGTATCGCAACGCGTTACGACAAGAACCCCGCCAATTTCCTGGCAGCTGTCAAACTCATCGCTATCCGCATCTGGTGCATTAGTTTATGAGTCTACGTCGTAGGAAGTTGAGGGCGAGTTTTCGCAAGATTGCAAGGTTTTCCGGTGCGTTGTCCTTGCGGCTGCGGTCTTCTGGTCCTCGTCGAAGACCATGTCGAGGCCCCAATGGAGTACGTACTCGATCGACCAGCGCGAGCGGGCTGCGGCAAGATAGGTTTCAGGGAGAAGAGCGCGGGTTCGGTACTGGCGGTTTTGGTTCCGCAGACCCAACTGAGATCCTGACTGAAAAGGCGCGCCGCACTTCGAGGCGGCCATGATCTGCACCGCTCGTTTCGGCGCTCGGTAAAGTCTGGAGCACCTCGTCCACTGCAAAATAATCGGCAACCATCTTGTGCAAGGCGGGTCTGTTCACTTTCAATCGCAGCAAATAATCTCCGCCCTGATCGAGGATCAGTTGCGCGGTTTCTTCCTGGCAGTGAATGGCATCGGCCGTGACTAATTGCTGTAGGTATGCATTTATTGACTTGTATCAACGACATCCGGCTTTTGCGCCATATGCTGGCATTTCGAACCACTAAGGTATTCAGTCGTGCAACATATCAAGTTCACATTCTGGGGCATTTTTTTAGTTTTGACCGTCCTGTGGCTGATTGAAGAACCTCACGTGTATGAGACGACAACTTTCTTCGCGCTTCGTGGGACCATGGTCCAGTACAGCGGAATTATCGCCATGGCTTCTATGAGCGTAGCCATGGTTTTGGCACTTCGCCCCCGCTGGCCGGAGCGGTGGTTCGGCGGACTTGATAAGATGTACCGCCTACACAAATGGCTAGGCATTGAGGTTCTCATCGTCTCGTCTATTCACTGGCTGTGGGGCAAGGGACCGAAATGGGCTGTTGGCTGGGGCTTGATTGAGCGCCCGGTACGCGGGACGAGACCGCCGCTGGAAAACCCGGTCGAGCAGTTTTTATTGGGCTTGCGCGGATCTGCAGAAGATCTGGGTGAATGGGCATTTTATATAGCAGCTCTGCTGATCGTTCTGGCTCTGGTCAAGTATTTTCCCTACCGGCTTTTTTACAAGACACACCGGCTTTTGGCCGTCGTCTATCTGGTGCTCGTTTTCCATACCGTAGTGCTGATGACGTTCAGATATTGGCTTTCACCCATCGGCATCGTGATGGCATTGCTTTTGGCTTCAGGCACCTTTGCGGCAGTGAAAGTACTTCTGCGACGTGTGGCTGTGAAACAGCAGGTTCTGGGCGAGATATCATCAATTCACTACTATCCCGGCGTACGGACACTTGAGGTCGAAATCGACGTCCCACAAGGCTGGTCAGGTCACAAGTCGGGCCAGTTCGCATTCGCGACATCGGACAGTTCAGAAGGAGCACACCCTTACACGATAGCTTCCGCGTGGAATAAAGAAGATAAACATATCACCTTCATCACCAAGGAACTGGGCGATCACACCGACCGCCTGTACGAGAAGTTAAAGGTCGGGCAGGTTGTAAAACTCGAGGGCCCATATGGCTGTTTTGATTTTGACAACGGCCAACTACGCCAGATCTGGATCGGTGGCGGTATTGGCATCACGCCCTTCATTGCCGGCATGAAACATCTGGCGCAAGAGCGGATTACAAATCCAGATGCGCCACACAAGCTGATCGATCTATTTCACACCACGACCGATTACGACGAGAACGCTATCAATAAGCTGAAGGCCGATGCGCTGGCTGCCGGCATCCGGCTACATATCCTGGTAGACTCGCGCGACGGATTCTTGACCGGCGATCGCATTCGGGCTGCCGTACCAGATTGGCGTGAGGCCAGTATCTGGTTCTGCGGTCCGGCAGGTTTCGGAGAGTCATTACGCCGAGATTTTGAGGCGCAGGGCCTACCGGTCGCGAAACGGTTCCATCAAGAGTTGTTCGCAATGCGGTAGAAAACGATGTTCGCGCGAGCTGAAGCACAATCCGGAAAGCATTTTGAATAATCAATCGAACAAGTTCGGGATTAGGCGGCGTGGACGAATTGGTTGACGAATTGATCGCAGCTTGATTCAAGACTGCTTTTTGGAGGCAGTCATGAGCCGAGGCGATCTGAGCGAATCCGAATGGCCTGTTCTGAAGGATTTATTGCCGATTGAAGCAGTCAATCGGGGACGCGGTCGTCGTCCGGAGCAAAATCGTGCGATCATCAACGGCATACTTTGGAGACTTCGCTGCGGGACGCCTTGGCGGGATGTCCCACCCAAATACGGCAATTGGAATACGATCTATCGGCGGTTTCGGCGTTGGAGCGAAGCCGGGGTCTGGGAGGCTGTTTCGATCACGCTCGCTGAGATCATGGCTGACAGCGGCCACTACAGCATCGATAGCACCACAGTTCGGGCCCATATTTCGGCAGCGGGCGGAAAGGGGGGATTCATCGACGCGCTCTTGGCCGCTCGCGGGGCGGGTTCACCAGTAAACTTCACTGTCTGGCTGATGCCAGAGGAAGACCGCTTGCCTTCCATCTGACGGTTGGCGAAGCCGCAGATTGCAAGGCTTACGACACTCTGATCAGCTTACCCGAGCAAGCGCCACAGGCGCTTCTTGCTGACAAGGGATATGATGCGGATGCCATTCGTGATGATCTTGCCAGCCGCAATATCAAGCCCGTCATTCCTGGCAGAGCAAACCGCCGCGTGAAGATTGAATATGATCGCACGCTGTATAAACAGCGCAACCTAATCGAACGGATGTTTGGCAGACTGAAAATCAACCGCGCCATTGCTACTCGATACGACCAACTCGCCGAGAGCTTCATCAGCATGGTTCATATTGCTACCGCAAGATACTGGCTCAAATTCGTCCACGCCGCCTAGTGATTTCGACATCGATCGTCTTCCGATTACATAGTGTGATCGCGCGTTTGTTTTGCTTCTCATTGGAAAGGTGGTTGCTTCCCGATAAGATGAAATACTGGCTTACGACTGGGCACCAGGCCCAGCATCAAACAGGAAGCAACCATGAAACAATTTATCGGCCTTGACATCTCATTAAAAGATACATTCTGTTTATACTTCAAACCCATTGGGAATCCTGAAAGGCAATAGCTTTTTCCAAGTTTTCAAACCAAACTATCTGATCAAGACAAATTCACACCTGCCACCTGATGTAGCGCAGATAGCGAGGGTATCTCTATGCAGCTATGATCCCGCGAGGTGATGAGGCCAAGATTGCGCAGTCTCGTGAAACTTCTACTCACGGTTTCAACAGTCAAACCTAAGAAGTCGGCGATATCCTGTCTTGGCATAGGAATATGAACGAAGCCTCTGTTGGGGGACCGTTGAGCGAGAAGAATGATAAAGCATGATAATTTTTCGACTGGTGCCAGCCGACCCAGTATGAGTTGAATAAAGTTCGCCTTCCTTAACGAATCCTTTGTCTCGGCGTGAGAATATTGCTTAATTCTTTCATCTCTAACGATACACTCCTGGAATTTAATTTTAGATAGGGAGGTAATATTGCTTGTTACGATGGATTCAATTGTCGATGAATAGTGTTCATCGTCGATAATTCCTATTAGTTCTCTTGGGAATATGAAGTGTGTTATCTGCCGCCGACCGTCGGGCAAGACTCTGAAAGCTCTTAATAAGCCCTCATTCACCATGTAAATCCGACCGATTTTGTCACCCTCTCGAGCTATGGTAACGTTCTGGGGAATGGTTTTATCAACACCATTGCATTGCGAGAATGCGATCGCTCCAGAGAGTTCCTTGAATAGTGTTTTCCTGACCACAGTCGACGCGTCAAGGCTTATAACATTCGTTTTTTCAGAACTCATTTCGATGACCTGAAGAGTTAATATTGTGTCTTATTCTCAAAGTGGATGGCTCCATAAATCTAATCACTAACATCGTGCGAAATCCCACTATCCATTTGGGGTAGAGATGAGAAGATCAGACTGGTGAAGTATATCGGGTTTTGATGTGATGGGGTATAACTTTCGAGGCAGGCTCCGGTTTTTCGCTTCGGCGAACACCTCACACAAGACTTCGACAGCATCTGGAACCAGAACTATCCGAGTGATATTTTTCTATACTTGATGCTTCTTGATTGAAGTCAATGCGGCTTATCTTGCAACCCATAAACTCAGGTCGGTTGCATTGAAAGAGAGCGGGATTAATGCATGAGTGACATCGCACAAGACGGCGATGGAAAACGATTTCGTTTTCCTACCGCATTCACCATTCTTTTTGGCCTCATTGTCATTGTCGCGGCGCTGACCTGGATCATTCCAGCTGGCCAGTACGAGCGAACCATGAATGCGGCTTTGAACAAGGAAGTTCCTATTGCTGGGACTTACAAGGTCGCTGAATCCAATCCGCAAGGTATTACAGATATATTCATGGCACCGATCGGAGGGCTTTATAATCCTTCGACCAATCAGGCCAACGCCATTGATGTGGCGGTGTTCGTTCTCATTATTGGTGGTTTTATTGGTGTCGTTACCTCCACTGGCGCGATTGATGCTGGCATTGGCAGCGCCATGGTTGCGCTCAAGGGGCGAGAGAAATGGCTAATCCCTGTGCTTATGGCACTGTTCGCCTTCGGCGGTACAACCTATGGCATGGCAGAGGAAACGCTTGCCTTCTATATGCTTTTGCTTCCAATCATGATAGCGGCGCGTTTCGATGCAGTAACTGCGGTCGCTGTCATTTTGCTTGGTGCAGGCGTCGGCGTTCTTGGTTCGACAGTCAATGCATTCGCTACGGTCATTGCCTCGGATGCTGCGGGCGTACCTTTCACTAACGGCCTCGTGTTGCGCTGCATCATATTGGGACTTTGCTGGCTGGCCTGTGTGATCTACGTGATGCGCTATGCCGAACGGGTGCGGCAAGATCCTACAAAATCGCTTGTCTATGACATGAAGGCGGCTAACGAAAAGCACTTTCTAAGTGCGCATGAAGGTGAAAAGGCTAACTTTACACTTTTGCACAAGATCGTACTCACGGTTTTTGGTGTCACCTTTGTCGTCATGATCTGGGGCGTGTTGAAAGGCGGCTGGTGGATGGGGGAAATGAGCGGGTTGTTCCTCGCTTCAGCCATCCTGATCGGCTTTATCACACGCCCTGGTGAGGCAAGTTTTGTCGACAGTTTCGTCAACGGTGCACGCGACCTGCTTGGCGTGGCGCTGATCATTGGCTTGGCGCGCGGCATCGTCGTGGTCATGGACGCTGGCAAGATCACAGATACCATCCTGCACTGGGCGGAGCTTTCCGTCTCCGGGTTGGGTAAGGTGGCCTTCATCAACGTGATGTACTGGCTTCAGGTACTTATGTCCTTCTTCGTGCCGTCTTCGTCCGGTCTGGCGGTCCTTTCCATGCCGATCATGGCACCTGTGGCAGATTTCGCCGGCGTTGGCCGCCAGTTTGTGGTCACCGCCTATCAGTCTGCAAACGGGCTCGTGAACCTGATCAATCCGACTTTTGCGGTCGTAATGGGTGCACTGGCAATTGGTCGCGTCCCCTATGAACGCTGGTTGCGCTTCATGTGGCCGCTGCTTTTGATCCTGACCATTATCATCATGGCGTGCCTGAGCGCCGCTGTTCTGCTTGCTTGAAGGAGATTACGATATGAGCTTGACCTATGGTGTTCATTCCGAAGTTGGCAAACTGCGCCGTGTCCTCGTCCATCGTCCGGGCTCGGCACTTGCCCGCTTAACGCCGTCGAACTGTCATGAGTTGCTTTTCGATGATGTCATCTGGGTCAAGCAGGCCCGTGTCGAACATCTCACCTTTGTCGACGCCATGCGACATCGTGGCGTGGATGTCGTCTTTCTGCGAGAGATGCTGGCAGAGACGATGCAGGATGCCGAGGCCCGGCGCTGGCTTCTGGAGCGTCGTGTCAACGAGAATACCGTAGGCGTTGGTCTGGCTGACGATTTGCGAGCCCACCTCATGGAGATTGACGCCGATGCCTTGTCGCTGATCCTGATGGGCGGCTTGAGTAAAGCCGAACTGCCAATCAAGGGACGTGGGCTTTTCGCGCCAACATTGCGTCCGGAGGATTTCGTCCTGCCACCTCTGCCTAATCATTTGTTTACTCGCGATACAACCTGCTGGATCGGTGGTGGTGTCACGCTCAACCCGATGCGTTGGAATGCACGCAAGCTGGAAACAGTCAATATCACGGCCATCTATCGTTTCCATCCGGATTTCCGCGATGCGGGCTTCCCGGTCTGGTGGGGTGATCCCGATACGGATTATGGGCTTGCCACATTGGAGGGTGGAGATGTCATGCCACTTGGAAACGGCATTGTTCTTGTCGGTATGGGTGAGAGGAGCACGCCGCAGGCGGTGGGGCAACTGGCGCGCGCATTGTTTCAGAAGGGGGGGGCTGAGCATGTGATCGCCTGCAAGCTGCCTGTAGAGCGTTCATCCATGCACCTGGATACTGTGTTCAGCTTTTGCGATCGTGATCTCGTGACGCTCTTTGCCGATGTTGCAGAAAAGATCGAGCCCTATTCGATCCGTCCGGGCAAGACAAAAGATGAAATAGACGTCAGGGCGGAAGGACGCAAGCTTACCGAGGTCGTTGCTGAAGCGCTGGGACTGAAGAAGTTGCGCGTTGTTGAAACGGGTGGTGATGCTTACGTCGCCGAGCGCGAGCAGTGGGATGACGGCAACAATGTCGTTGCACTGGAGCCGGGTGTGGTCATTGCCTATGACCGCAATACCTACACCAATACACAATTGCGCAAGGCAGGCGTCGAGGTCATCACCGTGCCCGGTGCAGAACTCGGGCGCGGGCGAGGCGGCGGCCACTGCATGACCTGTCCATTAATACGCGATCCAGTTTGAGGAGACGAAAATGCCAGTCAATATCAAGGGCCGTAGCGTCCTGAAGTTGCTCGATTTCACGCCGGATGACATCCGGTTCCTGCTAAAGCTCTCGGCCTCATTGAAACAGGCCAAATATGGCGGTTATGAAGATCAAAGGCTGAAAGGCAAGAACATTGCGCTGATCTTTGAAAAAGACTCCACTCGCACGCGTACCGGGTTCGAGGTCGCCGCCTATGACCAGGGTGCACATGTTACCTATCTGGGGCCCACCGGTACCCAGATAGGTAAGAAGGAATCCATGAAAGACACAGCCCGCGTGCTTGGTCGTGTCTACGACGCTATCGAATATCGCGGCTTCGGGCAGGAACAGGCGGAGATTCTGGCGAAATGGTCGGGTGTGCCGGTTTATAATGGTCTGACAGATGAATTTCATCCGACCCAGATTCTGGCCGACTTTCTTACCATGCGCGAATATACCCGCAAACACCTGTCGCAAGTCACCTTCGCCTTCCTCGGCGATGCCGGCAACAATATGGGCAATTCACTCCTGACAGGGGCGGCACAGATCGGCATGGATGTGCGCCTTGCCGCACCGAAAGCCTGTTGGCCAGAACAGGAACTGATCGATCGCTGTCGGGAAATCGCGCTTCAGACCGGTGCGCGCATTACACTCACCGAAGACCCCGTAGCCGCCGTCAAGGGATGTGATTTTATCTATACGGATGTCTGGGTATCGATGGGCGAGCCGGATTCGGTGTGGGCAGAACGTATTGAACTGCTGACGCCCTACCGTGTGACGCCGGAGATCATGGCGGCGGCTGGCAATCCGCATGCGAAGTTCATGCATTGTCTTCCAGCCTTCCATAATCGCGAGACGGAGATCGGAGAGAAGATATTCGAGAAATTCGGCATCGACTGCATGGAGGTGAGCGAGGCGGTCTTTGAATCAAACGCTTCTATCGTTTTCGATCAGGCGGAAAACCGCATGCACACTATCAAGGCAATACTCGTAGCAACGTTGGGAAGTTGACATGCGGATCGTTGTGGCTCTGGGAGGTAATGCGCTTTTAAAACGTGGAGAGCCAATGACCGCCGAGGTCCAGCGCGCCAATGTACGGAAAGCCGCAAAAGCGCTGGCCGAGCTTGCACGTAACCACAACATCGTGGTTGCGCATGGCAACGGTCCGCAAGTCGGGCTTCTGGCACTCCAGGCTTCCGCTTATGCGGATGTCCCCGCTTATCCGCTCGATATTCTGGGGGCAGAAAGCGTCGGTATGATCGGCTATCTGGTAGAGCAAGAACTGACCAATGCCTTGCCCACGCAAACGCGGCTCGCCACGCTCTTGACCCAGATTGAGGTGAATAGTGACGACCCGGCCTTTTCCCATCCGGAAAAACCCATCGGTCCCGTCTACGACAAAGCAGATGCCGATCATGTACGGGCGGAACATGACTGGGCGCTCATCGAAGAGAGTGAGGGAAAATGGCGGCGCGTCGTGCCGTCGCCGCGTCCGCAACGGATCACTCAGATCGAAGTCATCCGACTGCTGGTTGAATCTGGCGTTGTCGTCATCTGCGCGGGCGGTGGCGGTATTCCGATTATACGTAACGAGCAGGAGGAAATCGAGGGCGTAGAAGCGGTGATTGATAAGGACCGGGCAGCAGGGCTTCTCGCAGAAGAACTCAATGCCGACGCTTTCCTGATGCTCACAGACGTGGACGCTGTCTATAGCAACTGGGGAACGCCGGCCCAGCATCCGATCAGCAGGGCGACGCCAGCAGAACTCTCAACGCATAAGTTTGCTTCCGGTTCAATGGGCCCCAAAGTCGAAGCGGCCTGCGCTTTTGCTTCCCATCCCGGCCGCATCGCGGGGATAGGACGGCTCGAAGATGCGGCAGCGCTCCTTTTCGGTCGGGCTGGCACAGTGATAAAAATATAAGGTCGGCTAGCGTCCCGGCGCTTGGAGTACACCCTGGACTTAGGGTCAGGACCCATTGATTTGTCACGCTGATTGTGATTCAGACGGGCTCGAAGGAGCCTGAATGATGAGTGATCTCTTTTGGCTGACAGACGAGCAAATGGCACGTCTTCAGCCGTATTTCCCTAATAGCCACGGCCGTCCTCGCGTTGATGATCGGCGCGTTCTGAGCGGCATCATCTTCGTCAATCGCAATGGGCTCAGATGGCGCGATGCGCCGAAGGAATATGGCCCCTCCAAGACACTTTATAATCGCTGGAAACGCTGGGGCGACAAGGGCATCTTCCTGCGGATGATGGAAGGTCTGGCAGTGCCTCAAGCTCCAGAGCGCAAGACGATCATGATCGATGCGACCTATCTCAAGGCCCACCGCACGGCTTCCAGCCTGCGGGTAAAAAAGGGGGCGCGGAACGCCTGATTGGACGCACCAAAGGCGGCATGAACACCAAGCTTCATGCTGTAACGGATGCCAACGGTCGCCCGATCAGCTTCTTCATCACGGCAGGTCAGGTCAGCGATTATACCGGTGCAGCCGCCTTGCTTGACGAGCTTCCCGAGGCCCAATGGCTGCTGGCCGACCGTGGCTATGATGCCGACTGGTTTCGCGACGCCCTACAGGAAAAGGGTATCACTCCCTGCATCCCGGGCAGGAAATCCCGAAACAAGACCATTAAATACGACAAACGCCGCTATAAACGCCGCAACCGCATCGAGATCATGTTCGGCCGCATCAAGGACTGGAGGCGCGTCGCTACACGCTATGACAGGTGCCCTATGGTCTTCCTCTCAGCCATCGCACTCGCCGCTACCGTAATCTTCTGGCTGTGATCAATGAGATGCTGTAACGGGGCCTGCGCCACGCCACCGGCTGACGCATCTTGAAATTGCCCGCAGCAAGCTGTCGTTGTTCCCGTATCGGTCTCAATCGGAGGAATATGGGATGAAGCTGTTCATAGGACTGGATGTATCACTGGCGAAGACTGCGGTCTGTGTAATCAATGAGCACGGCAAGATCGTAAAAGAAGCGCAGGTTCTCAGTGATCCCCAAGCGATCGTGGATTTTGCAAACACCCTGGAGGGATCGGTCGCTATCATAGGGCTTGAAGCCGGGCCGCTGTCCCAGTGGCTGCATCGCGGTTTGGCCGATGCCCGGCTGGAAGTTGTTCTGATGGAAACCCGACAGGTGAAGGGTGCTCTGAAGGCAATGCCGATCAAAACGGATCGGCGCGACGCGGAAGGGATTGCCCGACTGCTTCATCTGGGCTGGTTCAGGCCCGTACATTGTAAATCCGTGTCGGCACAGGAAGTTCGTGCACTTCTGTCTGCCCGCAAGGCGATCCAACAAGGCATGATCGCGCTGGAACTGTCATTGCGCGGATTGCTGAGAAACTTCGGCCTGAAGGTCGGCGCCATCTCGCGCGGCCAGTTCGACGCCAGGATCAAACAGTTGGTGGAAGGCAATTCCATGTTGCAAGCAGCGTCCGGACCGATGTTACGCGCGCGCACCAGCCTTCGCCATGAACTGGCGGGACTCGAACGTCAGGTCCGTCTGCTTGCGAAGGACGACGCGGTGTGCCGGCTATTGATGACGATGCCTGGCATCGGGGCGGTCGTCGCCTTAACTTTCCGATCCGCGGTCGATGATCCCGCGCGGTTCTCATCGTCCAAGAAGGTGGGTCCATGGGTCGGCCTTACACCCTCGCGCAACCAGTCCGGTGAGCGCGACGTGATCGGCGGTATTACGCGAGCTGGCGACGCCAATCTGCGAAGAGCCTTGTGTCAGGCGGCTACCGTTATGATACATCGGGGTCGCTCGACATGGCTGAGAAGCTGGGCCGCACAAGTCGCCAAACGCCGAGGTGCAAAGCGTGCGATGGTGGCTTTGGCAAGGCGCATCGGTACCATCCTTCACCGGATGTGGACGGATGGCACCGAATTCTCTTCAGACCGATTGCTCGCCAAGTCGGCCTGAGCCTTCACATCAGAACCATATCGTTGACGTCTGCCTGACCGCAGACCTTCGAGGTCCCAACCGGGACGCGGTTCCGATGATGCCGTGGTCAGGACTGTCGCCGGCCTCTGCCGAGCACGCCAATGAGATGGGCACATCGGAATTACCGCACTGGACCAGCATCATGTTGGCAGCTATCGCGCTGACCACGGACCGAAGCATGAGCCCGGGCGGACCTCAAACGAAGGGCAAAGCAAGTCAGGCAGCGGCGAAAGGGGATCTGTCGGGATTATTTACCGCAATGGCACCATGACGGCGCGGCTGCGGTCGTCACTTTTTGCTTGACTGGAACGGCCCCGTTACCGAAGTCCTGACCCTAGCAACAATGGAAGCTGCGGCGTCTCACACGATGTTGTCATTCAAAACAACTCACGACGGTAGCGTTGTATTCAAGGATATCGAAGTGCGGTGCAACGTCTTTGGACCTTCCGTGCTGGGCACACTAGAACTCTCAGAGCGAACTGTGGACGTCAAGACCGGGGAAACTGTGATGTTTACAGGTAGCGCCGCCAATCTCCGCACTATCGTTTTGACTCTGGCTCAAAATTGGCCGTGGGGCAGCGGCACAATCGCCCTCCCGGCAGATGCTGACACGCTCTTTTTGTCCCGCGACACGTGGTTGCCGGAGGAGTCGATAGGTAGTGTGCTGGAATACCCAGATGATCCGAGAACTGACAACATGGAAGTATATCGTAAGGCGCTGAAGACAGTTGGTCTGGAGCGACTAAGCGAGCAATTAGAAAAACCTTTCCGGTGGGATCGGCTACTCAATCATGAAGATCAGATGCGTTTGAGTTTTGCCAGACTACTCATCCGTCGGCCCCGATGTGTTGTCATGGACGATACCTTCGAAGGTCTCGATACACAAACCGCAGCAGCTTTGTGCAGTATTCTTCGTGAACAATTCGCGCCAACCACACTTTATTTTGGAACAAGTCAGGTCTTCCTCGATTCTTTCTCCCCTCGAGTGATAGAAATTAGAGGAAAGGAATTACAGTGAGGAGTCAGTTATCATGGGAGCTTTAATCAATCCTCCGTCGAAGCTAATCAGCGCGGAGGGCGATGAGATCGAATGCAAGTTTGCACTTGAACCAAGCTTTGTGTGCTTGGTTTCTGAAGCAAAGAATGCCGGATGGGATGAACTGCAAGTCGCGTTCTCATTAATATCCTTATGTGATTCAATTATTTATGGGGTTAAGCCGAAGGACTGAAATGCCTAGAATGTGGTGTTTTGAAACAGTGAGCCCTTAGCTTGAACCAGGGATAAAGCCACTAATGTTGATTACGCTCAATGCATCGCATTTGCCGATCAGTCAAAGAGGTTATATTTCATAATGGAGGTTTTATGGACAGCGTCTTGCTGACGTTCAATACAGGATCATCGACCGTCAAAATCGGCAGTTTTGAATATGATGGTTCGTCTTTGCAAAAATCGGCAAAAGCAGACATCGATTTTGCCGCGACTCCGTTGAATTTTCATATGGAACGCGGCAAGGAACGGCTGGATATTGAACTGCAGACGCAAGAGTCAGCCGATATTGTTGCTGTTCTCAGCGAAGTTTTTGACAAGCTTTCAGCCTATATCGAACTTTCCCGTGTCAAAGCAATTGGCCATCGTGTCGTGCATGGCGGCGATATTTTTGCAGGTCCTGCATTAATTGATGATCGCTCAATTCAGGCCATTGACGATTTGTCGGCCTATGCGCCGCTCCACCAGCCTAAAAGTCTGGCGCTGATTAAAGCAATCCGTCAGCTTTTCCCTGATATTCTGCAAACAGCTTCTTTTGACACAGCGTTCCATCGCACTATGCCGGATGTGATCCGCCGCCTTGCCATTCCACGGGCGATGCACGATCAGGGCATCAAGCGTTATGGTTTTCATGGCCTTTCTTACCAATCCATCGCGCAACAGTTTAACGAGCTTCAGCCCGATTTAGGCCGTAAGAAACTTGTTGTTGCGCATCTTGGCAGCGGTGCCAGCATTTGTGCACTCGATCAGGGTAAAAGTGTTGATACCAGCATGAGCTTCTCCACGCTTGACGGTATTCCGATGGCAACACGCTGCGGCAATATTGATGCCGGTGTGCTGCTGCATCTGTTGAGCCGGCAGAATATGAGCGCCGATGAGGTGACCGATATGCTTTATCATCGCTCCGGCCTGCTCGGTGTTTCAGGCATCAGTGGTGATTGCCGAGACTTGCTGGCAAGTGATGCACCTGAGGCGAAGCAAGCGATTGATCTTTTCACCACCCGTATTGCCGGTGAAATCACTCGACAGGCGACCAGCCTTGGCGGGGTGGATGCCGTTATTTTTACCGCCGGCATTGGTGAACACCAACCGGAAATCCGTGCCCGCATTGCTCGCAAATTACAATGGCTCGGCCTTGAGCTGGACGATACGGCCAACAACAACAATGCTTTCCGCATCACCACGCCATCAAGCAAAATCGCGGCCTTCATGCTCGCAACTGATGAAGAGCAAGTGATTGCTTCTGAAACTCTCACTGTTTTAAACTAATCCTCCCAATAGGTTAAGGAATTCCGGAATGAATAATCAGACTGGCGCCCAGCCGCTTACTCCAGATCAGCTGAAACTGACCGACCGCTATTGGCGTGCAGCCAATTATCTCTCCGTCGGCCAGATTTATCTGATGCAAAATCCGATGCTGCGCGAGCCTTTAAAGCCTGACCACGTCAAACCGCGTTTGCTGGGCCATTGGGGGACAACACCCGGCTTGAACTTCATCTATGTGCATCTCAACCGCATTATTAAAGAACGCAACAAGGATGTGCTCTATGTTTGCGGTCCCGGGCATGGTGGCCCGGGCATGGTAGCGAACACCTATCTGGAAGGCACTTATACTGAAACCTATCCTGACATTACCGAAGATGTTGAAGGTATGCAAAAGCTCTTCCGCCAGTTCTCGTTTCCGGGCGGTATTCCAAGCCATGTGGCACCCGAAACTCCGGGTTCCATCCATTAGGGCGGCGAGCTTGGCTATGCGCTTGTGCATGCTTACGGCGCAGCTTTTGACAATCCCGATCTCGTCGTTGCCTGTGTCGTAGGTGATGGTGAGGCCGAAACCGGCCCGTTGGCAGCAGCATGGCATTCCAACAAATTCCTCAACGCGAAGCGCGATGGCGCGGTGCTGCCGATTCTTCATCTGAACGGCTATAAAATCGCCAATCCGACCCTGCTCGCCCGTATGTCGGATGAAGACCTGCACAGTCTTTTCACCGGCTATGGCTATGAGCCATTTTTCGTTGAAGGCCATGAACCGGAAAAAATGCACCAGCTGATGGCAGCAACTTTTGACATGGCTTTTGACCGTATCAAAACCATTAAAGAGCAGGCCGATCTTAAATCGCCGGAGCGTCCGCGCTGGCCGATGATTATTCTGCGCAGCCCGAAAGGCTGGACAGGACCCAAAGTGGTTGATGGTAAAATGGTGGAGAACCATTGGCGTTCCCATCAGGTGCCGGTTGCCAATTGCCGTGCTGATGATGCACACCGCAAAATCCTCGAAGACTGGATGCGCAGCTATGAGCCGGAAGACCTGTTTGACGAAAGCGGTAAGCTCAAACCGGAATTACGCGCAATAGCACCGGATGGTGAAAAGCGCATGAGCGCCATTCCGCATTCCAATGGTGGCTTGCTGCGTAAGGAACTGAACACACCGGATTTCCGAAAATATGCGGTCAATGTCACCGAACCGGGCGCGGTTGAAGAACAGACCACCAAAATCCTCGGCGACTATCTGCGCGATGTCATCCGCCTCAATGACGAAGAGAAAAACTTCCGCGTCTTCGGGCCTGATGAAACCGCCTCCAATCGTCTGGGCAGTGTTTTTGAAGCAACCGACCGTGTCTGGATGGCTGAAACTTTAGGCAGTGACGACCATCTGGCGGCTGATGGCCGCGTGATGGAAGTGCTGAGTGAACATCTGTGTCAAGGTTGGCTGGAAGGTTATTTGCTGACCGGACGCCATGGCTTCTTCTCCTGCTATGAAGCTTTTATCCATATTGTGGATTCCATGTTCAACCAACATGCTAAATGGTTGCAAGTGGCACGCGAACTGCCATGGCGCAAGCCGGTTGCATCGCTTAACTATCTGCTGACGTCTCATGTCTGGCGTCAAGATCACAACGGCTTCTCCCATCAGGATCCGGGCTTTGTCGATCTGGTTGCCAATAAGAGCGCTGATATTGTCCGTGTTTATTTCCCGCCGGATGCCAATACGCTGCTTTGGGTGGGTGAGCACTGCCTCAAAACATGGAACCGCGTGAACGTGATTGTGGCTGGCAAGCAGCCATCACCACAATGGCTCACCATGGATGAGGCAGAAAAACATTGTGAAGCCGGTCTTGGCAAATGGGACTGGGCAGGCAGCGAAGATGGCATGGAACCAGATCTGGTGATGGCTTGTGCTGGTGATGTGCCGACCATGGAAACATTGGCCGCCACCGCAATGCTGCGTGAAGCATTGCCACATTTGCGCATTCGTGTTGTCAATATTGTCGACCTGATGGCGCTGCAATCACCGCAGCATCACCCGCATGGTATTGCCGATAGTGAATTTGATGCGCTTTTCACCACCGACCGTCCGGTGATTTTCGCCTATCACGGCTATCCATATCTCATTCACCGTCTGGTTTATAAGCGCGCCAATCATCCGAACTTCCATGTGCGTGGCTTTATCGAAAAAGGCACAACCACAACGCCGTTTGATATGGCTGTCATGAATGAACTGGATCGTTATCATCTGGCAATTGAAGCACTCTACCGCCTGCCTTTGGCCGCTGATATTGCCGAGCCTCTGATCACTTCGCTCAATGAGAAGCTGCAAAAGCATCATGACTATGTGCGTGAACATGGCGAAGACATGCCGGAAGTACACGATTGGAAATGGCCGCATAGCGGCGTTGTTGCATGAAACGAATTGGTGGCGGATTCCGATCTTTGATGCTGGCTTATGTGGTTTCAACTTTGACGCGGACGGATTTCGGGCGTGGTGTCTGCAGCATGCGGTTACGGACGCCGCATCCAAGTTTAACTTCAGTCTTCTGGTTGGTGAATTTGCGTGATCTTAGCTTTGGCCCGTTTGTTGATTTATAATTGCCTATGGCGTTTTCTACTCTCGCTCGCTTCCCATACTCGGTAAGATTTTGCCACTCCATCCGACCGCGTTGAGCATTTGTGCGGCTATGCCAGTCACGCTGATCAGGTGGGCCATATGACGCTTCTTGTAAGTCTCGTATTCGTGGCGGAATGATAATGCTCACACCGGGACTATGACTGCGTAAAGCTTGATAGGTTTGATCACTGTCATAAGCACCATCTGCCATGAAACAAGCGATGGGGCGATCAATCATATCAAGCAAATCAGGAACCTGGCTGAGGTCACTTGTATTTTGATCAGTCAGTGTTTCTGCAATGACCTGATTGCTATCTGCATCAATAGCAAGATGCAGCTTGAGCCATTTTCGGGCAGATTTAGCGCCATGCTTTTCTTCAAGCCATTGGCCAGCTTCATATATCTTCATACCAGTGCTATCGACGATCACATGAAGAGGTTCATCTGTTCCATCCCTCCTGGTGCACCGGGTTAAGCTGGAAACAACAAGATTGGCGCAGCGTCTGCTGAATGTTGTGTGATCTGGCACCGGCAGTTCAACATTGAGTAGCCGCAACAACGAGGCCATTAAGCCTTCTGTCTGACGCAGAGGCTGGTTAAACACTTTGCCACATATCAGCGTCGTCTCAATAGCCAGGTCAGAATAGCGACATTGACCACCGCGCGTCTTGCGCAGTGGTGCAATCCATCCGGCTATAGCTGCTTCACTGATCCACAAAGTAACACTCCCGCGCTGACGCAAGCCTGCTTCGTACTCCGCCCAGTTCGTGACCTTGAACTTCTGCTTGGGTATCCGGTGACGACGGGCGGAATTGTGCTTGAAAGGCATTGGCTTGATCCAAATTCTCAACGAACCAAAACATTAAAAGCCAATGCTATAAAAACTCTGAAACTCACCGGCGATTGATGCACCAACGCCGCTGTAGGTGACTTATTCACCAGTTTAAATTCTGGTGTACCACGACGCCCTTTAGCCGATCTTGGGGGAGATTCTCAACGCCCGAAGCGCATTGAGGATGACAGCGACGTCAATCAGCTCCTGGAGTAATGCACCCTGAACAGGTTTTAGATAACCGAACGCGGCTGCGATCATGGCGATTACAGAAAGACCAATCCCAACCACTACACTTTCGACAGCAATGCGCCTTGACCTCTTGGCAATTTCAATCCCGGCGCGAAGTCTATCTATTCTATCTACGAGAAGAACGACATCGGCCGCTTCTGCCGAGGCTGCCGCTCCCCTCGCACCCATGGCAACGCCAACATCAGCCGCTGCAAGTGCGGGCGCGTCGTTGACGCCGTCTCCGACCATCATCACGGGGCCGTTCTTACGCTCGCTGAGCACGGTCAGCACCTTTTGATCGGGCGAAAGCTCCGAGTAGACGGCATCGAGCCCCAAACCCTTGGCGATACGTTTGGCCACTGCAGTACGATCACCTGTCGCCAGCACTATTCGCTTTACGCCGTCCTTGCGCAATCCCCGTAACGTATCGACAACTTCGCCGCGCAAGGGATCGGCCATGATGATATAGCCCGCAATCCTGGCGTCTATTGCGACTGCAACCAGGGCCGCTCCAGCTTCTCTATGGGGGATTTCACTCAGTTTTGCATTGACCTGTCTCTCAACGAAGCTATGTCCACCGACAACGACGCTTTTGCGATCGACCCAGCCCGCCACGCCATCTCCGGCCAGTTCGCTTACATCGGTCGGCAATACAAGATCTATACCGCGCCGCTGAGCGGCCAGTACAAGAGCCTGCGCCATCGGATGTTTGGACACTTGGTCAAGGGAGGCGGCGAAACGCAGTAGATCATTTTCGCTCAATCCTGGCTGCGCGTTGATTGAAGTAATTTGTGGGCGGCCGTCTGTCAGTGTTCCAGTCTTGTCCAGCACCAACGTGTTGATACGAGTCATGTTCTCCAATGGACGAGCACCCTTCACCAGTACGCCGAAATGAGCGGCGCGCGATAGTCCGGCAACAAGAGCGACAGGTACCGCCAGGATGAGAGGACATGGCGTCGCCACGACGAGAACGGCGACCGACCTTATCGGGTCTCCCGTGAAAAACCATGCGCAGAAGGCGATTAAGACAGTCACTATCAGAAAGCCGATAGACCATTGGTCTGCCAGCCTCGACATTGGGGCTTTCGAATGCTGGGCCTCTTCTACGAGGCGAACGATGCCAGCGTAGGTGCTATCTTTTGCTTCGTGTCTGGCAACAATATCGAAGGCATCGCCAGCATTCACTGATCCGCTCAACACATCGGCTCCGGATGTAAGCGAAATCGGAAGTGACTCTCCCGTCAAAGCAGACGTGTTTACGAAAGCTTTTACTGAAGTTACACTTCCGTCAACGGGGATGACGTCTCCCTGACGGATCAAAAGGCGGTCACCCGGGCGAATAGTATCAACGGCAATCTCGTCGAGATGGTCATCGATATAACGCATTGTCGTTCGGGGTACACGAGACAGCAAAGCGTGCATCTCACGGCGTGCCCGTCCTTCGGCAAAGCTTTCAAGAAAGGCCCCGCCGGTATACATAAGGGCGACAATCGAAGCTGCCAGCATTTCCCCAAATGCCAGAGCGGCCGACATCGACATCGCCGCGACGATGTCCAGCCCGAACTCCTTTCGCAATAGACTTCGGAGAATTTCGACGAGCAAAGCCGCTAGCACAGGCAGAGTGGCTATAGTCCAACTTAGCCGTGCCCCGTATGAGTAACCGGAGAAATGCAAGCCAAGCCCGATCACAAGTCCGCACAAGGCAAAAATCAAAAGGATTGTCTTTGATCGATCTTCACCCAAGTACCGCATCTTTGTGGTCTTCCAAGCTACAGAATGAGCGTATTATAATGCGCATTGTCCGGCGTCTTGCCAACGATGATCATTCTTCTTGGTAAAACTCGATCCAAAAAGTTTGACAGCGATCATCAGACCGCTGTGCCGACCAGAGCCCCAATACCAGCCGTGATTGCCATGGCCAATGCGCCCCAAAAGGTGACGCGAACGGTTGCCTTAAGCATATTAGCTCCTCCCGCCTTGGCGCCGATAGCGCCTAGAAACGCCAGAAACAACAAGGAAGAGATAGCAACCGCGTAAAGCAAGATGGATGGAGGCGCGATGACCGCCATCAGTAAGGGTAGGGCGGCCCCGATCGAGAACGTGGCCGCTGAGGTCAGCGCGGCTTGCACAGGCCGTGCTTCCATGTGTTCGACAATTCCCAGCTCGTCACGGGCATGCGCTTCCAGAGCATTGCGTGAGGTCAGCTGTACTGCCACCAGCCGCGCCAGTTCCGGGGTTAGGCCGCGATCAATATAGGCTTGCATCAATTCATCGAGCTCTGCTTCGGGCTGAGTTTCGAGTTCCTTGCGTTCTCTGGCAAGATCTGCCAACTCCGTATCGGATTGAGAACTGACAGAAACATACTCACCCGCCGCCATGGACATCGCGCCTGCGACAAGGCCCGCGATGCCAGCGACCACTATCTGCGTCGTTCCCGTCGAAGCAGATGCGACGCCTATAATGAGGCTGGCCGTTGAGACAATACCATCATTGGCGCCGAGTACCGCTGCGCGAAGCCATCCGATCCGAGATACGAGGTGGTTTTCTGTATGCAATCGGCTCATTGAGCTACCTCCGGACGTTGGATTCATATCATCATACCGCTATCGAGACCCTTTGCCAGTGGACTGAAAATTTGAAGTTATAGAATTCTTCTCCGGCGATTGGGCTTTTGCCTTTTTCGTTAGAGTTTCTGCGCAGGTTTTGAGAATCTTCCTTTTCGAGGGAGGCTTGAAAAGCTTAATATTATACATTATAGTATATTATATAATATTAACGTCGGAGGTAGAGATGCCCGTCACCAAAATAACTGAGAAGCTGTCGGTGTCTTCGCAGCCAAACGCGCAAGAACTCAGTGTACTCGATCGAAGCGGCTTCAAAACGCTGATCAACAACCGTCCCGATAATGAAAGCGCAGACCAGCCCGGAAGCCAAGCGGAATGCGATGCAGCCCACCAATGCGATCTCTCTTATGCATATATTCCAGCCACAATGAATACGATCACTGAAGCCGATGTGCGTGCGTTTCAGGCGGCGGTCAGAAAATCCGATGGCCCAGTGCTTGCGCATTGCAAGACGGGTATGCGCTCGCTCAGCCTTTATCTGATCGGCGAGGTATTGGACGGACGCATGTCTGTTGAAGACGTCGTACCATTCGGACATCAGCTCGGCTTTGATACCAGTGTCGCAGTATCGTGGCTTAAACGCTTTGCTGACCATCAACCGCGGGTAAAAGGCTTTTTCGATAAGCGAACCTCCAGTGTTCAGTACGTGGTGTCCGATCCGGCAACCGGTATTTGCGCCATTGTAGATCCCGTTCTCGACTTTGATGAAAAGTCGGGGGCCACGGCGACGATCAATGCAGACGCAATTCTCGATTACGTCCGCAATAGTGGCCTGACGGTCGAATGGATTCTCGACACTCATCCACACGCCGACCACTTTTCCGCAGCTCAGTATCTCAAGGAGAAAACGGGCGCAAAGACGGCGATAGGCGAGCATGTAATCAGAGTCCAGAAGCTGTGGAAGGAGATCTACAACTGGCCCGAACTAGCTACAGATGGCTCGCAATGGGATCGACTCTTTGCCGATGGTGAGGCGTTTAAGGTTGGTTCCATCGATGCCAGAGTTATGTTCTCGCCGGGACATACGCTCGCTTCAATCACTTACGTGGTCGGCGACGCGGCATTTGTCCACGACACAATTTTTATGCCCGACAGCGGTACGGCACGGGCCGATTTTCCCGGCGGCGATGCGCGAGCATTGTGGGGGTCAATCCAGAATATCATAGCACTTCCAGATGAGACACGGATATTCACCGGACATGATTACCAGCCGGGGGGGCGTGCGCCGCGTTGGGAAAGCACTGTGGCGGATCAAAAGAAGTACAATTCGCACCTGGCGGGCGTATCGGAAGAAGCCTTCGTTGCCTTACGGACCAAGCGCGACAAAACGCTGCCAATGCCAAGGCTCATCTTGCATGCGTTGCAGGTGAACATAAGTGGTGGACGTCTACCTGAGCCAGAAGCCAACGGTAAGCGCTATCTGAAGTTTCCGCTGGATGCTCTGGAAGGGGCTGCATGGGAATGACCGTGAACAGCATAACGATGATGAAAGCTGGACTATCTTCAGTTGAATTATCTCTGCGCGCGAACGAAGTCGCAGACCTGCTCAAGACGCTGTCCCATCCAGCGCGTCTGATGATCGTTTGCAGCCTGGTGGAAGGCGAGTATTCCGTCGGTAGGATGGAAGAAAAGATCGGGGTTCATCAACCGCACCTGTCGCAGCATCTAACGGTGTTGCGCAGTTCCGGAATAGTCGAGACGCGACGGGAGGGGAAACAGATTTTTTATCGCCTCACAGAAGAAAAGGCAGCGCAACTGGTCGCCTCCCTTTACGACATCTTCTGCGTGGAGAAGGCGAAATGAGCGCTGACAGTGCGTGAGAGAGTTAGGATCCTATGGTGTTGAGTAATTCCATCCTTGCGGCGGTGGGTTCCGGAAGTGTTGTTGGCTTTATGCTGGGATTGCTTGGCGGCGGCGGCTCCATCCTCGCTACACCGTTGCTCCTTTACGTCGTCGGTGTGAGCCAGCCCCATGTCGCCATCGGTACGGGTGCACTTGCTGTTTCAGTCAACGCGTTCGCGAATTTTACGAGCCATGCTCTGAAGGGGCACGTCTGGTGGCGTTGTGGTGTTGTCTTCTCCGCACTTGGCGTTATAGGGGCAATTATCGGATCTAGTCTCGGAAAAGCTCTAGACGGTGATCGCCTCATCTTTTTGTTCGGTATCCTCATGATCGTCGTCGGTCTGTTCATGTTGAAGCCCAAAAAGAGATTGGACGTGGAGCGCCGCCCGATCGATTTAAGAATGTGTCTCGTAACGGCAGCAGTGGCTCTCGCTTCGGGTGCGGCATCAGGATTCTTCGGTATCGGCGGCGGCTTCCTGATTGTGCCCGGCTTGATGTTGGCAACAGGTATGCCGATGATCAACGCAGTCGGCACATCCCTTCTCTCCGTGGGGCCTTCGGACTGGCCACGGCTCTGAATTATGCCAGTTCCGGTCTTGTCGACTGGTGGCTTGCTGGTGAGTTCATCGGAGGTGGTATCATGGCATTGCCAAGTTGTTTGAGCCTGGCGTTTCCGGTATCAATATGGCATGAAATTACCCAGCTCCTTTCCCCGGTTGAAGGGGTTTCGTTTTCCGCGTGAAATTATTGGCTACGCTGTCTGGATCTATCACCGATTTGCGTTAAGCACGGCCGATGTGGAAGATCTTCTCGCTGAGCGTGGCGTGCTTGTCAGCCGGGAAACCGTTCGCGTCTGGATTAATCGCTTCGGCCGCCATTTTGCCGACTGTATCCGCAGGGACCGACCAAGGCCGAATGATAAATGGCACATTGATGAGGCCGTCATCACTATCGGAGGAAAGAAGTATTGGCTTTGGCGGGCAATTGATGCGGACGGCGATGTTCTTGATATTCTGGTTCAAACACGTCGTAACACCAAGGCTGCCAAACGCTTTTTCTCCAGACTGGTGAAGCAATTCGGTCAACCACGTGTCGTCGTGACGGATAAGCTGCGCAGTTACATTAAGCCAATACAAAATCTTTCACCAGATGCGGATCATCGGGCTCATAAAGGCCTGAATAACGCCATCGAAGTCTCGCATAGGCCAACGCGAAAACGGGAAAAGATATTTGGGCGGTTCAAGTCAGCGCGACATGCGCAAAGGTTCCTTGCCGCTCACGATCAGATTAATCTGATTTTCCGTCCACATCGCCATAAACTCACAGCTTGTTCCTACCGCCATGCACGTATCGATGCATTTGCATTATGGCACGACTACACTGCTGAAATGAACGCATGAGCAAAAGCTCAACGGGGTCGTGCCGCCTACCTCAAATAACTTGGCAATACCTCTGGAAGATATCAACAACCGCCCCATGCGCCATTACGGCAAATCCCGGCGCGAATTGTTCGAGGAGCTTGAGCGCACTGCTCTTGCTCCACTGCCCGCGACAGACTTCGAATATGCGGAGTGGAAATCGGCGAAGGTTCACCCCGATTACCATATTGATGTAGCCAAAACCTTCTATTCGGTACCGCACCAACTGATCGGCAAAAAGGTTACCGTGCGCCTCACACATCAAGTGGTCGAAATATTCTTTAACCACAAGCGGGTCGCATCTCATCGCCGTCGTTCCGAGCGCAACGGGCACGTCACGGTGAAGGAGCATATGCCCAAATCCCATCAGCGGCATGCCGGGATGAATGCGGCAAGCCTGATCCGGGATGCCAGCAAGATCAGCGTCAACACAGGTATCTTCGTTGAACGGGTCATCCGCGACAAACCACATCCCGAACAGGGATACCGTGCGGCGCTCGGCATTCTTTCCCTTGCCCGGCGCTACGAGCATGATCGCCTCGACGCCGCCTGCGAGCGGGCGCTTGTCATCAATGCGCTGACCTACACCTCCGTCCGTTCCATTCTGCAGGCGGGTCTCGACCGGGCAAGCCCGGCCGAGGAAGTCAGAAAGCCACTGCCCACTCATTCCAACATTCGCGGTCGTGGCTATTACCATTGAAATCGCTGGCAATAATGCTGGCGCCCTGCCTGAAGCCCTGAAGCGCTACGCAATGTGGGAAGCTTCGCGCCCCAGGGGCTTCAGGCCTATCGATCGAGCTGACAGCACTAAACGTAGTCTATCAGTATCGGCACCCCCCAAGAAAGAAGGAATGACAATGCTGACCAATCCAACGCTTGAAAACATGTACACGCTTGGTCTGTCGGGCATGGCAATGGCCTGGCGGGAACTGTCTGAACAGCCAGACGCCCGGGCGATGAACAAAGAAGAGTGGTTGGGCCTTATGCTCGACAGGGAGATCGCCGTACGCGCCGACAAGCGGCTGACGACACGTCTGGCGGCCGCAAAGCTACGCTTCCCGGAAGCCTGTGTCGAAGACATTGATTTCCGCGCGGCCAGAAACCTCGACCGCCGTGCGACAATGGCGCTGGCGCAAGGGCAATGGCTTAAGAACCATGAGAATTTGATCGTGTGCGGGAAAACCGGTACGGGCAAGTCATGGCTGGCCTGTGCTCTGGGCCGTCAGGCCGCACGACATGACCATTCGGTTCTCTATGTCCGCGCGCCTCGTCTCTTCGAGGATCTCGCCATGGCAAAGTTGGATGGCCGCTATCCAAGGCTCATGAACCGACTGATGAAAGTGCAACTGCTGATCCTTGATGACTTCGCCACTCATGTCCTCAGCGAACAGCAGCGCTTCCATCTCTTCGAGATTATCGAAGAACGATACCAGCGCAGGTCAACGCTCATCACGGCTCAGGTCCCCGTGAATGCCTGGCATGACCTCATCGCAGACGCCACGGTCGCCGACGCAATATTGGACCGCGTCGTGCACAATGCTCATCGCATCAATTTGGAAGGAGATAGTATGCGCAAAGCCAAATCCGGAATTGACACCATACCCAATATGCACGACGAAAGAACAGAAGGCTGATTAACAACAGACCTGAAAAACGCTGCGGCTGAACTGTCCGCGAATTAGCGAAACAAGTGTCCGCGATTTAATGAAATCGCTGTCCGCGAATTCTGAAATACGCAATCTCGATGCGGTTGCGGCGTTTATAGCGGCGTTTGTCGTATTTAATGGTCTTGTTTCGGGATTTCCTGCCCGGGATGCAGGGAGTGATACCCTTTTCCTGTAGGGCGTCGCGAAACCAGTCGGCATCATAGCCACGGTCGGCCAGCAGCCATTGGGCCTCGGGAAGCTCGTCAAGCAAGGCGGCTGCACCGGTATAATCGCTGACCTGACCTGCCGTGATGAAGAAGCTGATCGGGCGACCGTTGGCATCCGTTACAGCATGAAGCTTGGTGTTCATGCCGCCTTTGGTGCGTCCAATCAGGCGTTCCGCGCCCCCTTTTTTACCCGCAGGCTGGAAGCCGTGCGGTGGGCCTTGAGATAGGTCGCATCGATCATGATCGTCTTGCGCTCTGGAGCTTGAGGCACTGCCAGACCTTCCATCATCCGCAGGAAGATGCCCTTGTCGCCCCAGCGTTTCCAGCGATTATAAAGTGTCTTGGAGGGGCCATATTCCTTCGGCGCATCGCGCCATCTGAGCCCATTGCGATTGACGAAGATGATGCCGCTCAGAACGCGCCGATCATCAACGCGAGGACGGCCGTGGCTATTAGGGAAATACGGCTGAAGACGTGCCATTTGCTCGTCTGTCAGCCAAAAGAGATCACTCATCATTCAGGCTCCTTCGAGCCCGTCTGAATCACAATCAGCGTGACAAATCAATGGGTCCTGACCCTAAACACGACGTTTGCGGCCTCTCTACCAAATTCAAGGGAAATCTGTAGCCCGTGGTTCTCTCCTTCAGGATATAGTCGAACAATCCACTGGTGAGGGGTGCCCCTTCCCTGACAAGAAGGAACCACAGGCTACCAAAAGAACCTGTCGCGTATCATGCCGAGCGGTTTCGTTGTTAGCGTGAAACATTGGGGATTTCTGGAAAACAAGCGCCTGATCTGCATCAAATGTATAGTAAATCAGGCCGCTTTCAGTTCATGGATAGCTAAGAGTTGATCCTGAATGGCTACTGCCTCCGTTTTAAGGTCGTAACTTGACTGCATATTCATCCAGAATTCGGGCGTGGTCCGGAAGAACTTTGCAAGGCGCAGAGCCGTATCAGGTGTAACTGCGGTCTGTTCTGTCGCCAGACGCTCAATGCGAGTGCGAGGGACATTCAGATTCCTGGCAAGCGCACCTGCACTCATCCCAAGCGGGATGAGATACTCTTCCCGAAGAATTTCGCCGGGATGGACCGGGGGCAATATACTGGTCATGGCTTCTTCCTTCCAGTGGTAGTCAACAATTTCGATTTGTTCAGCGCCAGCATCGGTCCAAACGAAACAGATGCGCCACTGATCATTGATGTGGATCGAGCGCTGCCCTTTACGGTCTCCGTTCAGAGCCTCCAGCCTGTTACCGGGAGGAGAGCGAAGATCATCAAGAATTAAAGCACTATCGATCACGGTAATTTTGCGAACAGTTGTTCTTATCAAATCTGCCGGAAACCCCTTTGGCGCTTTGCTGCCTGCAACGGCTTTGGTTCTGGCGTCTTTGTAGGAACGGACCATGAGTTACCCCTGCGACTTGTATCATACCGTGATACAGTGCGGAGAGCGAGGCTTTATCTCGACATCCCCCTAAAATTTTGCTTTGATCTTTTGAGGGATTGGGGGATCCAAAATTGTCGAAGGCGATGAACTGGATATTTGGGGCAGTTGCCCTGTTCATTCTCACGAGACTTTTCGGGAATGACACGCCGACCCCAGTATCGCCACCAGACGCAGTTCAACCACAGACTACAGTCCAGGCAACCGAGCAGGTTCCGCAGCATTTAGGCTTCGTGCAGGCGACAACTCACCGACTGACAAACCAGCCACCGCCATCGGCTGACCAGCACCCTTTCATCGGAAAGGGGCTATATTCGACCACCAAGGTAAATATGAGATCCGAGCCGTCATTAACCGCACGGGTCATTACGGTTATCGATAGAGGTAGAAGAGTGCAGGTTATGAACTATCGTTCCGGATGGTTCAGCGTCACTTACGGCAATCGAACGGGATGGATTTCCGAGGGCACTGTTACCTTAACCTAAGTGTAAACATCAGTTGCGATAACGGGTGATGACCGAACCTCGTTCTTCGCTTTACCGCCGCCATCGTTATCCATCTGAGATTATTGCAGAGGCGGTGTGGTTGTATTTCCGCTTTCCGCTAAGCTTTCGCATGGTTGAAGACATGCTGGCTTATCGTGGCATCTTCGTCACATATAAGACCGTGTACGAATGGGCGGAGAAATTCGCACGTGCTTATGCCAGTAATATCCGTCGCCGCACACCGCGGCTTGGCGATAAATGGCACCTGGATGAATGTGGAATATCTATCAAAAGTGAGCATCACATTCTTTGGCGAGCAGTTGATCAGGATGGTTTTGTTTTGGATGTTCTGGTCCAGAAACGCCGTAATACCAAGGCCGCCAAGCGCTTCATGCGCAAGCTTCTCTCTGCACAGGGCTGTGCACCCCGGATCATGGTCACCGATAAACTACGATCATATGGCGCTGCCAAACGAACGATGGGACTTAGCGTTTGCGATCATCGCCAGCATAAGGGTTTGAACAATCGGGCAGAGAATTCGCATCAGCCGATCCGACGACGAGAGCGGGTTATGAAGCGCTTTAAATTGGCGCGACATGTGCAGAATTTCACGTCGATACATGATCCGATCTACAACCTAAATTATTTCCCCCGAAACCAATTCAATGCCGCCGATCATCGTGAGTTACGACAAGCCGCCACTGACAAGTGGCGCGAAATCACGTGCCTGAAATCCGCATGACAGATGCGCCAAAGAATACGTTACGTCTGCACTCTCGTTAAAGTAACAGTGCCCTGCCAAGGCATACTTCCGCCACCATCCGGTCAAATCCGACGCGGGTCACGCCGCCAGCGGCTGAACGACCGAGATCGTCATCCACTGTCTCTATGTGTGACCATCCGTAACCGCCCGATTGTTACCGTGGTGAATATGTCTTGAGGCGGGCGACGATCTCTTCGTCATCGACAAAGCATTCGAGGAATTCTTGCCATTTTTCGACTGATTTACGGGCGTCAGCCAGCATCTGTCTTAGCTCATCAATGCCGTCGTCCGTCAGGGCGCTTGTAGACTGGTCGTCTCCGGTCACGACACTGATGATATTGCCATAGGTCAAGTTGTCATCATTGTAGATGATCGCCTGAAGAAGATCGACATCCTCTTCGAGCATTTCGGCGACATAGTCGAGCGTGTAAACAAATCTGACCGTGGTCATCAGGCTGCCTTTGCATGTTCAGCTGCGAGGGGCTTCCAATTCCACGGGAGCAACTCATCGAGCCGATTGATCTTGTGGTCGTGAATGCGGTCGAGCACATCGGCCAGATAAGCTTGCGGGTTGATGCCGTTCATCTTCGCTGTTTCAATGATCGTCATGGCGCGTGCCAAGGTTTCCGCGCCGGTGTCAGCGCCTGCGAACAACCAATTCCGGCGTCCTACTCCTATCGGTCTGAGGGCTCGTTCCGCAGCGTTGTTGTCCATGGCCACGCGTCCGTCCTCCAGGAACAGGCAGAGTGACGGCCATCTGCTCAGCCCATAGCGCAAAGCTTTCGCAAGTTCGCTTTTTCCCGGAATGCGAAGCAACTGCTTTTCTGCCCATGCGTGCAGTTCATCGATCTTTGGCTTGCTGTGCTTTTGACGCGTGGCGAGCCGTACATCGGCGGGCCGGCCTACAATATCCCGTTCGATATCATACAGCGCACCGATCCGATCGAGAGCCTCGCGCGCAATCCCGGATTTGTTCGCGGTCCAGATGTCATGAAAGTCACGCCGCCAATGCGCCCAGCATGAAGCTTCCCAGAACCGACGCTTTCCGTCCGATCCCGGCTCATATAGCTTCGTATAGCCTTTGTAGCCATCGGCCTGAAGAATGCCACTCGCCTTTTCGAGATGGCGATGAACGTGCTCTTCCTTCCAGTCGGGCGCGAAGTAATAAACCGCACCTGGTGGCGCACTACCTGCCCATGGACGCTGATCGCGGACATATGTCCAGATCCTGCCCTTCTTCACACCTTTGCCCAATCCCTTGTCGCGCAATGAGCGATCCAGCACCCGGATCGGCGTATCGTCAGCATGGAGGAGATCGCTTTTCATGATCTCAATCTCAATGCGCTCGATCAGCGGACGGAGCACCTGCATGGCACGACCGCACCAATCCACCAGTGTGCTGTCAGGTATATCGGCCCCCATCCGCGCGAATATCTCGTTGAGGCGATAGAGCGGCAAGCGAGTCGCGCGAGGGGATTTCACCCTCACGCGCTCCCAGAACCGTACGTGAACCTCTCGGTTCATACGGCTCCCAGTATTCAACCATTTGCGTAAAGAAGAGACCAATGGGCGAACAACCCCGGCGTGGATTTCACAAGTCTGGCGAGCCAGAGTCGCGCTTGCCGGGGCCGCTGCTTAAAGCGTTTATGCTTCCGCATCACCCATCGGAGCAAATGAGCGTCAATCAGACGAAGTGTCGGATAAAGCGCCGATTTGTAGAAACACCTGAAGTAGCCGATCCAACCTTTAATCTGTCGATTAAACATACGGGCCAGATCGATCAGCCCCTTGTCGCTACGCCGCTGCAATCCCCAATTGCGTACCCGACGTCGAAACGCCTTGAGCGCTTTTGGGCTGGCCGCCGGAAGGTAGGATACGCCAAACAACCCTCCACGCCAGATCGCCAGCCGGGGCTGGAACCTGTAGCCGAGAAAGTCGAAAGCAACCGTCGGGAACGATCTTTTCCGGTTGGTATCCTTGCAGTAGACGATCTTTGTCTTCTGCGGATGAAGCGTCAGTCCACAGTCAGCGAGACGATCTTCGACCTGCTGCCATAGCCTGCGTGCTTCATCTTCCGTCCGACAATGGCAGATGATGTCATCCGCATAGCGCTCGAACGGCACTTGCGGATTCTCTCGATCCATCCATTTGTCGAAAGCGTAATGCAGAAACAGGTTAGCCAGCAGCGGCGAGATCACCCCACCCTGCGGCGTTCCGCGTTCCTGCGAGACAAGACTGCCATCCGCCATCATCACTGGTGCCTTTAGCCACCGTTCGATATAGAGCAGAACCCAGCGACAATCCGTATGATGGCGGACCGCCCTGAGCAAAAGTCCATGATCGATAGTGTCAAAGAACCCTTTGATGTCCATGTCCAACACCCAATCGTGACGCCAGCATCGCTGACGCGCCGTCCGGATGGCGTCAATGGCAGAGCGATCAGGCCGATACCCATAGGAATCCTTGTGGAATACTGGTTCCACAAGCGGCTCCAGATAAAGCCGGACGACCTCCTGCGCGATGCGGTCCGTGACAGTCGGAATACCCAACGGCCGTTGGGTCCCGTCTGCTTTGGGGATCATCACCCGGCGTACCGGCGATGGCATGTAGCTGCCCGAAGACATTCTGTTCCAAAGCTTGTAAAGGTTCGGACCAAGCCGTTCCCCAAAGCTTTCGAGCGTCTGCCCGTCTACACCAGCTGCTCCCTGATTGGCGTTCACATGCTGGAACGCCTCCCAGATCTCTCTCTTCTCAATTGTAAACGGTCTTGCCTCTGTCATCCAGCTCATCCTGTTACCAGTTGGCCAGTGGCAGCGGCTGAACACCACAGCCCCTTTGGTCCAGCACCATTACAGCGCCTTCAACCCTACTACGAGCTGTTCTGTCCCTGTGCCCCGCATCGGTACTCTGGCCCTTTCGGGGGCTGCCCGATCGGTCCTCTCCCTTGGCATCGGGACGACAGGTTCTCCTGTTCCGCAAAAGAGCCTGACCCAGATTCACGCCGCCTTCGAGCCGGATGCCGTGTGGGCCGGACTTCAGGGCACCGCCCATACTCATCCCGGGATGACCACCACCCCCGGTTCTGACATCAACCATACGCTTTCGGCAGTTCATCGACGGTTCGCTTTCGCTCGTCTCTCTGGATCTTACCTGACGGGATCATGTCCCGCCGTTTCCACAACGCTCACCACCATCGCTCTTTACGACAGCAGCTTGTGGTGGTTTGGGATCGGCTCCTGATCGCCGAACCCGAGGGGCCCACCCTCATCTCTCTTGCAGTTACGTACCTCCTTTCCATGTTGGTACTCAGGACACACGATGATCATCGAATTTGGAGACCAGAATATAGGCCAGAAGCCCGGCACCAGCCATACTGCCCGGTATCGGGCGGCTGGGAGCAGGAACCTGCACCATCTTCTCACAGCAACGGCATGACTTCTTTGGCCTGGCGATCTCGATGACCTTCATCGTCGCTGCGATCATGTCGAGGATTTCGCTGACATCCTCTCCAACAAAACGCAACTCGCCTCCGCACGCAGGACAGCAATGACCGGGATCCAGTTCACGACGTTCGCGAACAGCATTTTCCGACACACGTGGACGCCGACGTGATGACTTGGGCTTTAAAGTCTCCTCCGGACCGCAAGCCGTATCGTTTTCAAGCTCTTCGACGGGCCCGGCCTCCTGCTCGGCGCTGGCAATCAACAGATCCTCCAGCGCCAGTTCCAGTTGCGCAATTTCCCGCTCGATTTTTTCAGAAGACTTGCCGAAGACCTGTTTCTTCAATCGCGCAATGCGTAGCCTCAGACCCTGGATCAGGTGATCGTGTGCTTTCAACGCCGCCGACATCTTCGCATTCTCCGCCTGCAAGGCGGTGATCATTGCCTTCAGAAAGGCTGGATCATCAGGAAGAATTGAGCTCGCATTCGACATGATCCTGACTAGCATAAGTCAGGACAGAACGCCATAAAAACAAGTAGTTTCAGTAAGATAAAATCAACCGACGCGGGCGGGCGGAGCACCCCAGTCCGGACGTCTCCAATCTATTCCTTCCCATAGCATCGCCAGCTGCGCTGCTGTCAGTCGAGCCGTCCCATCGGCCGCTGAAGGCCAGGGGAAACGCCCTTTCTGCAGGATTTTATAGTAAAGGCAAAATCCCTGGCCATCAAAATACAACAGCTTCACCCGATCACCACGCCGCCCGCGAAAGGCGAAGACAGCTCCACCTGTCGGCTTCTGGCGCAAGACATCCTGCGCCAACATCGAAAGGCCCTCAATACCTTTCCTCATATCTGTCACGCCGCAGGCAAGGTAAACCCGAACGCCAGTGCCCGGTCCAATCATGCCTGTTCCACCGTCCGGATGAGCCGTGCCAGCACCGTATCCTCCAGCGTGCTCGTGAAACGAAGGCTGCGACCGCAGCGCAAGTGCAATTCAATCATTGAGGACGAAGCATCAGCGTCATCGCTAACCCCAGAAGGGATCTGCTCACTACCCATATCAACAGGAAGAAATACGGCTTCCCGCGAAGAGAGCAGAAGACCCTTCTTCTTCAGTTCCCGTCGCCATGTGTAAATCTGCTGACGGGTCACATCGTACCGCTGAGCCACATCCGTGACCGTCGCACCGCCGATCCCAATCGACATGACGATATCCAGTTTCTTCTGATCGCCCCAGCGACGACGCCGTTCCGCGCCAAGAACCTCAACTCGCATCCAATCCTCGCATAAGACACGTCGCTAACGACGTCGTTAAACACGTGTCTTATGCCACGAGGCCTTGGTTCAAAAGGCGGCAGCAATCGGGACGTTACGACCATCCAAGCGCTGCCAGCCGGTCACGCATGGCGTATTGAAGGGCGCTGCTTTCGCGATTGTGCAGGACCTGATGAGCCGAGGACTGTCGAACATAGAGAATAGCCTTCCGCTCCAGATGATGCCGACCGATCTTCTCATGAATCATGACCGGCCTCCTTTTGCTGGGAGACGTGTCGGCAGTTTGCGTGATCGATGAATAGCCGTACGATGAGCCCCGTCAGCGCTTGACGGGTCTCCTCCGGTAACTCCGGCCATTGAGGCATTCCTGCTAGCGCCTTTTGGCGCGGGTTCAAGAATAGATCGAACTGATATGTCATGGGTTGATTTGGCATGGACATCTCTCCGACTCGCTTCGTGAGAGATCAATGCTGCGCTCATTCCCCCAGATTGCGATGAGGTATCAGCGTCGTCCAGTAACTTTGCCAAAACATGGAGGGCTGCAAGATCGACGTGCGGAACCGGCAGGCTGCGCCAATTTCCGCTTACGGCGCGGTCGAACATCCATGCTGGGACTTCAAGAAGCCGATCAGAGGGAACACCAGAGAGGCTACAGCGGAAAATATCCACACGCTTGGCCAGCGCCGCATGGACATGCACATGCTGACCGAACCAGGGATGCCACGGATACAAAAGCTCGCGAACCTCGGTCCCGTGGGTGTTCTGTCGTCGTGTTGTACAACACCGAGCGGCCGCACTCATCGCTCGGATATAAACCGCCGGCACCGCAGGCTATCATCTGGCCTGCGCCGCCGCCCGGATCGACACCGCCATCTGCCCAGGCCATGGCCGAAAAGCCGATCATACATTAAGACTGAAACCGGACCACCTTATGGGGTCAGGCCAGGTTGCACCGGGCACTTCTTTCTCAAGTCACCCTGTGAGATTACTTGGTAGCAAGGATGTTGAAATTGCGGGCGTTTGCCACAACACCGTCGTCCCATCCGCCTGCGACCAATTCTGAAGCCTTTGCATTAAGGAGCCCGGCGACTTGTCCGGCAAAGTGCGCTTCGCGCCCAGAGCTGTCGGCAAAGATGTCAAAGATGGCGAAGTTGTTCTCGTCAATCTGCAGCGCCGTCCAGAACAAAGTTTTTGGTTCGGTATCTGCAACGATCGGACCAGCGGCGGTCAACAAGGCTGCCAATTCGGGACCTTTACCTGGAGCAGCTTCGAGCTTGATATAAGTTGCGGTTGTTGCCTTGTGGAGGTCAACCGGCGCTTTTACCGAAAGGACATCGGAGTTGTTGATGTTCGCGACAACACCGGCGTCCCATCCTCCGTCGACCAACGCGTCTGCGTTTTGGCTCAAGGCAGCTGCAACTGCTCCTGAGAAGTGAGCGCCCCGTGCTTCTTCGTCTACGAAGATGTCAAAGATTGCGAACGTATCACCGGCTTGCAGAGCAAACCACAGTACAGTGCCCGGCTCTGTTTCTCGCACGATAGGTGCAGCACCAGCCAGAAACTCCGCGAAGGCTACGGTCTGGCCTTCGACGGCGGGCATGGCGATGTAGCTGGCAGTATGATTTTCCATTGGATTGTCCTGTGCAGTTGCAGAAGTTGTGATCAGAGCCAGTGCGACGCATATCGGAAGGATTTGCGTGTTCATGGTCGTCTCCTGACTTGAAGTTCGTCGTGTTTGGTTTCGATGCACTCTTGTCCCATGGCGGATGGGTCGGACTCCAATTTCCAAGTTCTATTTTTTAATAGACATGGACTATGGAAGTTGCTTTGATGGCCTGCGTTGAAATGTGGCGGAGAATGCGGCGATGGAAATGAACCAGGTCAGGTATTTTCTCGCTGTCTGCGAGCACCGAAACTTCACCCACGCAGCCAGTGCCTCCAATGTCTCCCAACCTTCCTTGACGACTGCGATCAAGAAACTTGAAGACGAGCTTGGAGGTGAGCTGTTTGTCAGGGACCGTGCGGGATGCAGGCTTACAGCCCTCGGAAAACTCATGCAGCCAAGGTTGCAGAGGATTTACGATGAGACGCGCCAGGCGAAGGCTGAGGCGGTCCGTTACATTCGTTTGGAGCGGGTTCCAATCTCTGTCGGTGTCGGCGAAACGATTGGCCACAACCTGATTTCGGCAGCTATGGAGCGTACGCGTAAGCGATTACCGCAAGCCGAAATCGAATTGATCGTTGCATCATCCTCCGAGCTTCTTGCCGGGTTGCGAGACGGCAAACTCGACGTTGCAGTCACCGCAGAGAAGGTCAGTGAAGACCTCTATCGCATAGACCGTCTCTATGAAGAGGACTACAAGGTCGTAATGTCAAAGTCGCATCCGTTGTCTGAACAAGATGCGATTTCTCTTTCGGCTCTCGCAAAAACCGACATGCTCGACCGACTAAATTGCGAAATGCGGGACGCTTTGCATGGGACCTGCGCAGATTATGGTCATGAACTCTACGCGGCGTATCGGTCCAACCGCGTGGATTGGTTAGTTGAACTTGCTCGGCAAGGGTCAGGTGCGCTGATCTTGCCGGCCACTGCTATTCCTTCGGACATGGGCCTGGTGTCGAAGCCCATCGAGGGCCTTCAATTATCGAGGACTGTTCTGGCCCTCCGATATCGGCACCAAACGACGAGACCAGAGACAAATGATCTGATCCGTGAGATTATGCGGACGCCGATGTAGTGAGGTCGGCAGTCGACATTCGCCCATGGTGCAGCATGGCACTGTTACCTTAACCTAAGTGTAAACATCAGTTGCGATAACGGGTGATGACCGAACCTCGTTCTTCGCTTTACCGCCGCCATCGTTATCCATCTGAGATTATTGCAGAGGCGGTGTGGTTGTATTTCCGCTTTCCGCTAAGCTTTCGCATGGTTGAAGACATGCTGGCTTATCGTGGCATCTTCGTCACATATAAGACCGTGTACGAATGGGCGGAGAAATTCGCACGTGCTTATGCCAGTAATATCCGTCGCCGCACACCGCGGCTTGGCGATAAATGGCACCTGGATGAATGTGTAATATCTATCAAAAGTGAGCATCACATTCTTTGGCGAGCAGTTGATCAGGATGGTTTTGTTTTGGATGTTCTGGTCCAGAAACGCCGTAATACCAAGGCCGCCAAGCGCTTCATGCGCAAGCTTCTCTCTGCACAGGGCTGTGCACCCCGGATCATGGTCACCGATAAACTACGATCATATGGCGCTGCCAAACGAACGATGGGACTTAGCGTTTGCGATCATCGCCAGCATAAGGGTTTGAACAATCGGGCAGAGAATTCGCATCAGCCGATCCGACGACGAGAGCGGGTTATGAAGCGCTTTAAATTGGCGCGACATGTGCAGAATTTCACGTCGATACATGATCCGATCTACAACCTAAATTATTTCCCCCGAAACCAATTCAATGCCGCCGATCATCGTGAGTTACGACAAGCCGCCACTGACATGTGGCGCGAAATCACGTGCCTGAAATCCGCATGACAGATGCGCCAAAGAATACGTTACGTCTGCACTCTCGTTAAAGTAACAGTGCCCGGGCGCAAACAGGAGCCCCCCGACCATCGCGAGCGCCATGAGGAGATTGGTCTCGGGTCCGACGATCGCTGTCACCGCGATCCAGGCGATCGCGGCCATGAGCCCGAGCAGCAGCGCCGATTGCACGAAATTGAGCAGGCGGTCGCTGGCGGAGGCCGCGGTCATCGCGTCTTGTAGCCTCCGAGTTCGCGCCGGTCCTGATCGCGTACCAGCCAGTGGACAGCGCCGAGCGCAAGCGCCGCGCCCGCGAGTGCGGCAATCTTGGATGATTCCGTCTCGCCGAGGTCCAGGATGATGAACTTGCGCGCGATGGCGAGGAGCGCGATCAGCACGATCGTGCGGACCTGGAGGATCCCGAAGCTGCGTTCGGTCGCAACGAGAAGGGAGCGCTTGAACTCGAGCGCGATCACCACGGTGAAGATCATGCCGAACACCACCTGGAAGGTGGCGTAATCGAGAGGGTCGAATGCCCCCAGAACCAAGCGGTTCACGACTTCGCGCATCAGCGCCCAGACCGACGCCACGACGATCGCCGCAATGATGACGCTGAGGACGAGGATGACAACTTGCTCGAACTTCTCGTAGAGCGTCATCGCCGACCATTGTTCACGGGTCAGCCCAGATCGTTGCAAGTCTTTCATGATTGCCTCTCGAAAGCCGCCCTGGAGAGACAAGCTCCCCGGGGCTTTGCCAGACGGTGCGATATCGCACGGAGCGGAGGGGAGCCGCAAACCGGCGACACCCCATGTGGCATATCAGCCGTTCTTGACCTCGATGCGCTTGACCTTGGCCTGCGCCTCGGGAGTCTGGGGCAGCTTGATCGTCAGAACCCCGTTCTTGAAGGATGCTTGCGCCTTTTCGCCATCCACACCGGGGGGGAGCGGAATTGTCCGGTAGATCGCGCCGTAGCTGCGCTCGGAGAGATAGTATCCCGTCTTCTTCTCCTGGCGCTCGATCTTCTTCTCCCCCTTCACAGTCAACATGTCATCGTTGACCGTTACCTCGATGTCTTTCATCTCCATGCCCGGCAGCTCGATCGACACTTCGATCGCGTCGTCGGTCTCGACCATGTCGGATTTGGCTTCGCCGCTGCCCCAGGGCCATTCGAAATGACCGACCCCATTCCAGAAATTCTCGAACACGTGGTTCATTTCGCGCTGAAGCGTTGCGATCGGGTTGTCTTCGCTGCTTTTGGCGTCTGGCGCGCCGTCCTTGCGCGCCCAGGGAATGAGGTCTTTAATCTGCATGACATGGTCTCCTTAGGTTTTCAGGCGCCCTTGACGGCGATCCTTTTCGGCTGCGCTTCTGGGGCTCGGGGAAGCGTCAAAGTGAGGACGCCTCCACGCATCTCGGCTTCGATCCGGTCGGGGTCGAAGTTCTCGGAAAGCGTGAAGGTACGCTCGAAATCGCCCTCGCCATATTCGGCATAGGCAAGTTCGAGGTTTTCCGGCCGCACCGGGTCAACCTTGCCGCGGATCGTCAACACACGATTTTCGAGCGTGATTTCGACCGCATCGGCAGCGACCCCAGGCATTTCAAGCATCATGGAGACACCCTGATCGGTCTCGACGATATCGGTCAGCGGGCGGTAGATGCGGCCGCCGGCGGCGGTTTCAGGCGCGTCGGTCGGCGTCTTTTCGGCGGCTTGCGTGATGTCGGTGCTCATCGTTCCAGCTCCTCTCAGGCTGCCTTGATTTCGATTTTCTTCGGCTTCGTTTCCTCGGGCCTGGAGATGACGATCCGCAATACGCCGTTCGTCATCCTCGCCTCGACCTTGTCATGCGAGGCCGCGAACGGCAGACGGATTGCGCGTGAGAACCTGCCGTAACCGCGTTCGTTGCGGTGCCAGCGCGCACCTTCGGGAACCTCAGGCGCCTTGCGTTCGCCCGAAAGCGTCAGGGCGTTGTCCTTAACCGAAATTTCAATATCGCCCGGCTCAATGCCAGGGAGTTCGGTAGTAACGGCGACGACTTCCGCACCCTGCCAGACATTCACTGCCGGGAATGCCGCGCGAAACGGCGACCAGAAACCGCGGTCGAGATCGCGCATCATGGAGCGCATCAGCGCAAAGGGATCGCTGCGGCGCAGATATGTCGGGTAGAGCATTGCTGGCCTCCTGTTGCTGATCGATGCCCCCGAACCGTCGGCATGGAGGGACCGGGCAACGGTGCCGGCCGGATGTGGGTTCGGAGACCGCCCATCAAGATAGGCGGTTCCATTTATTATGCAAGCATATATGATGCGTGCATTGCGCTTTGGATGGAGTGCGGTCTATCCTGTGTCTCATGCAACCGGAGGAAGGATACCTATGATCTCTTCGGACATCGCGCTGATCGGGACGACGATCCACCGGGTCGCGCAGCTCATCCAGCAGCGGATCGACCAAGACATCCGCGACAGCGGCCTGACCCGCCTGTCCTGGATGGCGGCGGCGCATGTCGAGGATGCGCCCGGGCTGACCATCGGCGATCTGGCCGACCGACTTGAGGTCGGCCCGGCCACTGCGGGCCAGCTCGTCGATCGCATGGTCCGGGGCGGCTGGGTCGAGCGGTCGCCCTCGCTCGACGACAGGCGGTCGCAGATCGTCACCGCAACGTCGAAGGCCCGGGCGATGCTGGAGGAACTCGCGCCGCGGCAATCGGCGCTCGAACATGAAATCCTGCAGGATCTGTCGGCAGACGAAAGGCGCATCCTGCTGGCGCTGCTCGAGCGGATCAGAGCGCGGCTCGGGCGCCAGTGAAAGGGACAAGCGGCATGGAAAGGAAGACCGAATATAACATCTGGTACTGGGTGGTGGCTTTCATAGCCGTGCTTTTCATCCAGAACCTGATCGCCGGCTGGCAATCCGTCGCACCGATCAGCTACAGCCAGTTCGAGAGCTATCTCGAGGATGGCAGGGTCGCGTCCGTCGCGGTCGGCGCGGACACCATCACCGGCACCTTCACCGACCCCGTCGACGGCAAGAGCCAGTTCGTCACCACGGTCGTGGATCCCGCGATCCTGCAGCGGATCGACCGCTCCGGCGTCGAGATCACGGGCGTTCCTCAGAACACCTTTCTCGGCACGCTGATTTCCTGGGTGGCGCCAGCGCTTGTCTTCTTCGGAATCTGGATGCTGCTGTTCCGTAAGTTCGCCGACAAACAGGGTTTCGGCGGGTTCATGCAGGTCGGCCGCAGCAAGGCCAAGGTTTACATGGAAAAAGAAACCGGCGTCAGCTTCGCCGACGTGGCCGGTGTGGACGAGGCCAAGGCCGAGCTCGAGGAGGTCGTAGAGTTCCTCAGGAACCCCGCCGAATACGGAAAGCTGGGCGCACATATCCCCAAAGGCATATTGCTTGTCGGGCCGCCGGGCACCGGCAAGACGCTTCTAGCGCGCGCAGTGGCAGGCGAGGCCGGCGTGACCTTCTTTTCGATCTCGGGCTCCGAGTTCGTCGAGATGTTCGTGGGCGTCGGTGCCGCGCGGGTGCGCGACCTCTTCGAGCAGGCTCGGAAATCCGCGCCGGCGATCATCTTCATCGACGAACTCGACGCTCTCGGGCGGGCGCGCTCCTCCGGCCAGATCGCTGGCGGCCACGATGAGCGTGAGCAGACGCTGAACCAGCTTCTGACCGAGCTCGACGGCTTCGACCCTTCGGTGGGCATCGTGCTCCTGGCCGCCACCAACCGACCAGAGATCCTCGACCCCGCGCTGCTGCGTGCGGGACGCTTCGACCGGCAGGTGCTGGTGGATCGGCCGGATAAGAAGGGACGTGTGCAGATTCTCGGCGTTCACATGAAAAAGGTGAAGCTCGCCCCGGACGTCGATGCCGAGAAGGTCGCAGCGCTTACTCCCGGCTTTTCCGGGGCGGACCTCGCCAATCTCGTCAACGAGGCAGCATTGCTCGCCACGCGCCGCAAGGCTGATGCGGTGACGATGGACGACTTCAACAATGCCGTCGAGCGCATCATCGCAGGGTTGGAAAAGAAGAACCGCGTGCTCAATCCGCGCGAACGCGAGATCGTGGCGCACCACGAGATGGGGCACGCGCTGGTCGCGATGGCTCTGCCGGGGGTGGATCCGGTGCACAAGGTCTCGATCATACCGCGCGGCATCGGCGCGCTCGGCTACACCATCCAGCGGCCGACCGAGGACCGCTTCCTGATGACCCGCGACGAGCTGGAGAACAAGATCGCCGTGCTGCTGGGCGGGCGCGCGGCCGAGAAGATCGTCTACGACCACCTCTCGACCGGGGCGGCGGACGATCTGGTCAAGGCCACCGATATCGCCCGCGCCATGGTCGCGCGGTACGGGATGGACGAAGACCTCGGGCATGTCAGCTACGACACCGATCGGCCAGGCTTTCTCGGCACCGGTGACCAGTCGTCGTGGCTGAACCGCCGCTACGGCGAGGCCACTGCCGAGCGGATGGACGCGAAGGTGCGCGACATCGTGGATGGCGTGTTCAAGCGCACCCTCTCGCTTCTCGAAGCCAACCGGGCGCTGCTCGAGCAATCGGCGCAGGATCTCCTGCAACGGGAGACACTGGACGAGCCCGATCTGGTGGCAATTGGGGCCAAGGTGAAAAGAACGGAAGCGGTCGCTGCGTGACACCGTCACTGACGCAGATGATCGGCGGACAACCCTGACTGGATAAAGAAACGGAGAGGAAAAATGGCAAACGGAGCTTGCGATATTTGCGGTCGCCCGGCGACGGCGCGCGTGCGCGCCTCGGTGAACGGCAAAGTTCAGAACATGGAGCTGTGCGATCAGCACTACCGCGAAATGGTGCGCCGGTCGGGCCGCAGCGCATCGCCGCTGGAGTCCCTGTTCGGACGACATTCCCTTTTTGACGAATTCTTCGGCGATAGCGGGTTCGGCAGCCTGTTCAGCGACAGCCCGCTGCGGGGTGGCGCACTGGGCGCCACGGGCGCGGGTGAGGACGACGTCGTGGATGCCACCTTCGGGGAGGAAGCGCCGCGCCGCGGATCGCGGCGCGGCGGCGGACGCACCATCGCCGATCGGCTGAGCGAACAGGGCAACAAACTATTGCAGGATGCCGCACAGAAGGCTGGAGAATTCGGGCGCAGCGAGGTCGATACCGAACATCTGCTTCTGGCACTGACCTCGTCCGACGTCGTCAAAACGATCCTGGAACAGTTCAAGGTCGATGTGGACGACCTGCGGCGCCAGGTTGAGAAGGAAGCGAAGCGTGGAGAGGCCAGGACGGAGGGCGAAATCGGCGTCAGTCCTCGCCTGAAGGACGCGCTGAACCGGGCCTTCATCGCCTCGAACGAACTCGGCCATTCCTATGTCGGTCCCGAGCACCTGCTGATCGGCCTTGCCGAGGAAGGTGAAGGCCTGGCCGCGTCGATCCTGCGCAAATACGGATTGACGCCGCAGGCGCTGCGCCAGCAGGTGACCAAGGTCGTGGGCAAGGGTGCCGAGGAGGGCCGCGTGGAGGCGCCTTCCAGCACGCCCGATCTCGACCAGTTCAGCCGTGACCTGACGAAGCTCGCCCGCGAGGGCAAGCTCGACCCCGTCATCGGCCGCGCCCGCGAGATCGAGACGACGATCGAAGTGCTCGCCCGCCGGAAAAAGAACAACCCGGTGCTGATCGGCGAGCCCGGCGTGGGCAAGACCGCCATCGTCGAGGGACTTGCACAACGGATCGTCGCGGGCGAAGTGCCCGAGGCGCTGCGCGACAAGCGGCTGGTCGAGCTCAACATCAACTCGATGGTGGCCGGGTCGAAGTATCGCGGCGAGTTCGAGGAGCGAGTCCAGAAGATCCTCAAGGAGATCACCGAGGAGAAGGACAGCCTGATCCTGTTCATCGACGAGATCCACACCATCGTCGGCGCCGGCCAGGGCGGTGGCGAAGGTGGTCTCGACATCGCCAACACCTTCAAGCCGGCGCTGGCGCGGGGCGAGCTGAACCTGATCGGTGCGACGACGCTCAACGAGTACCAGAAATACATCGAGAAGGACGCGGCGCTCGAGCGACGGTTCCAGCCGGTTTATGTCGAGGAACCCACGGTAGCTCAGGTCATCATGATCCTGCGCGGCCTGCGCGACACGCTGGAGGCGCACCACAAGGTGACGATCACCGACGAGGCCATCGTCGCGGCGGCCGAGCTTTCTGATCGCTACATCACTGGCCGCTTCATGCCCGACAAGGCGATCGACCTGATCGATCAGGCAGCCGCTCGGGTGAAGATCAGCGCCACGGCGCGCCCTGTGGACGTCCAGGAGCTGGAGGCCGAAGCCGCGCAGATCAAGCGCGAGCAGGACTATGCCGCAGCCCGCAAGCAATTCGACCGGGCAGCGGAACTGAAGAAGGAACTCGAGCAGAAGCAGAAGGAGCTTGACGAGCTTCTGGAGATCTGGAAGCGCGACCAGGCTTCGGCGACCGCCGAGGTGCGCGCCGATCATGTCGCGCAGATCGTCTCCAAGATCACCGGTGTTCCGGTCACGGAGCTGACCGCCGAGGAGAAGGACAAGCTCCTCAAGCTCGAGGAGAAGCTGCACGAGCGCGTCATCGGCCAGGAAGAAGCGATCCGCGCCGTGGCCGATGCGGTGCGCCTTGCGCGTGCGGGTCTGCGCGAAGGTTCCGGTCCGACCGCGACCTTCCTGTTCCTCGGACCGACCGGGGTTGGCAAGACGGAACTGGCCAAGACGCTCGCCGAGGTGATCTTCGGCGATCAGGACGCGATGATCCGTATCGACATGTCGGAATATGGAGAGCGTCACGCGGTGGCACGGCTCGTCGGCGCGCCTCCGGGCTACGTCGGCTATGACGAGGGGGGGCAGCTGACCGAAAAGGTCCGCCGCCGGCCCTATTCGGTGGTGCTGCTCGACGAGATTGAGAAGGCACACCCGGATGTCTACAACATCCTGTTGCAGGTATTCGACGACGGCCGCCTGACCGACGGCAAGGGCCGCGTGGTGGACTTCACCAACACCATCATCATCGCAACCTCGAACCTCGGTTCGGACATCATCCAGCGCAACCTCACGAAACGCGGCAGCAGGGAGTTCGACGAGGCCAAGCAGAAATCCGAACTGATGGAGGTGTTGCGCGGTCATTTCCGGCCAGAGTTCATCAATCGGATCGACGAGATCATCGTCTTTCATTCGCTGAACCAGTCGGAGATCCGCCAGATCGTCGAGTTGCAGCTCAACCGGGTGAAGCGGACCGCCCTTACCCAGGGTGTCGAACTCGAATTCGATGTGAGCGTCGTGGATCACTTCGGCTCGGTCGGCTTCCGTCCCGAATTCGGCGCCCGCGAGCTGCGCCGGCTGATCCGGTCGGAGTTGGAGACCGAGTTGGCTCGCGAAATGCTCTCGGGGCGGATCGAGGATGGGGACAAGGTCCGCGTCGCTTGGTCAGCGGACGAACAGAAGGTCGTGTTCGAAAAGATCGCAAAGCAAACCGGTGACGACAGCCCGGACGATCAGGCCGAGGCCGGGATCGACGAGTCCAGCGAAGTTGCCGAAAACAAGGCGGACGCTCCGACGCCCGATGTCCCGGTCGACGCCAAGGATAAGGAGCAGTCTAAGGACGATAAGTCTACCGGGTGACGTCGTGAAGGACTGGCCGGCGCGACGACGGTCGCGCCGGGCCATTTCGTCGGAGGGTTACAGGAAGGATCCACGGCATGAAAGTCATCAGAGCATTTCGCAATCTTGACCGGCACGGGCAACAGCGCGCGCCTGAAGTTATCGAGGAAGAGGTGCGACAACTTGAACCGCATCTTGTACGTTTCCGCGACGGGCTGGTCAGGCTTGAGATCGTTGCCTCGCAGACGAACGGGAAGAAGCGCATCCACGTCAGCTTGCGCCTGCAACTGCCCTCAGGGGTGATCGCGGCGCAGGAAGATGGATTCGAGATCGAACCTGTTCTACGCAAGGCTTTCGCCGATCTACGCCGCCGTGTCGATCGCAAGGTCGCGCTCCTGAAAGGCGAGCCGCAGTGGAAGCGCCCCGCACGTCGCGCCCGGATCAAAGCGCTGCTGCCGCCCGCACGGGACAGAGCCGAGGCCGAACGGCGCACGCTCTATTTTGGCCTTATCGAAAATAATCTCGATGCGGTCTACGACACCGTGAGGCGCGAGCTGATCTATTTGGAAGCCAACGGGTCGGTTCGCGAAGGCCTTCTCAATGTCGGCGATCTGGTTGATACGACGATTCTGAAAGGCCTCGAGCGGTTCGAGCAGCGGCCCGCAAAGTTTTCGACCGGCGACTGGCTGACGCGGCTGGCCTTCGAGACCATCGACGCTTCAGCACGGGAGGCCAGCCATGCTCTGCCCGACAGCGCCGCCTCTCTCGACGCCGCGCCCGAGGCCCCGGCGCAAGATCCGACTGAGGCCGACCAGGAGATGTTCGAGTTTTATCAGCCCGATGATGTCCCACGTCTGGAAGACCTTGTGGCCGACAGCTCCGCCGCCGATCCTGAGGCCGAAGCGGCGCGGCGCGAAGAGGCACTGGCGCTACACCGGGCCATCGCGGCGCTGCCGTCGCTCTGGCGCAGGGTGCTGCTGCGGCTCGAACTGGAGAAAGACACGGCGGAGAACGTCTCCCACATCCTCGGCATTCCGGAAGAAGACGTCCGACGTGTTGCCGAATCTGCACGCGCGCAAATTCGTGAGAAGATGCATGCGTCCGGATACCCGGCTGACATCGCCGGGACGGTCAGAGAGCCGTCGCGCATTCCGCAGCCGCTCCAGCACCGGGATCGGATCGAGAGGGGTCTCCTGGGCGACGTGAAGGGAGAAGCGTCATGACGCGCGGACATAATCGTCCTCCCCTGCAACCGAAGATGCCGGGGATCGACATGAGGTCCTGGGACGTGCCGACGGTTATCATCAACCGGCCGGCGCGCTCGGTAGTGAGTGTAGAAAATGCCGTCGCAACTCGGCTCGAGAAAACTTCTCAAATTTCAAGGAGGAACAGAAGAAATGAACACTGACGCGAAACGAAGTGTGCATGGCCGCGCGGATTTTCTTTGCAGCCTCTCCGAGAACTGGTGGGCATTCGTGCTGCGCGGCGTTCTCGCGCTTTTGATTGCAGTGCTGGCATTCATCATGCCGGCAGAGTCGCTCCTTGCTTTGACGCTCGTCTTCGGCGCATTCTCTTTTGCCGACGGTGTGTTCGGACTAATTGCCGCCGTACGGCACCTCCGCAAGGGCGAACGTTGGGGCTGGCTGATGTTCAGCGGCATCCTTGGAATTGCGACCGGTGTCGTTGTGGCGGTCTCGCCCTTCGTCGCCACACTGGTACTGGCCACCTTCCTCTGGGCGAGCATCGCTTTCTGGTCAGCGTTCTCCGGCATCTTCGAAATCGTCGCTGCGATCCGACTGCGCAAGGAAATCAAAGGCGAAATCTGGCTCATTCTCAGCGGTCTTCTCTCCGTTGCCCTGAGCGTAGCGGTAATCTGGCTGTTGCTCAGCCGCCCGGTCGAGACCTTTCTTGCGCTTGGTTGGCTTCTCGGTTTCTACGCTGCCTTCTTCGGCGTGACGATGGTGTTGCTCGGCCTCCGGCTTCGCAAGGCTCGTAGATCCGATGGCCCCATCTCCGGTGACATGATGAACAAACCCAGTGAAGCGTGAGCGTGGCGACCGAACACGACCGATCCGTTGGCGACGAAGACGATGATCTCACTCGTTGGGATGAAACGATCTTCGAGCGATGTTTGCGCGTCGGCTTCAATCCCTTCGGGTCCGGGCCGACGCCTGTTTTCTTGCGGCACATGCCAATAGAAGTGACGGCGGCGCACAATCTCCCGAATCAACCTACGGGAGATTGCAGAGATGAATGATGGCAGTCCCTCTAACATCAGCAAACAATTTGTACATAGGCGTTCCATGTATAGAGCTCACGACCTGGCTTATATGCTTTTCTCCATCGCCCTTGTGGGAGCAGGATATCTCGCTTTTCGCGAGATGTTCGTCGAGAGCGAACCTGTACCGTTCGCCCGGGAAGTAGTGCTGGTGTTTCTCGGAGCAGTTGCGACAATCTATCTGACAGCTGCTTTGCTCAACAGGCAAACTGAGCTGGAGCTCCGCAAGGAAGGACAGGTCATCATCCTGCAGCAGAAAAATGATATTTACATGGCCTGCATCGAGACGGTCGCCCAGATCGTGGAAGTCGCTCTGCACAACGACGACCTGATCAATGAATTGCGCGTCCTCAGCCACAAGTTGGCAGTATTGGGTAGTGCTGACGTCATCGCCTCTTTCGAGAATGTCCTTGACACCCTCATTTCGGGTCTGCGGGACGGAAAACTGAATTCAGAAGACGGATCAAATATCATGAAAGCTGTCGCAGAAATGACCTCTGCTATGCGCAGAGATATTCTCGAAGAGATTGCTGCCGGGAACGTGCGTACAACGCGCGAAGCCATTCTTCGAAACTCGAACCGTATGCAACATCTCGACCGGATTGAACACGGTGGTTCCGAAAGGGAACTACATCAAAAGGAGAACACCAATGCGCGGACATAATCGGCCTCCGTTTCTACCGAAGGTGCCGGGGACCAACATGTGGTCGTGGGACGTTCCCACGGCCATTATCTACCGGCCGGCGCGCTCTGTGATGACCTCCGCACCCCGGCCGAACCACTGGATCCTCGAGTTTGAACCATCACGGGCGCTTCGGATTGAACCGCTGATGGGCTATACGTCCAGCGACGATCCCTATCGCCCGATACGGCTTCGATTTCCTGATCGGCAAAGCGCGATCGCCTTTGCAGAGCATAACGATTGGACCTACATTGTTCGCGAAGAGGCGCCGGGACGTGCGCAAAATAGTCGCTGGCGGGGGGCCGAGAGACATAAGCTCTATAAGGGCGCTGACGCACCGGGGGCGTTTCGTATCGACGCTCGGCAGAGGCCGGGAAGGTCGGGCCACAGCCTGAAACCGGCAGTGGAACGAGACGGCGCAGTGGACCTGGCCGCACCCGAGCACACAGAGCTCGATCCCGTGCTCGAAGCGAGCCTCGAGTCCTTCCCCGCATCCGATCCGCCGGCATGGACAGGTGTTACCGTGGCGGCGAAGAAACCGTGACTCGAACTTTAAACTGAAGCAGGCACGGAGCACTTGTTTCCCTATCTCGACACCGTCGCGCGGAGATATCCTCCCGTCATCGTCTGGGCACTCTTAGGGGTGAACGTCCTCGCGTTCCTCTACCAGATCAGCCTGCCCCAGCGCCTGCTGGATCGGTTCCTGTTCGAGTTCGCGCTTGTGCCATCGCGCTTCTTCGGGCAGCTCAGTCTTGTCGCCCCCTCTGATTGGACTCCCTTCCTGACGAATATGTTCCTGCACGGGGGGTGGCTGCACCTCATCCTCAACATGTGGACACTCTGGATTTTCGGTCCCGCGGTCGAGGACCGTCTCGGCCCCGGGCGGTTCATCCTGTTCTACCTGTTCTGCGGCGTGGCGGCCGGGCTGGCCCATGCGCTCGCCAATCCCGACTCGGCCGTGCCCGCGCTCGGTGCATCCGGCGCAATCGCTGGCGTGATCGGGTGTTACGCGCGGATGTTCCCGGCGGCCCGGCTGGTCGTGATGGTGCCCATCGTGTTCATACCGTTGTTCTTCGAAGTGCGGGCAATCGCGTTCGCCCTAATCTGGTTCTTCATGCAGCTCGTACCGGGCTTCTTCTCATTGGGTGTCCAGGCATCGGGCGGGACGCCTGGTGGGCGCATATCGGCGGCTTCGTCGCCGGCTGGCTCATCACGCCACTGTTGCGCAGGCCGAGCGCAGCCTATCGCCAGTACTATCGGGACGAAGGCGTCTACGGCTTCCTGCCGGATGGACGCCGGAAAGGAGAACAAGGTCCATGGACGTGATGCAAGTCTTCTGGCTTTTCTTCATCGTGTCGGCGCTACAGCCCGTGCTGCTGCGGCGGTATCTCGAAGCGATGCGCACGCGAAAGATCGCGCAGATCGAGAAGAAGCGCGGCAGCCGCGTCATTCTGCTGATCCATCGCCAAGAGACCATGAACCTCTTGGGCTTTCCCCTCATGCGCTACATCGACGTCAACGACTCGGAGGAGGTCCTGCGCGCCATCCAGATGACCGGCGACGAGGTTCCTCTCGACATCGTGCTCCATACGCCTGGCGGCCTCGTGCTGGCGGCGACCCAGATCGCCCAAGCGATCCAGGGGCACAAGGGCAAGGTGACGGTCTTCGTGCCGCATTATGCAATGTCAGGCGGGACCCTGATCGCCATTGCGGCCGACGAGATCGTGATGTGTCGCCATTCTGTGCTCGGCCCGATCGACCCCCAGCTCGGCGGCATGCCGGCGGCTTCAATCATCAAGGTTGCCGAGGAGAAGCCGATCGCCGAGGTCGATGACCAGACGCTGGTCATGGCCGACATCGGCCGCAAGGCGATCACCCAGGTTCAGACCATGGCTTTGCAGCTGCTCGCGGAAAACACGGACCAGGACCGCGCCCGGTCGCTGGCCGAAAAGCTTGCGACCGGAACCTGGACCCACGATTACCCCATCTTCGCCGAAGAGGCGCAGAGCATGGGACTGCCGGTGAGCACCGACATGCCCAACGAGATCCTGGAGCTCATGACGCTCTATCCGCAGCCCCTGCGGCGCCAGGGTGGCGGCGTCGAATACCTTCCAAAGCCACGACAGAGGGAAACACGCAGACAATAGCTCCTATGACTGCGGGGCAGAAAGAAGCGCCGCGTCATTCAGGACGGCAATTCAATTGGAGAAAAGCGATGCCGACACTTACATGCCCGCAGTGCAACACCACCAACCGTGTGCCCGAAGAGCGCCTGACCGACGATCCAAAGTGCGGCCGCTGTGGGGCTCAGCTCTTCCAGGGAAAGCCGGTCATCCTCACTACATCCAATTTCGACCGTCACGCCAGCGCCGAACTGCCATTGCTCGTTGATTTCTGGGCAGAATGGTGCGGGCCATGCAAGATGATGGCGCCCCAGTTCGAAGCCGCCGCACGTTCACTGGAGCCGCATGTCCGCCTCGGCAAGCTCGATACGGAGGCGGAACAACAGATTGCGGGTCGGTACGGAATCCGCAGCATTCCCACCATGATCCTGTTCAAGGCTGGCCGCGAGGTTGGCAGAACCAGCGGCGCAATGACGGCTTCGCAAATAGCGGCCTGGGTGCGCTCTCAGTCACGAGGCTGATTGTCGACCTTGGCCATCGCTTGCAGAAAAGTGGAAAGTAATCGATTTGCACGGCACGACCGGCTTTCTTGAAAGTGGCGCTCTTCTTGTTGTCGCAGCATTTGTGCTCGTGACGATCTGCGCACGCTTTGGCATTCCAAGCCTTGTGGGCTACATTCTCACGGGGCTATTGATCGGATCGTCGGGTTTCGGTCTGATTTCAGAGAGCGCCGCCCTGACCGCCATCGGGGAACTTGGGGTGATTCTGTTGTTGTTTGCGCTCGGCTTGGAGTTCTCCTTCGAGAAACTCGCGTCTCTCAAGCGTCACGTTTTCGGTCTCGGCCTGGGGCAGGTTGCCGTCACGACGATCCTCGTTTCCGCGGTGACAATCTATCTGTTCGGGCTTGACATCATCCCCGCGATCCTCGTCGGCGGAGCCGTCGCGATGTCATCCACCGCGCTATGCCTCAAGGTGTTGGCGAGCGTGAACGCCCTTGGATCGCTGCAGGGGCGCATGGCGATCGCCGTACTTCTGTTTCAGGATGTTGCCGCAGTGGCATTCCTGTTGTTGCACGATGCATCGAACGGCGCCGCCGAAGGATTCGGAGCGATTACCGTAATTTTTGGAGCCGTGGCGCTGGTCGCTCTTCTCTTCATCGCGCGGGGACCTTTGCAGGTGATCGCCAAGTGGATTGCAGCCTCTGGCGACCCAGAGCTTGCACAGCTTCTCGCGCTCGCGATCGCACTCGGCTCTGCTATCGCCGCAGCATCCGCCGGGCTCTCTCCGGCGCTCGCTGCCTTCGCCGCCGGGATGGTGATAGGGGAAGGCGATGCGCGTCATGCCGTCGAAAATGAAATCCGGCCTTTTCGCGATGGTTCTGTCGCGAATTTTTCACTTCTGCTGCGTTATTGTCGCTTCGGTGCGCATAATTGGGCGAGGTGACTGGGTATGGCGATCGATTTCAAAGGGTCTCATTTCCCCAAAAATGTCATCCTTTATGCGGTGTTCTTCTATGTTCGTTATTCCGTTTCCTATCGTGACCTTCAAGAAATCATGGCCGAACGTGGCGTGAACGTTGACCATGCAACATTGAACCGCTGGGTTGTCCGTTACGCGCCACAGATTGCAGATCAGGCACAGAGACGTAAGCGTCGAACGCTTGGCTCATGGCGTGTTGACGAAACCTATCTAAAGGTCAAAGGCAAATGGACATATTTGTACCGGGCCGTTGATCGTGACGGACAAACGCTTGATTTCATGCTCTCCGTACGCCGAAATCTCGGTTCTGCACGACGTTTCTTCAAGAAAGCCATCGCAGCCAACGGTGTTCCAGACAAGATTGTCATTGATAAAAGCGGCGCCAATCTGGCGGGAGCCCAAGCTGTAAATACAATCCTTAAAATCACAGGTTACAGCAAGATGATTGAAATCCGGCAGATCAAATATCTCAACAATATTCTTGAACAGGACCATCGTTTCATCAAGCGGATTACCAATCAGATGTTGGGGTTCAAGGCATTTCATTCAGCCGCAGCGACAATCGCGGGTATCGAAGTTGCGCATATGATCCGCAAGAGGCAATTCGCAAACGACAATTGTTCACCATTCATGGTCTTTGCGGAACTCGCAGCATAATTGCGCCCGGAGATACGCCTGCCTTTAACCCGCTGAAAATTTGCGACACAACCCCTTTGGGGTGTTATCTCACCGATAAAATCACGACAGAAAAATCGGGGATCGCATTGGCGAAGAAATCAACGGTCCGTTCACGCCTGATTCATACCAGTGATGCCGAACCTGGGCTGAAGCGTATTCGCTGTGGCAAAGGTTTTCGCTGTGTCGATAGCCAAAAACGTGCTGTTAGTGCGGCGAATAAAGCGCGCATTGCGGCCCTTTCCATTCCACCTGCTTGGAAGGACGTTTGGATATGTCAGAGCGAATATGGGCATATACAGGCAACAGGCCGTGATGCGCGTGACAGAAAGCAATATATCTATCATCCCGACTGGATGAAACGACGTGACGACAGCAAGTTTTCGGGCTTGCATTATTTTGGCAGCGATTTGAGCCAACTGCGCGAGAAGATCGATGCAGATAGGCGCGAGCCCAAAGCGGAAATAGCTCTTCCAAACAGGAGGGGCCCAAATTTGTTCCAACGAAGTGTTTAAGTCTTTCGTTTGAAAGTCACGCCAATCCTCAGTTCCTATCTATGGGTCGACGGTGACGGGTTACGAATTAAAACGCTATATTCGCGACGCCTTGTTGAAGAAATCGTTCACGTGCCAGCCGTCCAAGACGCTGATCAGCAAGGAATACCCATTCCAGGTCGTTCTTTTACTTACCGAATGGCATCGCACGCATCTGGTTCAGATGCTTAATGGGTGCGCCGAGCATGGCGCGTGGTGCTCAAGCATCGCTCGACCGGGATGGTATCCGTTCGATGACTTGGAGGTGAAAGTCCTCTACGGGCCCTGGTGATGGGAACCGTTAGCCGAACAGCAAGGGCGTTGTCGTAAGGCGGGGTCTGAAGGAAGCTGTAAGCAAAGTGCCGGCCTGACGAACAGGAAGCGCATAAGAGGCAGTCGCATCAGGGCAAGGGGGCCCATTTACCCAAAGCCCGATATCACCCGGATGATGCGGCTGTAGATGCGACAGGTATATGGCATGAAGGTCACGCGTCTTACCTCGGGAGATCTGTCGCCTCGCCACCGGCAACGGTGTGCTACCGCCGCTGAGAAGCGACGGAATAGGGCGGCAGAAGTCAGCAGATGCCGTAGTAGCCGTACCGGACGGCGAAGGGCTGAACATGAAGTGTCGGATGGAGAACGATCTTTCGATGACGACAGCAGATGCAGATAATGGAGCTGAAACGCCCCATGCCCATGCGGAAGGTAGTGGCCGGAAGCTGCGAGAGGATGCCTTGGGCGCATCAAACGTCACGGCAGGATCGTCCAACTCACAACCGAAGGACGCGATGCAACTGATGGAAATGATCGTCAGTCGCGATAACATGATAGCGGCCTTACACCGCGTGGTGTCGAACAAGGGAGCGGCGGGCATCGACAAGATGAGCGTTGGCGACCTGAAGCAGCATCTCGTATCGCATTGGCCGCGCATCAGGGAAGACCTGCTGGCGGGTCGGTATGAGCCAGCGCCGGTGCGCGGGGTGGAAATCCCCAAGCCCGGCGGCGGGAAACGCCTTCTTGGCATTCCCACGGTTCTCGACCGCCTCATCCAGCAGGCGATACATCAGGTGCTGATGCCGATCTTCGACCCAGGCTTCTCCAATTCCTCTTTCGGCTTTAGGCCGGAGCGGAGTGCCCATGATGCGATCCTTGCCGCACGGTCCTATGTGGCCGACGGTTACCGCGTTGTGGTTGATCTTGATCTGGAGAAGTTCTTCGACCGGGTAAACCACGATGTGCTGATGGCACGAGTGGCACGCAAGGTCTACGACAAACGGGTGCTGCGGTTGATCCGCCGTTATCTGCAAGCCGGGTTGATGATGGGCGGGATGACGACAATGCGAAGCGAGGGAACGCCGCAGGGCGGTCCCCTGTCTCCGCTATTATCGAACGTCCTGCTCGACGATCTGGACAAGGAACTGGAACAGCGCGGACATCGCTTCTGCCGCTACGCCGACGACTGTAATATCTATGTGCGGTCAATACGTGCCGGTCAACGGGTGATGGCTTCGCTCACCGCCTTCCTTGGAAGGAGACTGAAGCTGAAGGTCAACGCCACCAAAAGTGCTGTTGACCATCCATGGAACCGGGTCTTTTTGGGTTATACGATGACGTTCCACCGTATGCCCCGCCTCAAGGTGGCGGTACAAAGTGTGAAGCGTCTTCGTGGCAAACTGAAAGCCCAGTTCCGGGCTGGGCGTGGCCGGGCCATTGACGCCACCATCAAGGACCTAGCGCCGATCCTGCGCGGCTGGACAGCTTACTTTAAGCTGGCTGACGTGAAGGGGACGTTCGAGGAAATGGATGGATGGGTTCACCGCAAGCTGCGGGCTACCCTGTGGCGGCAATGGACGAAACCAGCCGCGCGCGCAAGAAACCTGATGCAACGAGGCATAAAGAAGGAGCGTGCATGGATAAGTGCCAGCAATGGCCGGGGACCATGGTGGAATGCCAGAACCTCACACATGCACGAAGCCCTACCGAATGCCTACTTCACCAAAATCGGGCTGATCTCGTTCCTGAAGGAACACCGACGCCTATACTACGCTTCATGAACCGCCGTATACGGAACCGTACGTACGGTGGTGTGGTAGGAGGGCCTAAAATGCCCTCCTACCCGATCCAGGAAAGGCTTGAGGGATATAAAACCACCGAGATAGAAAATGACTGGATGCAAGACCGACAGTACTGCCAGCGCCAAAAGCAACAAGTTATTCCAACACTACTGCGAGCCGAAGGATTGCAAAGCGTGGGGATCGATCAGCTACAAGACCGCTACTGTCCAACTCTGGTTCTGCCGCGAGCATAATCAGGAAGGCGAAGACGCCTTGGTTGGACGGCGCAAATAAGCGCTACTTGGTGCCACGCTGTTTTTCAACGCAGTTTTTGCTTCCTGCCCAGGAGAACATGCGTCTATCTTCGGCTTCTGTATCTGATCTTGCTTTTGCGACGGCGGGACTTGGGTGCTGTCAGGATCGGATGGTGGCTGGCCCGGTGCTGCTGGAGAATTGCCTGGCACTTCAGGTTCCTGCCCACCAGATTGCGATGGCGCTCCAGATCCTTGCGCAAATGACGCGCTGGACATGATCACGAAGCCAACTGCTGCAGCTATCCATTTCATTCGACCGGCTCCTCGTCATGTTCAATCGTCTAAGAGCCGAACCGAAAATTAAGCTGAGCGATTTCAGGAGTTTATGATTCTCTGTGGTTTACCAAGACTACGGAGGATCACATGGCCTGGACTGAAACCGCTCGGCGTGACTATGCCAGACGAGGCTTGCGTTACGCAAGCGATTGCACGGACGATGAGTGGACTATCATTGCGCCGCTTTTACAGCCGATGAGCAAAGTCGGTCGTCCGCGCGAGCACGATTCCCGCACGTTGTGGAACGCAATCCAATACATCGCGACAACCGGCTGCCAATGGGCGCAATTACCGAAGGAATTTCCGCCGTTTACGACGGTGCAGTACCATTTTTACCGGATGCGAGACAGCGGATTGCTTGATCTTATCAATGAGATGCTGGTTGCGGTGACACGCCTGGCGGAAGGTCGCAAGGCGGAGCCGACAGCCGCTATTATTGATAGCCAGTCGGTCAAGACGACGGAAGCTGGCGGTCCACGAGGCTATGATGCAGGTAAAAAGATAAAAGGGCGCAAGCGCCATATCGCAGCCGATATGATCGGCAATATGCTGGAAGGCATCGTGCATGGTGCCGATGTTCAAGACCGGGACGGCGCGCCGGATCTGATCGAGCGAACCCGCGCGAACTATCCCTCCGTGAAGAGACTCTTCGTCGATGGCGGCTATGCTGGCGAAAAGCTGACAACGGCTGTAGCACATATCGAAGCGCTCGCGATCGAAATCGTCAAGCGCTCTGATCAGGCCAAAGGCTTTGTAATCCTGCCCAAAAGGTGGATCGTTGAGCGGACCTTTGCGTGGCTTAACCGCTGCCGTCGGTTGGCAAAAGATTGGGAGGCCTCGATTGCATCGTCAGAGGCTTGGATGTTCATATCATCCATCAGACGAATGACACGCCGTATCGCAAGGTTAGAATTTTGAGTCGGGCTCTAAGGTAACTGTCTGATCGCAGTGATGTTCCATCGACGTATGGACGCATAAAATAAGCGCCCTAGTTAATTTATACCCACCGATGCGTTCCAAAAAGGACGCAACAATAGGGCGCAACGAGGAGACGCCTTCATGCTTGAACCGAAAGAAGACGGCCAATCAGCGGAGGTCCTGAAAGAAAGTCTCCCCTCCAAAGCCGCAGCTATTCATGAACTCATTCGCCGCGAAGGCGAAAAGGAAATGAACAGAGAGGCGATGGCGCTGTTCTGGTCGGCAATCGCCGGTGGTATCTCGATGAGTACCTCGATGATCGCCCGGGGCATTCTGGAGGCCTACCTTCCCGGCGGCAACTTGTTCTTTCTGCTCAGTTCAGCCGGCTATACCGTGGGCTTTATAATCGTGATCATCGCCAACCAGCAATTGTTCACCGAAAACACGATCACCCCGGTTCTGCCTTTTATGACAGAACCGACAGCGTCTCACTTTTTCATGATGATAAGGCTGTGGAGCATCGTTCTTTTGGGCAATCTGATCGGAGGAGCGATTGCCGCCCTCGTCATAGTCTTGATGCCCATCTTCTCCGATGAGGTTACGCGCACATTTACCGATATGGGCAAGCATCTTATGGAGAACACAAGTAATGAGCTATTCAGCAAAGGCATCATGTCTGGATGGCTGGTTGCGACTTTGGTCTGGATGCTGCACAGCACCAAACAAGGACATATTTTTCTTATTTTCCTGATCACCTATCTCATTGCAATCGGTGATCTCACCCATATCGTAGTCGGGTCGATTGAGGTGCTGTTCTTGCTGTTCATCGGCGAAGTTTCCACTTTCGACAGCATCTTCAAATTCGGGCTTCCCACGCTTTTTGGAAACATCGTCGGAGGCACGTTCATCTTCGGGCTGATTTCGCACGCCCAAATCCGGGCCGACGAATAGTCAGGAGATAAGGAGGCGTGCATGTGCAATCTGTACAACATCACCACAACACATGAGGCCATGCGCCGTCTGTTCCCGAAGTTCGGTGACGTGACGAACCGCACCGATCCGCACATGGATATCTTCCCAGACTATCCAGCACCAGTTTTGCGAAACATCAAAGGCGACGAGCCTGAACTGGCATTGCTCCGCTGGGGAATGCCCACACCTCCAGAGAAGTTGAAATTTGACGTCGACATTAGCGTGACCAATATACGAAATCTCAAGTCAGGGCATTGGCCGTCATGGTTCGGCGTCGAGCATCGTTGCGTAGTACCAGCCACCTCATTCTCTGAGTACGGTAAAATCCGAGATACGAGAACAGGAAAGCTTCCCGCTCACTGGTCTGCTCTGAACGAGGAAAAACCCTTGTCCGCGTTTGCTGGAATTTGGACACGATGGAAGACAATCCGAAAACGGAAGGAAGGCCCTGTAGAGATCGATATCTTTGCGTTGCTTACGACCGAGGCAAATGGTGTTGTCTGGCCGGTTCATCCAAAGGTAATGCCCGTCATTCCCCGCACCACGGAAGAAATTGATACATGGCTACGTGCTCCGTGGAATGAAGCCAGGGAAATGCAAAAGCCCTGCCCGATGCCGATCTGGTCGACCTAACGACAAGCAATGACAACAAGGAAGTATAGGCGAGTTTATTCTGAGGAGGAAGGAATGTTTGGACCAAAACAACCCGGCGACTATCCAAGACGCGAAATCGACTGCCAAGAAGCGGTATCGCAAGGAATTGCGGAGCTGGTCGAGCGAGCTGTGGTATCCGGCGCCAGAGACGCGGAGGTCACTGCGGCCATAGCCCGCACTCAGGTGATCGGCGTGCCCGAACTCATCCAGGACGCTGTAGAAGCCGGATGGTCCGAAGAGGAAGCGGCAACCGCAATAAGGGTAGTTGCTGAGAACATGCACCGCGGCGTGACAGGAACAGACCCGGAGGAATAGCCCCGGAGCCCCATATTGGAACATTCCCCTGCTTCGCTGGTTCTGTCGCTCATTCCAGCAATGCCCATGCGCCTGTTAACGGCGTGGCTCGCTTCGGCAGGCGCATACCCCGTCAGCTAAACGGCTGGCGGGGTTCATTATTTTTGAGTCCGATTTTAAATTAATATTTAGTGATAATAATTAGATATCTAATATTTCTGAATAGAGTACGCTTGCCTTCTAAATATAAGGAGGCTGACATGCCGTTTTTCAACGAAGCGAGCCGAATATATATGCCTGCTGAAGTGGACTTCCTACGCAGCTGCTTCACCAACGCTGCTGTCTTATTGGAACAAAGTGACCGCAACTATTCGGGTAGTGAACTCGCATCCTGTATCCTAATGCTCTACGAACACGGACTTCGTGACATGTCTCGACTAAGTGAACTTGCTGCCAGATTGGCGCATCAGAGATATACTATTCGGCTCGACCTACGCGAAATGCGGACCAATTCCGACATAGCTGAAGGAACAAATAACCCAGTCGCGGGTTAATACCATCGCAATGACACCAATTGCCCCGCCTATTAAGCGGGGCTTTTTTTCGATATGCGCGCGGTGCCTTGGGGCGCAGCTCCCACAAGAATCAGGGACTTACCTTTCTAAGGAACAAAATTGATCAGAAATAGTTTTACCATCGCTTCCCCAAAGAGAGCGACCGCTGAGTTTGGGCACACCGAACTCACGCGCCCCGGATGGTTCGCAACGGCCATTCGGGGTTCGTCTCTGTGCGAGCAGGAGATATCGATGAGAGACAGAGCAAAGAAAACACCCCGAATTGTAAATCCTTGGTCAGATCCAGAGCTGGTGCGGGAGAAAGAAGCCGTTGATCCCTCTCCTGTCGAACCCAGCGATCATCAAGAAAAGCCTACCCATGAGCAGACAAACTCGCCCGGCCATCCTAATATCAGACTTCCAAAAGAACCCTATCCGGATCGGTCGAATGACTAGTATTTACTTTTTTGCCCAATTGGATAAATTTTCACTGCCCTTGGGAGAGAGGGCTCAGTAGCCTTAACCCCGCGCGGTTTTCGCTGCGGGGTTCTTTTTTAGGCCGCCCGCCTTTTCTCCAAAGCCCTAAGTATCTGTGCGACGTATATGATCTTGTTCAAATCATAGATTCGACTGGCCGTGACTTTTCGCCGAACCGATAACAAGCCTTAAATATTCCGAGCGCGAAGGAGATGCCTTTATGCTCGATCAGGTCGTTGAGTTCTTTCGCACCATCTAGCAACTGGTAATAGCTCTTGCTACCGCCGCGGAGGTCTCGGGCGTCGACGTAAAGGTCGGGATAAATAGGCGCGTTGGGACTCCCAAATGTCAATCGCAGATATCTCATCAAACGATTCTGTCGGATTAGAAACCGTGGCTATCCGGCCGAGGAACCTAAATTCCGAAACTGCGTTATTCGAAGAGGCAGAGACCCAGTTTCCTGCCTGTCTTATCAGCCAAAACCATCTTACTACCGGAATTTTACCGGCGATTTGACGTAAAAAATTCATAAGAGGAGATGAACTATGGCCAAGGAAAAAAATCTCGAAGACTTGTTCCACGATACTCTCAAGGACATCTACTACGCTGAACGTAAAATTCTCAAAGCCCTGCCAAAAATGAAGCGTGCGGCACAGTCAGAAGATTTGAAAGCGGCTTTCGAAAAGCACCGTGAACAGACTGAAGGCCACGTTGAACGGCTCGTCCAAGTGTTTGAAATCATGGGCAAGACGGCAAGAGGCAAGACTTGCGATGCGATCGAGGGAATTATCGCCGAAGGCGAAGAGATCATGGAGGAATTCAAGGATACCGCGGCGCTTGACGCCGGCCTGATTTCGTCTGCACAGGCGGTCGAACATTACGAAATCACACGTTATGGGACATTGAAGCGGTGGGCGACGGAGCTTGGCATGACCGATGCTGCAAAACTACTCGATCAGACGCTGCAGGAGGAATCCAAGACGGACAGTGATCTGACGAAACTTGCGGATGCGTCAGCTAACCAACGCGCCAAAGCAGCGTGATCATCAGCTAAGGGTGCCGAGTGGCACCCTTTTCATTTGAACATAGATCGCGAAAGAATTGGAGCCAGCCATGTCAGCCAGCAACAAGGCCACAAATGGACGGAAGTCGCTCAAGCTTCATGATCAGAAGCTCGACGCAGGTCAAGGCGGAGACCTTCATCAACTCGCCGACGACAAGACCCAAATCATGACGACCGCCCAAGGGGGGCCAGTATCGGATGACCTCAATACGCTCAAGGTCGGCGATCGAGGTCCTACGCTGATTGAGGATTTTCATTTTCGGGAAAAGATCTTTCACTTCGACCACGAGCGTATTCCTGAACGCGTTGTCCATGCCCGAGGCTATGGCGCGCATGGCTATTTCGAGACGACGAAGTCGCTTGAGGAATATACGCGGGCCGACATTTTTCAACGGGTTGGCGAAAAAATGCCAGTTTTCGTCCGGTTTTCCACCGTCGCAGGATCGAAAGGGTCGTTCGATCTTGCTCGCGATGTGCGCGGCTTCGCCGTTAAGATTTACACCAAGGAAGGCAACTGGGATCTCGTAGGCAATAATATTCCTGTCTTCTTCATCCAGGATGCCATTCGATTTCCCGATATGGTTCATGCCGTCAAGGAGGAACCGGACCGGGCTTTTCCTCAGGCGCAATCTGCACACGATAATTTCTGGGATTTCATCGGTCTGACACCGGAATCCATGCACATGATCATGTGGGTCATGTCGGATCGTGCAATTCCGCGCTCCTTCCGCTTCATGGAGGGGTTTGGGGTTCATACCTTTCGCTTCGTGAATGCCAAGGACAAGTCGACTTTCGTCAAATTCATCTGGAAGCCAAAACTTGGTCTCCAATCCGTTGTCTGGAACGAGGCGGTGAAAATCAACGGTGCGGATCCGGACTTTCACAGGCGCGATCTGTGGACTGCGATACAAGCTGGCGACTTCCCTGAATGGGAACTGTGCGTCCAGCTCTTCGATCAGGACTTCGCCGACAGCTTCGATTTCGATGTGCTCGATCCGACAAAGCTCATTCCCGAAGAAATTATTAAGCCTATCCCAGTCGGGCGGCTGGTACTTGATCGTATGCCAGACAACTTTTTTGCCGAAACGGAACAGGTTGCGTTCATGACGCAGAACGTCCCTCCCGGCATCGATTTCTCCAACGACCCATTGCTGCAGGGACGGAATTTTTCTTACCTCGACACGCAGTTGAAGAGACTTGGTAGTCCTAACTTTACCCATATTCCGATAAACGCGCCTAAATGTCCGTTCCATCATTTCCAGCAGGACGGCCATATGGCGATGCGCAATCCTGTCGGACGCGCAAACTACCAGCCTAATTCATGGGGCGAAGGCTCGAGGCCTGACCCAAATCGTGGGTTCCGGTCGTTTGCCGCGCAGGAAGACGGACAGAAAGTTCGCCTCCGACCGGAGAGCTTCGCCGACCATTACAGCCAGGCGCGTCAGTTTTATTCGAGCCAGACCGCGACGGAACAGAAGCATATTGCGATGGCACTGACCTTCGAGCTATCGAAGGTGGAAACACCTGTGATCCGCGAGCGTATTGTGTCACATTTGCTGAACATCGATGCCAACCTCGCGGAAACGGTCGCCGGTAAGCTCGGCATCCGCAAGATGCCTAAGGCCGCGGATGCGATGGTGCCCGTGCGTGACGATCTTGCTCCGTCTCCTGCACTTAGCATTATTGAGAACGGACCCGGCAGCTTCAAGGGCAGAAAGATCGGAGTGCTCGTTGCCAATGGCACGGATGCGCAGGTACTCAAGGGTATCCGGCACGCCGCCGATGAGGAAGGTGCCATGGTGGAGTTGGTCGCACCAACGGTCGGAGGGTTCGAAGCTTCCGGCGGCGAATGGATGGAGGCCGACCATATGATTGACGGCGGTCCATCCGTATTGTTCGATGCTGTAGCCCTTGTGTTGTGTGAAGAATCGGCCAACCAGCTCATCGGCGAGTCCACAGCGCGGGACTTTGTTGCCGATGCGTTCGCGCACTGCAAGTTCATTGGCTTTACCGCAGGCGCAATGCCGTTGCTTGCCAAGGCCGGTATCGAACCCGAAATGGACGAAGGACTTATTCCGCTCGACAATGCACAGGCAGCCAAGGAGTTTGTTGCATCTTGCCGCAAGCTCCGGCTATGGGCGAGGGAAGATGTGGTCAAACTTTGATTTTACGGTCGCCGCTGATGTGAAGAGATGTTTCGAAACTAAATACAAAACGGTCCGATCTGAGCCGGACAACTTTGAATCTTAAAATCGGATCGGGCGGCTGGAAGTCGCTCGATCCCTTACAACATCATTCTATTTTTCTTGAATTTGGTCGAGAAAGATCGATCCTAGATGGTCCGAGCCATTTCCTCGGTCAATAGACCGTCCTGCATCTAAATCGATTTAAGGCGATTTTCGACCACGTTGTCTCTCCGACAATGGTTCGGCCTACACAGCAAGGAACACGAGGCTGTTCGCTCAGGCGATCAATTTGACGCCCTGCTTTCGCCAGTGGCTAGCCCGCACTCGAACGGCATGTCAGAAGCCTTCGTTAAAACCCCGAAGCGGGATTATATCCACATATCAGCTCTACCGGACGCCGAAACTGCGCTCCGCGCTCATCCACGGATGGATCGAAGATTACAACCAAATACATTCTCATTTTGCGCTCGAGATAGCTTCCCCTCGGCAGTTCATCAGGGTTAAATCAAACTAGCCGACTTGTCCGGTGAAATGGGGAGAACTCCACTCTTGATCAGTGCAACCGCTCATGCCAGATGGCTTTTCATGCTTGACGCCATGTTTAGCTTAACTTCTCCGCGAAGTCGAACTTCGAACATTGCTGAAGAACCTTTTTTCACGCAAAGCGTTATATCGCTGGAGGTGCACAATGGTTTGGTTTTATTGGTTCTACGGCACGATGGTTTTCACAATGACTGGCCTTATCGGATTTACCATTTGGAATGAAATGGACGGTGACTGATCTGCTCGCTGCGGCATTTCACCTGTTGGTCGGGCAACCTTAGATACTTGGCTGCATTCCAGATGAGCTCGTTTGCATACGGGCATTGGCCGGGGGAATAGTCGGGACATTTATCTGAACACGGGTTCAAGCTGCGAACAGCGGTCAAAACGCCGCAAGCAAGTCGAACCCAAGGCCCATTAAGTCCACTAGTGCACGGACGCGGTACCCGATATAAGCTATTTTTTGGCGTAGTGCCTAGGGACAAGAATCATGTTTGCTGATGATAAAGAAGTGATTTCGTGCGATGTATAGTTAATTGGCTCGATAGGGGCCGTGCGCCTTCCACTCCTTCTTTTTCTCTTGCAGTGAGCCAGTTATGAATTCCACCCAACGCAGGCCTTTCATGGGCATGTTTGGTTTTGCGCCAGGCATACTGATTGGTTTGATTGCTGCCGTTCTTTTTTTCGTCGGAAGTGGTTTGGTCGCCTATCTGAACACGCAAAGTATACGTGTTGCCAATCAGAAAATTGTTGAAACACATCGCGCGATTGTCTCCCTTAAAAACCTGCTTTTACAACTTCAGGACGCAGAAACGGGCCAGCGAGGTTACCTTCTGACGGGCGAAGACGGTTATCTCGGTCCTTACCTGAATGCGCGCGGCGCGATTGCGATTGAATTTGAAAAAGTTGCTGAAAGGACGCGTGACAATGTCGGCCAGAGGGACCGGCTAGGCTTTCTGAAGCAGCGCATCGCGGCAAAGCTCGATGAAATGGCCCAAACGATCGATCTGCGAAAAACACAGGGATTGAGCGCAGCGCTCGACCTCGTCCGTTCTGATCGTGGTAAAGTCGAGATGGATGCTATCCGGGGCCTGGTTGACGCTATGTCCCAGACTGAAAACGAGGTTCGAACCAGTCGCCTTGCAGAGATGGACAGCGCACAGCAGCAGGCATTGATTAGTACTGTGCTAACTGCCGCTCTTGGAATTCTGCTAACGGTGGTGATCGGTTATCTTCTGGGCAAGGCTGCAATCAGCCGTTCGCGCGAAGAATGGTTGCAAACAGGAAAAATCGGCCTGGGATCCGCCATGATGGGAGACCAGCGGATTGATGAGCTCGGCGAAAATATTCTGGACTACCTCGTCGCATACACCGGTGCCGTGGCGGGAGCCTTCTTTAGTGGAGTGCGCGGTCACTACCGACGTACGGCTGTCTATGGAATCCCGGACATCAAATCCGTTCCCCTAGAGTTTGTCGGTCGCGAAGGCCTGCTCGGGCAAGCGTCGACGCAGGGAAGCCTGATCGTTCTCGATGACGTGCCTGATGGCTATCTCTCTTTCGGTTCCGCTTTAGGTCAGGACAAGCCGAAATATCTCGTCATCTTGCCCGCTGTGGTTGAAGGCTCAACCAATGCCGTGCTGGAAATGGGTTTTCTCAAGCCCGTGGATGAGAAGGTTCTCTCGCTTTTAAAGCAAGCTTCCGAAGCAATAGGACTGAGTGTGCAAGCTGCATCCTATCGGGGCGAATTGCAGAACCTTCTGGAGGAAACCCAGCAACAGTCGGAAGAGCTGCAAGCGCAGGGCGAGGAATTGCGCGTCAACAATGAGGAACTTGAAGAGCAAAGTCGTGTTCTCAAGGAATCGCAGTTGCGGCTCGAGCTACAGGCGGCAGAGCTCGAGCAGACAAACACTCAGCTTGAAGAGCAGGCAAATCAGCTCGAAATTCAGCGATCCGATCTTGAGAGGGCAAATGCATCGGTTCAGCTGAAAGCCGCTGAGCTTGAGCGTTCAAGCCAGTATAAGTCTGACTTCCTCGCAAATATGTCGCACGAACTACGTACGCCGCTTAACTCTTCGCTCATTCTGGCGAAGTTGCTGGCCGATAATCCGCATGAAAACCTGACGGACGAACAGGTCAAGTACGCACGGACAATCCAGTCGTCAGGGAATGACCTGCTCAATCTAATCAACGATATTCTCGATCTTTCAAAAATTGAAGCCGGACATGTTGAGATACAGCCTGAGGAGGCATCGGTCGTCCGTCTGACAAACGGACTGCGGCAAATGTTCGAGCCTGTCGCAAGCGAAAAACAGCTTGAATTCATCATCTCGCTCGACGAGCATCTGCCCAAAACGTTCGAGACCGATCCGCGACGACTCGAGCAAATCCTCAAAAATCTGATCTCCAATGCAATCAAATTCACCGAAAAGGGTAAAGTGGAGCTATCGGTCCGGCCGCAAGGCTCCGACAAGATTGTGTTTTCGGTTGCCGACAGTGGTATCGGTATTGCCGAAGATCAGCTCAACAGCATTTTTGAGGCGTTTCATCAGGCTGATAGCACGATTAGCCGGAGATTTGGCGGCACCGGTCTGGGCCTTTCGATTTCGCGGCAGCTTGTGCGCCTTCTTGCAGGAACTATCGCAGTCGAGAGCAAGCCCGGACAGGGCAGCCGCTTTTCGGTTACGTTGCCCTTAAGGCAAATGTCTGCCAGAGACGTTTCTCCAACCACTTCGTCCTTTTTGCCGACGAGAAGCCCTGGTGAGATGCCTGGGGCGGTGTCAGAGGCGGCACTTGCGCGCCAGCTTTCAGATGATCGCGAGGAGATTGGGGGAGACAAGCGGGTACTCCTCGTCATTGAAGACGATGAGACATTTGCAGAGATTGTCCGCGATCTCTCCCGGGAAATGGGTTTTCATTGTGTTGTCGCGCGCACCGCAGAGGAGGCTGTCAAAACCGCGCGTGAATTTTCGCCAAACGCGATCGTACTCGATGTTGGACTGCCCGATCAGTCGGGACTTTCGGTATTGGACGGCTTGAAAAATGACGTTCGCACCCGGCATATCCCGGTCCACGTCATTTCTGCAGGCGATCATACACGGACCGCGATCTCGCTGGGCGCTGTCGGTTATCTCCGCAAGCCCGTCAGCCGCGAACAAATTGTCGATGTTCTGGCCAGACTTGAGAAAAAGCTGTCCCGGCGTGCGAACCGCGTCCTGATTGTGGAAGATGACAAGAACCATCGAGAGGCGGTTGCCAATCTGCTTGGCTCCGGGGACGTCGAGACCTTTACGGCAGCGAGCGCTGCGGAATGTCTGAACCTCCTTCGCGAGCAGACCTTTGATTGCATGGTTCTCGACCTTTCGCTGCCTGACACTTCCGGCTTTGCGTTGCTCGAAACTCTCAGCCAGGAAAACATTTACTCGTTCCCGCCGGTTATTGTTTATACCGGCCGGGAGCTTTCAGCGGAAAATGAGCAAAAGCTGCGCCGTTACTCCAAGTCCATCATCATCAAAGGCGCAAAATCGCCCGAGCGCCTTCTCGATGAAGTCAGTCTTTTTCTGCATCAGGTCATTTCAGAACTGCCGCCCGAGCAGCAAAAAATGATCCAGAAAGCCCGCCATCG
>NZ_JBDIUZ010000005.1:0-44596 GCF_039631535.1 Ochrobactrum sp. WV_118_8 | reverse complement strand
TCCGGGATTGTTGCGACTGGCCAGCATGCCGTAATGGGCGCAGAAGGCGTCATAGCGCCGGGTCACGTCCGCCGCGGCATTGGCATCGAGGTTGCGGTAAGCGGCCGAAAGGCTGTCAGTCCTGTGCTCCTGAGGCACGCCGCCGAGGGTCCAGAGCGCGTTTTGGAGGTTCTCGGCCAGCGCCGTGAAGCTCTCGCCACCCAAAACCACGGCAACGTGTTCCCAGCCGCTGTAGGCCAAGACGAAGTGGAAGAGCCGGTGCTCCAGCGGCACGCCACCGATGGTGACGCCAAGCCTGCCCGCATCCGTGAAGTCCGACAGTGCCATCCGGCCCGGCTCGGGCGCTTGGCGAAAAATAACATCGCGCTCGGGGCCGTGCAGGGCACGCCAGTCGCGAACGCGGCGCTCGAGGGTGCGGCGGACCCGGTCATCAGGGAAAGCGTCTGGATCGGCCATCTGTAGGTGGCGCAGGAGTGTCACGGCTTGAACGGCCGGATCGCGCTCGAGGATCGGCAGCAGTAAAGTGTCCCAAACCGCCTCGAGCGGATCAGGTACGGTACGCCCGCGGGCGGGTTGGCGCTGCGAAGGAAGGCAGGGATCCGCCTCGAGGCGGCGGGCAGTGCGTTCGCTGAACCCTGCGCGGGCGGCAGCGATACGCTGGCTGTATTGAAGGCGGTCGGTCATGTAGACTCCCACTTGCTGGTCGGTGACGGGTTTGCCCGGCAAGGTCCAATCTCCGTTTGGTAGCAGAGACTTCGACCCTACCGGCCCGCAGCGGCCAGCACCCCCCGCAATCCCCGTGAAGAGAACCGCGCCGCCGCCGCCAGCCTTCGGTCGGGCTACGCCCTCCCTACGGCTGGCGGCGGCGGCCAACTTGCCTGACGGTGCCGGTCAAGATGGTTGTCGCCCACCACAAGCGACCCGCTTCGGCGCCACAAAAGGATGACGCATCCCATAAGTACATGCTCTGTCCGGCGTTTCGGAATGCTATGCTTCTGGAATCGGCGGTCGTCATGGGCGGAGTGCGACACGGACGCATACTCTTCCTCCAAACGCTGACCGCTCTACGCTTAGATGAGACGGCATCGGATGGCGCTCCTTGGCTTTGATTACGACAAGCAGATTGGGACAGCTTCGCAAGCAATCCAGATACCGTCGATCAACAGCGCAAACCGACAACCGTTCTCACGCGCCAAGCTCAGGGTGGCGTGTGCACCAGCAACATATAGGTCCGTCACGTCCGTGCCGGTCGCTGTGATTAGGCATGGAATGAGGGATTAAAGCGTTTTGCGTTTGATCTGAATCGGACGGAGATTCACATGGTGCCGATTTTCTGATTCACTTCTTCTGGGAGGTGGATCATGGGCAACCCCTATTCTTTGGACCTTCGGGAACGGATCTGCGCTTACGTTGCTATGGGAAACTCGGCCCGTTCAGCAGGGCGGCTTTTCGGGGTGAGCGCCGCGACGGCGGTTCGGTTTGCGGCGGAGCATCGAGACCACGGTGCTGCACGCCCCAAACCACAAGGTCGCCCGGCTGGTCAGTTCGGCAAGCTGGCACCGCATCGGGATTTTCTGCTGGAGATCGTGCGGGCCGAACCGGACATCACGCTCAAGGAACTCGCCGCTGCCCTGTCGGAAACATATGGCGTAGATGCTCAACTCTCTTCGCTACACCGCGCTCTCGAACGGGCGGGGCTATCATATAAAAAAAGGACTGATCGCGGCGGAACGTGATCGGCCCGCGCTGCGCCAGGCCCGCCGAGACTGGATCACGCATCGTCAGCCCCGCATGCGACAGGAGCCGCACAGGTTGGTCTTCATCGACGAAACGGCGGTCAAGACCAATCTCACGCGGCTGCGCGGGCGCGCCCCAGTCGGGGAACGGCTCTATGGCACGGCACCTTTCGGCAAGTGGGGGACACAGACCTTCATCGCCGGGCTGACGCAAGACGCCCTGATCGCACCTTGGGTGATCAAAGGCGCAATGAACAGGGCGGCCTTCGACACGTACATCGAGACGCAGCTTGCCCCGGCCCTCGATCCCGGAACCGTCGTGATCCTCGACAACCTGTCTACACACAAAAGCCCGCGCGCCGCCGAAGCCATGCGCAAGCGAGGCTGCTGGTTCCTGTTTTTGCCCGCCTACAGCCCCGATCTCAATCCTATCGAGATGGCTTTCTCCAAACTCAAAGCCCACTTGCGGCGCATCGGCGCCAGAACCTTTGATGCCTTGTTCGAAGCCCTTGGTGACATCTGTGACATGTTCCATCCAGACGAATGCTGGAACTTCCTCAAAGCTGCCGGATATGCCTCAGATTAAATGCAAAACGCTTTAGATTGAAGGATTCCCGAAAATAGGAACCTGAAACGGCGACGAAATAGGTCTGGCCAAAGCTGGAAAGCGCCATGAGAAGCGCACCGAACAAAAGCGGTTGCCAGTTTGTCTTGGTGAATTCGATATAGGCTTTGAGCATCTGACTTTTTCAACACGATTTGCGCCCGAGGCGGACGCCTGGACGTTAAAGGATATTCTCGGAAGGGAGATTTCGGCTCGATCGAGCACGCTTCTTGTAGCGCGAAGACTATCGCTGCGCCAGTGCGAATGGACTATGCAGCAAAATCTTCCGCTTACTGGTGAGCGGGCTTCGCCACGGCCAGTTGCTCGATGATCGTCGCCAGATCGATGAATCTGTCGGCTGCCTCAATGAGGATCGGGGCCGGGGCGATCGTGCTGGGTGCATCGAGCGTCGATATCAGCGTCACCTCTATATCGTCGTCCCGCAAGGCCACAAACAGCGGTTCGAGCTTGGCGTCGCCAGCGAGCACCATCACATGGTCGCCGGGCTGGGCCAGCAGAAGGGCATCGACGGCAATCTGAACCAGATTCGGGGCTCCGTGGGCATTTCTACATTAATACACGCTAAGGGAATTTGAAGTTTTTTGGATTGAAGCGGTTAGCCCGGATTGGCCTGAAGCGTTCGAGGGGTCGGTCAATTTCGTTCCAGAGGTAGTCGCCGGTGAGCGCGATATGCGCCCATGGTAGTGGTGCGACCTGGGAGAGCAGCTCGTCCGGAATGATAATACCCTGACTGCTGATATAATCGACAGCACGGCTGAGATAGACAGTGTTCCACAGGATGATGGCGTTGACGACGAGGTTAAGACCGGACGCGCGGTAAGCCATGGTTTCGGCGACGCGGTTGCGCAATTCGCCGAGCTGGTGGAGGAAGATGGCGCGTGCGAGAGCATGACGGCTTTCACCCTTGTTGAGGATCGCATGCGATCTGCGGCGCAGTTTCGTATCGAGCAGCCAGTCGCAGATGAAGATCGAGCGTTCTATCCGGCCCATTTCGCGCAGGGCCTGGTTCAGCCGGTTTTGTCGCGGCGACGCTGCCAGCTTCTTGAGGATGACGGAAGGCGGCACCAAACCTGCAGCGATCGAAGCCTTCAGCCGCAAGACCTCATCCCAGTGGTGCTCGACGACATCCATGTTGACGGTTCCAGCGATCAGCGCGTCGAGCGGTTCGTAAGCCGGATCGCGATCAATGACAAAGAGCCTGCGATTGCCGAGATTGCGGATACGGGGAATGAGCCTGTAGCCAAAGGCGTGGAACATGGAGAACGTCGTTTCGGTGGCGCCAGCGGTATCGGTTGCGTGCTCATAGATTTCGACGGAGCTTTCGTTGTGAAGGAGGCCGTCGAGAACGTAGGGGGCTTCGCCCTCGGATGCCTGGATCATGCGGGAGAAGAAGGAAGCAAAACGGTTGGACAGGAAGCCATAGATCGACGCCCCCGGTCGCTTGCCGTATTTTGCATTGTAGTCGAGGCTGGCTTCGCCACGCCCGCCAGCCGGAAAGAACTGTCCGTCCGAGGAGGAGATATGGCCGTCACCCCAGATCGCGGCAAAGGGATGGGCCTGCTGCGCATCGACCAGCACGGCGGTCGCCGTGGCGTAGGTTTCCGATCGCATATGCCTGTCCACCATCAGCATCATCTGGTGGATCGTGACGCCGCGTGAGCTTTCCGCCATACGTTCGGCTCCGGCATTGGTGGCGTCGGCAAGGATCGCTGCCATCAGCGCTGCCTCGTCGTTTGCCGTCTCACCGGTACGATAATGCGTGAAGCTGTCGAGGAATTTGGTCCAGCTTTGCACCTCGGCAAGCAGGCTGGTGATCCTGATCCGTGGCACCAGAACATATAGTCGGCGGCTGAGCGCGACGATGCTGTCGCGCTCCTCCTCGCGGATCGGCGAGATCGACAGGCCCTTGTCGGAAATCGCTGCATCCGGAATAGCATTGGCAGCCGCCGCCTTTGCCAGCTCTTTCAGCTTCGCATCGAGCGTGGCGGTCCGTTCTGCTCGCCATTCGGCAAAGCTGTCGGGGAGTGCGAGCCCGAGCCGCCCCTCGGCGCGCATCAGCTCGAAGATCGGCCGAGGCAGAAGATAATCCTCGAAACTGCGCCATGCCCGGCTGCCTTCGACCCAGATGTCACCGGCCCTCAGACGCTCTCGCAGGTGAACGAGGACCGCCACTTCCCAGGCGCGCAGGTCGATATCGGCACTGTTCGGGCGCACGCAGCGTCGCCATTTGCGGGTCAGAAAGGCGAGCGGCACCTGCGCCGGCAATTTCCGGCCGCCATAGAGCGCGCGCAGATGGTCCACTGCTACAAGGATCGGATCATCAGCACGAAACGACCGGAACGAGAACGTGCGGAACATCAGTCTGCCCAGCTTGCGCAACGATTTGTGCCGCTTGATGAGCTCGTCGAATTCGTTACTGCGATCAGGGTGGACGACAGATCTGGCTGCCGCCATGCTGGCGACCAATCCGTCCCAGCCGAGGGAGGCTGCGATCGCCGATGCAAGATCGGTTTTGCTCGCACGAGCGGCCAGAAGCGCCTCGCCGAGCTTGAGATGCTCAAGCGCCACCCCATCAAGAACCTCGGCCTCTTTTAGCCGGCGTTCCGTGCGGCTGATCTCGGCCTTGCGGCGGTTGCTCCCAATCATTTTGCAGAACATGTCGATCGTCAGGTCGGTGATCGACGCCTGTCTCTCGATGACGAAGGCGGCCAGCGTGGCGTAGCGACGTTCGGATGTCAGGCGTCGTATCTCCCGGGCATGCAGAATGCGTGCATCCCTGGCGATGATGCCGTAGCGATTGGCATGGATCGTCTTGCGACGGTCGTCGGGAATGGCGGCTGAGCGCAATACCTCGAGGCGGGCGATCAAGCCTTTGAGGTTCTTCAGCTTCGCCCCTTCAGGTGCTTCCGCAATCCAGCCAAGGTGGCTCCGATCGCCGGCCCGCTCAGCGAGGAGCTGATCAAGCGCCTCGATCGAAGGCTGCTCCAGATCCCGGATCAATTCGCGATAGGCTTGTCGACGCGCCGCCGCCCGGCCGGCCAGTGCCAGACGGATCAGCAGCTCCGGCATAGGAACGAGCAACTTTCGTTCCTTCAAGGCTTCGATCACGGCCTTGGCGATCGGCGCACCTTGTTCAGTGGCCGCCGCCTCGCGTGCCGCCGCCGTTATCAACTCGCGATAGTCACTCGTCCGGACAGGCTGAAGCTCCAGTGCAGAGACGATCTCGCGCGCGTGTTCCCGGCGCGTTTCGTCGCGCTGGGCGTAGAACTCGAACACTGCAGGGTCGATGCCCAGCTGGTCGGCGACAACAGAGACAACCGCCTGAGGTGGAACTTCGCCTATTCGCAGCAGACGGCCCAGATCACGCACCAGTGCGAGTTGGATCGCAAAGCCAAGCCGATTATGCGACCGGCGATGCTCCTTGACGAAGACAATATCCTCGGAAGTCAGTGCATAGCGCGCTTGCGCATCTTCATAAGCTTCGGGTGGTTCGAATAAAACGGCACGCGATTGCTCATCGAGAAACGCCATCAGCCACGGTCACTCGTCAAACTACGGTTTCGGGCGTGCCGGTCTTGCCGGGGCCTGTCCATCCAGTCCGCTTCAACGTGTCGATCAAGGTCGAGCGCGCCACCTTGAACGTCCGGCACACGGACGCCTTGCTGGCGCCAGCTTCCAAAGCAGCTAGAACCTGCTCGACCTTTTCCGCATCGATCGTTGGAGGTCTCCCGCCCTTACGGCCACGTCGGCGAGCCGCCGCCAGGCCGGCATTGACCCGCTCGGTGATCAGCACTCTCTCGTATTCTGCAAGCGAGCCGAACAGGTTGAACAGAAACGCGCCGTGCGAATTCGTGGTGTCGATCGCCTCCGTGAGAGATCGGAAGGCGACACCACGTTCCTTCAAATCCTCGACGATGCGGATCAAGTGGGAGAGTGACCGGCCTAACCGATCTATCTTCCAGACGACCAGGACATCGCCTTCGCGCAATTCGCCGAGGCATGCCTTCAGACCCGGCCGGTCATCACGCGCTCCGGAAGCGCGATCCTGATGGAGATGGCGCTCATCGACCCCGGCCGCGAGCAGGGCATCGCGCTGCAAGGCAACCGACTGGCGCTCGTCACTACTCGATACCCGCATGTAACCGATCAACATGTGCGACAAACCTCAAATCAGGTGTTGCCGCACAGCCTAACATTCCGACAGGGTTTGTCGCGCAAAAAATGGCCCTATTGCGTGGCTCTCGATTTCAGAAGACAATCAGTGGAGATCAAAAGAGGATTTCAGTAGAGGTGCGCTTCTTCTTTTTGAGGAGCTTTTCACCGTCTGAACGCAGCTCGCCCTTCGGCCCGACGAACCGGTAGAGGGTCTGTCGTGTAATCCCGAGTTCGGTGCACAGGTCACCGACCTTCGTTTCCGGCTTTCCCATGGAGGCTTGCGCGAGACGTAGCTTGGCTGGCGTCATCTTGAATGGCCGGCCTCCATTGCGGCCGCGAGCCCGGGCCGATTCCAGACCGGCCTTCGTTCTCTCGACAATCAGCGCCCGCTCAAATTCCGCCAGGCCGGCGAAGATCGCAAATACCAGTCGACCGTTGGCGGTCGTGGTGTCGATCGACGCACCTTCACCAGCCAGTACCTTGAGGCCGATGTTCCGCTTTGTCAGATCGTCCACGAGGTTGACGAGGTGGCGGAGATCGCGGCCCAGACGATCGAGCTTCCACACGACAAGGGTATCCCCGGCGCGCAGCGCCTTGAGGCAGGCCGCGAGGCCGGGGCGGTCGTCCTTCCGCCCAGACGCGGCGTCTTCATAGATATTATCGACATGCACGCCGGCTTTGGTGAGCGCATCGCGCTGAAGGTGGTGGACCTGACTGCCGTCGGTTTTGGAGACGCGGGCATAGCCGAGAAGGGTTGTCACATAAACACTCGTATTTATTACAATTCGGTTCGCCACTCCAGGCTCGGGCTCATTCTGTCACATAACCCGTATTTTTGTCTATGCACTGTAAAGGTGATCTGATTTGTTTTTATTACATTCACGGCGCGGGCTGTGCGGTGATCACCGGGATGCCAAGATCGCGCAGATAAAAATCGACCCCATCGATCTGCGAGGCCGGCAATCTCCAGATCATCATCTGCCGAAGCTTGTAGGCTTGAAGTGGGCTGCGTTTCGCTTCGTCGACGGCCGCTGCCCACAGTCTTTCCCAGTCGGTGGCCGCGTCAGTCTGCACCTCGGCCCGGGGTGGCAGGGAAGGCAAGTCCCGGTCGGGCAGCGCAGGCGGCGGGTCAAAGACGGTCGACACAGACCAATGCCTGACGTTGGAGTGCCGGGTATCGAGATCACCCTGCAGCAGTCGTTTGACGGTCGCCGCCGCAACGGCAAAAACGGTTTCGCGTTGCTGCACTGACATGTCCTCAAAAATGCGGCCCATGCCGAGCCCTTCGTGCAGAGACATTCCGGCAAGCCGCCACGCAGCGCTCATGATGTGTTTCACGCCAACCAGGGTGTATTGGGGACGGATCAGATCATCGATGAGGGTGCGAAGCGCTCTTATCCACACAGCCGCGCTGATCTCTCGGCCATGCGGCAGCAACAGACTGACTTCGGTCACGGCCTCAAGCGTCAATCCGTCAAGCGCCACGATATCCGCCGCCGCCGCGCGGCGCGGCGTGTAGGCATAAAGATCATCGCGCCTGACGCTCGGCAAGAAGAACCCGGTTTCCAGCATTTCATGATGGACGGGGCAGCATGTCATCCAACCAGCCCGCCAGAATATCCGCCGATATGGAGCGATGTCTTGCGCGACGCACTGCCGGCAGATGGGCGGTTGTTCGCGGATCTCTCGCGATATCCAGGGCAGCCATCGATCCTCATCGAGCAGGAACACGGGGCGGCGGAATCGGTCCTGAACACGCGCGAAGGCAGGAAACTGGCTGACATAGGTTTTGAACAAGCCCTGTCCTGGCGTCAGGCTATCGAGCAGAAGCGGCACATAGCCCGCCAACGTCATCGAGCGAACTTTGCTCGTCGCTATTCCCGTCCGCTCGGCGATTGTCATCAGCAGATCGGCCGGAGGGGAAAGGTCGATCTCCCGGTCAGACAGGCGGCTGTAGCCGAAGGCCCGCTCCATAAAGGTCGAGGACGGAAGGCCGTAGGCATCGGCCATTCGATCGATCCATGACGAAAGCGCTTCATGTGGCAGGGGGCGCGGATGGACCGGCAGTCGTTTCATCACCCGGGAACGAGCTGCCGCTCAATGCTGATCCGGCGTTCCACCGGGCCTTTGTATTCTGCAATGCCGAGCGTGTGCTCGTTTATCGAATCTTCGCCGGTTTCGATCGCTGCGATCGCCGCTGCCCGCAGAAGCGTCAGCATCTCGCCGATCGTGCCGCCGGTCCTCGTCAAAAGCTGCTTGATCACATCGGGGCGCAACAGGTCAGGCGAGGATCGCTTCAACGGCAGGGACGCCGCAAAGCTCATGAGCAATTTCGCGGTTTCGGATCCCGGTTCCCATAGAGGAAGGATGATCGGCTCGAACCGGTTTTCCAGCTGAGGATCGGTGCGAATAGCGAGATAAGCTTCTTGCGTGCCCACGCCGACCAGGGGAATTCGAAGGACATTGCCGAGATAGCGCAACAGATTGAGAAACTCCCGCCGCGCCGATGCTGACCCCGCCAGCATGTTGTGAAGCTCGTCGATCACCAGCACACGGGTGTTCACCGCACGGAGAACCCGCAGCGCCATCTGCTCCAGATCGTGGCCGCGAACACCGCCACCACTACGTGGTCCGGGCGCGCCGACTTCGGCAAGAAGGGCAGCATAGAACCGGCTGATGGTGGGGTTGGTCGGCATCTGCACGACCACAACCGGCAGGGTCTCCGCGTCGGTATCTTGTCCCGGAGACGGCGTGTGATCGCGCCGGAATTTTTCGACCACCATGCTCTTGCCGTTGTTGGTGGGGCTGAGCAGCAATGCGTTTGGTGGACGCAATTGGCCAGGCCCGTAACGCAGAAGATATTCGAACCTTCGCAGTGCCTCCTGCGCCCGGTCATAACCGATCCACCATTGAGCGCCGGCCAGAAGTTCGAGCCGTGTGGCGTCATCATCCGCTATTGTATCGACCAGTCGGCCGGGCAAAATGTCTTCTGTTCCTGTCACCATCGTGTCGCCGGATATAGCGCGGACACGACGATTGGCGGATCGGCGCTGTCCTCCCGCTCTTTTTGCTCGTGTTCAATCAAGGAGCGACCGGTCGCGGCAATCCGGGCGAGCTTACGACGAGCCGACCGTGTTCTTGCAGCGGCTATCCGGGCCAGCTCGCGTTGCGCCGCAACCGCGCGAAAAATGGAATCTTCATCGACCTGGGATCTTCCATCGGCTTTCAACCAGGCGATGGCTTGCCGGTGCTCGAACAAAGTGATGCTCGGACGGCCGAGCCGGGCGCATGGCACCTCGACGTAGAACTCGCCAACAGGGTCGAGCGCGAAGATTCGCGATAAATCGCGTGGGTCACGCCGGATCATCAGGGGTCCAAGACGATCCCGTTCAGCGATCCATGGATGCAGGGCATTGCAGAAGTAGCTGATATGATCGATCCGGAAACCTTCACGGGTGACGCGGCGACGCAGAACGGGCAGGAAGTCGACCAGGAATGCCTGGATCTGAGTGATGGCGCGGGGCGCTCCTGTTGTCGATACGCCGTGCCGCCATCGTACGATTGGAGGCTCGAAGAGGCCGCCGTGTACATCGCCGTGATAGCGACCGACGATCGCCAAAGTCATCCATTGCTCGAGCTCGGCCAGCGTCATGCAAGCCTGGCCGTCGCTGTCATACTCGCCGCGCTCGGCCGGGTTAGAGAACGTCGTCCCGGCAACCTCATGGATCATCTCCATCAAAGTGCCGATCAGGCGCTCGACAATTCCTCCGTAATGAGGTGTCGCCACCGGGCGATAGTTCAGGGCGATCCCATGCTGTTCGCAACCGCGCGTAAGGGCTTCCGAGTGGAATTCCGCGGCATTGTCGACATAGAGCCCACCGGGAGCGCCCGAAACAGGCCAGGCATGCCCTTCGATTCCAAGGCTCTGCAGATAGGAATCCTTGGGAATTGCCGCATGCGCGATGCAAAGGCCGACGCTGGTGGCTGACGGCGGATCGAGCGACAGCAAAAATCCTGCCACACAGCGGCTGTAAACATCGATCGCGACGGTGAGATAAGGACGGCCGAGCGGCTTGCGGTAGGTTTCGTCAACAAGAATGATGTCGACCGGCGTGTGGTCGATCTGCAATATCGCCATCGGCCCCGGGCTTTCCGGCGTCTGCCCTGCCGCTGCCTTCAGGCGCCGGGCAGCCTTGCTCTTGACGCCGCCCTGTCTGCGTCGGGCGGCTTCATCAGTTCTGATTGCCCGAATTCTCGACCGGATTGTATTCGCCGACGGTGCTACGACGCCTGCTTTTGCGCATCTCTCCCGCACAGTTCGGACGACGGCTTCGGCGCGCTTCTTCTGCCGCGTCAGGAATTCGTCCCTGATCGCCTCGGCAATGATCGTCTCCGCAATATGCGGCAGTCGTCCCTTGCCCTTGCCGCCGGAGGGCGGCTTTGGGGCCAGCGCGCTGAGAAGCCCTCCGGACTGTCGGTATCGGCGAATGAGGGAGTACACCGTCCGCTCAGTCAGCCCGAGATCCGCGCCAGCCTGCCTGGCGAGATAAGCCGGTGCTTTAGGCTGCTCCGCCAATGGCCCGATGACACTGGCGCGCCGTTTGGCCTCTGCCCATGCAGCATCGGATAATCCCAGAACGCCATGCTCAGGGATCAGAGAAGGTTCAGGTGCTGGCTGCTGAACAGGACTTCTGGTCGACATGCCGACCACTGAACACCACTATTGGTAAAAATCCCGTTCACTGAAAGCGACTTCTGAAAAATTTGGCGACGGGCGCGCCGCTAACCTTCTGAAAAAGCAACTTCCTCACTGAAGCCGTCTTCTGAAATCGACAGTGGCCAGTTTGCCCCGCGATCACGGTGAGCGGAAATCATGTGTTTCCCGTCACCTGCAAAATGATCTTAGCGTGTATTAATGTAGAAATGACCACAGAGCCCCGTTCAGGGCGTACAGCGCACGCAGGTCATGAATGTCGGATCAATCTCAAGCCGGCGAACGGCGATCGGCTCGCCGCATTCGGCGCAATAGCCGAACTCGCCATCCCGAATTCTCGACAGGGCGCGCTCAAGCGCGACCTTGCGCTCCTGACGGCGGCGCGTGAGGTTTTGGGCCATGGCCTGCTGCTGCATCGCGTCCATGCGGGACAGCCGCCCGACGCTCTGCTGATCCAGCTCGACGGGCGCGCGATATTCCTTGCTCTCTTCGATCAGCCGGGCCGTTTCGGCCAGCTCTTGGCGTATGCGTTGCTCGAATGTCTGAACGACTTCGGCGTCCTCTATGGTTTTCATGAACGTCCTTCCCGGAACGAGGGCGGGGCGAAGCCCGCCCTGCCTGTTCTCAGCGGAAGATGACGACCGGCACCTTGCAGGATCGAATCATCTCCGTTGTCGTTGAGCCGATGAACAGGCTGCGCAGCCGCGAATGGCTGTAGGCCCCCATCGCCAGAAGGTCGAAACTCTCCTGTTCGATGATCCCGGTTATCACCTTGTCGGCTTGCCCCTGGACGAGCGCGGTTTCCGGCGCATAGCCGGCGGCTTTCAGGATCACCGCCGCGTCATCGAGCTTCTTGCGGTTTTCCGCATTGTCGTCGCCCGCCATCACCAGCTTGCAACTAAGGCCGGCGAGGATCGGGCTGCGGGAAACCTGATCGACCGTCTTTATCGCCATCGCGCCACCGTCATAGGCGATCAGCAGCTTGTTGACCGGTTTATAGGCGCGTGAGGCGATGACGATTGCCTTATGGGTGGAGCGGACAACCCGTTCCAGATTGGAGCCGAGATGTCCCTTGGCGAAGTCGGCTCCCTCGCCCCGCTTGCCGATGACGATGATATCCGTGTCGGCTTCAAATTCGAGCACGGTTTCGACCAGATCGCCGTTGCGCAGCTTGGTTTCGACGTTCTGGATACCGGCCGCGTGCAGTCGCGCCTTGGCATCTTCGAGCAGGAGCCGGCCGCGCTTTTGCGCCACCTTCGCCTTTTTGGCGTCAAGGTCCGCCAGTTCCTCAAGAAGCGCCGTGCGCGCGCCCAGGCCGATATTGCCGCTCAGATTGACCGGCTCGGTCGAGAGATCGCGGCGGCCGATGACATGCAGGATTTCCACGCTGGCGTCGATCTTGCCGGCGATCCAGGCAATGTGATCGCATACGCTTTCGGCATAGGTCGAGCCGTCGATAAGTCCAAGTATCTTCATGGTGCGGTTCTCCCTTAGTGGCCCATCAGGCGTTCGAGCGCGCCGGGCTTGTCATGGATTGCGAGCCTGTCCACGATGGTTTCGCTCGCCTCATTCATGCCGATGATTTCCACATCCGCCCCTTCGCGACGGAATTTCAGGACGATCATGTCGAGAGCGGCGACACTGGAAATATCCCAGATATGGGCATGGCTAACGTCGATCGTTACCTTGTCGAGTGCTTCCTTGAAGTCGAACGCCTTGTTGAAGTCATCGGCCGATACGAAGAAAATCTGGCCTTGAACCGTGTAGGTGCGATGCGAGCCATCGGGAGAGAGAGCCGAGGTGACACGGAAAATCTGCGAAATCTTCCATGAGAAGAAGACGGCCGACAGAAGCACGCCGATCAGCACGCCCATGGCGAGATTGTGGGTGTAGACCACGCCGACAACGGTTGCGACCATGACGAGCGAGGACGAGCGCGGATGAACGGCAAGGTTCTTGATCGAGGACCATGAGAAAGTGCCGATCGACACCATGATCATGATGGCAACGAGAGCAGCCATGGGAATCTGGCTGACCAGATCGCCAAGCACGAGGATCATGAACAACAGGAAGACGCCGGCGCAGAAGGTCGAGAGACGCCCGCGCCCGCCTGATTTCACGTTGATGATCGACTGGCCGATCATGGCGCAGCCGGCCATGCCGCCAATGAAGCCGGTTGCCGTGTTGGCGATGCCCTGGCCGATGCACTCCCGGTTCTTGTCGCTCGGCGTGTCGGTCAGATCGTCGACAATTTGAGCTGTCATCAGCGATTCCAGCAGGCCAACGGCAGCGACGGCCACCGAGTACGGCAGAATGATCAGCAGCGTTTCGAGGTTGAACGGAATCTGCGGGATCAGGAAGACCGGCAAGGTGGAAGGTAGTTCGCCCATGTCCCCAACGGTGCGGACATCGAAGCCGAAATAGATCGACAATGCCGTCAGCACCACAATGCAGACGAGCGGCGACGGCACGGCTCTGGTGATGTAGGGAAAGAGGTAGATGATGCCGAGGCCGGCCGCGACGAGGATATAGGTGAGCAGCGGCACATTGGTCAGTTCGGGCAACTGCGCCATGAAAATCAGGATGGCGAGCGCATTGACGAAGCCGGTCATCACCGAGCGCGAGACGAAGCGCATCAGATAGCCGAGCTTGAAGACGCCGGCGACGATTTGCAGGATGCCGGCAAGCACGGTCGCGGCGAGCAGATATTGCAAGCCATGCTCGCGGACGAGCGTGACCATGAGAACAGCCGTGGCAGCAGTTGCGGCCGAGATCATACCGGGCCGCCCACCAACGAAGGCGATCAGGACGGCGATCGAGAAGGACGCATAGAGGCCGACTTTCGGATCGACGCCGGCGATGATGGAAAAGGCGATCGCTTCGGGGATCAGGGCGAGCGCGACGACCAGGCCCGCAAGTACATCTCCTTTGATGTTGCCGAACCAGTCGGTTTTGAGTGAGTCAATGAAATCACGGTTCAAGTGCATGTTCTCCGTGCCGGCGACGCCTGGGAGGACGGTCGAAGCGGCATTTTTCTGGAATTTGCTATGGTGTGCCCGCGCGGATGAACGCGCGGCGGGCGTAGCGAAAAAGTGCGCGAAGCGGCGAACGCCGACGAGCGCGCGTGATTAGTCGATCGCAGTCATGAAGGGGTCCAATCGGAATGCTCACAGCGCACCAATCTGGTCAGATGGTGCAGGGAGCTAGCTGGTTGCCGGGGGATAGGCGCCCGGAGAAGCCACCCGCGATGCGGGTCCGGTTGATCATGGCTATATTGCGGCAAAACAATACGAGATCAAGCAAGAATTGAGCCAGCGGGCATTTCTTGATCCAGCATGAGAACATGTCGCGCAAATCCTAAAACCCGCGACAGATCGGCCGCCCCCGGAAAATCAGGGGTTTTCGTGTCGCATGTCTTTGTCGCAGGTGCTACGCCACTTGCGACATGATTTGCGACAGGGGGGAGCCGTGAACCGCCAACCAGATTCCGACGCCGGTCGGGTGTTCATCGGCTATGCCCGCGTCTCGACACGCGGGCAGGACTTGGAGCAGCAGCGGGCCGCTCTTGGCGCGGCCGGCTGCGTCCGCATCTTCGAGGAAAGGGCTTCCGGGACGAAGCGCGACCGGCCCGAGCTGGTGCGGATGCTCGACCACTTGCGCGCCGGCGACGTGGTGACGATCACCCGGCTAGACCGCCTCGCGCGATCGACGGCCGACCTTCTGGCGATCGCGGAGCGGATCAAAGAGGCCGGCGCGGGCCTGCGCTCGCTGGCCGAGCCGTGGGCCGACACCACGACGCCGGCCGGGCGCATGGTGTTGACCGTGTTCGCCGGCATCGCGGATTTCGAGCGCAGCTTGATCGTGGACCGCACGAGCGCCGGCCGGATCGCGGCGAAGGCGCGAGGTGTGCGGTTTGGTCCCGCCCCTACCTTGTCGGCCGAGCAGATCGCGTACGCCCGCCAGCTCATCCATGAGGACAAGAAGCCGGTGGCGGAAGTCGCCCGGCTTTTGGGGGTGCATCGCGCCACGCTCTACCGGGCTATAGAACGCAATAACGTGAATACGCATTGACGTTACTACGTTTAGCTGCCAACCCTAGAAGTAGTGCCTTTCCCGGTTCCTTCCGCAAGGGATTGCAGAATCGGGCGGCTTGCTCTTAGTTGTAAACATGAAGGAACGCGCGGAAGAGATTCGCAGGGGCGTTGCCGCCCACAGGGCGCGGCAGATCGCGGCCGGCCGCGTGGCGTTGAATACCTATGTTCCGGGCGAGCTTGTCGAGGCAATCGACAGGATCAAGGAGCAGCGGGGCGCGTCAGCTCGCGCGCCGATCATCGAAGAAGCGTTGAGGTTCTATATCGAAGCGAAGCAAGGGACATAACGGCAAAACGCCCGACCGCGCCAACGGTCGAGCGTTTTTGTAGGCCGTCAGACACACCGTAGAGCCGGGGCCGATAAGTCTCCCCCTATCTACGCTAGAGCACTCCAATTCGCAAGATTGATTCTTGCGGAAACGGGAGCGCCGTGCCTGCCGTCCGCGCCGTCATGTCCTTCAAATGGAAGGACGAGGGCATATGTTGAGGACGCACTACGCGGCCGCGATCGGCTGCGCGCGCGGGAACGCGCTTGATGAGATCATGCGGGAGGTTTGGAGCCGATACGGCGCGGGCCAGCTCACCGACGACGAGGCCGGCGAGCTTACGACGCTCGCCCATGAGCGCCGGGCCGCCCTGCGAGGATCGAGACAGACCGCGCTAGGGCTGATCTTTCCGCCCCCTGCCCCGCGCTGCCCGACGCCAGTTCGCCGGCATAGTCATATCCGGGGGCGATCGGAGGGCCGCATATGGCGGCCGACGACGCGCAAGGACGTGCAGGCGATCTTGAAGGCGGCCGAAATCTACAACGAGGCCGGTTTGCACGAGAAGGGCGAGCGCAGCGGGCCGCTCGGATCGGTGGCGCTGGACGTGCTGCGGCTGTTCGTCAATCTCATCGACTTCCGCACCGGCCGGCTAGAGCCGTCAATCACCACGATCATGGACCGCTTGGGCCGGTCGCGCGATACGATCGTGCGGGCGCTGAAGAACCTGCGGGCGCATGGTTTCATCGACTGGCTGCGGCGCTACGAGCCGACCGGCAACGAGGGGCGCGGCCCACAGGTCCAGCAGGCGAGCAACGCCTATCGCCTGTCTCTGCCGGAGAAGGCCCGGCAGTTCCTTGGACGGTTCGGCAAGGCCCCTCCCCCGCCTGCGGATCATGGACAGGATCAGCGGGCATGGAGCGAGGCAATCGACGCCTACAAGACCACCCTGCCCCTCGATGAGCGAACGCAGCTCGACGCCGGCGACAGCCCGCTAGGACAGGCCCTTGTGCGCATGGCGAAAAACTTCATGAAACGTGAGTCCGATAACCAGACTGAATCCCCATCTAATCTTTATCTAAGAGGGAAAACATAAGCGGTCGCCGCTGTTCGGGCTGCTTTCGCAGCCCTGCGGCGGTTCCGGCCCGCGTATAGGCGGGCCGGGAAGCGGCACCCTCACCACCTAATCCGCACCGTTCGCGCCTGCGGCCAACGTCCTATGCGCTTTCGAGAGGGCGCGAGGGGCAAGGTCGGCGCTTAATTATTTACGTTAATACGTATTGACGTGTAAACGTATTATCTTGATAGAAGGCGATGGCGGCGGCAGGGAAAACGTGCTAGGGTGTACACAATTCAACACACGGAGGCGATTCCATGACCGCCAGCACCACCATGACGATTCGGGTTAGGCCCGATGTGAAAGAAAAGCTCGACCGGATCGCGAACGACACGCAGCGAAGCAAATCCTTCCTCGCCGGCGAGGCCGTCGCCGCCTATGTCGATCGTGAGCTTGAAATTATCGACGGTATCAAGCGCGGCATGGCCGATGCGGCGGCCGGCCGAGTGATCCCCCATGCGCAGGCCGTCGCGGAAATGCGTGAGGTTATCGAGGAAGCGAAGCGCCGGAAAGCCGCGCGCGGATGAGGCCGGTTGTCTGGTCGATTGAGGCGCAGCGGGATAACCTTGAAATCCTGCGCTATATCGCAGAGGACAACCCATTCGCCGCCGAACGAGTCGTGGACGCGATCGAGGACGCGGGGAACAAGCTCGGCGAATTTGCGACCGGCCGGCCGGGGCGGGTGAGCGGAACCTATGAAAAGTCCCTCGCCCGGCATCCCTACATCATCGCCTATGAGCTGCGGGACGTGGAGGGCCGGGAAAGCGTCGTGATCGTGCGCGTCATCCACACGTCGCGCGACTGGCCGGCCGAGGAATGGCCGCACTAGCTTAAAGACGTAGTAACGTCCTTAGCTATATGCTTGAATACGTATTCACGCAAAGAGGGATTCACGCATGAACGTCATTGCGTTTTTGAGCCAGAAGGGCGGGAGCGGAAAAACCACGCTTTCGGTTCATACCGCCGTGGCGGCCGAGGCGACCGGCGAACGGGTTTGCGTCATCGACGCGGACCCACAGGAAAGCGCGACCGCATGGGCGAGCGCGCGGGAAGCCGGAACGCCGATTGTCGCCACGGCGCAGGCGGGGGAGCTGGACGCCGCGCTTAGGGCGGCTGAGGGCGAGGGTATGACCTTGGCCGTAGTGGACGCCCCGCCCCATGCCGCCCCGGCGGCCGGCCAGATAGCCCGAAGGTCGGAGCTGGTCTTGATTCCGGTCCGACCTTCCGCGTTTGACCTCGCTGCGGTCCCGGCCGCCGTCGAGATCGTGACGGCCGCGAAGGTGCGCGGTGCGTTCGTCCTGTCCGCTTGCCCGTTCCGCGCGCCCGAGATCGGGGAGACGCGCGCGGCGCTGGAAGCCTACGGCCTGCCGATCGTCCCCGGCGAAATTACCGACCGGCGCGCGTTCGCCCGCGCGGTCACGACCGGCAGCGCTGTGACGGAGTTCGAGGCCGAGGGCAGGGCAGCCGAGGAAATCCGGGCATTGTGGGCGTGGATCAAAGGCACGTTAGAACGTAAATAGCTAAATACGTAAGCGCGTATTGAAGGAGCGAAACCTATGGCAAAGAAAGCAACCGGCCTCGCGGCCTTCACCCGCCCGAAGGCCGGCGCGGAAGCCACCAGCCTTGCAGCGATCGAGGACGACCGCCCGGCCGTGGAAATCCAGACGCCGAGGCGAAAGAGGGGAGGGGGCGAGACTGTCGCGCTTACGGTCAAGGTCCGGCGATCGGACTGGCAGCGCCTTCGCCAGCTCGCAGATGCAGAGGGAACGACAATTCAGGCGATGGCCGAGGCCGGGCTTTCGGCGGTTCTGGCGCAGCACGGATTGCCGCCGATCGAGCCTTATGCACGTTGATACGTAAATAGCTAAATACGCTAATGCTTGCGCGTGTGGCCCGCCCCCCGGCCGTCCCTACGGCCCTAGATGATGAGAGCGGGCCGGCCGGGGGGCTACCGTCGCGGCCGTGGCGTTTCCTTGAATAGAGCTTGCACCAGGTTGGCGGGTGGATCGCGGCGGAAGCCGCGCCGGCCCGGAGGCGAACGCGCTCCCCAATAGCGCCGTAGAGAGCCGGAGGGCCGTTCGTAACAATGTCCCGGCGCTTTAGCGCCGGGTCCGCTTCGCCCGAAGGGCGGTTGAGCGATCGAGCGGGCCGAGGCGGTCAGGGCGCATCATACAGCCCCCGGAACTCGGGATCGGCGTAATAGGAGAGCTTGCCGGCAACGATCGGCCGTTGCCCGGCGAGGAATAGCAATTCGACATGCTGCGGCAGGTTGCGAACCTCATCCGGGGTCAGCAGCGAGCGGGCCGTGTGTTGCTCGCCGTAGGAAATGCCGGATTTGTCGGAATCGAGCGCGCGGCTCATGGTCTGGAACACAACGGTTTCCTGCCCGAGCAGATCGGAGACAAGCCGGGCGCTATCGTGATCGTTGACGCCGAACACCTGTAGGACGCCGGCGTTTGACAGGAAGGTGCCGGCGCGTTGCCCGTAGGTGGCGCGGAGCTGGTGAACGTCTTGCAGGATTGGCCAGAGCTGGACGCCGTAGCCGGCCATGAGGCCCATTGCGCGCTCGACGGGGGCCAGATGGCCGAGGGCGGCGAACTCATCCAGCAGATAGAGGACCGGCACGGCCGGCTTGGCGGGATCGCGGGCCATGTCGGTGAGGCTTTGGGCGACGAGCAGGCGCAGCCATCGGGAATAGGTGGCGAGGCGATCGGGCGGCAGGACGAGGAACACCGAGACGTTGCGGCGCTTGAGATCGGCAAAGCCGAAATCGGATCGGCCGAGGACGGCGACCATGCGCGGGCTGTCGAGGAAATGGGTATGGCGCTGCGCGGCGGAGAGGACGCCGGCCGCCTCACGGTCGGATTTGCCGAGGTGGCGGTTTGCGGCGCGGGCGATCAGGCCGGAGGCGGCCGTTGACGCCTGCATGTCCTTCAGGAGCGCCGCGAAGGCTTCAGGGGCGAGGGTGAGATATTCGCGCAGGGTGGCGAGGTTCCGCCTGTCGCGCGGCTCGCTGGCGGCAATATGGAGGATCAGGCCGGCAATGAGCGCCTTGGCTTCCTCGTTCCAATGCGCCTCGCCGGCCATGCCCGGTTCATCGAACACGAGGGCGTCGGCCAAGGTGCTTGCATCTTCCGCGACATCGAGGCCGGCAGGGTCGAGCTGGTCGAGGGGATTGAAGGCGGCCGAGGGCTGGCCGGTGACGCCGAAGGGGTCGAGGACATGGACCGGGCCGAATTGCTGGCGAGCGCGGCCGGCGATCTTGGCATTTTCGCCCTTGGGGTCGATGCAGATCACGGAGCGGTCGGCGGTGAGCAGATTCGGGATGATGGTTCCCACCCCCTTGCCGGTGCGCGTCGGTGCCATCGTCAGCAGATGGGCCGGGCCGTCATAGCGCAGGAGCTTCCCGGTCTTGCTGTCGCGGCCGATCAGCAGGCCGGAATCGGCGCGGGCGAGGGCGGCGGTTTCCTTGTCGGTGGCGAACCGGGCCGAGCCGTGGGTTTCTCCGTCCATATCCCCGAAATGGATAATCAGCGGATTGGTGAGGAAGCGGAAGGCGAGCGCCAGCAGCACCAGCAGCGTGACGAGATCGAGCAGGAGAACCGGAACCGAGCCGACGCGAAGGCCGATTTGTTCGAGAGCGAAGCGGCCGCCGAAGCCGACGACGAACAGGACGATAACAAGGAGGAACAGAAGCCCGAGAAGCGGTTTCCAGATGCGGAAAGGTGCGGCGAGCAGAGCGACGAACGCCCATAGCGGATCACGCGCGGCTTGCCGCATCATGTTCTTGAACGCACCCCATGCAAGTCTCGCCTGACTCATGCGGCCGTCCCCCCGGCGCTGCCTGTCGTCTCCCCGGCCGGCGCGTTGCCGATCAGGTCGGCAAACAGTTCCTTGTCACCGGAGCGCGTCAGGAAGTCGGGCAGCTCACGCTTGAGCCATTCGCCCAAGCGCCGGGAAAATTCCTCATCCTTGCCGTTTTCGAGGCGATGCAGGACGAGCGCGCCGAGCAGCACCTTGCGGCGCGTGTCGTTGGCGCGTTCCTGCTTTGACAGACGGGCCTTGAGCGTGGCGCGCTGCGCATCCAGTTCGGCCAAGCGTTGTTCGATCGTTTTGCGCGCCATTCCTCAAATCTCCTTTTCCGGTCGTTCGCCTAGACTATCATTCCCGTCCGTCTTTTCCAGCGTTTGCCTGTTGCGCTTGAGTTTTCGGCGGATTTGCAGCACAATCCGGGCATCAGTTCATTGCATCGACCTTGCCGCAAGCGCCACACCGAGCGACGAAAGAGCGAAGCGATTGAGTTGAGAAGGGCGCACTTACGAGTTGCTTCGCAACTCAGCGCGCCACCAGCTTGTAGGCTGGCGGGAAACCTTGAAACGGGATCGAGGAAACAGGTTGGCAATCTACCATTTGAGCATGAAGCCAGTTTCAAGAGCGAGCGGCCGTAGCGCCGTCGCCTCGATGGCTTATCGTGCCGGGGAGAAGCTGACCAACGAGCGCGACGGAATCACGCATGACTACACGGCCAAGCAGGGCGTGGAACATGCGGAGATCGTCTTGCCGCAAGGTGTTTCGGCCGATTGGGCGCGGGATCGGTCGGACTTGTGGAACGCCGCCGAGTTTGCCGAGAAGCGGAAGGACGCCCGCGTTGCCCGCGAATTCGAGATTGCCTTGCCGCACGAGCTTTCGGCCGAGGAACGGCTAGAGGCCAGCCGAGAGTTCGCGCAGGAGCTGGCCGACCGCTACGGCGCTGCCGTGGACTTCGCCATTCACGCACCGCACGATGCGAGCGACGTTCGCAATCATCATGCGCATGTGATGATGACGACGCGGCAGGTGACGGGGGACGGCTTAGGCGAGAAGACCTATCTTGAGCGCGAAAACAAATGGCTCTTGGCGCACGACCTGCCGACGACCGATATGCAGCTCCGCGACCTTCGCCAGAGGTGGGAGGGGATCGCCAACGAGCGGCTGGCGATGGCCGGGCTTGATATCCGGATCGACCATCGTTCGCACATGGAGCGCGGGCTTGAGATCGCGCCGACCGAGCATATGGGCGTCCATGCCACGCAGATGGAGCGGCGCGGCCTCGACGTGTCGCGGGCGAGGCTGGACGAGGAAGCGGCCCGGCGCAATGCCGAGCTGATCCGGGAGAAGCCCGAGCAGGTTCTGACGATCATCACCGGCGAAAAGAGCGTGTTCGACCGGCACGACGTTGCGCGGGCGCTGCATCGCTACATCAATGACGACCCGCAGGAGTTCCAGAGCGCCTTTGCGAAGGTGATGGCCTCGCCGGCGCTGATGGAGTTGCAGCCCGAGCGGATCGACCCGGCAACGGGCGAGATCGAGCTTGCGCGGTTCTCAACCCGCGAAATGGTCGAGATCGAATCCGGCATGATCGAGAGCGCGCAGCGGATGCACGCGGCGCACAGCCACGGGCTGAGCGATCGTCATGGCGTCGATCGCCGGCATGTCGAGCGGGCGATAGAGAGGCAGGACGCCGCCATTCAACGCAGCGCGGGCGATGCTTCCGCCCGGCTGTCCGACGAGCAGCGCCGGGCTATCGAGCATATCACCGGGCCGGAGCGGATCGCGGCCGTTGTCGGTTATGCCGGCGCTGGCAAGTCCACCATGCTCGCGGCCGCCCGCGAGGCATGGGAGGCCGAGGGCTACACGGTTCACGGCGCGGCCCTGTCTGGCAAGGCGGCCGAGGGCCTGGAGGAAAGTTCCGGCATCCAGAGCCGCACGCTGGCGTCATGGTCCCGCGGTTGGGAGAACGACCGCGGCCAGCTCAACCGCGGCGACGTGTTTGTCATCGACGAGGCGGGCATGGTCGGGAGCCGGCAGCTCGCCCGGTTTGTCACCGAGGCCGAGGCGCGCGGGGCGAAGATCGTCCTTGTCGGGGATCACGAGCAGCTACAGGCGATCGGGGCCGGCGCACCGTTCCGGGCGATCACGGAGGAAATCGGCCATGCCGAGCTTTCCGAAATCCGCCGGCAGCGGGTGGACTGGCAGCGCGAGGCATCGGTTCAGTTTGCGACGCATCGCACAGATTTGGGACTGAGAGCCTATAACGAGCATGGCAATATCAGCTTTGCCGAAACCGGCGAGGACGCGCGCGGCCAGATCGTGCGCGATTATCTTGCCGATCGTGACGAGCGGCCGGAGGGAACCCGCGTAGCGATGGCGCATCGCCGGGCCGATGTTCGGGCGATCAATGACGCGATTAGGACCGAGCTACAGGACCGGGGCGAGCTGGCGCAGGGCGAGGACGCCGGCGCGCTGACCTTCCAGACCAATGACGGCAAGCGCGAGTTCGCGCCCGGCGACCGCATCGTGTTCCTTGAGAACAACCGCGACCTTGGCGTGAAAAACGGGATGCTTGGCACCGTCGAGCATGTCGAGGCCGGCCGGATCGTCGCGCAGCTCGACGGCCGAGGCGGCAATAGCGTCAGCGTCCCGATGGGCGACTATCAGGCGATCGACCACGGCTATGCGACGACGATTCACAAAAATCAGGGGGCGACGGTCGATCGGTCCTATGTGATGGCGTCGGGGACGATGGACCGGCATCTAACCTATGTCGCCATGACCCGGCATCGCGACGGCGTGCAGCTCTACGCGGCACAGGACGAGTTCACCAATGCCGGCCGGCTGGTCGAGCATGGGGCCGCGCCCTTCGAGCATGACCCGCAGAAGTCCGACAGCTATTTTGTGACGCTGGAAAACGCCAAGGGCGAGCAGCGCACCCTATGGGGCGTCGATCTTGAGCGGGCCATGAAGGCGGCCGCGCCGGAGATCGGGGAGAAGATCGGCCTTCAACATGAAGGTTCCACCCCTGTCACCTTGCCGGATGGCACACAGACGCACCGCAACACATGGAAGGTTCAGGACGCCGGCGAGCTGGCCTATGACCAGCTTGAACGCCGCCTGTCCCGGTCGGGCGTGAAGGAAACGACGCTCGATTATACCCGCGACTTTGCCGAGCGGCGCGGGATTGCCGAGCAAATGGGCGTCCGCAGCGAGATCGAGATTCCGGCCGAACATGCCGGGCTACGTCCGGACAGGGAGTCGACGGCCGAGCGGCACCCCGGCGAGCGGGAGCGGATCGAGGACCGTGCGCCGAGATCCTCGCAAAAAGTCGGCCGAGATCTCGCGCAGGATCTTCGTGCAGATCCGCGCGCGGATCTCGCCGGCGATCGGCAACAGCGCCGCAATCCGTTCGAGGGCCTGAAACTCGGGCGCGGCGCGGCGGTCGAGGGGCCGCAGCAGGACCGCGCCGGCGAGGACAGCCTGCAGATCGACCAGAAACGGCCGCAGCAGGCCGAGAAGCAGCGGCGCGGCATGTTCGTCGGCCTCAAGCTCAATGCGCGTTCTGCGCCCTCGCAGGAGCGCACAGAGCGGCCGGAAAGGGAGGGGAGCTTGCGGCAGGCGCCGACGCCCGACCGGCTGGCCGAGCGGGCGCGGGGGCAGTCGCCGCTTGAGCAGGCCGTTGACCGCTATGCGCGGGCCTATCAGTCGATCGACCAGCACCGGCGCGAGGGCCTGCCGGTCCTCGACATGCAGCGGCAGGAAATGGGCGCTGCCGGCCAGCAGCTCGACCAGGTGCAGGGCGGCATGAAAGATTTGATGCGCTCGACGCTGGAAAACGACCCGGCAACGGCGCGCGCCATGACCGAGCTTTCCGGCCGGGAGCGTGTCGCTCATGTCATCGACGGGATGAAGCGCGAAAACGCCGCGCTGCAAGACCCCAATGTCAGGGCCGAGCGGTTTGTGAACCGCTGGCAGGAGCTACAGGGCCAGCGCCGGGAGCTTCGCGGCTGGCAACACGACGATGCCCGCGCCAAGGTCGAAAACCAGATGAGCGGCCTTGCCAAGAGCCTTGAACGCGATCCGCAGGCGGAATCCCTCGTGCGCAATCGCAGCCGGGAGCTTGGAATCGGGCAGGAGCTGCGCCGGGGCCAGAGCATCGCCCGCGAGCTGCAAGAGGAAATGACACGCAGCCGGCAGATTAGCCGGGGCATCGGTTTGGGAATGTAGGCAGGGAGATCATGGCGGAACTGGACGACGACAGGGAAGGAATCGAGCCGGAAACACTGGACGAGGACGCCGGCGACCCGGCCGCAGCCTTCGACGCGCTCCGGCGCACGATCGAGACGCAGGGCGCGCAGATCGGCGCGGAAATGACCGTGATGCGGCGCGGGCTGGAAGCGGCTTTCGACCAGCTCGACAAGATCGAGCCGCAGACCGATTACAAGCCCCAGCTCGCCCAGCTCGTGCAGGCGCTCGACACTGTTGCGGAGCGGCTGCACGGCGTTGAGCAATCCCCCATTCTCAAGCAGGGCGCGCAGCACTATGCGGCCGCGCTCGAGCGCAGCGGCGAGGCCCTGATACGCACCGCCGCGCAGCAGCTCGAGCGGCAGGCGTCCGACCTCGAGCGCGCCGGCCGGAACCTCGCCGCCCACACGAAAAGCGCCTACGACCGGAAAAGTCAGGATTTCCGCATGTGGACGGCTGGCGTTGTCGGGGTGTTCGTTGGGATATTCCTGACTTTGCTGTTGCCGCGCGTCCTGCCCTTCTCGGCCGACAGCCATGTTGCCAGCCTTGTCATGGGGCAGGATCGCGTCAGCGCTGGTCGCGCCATGATCGAGGCGGCCGACCCGAAGCGCTCGCAGGACATTGTGACGGCCGGGTGGGTCTATGAGACGAACCGCGCGGCGCTGGATAAGTGCATCGCAGATATGTTCCAAAGCAAGAAGGAGCAGCGTTGCCCCGTTGTCCTGCCCGTAGTCGAGAGCAATTCGCGCCGGTAGTGGTTTTGCAAGTGTCGGGATTTGCCCGAATTTTCCTGCTACGTGGTTTTGGCGCGCATCACGCCTATCGCGATGATCGAAGCCAGGACCGCATAGGCAGAGCAGCCAAGCGCCTGCCATGAAAGCGGAATGCCGGCGTCGATGAGAACGCCCATGACGATCGGGGATGCGCCGCTGGCTATGACGGCCCCGGCTTCAACCGCCGATCGGACCCTTGCAAGCTCGAAGGCTCCGAACAGATCGACCCAGAGGGCGGTTGCGAGCGTGGAACCAATAGCCATCGAGGCCGCCATAAGGACCATGTAAACAGGCGCGATCCACGGCACACTGATGAGGCCGATCAGGAGCATCGCGAGCGCCTGGGGCAACAGAAAAAGGGGCAGTAGCTTTTTCGGCCCCATCCTGTCGATTACGGGGCCGATCACAACAGAGGCGACCGCCTGGACTATGGCAAAGGCGGCGAAGCTCGCTGCCACAATCGAAATGTCCCATCCCTTTTGTTCGGCAAGCCGCGCCTGATGGAAGAAGAATCCCGTCACGATGAAGGGGCCGGCAAGGATCGCCGGGAGAGTGAGCAAAAGACGACGATCGCGCCATAGCGGCACGGTCGATGAACCTTCGGCCGGCTTGTCCTTGCGGCTGCGAATGGCTTTGTCACCCACGCGCGGCAGAAAGAGCAGGGCGATTGCCACACCGGCGATGACCAGGCCGGCGTTCATCATCCAGGCCGTTCGCCAGCCGAACAGTTCCATCATCGTGACGCCGGCAATCGGAAAAAGGCCCTGAGAGACAGAGAGGCCAAGCGCGATGATACCGAGCGCCTTGCCGGCATCCTGGGGAAAGGCCCGCGCCGTCGCGGTAAGCGCCGTGTGGGTCATCAGGCCCTGTCCGCCAAGGCGCAGAAAATAGAAAGCGACCGCCAGCATGATGAAATTGGCGCTGACGGCCACGAGAATGCAGGCTGCGGCGAGCAGAAGCGCCACGCCGGATGTGAATCGGCGGACGGTCGTGTAGTCGATCAAGCGCCCCGCCCAGGTGAGCGTCATGGCGCTGAGAATGGTTCCGGCCGCATAGGTGGCCCCGAGCCCTCCGTCGCTTAAAGCGTTTTGCATTTAATCTGAGGCATATCCGGCAGCTTTGAGGAAGTTCCAGCATTCGTCTGGATGGAACATGTCACAGATGTCACCAAGGGCTTCGAACAAGGCATCAAAGGTTCTGGCGCCGATGCGCCGCAAGTGGGCTTTGAGTTTGGAGAAAGCCATCTCGATAGGATTGAGATCGGGGCTGTAGGCGGGCAAAAACAGGAACCAGCAGCCTCGCTTGCGCATGGCTTCGGCGGCGCGCGGGCTTTTGTGTGTAGACAGGTTGTCGAGGATCACGACGGTTCCGGGATCGAGGGCCGGGGCAAGCTGCGTCTCGATGTACGTGTCGAAGGCCGCCCTGTTCATTGCGCCTTTGATCACCCAAGGTGCGATCAGGGCGTCTTGCGTCAGCCCGGCGATGAAGGTCTGTGTCCCCCACTTGCCGAAAGGTGCCGTGCCATAGAGCCGTTCCCCGACTGGGGCGCGCCCGCGCAGCCGCGTGAGATTGGTCTTGACCGCCGTTTCGTCGATGAAGACCAACCTGTGCGGCTCCTGTCGCATGCGGGGCTGACGATGCGTGATCCAGTCTCGGCGGGCCTGGCGCAGCGCGGGCCGATCACGTTCCGCCGCGATCAGTCCTTTTTTTATATGATAGCCCCGCCCGTTCGAGAGCGCGGTGTAGCGAAGAGAGTTGAGCATCTACGCCATATGTTTCCGACAGGGCAGCGGCGAGTTCCTTGAGCGTGATGTCCGGTTCGGCCCGCACGATCTCCAGCAGAAAATCCCGATGCGGTGCCAGCTTGCCGAACTGACCAGCCGGGCGACCTTGTGGTTTGGGGCGTGCAGCACCGTGGTCTCGATGCTCCGCCGCAAACCGAACCGCCGTCGCGGCGCTCACCCCGAAAAGCCGCCCTGCTGAACGGGCCGAGTTTCCCATAGCAACGTAAGCGCAGATCCGTTCCCGAAGGTCCAAAGAATAGGGGTTGCCCATGATCCACCTCCCAGAAGAAGTGAATCAGAAAATCGGCACCATGTGAATCTCCGTCCGATTCAGATCAAACGCAAAACGCTTTAGGGTGATACACGGCGTCAGCAATTGCCTCGACGAGCTTGCAATCTACTTTCGATCTTCTAAAACTCCGCCTTCTATGCTTCGCCATCGGGATAACGCTCTCGGTTCTACCGGCTCAGTTCTTCGGCATATGCGCACATCGCCTCAGCTACGACTTCCGGAGTCGTCATCCGCTCTCCAATGCCAATCAAAACGCGGTTCAGCTAGATGAAACTCCAAACTTCCTCGATGGCTTGGCGCAATTTTCCATCACTTGGCGGCGGGCTCCGGGGTCGCGAGCAGGGTTTGCCATGTCGCGAGGGCGCCGGATAAATGGCCGTCCATCTTTCGCACGGCCAAATCGGCTCGGCGGTTCTCGATCGCCTCGAGAATCTCGCAATGATCCTCATAGGCCTGCTTGCCTCTGGCATACTCCGAGAAATATATGATGCGGCGCTGCTTCGAAAATTCGTAAAAAAGCTTCACAGTTCGGAGAAGTATCTCGTTCTGCGTGGCAGCGGTGATGCCGAGATGGAATGCTTCATCCTCGACTTCTATCGATTTCTTTTCATCGATTGCCAGCTTTGTCTTGTGAAGTATCTCCTTCAGGTGGTCGATATCCTGATCCCTCCTGCGCTCGCAGGAAAGCCTGACGGCCTGCAATTCAAGGATGCTTCGCACTTCAAAGACGTCCGCCGTCTCATCCGGTTGAAACGGCAGGCCGGACGATGCGCGAAAGACGAGGGCCTCAATACTGCTCTCATCGGAATTTCTGAGATAAATCCCCGAATTGGGTCTCCGCTCGATCACGCGCATCGATTCCAGAGCGGCCAAAGCCTCGCGAACAGCCCCGCGACTGACATCAAACTTGTCGGCAAAGTCACGCTCCGAAGGAAGCCGTTCAGTCGGCTGATAGCGACGTTCCTCAATGAACGAGAGTATTCTCCCCACAACATTCGGAGAGCCGACAATTTTGGTTCTTTCAGTCATTCCGAGTATCTTCTTGGTCTTTTCCCATCCAGCCCGATCGGGCGCGCCCGGCCAATCTGCCGACGGCTCCTGAAGCAGCCCTAGAATGACAATCATCATCAGGCATGCCACAGCCTGCCAGGGTCAAGGCTTGTCCGTGGATATCGTGTCAACTGAATATTATAGTATCGCTAAAACCAGAATCGGTCCAGCAAATTGGTAGTTCTGAATCCGGGCCGACGTGCGGGTTGCCCGCATAAACGTGCCGGAATGGCACGCCCGCCGAACGGCGCCCCAGTAAAGGGCGCCGCCAGGCACCCAGCGGCACCGGCTCATCTCACCCGCAATAGACGATCTTGTCCTTCTCGAGCCGCGATATCTCATCGCCGCTGATATCGAGGATTGAGCTCAGGACATGCTTCGTGTGCTCCCCGAGCATCGGGGGGCTGGTCGAATACTCGATTTCCGTTTGCGAGAACTTGATCGGATTGGCCACGAGAGGCGCCGTCTTGCCGGTGGCATGGGGAAGGCTGATCTGCAATTTGCGATGGATGACCTGCGGATGCGCGAATGCCTGGTCGATGCGGTTGATCGGCGCGCATGGCACGCCGATCGGCTCGAGAAGGGAGATCCAGTACTCCGTCGTTTCCTGGGCGAGATGCCCGGTCAGGATCGCGATCAGGTCGTCGCGATTCAGTAGGCGGTCGGTATTCGTGGTGAAACGGGGATCCTCGCAGAGCCTTTCCAATCCGGACGCCATGCAGAATTTCCGGAACTGCTGGTCGTTTCCGACCGCGAGCACGAAGGACCCGTCGCTCGATCCGAACACCTGGTAAGGCACAATATTGGGATGGGCATTTCCATATCGCCGCGGCGGCGTGCCGGTGGTCAGGAAGTTCAGGTTCTGGTTGGCCAGTGCGGCGAGTTGGACATCCAGAAGCGCCATGTCGATATGCTGGCCCTCGCCCGTCCGCTCTCGATGCAATAGCGCCGATAGCACGCCGGCAGCGCTATACATTCCCGTAAGAAGATCGGAGATCGGGACGCCGACCTTCTGGGGACCGCCACCGGGCTTGTCGTCGCTCTCGCCCGTGATACTCATCAGCCCCGATATAGCCTGTATGGCCATGTCGTATCCGGCTACATTCTTCATCGGGCCGGTCTGGCCGTAGCCAGTGATGGAGCAATACACAATGTCCGGCTTAATGCGCTGGAGCGTTTCATAGTCCAGCCCGTAGCGCTTCATGTCGCCGACCTTGTAGTTCTCGATAAGAACGTCGGCCTTCTTTACCAAGGATCGGATGATATCCGCGCCAGCTTGGGTGGAGATGTCTATACAGATCGAATGCTTTCCGCGATTGGCGCTCAGGAAATAGGCGCTCTCGGTCGTTCCCTCAAGATGCGGCGGTCCCCAGTGACGGGTGTCGTCGCCGGTGAACGGACGTTCGATCTTCCACACCGTCGCTCCCAGATCGGCCAGGAGTTGCCCTAACCAAGGACCTGCGAGAATCCTCGATAGATCAAGAACTTGATATCCGGTTAAGGGTCCAGCCATTTCAACCACCGCGTTCGTAATTGACGTATTTCTCAGAAAAGACACAAGAGAATGCCTAACTGGAGATACCAAATTGGTCAATCCAATTATGCTTAGGTCAATCAAATCCATCAGGAGACATTGACGAAGCGACAGTACTGGTCTATCCAATTTGGTCAACAAGCGGTCGTCTGGAGGGACGGCACGCGAGGCTCTCATTGGGGCCTCATGTTAAGGGAGGTTACGCTGCATGGCGCGAATATCGCTCCAACATGTCTCCAAGTCCTTTGGCGGAGAGCAAGGGCCCTGGGCGGTCAAGGACTTCTGTCTGGAGATCGAAGATGGCGAACTCATTGTCTTTGTCGGTCCCTCGGGATGCGGTAAATCGACAACCCTACGGATGATCGCCGGTCTGGACGAGGCCACGTCGGGCGCAATCGTTATCGGTGGAAGGAATGTCACCGGGCTGCCTCCGAAGGACCGCAACGTCGCGATGGTCTTTCAGAACTATGCGCTGTACCCGCAGAAAACAGTCTACGACAACATGGCTTTCGGCCTGCATGTTCGCGGTGAAGACAAGCAGGAAATCGACCGGCGGGTAAGGGCGGCAGCGGCCAGTCTCGATCTCGAAGCGCTGCTCGATCGCAAGCCGCGTCAGCTCTCGGGCGGCCAGATGCAGCGTGTCGCCCTCGGGCGCGCGCTCGTGCGCGATCCCGACGTCTTCCTCCTGGATGAGCCTCTGTCCAACCTGGACGCAAAGCTACGCGTCAAGATGCGGGAAGAGATCGCGACACTCCATGCCCGGCTCCGAGCCACGATGATCTTCGTGACGCACGACCAGGTGGAGGCGATGACGCTTGGGGATCGCATCGTGATCATGCGTGACGGCGTGATCCAGCAGGCCGGCAAGCCGCTCGAGCTCTACGACACGCCCGCGAACACGTTCGTCGCCGGCTTCATCGGCTCGCCGGAAATGAACCTGATCGACGGACAACTGATCGATGAGGGCGGGCGGATGGCCGTGCGATCCGGCGACCTCACGATAAGCATACCGGAACGAACCTTCACCACGAACGAAGGAACCGTGACGCTCGGTATCCGGCCGGAGCATCTGGTCATTGCTGACGGTTCGCCGTTCGAGATGACTGTGAGCCTGGTCGAGCAGATCGGAGCCCAGACTTATCTCATGGGCATGATCGCCGGTCACAGAATGCGCGCCGTTTTCGACCGTCGGGACGGAATACGGTCCGGGGACAAGGTTCCGATCGCGTTCCCGAAGGAGCGATTGCACCTGTTCGCTTCAGCCAGCGGCGCTACGCTGCGAATGTCGGAAGCCGACGTGAAGGAATACTCGTGATCGCCGTTCACTGAGGGCGGGCAGCCGCGAGGCTCCGCCCCCTGACCAGGGACACACCGCATCCGGAGGGAGCGCCCGTCTGTTCCAGGATTCGAAGAAAGAAGAGGCATCGTCGAAAGCAGGAGGAAACAAAGGCGTTCACTCGATTCAGGCCGAAATACGTCTTGGAAGTTCGACGTCATTAATAGTCCTTAAACAGGGGAGGAGCAGATAATGGGCATATACATTCCAGGTGACAAGAAGGCTGGAACGGGTCTATTCGGCCTGACGCGGCGAAACTTTCTCGTGTCGTCGGCCGCGGTCATCGGCACCGGCCTGGCGGCGCCGGCGGTTCGCGCCCAATCCGGCGTCACGCTTCGTTTTCTCAACAACGAGACGTCTGCCGCAAGCCAAGCCGCGCTGAGAAACGCGTGCGATGAGTATGAAGCAAAGACCGGCGTCAAGATTATCATCGATTCCTCACCGATCAGCGGATCGATGGAAAAGGCGATGGCCGCGATCAATGGCGGCCAGCCCTACGACCTCATGACCGCCAGCTTCATCGCGACCGTCCTCGAATTTGTTCATGCGGGCGTGCTCGTGCCGCTCACAGACATGGTGAAGCGGTATGATTGGGGGCGCGGCGCAGCCTGGGACTACGAGGGCGAGAACTGGTACTATCCCTTCGATTACAATCTCGTCATGAACTACTACAGAAAGGATCTCTACGCCGAGAAGGGCCTGAAGATTCCGGAGACGTCGGATCAGTTCCTGGAGAACTGCCGGGCGTTGACGGTACTTGACGGCTCTAACGTCGATGTCGGCGGCTGCGTTGTGCCTCTGGCGAGCGACAGCGCGACGAACTGGGCCGCTTTCGGGAACATGTTTGCAGAAGGCGTGGAGCTTTTCGACGGTGACTGGAATGTGGTTCTGGATCAGGGCGAGAATGCTGACCGCGCCAAACGCTTCCTGGACCTGTACGCAGAATTGTACAAGACCATGCCGCCGGGCATGAACACGGTCAGCTTCGCCCAGTTGATGAGCCTTTTCGCAACGGGCAAGAGCGCGCACACGCTCTATTCCGGCCGCCTGGTCGAGGCGCTCGAGGCGACCAACCCGGAGCTTGCCGACAAATACGGCGTCTTCGCGTCCCCCGGCAGTTCCGGCGGGAAGGCGCTCTCCTACGCCTTTGACGGCTTCTGCGTCTTCAAGACACCGCAAAGCGAGGAGGCGCTGAAGTTCCTGCAGTGGTTCGTCGATGAGCATTATGTGGACTGGCTGCTCTCCGCCTGGATGAACAATCACCCGGCGCGCATGGATATCTATGAGAATGAGCGCTGGAAGAGCCATCCCATGATCCAGAAGCACTGGGAAACCATGATGACGATGAAGTCCTTCATCGAGAGCGACGACGTCGTGATCAAGGCGATCGACACCAGCGGTCCCTCGATCGACATCCGGCCTTGCACCGTCTTCAACGCCAATGTCATGCCGGAGATGCTCCAGCAGAAGGCTCTCGGCAACGCTCCTTCCGCCGACTGCATCGCGGCGGCGGCGCAGCGGATACGGTCCCTGATCTGAACGCAGGATCGGGGCGGCAACGCCCCGCTTCTTTCTTCAAAGGATATGACCCATGGCCCAGGACTGGCGAATCGTAACGTTGTTTATAGGCAGCATCTTGGTGCTGGGAGCCATCATCGGAGGGCCGCTCGTCTATGCGATCATGCTTTCCTTCTATTCGGCGAAATCGTTTGTCGGCGAACTCCAATGGGTGGGATTGGCAAATTACGCCAAGGCGATACAGGATCCGCTGTTCTGGCAGTCCTTCGCAAACGGCCTGATGATCGCGCTTTCCGCAATTTTCCTCCAGGTCGTTCTGGGCGTGGGTATCGCCTTGGTGCTGAACAGGAGGTTCTTCGGCCAATCCGTCGTCAGGGCGGTCTCCATACTTCCATACTTCCTGCCGACCGTCGTCGCCTGCCTGATCGCCCAATGGATACTCGATCCGAACTACGGATTGCTGAAGAGCCTCCTCGCCTCGTTCGGGATCGGGATCGCCGACTGGAGTTCGCAAGCCTTCACTGCCCGAGGGACGATCGTCCTCGTCAGCGTGTGGCTGTGGACGCCGTTCGTCGTCACCTGCGTCCTGGCTGGCCTGCAGACGATCCCCACTCAACTTTATGAAGCGGCGCGTGTCGATGGCGCCGGCCCGTGGCGGCAATTCTGGCACATCACACTACCCGGCCTGCGCTCGGTCCTTGTCGTGGTCATCCTGTTGCGGGGCATTTGGATGTTCAACAAGTTCGACCTGATCTGGCTGCTGACGAAGGGTGGACCGCTAAACCAGACCGAGACGTTGCCGACGCTCGCCTACCGGAAGTCGTTCCTGGAATTCAATCTCGGCGGGGGCGCCGCCGTGGCGACGATCTCGTTCCTCATTCTCGCAGGCGTCATGCTGATTTATCTGCGCCTGTTCCCGATCGATGACACGAAACAGGAGCGGTGAGCATGACAGGCAATGCGGAAAGATCGTCAACTGTCTCCGACACCCGATTTCCCGGGCAGGGTCCAATCCGGCATCAACCTTCACCACAGCGTCCGGAAGGCGCAGCGCGTGAAGGGCAAAGCCGGAAACTCTTCAAGAAGACGGCCGCGAAGATCGGATTGTACGCAGCCGTCATCGCGATATGCGTCTATTCGTTCTTCCCGATCTATTGGATGATGATCTCAAGCGTCAGGCCGATGGAGCGCCTGTTCCTGGACTCCTCGCTCGTGTTCTGGCCGCCGGATTTCGCCTCCTACACGTCGCTGTTCCAGCAGACGAACTACCTCGTCAATTTCATGAACAGCGTCCTGATGGCCGTCGGGACGATCGTCGTCTCGCTGGTCCTGTCGGCGTTCATCGCCTATGGCGCGACGCGGCTGCGCTTCCGCGGCAAGACCACGCTCGTCGCCTCGATGCTGTTCGCCTACATGTTCCCGCCGCTGATGCTGGCGATCCCGATGGCCGCGGCCTTCCGCTGGGCCGGTCTCACTGACAGCCTGTGGGGGCTTCTCATCGCGCATCTCGCGATCTCGCTGCCGCTCGCCGTGTGGCTGCTGTGGGGCTTCTTCAAGGCAATGCCGTTCGACCTGGAGGAAGCCGCCATGGTCGACGGCTGCTCGCAGTTCGAGGCTTTCGTGAAGGTGGTCCTGCCGCTCTCCGCGCCCGGGCTCATCACGGTCGGCATCTTCTCCTTCCTGCTGTCCTGGGCCGACTACGTCTTCGCGCTGATCCTGATCATGAGCGACCAGCAGAAGACGCTTCCGGTGGCGCTCGCCTCGCTGCTCGGCGTCCATGACCTGCGCTGGGGCGAGGTCTTGGCCGGCGCCTCGCTGATAGCGCTGCCTTTGTTCGTGATCTTCATCTTCTGCTACCGGTATTTCGTCGCCGGTCTGTCGGCGGGCGCGCTGAAGGGATAATCGCGTGTGAAATGGCGGCGGCGACCGTCGCCGACAGGAGAAGGTCCATGTCGCGTTACGACTATATCATCATCGGCGCAGGATCCGCCGGCTGCGTCCTGGCCGCCCGCCTGAGCGAAGACCCTGGCGTCAAGGTCTTGCTGGTCGAGGCGGGTGGAGGCAAGTCGCTGTTCGTCGACATGCCCGCCGGGATAAAGATCCTATACACGAGCAATCGCTATAATTGGAGATTCTGGACCGAGCCGCAGCAGCATCTCGACAATCGGCAGATATATATTCCGCGAGGCAAGGTCATCGGCGGGTCATCGTCGATCAACACGATGATCGCGATCCACTGCAATCCCAGGGACTACGATTCCTGGGCGTCCCAAGGCATGCCCGGCTGGAGCGCCGCCAACATGCTGCCCTATCTGCGCCGGGTCGAGGATGCGAGCCTGGTCGCCGACGCAGGCGACGGCACGCGCGGGCGCTCGGGCCCCATCAAGCTGTCCTACGGGCCGAGGCGCCCAACGGCGCAGGCCTTCGTCGACAGCCTCGTCGCCGCCGGCTTGCCCGAGAACCACGGCTTCAACGGCGCCTCGCAGATCGGCGCCGGCTTCTACGAGCTCACGATCGCCGGCGGTAAGCGGTCCGGCGCGTTCAAATATCTGGAGCGCGCCGAGGGTCGGCAGAACCTGACCGTGCTGGCGAACTGCCGTGTCCGCCGCATCAAGGTGGAAAAGGGCCGCGCCCGCGGCGTAGTCGTGGCGCAGGACGGCCGCGAGAGGGTGATCGACTGCGACCGGGAGGTTCTGCTGACTGCGGGCGCGATCTGCTCGCCGCAGCTCCTGATGCTGTCGGGCATCGGGCCTGCCGACCACATGAGGTCTCTCGGCATCGATCCGGTTCACGATCTTCCGGGCGTGGGCGAGAACCTCCAGGACCATCTCGACTGCGCGGTGCGCTTCGAGGCGTCGCAGCCGACGACGCTGACCCCCTATATGGGCCTGGTGAAAGGCGGCATGGCTGGCGCCCGCTATCTTCTCAAGGGGGACGGGCCGGCCGCCTCCCAGGCCGTGGAAGCCGGGGCGTTCTGGGGCCCCGACCGATCCTCGTCGCTGCCGGAGTGGCAGGCGCATTTCGCCAACGTCCTGCGCAATCCGCCTCCGGGCAAGCGCATCGATCACGGCTTCGCCGTCCGCGTCTGCCAGCTTCGGCCGCAGAGCCGCGGCACGGTGAGATTGCGCAGCGCCGACCCCGGCGTCGCCCCCGCCATCGACCCGCGCCTGGCCTCCGAGCGGGCGGACTTCGAGAGCCTGAGGGACGGCGTGCGCGACATGTGCGAGATGATCATGGCCGGGCCGCTCAGCAATTTCGTGAAGCGCCCGATCGATGCGGACGCCTTCGGCGACCGTGCCGCGCTGGAGGGGTTCGTGCGGGCGCGCTCCGAGACGGTGTATCATCCGGTCGGCACCTGCCGCATGGGCGCCGACGACGCCTCGGTCGTGGACCCGGGCATGCGGGTGCGCGGCCTCGTCGGCCTCCGCGTGGTCGACGGTTCCGTGATGCCGACGCTGATCAGCGGCAACACCAACCTGCCCATCATGGCCATGGCCGAGAAGATCGCCGACGAGATCGTCCAGGGCGAAGGCGCTTCGTCTTCATCGCCCGGGTGAGCTGAGCATCCCGGGCTGCAACCTTCTTCATCGCTGTCACGAACCCTGGCCCAAGGGCCCGGGAGTGCACCCCGTATCGCGCTGCTGCCCGTGATCTCCAGCCTCCCGCATGACCGTTCCCCGGGGGCCGCGATCCCTTCCGCCGGCCATTGACCGAGCAGTTTGGATATGCCAATCTGGTAGAACCAAATCGCGGTGCTTCCGAGACATACGCACCTGGATGGTTGGAAGCCCGAGGATCAAAGGAGGATGCGCCGTGGCGAAGGAAAAGAGCGGCTACTATGGAAAGCGCCGGAAATTCTGGACGTGGGGATATGAGGACGAGGACAATTCCCAGGACGAGATCCAGGTCATGCGCGAGCGCGTGGAGCAACGGCTCGGCATCAAGGATATCACCGTTCTTTCGGATCCGACCGTCGACGAGATCGAGCTTCACCCGTCGCGCATAAAGATCCCGAGGGCGCTTGAGGATTTCTGCACGTCCGAGAAATGGGACCGGATCGCCCATACCTACGGCAAGGGCTTCAAGGACATGGTCCTGATCTACCGGCGCGAGTTCGGCCGGGCGCCGGACGTCGTCGCCTACCCGCGCGACGAGGAGGACATCGCCGCCGTCTTCGACTGGTGCGGCGAGAACGGCTATGCCTGCATCCCCTTCGGCGGCGGATCGAGCGTCACCGGCGGCTTCTGGGCGCCCGAGCGCGACGCCTTTCCGGGCGTCGTCGTCATCGACCTGGGCAACCTCAACCAGATCCTCGAGATCGACCCCGTCTCGCGCTGCGCGCGGATACAGGCGGGCATTCTCGGGCCGGCGCTCGAGGAGCAGCTGAAGCCGCATGGCCTCACCCTGCGCCATATCCCGCAATCGTGGGAATTCTCGTCGCTGGGCGGCTGGATCGCGACGCGGTCGTCCGGCCATTATGCGACCCATCTCACGCATATCGACGACATGGTGGAGAGCCTGCGCGTGGTCTCGCCCGCCGGCACGCTGGAGAACCGCCGGCTGCCCGGCTCGGGCGCAGGCCCCAATCCGGACCGCCTGTTCATCGGCTCGGAAGGCACGATGGGCATCATCACCGAGGCCTGGATGCGTCTTCAGGGGCGCGTGAAATTCCGCGCGAATGCGTCGATTGCGTTCCGGACCTTCTACGAGGGCGCCAAGGCCGTCCGGCAGATCACCCAGGCGGGGTTGTTCCCGGCCAATTGCCGCTATCTGGACGAGCAGGACGCCAAGTTCTACGGCGCGGGAGACGGTTCCGAGTCGGTCCTGCTGCTGGGCTTCGAGTCCGCCGACCACCCGGTCGACGCATGGCTGGAGCGCGGCCTGGAAATCTGCCGCGATTTCGGAGGCACCGTGAAGCAGCGCGCCGGCACGTCCGACAACGCGCTGGAGACGAGCCGCAGCGGACCCCAGGGCAACTGGCGGCATCAGTTCCGCTATCTACCCCGGCTGATGCATACGCGCGCGGCGATGGGGATCGTCAGCTTCACCTTCGAGACCGCCTATACCTGGGACAAGTTCGAGGAGGTCGACACCGAGATCATGCGCCGTGTCCGCGAGGCCCAGCGGCAGCATCTCGGCGGCGGCATCGTTTGCCGCAGGTTCTCCTTCCTCTATCCCGACGGCCCGGCTCCCTACTACTCGATCATGGCGCCGTCGACGCATGACAACAGCCTCGAAGCCTATTCGATGCTGCACAGCGTGGCGTCGGATGCGCTGATCGAGCTCGGCGCGACCTGCACGCACCACCATGCCGTCGGCAAGTCGTTCCGTCCCTGGTACGACAAGGAAGTCGATCCGCTGTTCCGCCGCGTGCTGAGCGCCGCCAAGAACGAGCTCGATCCCAACTGGATCATGAATCCGGGGCTTCTCATCGACAAGCCGGCAGGGGCGAAGATCGTCGGATAGGAATAGTCGACAATGATTGATCTCTACTTCTGGCCCACGCCCAACGGCTACAAGGCCGCGATCATGCTCGCCGAGCTGGATCTGCCGTATCGCGTCATTCCAGTCGACATAACCGCGGGAGAACAGTTCAGGCCGGAGTTCCTGAAGATCAATCCCAACAACAAGGTGCCGGCCATCGTGGATCACGATGGCCCGCACAGCAGGCCTTATGCGGTTTTTGAATCCGCCGCCATCCTGATCTATCTTGCCGAAAAGACAGGTAAGTTCCTCCCTCAGGATTCCGAGGGTCGCTACGAGGCGCTGAAATGGCTCATCTTCCAGAACGCGACGATGGGCCCGATGCTGGGGCAGGCGCATCATTTCATGGTCTATGCGAGCGAGAAGATCGACTACGCGATCGAGCGTTATGACCGGGAAGTCGGCCGGATATACGACATTCTCGAACAGCGCCTGGGCCGGCATGAATATCTCGCCGGCGAATACTCTATTGCCGACATAAGCACGTTTCCCTGGGTCCGCACCCGGAAACTGCATCGCCGCGACTTGTCGGACTACCCGAACATCGATCGATGGTACCAGGCGATCAAGGACCGTCCGGGCGTTCGAGCGGGTATAGATACGCTGGCCGACAGCAAGAAATGGGAAGCGAAGGCGGGCACCGAGGCATGGAAAAACATGTTTGGGAAAAATGGGAAACCGTAGCGATCGCGCTAGAATCCCTTTTTTGGATCGGGTGCGGGGTGAGATGAATTATTCATCTGGCCTGCCTTGTCGTATTCAACGGCCGGAATTGGGCCGGAATTGATCTTCTTCGTCGGGCGTTTGCCGGACCTCGCTCCCTCATCGAGGGCAATACCAACTGCGTGTTGGGGCTCGTACAGCGCGCCTATGTCATGGTCAAATGAAGCGGATGGGAAATTACAATGCTGCACAGAAATCTCATTGGCGGTGATTGGGTGTCCGGCGAGGCGTCGGTGAATATCAACCCGTCCAACACCGACCAGGTCGTCGGTGAGTATGCCCGCGCCAGCGCCGAGGATACAAAAGCCGCCATCGCCGCCGCCAGGACTGCCCTGCCCGAATGGTCTCGCTCGCCGATCCTCGAGCGCCATGTGATCTTGCGCAAGACCGCGGACGAGATACTCGCCCGTAAGGAAGATCTCGGTCGTTTGCTCGCACGTGAGGAGGGAAAGACCCTGCCCGAAGCAATCGGAGAGGTGACCCGCGCCGGCCAGATCTTCGACTTCTTCGCCGGCGAGGTACTTCGTCTTTCCGGCGAGGTGCTACCTTCGGTGCGGCCGAATATCGGCGTCGAGATTACCCGCGAGCCGGTGGGCGTTGTCGGCATCATCACACCCTGGAACTTCCCCATTGCCATTCCCGCCTGGAAGATGGCCCCGGCGCTCGCCTACGGCAATACCGTCGTGCTGAAACCCGCCGACCTCGTACCGGGCTCCGCATGGGCACTCGTAGACATCCTCCACCGCGCAGGCGCGCCGGCCGGTGTCGTTAACCTCGTCATGGGCCGCGGCAGCGTCGCCGGCCAGACGCTGCTCGACAGCCCGGACGTTAACGCGTTGACCTTCACAGGCTCGGCCGGCACCGGCAGGCGCGTGGCGGCGTCGTCTATCGAGCACAACAGGAAATTCCAGCTCGAAATGGGCGGCAAGAACCCCTTCGTCGTTCTGGACGACGCCGATCTGTCCGTCGCCGTGGAGGCCGTCGCCAATTCCTCCTTCTTCTCGACCGGTCAACGCTGCACCGCTTCGTCGCGCCTGATCGTGACGGAAGGCATCCACGAGCGCTTCGTTGCGGCCTTGACAGAAAAGCTCAAGAGCCTCGTTGTGGATGACGCATTGAAGGCCGGTATACATATCGGACCCGTCGTCGATGAAAGCCAGTTGAAGCAGGACTTGGACTATATCGGGATCGGCCGCAGCGAGGGAGCAAGGCTCGCCTTCGGCGGCGAACGGCTCGAGCGGGAAACGCCGGGCTTTTATTTGGCTCCCGCACTCTTCACTGAGGCGACCAACGACATGCGCATTGCCCGCGAGGAGATCTTCGGCCCCATCGCCGCCGTCATCCGCGTCAGGGACTATGACGAGGCGCTGGCCGTCGCCAACGACACCAGCTTCGGCCTTTCCTCCGGCATCGCCACGACGAGCCTGAAGCACGCGATCCATTTCAAGCGTAATTCGGAAGCTGGCATGGTCATGGTGAACCTGCCGACGGCTGGCGTCGATTTCCATGCCCCCTTCGGCGGCCGCAAGGGTTCCTCCTACGGCCCACGCGAACAGGGCCGCTATGCTGCCGAATTCTACACGACCGTCAAGACCGCCTATACTCTCGCCTGAGGGCGAGCGCCGGAAGCCTACACTCACCTCCCTAGCGGATTGTTGTCGCCACGCCTAAATTAACATGCAGAGATTATTCTATGTTACTGATTAAACGACTGGGTATCGATGACGCACGCGTGCTGATCGCAGGAGCCCGTGCAAAGGCCGAAGAGATAGGCGTGCCCATGTGCATTGCAATCGCTGATGAATCCGGTCAACTCATCGCCTTCGAACGAATGGATGGCGGGAAAGTCACAAGCACGACAATCGCTCAGGACAAAGCATTTACTGCTGCAGGGGCAAAGCGCACGACGGAGAGCTATGGAGCGGCAAGCCAGCCGGGGCAGCCTGCTTATGGAATCAACTCTGCAATTGGTGGCCGGTTATCAGTCGTCGCTGGAGGGATACCGATCCTTGTTGACAACCAGGTTGTCGGCGCGATCGGCATCAGCTCGGGAACGCCGGCGCAGGACTCGTTGTGCGCTCAAGCTGGTATCGACAAATTTACCGATACTCTATAGCTTGGGTCACGTCCGTCAAGGTGGTGTAAATTCCGGGATGGCCTGAGGTCATGATCAGGCGGCCTTTGTGGTGATGCTGAGGATGGGGTCGATCTCTTCCTTGTCGATCTGGGCGAAGGCTTCGACCATCATATAGCGGCTGGATGTCTGCCATTCGTCGTTTTGCTCGAAGAGCACGGCGCCGATCAGGCGCATGATGGACGCCTCGTTTGGGAAGATGCCGACGACATCGGCGCGGCGTTTCACCTCCTTGTTCAGCCGCTCGATGGGATTCGTGCTGTGCAGCTTGGTGCGGTGCTGGCGCGGGAAGGACATGTAGGCGAGCACATCGTGTTCGCTGGCGTCCATGAGGTCGGCCAGCTTCGGCCAGCGAGGACGCAGTTGCTCGGCCACCTTGCGCCAGGTCTCGCTGGCATGCGCGCGATCGGGCTGATCGAAGGCCTGACGGATCGCGGCGGCGACAACCGTGTGCTGGCCGCGTGAGACATGGGCCAGAGCATTGCGCATCCAGTGAACGCGACAGCGCTGCCAGGTTGCCTCGAAGACCCGGGCGATGGCGGCCTTGAGGCCGGTATGTGCATCGCTGACCACCAGCCGGACCCCGCCGAGGCCCCGGGCGCGCAGGGACCGCAGGAACTCGGTCCAGAAAGTCTCGGCCTCCGAGGGGCCGATGCCCAGGCCGATGATTTCCCTGCGACCTTCGGTGTTGGCAGCCACCGCGATTATCGCCGCCACCGGCACGATCCGGCCGCCCTGTCGCACCTTCAGATAGGTCGCATCCAGCCAGACATAGGGCCATTCCCCGGTCAGCGGGCGGTTCAGAAATTCGCCAACGCGCTCGTCGATATCCTTGCACAGCTTGGAAACGGTGCTCTTCGATATACCGCTCAGCCCCATGGCCTGGACCAGCTCATCGACGCGGCGGGTCGAGACGCCGCTGATCCAGGCTTCCTGGATCACCGCTACCAGCGCCTGTTCCGAGGTCTTGCGGGCTTCGAGAAAGCCGGGGAAATAGCTGCCCTGCCGAAGCTTCGGCACGCGCAGGTTCAACGTGCCCAGACGGGTATCAAGGGCACGCTCGCGATAGCCGTTGCGCCAGGTCGTTCGCTCGCCGCTGCGCTCGTGCCGACCGGCGCCGATCAGGCCGTCGACATCGCTTTCCATGATCAGCTGCAGCACAGCCTCGGCAATACCGCGCAGAAAATCGCCCTGATCATGCTTTGCCAGAAGCTCGGACAGGTCCATGGTGGGTTTGGTCATCGGGGTCTCCGTAAGATCCGTGGTTGAAGCGTCGAAACTCCACCTCGATCATACACCTCGATGGCCACCCCGGATTACACCGGCAGCGCCGATGATTTTACACCACGTCCTCGGACGCTACCATAGCTTGAGCGTGCACCATTGAAAGTTGTTCTGCTTCTCGAGTAACAAAGATGGTAGGTGTGGCAAAATTAAATTACATATTCGGGCCGGTCGGTATTTAAGCCGCAGGGCCAGACTTAGTTACCGTATACTATGCGTACCGCTCAAGCGTGTAGAGCGTCAACCTCCTTGGCCGCTACCGACAACCAAATTGGCCGGTTTTGACCGCTGCGTTCTTCGTTGATGTTACTGTGCGGTTTTCTCCTCGAGCTTGTCGCTGATGTTGTCGCTGGAGGCTGTCGGCGGAGCGACAGCCTCGGGTGATTGTCGGGAGGCTGCAGCTCGCCGGCGGTAGCTGTCCCCATTCATTTCCAGGATGGTCGCGTGGTGGACCAGTCTGTCGATCGCGGCAACGGTGACAGCCTGATCAGGAAAGACGCTGCCCCAGGCACTGAAGGGCTGATTGGCGGCGATCGCGAGGCTCTTGGTCTCGTAGCGCCGGGCGATGAGTTCGAAGAGCACGGAGCTCTCGGCCTGATCCTTCTGCGCGTAGGTGATGTCGTCGAGAATGATCAGGTCGAACTTGTCGAGCTTTGCCAGAGCAGCCTCGAGGGCGAGGTCGCGTCGGGCGGCCTGGAGCCGCTGCACCATATCAGTGGTGCGGGTGTAGAGGACCCGCCGCCCGGCTTCGACCAAGGCATGTCCAATGGCGCAGAGGACATGGGTCTTCCCGGCGCCGGAATTGCCGATGGCGATCAGGTTGGCGCCGGTCTCGACCCAGTCCCCGGCGGCGAGGGCCTCGATGCGGGCCCTTGGGACGCCTGCCAAGGCCTTGAAGTCGAAGGTTGCGAGGGTCTTTCCCCCGGGTAGCCCGGACTCGCGCAGGTGGCGCTGGATGCGCCGTGCGTCGCGGTCGGCGAGCTCGATTTCGGCCAAGGCAGCAAGAAAGCGGGACGCGGGCCAACCCTCGGCATCGGCGCGCCCGGCCAGTGCGGGCCAGTGCCGCTGGATGCTGGGGAGGCGCAGCGCAGTGAGCATGGCGGGCAGCGCATGCACGTCGACGGGGCGCGGCACGGGCGCGGTCATGCCCGCCCCTCCAGCAGGTCGTCGAAGCTGGAGAGGTCGGTCAGGGTGACAGGTGTGTCTCCCGGCAGTTCGCGCCGCCGCGGTACCAGCTTCGGCTTCAGGGCCCGGGCCTCGGGCAAGAGGCCCTCGTCAAGGACGCCGGCAATCAGCCCCGCGAGTTCGGCCTCGCAGGCTTCGTCATGGGCAAGCCAAAGCAGGTCGACCATCCGGCGACAGGCGTCCCTGCGGGGCAAGGCGGTGGAAAGCGCAGCCCAGGCGGCCTCGTACTCGCTGCGGGGAAACAGGCCATCGCGATAGACCGACCCTGCTAAGGCCTGCGGCTTGCGGCGCAGGGCGTGGATGACATGGCGGTAGTTCACGCAATGGACGCGTACGCCGTCCCGACGCCCGCGCTGCCTGGGGTGGGTGACGACCCGGGTAGCGCCGAGGAATGCCTCGATCCGATCGTCGTAGACATGAACCCGCAGCCGCTTGCCGATGAGCTGGGAGGGCGCAGAATAGAAGACGGCATGCACCAGGAAGCCGCCGGTCTTCGTGACGCGGGAGACAACCTCGGTGAAGTCGGTGGTGCGCCGGATGGGCAGCGGTCGCAGCGCGGCCATCTCAGTGCGCACAGCGGCTTCGCGCCGCCGGTTGCGGCGGGCGACCAGTTCGTCAACGAAGCGCTTCCAGTCGTCGAGCTCGGCGAAGTCGCGGGAGCCGCGCAGGATCAGCGCCTGGTCGAGAGCGACCTTGAGATGGTTGTTCTGAGCCTCGACGGCGCCGTTCTCGTGGGCCTC
>NZ_JBDIUZ010000004.1:0-156001 GCF_039631535.1 Ochrobactrum sp. WV_118_8 | reverse complement strand
TCTTGTCCTGTTCGGGCGGATCTTTCTCCAGTCCATTCCGGCCAACAAAGCCATGAGTTGGGAATAGTCCAGACGGATCCTCGCTGCCGACAGGCCGGGCCAGCAAAAGCCATGGTCCTCAAGCGTTTTCGAATAAAGGCAAACGCCACTTCCATCCCACCACACAATCCGGACCCGGTCGGCACGCTTTGACCGGAAGACGTAAAGCGCGCCATTGAACGGGTCGAGACCGCCATCACGGACAACTGCCATCAGGGAAGCGGCTCCCTTGCGGAAGTCGACGGGCTGACAGGATACATAAACCACCACTGAGCTGGAGATCATACCTTGCGAACCGCCCGTAGAACCTTCACCAGATGATCCGGATCGAAGGCTGAGCCGACGCGCACCACCATGTCGGCGACAACAATATCGATCGAAGCGCTACACGTCGTTTCAACACGTGCAAATCTGGCCGGACTGTCCGTTCCCGCCGCTACTGGCGAAACAACACCAGACGCAAACGCCTTACGACGCCATTCATAAAGCTGCGAGGGATCCAGACCTTCAGACCGTGCAATCGCCGAGACGTTAGCCCCGGGCTGCAATGACGCGGCAACAATCCGCGCCTTCTCGTCATCCGACCAGTCACGCGGCCGTCGTCGGCTTCGCACGGGTTCCGCCGTCAAAATCTCAAATATCTGGGAATGATTCATATCGTCATTCATAGGACTCTCCGCATGATTCATACGGAAAATCCCCCATCAAACCGACAAAAGATACGTGGGGTGGCTTACCCGCTTACGGTTCATCACCGGTATGAATAATGCAAGTCAGGGCATGAGCGGTTTGTCAGGCGCTGAGCAAGCGGGTGCCGCCATTGGTACTGGGATAGGCGCTATGCTCATCCTGAGTATTTGGGTAATTGGCGATATCATTTTGGGGCTGTTTGTCCTCTTCACGCGCCCAAAGACTTCGTAATTTCAAATGACAGATGCTGAAGTCACTCGAAGCCGGATGGCTTCAGCACGGTTTATAACATATTCAGTGATCGTCTTCTTATTTAAACATGCTGCCCACGATCACATACCCTCTGGATTCATGCATGTTCTTCCGGAATAATGATCTTGATCTTACGAGGAGATCAAACATGAAAATGGGCGGCGGCGAAATACCAGATCCAGAGATACCTGAACCTGAGTTCGATGAATTCGGTGACCGTATCGTGCGCCCAATCGAAAGCGGGCGTTCGCCGGAAGGCCATATCTATGTCGAAAATTTCAACGAATGGAATGCCTATATCAAGCAGCTATCTCGAAATCGCGATGCCCGAATGCTGGAACGCGGCGAGATCGACCAGGCTGGTCTGATCAGAAAAAACGATATATTTTACGGTGTGGATTTCAGCAAAGTCCGGATCGTCGCCATCGGTGATCGCAAGTACGAGGACATCGACTGATGAAGATGCCTGCCCCAGAGATCCCCGAGCCGGAATACGACGAGTTTGGCAACGAGATTGTGCTGCCGATCATTGTGGACGAGTACGTCAAAGATGGCGTTCATATTCAGGTAGTCGAAAACTTTAATGAATGGTCGGACTACACCAAGCAGCTCGAACGGAACCGCGACCAGGCTAGGCTCGAACACGGTGAGATTAATCAGGCCAATCTGAGGCAGAAGAACGGGTTCCTGAATGGTTTCGATTTCGGGAAAGCCCGTATCCGCTGACAAAATTTTAGTCGTCTTCGTCTCGATCAAACTTGCCGTCGCCATTTAACTCGCCATGGTAGAGTTCGTCGATAACGAGGCCTGCAGGGTTGTTGCGAGCTTCTTCCATCGCTTTCTGCCAATCGGCTGGATCTTCCTCGGTTAGGGTAACTGTATGTCGTTGATCGCCATCCCAAAATGTGATGAGAATCTGGTCGCCGCGTACATGCAGATCGACATGCGCATCAGGAACTTTAATGCTATCGTTGATGGGTCTCGGTTTAAGTTCGAGACCGAAAAACCCGGCACCGTGATCGTCGAGAAGAATTAGATGGCGGTTCCGATCTTCGCCCTTGCGATATACAGCCTTCACCATTTCTGGCAGGTTTTCATCAGTATCGTCGGCTATCATTGTCCAGTCAGTCGAGGCTACATCTAGCTTCTCAACTTCCGAAAGGATCGCTTCGACCTGTTCGGACGTTTGGTAAAACCGAAGGTCTTTATCCTCGCCTGGCTTTGAAATCGACACTTCATAGGTCGGCTCGCGCTCATCACCCTTGGCGAAAACTGCTGCACCCACTGGAGTACCAGTAATTACGCTGACAGAGACTCCGTTTGTAAAATCGACGACGGCATGCTTCGTTGATTTCAGCGTTGCTGTCCAGTCGGACATCCGCTCCTGCAAGTTGGCAGGCAATTCGCTGGTACCGTTTTCGATAACAACTGCTCCGTACGCCATTTCATGCTGATGAAACTGAAGATCCTCGACAGTCATGTCAGGGAAGCCAAGTTGCGGTGTCGGATGTTCGAAATCGGTCATATGAAGCCCCGTCGTAAAATACGTGTCCGCTATGCACCAAAATGGATAATCGGGCAATCCTTTCATACAGACCCTTTTAAAACGACAAGGCACCCAAATGGGTGCCATTTAAAGGCGTCGCTCACCTCCTTTCTTAAGCTGCCATGCCGTTTGTGTATGCAAATGCCTTCTGCACGACGAAATCGGTAAATAAGGCATCGGAAATCGCATTGTGTATTCCAGCAGCGTCGACGGCATCATGGGATACGTACAGATATCCCTCGAATTCGCGGTTGCCATTATCTGAATAGACTTCGATGACTGTGTCTCTTTCGTCTTGCTCGATAATTTTGAGCTCAAAAGACTCTCGGTTTATTGTGAAGTTTAAAGTGTTCATAATTGCTCCTCCAATATGTTTTACAAAACTTATAAGCAACATTCGGTTATCGCCTATAAGATAATGATGTTGTCGGTGGATGCTTAAATCAAGTTATAAGTATATGTTTTATTGAATTGGAAGATGATGGGGTTCATTAAATGTTTACAACCATTTGAGGTATCGCATTTATTGTTACCAATTAATTTTATCTATTTTGCATCAGATATCCGCCGATGGATTTCTGTCTAAAATATTCTAAGATATCGGCCATCTCAAATGCCTCATTGCCATAATGGTCAACAATCATCGCATTCGATTTTCGAATGTTCGGAAGCGAATAAGACAGTTCGCGGATTGCATTTTCAATGACATCAACAACGACCTGCTGGCGCTTGAAATAATACCAGCCTTGTAATCGCATTACCGCATCGTTGGCCAACCTTGATAGTTCTGGAATCCCATCTTTCCGTGTCCACGACCGGATCGAGTCGATTGACCGCCAAAAAGCGGCCAATGCGCCTTCAAAATTGGAAAGATAGATGTCATCCCGCAATCCGGTGACTTGCATATAAAACAGGGCTTCTGAAACGTTGGCGGGCATGAAGACGGTCTTGCCGTCTTTATTCCAGATCGAGCGATAGACATGTCCATTCAGGGATTCCAATATACCGCGCTGCCGGTGTCCTAGTTTTATCTGTAAGGAGCCGAATGCAGGCCTGCAGGTATTCTCCCATACATCGTTATAGCTGCCATATTCATTACGATCCGATATCCAATCCTGCGCTGCCGGTGCCAGCTGATGATCGAACGGGATCATGAAGGCATTATGCTCGACATCGTAGATGGCTGCGGGAATTGATGCCTGAAAGGTTTCCTTGTCGGCCTTCGATACCAAACAATACAGAAAGCCGTTGCGCTCGAAGAACGATGCTAATGGCTCGTATGGCTCTGGCATTATGCTTGTGAAGTGATTGATGTCCGTTGCGTTCAATTCCAAGCGCCTCCTCCATGCGCTCATTGACGCATTCGGGGGTTGGTGGGCAATGCCAGCGCCGCTATGACACTGGCATTCTTTGCCTATTAATTCAGGCGGTATTCATCGTGGTATTGCTTGCTTACTTCACCTCTGATCTTTTCTTTCAGGACGCTGATTGCTTCATCTTCGCTGAAATCAACAAATTCGAAGCTATTACCCCATTCCTCCTGCATCTGTTCCACAGCAGCGTTTATTGGGGTAATCAGCATCTCTGCTTTCGAGTGCTTCATCAAAGATGATGTGGTATTATTGTTGTATGCCACTTGCGCTATATCGTCCGAATAAAAATACATTTTTCTCATTTGTCTGTCCTTAAAGTTTTAAATTGAAGTTGTTTCTTTGTCTTCAATAAATATAGTATGTGATCATTTTAGCGCACAAACAAGCCTTGTTTTCTCATAGTGCTTATTCGGATGCCAATAATGTTTATGAATGCTGATATATTCTACATTATTTGAGTGAAATAATTTTACTATTTGCACCGAATAACTTTTCTTCGGCCGATAAAATGGCCGATGAGAAATCCGCCGATGGTTTTTGTGTGCTTAAATTCTGTTTCTAAAGACGACAAACAGGTCTATTGAAAGGAAGGTCAATTGGCCTCATTGGATGTATCGGCTTGAGATTGCACCAGCTGCAGGAGCCGTCTCTCTTCACTTCAGAAGATTGGTAACAGCTCCATGTTTGATGGCAGCCCTCTCGGCTTACAGGCTCAGATAGCTTGCGGCATCCAAGGTCTCATCCAAAATTGCCAAACGATTACCAATGCTCTCTTTCAGATTATCGAGATGAAACAGGTCGGCCTCCAGCTTGCTAAGCACGCTTGCAGCTTGGTGTGTATCAGCACCGGATGCATCCTGGTCGGTGATTTCCGTATCCATCTCGTCGACAAGTTTATCGACCCCAGATGCCAGCAGCTCTATTTTAGCAATGACTTCGTCGTTTAATTTTTTGAGTTCAAAGATATCCATAGTTTTACTCCCTTAATGTTTTTGTTGGGCTGGTCGTTTTTTGAATACCCAACTGAATATATTATGTGCGCTAAAATGCACTACAACAATAGATAAGATATATTACTTGGCAAACAACGTTTACAGATACTGGAACACGACGGCATTATCAGATGAAATATTATTTATTATTGTTTTCCATCGGCGAAATTCACATGAAAGCATCAACACCGTCTTCAATTGAAAGCCTGTAATTAATTTCGGAATCCAGTGCTTGGGATAGATTGATTTCATCAATAGCATCATCAATGGTCTTTGTTATGCCACTGTCACGGATTTCGCCGTTGGATCGATAGCTCCAATGATACGTAAAGCGGCCACCGCTGGATCGAACCAAGATCGTGCCTTCCTGATCGTCTTCAAAAGTCCGATAGAACTCGGTTTTGTTGGTCGTTCGACCACGATATCCGCGCTGCTCCAGACTGCCTCTGATGACTTTCATCGTGTCGTAATAAAGATTGTTTGATGCCATTATACTCCCCTCTCAATAGCTTAATTCGTCCCCATGATCTGCTGCGGGCATGAAAACCACATAATCGAAATCAATAACGCCCACTCGGAGCTCAACAAATTCGTGATGGTTGTCTATTACTCATTTCTCAGTTTCTTCACCAGCTTCTCGGCCAGCAATTCAAGATCGGCTGCCATCGTCGTCGGCTTGAGCCCGACAGACCTCTGGAGTTCAGCCAGTGGTCGGTAGAATTCGACCACACACTTCGTGAGCTGCTCATCTTGTGGTCGCCGCCTGTTGGAGGGATTGCCCCAGCTTTTTGTTGTGAGCTCGTCCTCTCCGATCAGGGCTGCCAATCTGACATTTGTGGTTGCCAGCAATGTCCGTAGTTTTATGTAAATGTTTTTGTTTGGGTGCATTGGTTCCTCCTCTCCTAACTCCATATTTCTTTCATGTGGTCTTTAATGGCCTTCTGATAGCCGTAATATTCGACTGAACGAGCTGGCACATTGAATTGGCCACAATAACTGCTGCCAGCTTCATAAACGTGGTACCACGTAACGACTTCCGAATTCACATAAGCGGTCTCATTCGATGGTCTGACAGAATACTCTACGCCATCCATTTCGAATTCAAATTCCGCCTCTTCCTGATCCTCGTCAGATACCTTTTCGCCTTCGTAGCCATCCCTGATGTCGCGGTAGGCCTGTAAGGTTTTCTCAGGAATTGGGTTATCAGTAAGATAGTCATTTACGATGTCGAAAATTACTGCTTCGACTTCGTCATCAAATCTGTAATCACCGCTTGAAATCGCACCATCTGGATGTCCGCGTGCAATAAGCAGGCCATCGTCGAGATCGATCCATTCCACCAAATTCGTTTTCTCGCCATCGATAATGACATCAAAAGTTGCGCCAAGGTGACCGTCGAAATTTTCGGTTTCAATGTTTTCGACTGTAATATTGTTTGTGATGGTTTCCATATCTCTATTCCTTTAATTGTTTGCTGTTTCGGAAGATTGTTTTTTCTTCATGTATACATGATGTGCGCTAATTAGCTAACAATCAATACCTTTTCTCCAACTTCTTTAACTATATGACAAAGTATGTTTACAATTGTCGACGGAGTCTAGTGAATATAGGTGGTAAATATTTTGAAAATAACCGATATTTATGCATGCAATCGGTGGATTCCCACCGACCATATCCGCCGATGGCCTTTGATCAGAAATTCATTGGCCATAAATTTCGCGCAAAACGCATCGAATGCGATCACTTGGATTCCATTACTTTCTTCAGATCGTCGCACCATGAGAATTTTCTCATAGTCGTCATCTTTGCAAAGATGTTTGCCTCGAAATACCGAGGGCAATCGCGGCCATAGGCTTTCTTCTGCTCCGCTTGAATGGCAGCTTGATACGGATTCATTGCCGTCTGCTTTATTTGCAATGTGTATGCACCAGCTACCACTAGACCGATGACAAATATTATTTTACCCATTTTAACTCCTTTAAGTATGGTTTTCGTGATGATTGTTTTTCAAATGAACCTCTGAAAATTAAGCGGCCTCTTCTTCGGCCTTTTCCTCAGCTTCATCGCGTAGCTGCTCAAGACGGTCTTCAATGATGCCAATTGCGACTTCAGGATTATTGAGAGTATAATTGCGAGCATGGTCTTCCTGATCGCCGCCGGGATTATTCTCATAGTACTGATCGCCAAAATCGCGGTCACGCCATGAAATGTCGCCGTTACCCGAAATCTCGTAGCCGAAAAGCTCGTTATCACTGAGATTTAGTCGCTCCCCAGCTTCGTCAGTGAGAAAAACGACAAGTCCATCGCTGAGGTTCAAGCCGTGCTCAATGCTTTCGATGTCATCATGATCAGATCCGTAGCCGAACCCCCCATCTTTGTTATCTGCAATCCACTTCTCAAGCTGAGCAAGGATTTCGGATGTTTCATCTTCTTCAAAATCGTCTGCTAAAAGGTATTTATCTACCAAGCCGTCTGGCGTATAGACCTCACGACCAAGATTGCTGCCAGTCAGGTATTCTGAGTACTCGATGCCGTGGATTTCAAAAGTCAGAATGTCTCTTTCATCATAGCCAGGGCGGATGTTTTCGATTTTCAGTGTCATAGCTAAACTCCTTAAATGTATGACGTTTCTTCGTCTTTTTCCTCATTTGAGAACACCTATGGTGTGGTTTGAGCGAGCTGCATGCCCCTCTAAAACGCCTTCCGATCCGAAGGCGTTAGGGTGAGGCATTTAAGCTGCGAGCTGTTCAGGCCGCACATCAAAACGGGATGCAATGATATCTTTCACTTTATCCATCTGATCCACCGTCAATGAAATCTTGACTTTGGAAGCACGGCTATCCGCTGGATAAAGCTTGATGCGATCAACATTCATTACTCTCCAGCCTTCAGCGAAACGACGAAGATCGATTTCAGTGCTGTCGACACCGTATTTGTAGCCCTTGCCTGGTGCGTACCCGTATGCCTTTGCGGTAGCACCTACACGATAGGTTTTTGGAAGGTGTACTTCATCAAACTGCACCTCGGCTCTTTCAGCGATATCCACGACTTCTTTAATTGTATCGATTACCCAGTTGCACGCTTTACCGTTAACACTGTCCAGTGCCTGAACGATATCTTCTTCCTGAGTAAGCTTGAGGCCATTTTTCTTGATTACGATCTTTTCCATTATTCTATTCCTTTAAATAGTTGTTGTTTCCCAAGATTGTTTTATTCTTCATGTATTAATGATGTGCGCCTTTTAGCTAACAATCAATACCTATTTTGAAAACAATTTATCTCTAAGACAAAGTATGTTGACGGAATCCGACAGTGTCTAGTGAATATAAGTGAAAAATATTTTGGAAAAGACGATATTTATGCTTGCAAATATTTTATTTTGGCCGACGGAAACCAATTTTGCGCATTTTTATCGGCCGATAGAAATTTTCATCGGCGGTTTTGATAATCCATTGGCCGAAAATAATGGGCGCTCGAATTCCTGAACGCCCATTATGGGAGTCGTTGTTTTAGTACTCAAGGAATCTCAATGGGGACTAAACGCGTCGTCGCATAGTCCGACATAAGCCTCAAATTTTCTACCATTAGAGCCCTCACTTCAGGATTGTCGCCTTCCTGTTCGAGCTTTTCAGCGATGGCGATCAGCATGTCCTGACCGGACAGCATATCATCGGCGCTTACGGTGCCCTTCTTCACTGCTTCATCGATTGCATCCATCAGATAGATGCCGTCTTCCGGCAGCGAAGTGATTTCCGATTTCTTGCGCAGCTCTTCGGCTTCCTCAGCGCTGATGTTGACTTTGAGGGCGGTAATATTGCCCATTTTGCTTTCTCCTTTGTTGTAATCGGTGGCTGGATATCGTAGGTTCGTGAAAGATTCATTGCTGCCGTCGAATTTCATCGGCGAATTCCGTCAGGCAAGCACCGATGTCGGCATCTGACATTCCTGGCTTCCACGTTCCCTGAATTGCGGCAACAAGCAGTTTCCTGATGCGGTCGGCAGACTTGGGGCGCGATGTCGAAATGACGTTATCGTCGATTTTTAGGATCTCGTCACCGCGTATGAGACCGTGTTTGAAGGCAGGTTGATAACGGATACGCTTACCATTTACTTCTAAGTCGAAGGCCTCAGGTTTGATGCCAAGGATCTCGAAAATTGGCGTTGACGGGATTTTGCTATCACGAACAGACTTCCGATCTTTGATCTCGCCTTCGATGGCTGCCAGCAGGGTCTCTGGTGGCAACTTTCTGATGTTGGCGGTTGTCATATCCAGGATCACCGCAAGCTCAGTTTTCCAGAGCTTATGCTTCTTCAAGAGGCTTTTGATCTCGTGTTCGACGAATTCGGTTTCTGTTGTTGGATACCACATGTCGCCCCCTTACCAGCAATTTTCGCAAACGAGTTTTGGCATATAGACTGGCTCATCTCCGCAATGAGGGCAGTTGTCCCATACCTGAGCCTTTGCCTCCGCGAGAAAGCGGCTTTTGCGTGCGGAAATCGCTGGCGCTGGCTTCGTCTTTTCAGCTTCGTATACAGCACGGATGAACTGGGTTTTCTCGTTGAATGCAAAGATCGCTATCCGCTTCTTCAACGTTGGGACATCAAACAGGGTGACTTCGTTTCCTTCGATTTCGGCTGTTTCCTGGAGCGTCGCTGGATAGCGCGGGTCATTGAGAAGGCGGTTTGTGGCTTCCTCAACTGAGAAGTTTGGAAGCGACAGGGTTGATGTCTTCCTGTCCATTTTCAGCTTCCGCATCACTTTGAAGGCGATTTCTGAGGCGGCATCTTTTTCGGCTGCCTGTTCATCAACACTCAGGACTTCCAAGTTGCCAGCAACGGCGTATTTCACTGGGGAAGCGCCGAAATCAGACAGGTAGCTCATCTGCGCCGAGATTGTCGTGCCGACTGCCAAGGTCTTCGTGTTGGCATCGAGTTTGAGCTTGGCTTTGGCATTCCCTTTGTCGAGAATTACGATGATATCGATCCATTCGCGACCGATTTTTGTGATCTTAATTGTGCGCGGGTATGTTTTCTTTTGCTTAGCGTAGAAGGTCATTGGAAAGTTCCTATAAGTAATGTTTGTAGTCTTATTATGTGCGCTTTGTAGCTAACATTCAATGTTATATTTGTTTTTATTTATTTCTATTGCAAACATTGTTTACCGATGTAGGTATAACAACGGGTTTAAATGTCGGTATTTTAGTTTTTCCTTTCATTATTTGGATTCATCGGCGGATTTTATTGGCCGATAACCGCCGACAGAATTTGCCCCCGCAATTAAAATGATAGGATTGAAGCCATTGCCCAAACTCCTCTCAATTGTAAAAAATCGTTACGGTTCATTCGACCACTACGGAGTCTTCTGCTGACATCTGTTTTCTCCTTATTTGGCATTATGCGTAATTGCGTATTCTGCTGTTATGCTATTTTTAATATGAGTGCAATAGGTATTCTAGCTGACACCTGAGAAAAGCCTGCCTGAATGCAGAATTGTTTTTTTGTGATATTATCGAAAGTTGGCAACCGTGACCTTAGACATGCCAGAAAACAGGCAATAATTGGCCATTCACGCGTTTGATGACGTGTTGGGAATGCCGATAATTGGCAATCCGGTATTTATGCAGGCAATTTCGTACGCTTATTCATTCGCCGTCTTCCGAAGAATGCGAGCGTATAAAGGCCGATGAACAGGCCAAAAGCAAACAGCACATAATCGCCGTTGTGCAGGGGTTTACATGGATAGTCGACCTTTTCTTTCTCGATCTTTACAAGCACCTTAGCGCTTCTGCATCTGCGCGACCGCATTCCGCATAGTCGCGAGAACTTCTTCTGGTGGAAGACGACAATCAGACTCGGCCGCGTACTTGCGGGTTGCCGACCAGGATTTGCAGATTAGGACGGCGATCTCTGGAAGAGTAATATCCAACTGATCGCGCAGTTCGTTGAATTCTTGTTTTCGAGGATGCATCTGTTCTACTCCTTGTTATTTGGTCACCCTCCCCGGTTCAGTTTCCGAGGAGGGGTAGTTGTTTTCAGGAGTTCAGGAACTCGATTTTGGAAATCGCTGATGCCGGGAACCAGCTGGCTAGACCCTCGCATTCGCGAGAGATGTAAATGAAGCTTCCTTCAGGTTTAACCCCGGCGTTCTCGTAAGTGATAACCTTGCTGTCTGCAAAGGTTACCTTTGTTGTATCTCCAGAACGTTCAGAGCGATCAAACATAACCATAATTTCGTCAAAGGCATGCGCTGCAATCCAGGTTTTGGTTCCCTTCTTGCTGTTGATGACAGCAATAAAGCCGCCATTGTTCGACACAACGGTTCCTCTAATTCTCTCTATTTTGTCACCAAAATCGATAGAGATGGCATCTCCTCCCGATTGGCGTGTAGCAGGTTCTCCATGTTCGATGATCGATGCGATAGAAGCCGCAGGGATCATTTCCTGAGTATTGGTTTCCTGGTTCGTGATGCTCATGAATTCACCGCAAGGAAGCAGATCGATAGCACTTGAAGAGAGTGTGGTTCCGTTTGTATAGTTGATGGTAATCGTCTTATTCATATTAGTTTTCCTTTTAAGTTTGTTTCGGTTGTTTAGATAAATTGTTTTCTTATCTCTAGTTATTATGTGGTCACTCATTGAATAAAACAAATGTATTCTCTTTTTTTATTGTGACCACATGCAATATTGTTTACGGACTTACGTGAATCAAAGAGAATTGAGGCAAATTATTTTTCGTTTTTTCTTTTAAAACCGCCGACAGGATTACAACGATAACCGCCGACGAAATTTTTCATCTTGTTGAAGCCATGCCCCAAACTCTTCTCAATAAAAAAACAGCGCTTATTCGAGCTTGAATGACCGCCTTCGAAGGCTTGGAATCGGCGGTCAGGTCTTTATCGATGGCCAGAAGTTCCTATGGAAAATCGACTACTACGATCTGGATTACAAATACGCTTCCGAAGCGCCAGAAAACCCGAAAATCACGCGGCGGGTGCTATCAATCATGTTTGCAAGCGACTATTAGTGTCGATGGGGAATTTGTCATTAAGGGGAGTTGGGGAATGGCATCAAAGTGCGCTATTTTGGCGACGTCGATTATTCTGATGGTAGGAGAAGCCTGTTTATCCCTCCCTTCAATTGCAAAAGCCGATACATTCCCAATTGACAGCAAACTACCGGATTTTCAGATCATCAAGTCGTCCGGCATCGGCACCGAGAATGCCTACGTCGAGGCGCAATCGACTGTCGACGACGTCAAGAATTGGTGTGACAACTGGTATCCAGGCAAGAAAGACTGCGTGTCCGATAACTCTAGCGATCTGGACACCGTTTATAAGGCCTCAGCTGACTGCCATGCCGGAACGATGACCGACCCGCAAGGAATGAAGGTCAAATGGTCCGGTCTAAACCGTGGGCAGGATTGGAACCGCTTCTACGAATTCACGAATGTCGAGACAGGTAAGAAAATCGGTTTCTCAAACGCTGACGGTGGTGTCGGTTTGATGGCGCAATGGATGACGCTGTGTCCGTTTGGACTCCCGTATTCTGAATTACCGAAATCGAAAACTATAGACGTGAACCGCGATTATCCGAGACTTCGAGATCGAGACGTCCAGATGACAGAGCACGTCGGACACAACGGCAGCCTGATGGTGCTTGATAAGGACCTCGGTGTAGTCGTGTATAGAGAACCAAAATACAAAAGCATCGCCGAAAACACAGTGCTCTTTCGGGGTTCGATTAGTTTGGAACACGGCGTTCCGACCAGAGGCATGGCTTACGCCTTCAAGAAGGGCTGCGAGCCGCAACCATATTATGTGAATGGGTTCTTCGAGAATGAAAAGCCTGGAAAGCTCATTCTATCGGGCGAGGCTCCGATTTGGGATGGCTGCAATGTAAAAGGCTACAGTTCGAAATCGAAGAATGCCAAACTGGTTTTCGACATGGATTTAATGTGAAATCCGTTCGAATTTCGAAACGATAATGTCCGGCTGGACAGCAAAGTCTTATAGAATCCCGTGAAACACGGACGTGGGCTTTAGACACTTAAGCCTTTATAAAACCACGTAAACAGCGGATGTGGGATTTAAACATTTCCGTAAGTAGAAAACCAAAACGCTCTCCTGAACACGAAAACAGGAGAGCGTTTATTGTGTCGCGTAACGCTATGCGACGAGCGTTCGGGTCTGGTAATAAAGGAGCTACCAACCCGACTGTCGGTGTTGTTTTAAGCGGCACGACCGCCGACTGCGCTGCCGATACACATTGGTGTATTCTTAAAACCCTGTGTACTGCAATTATGGTAGCTGTCGATTTCCCAAGTTGCAAATTCGACCGTTTTCCGCCGACAGAATTATTGGTAAAAATGATGGGACAACGTTTTAATCCCACGTTGCTCAATCCCCGGATTTAGTGGTCGCCAGCTTACGGATTTGCCAGAATAGCTGACGTAACCCATGTTTTTAATCAATGGGGTTTAGACATTCAAACCCTGCAGCACCGGGCGTAGGATTCTAACATCACTACACGCACCATTCAGCCAATCAGCTCCACCGTCTCGACATCCATGTCCATGTCAAACATCACAACTTCGCTTTCACCACGTTCTGTGAAGGCCATCGCGATGTCACGCTTATTGACGAATGCCTTCAAGATATAGGGCGTACCTACGGTAACCCCGCGAATTCCAATGCGTGCGAATTTTTCGGCAACATTGATGTCAGTCGTCCATGCCAACCCGGATACGTAATTTCGACCGCAACGGTGGTCGTTTTGCCCACGATAGATTTCCAGCACGTCCTCACTGGGAAACAGCGCATCCAGATCCCGTTGACAGGCCTTTGTCAGATAAGCGTGGCGGTAAAGCGTATTTAGCATCAGATTTTGAATGGCATCGTGATTGATGTCGTCGAAGGTCGGCCAAAAGGTCGACAGATCCCGCCAGAATGCCCGATGGTTTTTCGGTTTGTCCTCGATGCCTTCATAATGGCTGATAAGTGCTGCGCACTGTTGCTCGGAATCGTATTGGTTCAGGTCAATCTGGCTTTTCATGTCGGCTCCTTGGATTTCGGTTATTCCTGAGTGTCAGCCAGCGGCTTGCATTAAACCAACGGATATTTTTACGCTTTTGCATTTATGATCTAGACAAGCTGAAAACTACATCGTATACGGGCTTTACAAACAAGGAGAAAGATCGTGAACACCACCCCAAACTTCAACAGCATAGCATGCATATCGGGCGTCAAACACGTCACGATAATAGCTATATCTGTTTGAAGTATATAGGGTTTCACGGTAACATATAGCTCTGCTGAACTGAGCTTGGCGGCCGCTCCAAGGCCGTGATTTCCAACAATTCAACGCCGGATCGACGCAGACGAATTCATTTCCTTTGCGTCTTTGACGTCAGGGATTTTCCGCCTACCTACGGCGAACAACCCGATATAAGACGTTTTTAATATGAAAATCCGAATTGGTAGCTACGGCTGCTAATAGGGCAAAGTCCGAAACCTCAGGCGGCCTGTAACTGGCCGCCTGACCCCTACACAAGGAAACGATTCAGGCAGCGGTATGCCCTCGCAACAGGGGAGCTGTGCCTTACAAAAAGATGGAGAATTGAAATGAGCAGATACTGGCTTGACTGGTTTGCTAAAAACGCGATGGAAATCGAGAACCGTCATCTGATTGGCAATGGCAAGAATCCTTACGCGTCACCTGCGGAATGTATCCGTGTTCTTGTTGAACAGGCTTTTATCATCGTGAACGATCCGAATTTATCAGTCCGGCAGGCTATGAATGAAGACTACTTATACCTGGTTGATAAATTAGCGCCATTCAGTGGGGCCGATCTCGAACTTGCCACACCGCCTCTCGCCGTAGCTGTCGCTGATACGCCCGACTACAATGTCTATGCATATGATCACGAGATCGAAGCACGGGCAAAAGAGGTCATCAATACACATTCCAGAATATATCTGGACCTTGGAGATCATGTGTTCAGGATGCCTGGAAATGTTTTTCAGGTGCGTGCGCTATTCATCACGGGAGGCGTTAAACGCGTTCATTTCAGCGCCATTCTGACACGCCCTGGCACCAACAAAGGTTGGTTGTTCGCATGGCTTGAAGGCCACCACAACAGACATCCAACTAACCTACTATACGATGACGTCTGGGCACCGGAACTTTGGATGATTGCCGACGCAAGCAGGCCAATTAACCGCAAAAAGATCGACTACAGAGCGTTTGCAGACCTCGAACGGCTTGCATTTATGACAATTGCCAACTGGGCGACACTCAAGAGAAATGAAGTACCTGCTGTTATGGTGGATTTTGAGAGATATCCAGCCGTTGCAAATCAAGGGTCGGTGCCAGCGGAGGCAATGGCTGAAGATGTTGCACAGGGGGATCGCATCGGTGAAATGCCAATGTCGGAGTCGATCTTTGATGTTGTGGTATTGCCAGCTCTAGGTGAAGAACGCATTAGGCAGATCCGTAGTCGTGTGTCCGGATTAAAATACCAGCCTCGCCATCGCAGGAATTGCGCCCATACGGTTGATGGATTTTGGAGAATGCAGGCTTATGGTCCTGGTAGGAAAAAGCATAAAAGGATTTGGATCGACGGTTTCAAAAGAGGATCAGGTCCGGCCAAGCCGATCATGAACAGTTTGCCCAGGAAATACCGTGCTGCTTAATGAAAATGAAAACGGCCGGATGACTTCAATCATATGTGGTTGTCCGGTCTACCCTACGAGAAAGGGTGGTCTCCAGTCTGGTTCACCCGCGACGAAAACTGTGGGGGGTGTATCCCAACTTTCAAAACTCGTTTGTAAAGCCATAAAACACGGATTCCGTTATTGTTTTTGGTTGGGCCTTACCTCAACACGGGATTCCAGATTTTGATGTCTATATCCCGTTATTTCCAGACGGTTCAATTCTCCAACCCGGCATCATCTCAAAACGAGTTTGGCAGATACGGTTTCAGCGACATCACGGTTCATCTGGAAAAACCGCTTCCGTGGTCTGGAAACAGGGAATCCATCGCTGTCCGACTTCTCGATGCCATCGCGGTCACGGTTTAGGAACTCGGTTGCCATTTGACTGCTTCTATGGGTTTTCTCGATCCCGATCTGGTTGGCCGACTCCGGTTTTCCTTTGATATCGACTTCATCACTGGCATGGTTGGCCACCGTTGGTGTCTGAATGTTGGAACGCTGTGCCTGTTTCTGGTTCTGAACTATGCCCGTGTTATGGGATAAGCTTTTTATCATACACTTATCTTTACGCCGCCCGACACGGTTCAATAGCCTGATAACCTGATCCCAATATTTGTGAACGGTCTGACGAGAAATGCCCGAAACACGGGAAACAATCGTCTTCGTCAATTCGACCCCTTCTGCAGTCAACTGCTGGATCGATGCCGTCAACGTCGCCATCACACGATCCGTCTTTTGTGTTGCAGCATATCGTGCACCTGCAGACTGGCGGTCAGATAAGAACTTCATTCCCTGAACCAGATGCATAGCTGCGCCACGATTGCGCTTCGTCATGAGCTTATCGGGATTCCATTTCGACACAGCATAATTCGCAACACTGGCAATCAGGTATTGAACATTGCCGTCCTTCTTCGATGGCCGATGATCGGATTGGGCAACCGCGCGTTCCAGTTCGATATGTAAACGGTCGCTAATGGCACCCAGTCGGCCTTCAGAACGATTGCGAGCGAATTCGGGATCGCCCGCGAAATGCCAGGTGCTCATGATGCTGTAGGCGGCTTTCTGGAGATAATTGAAGAGGCCATTGGACTGCTCGATGCTCATGCCAGATTGAACGGCCGCTGATTGTCGGGTCAGAGATTCACGGTTGTGACCGAGTTCCAAATATTCAGCGTGCTCACTGAGATCAGGAAAATGGGTGTCCTGAGGACACACAGTGAACCATTCAGGGCTGAGTGGGTTCTTGACCTGTTGAGATGCAGCTGGTGCACCTGCATCAGCTCCGGCGTCCAGTAATGCATTGCATAAACCGTAATAGACGGAATGGAAGAGATCCACAGGCGCACGGTTGAAGCCAGCCTTCGAAGGCTCATTAAAAACGGCCGATCCATATGGCAACATCCATATCGCATGGGGACGGACAAACTGACCGTTAGTCAGACGAAGTCCAACCAGAAAATGTGGTTCGCAGGCTATCTTGCCATCGTGCGCCAGCTGACGGAAATAATCGACGCACTGTTGGTAAGACGACCACACGCGGTCTGTATCGATGCGGATAAATGACAGGAATTTGCGATTACCTTCAATGTATGGCTCATCCAACGAAAGAAGCTTGTTACCAATAGTAGTCAGAGCGCCCTTCCCCCAATTGGAGCGGAGATCCTTGGCCTTCGGCACAGCGGCGACAAACAGCTTGGCAGCTTGGGAATTCAATGTCTGCGAGCGGAGGCCCATTTCAGAAACTGGCGCAACCTGGTGACCTGACAGCACCTTCCAACCACGACGGTCGTAGCCGTTTTCGAGGCGTTCCTTGATAAGCTCGCGCTGGATACGGGATTGCTCGATGAAATATTCGGCCTCAGGCGTGATCTCACGATTTGAATTCTTGCGACGGGCTTGCTTTTTGGCCTTCGCCAAATTGGAACGGAAAATGTCTTCCTGAAACTGCTTCATGAACGTCGCCGGCGACGATGGTGATGATTTGACACCGCTGAAACGGGCTTTCTGAAAATTATTTTTTAGGGTGTTTTGTGGACGAGCTGAGACGGTATGGGAATTATCATCAGATGCATTGTCGCCACGGCAATTTACCTTCGAGATTTCGAAATTTTTACTGTTGACAGATTTGTGCTGTGGATCGAACAATAACTTATCTCCTAAACATCCGCCGAGCCTGCCAGGGCTGTGACGCGGATGTTTTCTTTTTCCAATTCAATAGTTTGGTCTGTCGGCGTGGAAAAAAGCAACCCCTATTCTTTACAATTTCGCATTACTGTTGGATATTAATGCACAGTCGCTTTTTGTGATGTCGGCGGAATCAGCTATTTTGCGAGTGAATTGAAATCGAGAACACCTAAATCATGGCGATCCATCAAATCCAGCTGGCATACGAAATCACGGGTAAGACGAGCCATGCGCGCCGTGCGACGACGCATAAGATCGTCGCAAAGGTCGCCATTCGGGTGCAGGAAATTGATGACATCGATGCCCTTGATGGCCTGACGATCACCATTGGTGGCTACGCTGAGACATTAAAGTTTTACGATGATCGTTTCTGGATACGCGACAAATTGGATGGCCCAGCAGCTGGCATGCTGCGCGCTCAGGCAGGTGTCATCGAAGATATGCGATTGGCAACCGCACTGGTGAAATACCACAGCACATTCGAGGTCTTCCACTACAGGGATCCAGAGATATTCGCCGACGATTTCAAATCAATTTCAGTCGATGAGCTGAAAGACGTCAACGATGCTGGCAGAGCGACAGCTTTGGAGCGACTGGAGAAGGCCGCTGAAGCCGATCTAATCGACATTGATGGAATTCTTTACGTTGCCCTTGGAGAACCTGTTTATTGCCTGCGACTGCTGCCAGATACGCTACAGGTGCTCGTAAGCTTTAAGAAATCGAATGAGATTGCTGTCACCAGCACGCCGACTATTCGGATTCCAATCGATGATATGGCAACATCAAACAGAGACTCGCTGAATGCCTTGATGGCTATCTGGAAAGCCGAAACAGGAAAAGGCGTCACCCAGGTCGCAGAAGCTAGCCTTCATTTCGATTTCAAGCCTGAACTCGATTATTCGGTGGATCGACAAATTGAAAAAGCGGCATCCGATGTAGTGAACCGGACATCAGGGATTGTTGAATGGTCGACGGCGCAGATTACCAGATGGGCAGAGCTACGAGATACTTTGAAATCTTATCGAGACAAAAATGCTGATGTGTATGATTTGGCAAGCAGTCTGACAGATTATGCATCCTCACAAACGCCAGAAATGCGAGCATATATTCGGATGTTGAAGGATCTTTTGGATAATTCCCCGATACATATTCCAGAAATTTTTTTTACGGATTTTCCTCAATAGATTTTTTTGCTATATGTAGATTGCTGGCTGGAGCCAAGAACCCCTTAAGCCCCCCCCCTTGTTCAACAGTTTCGGCCAGCTTGAATATCCTCCGTTGAGACTGAGGCCTGCGTTAATGTCATCTAACGCAGGCCTCGCCTTTTACTTTGTTGAATTCTCAACCTTTTTTCTCTTGTATTTTATCGGCGGAACTTCACCCGGCTTACGACCGAGACCCATATTCTTGGCCATTGCAGACCGCTTTGCCGAATAGTTTTTTGTGACCATTGGGTAATCCTGCGGCAACCCCCATTTCGCGCGATATTCATCCGGCGTCAGATTGTACACGGTCTTCAAATGCCGCTTCATGGATTGGAACTTCTTGCCGTCTTCAAGGCAGATGATGTGGTCATCGAATACCGACTTTTTCGGATTCACAGCAGGTTTTCGGGCCTCGGCCGCTTCGACTACTTCAACAGGGCCATTTTGCAACTCATTGAGCTTTCCATGAACCAGACTAATCAGGGATGGCAGTTCAGAATGCTGGATAGTATTGTTCGACACGTATGAAGATACAATGTCGGTCGTCAATTCTAGTAATGCGATAGTAGTCGGATCAGACATGATATATTGGCCTTGTTAATCGGTAATCTGAATATGGCCATATGGACGCGAAAATAATAGTAAAATATAATTGCGAAGTCCCTTATCGACCCCTTTCTTGTTTCCAAATTCCTCCTTTAAACATCCGGAAACAATCGACAAGGGACATCACAGACGGCCTGATTATAAAGCCGTCAATGGCTGAATTAGGCGGCAGCGCGGTGGAATCTCTCGACCGCTTTTTCTGCAAGAATGTAGGCCAGCGCATGCTCATCCAGTGACTGGAGTTCATCATCCAAATCTATGCCGGATTCCAGCCAGTTGAAAAAGCGATCCTGCACTGAAATATCTGCGTAATCGCTTTCGCCGCCACGGACGACCCACAAGTCCAACTTGGGCAGCAGATTCAGCCTTGCAGCCAGCTCTGATGGAAGATTGAATTCATAGATCTCAAGTGAACCGGTAGTCTTCCTGCGATTATTCAAGCGCCATACCTCGTGACCAACGGCTGCCTGTAGAAGATTCTGGACATCGGTATGGTATGCGTTGTCTTCGCTTTCGTCAGCAATGTAGGCTTTTACCTTTTCTGCAAGGACATCGTTGATCGTCACATAGGCCGTCTGCAGGCCTTTAGCTCCACTGATATTGCTCGTGAATGCCACGCGCAGGGTGTTTCCCTTAAGCATGAAAGAGACATCGTTTAGATACGATCTGCTGTATGTGATGCGGAATTTGTGCTTGAATAAATCGGACATGTTCGGTTCCCTTTTATTGTTTGGTTGACTTTGAGGTCGCCCCCTCCCCGAGGCTTCAATTCGAGGAGGGAACTGTTCGCGAGGAATTAGCCCAGACCTCGCCACGAGAAATCTTCATCTCCCATGTTTATAATTATATGTAGCGAGGTGACATATAACAATGGCCAATATGATTACTTATGGAATTTCTGCTTTTTCTTGAGTCGTTCTTAATATGGGACAATTTGGATTACAGGACGCCGAACATTAAACGCCCGTATAACCAGGCGGTGTTCACAAATTGCGTTCCAATGGCGATATCGGAAATTAACGCTACTATTGGAATTCCAACGGCCATTTTCAGCCAGCCAACCAATAATTTTGGCCGACGAGGCTTTGGTTTGTAGCCGACTGACTTCAAAAACTCGGCCTTCGACATGCGAACGCATCGCCTGCAAATGGCCACGGCTTCGTCGACTGACAATTGGAAGAATTCGCGCTTATGATTGAGGCGATATCGATCCAAAGCCGGATGTAGTAGCCGCTCTGTCCAATTTGGATATTTGGTACGGATAGAGCCTTCCAGTTTAAATGGCAGCGCGACACCGGATGCTGAATTCAGTTCGCGCACGCGGTCTGTTGGTTGTCTGGTTGTCCGGCCGATTTTTACCAATCCTGGCATTGCCGGATTCGATAATACGTAGATGTAGCCCTCCTTCTTTTCACTCATGAGCAAAATCTCCTTTGCTCATGAGTATGGGCTCACAAATGGCACGTTCAAAACGCCGACAGAAATAATTGGAAGGAGGTAAGGCAGGCTTCTGGAATTGAAAGCTTAGAGTTCGATCTCTGGTTTGATGACCTTCAATGCCAGCAATGGGTTTTCGTAAATGCCCGCATAGCTGCCGAAATGACGCTTAACGTCGTCGTGGGTAAGATCGATGCGCTGTTCACCAGAACCGTCATGCCAGACAATGGAAGCATCCATCGCATCCTCGAACAGGTAGATACCAACTTCACCATTGCCGCCGACACCTGTTGCCAGTTGGCCAGCCTTGGTGAGCTTTATGAAAACGTCGTTACAGAGACGGCTCACCTTGGAAACAAGTGAATTCGTAGCAGTATTCAATGCTGGCAGTTCCAGGCGTACGGCTTCGGTTTCGGATTTGACTTCGGTGATGATAACTCGGCCGTTGGGATCGTATTCATTATTGGTCATATTGGTTTTCCTTTAAATTGATTGGTTTTCGGTTTTGAACATGCCGCTCTCAATCCTCGCAGCTGTCGCCAACTGGAGGATAAAGCGGGGCATGGTTTAGCTGTCCTCGTCTACCTGCTCGTCTTCAGGCGAAATAGCGATACCGACCATGCCACCCTCAAAAGAGATATCGAGCGGTCGGAACGTCTCATCCTGTGGGGCTATCCAGTCTTTACTGAGCATATCGTAGTCGTCAGGATCGATCTTGCCTTGGGCTACGAGCTGATCAAATTCGGCCTTGTACAGCACCTCACGAATAAGATCGAATTTCTTGCTGAGTTCATTTGTGCCAGATACTGATCCGACTGCTTTCCGAAGGATGGCTTCATTGGCAGCTTTCGCAGCTCTCCAAACTTCTGCATCAATATTGAGGGAGATCTTGCCGAACCTAATTTGTTTGGTTTCATTATATGTGTTTTTGGAATCCATAGTCTTTCTCCTGATTGTGGCCTCCTCTTCTGTTTGGTGGCCTATTGTTTGGGTATGAGCATGCCGCTCTCAATCCTTGCAGCTGTTTCCACCTGGAGGATGAAGCGGGGCATGTTATGCCGCTGAGTTCAATGCTGGATAGCCGGACTCCGACGCGATAAGCGGGAAGATAACCATCTTGTAATCGGCAATGAAGCGATCCATCAGTTCTCCGTCATCATCCATCTTGGCAACGCAGAGACCTTTCTCCTTGTCTTTCCACTGCACCTTGATGCTATTGTCATCAAAATCCAGTTCCACATTGATCGAATGTGAGGTATCAATACGGTAGTGGTTAAGATACTCAGAGAAGAACTCAAATACTTCGCGTTTTGACTCCCGGTTGTGTGCAACGGTTACAACGACGGTTACGGCTTCAGTCTTCTTCATAAATAATACTCCTGATTTGGTTGGTTTCGGTTTCGAGTGATGCCACTCTTCCTCCCCACTCCTCTGACTTGAATGCCAGAGGTTGGGGATGAAATGGGACATCATCAGTCGCCTAAGCGGACACCCCATTTCCAAGTCGCGGCTTCCTCGGCTACACGGATGGAATAGAAGCACTCGTCATTGGCAAAGATCGGATCGTGCTGGCCTTTCGTATGAACAACGGTTGGACACCAAGCGACTACATCAATGATTTCACCGTCCTCAGTGCGGGCGTACATTTCTGTAGAACGGATTTCATGCGAACCACCGACGACAGCAGTTACTTCATCAACGCGGACATACTTGTCGGATGGACGCTTTGAAGGCACCATAAGGACATCGCCCTGTCTGATGGATGCGTCGAGCTGCTTGTCCGTCACTTTCCACATCCAACGTTGAGCAGCGCGAACTGCGGCCTTTGGATCAGATGAGTTCTTGCGGATGGCTGCATGGATAGCATGAGGTGAAACCGGATGGCGGAAGAACTCATTTGTGATTTCGTTTTGGCCGACCAACACGTAGTCTTTATGGATGTTTGCGTAGCCCTTGGCATAGCGCTTGTAAAAGTGACGGATCTGAACGATGGCAACGCCCTGTTCAGCATCATATCCATAGAGATCGAGATTCAGGCTATCACCCCGCATCTTCTTGTCGAACTCTACGAAGGTCTCAGGCAGTACGGAGTCGAAGATATTCATAACCTTGGAAGCTGATACTGCTACGCCTTCGGCATCGGTATAACGGATGATCTCGTTGTAATGACCGCGTTCGACGGTGTTCTGCTTGGAATTATTGATTGCGGTTTTATTGGTTTCTACTGATGCTAACATTTCTTTGTTCCTTAAATTTGAGAAGTAAACCCTATGTCTAATCTCTATATTTTCAATTATATGTGACGGCGCGACACATAACAAGCGTTTTCAACAAATAATTTGCATATTTTAAAATTATTTTATTGACATTCTTTGTTAGTGTTTCCGGGCTTTATTTGTTTGAAATTCAAAGTAACCTATGTTTTCTACTATAATATTTTATTTTTCACGATCTTTCTTGCTATGAAGATCGACTTCCAATGAGGCTGACATACGGTGTGCAGCACTTGTTCCATTGATAAAGGCATCTAGATCGCTGTCTACTTCATGAAGTAAATGCACGAAATCCGCCGACAGCAAGAAATAAGCGAGTTCCTTATTGCGGATACCCTTTGGCAAAACGATACGCACAACATCAGGTTCGAAGGCCTGTCCGAGCTGGTAGACGGCTCTTTCAATGGCAATGGTCTCCTTCCTCAAATCGATATCGACCGCCGCGTATGGATGCCGAACCGTACCGACCAGGACATCAGGGTCATTCATCAACTGCTTTGCAAGAACTTTCGCATTCCACTCGGTTTTCAGGGGTTTCACGATGTCGTTCATGGTTACGCATTCCCCGCTACTTCAGCTTTGAAGAGCAAAATCTTTGATAGCTCGTCGGCTGAAATAGCCAGCACTGTCTGCAATAATACGACTTCATCGATGCCTGCTTCTTGATTCAAAAGATCGCTCCAGAAGCCAACAATCGCTTGCATGATCATTCTAGGATCGCGACCTTCGTCGCCTGAGATGCAGTATTGGCTGCCAGAATGGGTTGTAAAATTGGTGCCGTCGAATTTGCGAATTGGTGACGTAACGCGGATCTTTTCGCCAGCGATCCCGCCTTTTGGGAAGCCCATGCAGTGAACTTCTCTGGCCATCGTATCAAATAGAAAATGCCAGTTTGACAATGGTGTTGACATGTAATCTCCTTTAAACAATATCGGTATTAAGCAATAATGCATATAATATGTCGCAAGGCACAAGCATTTAATTGCCTCGCCGTGCCCTGTCGTATACGTATTTCTTCAGCTCTCGAACTCGCTGGATATCCTCCCTTGCTTCCTGTGGCTCCCACGCGCGGATCAGGTCTCCATGGCGGTTTAATAGGTCATCTGCGAGCCGCAATACCTGCAAATTCACCGCTGCTTTCGGCACCAGTTTGATAATCCTCTCGACAGCCTCATTTTCACGCCCTGCCCCCAGTTCCCATGCAATAAATAGCAGCGCTATCGCCGGGGATCGACACCGACCTGCGTTGCAATGAATAAGAAGCCTAAGCCCCAAGCTCCTTCCAATAGAAAAATCTCTATAGAAACTGAGGGCATCGACTAGATGCTGGCTTGTCACCGACAATTCTGTACCGTCATCAAAATCGATATCATTGAATCTCAGCGTCAGATGCGGCCTGCCGTCATCTACAGACAGCGACACAAGATTTCTGTCGGCGTTCTCAATGCTTATTACGGCATCGAATTCTGTATGTCTTTCAAGGGCATTCTTCAGTGACATGACCTCCAGTCGGTTCAATCCGGTTTCCATCTTGCCTGCTTTCACACCCATTACATTCTGATTTCGATTCCAAATCGGTCGGAAACCATTCCCCTTCATGTTCCAATTTTCAACGGCGAAAAAATTCGCTTGTCGTATGCAAACTTGTCAATCACCATACTGCATATATTGCGGTATCGCATTTTGTGCAAGCGGAATCTTCAGGTCAAACTGTTGGCCGTCTCGATCTGAAACCGAGACCATTCCGTGCGCTGATGATGAGACTGCAAAAACCGATAAAAGGAGAAAATTGAATATGAGTAATTTACTGACGGCGCTGGCCAGCCTTCGCGAGGAGGTCCCTGTGCTGAAAATGAGCGAGGCGAATAAGTCGGAAACCCGGCGACTGATGGAAAGTGTCGACCTCTTTCGTGAACTTATCGAACGCAAATTCCGCCCTTCGCAGGTCTATGAGAAGGTCAAGGATGAAGTCGAAATTCGCGAAATCCGCGACGCCTCAGGTATGTCGGACGAGGCCTATAAGCAGCACTTTGCATCCGTCTACAACGCCTTCAAGCGCAACCTCCGCAAGAAGGCTGGCAGGTCTGTTAAGGCAAAGGCGTCCCCAAAGGTGACGGCTGCCAACATAGCACCAGCAGAGACATCGGCCTCAGAAATCACGATGTCCAACACCCCTACCCCGACACCAATGGCTGTTGAACCGACAGCCGAGGTGCCTGTTGTGGATGCCAAAGCCGAAAAGAAAACCGAGAAGCCAGCCACACCCGCGCTGACTACCGGTGGTCGTGTCGACCGCCTAGCAAATTTCTAAAAAGGAGAAAACAATGACTGATATCGAAAATAGAACAATCAATTTTGCTGATCGCTACATCGGATTCAAAATGAGTTCGGCAGGTGGCATCGGTAAGTCTCGTGATTCAACTGAGACCGTGGACATACTACGCTCATCGTCAAGTTTGACAACAATCGCAATTGATGGTGACAGCGATGAGCCGTTGGCAAACGAGACTTTATACAAGACAATGGGCAACCGCGAAGGCGGCAATCATTTTGGCGCGCTTTTGCCCGCGTCAGAACAGGATCCCTATACCGGGGTTCTTACCGTGAATTTGCGTAAGGCAAATGCTCGTTCAGGTGATGTGATTTTCAACGCAATGGGTACCGAGGCAGATCGCATATGGGTCGACGGCGCGGGCGGATCGGAGCCTAACTTTGGCAAGCTGCTCATGGAAGACAACGGTGATCCAGAGTTTTTCGTCGAGACCATTTCAGAAGCTGGTTACGGTCTCGTCATATCGTTGATCGCATTACCAAGCAATCACAGCCGATGTGAGGATGCTGCAGAGTCGATCAGGTATTATTTCGAACTCTATGGCTCGTTTCCGAGTGTTCATTTTGTTGTCACGATGAACATGTGGGGCAGTGAAAAACTGGACGATATGGGCGACCCAAGCTTCGCGTATTGGTACAATTCAAAGACACGGAAGGCGATGATGGAATCTGGTCGCTTAAGCGAGATCAAGATGCCAAGTCTGGCCAAAGACATGTTCAAAATCTTTGGTGACTTTGCTTCGAAGGAATGCGGAGCACCTCTGTCTAAGATTATCGACAAGGATTTTGCTCAAGCGAACGGGGTTCCTTTCCGCCAGCGATCAACCATTGCTCGTACTCGTGTGATTTATATGAAGCAAATCGAGGCCGACCCATTTCTGAAGCACTTCTTCGGCATCGCCTAAGCGGTGTCGGGAAAGGAGACCACGATGCAACAAAAATGGGAGACGAATGCGCGCCTCGCCGAGACCCTACGGAAGATAGAAGGCCTCACCGATGACGACATTAAAACACTTTTTGATGTCGCTGACGCAACCGGGATGCCAATTACGGATGAATTGCTGCCGTTTTTTGCGACGATGCTGAGCCTTCGCCGTGAAGGTAAAAACACGACAGTCGCGATGAAAGAGCTACTCGATAGTTTTCAGCAAAACTCTACCATGATGTTGGAACTTGAGCGTGAAGCCAAGTCCAATTTCATCTCAGAACTGGATAGTCGCGGGGCTCAGGAACTCGACCTCGCAAAGATAAAGCTGGAGGCCATCTCAAAAGAAGTTGTCGGCGACACGGTGAAGACCTTCAGCGCCGATATTCAGCAAAAGATGACATCCGCGTTGCAGGAAGCTCGGCATCAGGAACGCGACCGTATCGGCATCGAGCAAAAGGCTGTTGAATCCGAAAATTGGCGTAAGGACACCAGACTTCTAGCATCTGTAACAGCTGGCGTCATTGGCCTTTTACTGCTGTCGAGTGGTGTGTTCTTTTCTATCGGGTATGTGAATGGCAAGTCGAACGCCCAGATCACCGGGAGCGAAATCGCCCAGTGGGCAAAACTCCCGAATTCGAGCCAGCTCGTAAACGTCCTGAAAAATGCCGATCCGTTGGCCATTACTCAAAAATGCGACCGCGCGGGTGGTAGCATAGTCGACGATCTGGAGACCTGTCAGATTACTATTGTTAAGGGACGAGACAGCCTGAGGCTGGCATCAGGGATGCGCGTTTTTGATCAGATCGAAGTCTGGTTGAAGACCGCAGGTTGGGGATGGCTTGTAGGCTTATCGGCGATTTCGACGCTCTTTATGCGACGTCTGCTGCGATCTGTTTTCAGACATCGCTGGGCGTCCTGGGTCCTCGAATAAATCCATAAAATATTTCGGCAATAACAGGGGTTTTGGCCTTGTCTCTTGCATGAACTGCAAACACACTATTCATAACTGTTTATCTACGAGTCTTTCGAAGGTGGTGAACATGTACCGTTAAAAAGGAGAAAATTTAATGAAATCCATAGCAAGTCTAAGGCTATTTTTAGTGATGGCCGCGTTATATATGCTCGCCGCCGTAAACCCTGGTTGGGCGGCGTCGGTGAGCCTTGAAACAAAGGTCAACCAATACTTTCAGCATAATTTCTCGGATGACTTCTCAGCTGGGCCTTATTCGCTGGAAAGCGGCACGCTGCCACCCGGTGTCGTAATGAACCTGAGTGGGATCATCGATAATCCAACTCAAGTTGGCGTTTACATTTTTACCGTTCGGGGATTCGATGAAAATGGAGATGATATGACTGTGACTTACACAGTCACGGTCAAGCCTTTGAACGAGATTGTCGCCCACGATGCTGTTATTTCGCTTGATGGCAACACTATGGGGCTTTACCCATATGCCTATGATTTCTGGCAACATGTGAACTCTGGAGACATGGCTCCAGATCAAATCGTTATCAAATCCGTATCAGATTCGCGGGCTACAATTAGTCCTGGCTCGGGCATTCGTCCGGTCTATCTTTATCTTCCCTTCGCTGTTCGTGGTGACTTGGTCGTCCAATATGCGGCCGTCGATATTCTCAATGGCGTTGAATCCAATATCGCAACCATCACTTTTAACATCGCTCGCCCTGAAATGGCGCTTCGTTTCAACGAGTCTACGCCCCCAGCTAGCGGCAAAGGGTATGGCGTAAGCTTTATTGCTGAAAACGGCGTCGGTCCTTTAACGTATTCGTATTCCGGCAAGATACCTGCCGGGCTTGTATGGGAGGAGGACCATAACGGTTCTGGTACTGAATTCCCAGAAAGCGCAATTTTCACGCTTCGTGGCACGCTGCCGAACAATGGGGTTTACCCGATAACGGTCACCATCACGGATGCTCTTGGACAGTCGAAGTCGATTTCGCACACCATCGATCTGGGAGATGTTGATCCTGTAGCCGTCGAGCTGCCTGATTTAACCATTTCGGCTATGACTGGCCAGTATTTCTTCCAAACCTTCGATGCTACTGGAGGTACGGGTGCAATTTCCTATCAAATCAATTTGAGTTCGGATGCTATTGCAAGCGGCATCACCGCTTCAGGTAATCAGATATCAGGCACCCCGACCACGGAAGGGAATTTTACAGCGGAAGTCATTGCGACGGATTCTGTTGGTGTTTCTGCAACTAAGACCTATGCGATTGAAATTATTAAAGGTTTTGATCCCGTTATCGCATCCGACGCAACTTTCGATCTGCCTTACGGCGGCTCACTCGATGTCGATCTGTCTACCTTAGTGACAGGTGATGTCTCTACATTCGACAAAAGCTGGATTGATACGAGCTATTATCGTGCCGACCTGAATGGGAGTGTAGTTACAATTCATTCCATGATTGACGGCGGTAATCCACCACGTTCTTTCACGATCCCTTATATGGTTTTTGGTGCGAACGGTGGTTCAGCATCAGGCACCCTTACGATTAATCTAGTGATCGCGGCACCCACGGTGTCAGACCTCAGCGTTTCTGCCGACCATTCTGGTGCCATTGATATCGATTTCGCTTCAGTCATCACCAAAGGCTCGTTTGACATCATGGATGTTGTTTTCGAAAGCACCAGCCTGAATATCGTCAACACGTCGCCGACCACGTGGCACGTTCAGTACGATATATTGGACATCGCAAGAGAAGAAATCATCCAGTTTTACGCTACGGATATCTTCGGTGAGCAATCGAACCGTGCCACTCTTCGCATTTCGATACCTGCGCAGAAAATGATCTACGTCCAAGGCAGTGCATTGAACGGCAAAGTCGGCGAGAAACTTGAATACCAGGTCGTCGTCACAGGCGGTGTGGCACCATATACCTTAACCGTGTCGCCTGCTCTGCCGGACGGACTTGTTCTCAATGGCGGCAAGATCGAAGGCACGCCAACTGCTGAGGGAAGCCAGCTGGTTCAGGTCACCGCTATCGATGCTGAGGGAACTTTCGGGTCCGGCATATTCAGTATCACAATCTCCTCTGCTGAGGCCGTAATCGAAGCTCCGAAGGCTGAAAATGGCTCGCTCGATCTCGACTTTGGTCAGTCCGGCACCGTTGATTTGGCTCAGTTGATTTCCGGTGACGTGGACACGATTGCCATTGTTTCGCAGCCATCCAAGGGCAGCATCAAGCTGGAAAGCAACACCGTTACTTACGTGCCGAATGAAGGCGCAACGGGTTCCGACCTGTTCAGCTTCATGGTGTCGAATGCTGGTGGTTCTGCGACTGCAAACATCGCAATTTCCATCAAGGAACCTTTTGGTGAAGCACCGATTGCCAAGAACCATTTCATCCGCCTTCAGCCAATGCAGGCAGGCGACGTGAATTTGACCGAAGGTGCGGTGTCGAAAGACCCGATCACCAGAGTGCACATCCTGACGTCGATCTCGGATGAAATTGGTATTTCGAACCTGGCTGATACGCATCTCGGATTCCAGCCAAATAAGACCTTCGCAGGAAATGCTGTGATCAGCTATCAGCTTGAAAACAAATGGGGTCGCTCGGCCATTGCGACGGCAACGTTTGTTGTAGCTGAACGCCCTGATCCATCCAAGGACGCCGAAGTGGCTGCATTGCTGAAGGCTCAGGTGGATGCTGCAATCAGGCTTGCTGATGATCAGGTCGCCAACATCACCCGCCGTCTTGAACAAATCCGTGCGGAAGCTCCAGGCGCACGTCAGAATTCGTTTGATTGGCAGCTCGGTGTCGATCCTAAGGACGGCGCTCGTTACGATCACGAAGGCAATGACATCAGCGCGCAGAACAGTCTGAATGCTCGTGGAACGTTCGAGTCTTCAAATCCTCTTGCAGTCTGGACGACGGGTTATGTCCGATTGGGTGAGAGTAGTGAACTGGGCAGCATAGAAATGAAGTCGACTGCGGTAGGTGGAACGGCTGGAGTCGATTATCGTTTCTCAGACGCCTTCGTTGGTGGTGTTGCTATCGGTTTCGGTCGTGAGATGTCGGAAATCGGCTCTAACGGCACCGAAAATGAAGCCAAGGCGATTTCAGGCGCACTCTATGGCACCTGGCACAATCGCAATGGTGCCTTTGTTGATGGCATCATCGGCTTCTCCCACTTGACCATGGATAGCACGCGTTATGTGACGTCTACTGGTGAACTGGCATACGGCTCCCGTGATGGTACCACCGTCTTCGGATCGATCATCGGCGGGTATCGCTTTGAGACGGATAAGGGTCTCAAGATTGAGCCTTACGCAGGCTTCCGTGGTGTTGTTGGAAAGCTGAACGGCTTTACGGAACACGGTAACGACTGGACAAATCTGGCATACGGCACCACTGACATTCGTTCCCTCAAAGCTGTTGCTGGCATTCGACTGGAAAAGCAGTATGAGACGGATGATTTTCTGATCACTCCAAATGCCAAAGTCGAATACCGCCATGAACTTGCAAGTGGAACTAACACCGCTCTCGGATATGCGGATCTCGGTACCATGCCATACTTGGTGATGACCGATCCGTCAGAAACCAGCAGCGTGGTTGCTTCCGTGGGTGTCCGTGTGAAGCCGAAGGCATCCAATCTCTCGGTAGAAGCATCTGCGCAGGCCAGCATGTCTGGTTCCGGCAAGCCGACGATGACCTATGCGGTTCGCGCCAATTGGGAAATCTGCGGTATCGGTTTCAAGAAAACGGACTGCATGACGCGTGAGCAGCGGGTGACCTTCTTCAAGGGCGAGCTGGCCAAGGCAGAAAAGAACAAGGACGCGAAGAAAATCGCCGAATTCAAAAAGCTTTTGGCAAAGGCGGAAGCCGATCTTCGCAAATGGAATGCTCTTTCGGCAAAGCTGACTCCGGTGCCGGATATGAACACGCAGTTCGTAGACACGATATCAGGCAAGGGAAAGCGCAAGCGCTAACCTTCCAATATTGACATCCAAATGGGGCGGCTTCGGTCGCCCCTTTTATTTCTGTCGGCCGAATTTTTTCCCCGTTTGTGCTATGCAACCACCTCTCCAACAATGATGGCATCCGGCAAAAAACTGCCGTCATTAAAAGGAGAGATACATGTTCACGAAATTTACAATGGTCGCGGCAAGCGCACTATTGGCGACCGCATCTTTTGCAACTGCAGGCACCTCGCCTGACGGTTTTGATGGGAAAGGTCAGGTTGGCATCCAGTCTGATGAATTCAGGAATGCCGCTGCCAACACTTATAAGATCAAGCATTGCACAGATGTAGACGAAAAAGCCCTCAAAGCAGAAATCGAAGCTGATATCTTCGATGCCTCGGCTAAAACCGGAATTGAGGCTTCCAAACTTCTGGTTCTGGTGGATGCCCGTGCCAAAAACATCGATGCCAGTTTTGCAAAGGCCGAAGCCGACGTTTCGTGGGTTTGCGATACCGCAAGTGTCGATGAATTCAGAAACTTCAGCACCTTTAGGTGGTCGCAGATACCTGCTGATGCGGCATCGAAATAAGGAGAGTGGATATGAGAAAGACAATTTTATCCGCCCTCGCCTCTACAGCAATTCTGGCGTCGACACTGACCGTATTGGCATCGCCTGTTGATCTGTTGGCAGGCCATGAGGACTACTCAAGGGTAGTCGCTGGAATGTTCCAAGTGAAGGTATGCGATGACAAATCGGCTTACCAAGATCTTCGCGTGGCCGCCCATTCATCTGCAAGAGAACTGGACATGAGTGTTGGCGAAATCATGTATTTCGCTCATCAGGAATCCGAGAAGATCGAGCACTCAAAAGGCGGCGCTTATCAGCATGCCAATCTGTACAGCTCACTCTGCGATCTGAAAAGACCGTCAATCGCGGTCTCACCAATCCCCATCGATTTCAAAGAAACTTTGAAAGCCAAGATCGCCGATGCGGCCATCAGGGATATCGCAATTGAGGCCATTGCACTGCGTATGGAATCCAAGACATGCGGTCTCAGTGATAAGGAATTGGAAATCGCAGATCAGGCTGTTGTTGGCCGCCAGGCGCGATTGAGGGCTATCGCATTTGATGACGAATTTCTGAGTGTCGGTGCCTGGTCATTGGCAGACCGGGCCGAGATTTTCAGTAAACGGTTTGGGCCTAAGTCGGCCTGCGATGTCATCAAGGAATTGATTGCGAATGAGCGTACTAGTGAAGGCGGTGGTGAGTGATGATGTTTAAGAAAACAGTCTTAGCCGCCGGACTTCTCACCTTATTGGCATCCAGTGCCTATGCCGAGCAAAAATTCTATTTCCGCTATGTTGCGGGAGGTAAAACTATCAATGTCTCCCAACCTGAGCTCCCCGTTGAACCCGAGATACCGCAGCCGGAGAAAAAGGGGGTGCTCAATATAAGTAACGGCTACCTTTCGCATTCTGATTACAATGGGAATGGTATAATCGACACTGGCGACCACGTTTCTGTGCAGTGGACGCTAAGAAATACAGGCATGGGTGAGATCAGAGGTATTGCAACGGCAGCGATATTTAATATCGAAGATCGCGCTTTGGGTTACATAAGCTGGAGCGGGGCATCAACTTCGCTTTCTTGCGCAAACAACCTTGCCCCGGGTGCAAGTATGACTTGCTCGACGTCCATGGTAGTCACAGATGGAATAATGCCGTCTAACCGATCTGACGCCTATTTTACGGCTCAGTTCAGCATGTCTATGCCCGAAAATGTCGATGAAATAACGGGCAATAGCACGATTCAGGAAGGCATTCCGCTCGGATCTGAGTTGTTGCTTGAATTGAAAGGATCGCCCAGCGTGGTGGGATCGCCTCAATATCTGTTTTCTGAATCTGCAATTGGTATATCATTCCAATTACAGGCGGACAGCCCTGAACCATTTTTAGATTATGCCGTCAAAGTAAAAATCCCGGAATTGGATGACGAAATTAACGCCAATTGTTTCTATATGAACATACCCAATAATTTCACTGCAATGTGCAACGCTACATTGCCTATCAACTTTTTACATAAGGAAACGATATACGAAGGTCTACCTGACAATTACCAACTCTCATATGAGATAATCCAAACGAAAATGGCTGGTTTCCCAACCAATAAAACAATTGCTGAAGGGGCTCTTATTGAAGGTCCGCTGCGTTACGGCTCGAAGCTTCCCGAAATTTCGTCATTTTCAGTGACTGCGCCTGCTACGTTGGACGGCAATTTTGAAATCAGTGCAGTGATAAAAAATAACTCATCTGACTACTTGCGCGGCTGGGAATTCGATATTGATATTGGGCTGGATGTGAAGCTAAAGAATATTTGTCCCGATATTGTCAATTTCACACCAAATCAAACGGTAACATGCTCGACGTCGATGAAGCTGACACAGGCACAACAAAATACTATCAAGAGTTTCTTTAATTCGGGCAACTCGACTACGCTCAATTACTCTGTAATGCTGGGTAAAGAGAACGGTAGCGAGTCTGGTGTAACAACAGGTCCATACGGAAGTATCGATATCAGCTGGTAATATATGACGGCAACTACAGATACAAATCAGCCTCCTTATGGGAGGCTTTTTTATTGCCGAATATAACCTCTTTGGCTTTAGAATTTCTCTTAGTCGCCAGCATCATATAATATTGCCGAACTAATTTTAGATTATTTAGCTTTTCTGAACTTGATCTGAACGTCGACCATCCAAGCTTGTTCTCGTGCGCTACTCGCTAGCGCCCTCTTGGTGGCAGAAAGTCGCCGTTTTTCTCAAAAATCAACTCAGAAAAGGAGTACGACCATATGTCGTCTATTAATACCAATATCGCATCTATGACCGCTCTTCAGACGCTGAAGACTGTGCAGAGCAATTTAACCGAAACTCAGGGCAGAGTGTCCACTGGTCTAAAGGTTCAGAGCGCCAAGGACAATGCTGCTTATTACTCCATCGCTCAGACGATGCGTGGTGACGCGGCCGTTTTCAATGCAATTAGCGAAAACCTTTCAATTACTGGCGCTTCTATATCTGTTGCCCGTCAGGGACTAGAGGAAATTGGAAACCTCACAAAAGAGATTTTGGAACGCGTGTCGTTTGCTCAGGCAGACAAGTCGGTCGACAAAGCCCTCATTCAGAAAGAGATCGATGACTTGATCGGTCAGATCGAGACAACCCGCAGTCAGGCCACATACAATGGTCAGAGCTTACTGGAAAGCGACGGTTCTGCGACATCAGATTTGACAGTTGTCACGGGCGTTAAGCGTGAAATAGGTGGCCTGATGACGACTAGCTTTGTTGTTCAGACAGCTGAATTAGACAGTTTTATCACGAACTTGAAAGGCATTAATGTTGAAACCGCAACAAACGCAAGCGATCTCGAAGATGCTTTGACGACGGTTGAGACGCAGATCGCATGGGCGGCGCAATATGAAACCAATTTCGGTATGGCTGAAAAGCGCATCGAAAACCAGCAGAACTTCATTAGTAAGCTGGTCGATAAGTTCGATACTGGCGTAGGCGCACTCGTTGACGCAGACATGAACAAGGAAGCAGCTCGTCTATCGGCTCTCCAGGTTCAGGAACAGCTTGCTACGCAGGCCCTATCTATTGCTAACCAGGCACCGCAGTCGATCCTGTCCTTGTTCCGATAACTTCGACATCCAACCATGCTCAAGGGAGGCTTCGGCCTCCTTTTCGTTTTGGTACGAAATCGAGTAAGCGGGGCAAATTTGGTGGCCAAGACCCTGTTTCTGATTCCAAGTCAGAAAAATTAAACACTGTGCATATCGTGAGTTCCGCATCGATATTTCATGGCTATGGGATTCCTGATTTTGGCAAATCATGATTCTCTTTTGCGATGCCGAAGAGAATGCTTCCCTCGCCCAAGCATGCTGACACGCTTTCACTGAACGCGTTGCGCAGTCTGGTCACGGGTTTGGTTGAGAAAACCGAACGTGCAGAGGCTCGGCTTGAAAAACTGGAAGCTGAGAATACAGCACTCCGTAAGGAGAATGCCGAGCTCCGTCTGGAAAACACCCGGCTTAAAGTTGAGAACCAACTCCTTCGCGATGAAATTGCGCGACTGAAAAACCTGCCGCCACGGCCGCCGTTCAAACCGTCGGGCATGGATAAGGCAACGGACGCGAAAGCTCAGGACAAGCAGGCGGGCAAGAAGAAGCCGCGTGGACCGAAACTGGATGTCGAGCGCGTTGATCGGGATGTGGTTCTTCATGCCCGTGTTCCGGACGGTTCACGCTTCAAGGGCTACAAGAGCTATTACGTGCGCGATATAGTTTTGCGCGCTGAGGTTATTCACTACCGGCGCGAATGCTGGGTTGCTCCGAACGGTAAGACTATTCTTGCGCCGTTACCTGCCGGAATCGTCGGTGGTTATGGCCCAAACCTCAGGCGGCTCTGCCTGATGCTGCATGCGCAAGGTCAGGTCACAGCGCAACGGTTGTCGACCCTGCTTAATGACATCGGCATGGACATCTCCAAACGCCAGGTTGTGCGTTTGCTCACCAAGGGGCTGGATGGCTTTGTTGCTGAGGATGCTGCCGTTCTGCATGCTGGCCTGGTGTCGGAAGCCTATGTAACGGTCGATGACACCGGGGCCCGTCATGCGCGTGATAACTTCTATACCACCCATATTGGCGGCGAGCATTTTACCGTCTTTCGCACCACGAAAACAAAATCCCGCCTGAACTTCCTGTCGCTCTTGCGCGGCAATTATCAGGATTATGTGCTTAACGATGCTACTTCTGATTATCTGAAGACGCGACATGGCGTGGATCCGACAGTCATCGCCAGGCTGCAAACACGCACGCCTCAACGCTTTAGCAACCAGGTCCCCTTTCTGGAACACCTGGCGCAAAAAGGTGTCGACATCTTCGATAAGGACATGGTTCGGGTCGTCGCGGAAGCGGGCATCTGGGGTTCTGTTCGCCACCACGGCCTGCTGGGCAATGCCGTCATTATCTCCGACGATGCCGGCCAGTTCCGGGTTGGCAATCATGCGCTGTGCTGGGTGCATGCGGAGCGGCTGCTGCAAAAGCTGATGCCGGCGACGCCACAGCACGTCCGGTGGGTGGAAAATATACGCGATCTCATTTGGAGCTTATACAAGGCGCTCAAGGCATTCAGGCAGAAGAGCCCCTCACCAGGATCAATCAGCGCTTTCCGGCAACGGTTTGACCGCATCTTCTCTATCCGGACGGGTTGTATGGAGCTGGACAAGCTGTTGGCACGCCTGCTACGCCGCAAGGAAGAACTGCTCAAGGTTCTCGAACGCCCGGAAATTCCGTTGCACACCAACGCCTCCGAGAACGATCTGCGCAGTTGCGTCACCAAACGCAAAATCTCGGGTGGCACCATGAGCAACGATGGACGCATTGCCCGCGATACCATGCTGGGCCTTATGAAGACCTGCAAAAAGCTTCGGCTTTCCTTCTGGCATTATCTCGGCGACCGGCTTGGTATATCCAGTCAACAAACAGCCATTCCGGAGCTTGCAGGCCTCATTATCGCCAAAGCCTGATCCCACTTACTTCCGACTGTCAGGCTTTGAGAATGGCACCACCCGACCTGCTCTTGTTGGTGCTTCATCCATAATATGACCACCCGTCAAGCTCAGTAATGACGGTGAAACATTCCACTGTTTGTCGTCATCCGTGTGCACCGTCACCGTCTTGCGATTGCGACGAATAACAAAGCCTCGAACCATCGTACCATCTGGCCCTTCAAACATCACGCCACTGCCGATCTTAATCTCCTGCAGCACAGCGGCTGTCTTTTGTTGATGGAGAAACTGCAATCGCTCAACGATGTGCCGGTTCAATTCCATCAGCGTGGCTTCATCAAGACTATCAATATCGAGCTCGGTAATCGGAGTCTTCTTCATCGTGCAATCTATACGACCTTCTTGGGCAAAAGGAATTATGGTAGATTGCAACTCACCGTGCAACTGCACAACAAAATGGCACCGCCAACGGATATGCCCCGCTTACGAAATCGAGAAGAATGGATACCGACCACCTAAAAGTTAACCCATTGTTAAGAGACATTTAAATTCTGTTAACAAAACCTAATACGGTCTTAGCTTTGGGTACTGCCGATTGATTTTTAGACTGCCATCCACTCATCGAATCAAGCGGCAAGTCGTGATAAGTCATTGTCCATCTTCCAAACACCGACGTCAATTAGCGGCCATCGCAGTCCAATTCTCCTTCAAAGTGGACATCAATAGCTGCGAGATCGAAAAGCCCCCTCTCCTCGCCTTCTGGGTTAGCGAACGCAGATATCCACCTGCCGACTGGATGTCTCGTGCTCGTTGCAGAAGCCACGCAATAACCGCAGAAACGCCTTCCATGCCCAATGTTTGTCGGGCTTCGACGTAGGCCGACTGTGTGATGCCGAGAAATCTTGAAACCATGGTGCTGGCTTCAACGAGGTCTCTCCAGGACTTGATGCCGTCTGATGCATACTCCCTGATGTCCGGACAGGCTCGGAGCACCATGTCGAGTGGAATGCTCTCAGGAAGGTTGGACACAGGTTCCTGCTTTTCCGGAGAATTCGCCTTCAAATCAATTTTTTGACCTGATTTAGATTCAAAAAGGGATTCTGGTAGGGATTCATTATGGTGCCGCTCAATTTGAGCGTCGCTGGCGCTCATTTCTTCTGCAATATCATTATTTTTCAGCAGGTTATCCATTTCAGAGCAAATGGCTTCCAATTTGGTTTTTATGGCCTGCAGTTCCTGCACTGTGGCCCGCCGTGGAATAGCATCGACGATTTCCCTGAAACGAATAAACAGGTCTTCCAGATCGCCAAAATGGGCGTCTGGAGCGGCTTCAGCGAAATCAGATGCAATCTCGCGTCGGATGACGGAAACCTCATCCCTGAGGCGCTTTATGACCTTCTGATCCGCAGCAATACGTTCGGCTGCCTGCGCAATCTCTATTGAACGGGAGACCATTGGCGCGAATGAGAAGCCGTAGGCGATCTCTACGACGCCTTCTTTGTCCTTGTGCGCATACCGCTTGCGGGTTGGGCTGTCCTTACGTTCGATAATCCCGGCTTCAACCAGTGACGCCAGATGACGCCGCAGGGTGCTTTCGGGCATACCATGAGCGCGCAATGAAAGCTGACGATTGGATGGGAAGACGACAAGGCCATTCTTCTCATTGAGCTCGTCTTCAGGCAGGAATGACAGCAACGAGCTCAACACCGCCAGACAACGGTCATTCAGACCGAATTCCGACTTTGCGATGCATAGCTGCTTATAGATTGTCCAACGATTAAGACCCCTGCCCTTTTCAGAATTTTGGGCACGGTTCTGCATTCGACCGCGAATTGCGGACGCAACAGTCTCCTGAACTTGCATTTCCCTTCACCTTTCTAAAGGCAAAAGAATTCCGCTCGCCAAAACGACGCCAACGACTCTTGACAGTGATTCATGGAAATGCGATTCTCTAGCTGCTTAGACTTATGAGAAGGGCTTCCACGCGGTGACGTTTGGGGGCCTTTTTCTTTTGCGGTTTAGTCTCCTGTTTCCTTATTCATTGACTGTTCGAACTCGTCGTAGAGACGATCCAAGCGTGTTGTCAGCCAATCGCTGAATGGTTTTGCGTTCTTCTCTTCGAGCTTGATCGCAACCATTTTTGGCTTCTGATTCATGGATAGGCTAACTGAATTATCCTTAGATCTCCAGGCTTTAGCTGCAGAACCATTTTCGAAGTCTGTTTCTATATTTTTGGCGTTGCTACCGTGTTTACGGAGCGCCGACATGAGCTTTGCAAAACGCTGATCACTATCAAGCGATTTTACGTCATCGTTGTTCAATAGGCTTTCGGCAGCTTCTAATTTCTTCTCGTCGTCAAGCTGTTCGAGTAACTCCATCCATCTTTTGCGACCCGCCTTTGGGGCTGAACCGATGACGCGGATCAGATTGAGAGGAACCTTCCGTGCAATCGAGATAAGGCGGCTGACATCGGCTTTATCCATTCCTAATGCCGAAATGACGACAGCTCTTTCTACGCCCTCGTCTTCCAAATTCTTTGCGAAAAATGCCTTCTCAATGAATGACAGATCCTGCCGATCCAGATTTTCACGTCCCTGTGCAACGATGAGTTCGTCGTCAGAAAGTTTCCGTACGATTGCACGAACTTTGATCCCTAAAGCTTGCGCTGCTCGAAGACGACGGCGTCCATAAGCGATCTGGAAGCGTGTGGCGTTGTCAGGATGCGGTCGCAACAGTACGGGTACCTGCTGACCGCTCTCACGAATGCTTTCAACCAAACCGTCAAATGCCGGATCGACATCTATAGAAATTCGGTCAGCAATACGCGAGGGGTCAACAAGACCGGGATCTATTTCCAGAATAGCATCCGCATCCTCCAATTGCTTCTGGAGATCGCTGGCGTGCTTAGCCGATTCCGCTAGTTCCTTAAGCGATGCCCCCATTGCACCGATGGCACCAGTTCGTACGCGATCCGTATCCAAAGACTTGGATGGGGCAGGGGCCTCACGTTTCTGAAGGAAAAGATTGCTGAGGGTTTCTTTACGACTCACTTTAGCCTCCATTCTCGGTTTCGCACTGTTGGGACGTCCCAACAAACGAGATGCTGATCAACTGGCTGTTGGGACGTCCCAACAGCAGGATGGGGAAACGCATCATCATTTCCGCCCCCAGGCGGCTTTGACGAGATCCTCAATCTCTCCATTAACAGCATCCAACGCTTCCATCGCGCGGTCATATGTTGAGCGAGTCAGGTTCTCTCGGCCGATTTCATAAAGAGTCTGCTTTGAAAGGCCCGCATCCGATACAGCTGCGGATTTCAGCATCGGGTTAACGAGCACACTGTCGTCGAACAGGTTACGGAGTAGGGCAGCCACCTTCGTCTGTGGGGCGTCCTGAGGCTCATAACGGGTCAGCAGATAGCGAATGAAGTCGTATTGCAGATTGCCACCTGCCTCTTTGACGACACCCAGCAGATCACGTGTCATCAGCAGGAACTGGGACATCGATGAGATATCCAGCATCTGGGGATGAACCGTGACGATCATCGAAGTTGCTGCACACAAACCCGACAATGTCAGGAAGCCGAGCTGAGGAGGGCAGTCAACAACTACAATGTCGTAATCATCAGCGACCTGATCTATCGCATCAGCAATCCGCATAAAGAACAGCGGCTGGCTGCGGTCACCCGACGTGAGAGCCTTAGGTGTCGTGTGTTCGAATTCCATTAGCTCCAGATTTCCCGGAACCAGGTCAAGACCATCGAAATAGGTCTTGCGAATGACGTCAGATAACGGGCGCTTCTCATCGTCGTAACGAATAGCTGCATACAACGTCTGATTGGAATGGACGTCTACTTCTGGCATAACACCTAGCAGTGCAGAAAGGGATGCCTGAGGATCGAGATCGATGGCCAGCACACGATAGCCTTGCATTGCCAGGTATTGAGCGAGGTGGGCCGACGTTGTTGTCTTGCCGGAGCCACCTTTGAAATTCGTAACTGCCAGAACCTGAAGGTGTTCATGTGCACGGCGGCGAGGAAGCAACTCGATTGGATCGCGGCCACGAATGTTGTCCGCCAGCAAGCGACGAAGCGCATTGATATCGCCAAGCGTGTATAGTCGACGTCCATTACTTGAAGTTTCAGGTTGCGGGCCATCGCCTGCAATGCTCATTTTCCGAAGATGAGAATCCGACACGCCAATCAATTTGGCAGCCTCTGTTGACGTGAAACGGCGAAGCTCTTTCGATGCCGTTGGCGGAAACAGGGCTTCGCTCATCGCTTGAAGAGACGAGCTTAGAATTTCAGCTTGATCGCCGATGGAATTGTAGACATCCTGACGTGCAGGCTGAGATTGTGTGTTCACAGAGAAATCTTTCATCACGCGAAATCAATGGAAATGGGTCGTTTGCCGTGATGATAGCAAGAAGGTCTTTTGCTGCAAGAAATTATTCGTTAACAGAGGGTTAACACTGGATCACGTAAGCGCCAAATCATTAAGGTTATCAGTAAGTTAATTGGACCACTGCGAATTCAAAAAAATGACGTTTAAATGGAAGTGCGGCTTACGTTCGCCCTAGTTCTCGCTATATTTTTTAGCCACCCCAATAGAATCGAATCGTAACCGTCATCATCATGACTTGAAAATGACTCCTGTCATGTATTTTACGTTCACCGAAAGAGGGCAGGGGAGGGGATGAAAACGATGTCAAATATAGACGCACGAACATCGACAAAATTTCAGGCAGACAAGACAATTGATGTGAGCAATGTCTCATCCACATTGGACATTGAATTTTTCAGAATGTTCGCTCGTTTCGAGTACGCGTTAAAGAAGGCAAAATACATTCGTGCCAGAGCAGGGATGGTCGCAGCACATTGGGATAAATTTGCCAACGACTTAGGAGCAGCATTTTTCGAACGCGTGAAAGTTGAGGCTCTTGCCGATACGATTTTGCACTTGCCACCGAACAAGCAGGCAGTTGACGATAGCGGTGAGCTCGTTTGGCAAGTTTGTAAGCCGCCAGAAAACTCAGTCGCCCTATTCGTCGCGATCCGCCGAATCCGAAACAACTTGTTCCACGGTGGAAAACACGAGAACCTCTTCAACGACCGAGACCAGGAATTGCTATCGGAAGGGATCGCAGTTTTGAAGTTGGCTCTCGAAACCCACGATATGGTGAAGTGGCATTACATGGGTAATGCCTAGTAACCGACTTTAAAACCTGGGCGATGCAGGCGGCTCGTAATTCTGACATGCATCCAACGCCGCAACGTAGGCATCTTTCAGCGTCCTTGCCTTCCCAGACATAATTTCAGCATCCAAATTATCCGCCGAGCCGTCATAGTCACCCTGGGTGATCCGCCATGCCGATTTCGTATCAGATATGCGGCGGATTTCAACGGCGTACTCTTGGTCTCCAATCTCGACAGTTTTGAAATACGTTTCAACTGGGGAATTTAGATTTCTCTGCCAACCTGAAAGATCGACGTCGTGCATGAAGGACGCATATGCGTGCACGGTCGTCATCAACTCATGATATCCGTCCTCAAAACTATCGGCTAATCCACCTTTTATTTGCTTGTCAAATTTGCCGTGGCCTGCATCGTATTTCCGGCGCTGGAACAGCCATAAACCACGGCCCTCATTTGTGCGGCTAATCTCAATCGAGTAACTATCGCCATCGATTTTTATCGTTTTTCCAAATACGTTTGGAGACGACTTCGTCGTTCGCCAGCTGCTGAAATCAATTTTATTGGTCATGTTGCCTCCCTAAAATGTGCAGATGATCATAATAGCCCAACGGCTAGCAAGTCACCAATTGTGGGGGAGGTCGGAAAGACGTGGTTTCATTCGATGTTCAACGCGTGCAACACGAAAGAGTTCAGCCGTCCGTGGCCCAATAATTGAGTTTGGAATAAAACATCTGATGCCGTCGATCTCGATGGATTTCGGTATTGAACGCGGGGCGTCAGCCCTGATTTTGATAACGGATTCAAACGAGGTGAGGGCTTCAATTGGCAGAAATAGCCGATAAAAGGGTGGCAGTTCGCTTCCTGTGCAGGTGAATTCCAATGCGTCATCGAAGGCAGCTTCCTGAAAGCGGTACCAATATGTAAGTGGAAAGAGATCGAGCGCGGTTTCAACAAGAAAGTGTTCTGGATACTCCAATGTCCAGTCTTCACGATGATAGATAACGCCTTCCGTGCCTGTAAGTCGTTGGATCGCCTGCTGCCTGTGTCGGACTCGGTTTGTGATGAATGTCATTACATTGGCTTTATGTGACAACGGCTTTTTTGACCACTCGTGAACGATGAATCGGCCCTCTGGTGTCTCTGAAAGTATATTGAGAACAAGATTTTTGATAGCGGATAACTGAAGGTGATTGTTACCTTCCAGCCGCTCAGCGTAGTCCCAGGATAGCAATCCGGGTGCTGATTTTGCGATATCAGCTATTAGTAGGCAGGCGGCATCGATGTCGGCTAGAAGGATCAGGGCTACACCGATCTTGTTGGACTGCGATAACTCAGCATTGTAGTCCTGTCTCACAAATTTCTTAGAAGAAACGACAGTCTCAGCAACTTCCAAAGCGTAACCGAACACATATTTTTCGTCGAAAACCTTCCTGTCACAAGGCGCTACAGGATCAACGTTATCTTTGAATTCCTGAGCCGCCATCCTTTTAAGCGTAGCTGTAATCCTCTCTTGATCGTCACGGTCTTTAAGGATTTGTGTCATCTCAGTGGTCGGTTGAGATGCTTCCTTTGGTTTTTTTCGGAATCGGTTTCGTATTTTTTCTATCATATGAACTCTCAATTGTTGGGGGAGGGGCCTACTGAAATTTGGCAGAATGATCTGTCAGGTAATAATCTACTGCATGCCCGTCTGGGAGTTTCGTAATCGACCCGCCGCTTTGTAGATACTCGCGCACCAAATCGCGGTCAGCTTCAATCGAGTTTTGCTTTCCTTTTAGCTTTCGCTTCCATGCTCTGCTACAAGCAAAATAGTCGTAAGGACTATTGTGAAATTGATCTGTATTCATGGCAGCACCCCCTCAACGAATATCGATATGAGCGATTGCAGAACCAGCAATTACGCCGACAAAACAAACAATTGCATACATGAGGATTGAAGGATTGAAGTCGACTCCAAACAGAGTTGCGGCCTCCATGATCGACCACAGGATGGTCACGCAAGCCCAAATTGAGATCGCATATGTCCCAACAGTCGGGAATCCAGATTGGGAATAGGGGTCATTGTAATAAGCAGTATCAGACATCGATTTTTCTCCTTGTGATATCGGTTTCGGTTGGTGTGACTTCGGTTGCCTCACACAAGGGATATCGTCACCTGACGGCTTGCAAGGAACTAAAGATTTCTCTAAAATCCGAAGGCAAAATAAAACGGCCGCCGAAGCAGCCGTGTGTCATTAAGAGGAAGTAGGGCAGGGGCGCGCGTAGTCTTTATTTGACGTCAGCGGTCTTTAGTTCGTTTACCAGTTCCTCAATTATGATGTCCGGAATGGCCTGACAGGGATTCCGCCGCGCTTCACTGATTGCTAGCATTTGCTTGGCTACTTGGGCCTCGGATTTTTGAGTATTTGAATGCGGCATGGCGTTTTCTTTAATTCAAGCGGGGGGATGCTGGCATTGGTGTCATAAAAAACTCGACACCCAGGGCTTCTTCATAAGCGACGATCAATCCGCATACGATCTTAGCCTTCGCATCCGGATACATGCCATCCCATTTTTCCAATGCGGATGCTATGTCGTCATTATCATTGCTGTCGTCAGCATTCTTCAACAGCGCTCTTATCAATGCGTCGCGGAGTTCATCGTTGAGAAGAATTTCAATGGCATAATAAGGCTGCTCGTCTACGACACCATAGGCACGGTAAAACCAATCCAGCGTTTCGATGCAATCTTCGACCTCAGTCTGGTCGCCTGCGTTTTGGTGGTTTTCAAGTCTTTCCAACAGGTAATCGATCATCGCGGTCGCATTCGGATTTTCGATTTCGTCTTCATAGCTTAAAGCTTGCAATTCAGCTAAAGCTCTGGATTCAATGTTTTTTATTGCATTCATATGATTTTTCCTTTTTGGTTCATCGCATCTCCAAGTTCGGTTTCGAGATGGTGTAAATTTATGGTCGGTCAAACTCTTGCAAGGCACAAATAGTTTATCGGTGGGCTTCAAATTCAAGCTGAGGGCGCTGCCTTAGAACCCCACCTTCGACCACAAGGGTCAGGTTATGGGTACCCGCCTCAATGGCAATGAGGTCTCCCAGATTGCACCAGATATCGCGGTCTGATTTCTGCAGGATCTCGCCGAGGTAATCCAACGTCGTGTTGCGGTAGTCATTGGCGAAGTCGAACAGGAGAGTGATGTTGGCAACGCTTAAATCGGCGATATCAGTTACTGACCTGTTGATGGCCAGGTAGACTGCATCAAGCCGATCCTTTGCGATCTCGTCCTCATGGTCAGCACCTACTACAATAATAGAGTGGGGCTCATTCCATACATGCTCAAGCAGACGGAATACCCCTAACAACCCTCCATCCAGGTAGAAGTCAGGGTTGAATCCGGCGACCTTGATGACTCCGGCTTCTCGAAGCGATAACAAGCCAATGGCGTCAATGATCCGTGCCTTCATATGCGCTGTGCCAAAAAAGCCATTTTGTCGGCTGTATCGTTCACCGAGGCGGACAGCTTCAAGGAAATTGCCATTGGCTGCAATCAGCCGTGCAAGGCCATTTAAAGATGGCAATACGGTTTCATGCGGTTGTTCGAGAACTCGACGTGGCCAATAGGTTTCGCCGTCGTATATGGTGCCAACGCTCGGGCGGATGCGGTCGTTGATGGTTGAGACTGTTTCGGTGTTTATGTGAAGTGCGGGCATTACAATTTCCTTTAATGCATGGACATCTCCATGGTTTGGGGTTGATTTGGCTGTTGATAATAGATGACGTATTTTTTACTCAGATCACGATCACCGACCTTTACCTTCAAGGCTATAAATAAGATCGTCCATTGCATCCCGCACATCTTGTTCAATTGGATTAGCCTCGTCTTTTGCCAATCGTTTCGCGGTAATTTCGGCCATTTCATTCGGGTAGATTACTTGCATCAGCGCGATCAAAATGCAGTTCACCAGGAAATGTAAGATAAGAAATAACACTATTATAGCTATAAATGACGCGACGGCCGATAGGGAAAGTAATGATGTAATCTCAGAAAACGGATTAACTATTTGCCATAGGCAAATGGAAGTAATAAGTAGCGTTATTCGATATAGACCCATTATCGCAAATCGTGTACGTGCGTTAATTCTTTGTAGTATCTTATCTAATAGTTTCTTCATTCTATTCTCCATTATAATTGCATGGACATCTCCATGGTTGTGGTTGGGTTTATTAGGATTTAGTTAGAGGCAAATATTCTGAATATTCAGGATGCCGTATCTTTTTCACGCTCTATACGGGCGAGTTCATCGCGTACTGCCTGATTGATGATGTTAGTAATGAAACGCCTCGAACTAAACATCGAAGCTAATTTTGTAGCCAATGTAATAAGCCAAATTAACCCAACCATACGAAGTCCCTCTACAGAAAATATTTGATGAACCAATTTGGAAAACGCATCGCTGTAAGTAATGAGAGGCAATGCTACCGTGATTGTGAAGAATCCAATCAGGTAAACCGAACTCGCGACAAAGGCGAAGTCTGATATCTTTCTAATAATATTCCTCATATCGTAACTCCCATAGTCGTCTGTGTGGCCTTTGCGTTCTCTATAATTTCTCTGAATTTTGGATCGCCGCGATAGAAGCCTGCTGAACTGTGCCCGAGTTCAATAACTGGCGCTGCACGATGCCCCAGGGACAGCACGTGATCGAAAGCCACGGCATCGTCTTCGAGGTCGATTGTTTCATAGTCGAGGCCTTCGCGGTCGAGGTAATGTTTGAGCTGTGTGCAGCTTGGGCAAACTTTCTTGGTGTAAACGGTAAGCATGTTTGATTTCTCCTCCTATAATTAGCAACTGAATAATAAAACGGTAGCGCATTAGAATGATCAATGAAAATGCCTGATGTAGTCAATGTCACGGTCTTCCAGGAGGCTCTGCATGGCATCGTCGTCGTCATAAGCGTTGTAATCGAGCTTCCGATGCTTAATATTGGTGAAGATATCGCAACCGAATTCTGCGAGTTCATCGATGGAAACGTTCTGTGCAATGTAAGTCATTTGAAAACTCCTGAGATCAATAGCCCCATGCCTGATCTTTATATTATAATTATATGTCGCGGCGTCACACATGTAAAGATTAGTAAAAAGTTGACAAGACAGTGCGGTTGCTCGACTTTGCTAAAAGTAAGCAAAAATAAATTAAAAATATAGATCACGAATTGTTACAGAAAGCGAATCTATACAGCTACTCAATGTGGAATATTGAATAGCTCTTATGGAAATCCGTTGATTGACGTAGCAAAATCTTCATTTCGCGCGATGCTATAGGCGATAAGTTGCCACCTTTTACAATTTTGCGAGATTCCAGTCCTTTCAAACGGTAGTCTAGTTCGGATGCCGAAATCGATGGGAGCACCAAACCGACTGAACGCGCATCGTTGCCTCTTTCTTTCTCAACAATGTTGAACAGATCTCTTGCCCATCCGAGAAAAGCCGTCTGCATTTCATTCACTAAGGCAAGCGGAGGAAGTACCGGACGACTATACTCAGCCCAGCTACGAGCCTCAGAAAGGCCTATCTTGTTGCCTGCTGCGACGTCTTGTGGCGTCCGGATGCCAGCGTAAAGAGCAATAGCTTCGGCCGTTAAGCCAAAGAAATCGATGAAATTCCGATATCTGGTTTTCTGCCACAGGAATTCTTCAAGCTCGGTACGTTTTTTGCCAGCTGCCAGCTTGAGCCAATTGCGATAAGAGAACCATGCGTTGTCCAGGATGTCGTCAACGAACGCAACGGTGGCTTCGAAATCTGGTATGTAATGACCGCCTTCGACTGATCCCAATTTGCGGTCAATAGATGATGAAATGGAGCCAATGAAACCGACACGGCCGAGAATGTCGAACCTGTGAATTCTGCCTTCATCTGAATCCGAAATCATACTTATGACGCCTTTGACGTTCTGACGATTGGCGTCGATGAATTCCTGCTTGCTGAAGGGATTTTCGCCCTCAATAGAACGGCCATCGTGAATAGCCTTGTGGGCGACGGCGATGGTGAATTCGCGCAGCGCATCGACAGCAGACTCCTGTGGCTGATTTACATTTGCACCCGGCCATTCTTTGGTCGCGAGGTAGTGTTCAGCACCCTCTAGGCCATCCAGCCAGCCTTTGATTTGTGGCTCTGTCGCCGACACGATTTCAGCTATCATTTTGCGCGGCAGTCTCAGTATTTTGCTTAAGCGAATGAATTCAACCTTTCTCTGCATCGCTTGATGCCTTCTTTCATCATCTATCTCTCGCATTTAAAATTCCCCTTTCATTAGCCACCGAGTGGCTTAAACCTATTATGTGTAACGAGGACGCATACATCAATGGTAAAAATAAAGGGAGAAGCCATTAATCATCTCCTTCTAATAGTACATTCTCTCCATGAAAATCATTGCCGACATCATCTTCGCGAGAAAAATACCTCAATATTGCTGAGGTAACTGAGCCAATCACGACGAACCCGAAGACAAACACGCTGAATGTGGCAACCAAATCACTGGCTATGTCTAAGAAGTAAAGTCCATTTGTCACAAAGGCCAAAATCGAAACTGGCAAAACAGCTGGAATGGCAGCGAACTGGATATGTTCGGAAGCCGTTTCGAGTGCAAAGATCGAGATGAATAAAACTCCGAAAAAGCCCACCCAAAACACGATGTCATGGATTTCGGATAGCAAAAACATTGTGGTATGTATGAAGACCCCAATTGTCATTACCAGCAACAGGATAAATGCAGATCCCGCAATTCCTGCATCGATCTCATCGGCGATGTCCTTGAGAAACTGTTTCGTGATCATGTCAGCCCCCTGGATGCAAAGACCGAGAGCATTATGCCTGCAAAAGAGAAACCTGCAGCGAGTATCGCGGTGTGTTTTGTTGTCCCATCAGACAATATCAGCCCGATGCCCATTGAGATGACGACGATAGCCGCCGTTTTCATTGTTAGTAGTGGTAGTAGATAATTATACATACAAGAAACTCCTTTATAAACAGTTATGAATATTATTGCCCAATAGGCTGGATTTCGGTTGCGGTGACGATACGCAGATCATGCAATGGCAGGTCTTCGACTGTTCCGCGTTCAAAGCTATTAATCCAACGTAGGCGAGACAGCTTGTGACCTTTGCCGTAGCGCTGAAGTCTGAAATGTCCACGAACTTCATGACGTCTTCTGCCAATCACTGGAAGCCCGGAAGTCCCGCATTCGCCATTGTTTTCGATCTCTCTTCCAAGATCGCGACCGCCTATGATTTTCTTGACGCGGAACAAGCTGAATTTCTTCGCAACCTGTCCTGCTTTGCGACCTTGGCGTCGAACATGATCATAAGCGAGGTGGGGCAACTGCTGATACTCGACACCGCCATGCTGTTCTTCGGATTCCATGAATGCGAGCGAGAGCCAAAACAAGCTCTCGATGTCGGTCATGATGCGTTTGGTTAGCATATCTGCATTGGTCAGCATGACCTCCGGCGCACTCAATGCGATGCCAAGCTGCTTAATTCCGCGACCCATGAAAAAGTCGTTGCCTTCAACCCAGCTGAGACGCGGGTAGCTGTTGTTCCTGTGGTCTCGAAAAATCGCTGTGAAGACGACCTTATCATCAGGCTTTCTGTGACGCATGACGAAGCCCTGATCATTCACAACGGTGTCATACGTGCCTGGATCGTCGCTTGCTAAAGTCTCAATGCGAATGCCGCCGACATCAACCAGGATAGCCCTCAGGGACAGTCTGTCCCGAAGTCGATAGTCTTTATGCGGGATGTCGATATAGACGCATTTGTGGTCATCAAGAATTCCAAATGAATGGTCGCGGATGTCTTGCGAGGCATCTGCTGCGGCCAAGGCAGCCACCGTTTCTTTTGAAAGTTGGAGAGCGAGTGGTTTTGAATCCTGATTGAAGAATGGCAGCAGGCGGGCTTGAAAATAGTGAGTTTCTACACTCGACTCTGACAGGCCTTTGAATTCATCTGCCAAATCGGGCGACGTGAGCAGTTTGCTGGCGACCTGTGCTATAAAACTGAGAGCATAGCCATCGGATTGGCATGCTTTTTTCAAGAACTCGAAATCCGATTCTGAGTATTCATTTTTAGCCAAATGGAGTTTTGCGCCAGCTATTTTGGCTGACAAACCGTGGGCGTAATAATCTAAATATGTCTGCATAATATGTCTCTTTCCGGCCAACAGCCAAATGCATAAATAAACAACTATGCATAGTATGTGTGACGCCGTTGCATATAACAATACTGAAAATAGAAAATTATGTGTTCACGTCTATAGATCCGCTCCAACTGCGGTCATCATGGTCGATGTATACGCGTCCGAAAAACGGCTTGGTCACGATGCCGGGTAGGGGATTGCCGTAGAATTCAGCGACATCAAGCGGTAGCAGCATCAGTACCGACGACTTCACTCTTATCGATTGAACACCGCCCGGATAGTCAACGGACACCATCATTCCATCATTGTTGTCCTCAGTTGCCGTGGCTTGCCAGAGGCCTTGCATTCCGCCGATGAGAATGCCGCCACCAGCAAATCCCTGTCTCATGTATTGAGCCATGGCTGCACCCAATTCAAACCACTCGGATGCCGAGAATATGGCTGAGGGGTCGCCGAACCAGACCTGAGATCTCTCATCATATGTGAAGTCGAGATGGTCAGCGTCAAATAGCTTGTAAAATGGCATATCTTCAGTGATTTCAATTGGAAACATCGGGTTCTCCTATGGTGCATCAAGAGCAATTATGAATGGGAGGAGCGACACAGAAAGGAGTAAAGTGATCGACCCCTCCCATTCACGCGGTCGCCCCAGAGCAAGGCTCGATGGCAGCGCCGCGCTTCGAAGACGAGGAACCGAAACCGTCATCTCCGAAATTCTTGATATCTGAAGTCTGACCGCCACTTTTGAGTTCAACAAGCGACAATTTTGCCGCCGGTGGTTTTTCCTTAGCAAGCGAGAGCAATACGAGCATCGTAAGCAAGAATGCAGGCATCGACATCAAGACGATAACAGTCAGGAAATCCACTCGTTTCGATTTCTTCGCCATCCTTAAGCTGCTCTCGCCATCGGGCTTGGAGCAGGCGCGGATACCGAACCTTGCTGATAGACCTCGTTCATGTCGACGCCGTGCTTGGCAAGGATGTCTCTCTTGGCATCGAAAAGATCGCGCACGCCTTCGATACTATCGGTGCCCGCGAGATGGTTGTAGACATCGGCAGGATCGGCGTTCTGCAGGATTGCGCATTCGCGGTCACTCATGGAAACTAGCCAAAGACCGTGATTGCCGTCAAAATTGTCGACGTTCTTGGCCAGGAACTGAACACGCTCAAGCTTATCAAGGCAGGCCCAATCCTGCACAAATTGCGACACCGCAACTCTATCGTGATGGGAAGCGAACATCTGGTTCTGAGAGCGAAGCCATGCCACGTAGTCCTCACCTTGTAGTGGGGTGTCGTGCAGTGGGCTGATCATGGTCTTCGTATTTCGATTATAAAAGAAAATCGAGTTTTCTTCATCCGACAGATAAAATAGCCCGTAATCGCGCAGGAATTCCTCAAGACGTCGATTCAGATCATTCTGGTGATCTTCTGCGCGCTTCATCTCTATCCGCTGTTGCAGTCTTGCTTTCATTGCCTCATTCATTTTTGTTCTCCCTTTTATTGGTTTGGTTTCGGTTAGTTTTGCCCAAACGGCGCGATGTCCGTCAGATACGTCCACTTTTTGTTGTATCCAGCTTCTGAGCGTGCCCATCTTGGCAACAGCATCCATGTGATGATGATTACCGCGTTCGAGTACATAATTTTGAATTCGGTGGTGAGACGCTTGTCTTTCACGAGGGACTGGTGGATGTCTTTGTAGTCAGCGCGCTTCATAAACCATGCCCTGAATTCGGCGTATGTTCCGAAGGTCGGCGTGCAGATCAGTCTTTCTTCGATATCGTCCAAAATGTCTTTTTTGTCTGCCTGACTGTCGACGTGGCAGTAGTCGCGCAGCATATCTTCAAGAGCGTCATACGATCTCATGACCATGGTGATCGCCGTGGTATCGAAATGGAGTATATTAATGTCGAAAGTCTTGGTTGCACGTTTCAGCCTGACTCGAACACCGTTGTAAAGCTGGTTTCTTGTATAAGACAGATGATGCAAGATGCCGTTTGCAGCTTCTCTTGCGATCTTTTCATCTAGCTCAATTGTCAGTGTCGGTTGCATTGTCGAATACTCCTTTTCCTATGCGATCTCCATTTTTATTGAGAGTATCCTTATTGTGTTCTTGTCTCTTGCAAGCCACAAGGCATTTGTTTCTTGCAAATCGCAATGGCCTTGAAACCGTCGTTAAATGTGGCTACATGTGACTACATGAAGTTAGTCGACAGGAGGGCTCTGCCATGAGAAGTGTCAATCTTCGTGAAGCGAAGTCTGGGCTTTCTGCATTAGTAGATGCGGCTCAACACGGTGAAAGCGTGACTATCACCAAACATGGGAAGCCTGCAGCCGTAATCGTGCCGCTTGCATTGGCTGAAAAGTGGATGTCGAAGAAGCCAAATTTTGCAGACTTTCTGATGTCTTTCCCAGGCGAAGGCGTTGAATTCGAGAGAAATACGTCAGCAGGTAGAGACTTCGAGTTTTGAGCATGCCAGAAATCAAATTGAACGGGTATCTGCTGGACACGTCTGTTATATCGGCTTTTGCACCTGGTCGGCCGCCGTTGTCACCGGAGATGGCGTCGTGGTTCAAAGACAACGCCGATAGTCTCTATCTGTCAGCGATGACGGTGCAAGAAATCCAGAAGGGAGCTTCCAAGCTAACGCTGGCAAACCGAGGTGGATCCCGGCGGGCATCGGATCTTGTTGAGTGGTTGGAAAGGCTGCTAACCGATTTCGGCGATAAGGTGCTGCCGATAGATTCTCGTGTTGCCCGCGTTGCAGGTGGTCTGGAAGCCGAGGCGACATCAATTGGGCGCAACCCTGGACTTGCTGACGTCCTGATTGCTGCTACGGCGAAAGCTCATGATCTGGAGCTGTTGACGGTGAACCTGAAGCACTTCGCGCCGTTAGATGTGGGTTGTTGGAATCCGTTTGAGTGAAGGTGTCAAAACTGCCGTGTGACGAATTCCATGTCACCACGGTAGTAACCTTTCGAGACCATCAGCTCGGGTTCGACGATCCTGACCTTGAATTTGGCTTCCAGCGTTTCCCTACATTTTGCCCACTTGGGTAAGTCGTTATAAAAGAGCTGCAGGATTTGGCGATGCCGTTGGCCGTCACTCGACATCTCGATTAAGGCGTTTCGGACTTCAGGAATATCTGTGATGGCGTCCTCAAACTCCTCAAAGCGTTGATATAAATAAGCCTCTCCTTTCAATTTTCCTGTTCGGTCTGCTTCGCTGATCGGTTCCAGACATTGTGCAACAAGCTCTCGGAAATCGGCTGGTATGCGATATTCGACACCATTGGCGTCCGTCAGGATTATGTCGTTGAATTCTACAGTTTTCTGGTATGTCAAAGTCCTCTCCTGAATCGGTTTTTGACCGATCTTTGAAGCTGACTTTGCAAGGCACAAACGATGACAGAACTGATTTTACATATGGAGCTGACTGACGAAGCTCGTTCTGTCCTGAAGCGCGACGGCGTTTTGGTGAACGCTTCCGACCTCATCGGTGATCAGGACTGGCTTCCAGCTTATGAATGGCTGACTTCGAAGATGCTTGAACGTCTGCCAGTGCCAGAAAGTGGTTGGAAACCCTGGCCGCTGTGGGTGTGGCTTCGTAGAGATGGAAAGGAAAAAGGGTTCCGCATCTCAGAGCCTGGAAACTGGATGTTAAAATTCCGAAAGCCAGCCAATCAGGTTTTGCTTTCAGACTATATGAAATGGCATTCCTCGCTGAACCTGTCATTTTTGCCAGACTACGCCGCCGATGAAGCTGCCGCTGATCGCGAATACGATGAGTTTCAAGAGTTGCTGGCCAAAGCTGGACTTATCGGCGTCCACGAGCTGATCGAGAAATCGAAGCATGAAAGCAGTCTTCATCCCTTGCTGGAAATTGTGCATCGCTCGTGGGATCGTATTCTCGATGTTGAGAATGCTGAGACTGTGCAGGCAACCTTTTGGCAACTTGATCAACGTGAAGTGATTAGTGCTAGACAGAAAAAGTAAAACAGCCGAGTAATATTTAATAAATATTGTATCCGACAGTTCTCCGGGGCAAACTGATTACATCACTCAGTTTAAAAGGAGATAGAATGAGAGAGTTTGCAAATACAGAACAAAATGATTTCGAGGATTATGACGAATTCGCCTTTGATTTTACGATACCACTTGACGATGACAATCGCGTCAATCCGCATACGCTCTGTTTCGGAAGAAGTCGTTCCAATGATCCGGTAATACTGGGTGAAACCTTGGGCGGGGAGGGCTTTGTCATTCGACTGGATGACAATAATAAACCAGTCTGGATTTCTGGTCGCGAGGGCGAAACCGTTTTCGAGGACGAATGTTCCATCTTCAAGCCTGATGGTTCGCGACGCGCTGGCGACAAGCCTCACAGCAATAACGCCCTTAGAGAGGCATCATACTGGCTAGATGGGCAAACTGTGCCGGACTTCACGGGACTTCCCTTGGAAATCTCAAACGTCGAGTACTTTGAAGAGCATCCATTTGCGCGAAAAAAGCGCGATGTCGTGGTTTCGTTCGACATAAACGGATGCGATGGCGACGTTGCTATTTTGACCGATGACTACCAGGACATTCTTGGTGAAGACCACGCAAACATGCTGGCAGGTATCCAACAATTCGATCTCGAAACTCAAGAACGGTATCGAGCTATTTATCGTGAAATCGCTAACTTGCTGCGCGCTCACCTGAAGACCTATCCGTATCAGATGGCAGACTCCATGCTTTCTTATTACATGGAACACGGTGTGAGGGAGGTCGCGGGAGACGACAGCGAACTGATCCGCTACGATATCCCTATCATTACATACAAAGGCATTCCGAAAAACGACGCCGAGCGTAAGGCCAACGGAATTCCAGCTCGTCTGATTGTCAATCGCAAGAACAGCTATTGGGAATCCATTGTTTACGTCAATGACGATTTCTATTCAAAGAGCGCGCAGTTTGCGACCCCGACAAACGGCGGTTTTGGAAGCTATTTGTCTCACAAGGAATTCCTGCACAAAGTGCATACGGTCTCGCTTTTCGTAAGCGCTGTCGATTTCGACTTTGTTTCCGACGATTTCGAACCGATAAAATTGGCATCCTGACAGGTGGGGCAGGGGACGCGAAAATGGGAGGCTACGGCCTCCTTTTTCTATTGAAGACCGTTTGACCATTTCCTAAAGTGAAACTGTAAGTTGATTTGGGGCGGGGTGTTCCGTGTTGAAGAAAATAGTTCTCACTTGCTGCATTGCAGCAGGCCTTTCTGCATGCAAACAAGAAGTCGTTGGCACGCTTTACGTTCGTGACCTTCTGGAGGTCTTGGAAACGAAAAAGGACATTCCAGTCGATATTTCGATAAACATTTACGAGATGGGCATCGCCAAAAAATGCAATGACCCCAAGAGCGATCAAATTGTAAAAGCAGTTGCCGCTCAATTCCAATCTGCATCGCTTGCAGGCTGTGAAGTCGTAAAAGGCAGTATGAGAGACCGCATGACCATTAAGGCGACCACGGTCCTAACTGCACCTGAGGGGCGTGAACTCGCACCTGGGAAATACCTGCTGCAATTTGATGCGATGAAAACACCAGTCACCAACAATAATAAGCAGGTCGATGGGTTGTTTTTTGTCGCGCATTTTTCCAGAGACAAATATGAAGAAATCAGAAAAGCAATTCGGGCCGTTGATATGATGGCCAATATCGACCTCGAAGAAGTTGACGTTAAAATCAGTATTAATAACGATCTTCGCTCGGATGTGGTCGTCGTGCCGACGATTGGAACATTCGTCGATGGGCATCCTGTCGACGTCGAAAACGTGTCTCTTACACTGCAGCCACGTAAAGAAATTGAGGCGGTGTTTGGTAATGTGAAATCGGCTTCGCTTACAATGAACCAATGGGCAGCCGTTGCCACTCTGTTTGAACCGGAATCCTCCGACAAAGCGGCGACAAGCCAGTGATGCGTGCTTGGCTAACCATGGTCTTTTTGCTGATGGTGACGCAAATGTCACCATCAATCGCTGCCGAACTGACGAAAGCTGAAGCAAATGCTTCGATCTCACTCCAAGAGTTTGTTCAGGCTAACCCCGACTGCATGGATTTTACCGATCAGTGTACCACTTGCTCACAGCAGAGCGGGGAATTGGTTTGCTCGACGCCAAAGATCGCGTGCATTCAAAAAGAACTGTCCTGCACGCGATCTCGTAAACCTGACGCTGAAAAGAAGTGATCAGAATTCTTGTTGCTCGGTCAGTTGAAGTCCCCAATGCCGAATGAAGATGTCGAGCAGTTTTTGCTGGCGATCTTCCAGCACCTCCGGTGTCCAGGCTGGCAATGACCGGACTTCCTGAGTGAGCACGAACGGCGAAGCGGTGCCGTCATTTCCGGCAAAATAGACATTCTTCTTCGTTTCGAAATCAAAATTCGAAGCGGCTGGATTCTTACGGATGTGAAGCGGCACCAGGTTTGCCAATCGTTGCGTCCAATCCTCCCGCAGTTCGGTGTCTGGAAAGATATCCAGCCATCCGGATTCCACTGACGGTGTCTGTGGCAAGATGTGTTCAATAGAGACGTTTGTGAATTCCTGTCTCTTTGATCCGTCCGATTTCAATGCTTCGAGGCGTAGGATCAACGCCGCGCGTGCTTTCGGCAGCTTCTTGTAAACGTCGCCATCGAGTGCCGCGATAAAGGATTTCTTTGCATCATCGTTGAGATCCAAGGATTTCATGCTCTCGCTGAAGCCGTCAAATCCCTCCTTTTCAATCTCTTCAATGACAGCCACGAAATGCTCGATGCGGGAATTAATCCCAGCCTTCGTCACAAGCAGGTAATAGGATAGCCTTTCCAGGCGCTTCAGGAACTCGGCTATCAGGCGAGGCTGATTTCTGAATTTTTTGAAGAACGATAGCGCTGGCGGAACCCAATCTTTCCAATCAACTCGGTTGAGATGCCGAAGTTGTTCATTGATGTCTTCCGCTGCCTCGGTAGCTTGGAAATGAGCTTCCTTAAGGAATGAATAGATATCCGAATACGGTTCAATGACATCGTCGACCAGTTTTTCAGCTGGCATGCCCTTTGCAACGAATTCTGTGAACTCCTTTGACAGAATAGCGTGCTGCTTCTTCTTTGCGTATATCGTGCGAACGTGGCCGAGAAGATCTACGAAACCGTTTCGGCCCAACTTTCGTTCGAGTGAAGTCCATTTTTTCGCATAATCTTTGCTCTTAGCTTCACCGTCCTTTGACTTACGGATATCGCCCAGAATCTTGGCCTTCAGGATGTCACTTGGGAAAAGATCGAGGCCGCGATCATTCAGAACGCTAAAGATGCGATAGGCGGATTCAAAATTCGGCGTCGAGATGACCACCATCGAGCATTTGTAAGCTAGAAATCCGAGCAGTGAGGCGCGTTCTTCGTCTGTGAGCTTTCCAATCTCTTTGAGAAAGAGGGTGGCGTTTTCCTTGAACCGGAGACGGCTATCGACCAGTTTTTCTGTCGATGCGACCAACCGTTGGATTCCACCGGGTTCCTGAATGTAATCTCGAAAGAATGCTTCGTCTTCCTGAAACGCAGATAAACGGTACTCGTTGGGCTCGTCGTCACGAATGCCGAGGCCTTCCTTATATAGAAATGCTGTCAACGCTCTGGCCTTACTCGGTAGCAAGGCGCGCAGGGCGGAAAACAGAATAGTCAGTGTCGTTAGGCGCTGTTGGCCATCGACGACGTCGGCATTTGCAATGCGGTCTGCTTTGATCAGAACGATACTGCCAAGAAAATAAAAGGCGTTGTCCGTCGAACTGCTGGTTTGGAAATCCCGCATTGCGTCGAGGAGATCGCAAAGTAGCTCGCCAGCTTGCTCGGTCGTCCATGAATATGGTCGTTGATAATCCGGAATTCTAAATTGAAATTCGTCAGAAAAAATATCTTTAATCAGCTTATCATACGCTTCCAGAGATTTCGTCATTTCCCGCCCAAATCAGTACGTTAGAGGTTGTATTCCTATAATCCACATCTCGCGACCGTTGTGAATCGTGAATCTGTATCGTTCTTGATATGTTCCCGCATTGGGCGTATGACTCCTGACAAGCAAGACAGGAGATATCTCTCATGGTCGACGAACCAGAAAAGATCGCATTGGTGCTTAAGTGGACAAAGACATGGGAAGAGCGCGAAAACGATTTCGTGGCACGCTCTCCGGTGTATGAGGACAGCGTCGGTCGCATTTATCTCCATGATCACGGTGTCCAGCAAGGCGAATGGTCGTGGAGCTTTACTGCCCACGGTGAGGGCATTGCTCGTCCCAAAATTCACAACGGTATGGCTCCGTCACCTCGCGAAGCGGCGAAGGCTGTCGAAAATGCATGGTTCGCAGCCATCAAAGGCAGTCCGTTGGACGTCGCCGACCCACAAAAGCCTTCAAAGAACTCCTACGCAGCGGCAAAAGGTGGGGAATGATGACAACACTGACGCCAGTTCCAGTTTCCTACGTGCAGCGTTTGCTACCCTTAGCGTCAATTCGTGTGCCAGCTGGTTTTCCGTCGCCGACTGCCGATCACGAAGAAGACGAGATTGATCCAATAGCTTGGGTCATTCGTCACCCCTCAGCGACATTCTGGTGGAAAGTGTCAGGAGACAGTCTGATGGACGAAGGCATTCATGACGGAGATCTGATCGCCGTTGACAGGGCAGGGAAAAAGCGTGTCGGCAGAATAGTACTGGCAGTCGTCGATGGTAACGTGACCGTCAAGAAACTAGCAAAAAGAGACGGCCGATACTGGCTCGACCCGAAATCAAAAGGCAGGGATTTTGCGCCGATCCTGGTCACTGAAAGCACCGAAATCTGGGGCGTGGTTGCGGGCGTCGTCAGAAGATATGCCGTCGAGTGATTGTCTGCTGCTTATCGGCTCAATCCGGGCTATTGAAAGGAGAGGAAAGGGCTTCCGATGAACATGAAATCCGGTATCGAGAGTATCAGCATCAACCTTCCCGCAGAAGTCATTTCGAAGATCGAGGCAATTTCTGAAGCAACCGAACATTCGGTCGCTTGGGTGATTTCGCGAGCATTGAAGATATATCTGCTCAATGAGGGCGGGGATGTCTTAAATTCCATAGAGGGCCGAAATCAGATCGCTCGCGGCGAATTCGAGGATATTGACGTCGTGATCGCTGATTTGGAACACCTGATTAAGTGAAGGCTTGTGTTTTAGCTGATGTAGCCGATTGCAATGTCGACTTATCGGTCTGCTGACGGTATGAAATCTGTTCATTCGGAAATGTGAAATCGATACTATGAACCTGATTAAATCAAAGCAGCGCGTCAACGACCACGGGGAAGTCTTTACTCCGCCTTGGCTCGTGGAAAAAATGCTCGACCTCGTAAAAGGCGAGACCGAACGGATCGATTCACGCTTTCTCGAACCCGCCTGCGGTAGCGGAAATTTTCTCGTGCCAGTCCTGCAACGGAAAATGGCTGCCGTCGAGCTGAAATACGGGAAATCCGAATTCGAAAAACGTCATTATGCCCTCTACGGCCTCATGTGCACCTATGGTGTTGAGCTGCTCGACGATAATATCGCCGAATGCCGTGCAAACATGCTGGAAGTCCTCGCTGAATACCTGAATATCGATGAAGGCGACGATTGCTACAAGGCTGCATCCTACGTGCTGTCGCAGAATCTGGTTCATGGCGATGCGATGACCATGAAAGACCAGTCTGGACAGCCGATTGTCTTTGCTGAATGGGGCTATATGCAAAAGGGCAAGTTCCAACGTCGCGATTTCCGCTTCGATGTCCTGACAGGATCATCTGCTTACAACACTGAAGGCACGCTGTTTGCCCACCTGGGGGCGCACGAAATCTTTACGCCAGTGAAGGTTTACACGCCGATGACAATGGGCGATCTTGCTGAACAGTTGCGGGGATAGTTCGGGGAGGGGGCTTATGAACCAGCAGGTGCCATTTACGATACGTGGGCGCAATCCCGACGTGCTGACGTGTATCGCCAACCTATCGAATGATCAGGTTTTTACTCCCCCCAGTTTCGCCAACATGATGCTGGATACCCTCGCTGAGGCATGGGCAGATTCGAACAATGGCGAAAACATATGGGCGAACAGCTCGGTTCGGTTTCTTGATCCGTTCGTTAAATCTGGCGTCTTCTTGCGTGAAGTCACAACGCGATTGATTGCTGGGTTGGCGACTGAGATACCCGACTTGCAAACACGAGTAGATCATATCCTAACCAAACAGATGTTTGGTATAGCCACCGAGCAAATCACGAGTCTGATATCGCGACGTAGCCTTTATTGCACTAAATTTGCTGACGGTGAGCATTCCGTCGCCAAGGGCTTTACGCACGGCGATGGGAACATTTGGTTTCGTCGAATTGACCATGTTTGGGAAAGCAAACGATGTAAATTTTGCGGAGCGAGTAGGGAGACATTCGACCGTGATCAAGAGTTAGAGAGCCACGCGTACGAATTTATCCATACCGACAATATCCAGAATAAAATTAGTGAGCTTTTTGGAGCTAATATGCAATTTGATGTAATTATTGGCAATCCTCCCTATCAATTGGACGATGGAGGATATGGCACGAGTGCTGCTCCGATCTACGACAAGTTTGTTGAGCAGGCAAAAGCACTGAATCCCCGTTTTTTAACGATGATTATTCCATCTCGTTGGTTTTCGGGGGGGAAGGGACTCGATGAATTTAGAGCGTCTATGCTTACAGACAATCGGATTCGATCAATCGACGATTACCTGAGCGCCGCCGATGTTTTCCCAGGTGTCGGTCTCAAGGGCGGTGTATGTTTCTTTCTTTGGAACCGAGATAATGCCGGAGATTGCCGGGTAACAACACATTTTCAAGGTTGGCCATCTTCGACGGCGACCCGCCCGCTTCTTGAAAAGGGGGCGGACGTATTTGTCCGTTTCAATGAAGGTTTGTCGATCCTGAAAAAGGTTATTACTGCGGAGACAGGACAATCTGCATCAGTTTCGTTGCCGAAATCTCGACGCTTTGAACATTTAATTAGTTCTAGAAAACCATTTGGCTTGGACACAACATTCAAAGGTAAAACCCGAAAGTCGCCAGAAGACCTGATCGTTTATCAAAATGGCGGTACTGGTTATGTTTCTAGAGCTTCAATTACAACTGGGACTGAGCTTATAGATAAGTGGAAATTGTTTGCTGGTTACGCAGCGCCAGGAACGGGAAATAAGGATACCTATCCTCATAGGATCATTAGCACGCCATTTATAGGCGCACCGGGAACGATTTCCTCTGAGACTTACTTGAATATCGGCCCATTCGAAACGAAGATCGAAGCAGAATCTGTACTGTCTTATCTGCATTGTCGTTTAACCAGATTACTTATTCTATTGCATAAGCCGTCTCAACACGTAACGCGAAAAGTCTATACTTTTGTTCCGACACAAGACTGGTCTCACCGATGGACGGATGCCGACCTTTATGCGAAATACGATTTAACAGCTGAGGAAATTGAGTTCGTCGAAAAAGTTGTTCGTCCAATGGCTGGCAGCGATGAATAAACCCACCATCGACGAGATCCTGACAGCCAAGCCGGAAGCCCGCCCACGCATCTATGCGTATTCGATAGCTGATGCGGCACATGAGGGCTTGCTGAAGATCGGCCAGACGACGAGGGATGTTAAGCGACGGGTTTCAGAGCAGCTGAAGACGGCGGCCATTAAAAACTACGAGATCGTACTTGATGAAATTGGTATGCGAGATGACGGGTCGGTAATCACCGATCATGCTGTTCGGGATGCATTACGCCGCAAGGGGTTTGCCAATCCAATACTGGAATGGGTCAAATGCACGGTTGAAGACGTAAAAACTGTGCTGACGGAACTGCATACGGGCCAGAAGGTTACAGGTAACCGTCACGAGACGTTTCCACCACGCAGAGAGCAATCGGAGGCCGTCGAGCAGACCTACCTCTATTATCAGTCACGCTGGCAGCAAGATAAGAACGCTGTGCCTCGTTTTCTCTGGAATGCGAAAATGCGCTTCGGGAAAACATTCACGACATATCAGTTGGCAAAGAAACTGAATGCCAAGCGTATTCTGGTTCTGACGTTCAAGCCTGCGGTTGAAGATGCCTGGCAGACCGACCTTGAATCCCATGTTGATTTCGAAGGTTGGCAATATCTTTCCGAAAATGCAGGTCGCGATCTAAGCAACATCGATGATGCTCAGCCGTTGGTTTATTTTGGCTCGTTCCAAGACCTTTTGGGACGCGACAAAACGGGCAACATCAAAAGCAAGAACGAATGGCTTCATGCGATCAACTGGGATCTCGTTGTCTTTGATGAATACCATTTCGGGGCATGGCGAGACACAGCCAAGGAACTGTTTGAAGGTGAGGATGACAGCATCAGGCGGTCGGCTGATAAGGCCGAATATGCATCCGAATTGGGAACGGTGAACGACGACCTGAATGTTCTTACCGAAACCGAGGTAGAATTCCTCCCAATCACAACTCGCGCATACCTGTATCTGTCTGGAACGCCATTCAAGGCGCTGGCGACAGGCGAGTTTATCGAAGAACAGATATTTAACTGGACCTATACCGACGAACAGCGCGCCAAGGAGAAATTCGCCGACGAAAACCCCGGCATACGAAATCCATATGGCGCATTACCGCAAATGCGACTGCTGACCTATCAGATGCCACCTGAAATAACGCATATTGCCAGCGGCGGCGAGTTTGATGAGTTTGATCTCAATACCTTCTTTTCCGCCAACGGAACGGGCATACTGGCGCAATTCAAATACAAAGACGAAGTCCAAAAATGGCTTAACGTCATCCGTAATGCGCCGGATGCACCTCGTTCTGTTGAAAGCCTGAAGACTGGCACAGTTCCACCGTGGCCTTATTCGGACACAAGACTGCTGCCACACCTGCAGCACAGCTTTTGGTTCCTGCCCAATGTGGCCGCCTGCCACGCGATGGCAAATCTCTTGTCTGAACGACACAATACGTTTTGGCACGATTACCAAGTAGTCGTGGCCGCAGGTACATCTGCAGGTATCGGTCTTGATGCACTGCCACCTGTGCGAGCTGCTGTCGGCAACGGATTTGATACGAAGACGATTACACTTTCATGCGGCAAGCTGACGACTGGCGTAACCGTGGCGCAATGGTCATCAATCCTGATGCTCCGCAACCTGAAATCGCCAGAAACGTACTTTCAGGCCGCATTCCGTGTTCAGTCACCGTGGTCGATCAAAAATCCCAATGGCGACAATCCAAATGAAGAGGAAGTTCTGAAACCTGTTTGCTTCGTGTTCGATTTCGCACCGACACGTGCGCTGCGCCAGCTATCGGAATATGGCATCGGTCTTTCGCCTGGAGCTTCTAACCCGGAGGATGCCGTCAAGGAACTCGTTTCGTTCCTGCCTGTTCTTGCCTACGACGGCGCAAATATGTCTCAGATCGATGCTGGTGGCATTCTGGACATCGCGATGGCTGGCACCTCGGCGACGTTGCTCGCGCGGAAATGGGAATCCGCGCTGTTGGTGAATGTCGATAACGACACTCTTCGCCGTATTCTCGATAACCCGGAAGCCATGGCAGCGGTGGATCGTATCGAGGGATGGCGAAATCTTGGTGACAATATCCTCGAAACGATCATCAACAAAAGTGATAAAGTCAAAGAACTTAAGCAGAAGGCCAAAGACGGAGAATTGACGTCGAAGGACAAGAAGGAACTGACTGAGGAGGAGAAGGAATACAAGTCGAAGCGCAAACTCGTGCAGGAAAAGCTGATCAAGTTTGCCACACGTATTCCTGTCTTCATGTATCTGACCGATTTCCGCGAGAATACTCTTCGGGACGTCATCACAAAGATCGAACCGGATCTTTTCAAGACGGTGACAGGTCTTACCGTGGCGGATTTTCATCTGCTGGTTAAGCTGAATGTGTTCAATACCGAGCGCATGAACGAGGCTGTCTTTGCTTTCCGCCGATATGAAGATGCTTCACTCCGCTACACGGGTATCGAGAGCCATGAAGGGCTGACACACTACGGTCTATATGACACCGTTGTTGCCAAGGAGATGTCGGAACGAGGTTAGCGCCTGAGCCTGTCACTATTGTCGGATAATACGAAATGACGTCGCCCATTGCCCTCATCGACTGCAATAATTTCTACGTGAGCTGCGAGCGCGTTTTCGATCAACGTCTCGTTGGCGTTCCCGTGATCGTGCTTTCCAACAATGATGGTTGTGCCGTCGCCAGATCTGAAGAAGCGAAATCTCTGGGCGTGAAAATGGGCGTTCCATTATTCCAAATTCGCGACCTGGTGAAGAAGCATGGCATCCGCGTTCTGTCATCGAACTACTCGCTTTATGGGGACATGAGCCGCCGTGTGGTCGAAACCATTGGCGGTTTTTCACCTGCCATTGAAAATTACAGCGTAGACGAGACATTTGTCGATTTCGGTGGCTTCAAAGATTATCGGAAGCTGGCGGGAACGATGCGGAAATCGGTGAAAACCGTAACTGGCATTCCCACTTGTGTAGGATTAGCGCCGACCAAGACACTCGCAAAGCTGGCCAACTTCACTGCCAAGAAGAATCCGATATTTGGCGGAGTGTGCGATTTCATGGACGACAAGGTGCGAGCCTGGTGCATGGATCGCATTGATGTCGGAGAAGTCTGGGGTGTAGGAAGCCGAACCGGGGCAAAACTGAAGGCGATTGGGATCAATACGGCAGCCAAGCTCCGCGATATGCCGATGCCACAGGCCAGAAAGATCGGCACTGTTGTTCTGGAGCGCCTCGTTGCCGAATTGCAAGGTGTTCGTTGTCTTGAACTCGAAGAAGTGGCTCCGCAACGCAAGGGAATGGCTGTCACCAGATCGTCTGGATCGCCCATGACGTCGCTCGATGCCGTCGCCCAGGCGGTGACCGCTCATGCGACCCGCGCTGCCGAGAAGCTCAGGCAACATGGACTAGTTGCTGGGCAGGTGACGGTCTTCTTTCACACCAGCCTGTTTTCACCAACCGCTCCGCGCCACTCGGTATCGAGAACCGTCCACCTTAAGCCAATGAGCAATGACACGTTCGAACTCGTGCAGGCTGCCTTGCTTTGCGTTCGCAAGGCGTGGAAGGGAGACTCTTCGAAGAATGGGTACGCCTACACAAAGGCGGGTGTCATGCTCGATGACCTGATCGCGTCCGACAAGGCTCCCAAGATGTTGTTCGAGATCGAGCGGCCGAGAGATGCGCGGCTCATGTTGGCACTCGATGCGGTTAACGACCGTTGGGGAAAGAAGACGCTTCTGCTCGGTTGCGAGGGGTTCAAAAGGGAATTCGAAGCGAAGGCAACAATGAGGTCTCCCCGCTATACAACCAGACTAGCTGAACTCCCGGTCGTCTCGGTTTGAATGTCCTCAACAAATTTCAGGCTTTGACAGGTAATGCGGTAATTTAGTGCGATCACGTGTCATGGTGGTTCCAATGGAATTTGGATTGCAAAGATTTCAAATTCAAAGTTATGTCCGAACTCACGTGATGATTGCGTTATTCGGTTCAATGGCAACTGGGGGCCAATATGAAAAAACTGGTGATTTCGACTGCAATTTCAATGATTGCCGTCACAAGCCATGCAAATGCGGGTTGTCGAACTATGAGCCAAGTTTCCGACAACATGATGGAATTGGGTTATGTTGAGGATTACGAAGGGGACAACAATCGCGATGTGCTGGAATTTGTTCAAGCATACTCGCGCATGTGGTGCGGCGGCAAGTCTTGCAAAACGGACAATGACGCTGTTTTGAAAGCTGACCACGTTATCGTTTACTCGGGAAAAGACGACAGAGCTGTTTTCTTCAATCGCAAAGGCTGCAAGTCGCATTCAATAGTTCATCGAAAAGGTGATTTGACCAGTATTTGGTGAGACTTACATTCATTCAGACATTGGCGGTCGACTTGGAAGATTTGACACAACCAACAAACGGCGAACACACTTACAAAGTTCTGAAGTTTTTAACTAAGTCCATTGTCCAGTTTCTGCCGCCAGGAGCATCGGGAACAGCCTCGGAGTTGTTCGATCTTCTTGTGTCGGATCCGGCAGTCAAAAGGCGAGATCGCTTTATGATGGATCTCGCTAATAGGCTAGAGGAACTTGCGGAAAATGCGGTGTTTGACCCTGCATCGTTGGTACAGAACGATGATATTAGTGCATTCCTGCTTCACGCCGTACAGATTGCTATTCGCTCGCGCGGCGCTGAAAAACTAGAAGCACTCAAAGAAGTCGCGGCCCGAGGAACGATAGCAAGCGATGAGGAAGAACGAGCTCCTGCGTACGTCGCTATGGGTATAATAGATCGGCTTACGGAATATCATATCATTCGGTTACGATGGGAAGTGAAGCCACGCAGATCTTACACTTACGGAGAGGTCAAGGCTGGATACTTTGACGGCCTGCATTTTGGTCAACCTACATTCTCAGATCCTACCGTTCTAAAGAGTCCCACTGAAGTATTTAATTTTCAGGGAACTGTACGATATGTGGAAAAACAGAGCGTCTTGAACTTCCGTTTAGCGTATGCCGATCTTGCTGCAATGGGCCTCCTCACGGCCGTCCCTGAGCAGGAAAGCTATGTTGAAAATTACCATCGGAAACAGAGGCCAACAGGGAAGATAGCTGGATATGTCCCTTCGGAACTCGGTAAATTTGTTGTCCAGTACATCGAACCTTTGTAGACCTCTTTATCAACGAGAGCATGAATCTCAACTCAGATTGAGCAAGGCAACCATTGGGGTCTGAAGTATTCAGGGCCTTTCTCTCAGTCTGAAACGCAAAAAGAGGGCGGTAGCCCTCTTTTGTCTGGAATCGAACGTAAGATCAGAAGCTAACCTTCAACGAGGCATTAAAGCCATTTCGTTGTGCTCCTGAGCCGAAATGCCCACTATAGGACACGCCGAGAGTAGCATCTTTCGACAACTCGAAATCCAGCCCGGCTTCAATGATGGCCGTGTCCTTAGCTATCGGCGCGCCCGCGACAGTGAAAGCGTTCGAGCCGACAAAGCTGGCCGTTGAAACGGGGTTAACGTCACCAGCTGCATGTCGCCATCCAAGATCGGCCCTAGCGGTCGTCGGGATCGTTCCAAGATCGAAGCCAGTCGAAGCCCGGAAGCCAAGTGTGCTGAACGTTGTATCGGTCGTGTCGGAATTTACAGCCAGAGCCGCCGCCGTCTGACCATCCTCGTTGAAGCCATCAGTTTTCAAACGAACATAGGACAGATTGGCATAAGGTTCAAAAACCGCCTTCGGGAGCCTGATTTTGTAACCAAGTTCGCCAAAAATCTGGAACGTTCCTGCATCGTAGTCCGCATTCAAGTTATCGCCGAAAGCGGGGAAGGCGACAGATCGGTTCATTTCTATCTGATGCCAGGTGTAAGCGAGACCCGAGCTGAAGGCCAATGCGTTGCCGTTAGACATCGGCCATTCGGTGCCCGTGTAAGCGCCGAGGGTGTAGTTATCGCTGCTGCCCGACGATGCTCGGCTATCTACGTTAAACGAGGTATGGCTGTATCCGGCCAAGAGTCCAAGACGCCAGTTTTCATAAACAAGTCTGTCGATACCAGTTACAAAGCCACCTACCGAAGATTTCATGCGGCCAGTGTTGCTGGTCGAATCCTGTTCGCTCCAGGCTCCATAAGCGTATCCCCATCCCGTATAGCGATTTTCAGAATCCGTTTGGGGGATAACGGTCCCAAAGGCATCAGACTTTTTGGCTTCCGACATATAGTTCATCGTTGCCACTGGGGCTGTCGGCGTGGAGCCGTTTGCCTGCTGAAGTCGATTGGTTATAGCGCTGTTGATGAACTGCGACTGATTGATCAGCGCACCTTTCGCAGACGCATATGCCTCACCAGACAGATTGTCATAAGCCGCACGAGCTTCGTCAGCAGAGAGCATTAGGAGCCTGTTATAAAGCGCTAGTGAGCTTCCGGTCTGTGAGAGAGAATCCAGTGCCTGAGCGGTTGCGAACTGGTTGTTCGTGTTTGCAACTGTCGTGAACAATGGACTTGGCTCCGGCTTTTCGCCGGGTTCTGGATTGGTGCCCGGATCAGGCTTGTTTGGCTCCGGCTCCGTAGCTTTCGGCTTCAATGCAACGTTAAAGGCATTCGAACTCTGCTCTGGATCGAGTGTGAAGGTTAGAAACGCTGAGTTCGACGTCACATCAACAAACTGACCACTGACTGAATTGCCTGCTGACAGAATATTGTATTTCTGACCTGCCTGGTAGCTGATCTCGGGGCCGAGAGCCGTTATGACGAGATGTGAACCGCCAATGTTTGCACGACCAGTAACATTGACGAGATCGGCACTGCCATCGCCAGCCAGCTCGGTCATGAGATAGGAGCCAGCCTGCAGTGTTAGGTCGCCATTGATGGTCAAGGTTCCAATCGAATTTCCTGGCGACAGTATTCCGCCTGATTGAATGTCCACAAGGGAACCTACACCGGAGCCTAGTGTGCCGTATCCACCAAGGGTTGCGCCGTCAGAAACGGTTACATCGCCGCCGAGCTTGCCATTGCCCAGGTTGTTTCCAACGATCAGCTTGCCGCTTTTCACAAAAGTGGAACCTGCATATCCGGAACTGTCACCAGTCAGCGTGAGCGTGTTGGTTCCTTCCTTGATGATTTCGCCGTTGCCAGCATAGACACCTTTCCAGGAAACATCATTGGAGCGATTGTAAATCAATGTTCCGAGGTTGGATATCACTCCGGTGAAATTGGTGCCGCCAATGAGACCAGTCGTGCCGCCGTTACCCAGCTGAAGTGTGCTGTCAGCTCCAATAAGAACGTCGCCTCTTGAACTACTGGTGGTGGTAAGAGTGAGCTTTCCGCTGCCGACGTGGGCGAAAAGACCATTGCCAGTAATTTCTCCATTGTAGAGGACGTCATCTGAGCGATTGAAAACAACCGCGCCATAATTGGTTATGCTGCCAGCGACTGATCCTTCAGTACCGCCATTTCCTAACTCCAGCACCGCACCAGCCATGATGCCTGTCCCGCCTGTATAGCTATTGGTACCAGTGAAAACTTGTTGTCCACTACCGATATTTACGCCGCCAACGCCGGAGATCACACCGCTAAACGTTCCAGCGGCGTTATTGATTTGCAGATAATTGCTGCCAAGCGCGACATTTCCATGGCCTGAAAGGTTGTTAATCTGTGCGGAACTGGCATTGGAAACGTCGAACGTTCCATCAACTTGAACGCCGCTTGATTGGTTCACGCGCCCTTGACCAGATAAAGCTAACGTCGCGCCGTCGGCAATCGTGGTTGCTCCGGTATAATCATTCATGCCCTCCAAGGTCAGCGTACCATTTGCGGAATTGCTACTATCCTCGACTGTCAGGCCACCGCTTCCTGATATTGCCCTTCTGATCGTGCTCTCGTTCCCTGCCATGTCGATGGTGCCACCACCTGCCGACAGATTGATTGCCCTCGACGTCGACAAATCAAAGGCCGAGCCAAATTTGAGTTCGCCGCCATCAAAGGTTATTCCTCCATTGACGTCACCGAGATTGCTATCAGAGGAAACAGAAAGCGTACCCTGGTTGAGAACCGTGCCGCCTGCATAAGTGTTGTTTCCTGATAGTATAAGCGTCCCAAGACCTGTCTTAATGAGCCGCGCTGCTTCACCTCCACCAGAATTCGCCTGGATATTGCCCGTCAAAGAAATCGCATGTCCAGCAGTATCCACCGTAAGATTGCTAGAAGCGCTCAGGCTGAAGTTGTTGGCCAACGTTACGTCTTTATTTGCCGACAGCGTGGCCGAAGAAAACTGTGTTGTAATGCGAGCGGTTGAAAGAGCTCTATCATCGCCTGCCACGAGTGTTCCATTACCGATAAGGATAGATCCTGAACCTCCGCCAAATGTGTTGGCATGATTAAGAACGAGCGTCCCTTGGACGTAGATTCCCGTACCGCCGCCGCTGATCTCACCATCAATTGTAAGTGTGCCCGAGCCAGCTTTATCGATGAAACTCGTTCCGCCTTGGATGCCCCCAGTGATATGGCCGTTACCTAATGTGTTGAATTGCACATATTGGCCATTCGTGACGATATTTCCACTTAGAACGCCATTTGCACCGTTCGCAAAAAGCACAGTTGCAGGCATTACCAAATCGAAGTCATCCGTGACCGTCTCCTCACCTGAGATGGTGAGCGTACCACCTGGAAATACACTCTGTGTTAACGCCGATGAAATGAACGTAGTTGAAGACAACACAAAAATGGACGCCGCGATAACGCAGCGCGAAGAATTTCGCGATTTTGACATGTGTCCTACCCCAAGACGCCTACCGCGACGTCTATTTGCCCTAAATGTGATCTTCGCTTTTGAATGCCCGCAGCGAAGACTTTGCCCACTTTCTTATGCTCAATTTTATGAAGTATTTTTTGGAAAACGTCTACGGAAATCATGAGGTTGCACCTTAAAAATCCCAATAAATTGGGATCTAATTTACATGACAATGCTTGTGTACTTTAAATTGAAAATGCCGCCCAACCACGAAGGCTGGACGGCAAGGTAAGGACTCCGGAGCAACCCAAAGTCCTGATCATGAAAATCGCGATGCTGTGTGAGGGCACGTCGCGATTTCCAAGTTTGTTTTAGAACTTCACATTCAAAGTGGCATTGAAGCCATTCTGGGTCGTGTCGCTGCCGAACTGACCGACATAGCTTAAACCAAACGTCGAGGCTTCGGTGATCGCGACATCAAAGCCAGCTTCAACGAGTGCCGCATCCTTGGCAATTGCGACACCTTCAACCGTGAAGGCATTGCTGCCTGCAAAGTACTGAGTGGATTCCGGCGTGATGTCGCCATAAGCATGACGCCAGCCCAGCGTTCCCTTCAGATTAGCGGTGGTGGCACCAAACTGGAGAGGAGCAGATGCACGCAGGCCGAGCGTGGTGAAGGTCGTGCTTGTCGTTTCGCTGTTAACCGACAAAGCTGCCGCACCGCCCTTTTCCGTGAACCCATCCGTATGCAAGCGAACGTGAGAGAGATTTGCAAATGGCTCGAATGCCGCGACAGACGTGTCAATGCGATATCCCAATTCACCGAATGCCTGGAACGTACGGGCATCATAGTCGGCATCAAGGCTGTCGTTGAAGCCTGTGTAGGCAACAGAACGCGAGGAGTCGATGCTGTGCCAGGTATGGACGAGGCCAGCGCGCAGTCCAATCGGCCCCCACTGGTTGCCGCCATAGACACCCAGATGCCAGTTGTCGCTCGTTGTCGAAGCATAGCGGCCCTTGGCATCAAGATCGGTCTGGCTGTAGCCGCCGACGACACCGAGACGCCATCCGGATGCAAAGCCGACGTCAACACCCGACAGGAAGCCTCCCGTGGTCGACTTCAAGCCGCCCGTGTTTGCGTTTCCGTCGTGATCGACCCACGAACCGAAACCGGAAGCCCAGACGCCATAATCGTATGAAGCAGGTTCAACTGCATCGAACCGCTGCGGTGCACTGCCTTTTGGCGATTGAGCGAAGGACAGAACAGGAGCATCCTTGGCGGCTACACCTTCAAATGCCGAACGCAGGCGATTATTGATGGCATCAGCAGTCAGGTTTGCGGTGTCGATCAGACCCGTCTTGACCGAAGCATGCGTATCGCCCGACAGCTGATTGAAGGCGTTACGAGCTTCGTCTTCATTCGTCAGGAAGAGAACAGAATTATACAGTTCAAGCGAAGAACCGCTTTGTTCCAGGCTGTCCAGCGCACGAGCGGTAGCGACCTGATTGCTTGTCTGCGCCACCTTTTCGAATACGACTGGCGGGTTTTCCGGATCGACAGGATCGGCAACCAGGCCCACGGTCAGATCGACCTCGTTTGCCAAATGCTGCAATTCAGCCGTCAGGAAGATCGACTTCGAGACGGCTTCAGAGAACTGGCCGTCAACACCGCCGCCTGCAGTCAAGATCTTATAGGTCTGACCGTCCTGGTAGCTAACCTTGTCGTCAAGTGCAGTAACCTCAACAGTACCACCTTGCAGGATTGCCTTTCCGGTCACATCGATACGGTCGCTCGTTCCGTCGCCTGCGATTTCAACTGCATAAACAGAATTTGCGCCGAATGTGGCATCGCCGCCAACCGTTACGACACCAATCGAGTTGCCGGGTGTAATAATGCCATTTGCGGTCAGATCGCCTGCAATATCCCAATTGCCGCCCATAATGGAGGTCGGATCAACGAGGACATTTCCGCCAACAGTGATTGGGGTGTCGATGCTACCGCCATGGGTGGAGGAACCGTCATTCAGTTCAACATCGCCGCCGATATTCGCGCCTGAAGGATCGAAATTGAAGGTGCTGTTCGTTCCCGTCAGCTTGCCCGCGATCTCAGTGCCAGCTTCGAAAGTCAGTTCGGTGCCGGATTCCGCATCCAGATCCGTGATGCCTTCGATCTTACCATTATAGGTCGCACCTTGCTCAACCTTGACATTGGTGAGACCGGTCGTCTTCGTAGCGTCAGTATCAACGATATCGCCGCTTGATGTCGATCCAGCTCGCAGATTCAAATTGACGATACCGTCACCGCCAGCTGTTTCACGATTTACCTTTAGCAGCGTTCCGTTGTTCTGTGTTGCAACAGTTCCATCGCCCAAGCTCAAGTTCTGGGTCTGACCAGATTTCGTAAATGTGGAGTCGAACGTTTCCTTACCGGAGATAATCGTGGTCTTGTTAAGCGTTACGTCGGCATCGTCGGTCAGTCCAATGCCAATACCGCGTTCGGATTTCAGGGTTGAATCCGAGACCGTAAGAGTGCTGCCATACTGAACTTGGCCGATATAGGCGTTCTCACCAGAGGCAGTAATCGTGGTATTTTTCAGATCAATTGTACCAAACGTTTGGTCATTGCCAACTACTGCGCCAGCACGGAAACCATAGCTGTCAGCGCCCGTGGTATTAATCACGAGGTTCTGAGCGTTGATCACGCCGCCATCAGTCGTTGCCGTACCACCAACAGCAATAAGACCATTGGCGTTTTCATGTGGGGAATTGGAATTCTGCTCGCCAAAGACGTTATACGTACCGCCGTTCAGATTAAGAACGCCACCCGCATAGGCCCATGCAGCGTCGCCCACGTCGCCAGAAGTCGTAATGTTGACGTTCTCGGCGTTGAGCACAGATCCTGTACCAGACGCATACACACCGTAGGCCATGAAACCTTCGGTCGTGATCGACAAGTTTTTCAGGTAAACATCGCCGCCATTGTACGCATATGCGCCGTAGGCACGTTGGCCAAGTGTGTGGATTGTCGTACCGTCTGCACTGATAAAAGAATCGTCGCCTTGCGAGAAGAGAGCGTAGCCGCGCGACCCATCGCCATCTTGCGTTCCTTTGCCTTTCTCATTCGCAGTTGTGATTGAACCGCCTGTCAGGCTTATTTGGCCACCGTTGTCAGCAAACGCACCATAAGAATGAACACCATTCGTCGTGATGACGGTGTCTACGACCGTGATCTTGCCGCCAACGGTGTTTTTATCGTTGTTGGCGAGCAAACCGTAGGCTGCATCTGCGTTGGTTGTAATCGTAGAGTTGTTGAGGGAAATAACGGATTCGCTCTCGGCAAATGCACCGTGTCCGTTCACACCGGATGTCGCAACTGATGTGTTGCCCTGGATCGTTCCACCTTGAACAGCATGCAGACCTCCAGAGAAGATTCCTCCAGTGGTGACGCTCCCCCCTGAAAGATTGACCTTTCCACCCGGATTATTGGCGTCTTCGCCAGCCTGAACGCCATGGGTCTTATCGAATGAGGTTGTGACGTCGGCGCTTGAATTGACGATGCCTCCGTTGCTGGCGAGAATGCCATAAGCGCGTTCGCCTGTTGTCGTGATCGAGCCACCATTTAACGTAACTTCGCCGCCGTTCTTGGCATAAGCACCGAATGTCCAGCTGGAAGCGGTATCTATATCAACATCCGTCGCGATGATTTTACCACCGACAGTATTCATATCGTTGTTCGCGAGCAGACCATATGCAAGGCTGCCACTCGTGGTGATAGAGCCGCCAGTCAGATCGATTGTCGAGAAAGATTCTGCAAACGCGCCGTAAGCTCTGGCACCGGTTGTACCGACAGTCGCTGTGCCTGAGATTTTGCCGCCATCAATAGCATGAAGACCATAAGAATCATTTCCGCCCGTCGTGACATTCACGCCGTTGCCAAGATTGATTGCTGAATGATCTGCACCGTCTGCGTTGCCACCTTTGGCACCGACCTGAATTCCGTGAGCCTTCGCTCCAGACGTGATGACTGTTGTATCGGAAACGTTCGCAATTGAGCCGTTATATACGAGCATGCCCCATGCCCGCTTTGTCGGCCCACTCGTGGCAGCTTCAAAAGTGTTACCACTCGTCGTATCCGTGCCGCCCGCAGAATACCGATATGCGGCTCCATCCATTGTAACTGCGGGCTCAGCTTTCGCAACTGCGCCTGTTAGAACCAGTGCAATGGCGGTTGACCCCAGTACACGCGCCAGATCTCTGGAAATTAATGACATGTCTTACCCTCAGAAATAGCCTGGAACACAGGCTCGATTGAATGCAGGAATGCTGGTCGCGATAGGTGAAAACCTTGAGTATGAGTTGCCCCTGCTAACACGGCATCGATTAGATGAGTGCTGGTTTCCACGCCTTCGACGATGACGGTCTGAGCGGCACATTTTGCTAGCCCAATCATGAATTGAAGACTGTTGCCACGTGGATGTGATTCCTTAATTTCGCGCACGAATGCTGCGTCGATCTTTACGATATCCACTTCAAGGCGAAGCAATTGCCAGGGCGAAACATGCCCGCTTCCGAAATCATCGATGGCGATGAGACAACCAAGCTTTCGAGCCGCGCGCAGACTTTTGTTGATTGACGCAATGTCCCCGAGTGGCCTGGTTTCCGTAATTTCGAGTACCAGGCGGTGAGCCAAATGAGAACGATCTGCAAGTTGACGGTAAATTGGTGGCCATTCAGCGTCAGTAAGGCTGTCAGTAGAGATATTACAGCCCAGAATTGCACGTGGATCGGCCTCAAGCTCGTCGAGAATGAGTTTGATCATGTGCCGATCTAAAATTGGTGTTTTGCTCCAAATGTCCAGAACAGGAATGAATTCGCCTGCACTGTGAACAGTGCCGTCCCGGTCTATAAGTCGAGCGAGACATTCACCGTATAACAAACGGTCGACGTTAGTAGCTGAGTGTATGCCTTGCACGGCGATGTGAATTCGGCCTTCGTCAATGGCGTCAGTGACTTCAGTAAGCAAAATTTCGTCTGCGACATCGAGGTGATCCAACAAATCCGTCACCCCACTTCTGCGTAGTGAAAGGCAGTTATGCTCGTTGGATGGAGAAGGGACGTAAAGGAACCTTTATGGTATGCCTCATCATAAAACTCATGGCGGTAGGTTTAAAGTACGACTTTTTCAGTATTCTCGGCCTGTCGGCCAATAGTGTGGGGGCACGCTCGTTGCAAAAAAAGTTGCAGAAATCAAGGGACAGAAAAGGTTCCTTTTATGTCAATCACCAAGGGTGTCCACCGTACTAAAAATGGCGTTATAATTCATGAGAAAGCTCAGAATAACGAAAATGCCAATAAAAAAATCTAGTTACGATGCCACTCCTTCACGCAACGAACGCGGACGGCGAATTGGATATGCGCGTGTATCGACAGATGATCAGCATCTCGATTTACAATTGAACGCATTGAAGAAAGCGGATTGCGACCGGATTTTCACGGATCAGGGAATATCTGGCAGCGTTTCAAATCGACCTGGACTTAAAAGCGTCATGGATACTCTTAGGAAGGGTGACACACTAGTTGTTTGGCGATTGGATCGCCTGGGTCGATCACTCGTTAATCTAGTTGAGATCATAAATAATCTGGGAAAACGTGGCGTCGAGTTTCAGTCATTAACCGAGAACATAGATACGAGTTCGAGCGGGGGAAGACTGGTGTTTCACATTCTTGCGGCTTTAGCCGAATTCGAACGAGCCTTGATAAGCGAGCGAACGAGGGCAGGAATGGAAGCAGCGAGATTGAAAGGCAAACAACTCGGAAGGCCACCAAAGGTCAAAGGTAATGAAAGACGAGAGATCAGGACTGCACTCCAAAAGAGAAAGGCATCTGTTGCAGAAATTGCGCAAAAATATAATTTATCCGTTCGGGCTGTTCGAGCAATAGCCAAAAGCACTAACGACGCTTGTTGACAGCAAACGAGGTGAATATGTGCGGTCGATACACCCTTTACCTACCGTGGTCGGAGATTCATCGTCTCTACAATTTGACGCTGACTGCTGATCAGGCACGCAATACGCAGCCCCGATACAATATCTGCCCAACCCAGGATGTCCTATTCGTCACTCACGCCGACGACGGGATGAGATTACGGGAGGGCAGGTGGGGCTTGGTGCCGTTTTGGGCCAAGGAACTCGGTAATTTCTCGACTTTCAATGCGATGTCGGAAGACGCCGACAAGAAACCCATGTTTCGTGAAGCCTTCAAATCGAAAAGATGCCTAATCCCGGCCGATGGTTTCTATGAATGGACGAAAAATGCGGAAGACGGTGGCCGAGATCCGTGGCACATCCATTTGCCAGAACATGCACCGTTCTCCTTTGCAGGCCTTTGGGCGACGAATGAAGCACTGGGGATCACAAGCTGCACGATTTTAACGGCCAAGCCTGTTGAGCCGATATCAGAGATACACAACCGGATGCCCGTCATTCTAACGCCGGATGTCTATTCCGACTGGATTGATCCCGCGACGTCCGTACCCGACGCCAAAGAACTGCTGAAACAACACTTGGACGGCGATCTTCAGATGTATCGGGTTGATCGCCAGATCAATTCGAGTCGTTGGCCGGGAGATGAGACTGCAATTCAACCGATATAGATACTGAAGGAACGCCCTCAGCAAAAACAACCTGATTTCGGCCTTTATTCTTGGCGGCATAAAGGGCTCTGTCAGCTCTCGTAAGCGTTTCGGAGAAAGTCGCATTGTCGCTATGCAGGACAACTCCAATCGAAACCGTTACAGAAATCGCTGTGGTGCCAATCTGGAAAGTTCGGCTGCCTATGATCTGACGAATTCTCTCGGCAGAAATTTCAGGTGACATGCTGCCCTTTTCGCCGAAGATAACAACGAACTCCTCGCCGCCTGAGCGTGCGATGAAGTCCTCCGAATGTAGAATTTCCACAATTCGCATTGCTATTTCTTGCAGGACAATGTCACCCGAATGATGGCCGTAAGTGTCGTTGATGATTTTGAAATCGTCGATATCGAGCATAGCGACTGCTCGACGACTATTGTTAGCTTTATCGTTTTCCAGGCACGCCAGACTGTAGAAGATAAGCGAACGACGATTTGGCAATCCCGTTAAATGATCTCGCGATGCCGCGTCTTCCCATCGCTTTTTCACTTGGTCGGAGCACATCAACAAAAACGATGTCGTGCCTATGACAGGCATGATGCAGAGAAACATTGGAGTGACTGCATTCATCCAATGTCCGTTATCGGCGACGGTGTTCAGGCCACGATTGCCATCGAATATGTATATGAGCGTACGTGTGAGATTGGCAATTGTGCACACGACATAGATAACGGTCAGCGACAAACCGCCCCGTGAACGGTATTCGGGATTTCTGATGTTCTGAATTAATATGATTGCAGACGCACAGGTTATGAAGCCCCATAGAAGCGCAACAAGAAATATGCGCGCACCAATATCTGGGACAATGAAAAGATAATAGGAATATGGAATTGTGCCAACCGCAGGAACAATAAACGCATTGGTGTAGACTTGTAGCCCGTGAAACTTACGAATGCTGGCGTGATATAAACAAAGGGCAAACAGTAATACTGCATTAGCAGAAGACGTAGCCAAATTATACGGGAGCCTATCTTCAATTGCAAAAATAACGCAGCCGATTGCTACCAAAAGAGTAGCTGCTTGCCATATACGTGCAGCAGGCCGAAGAGACGAGGGTAGATCGGCCAGAACTGCGGTGAGGACACCACCGTTCGCCAGAATGACGAGCGTTACTGTTATATAAACCGACCGCGTGTCCATGATTACCCCCTCGCAGACAACTCGATCATATCGGGAAGCGGTTCAAATAACAACGCGAGCAGCGACGCCTGGAAAGCGTATACTGAAATCCATCCTTGAGAATTGACTATTCTGCGCGAGTTTCAGCGGGGCTACATCCGGAGAATTTATATACATTTTCTGGCAGAATCATCTCATCGACGGCGGGCTTATATCCATTCAGGAAATTGACCTCGATGCCGCCATAAGCCTTTCGGTAATAAGTCGCGTCCCGTTCTTTCATATAAAGAGTTTGCCGGAGTTCAGCGAAGACGGCCCATGGACGAGAATTGACATATAGCGGTTGGAAGGCCTCTTCATATTCTTCACCTGCTCGGGTCCGAAAGCTCATTCTGCATATAACTGCGCCATTCGAACACATGTTGTCGGGTCTGGTTGTCCAGATGGCTTCATTGTTTTTATACCCTGTGAGCGTGGCTCGCCCCTGTAAGTAGCCTTCTGTGAACTGAAGCACTTGATACGTGCCATCGTCGCGGGTGTCTGATTGCATCAGGCTGCGATCAATGGGACAATCGTCGGCCTTTGGTGTGTATTGTGGCAGCAGATAGGGGTTAATTGAAGCGCAATACTGATATTTTTCACCGCCTGGGAAAATTCGGATGCCGTCCTGTAATTTTACGACCAATTCACGCGGTTTCGTGATTTCAGAGTCCAGGTCGTTGCCACCGCATTCGTAATCAAGAATGATGGCGTCGATATCCTTGATGTTATGTTGCTTTGTTATTTTGCAGCTTGTCTCCCAGCCTTCCATCGTGGTGGCAGAAAACGTTCGTATGCTATCATTGTTCTCACAGATACCGCTTCCGTCTTTTATGAATTTATCTTGCCACCACTCGCCTGCTTTGCCGTTGACTGCAGAAAAAAAGAAACCAAATATCATTACCGTAAAGATGTAATTCTTTTTCATATGTAACATCCATATCAAGGCATTTGGCCGATTACAGAAATTTTATCAGAATAGCGTTCCGACTTATATATATTACGGATCTACTAAAGAATTCCATTCCTTAATATCTGGGCAACTGTCGAGTATCTTACCGATGGATGGAATTATATCGATTTCATATTGGTTGGATAACAGTGAATTCACCACTTCATCAAACTTTTGACCTTGTTTTTTTGTGGGGAATATTTTGTCGTTTACCTCGGTAAGCTCAAGGTGGCGGTAGTCATCAAAGTACAGCCGAAATCTATCTGCACGCAGGAGTGCAGCAATGGCTTTTCGCTGATCACCAACAAAATCAACGAAGATATGGTTGTCCTTGACCTCTCCTTCAATCGTGAATACCTGCTCTTTTGCCCCAGATAGCGGTGCTAACACCAAACCAAAATATTGTTTCTCAATGTATTCCTTCCCGTACAGGTCTTTCAATGGAAGCTGTTTTGGGATTACAAAATCTAAATATGCGGGTTCATCTCTAGCGCAATTCAGCATCAAAATATTTCTAAAAGGTATTTCTTTATCTTCTGGAACGAAGGTGTATTTGTGGAAAACCATGAAATTGGCGTTGTCTTTACCTTCTAAGTGCAGCCAAAGAGACGTAATAGGTAACTTCGGGTGCACAATATCGTCGTTCTTGCCGGGTTCTGCACCAACTGAGGGTGTGGACAACATAGCAGTCGTCCCAACCAGCAATGTCAAAATTCGTAGCAACCCTTTGAAATTTCCCATATCGCCCCCACAACGCTATTTCAATGTATGCAAACGCACTCCCCGCTCTTGCCAATGGTAGCAAAATTCCTGAGCACGTTCAAAGATATCGCTGTCCGGATTCAATACGAAAAAGGTTCGGCAGCTGTAAGCATTCGCACGTATCGCAAATGCTTTTTCATCAAAATGGCTTAGCCAATATTCGACTTCCAGATCATGTCCACCAGGCCGCCGAGTGTTGTGGTGGTAAATGATGGCGGGGCGATTGTGGGCGAGGGCGGTCGCCTCCTGCAGAGTTATCGACTTTCCAAATTTGGCCTTCGTTCGCCGCTTAGGATCGTCATCCACGAGCCCGTTGTCAGGATCGGCAAAAACAATGTCGGCATCGGACATGCGCGCAACGACATCTTGAAACCAGTTGTGACGCCAAGCTGACCGTTGTTGCCATAGCAGAGCCTCAGAAGTGAGCGGCGTGCCGTGAAATAGGTCTCCGATCATCCCAGTTTGCTGCAATGCTTGGACGGAACGTGCGTTGTCTGCAACCAGCTTCAGGGCGTCGAAGAGTTCCGGGTCGAGATGTCGCCAGCGGTCTGGGAGACTGAGATAGCCTATATGACGTCCATCGGCGTTGTGACCTTCATCGGGGTAGAGATACCAGGCGATACCGAGTTTTCGACCCGCAGATAAATGGCGAAGTAGGGCGAGCTTGACATAGTCCCCGATGTCCCCGGCGTATCTGTCCTGCATATTGTTCCCCGCAATCATCAAATAGGCGTGTATTAGACGGTTTATTATTTCGAAAGTCGAAACAATTTGAGATGGACGGGTTAATTATTGGTTTGAATAATGCTTCGAAATTTGAACGAATTGAGCAGGTGAATTAGACGTCGGGATGCGGCATCCAACGGTTATCAGACGGGTTAAACGACGCGGTTACTTCGGAAACCCAATCGTCATAAACTGCCCAAATAAGCGTTGATTTTGCATCAAGTGTGTATCCGGTCGGAATTTGCAAAGATGCAAAGATTTGTACGGTTTTTGAGGCGTGAATGCGTATGCCGTTAGCGAGGTTCATATTGCGTGTTGGCTAACGATGTCGTCATAGGCTAGTGGTTTTAATTGAGGTTGAGCCGATGGTGGAAAATAGAACGCCGCCTATTAAAGCTTCAAAAACGGCTCAAATCCGCGTGGTTTTATGATCTGATGAGTAACGGAGTGGGAAATGCGAAAGACGTAGCGATTTTGGCCGTTTCTGTAGATCGTAGAGGCATGTCGCCAACCATGGCTGATCGTATATCGGGCAAATTACAGCTTCATATCGGCTGAAGCCTTGTGTCCCTCTCCCTCAATTGAAAAAACCCGTCAAAGATTATCCGCTAGGTCGGATCGTAGAGCTGCAACGAAAAGGCCAGTGCGAAGCACCCAAGCGAAGCGCCCCACGGATTTGAAAAATCCAAACTGCACCGCAGGTTTGCCATACGCGCGCGTACGCGAGGGAAACGGGTAAAAGTCTTGGTGTGCCGCGATTTGTTAACATTGTTTTTATCCCACGATTTAATGGAGGCCATTCTTTGCCGTCAACAGAATAACGAAAAAGATACGTCTAGAACCCATGATTTAACGGCAAATGCCAACAGGAGGAATCAATAACTACAAATTTAAGAGCCCGACTCAAAATTCTAACCTTGCGATACGGCGTGTCATTCGTCTGATGGATGATATGAACATCCAAGCCTCTGACGATGCAATCGAGGCCTCCCAATCTTTTGCCAACCGACGGCAGCGGTTAAGCCACGCAAAGGTCCGCTCAACGATCCACCTTTTGGGCAGGATTACAAAGCCTTTGGCCTGATCAGAGCGCTTGACGATTTCGATCGCGAGCGCTTCGATATGTGCTACAGCCGTTGTCAGCTTTTCGCCAGCATAGCCGCCATCGACGAAGAGTCTCTTCACGGAGGGATAGTTCGCGCGGGTTCGCTCGATCAGATCCGGCGCGCCGTCCCGGTCTTGAACATCGGCACCATGCACGATGCCTTCCAGCATATTGCCGATCATATCGGCTGCGATATGGCGCTTGCGCCCTTTTATCTTTTTACCTGCATCATAGCCTCGTGGACCGCCAGCTTCCGTCGTCTTGACCGACTGGCTATCAATAATAGCGGCTGTCGGCTCCGCCTTGCGACCTTCCGCCAGGCGTGTCACCGCAACCAGCATCTCATTGATAAGATCAAGCAATCCGCTGTCTCGCATCCGGTAAAAATGGTACTGCACCGTCGTAAACGGCGGAAATTCCTTCGGTAATTGCGCCCATTGGCAGCCGGTTGTCGCGATGTATTGGATTGCGTTCCACAACGTGCGGGAATCGTGCTCGCGCGGACGACCGACTTTGCTCATCGGCTGTAAAAGCGGCGCAATGATAGTCCACTCATCGTCCGTGCAATCGCTTGCGTAACGCAAGCCTCGTCTGGCATAGTCACGCCGAGCGGTTTCAGTCCAGGCCATGTGATCCTCCGTAGTCTTGGTAAACCACAGAGAATCATAAACTCCTGAAATCGCTCAGCTTAATTTTCGGTTCGGCTCTAAGGCAAATATTACACATTTCTATCCCATAGAATACTGAAGTGGGTTAAAAAGAAAGACTAATTAAAACAAATACGTAGATGTTTATATCCCAAGATTGGACACTTTTGCTTTTCTATTTAAATCCCACAAAACCGAAAAGTGTGATTTAGACATAGACTCAAAGGGTATAAATCCGCCGATAAAATAACTATATCCCGTATGTTCGGATTGCAGGATATAGATATTTATTTAACAATAACAATAAGTTGCAGTACATCAACATACACTTAAGCGGCAGATTTGAATCCGTGTGATTTTATTTCTTGTCGCATGCAAGTGGTCGACTCATCATTGAAATACATGATTGAGAAAGGCCAAGACAAATGAAACCGAAAACAACCGAATTATTTAAACCTGCTACTCGTGGCGATGTCATCGCTGCAATTGATAGTGATGCGCTTTCAAAGGTCGCACCATCCAGCCCTCGTCCAGTTGAAATGCTGGAAAGCTGTGAGATTACTTCAGACGACAAACTGACTGCATCGGACACCGCGCTGCACGAGCTGATGGTGGCGACCGCATACATGTTTGACCCAGAAATGATTGAGGCCACTCATTCCATTCCGGTGTCCACGGTTCTCAAGTATTTCGGCCAAAGAGATACACATATCAACCGTCGTGAGATGCTTAAGCTGTCACTCAAAAGGTTGACCGCAACAACGGTAAACTACGGCGCACTGGAAACACGTCGATACGAAAATGTGCCAATGATCGTTTCTTGGCTGGAAAGCGACAAGCAGTCCGACATCATTCGGTATAGCTTGCCGCAACCGATCCGCGATCTGATGAAATCGATGCCTTCCTATGCCTACCTGGAGCTGGCACCATTGGCCGCCATGAGATCGAAGTTTTCCATTCGTATATACCGTGTGCTGGCTGCGACCGCCGTTCAGAAAAAATGGCGTCCGGAAGGCGACAATGTAATCATCATCAAGGCGACGGCCGACGAGATTGCCGCATGGTCTGGCTTCCCCCGTGATGTCGATGCGGGCGTCAGCTTTGGCAAGCTGAAAGAACGCGTGTTGAACGGCGTGGAAGCCGATCTTGCATCCATTCGCCGCTTTAAGACCAAGATCGTGGAAGTTCGCAAGGAGACGCGCGGTAGGCCTGTAGATCATATCGAATTCCGTTTGGAATTGCAGGCTCCAAGCCATCATCAGACCCGCGTTCTGTTTGATGCAGTGAATTCGAATGCAGGCAAATTCGATGTCGAGCCTTATTTGGTCGCCGACCATGTTTGGCTGAAGGCTCAAAAGTTGTTTGCAAAAAAGCTCGGATTTGGGCATCTGCAATTTTGCCAGCTGTGGCAGGTCGCACTACACGAGGCGACAAGCAATGTCGGAGTGACATCAGGGTTTGAAACCCGTTCTTATCGCGGTGAAAGGCTGCTGGCGGCCATTGACGAGTTTGGGGCCGATGAAGCGGCATGGATGATGCTAAGCGAAGAAGTTTTGAATCCCGATCTCGCACATGCGGATGCCTTTGTTGGGTTTCTTGTTGCCGCCGACAAGGCCGAGCAGGCCAGATTGGCGCGCATCAATGAAGGCGGAGTCGAGATTGAGAAGGAGGTGGTTCAGGCTTCCGAAGAAGCTGTTTTGACACCTGTGGTGCCCGTTTCGACATCTTTGGAAGGTGTTTCAGAAATCGTATTATTTGCAGATCGTAGTCTTACTCCGCAAGACGTTGACGACCTGATTGCGACACCGATCATCAGTGCTGTTTTGGGCAATGAGAATGATCCGATTATTAGTTTCACCATTCGTCACTGGGTTGATGGCAACGAAATGGAATCGTTTGGACTTCGACCGCGTCGGGTGAATATCAATGAGTACACTGCTCTATTTGAAAGCCTGTCGCGCTATCTGGACCGTGAACCGGAGATCGTGCGATGACCTATTCCTACTCATGTCCAACAATTTCTGACCTACAAAAGGCTGACGGCAGGATCGTCGTGGATCGTGCGATTTCCCTGGTATACGACGAATATCTCTCAATGGATTACGTCTATTGGGTGCAAAAAGTTGTCGATGAAGTTCGGGATGAGTTTCCCTACCTACGCAAGGTATCCGAGCAGCGTAGTATCGTAATCGAGCAGAAAATGACTGACCTGTCATACACCATCAAAATCTATGTCCAGACAGAGGTTGCTGACAATATCGGCCTCATTGACCGTTTGATGGAAAAATTGCGCGAACCCCTTTACGGGCCAAAACCTGTCGAATTCAAGCGCAGGCACAATTGGCAAATTTTCCCGACTTCCAAGACTGCTGACCTCAAAACGGAGAAGACGTCAGGTCAGGATAAGGAGGCGGTTGGACCAGGAATTGACCTCAGCAAGGTGCCAGCTGAATTCGAATTTATGCTGACTTCCGCCTTCAAGGATCAGACAAAGCAATTCTACAAGTCACTCGATCTGATTAATTCTGGCAGCAGGCCGGATTGGGTACGAAAATACTATGTCGAACTACTGCATGACCGTTGGTCACATATTGCTCGTGCGGACATCGCGATGGATGGATTGATCTCAAAGGTAATGGCAAAGGTCGCCGATGATCCAAGATATGCGCAGTCGGAAAACTGGTGGCGTGGCTTTGCAATCGCACTATCGAAAGGCGATGGTTTGGCCGCGTATGAGACTTGCCAACGATTTCTTGAAAAGAGGCTTCAAGCCGATGCGACTTCAGGCCTTGAAGATTGAGATTCCGGCTTAAAGACCTCGTCTTCCCACAAGGCCTTTCGAGCGCCGCTTGCTCCGCGTGGTGTTACCAGAGAAAGTGACATTTGCGGGTCATTGGATCTTGTGACGCCCCTTTCCTTGTCTGTTATGACGTGCCTGATAGCCTGAGAAAAGCGCCGCGAAGAGTCATCGACAAAGGCTTCCAGCACCTTCATATCATTGGTGCTGAAGGTGTGCTCTTTCCGGTATTCAATGCCTTCACGTTGATTGCGGAGTTCCAGTGATCTGGAAACCCGACATGTAAGCCAAGGTTCAGATTGGCTTGAACGCAGGTACTGCTGCATATCGCGCGACGTCGAAGTGACTTTCCCGAATTTCTCTGAAGACAGGTCGATTGCGATTTTTCCATCGTATCCGCTTGGATAAAGTGTGGCCGTCGAGCCTCGATGAAAGTTGCGCTCAGTCTGGATGGACTGACCTTGCTGGATATTCGTGAACTCGGTCGCGGTTTCCATTGCCAGCTGAAGTTCGGCCTTGGATACGGATTTCGCGCTGTTCGGGTGCATCCTCTCGATTTGCCTATTTATGCGCCTCAGAGTGTCATCGGTACTATCTCCCTCGATGATGTCTTTGATATCCGGCTGTTTTATCAACTCGCTGAAAGGCATCACGGGACGCCAGTTTTCGTGTGGGTTCCAAGTTGTCATATATCGTCCTCCCTTGTTTGTTCAATTTGAAGAAGCCTTTTGCCTCTCTCCTCCAATAAAATTAACCCTGCCTTTCATGGCGGGTCACCAACCAGAATTCCTCAGTTCCCGGAGGCGCAAGTGCATAAAAAGTTGTGGCAGGCGGAGGTAAAGACGAGCCTGCTGCCTCTATTGGGGTTCGCTCTTCCCAAGCTGTCGTTGCACAAGTTGACACGATACCGTCATGTCCGTCGTGCCTTGAAGCCTGTTTTCCATGGCCTTCTTGGCCAGAATGACCGCCACCTGCCGCCATGCTCTCTTTGATTGCCCGCTCGAATTCCAGCAGGTATCCCTGCGACGACTGTCGCATGTGTCGCAACAATGGGTTTCCGGAGAAAACCTTGCCCGTATTCAGGTTCACACCGATTTTCCCGCCGAAACCGGATGGGTACATGATGGCGTTGATGTCAGTGCGACCTGCCATCGCTGAATTGGCATTTTTGATAGCGCTTTGGTATTCCCTGAAATCAACTTTCAAGCCAATTGAGGGATATATCCGGTCAATTTGCTTATTAATGCGATTTAACTGGGAAGTGCTGCTGGCCAACATTAAAAAATACTCCTTATTCAAAGAGTATTGTTGTCGGCCATTAATAAATCAAATTGCGGAGTCAGGTTCGATAGAAAAGAACTCTTCCTGTTGGAACGAGTTGTAAGCAATAATCAAAGTCGGAGATGTTTCTTGTTACCAGAACGAGGCCGAACTTCAGTGCTTGCAGGAAAATCGTACAATCATTCAAGCACCGCAACTTCTGATCATTGCTATAACCCTGAATTCGACAGATGACGCCATTGAGAATTGCTGCGCGCCCCAGAATATCGAGGTCGGGAACAATTACCCTATGATCGGGCATTGCCTTGATGATGTCGCTGATGGATTTCTGCACCGCTGCAGTTCGGAGATCACTAGGATCAAGCACACCGATTGTATGTGCCAACTCCTGAATTGCCGTCGAACTATGATGACTCAGTCTCGCACGCAGACGATCCCGAATATGGTCGGGGATGACGCCCTTCAGGCGGTCGATATAGACACAGGTATCCAGCAAAATGGGTTGGCCACCAACTGGTTCCTCGTCAATGAATGGCAGCTCGTCATCAGGACGGCGGGCGAGGGTCTTTGTTGGAAACCTGCGCATCCACCTCGTTGCGGCATCGACATCAAACACGATCAATCGAATCCGAGCTTGATGTCTTTGTCTACAGTGCCATCGAGGCGCGTCATGGTCTCTTCAAACAGGTCTTCGAGCGCTACGCTTGCGAGAGCGAATTCGAGCAGTTCAGACGTTCCCTCAATGCCAGTGCGTGACTTCGCCTGCGCAAGCAATTCATGGCTAACCCGCGCACTGATCCGGTCTTCTTTGCCAACGCCAATCAGGCCGTTCTTCTGCGCTGCTGATAGCGTTTCCTTGATGCGGAATGACCGAATGGAGGCGAGCTTCTCAGCCAAGCTTGCTCGCTTTCTCGGAGAAACAGGGCTGGCTGCAGGCATAAGCTCTTCGTGTCCCTTAGGCATTGCTGAGGCTCCATGTAGCACAAAACGTCAATATTGTATGACATGTAGCACTTTTTGCGACCATTATCAATGTCAGCTTTCGCCACCGCCTGTTTCGGAATCCGAGGATTTTTCAGCTTGGCGTTGTGCGCGTTTACGCGCGCGGTACTTAGCTTCATAGATGCGGCGTTTAGCACGACGCTCTGATGGATCTTCACTGTAAGCAGCGTTCTTCGCTCGACCGACCTTCGTTATAAGGTCTGAGTTATAGCGGGAGATTGTGGACTGGGATACGCCGAGTGTTTTTGCGATACTGATTTGATTATAGCCTTCTGCCTGCATCTTTTTAAATTGTGCTATCTGTTCGTCTGTGAGGGCCGATTTCCGACCGCCCTTATTGACGCCGACCTTTGCGGATTTCTTCTCCTTTTGCTTTTCGACAAAGACATCACTTTCCATCGCTGCCAGCATTTCCACTATCTTAAGCGGTGACACCAAGTTAGCTTCATTGGGGTCGAAGATAATGGGGTCCACAGGCGCGTCTGTGTGGGCATCGACATATATATTCGGCCGCGCAACGATCAGGGTGGCACCCTTTTTATTTACTTTATGTACGAAATCCAAAAAGCCACGAACCTTGCCAGCGACCATGTCCGGGGAGGTGATAATAAGGGTTGAACCGTGCTCCATACGATCAACAAGGGCGTCCAGCTTGGGTCGGGTCTGTTTGACGGCTGATACCTGTTCTTCGACAACCCGCGAGCTGGCATCGGATTCTGAAATGGAAAAATGTCGGCTAAAGAGGTACTGTTTGACCTGCTGCGTAACAATTTTTACCTGTTCACTAAATTCAATATCAGTATCGCTGATGGCCCGCTTGGCGTATCCGTAAAACACGGAAACCTCCTGAAATGAGTTGTGTTTTCATTGGGGATATGCTATATCGCTTATAATTCAGTATGTCCAGACGTTAGGAGCATCTGACACGGAAAAGGAGATTTCAACATGGCGCGCAAGGGTGAACCCGATCTTAGTATGATGTATGCCTCCACGGCAATTGCTGGTACCGTTATTGCCTCAGGCATGATCAACCTAGCGCATGCCGTTCGAGAAGCTCGATGGGAGCGTACGGAAAACAAAATTCTCGCGCAGAACGAGGCCCGCTTGGCAGAGTTAAAGACCAATCTTACCAAGCTGACTTCGCAGGTGAAGATGTTTCTTGACCGCCTGGATGAACGTCGTCGGAATGTATATATCGGTGCTGCTGTATTCTCAGCAATTGAGGCACACCTTGGTTTTCAAGCACACTTTGAGGTTTTCTCAGGTGTCGAGAACGGTTTCACACGGGCTGAGCTTCTACGTGGTCTGGCTATCCGCATTCGGGACAAAATTGACGAATTGGATGAACAGTCAGATGAGGAGGCGATTGCTTTACTGAACGCCATTTGACCGCCCGCGTGTTTCGTCGGCGGTTTTAAGATCATTTGCATTATGCATAACTGTAAATAACCATGTAGGTGTTATTTGACAGAAAAGGAGATTTTAAATGTCAAACAAAAGAGAATATAAAAGAGAATATCCATTTTTCAGTGCAGTACTCGACCTTATGGCAATTCACTCAAAGAAGGTGAGTTTAATCGGTACAGCGATAACTTCAGCCTTGATTAGCCTATATCACGGTGATGCTCCACACCAATTCATGTTTGCGGGATCTGATGTAATAATATCTATGCTGATTAGAGATCTTGGTGCGGCTCTGTGTTTTTATGCACTTATTCATATTGTGGATTTCTGCAGGCAAATTTCAATAGACTCTGGTTTGGAGAATAGATCCCTAAGGAAGAGTGTTTCAGCTCTGTTGTTTTTGTATTTTGCTGATTGGTTTAGGCCAGATGACGGTGTTGTCCAAACGTATATTGATTATGGTGTAAATCCAACCTTTGCGTGGTCGTATCACGGTGCTGGGGTTGCGGTATTGTCAGCTCTTCTGATTTACGCATATGTCGATGACAAGATTAAAGAAGCAACTGGTGGCTAAATATTTGTAGTGACGTAACAAAACAGGGCGGTTTCCCGCCCTTTTTTATTGATTTCAATTTTACCCCATGGCCATCATCAAGGCAGGGGCATTACGCTCCTTTCTTGTCTTTCTTTCCTTCTCCAATCGCTCTTTAAGACGTATCGCTTTCGGATTGAATCGGGATTCTTCAGCAATTGCTTCGACCATTGATGGTTCTTGGGGTGCAGCCCTGTCATGTTTGAGCATGCCGCTCTTTCTGGCTTGCAGCTCGGACACGCCTTTATAAACGACTGCGAGTGCTTGATCCGGCTTCATCGTAGTCAGCTGATCCAGCTTCGCTTGGTTCAATGTCGATAGCCAGATTTTCTGATCCATGGAAAGCGGTGACAGGTCAACTTGCTTTCTGTTTTCAGGCGCAGTGGCTGCGTATTCAATAATTTTAGCCACCGTGGCGGCTGGCACCATCTTCATCATCTGCGATACTGACGGTTCATTCTTATGCTCATTCTTCGGTGAAGTATCGGATTCAGCTACAGACGTCGCTGGTTTCGGCACTGCAGCCGAATGCGGATTGCCGACTGGGCCGATGCCGAAGACGCCCAGTATCTTGTTCACCATTTTCAAAACAGCGGCCATCATTTTCATGAGCCACTTCGGGATTGCCAACAGCCAATTCTGCTTTCCCGCCGATACGGCATTGGCAGACGTGGAATTCTTCATCGCTTGCTGGGATATCTGTATCGGTTTCTTCTTTGCATTATTCATATCGGTATCTCCTTCTGTTGAAGACTTCAGGATAAGAAGAATACTCGCAAGAAACAAATAGTTGCGACTTGCGGCCGATAGACATACCATTAATGCATAACCGTTTAGTTGCTTAAAGGAGTATATATGGAAAACGAAAAAAGCACTGCCAAAGGACTAAAAATTGAATACAGATCTCTACTCGACGATTTGCTGATCGATAATTACGATATCGATTATTTAAAGGCATCTGGATCGAAAATTGAACGCGAGGATGACCAGTATTTCGTGACACTGACTGTAGATGTGACGCATCCGCAGTTGCCTGAACTGGTCTCAAGCGATGATTTCATCGTGACCTCGTTCGAGGAGGACGCATTCGAGGATCACCTGACGGCGATCAAGGCTATTGCTATTGACGCCTGGAGTAGGCTGAAGGAGGAAGCCAAGACACAGGCTGAAACCGATTTCGCGAGCCTTGAAGCTGAATTTCAGGGGCAGGGCATCGAGTTTGAGCGTGATGCTGACGGCGATATCGTTGTCGATTTCACTGATACGAGTATCGCCTTCGAGAAGGGCAGTGCCTGGCTTCCATCTTCCAAAGAAACGGCCTTCGATGTCGAAGAGGCTCGCCAGATAGCGAGCAAGAAAATTGAAGAGAGAACAAGGCTGGCATCTGTCGTTGGAAGAACGCCTGATGACCGACCGTTTGATGTGATTTCGGATGGTACTTATAATGACATCAGCCGCAACCTTGTCGCCACCGATGTGGGTGCCTCGCATGCAGGCGTTAACATACTGAATGAGCCGAGAACGTTCCAATTTGATAAGCACGGCTTGTTCCTCGTCGCATGGGATGGTCGGATTGTTCGGGATTGCATCCCCGCTGAATCATCCAAGCATTTGTCGGAGGTGAAAGCGTATTACAGCGACTACGGTATCGTGATTTTTAAAGACGACCGCGATGGTTATTGGGTAGGCGTTCACACCAATCATCTACCTGTCGACCGTGAAGGCTGGAAGAAGGCTTCGAACGCTCAATGGGTAGTTTCCATAAGAGATGCGGACAAGGCCGCTGAGGATCTGAAGCGACGACTTGCTCGTCCAACATCTAGGCAGGCTGTAACCCACCCAACAACTACCGTGGCAGTCGCATCGTGAGCGAGGTTGCCTTGGAACTTAAAAAACACGCGGTCTCGATAGACAATATCAAGGCGCAATTTCGCTTCATGAAAGACGGCATGCTTGACCATCGCGGCATGTTTCTTGGGAAAATGGGCGATCAATACATCGACGATAGCGCTCAGGAACTTCTGCGGGCAGACGGTGTCTGGATTCATGGTGATCGCGCAGCTATCAAGATTGATATTGATGTCGATGGTCGACCGCATATAGCATTCCATGACCACGACAGTCTGACCACGCGCGCGTTCAAAGAAGATTTCTTCAAAGCAAATGTGGTCAATATCTGTGCCGAGGCCGCTGTCCGGCATATACAGATCGAAACCAAGCGTTTTCCTCAGATAGTCCGCCAGCTCGACGGGAAAAATTTCAGCATCACAAAGCTGGAGGTGGGTGGTTATCGCATTGCAAGCAAGGACAGCGATCTTGGATATGTCAAGGTTTCAAATTGTCATCCGAAGACGGTTTCCGACGCAATAGACGGCATCACAGAGCGGTTTGCGCAGGCTTTTCAGCATCATTTCGAAAAAGCCGACTATGCCGTGCTGGATGCCGCTGCTTATAAAAAAGTGACGTCGGAATTGGCATCAGGCGGTCTTCTGAATTTGAACAGCACGAAATCCGTCGAGGCACATTCGATGTCGCGCCATGTCGTCAGGGTGTCGATCAATAAGCAGACAGCAAGATTAGTAGCAAGAATCGGCGATAGGGCTGTTGATATCGTTCTGAAGGACAGCGACGAGCACCTGCGCGCATTAAAGAGCGACCTCGCAGAGAAAGGCCTGTTTCTGCGTACGGATGGTGGTGAATACAGCTTGCATAGTTTTTCTGATCAGATGCCAGTTGCCAGCGGATTGAAATCGCCGACCGAAATCACGAAATCGATTGTTGCATATGAGCGAGCGCAATCGGATGTAGCGGCCTACAGTAGTGCTGCATAGATATCTGTCGGCGGATATCTCAGGTGCCGAAACCAGTTTTATTGGATATCCAATAGGTTGACCGACATCGAATTTACTAAGTGAAATTATCACAATTGGAACTATTCGACTTCAAGGCTTTTCACTGGGTAAGTCTCACCTCATAATTATTCTTATTCGCAACAAATAGTGTTGGCTTATCATTTCAGGAGAGACTTATGATTACCATATTTGATACCAGTAAAAGCAATCCTTCGCTTCACAAGATGCATTTTCCGGTTTCCATGCTGGATAATAGAATTGTCCAGACGCTTAAAAATAATGACACCGAGGGATATGCGAAGTTCGTCACCCATGGAGGTGAAGAGCGCGTTGAAATGATCTTGTTTGATAAAGGCAATGGAGCTTTTGGCATCCGCAGGTTTGCTGACCCTGCAAATTCTCAGGGTTTCAAGACTCCAGAGGTCAAGGATGCCCTGCTTAATATAATTGACACCAATCGTGCTGATTTGAAAACTGCGCTTGACCCGGACGATGACAAAAACAGCGCAAAAGACGCCACTCAATCCTCCTCTCATTATGATCCATTGGGTGTCGCACATTTCACTGCCGAGCTACTGAAAGATCAGGAATTTCAAGGGGAGGCGACCTTCGCACACTATGATGAAACGAGAGATACCTATCTCGTTGGTGTCATGGGCAAATTCGACCAGATGCCTGATGGCATTCGCGCCGAGTTGATAGCGTCTAACACGCTTATTCAATCAAAACAGGGTGTCGACACTCTATACTATGACGCTGACAAAATCGGCGGTATGGACAATATTTCTCGCATACACGACTACCAGCTTAGTCCGGAGGCCAATGGGTATCTCAATGATATCAGCCGTGTGAATGCTACGATGGTGGCCGACAGCATTGAAAGTGAGAAAAACTCTTTCGACCAGCAGATGTCGATTGAAAACCCGCCTGATGAGTATCTGAGGCCGGATCATGACGATCACGAATATTCCATGGTCGAGCCGTCCCCTTTGGAGCGGCTTGAGGAACTCCGCTGCGAGATTGAGGCTGACGAGATTGCAGAGGCTGAGTATCACGATATGTCTGTTGAAGACTATCGCACTGCCTATCGTGATGGAGTCTCTTTTTTTGACGAAGAGCTATTGAAAAATGGCATCTCACCGGAAGAATATTGGCGCGAGAATTCCAACGATACCAGTAACTTCGTTGCTACAGAAGTTCCTGACACAGAAAACGCAGTAAACATCACAATGACGACGCCAACACATGTTTTGGCTGACGCTTCACCCGAGGCTTTGGATGAGCTGCACGACACACGGATTCTGATAGATAACCAGGATGGAACAACCACGCTTCAGGTCGAGGTATCTGACAAGGGAAAGGTCATCGAACCCTATGATGTGGAATCCACCTTTCAGAATAGGCTCGGCAATGAGGCGCTTTCTGTCGTCGATCAGATCCATGCTGAATACAAGAGTGGCATCCAGGGGTCGGTAACAGAGTTCGATAACCAGCAGGCAGCGCAATCGGATGCTGTCAGCCAGACACGCGTTGAAAATCATCTCCAGTTTCTGAAACAGGACACCATGAATTCAAAGGGCTGGATCAAACTAGATGTGCCCGAGGAGGTCGCCAGCCAATATTATGAGCGGTACCTGCGTGACAATGGCGTCAATGTATCTGATGGCAAGATGGCAATGCTCGTTTCTCTGGATGACAACGGGCGTCCAAGTTTGAATTCACGTGTTATCGAAAAAGGTTCGTTCGCCGAAGCATTCGAGCAGGACATGTATGCTGTAAACGAGAAAACCATCATGTCTCAGGCGGCTGCCATCCACGAGCAGAAAGAGGCCTCCAAATTGGAGCGTATGCAAAATTCGCTTGGACGAGAGGGCTACGACCTAAGCAGAAATGATAGCGGGAAATACGTTCTGACGGCCAAAGAAGAACATTATCAGCGCCCGGACGGTGTGAAGAGCTTTATGGCAACACCGGGAAATCTGAAGCTTGAAAACCGCGAATTCCAGAACATGACCTCGGTTATCGCTGCAGCGAAAAATGTGCAGACGCAGCGTGCGGAGGATCAGAAATCCGTTCACGATCAGCTCGGCGTCAAGAGTTTTGTCGTGATCGACCAGAAGAAGTTGGAAAACGCTACTGAGGTACTGAAGAAGAATCCGAACCGAGTGGTTGAGACGACGTCTATCACGGGTGACAATGTGAAACTGGCTTACAACAAATCGCAGTTTGAGCTTGTGGCAAAAAGCGGTGGCCAGTCAGTTACGCCAGTTGGAGACAACAGCAGGCAATATCTCGCAGAGGTAAAGTCTGCGCTATCTGAGAAGGGCATTTATTGCCGTCAAGACAAGCACGGCTCTTACGAAGTCGGCCACATGAGCGAAGATAAGCCTCGATATTCGGAAAAATCCGTCGCCCTTGCAGCTAAATCTGCATATCACATGACCCATCAAGTCGATGCTGAAAGAGAAAAACTGACGGCGACAGCAAGACTGACTTCCACACAGGCTATAACTTCGACGTCTTACTGAATTAATATTGATAGCGGATTGAACAGGGCGAGATTACTCGCCCTTTTTCTCGTCGGCTATTGTGACTTTCATGATTTCAATCTTACCATATGCATAACCGCAAAATACTGGATTGTTTAAAGGAGTAATCATGAAGGCAATTGATAAATTGTCTGGTGCCACAACAAGGGCGTCAGGCTTTATAAAGGATCAGATAAAAGATAAGTTTCAGAAACCAAGTGTTGATGAGAATGAGGTCGTCGATCATCTTGAAGAACAAAAGAAGCTACGAGAAGAACTGCTTGCGAGGACTGAAAAGGAAGCTGTCGAGGCACTCGTAAACAAAATCATTCCAAGTGGATACGAGTTCTTCAAAGGGTATGAACGCCTGATTGATATGCTCGTGTCTCGCGGACACATGCAGTTCCAGAAGCTGACAAATTGGGCTCGCTATGAAAATGGCAAGCAGCCTGCACGCCTTATGGCGACGGCTTTGCTTGTCGCAGCTGGTCTCCCGGCCTTATATTTTGCCTCCCCCGTTATTTCATCGGCCGCCCTGTCCTTTCCACGCGTTATCTTCACTGCGCCAGCCTCGTTAATATCGAGCCTTGTTGGTAGCGACGATGAAACTGCGGATGTTGATGACGAAAATTTCTTTGAAGATGAGGCTTTTGAAGGGACAGGTTCAGCTTCCGGCCAAAAACCATTCGACCTCCAGGCGTGGGTCATAAGCCATATCGTCGACTACGACACGGGTGCCACACTGCCTGATGGACAAGTCGGCCATATACGTTGGAAATTCGCCCAAGATACGCCTTTAAAATCCGGCTTCTCAGCTAATGCGGAGGACTTCGACTTTTTTGCTGAAAAAGCGTTGTCTCTTCAGGGGATTGTCGCAGACAATTCTGAAAAAGTAGCGGAACTCAACGAGCGCTTGTCCAAAATCCAGTCTGCTGAGAAAAGCGGTCCAAATTCCACTGAAGTCTGGAATGCCTGGCTCGACGCTAAAAGTCTGACGCTGGATCTCGAAGATGTCGGCCTTCCAATTGTGTCAGTAGCTGATTTCTGGAAATCCGATGGCAATCTTGAAGCGATGGCGAAGACGGGTGTTGTTGCGCACTCGAATTCCGATGGAAACATCATTGCCGCCACTTATGTCGACGGAACCCCAAGTATTAATATCATCGGAGCCGATGGGTGTCAGAATATCTTCGGCCGAGCGCTTGCTGATGAATGCAAGACAATCAAAAAAGACGCCTCGGAGCCGCCTGTGATCCTACAGCAGATGTATGGGGTAATCGACATTGACGGCGGTCAGGAAGCCAATTCAGTAGCCCAGATGATGGTGCCAGATCGTTGGTATCTGAACTTGCCAAAATTTGATCCAAGTAAAGCGACGCTGACGCCCGAAGAATTCAACACGATGACGAAATTCGTGGCGAGAAATGTGTCGGCCTCGACGGGTTACTGGGAGAAATATCAAGGTGCTCTTGATACCGTCACCTGGACTCTCGCATCCGAATTGCAGCTTTGCCCGTCTTCGCACCTCTAAAGGGTCTCTGGAATAGCCCTGAAGTCATTGATGCTATGTCGAAGACAGGTGTCGTTTCAAAGCTTTCAGATAATAGATTTCTGATAGCGGCTTCGGTTGATGGAAAGCCCGCTGCACGCGTGTTGAATGCGTCGGACAATAGCTGTGTGACGGTATTTGGAGAGCCGCAGGATGGCTGCAATTATGGCGACGTGTCTCAAGTTGTTGCAGGCCTTAAGCAGACCTATGCGACTACGGATGAGAAGCCAACATTCAGCGACCTTACTTTCTTTTCCAAGGTGCCGTTCCGTGGCTCATCCGCTTTCAAAAATGCCGATCAATATGTCAGCTTTTTCAACACTGTTTTGACCGACTTTCAGCGCTACGGCGGCCAGACACGTGATGAAGTTTCGAAGTGGAAGAACGGCGCATTCGTTACGCGCCCGGATACTTTCCTGAACAATCCGAAAGCTATCGAGGCCCTGTCGCAGAAGGGCGTCTACATCGCGCCTGAGAATTCGAAAAACCAGTTTCTGCTAGCGGCCTATGTGGACGGAAAACTGCAGCTGGACATCGTCAGGCTTGGTAATCGCCTCAGCTGCCAAACCATTGTTGGTCAGCAGTACGTCAGCGAGTGCAAGAAGGGCGATTTCGGCCCGCAATCAGAATTAATCAAGTCACTGTTTTAAAAGGAGGAATATTACAATGACAGTTATAGATCACGATATCAATGAGCCTTTAAACCAGAAACCGTCTCGTTTCAGGAAGACGCTCGATTATTTCCTCGGCCTCCATCAGGACAAGGTGTCCGAGCAGAACAGCAAGCGTTTCGAAAAATTCTACACGCATGTCGATCAAGTCGCGGCTCGAACCCTTGTTAATCAGGCGGAGGACGGCAAGAAAGCGGTTCGTGCGCCAGAGGACTACTTATTGAACGGCGAACTTGAAAAGTATGCGCAAGCTCGTTTTGGCGATACCGCCCCCTATTTGTGGCTCAATCTGCCAATAAACGCGCTTTCAGTGCCTGTTGTGAACGGCCGTCTCCCAGACGTTAACCGCAGCGCGCCTGGTGAACTGGGCTTCAAAGACTTTCACCAGGCTGATGAAGAGGCCTTGTTCGAAGCTGCAGACCGTGCTGGACGCCAGGCTTGGAAGAAAATGTTTGCCACGACGTCCTCCATTGCCATCATCATGTCGGGGCTCCGTGGGCATTTCTACATTAATACACGCTAAGGGAATTTGAAGTTTTTTGGATTGAAGCGGTTAGCCCGGATTGGCCTGAAGCGTTCGAGGGGTCGGTCAATTTCGTTCCAGAGGTAGTCGCCGGTGAGCGCGATATGCGCCCATGGTAGTGGTGCGACCTGGGAGAGCAGCTCGTCCGGAATGATAATACCCTGACTGCTGATATAATCGACAGCACGGCTGAGATAGACAGTGTTCCACAGGATGATGGCGTTGACGACGAGGTTAAGACCGGACGCGCGGTAAGCCATGGTTTCGGCGACGCGGTTGCGCAATTCGCCGAGCTGGTGGAGGAAGATGGCGCGTGCGAGAGCATGACGGCTTTCACCCTTGTTGAGGATCGCATGCGATCTGCGGCGCAGTTTCGTATCGAGCAGCCAGTCGCAGATGAAGATCGAGCGTTCTATCCGGCCCATTTCGCGCAGGGCCTGGTTCAGCCGGTTTTGTCGCGGCGACGCTGCCAGCTTCTTGAGGATGACGGAAGGCGGCACCAAACCTGCAGCGATCGAAGCCTTCAGCCGCAAGACCTCATCCCAGTGGTGCTCGACGACATCCATGTTGACGGTTCCAGCGATCAGCGCGTCGAGCGGTTCGTAAGCCGGATCGCGATCAATGACAAAGAGCCTGCGATTGCCGAGATTGCGGATACGGGGAATGAGCCTGTAGCCAAAGGCGTGGAACATGGAGAACGTCGTTTCGGTGGCGCCAGCGGTATCGGTTGCGTGCTCATAGATTTCGACGGAGCTTTCGTTGTGAAGGAGGCCGTCGAGAACGTAGGGGGCTTCGCCCTCGGATGCCTGGATCATGCGGGAGAAGAAGGAAGCAAAACGGTTGGACAGGAAGCCATAGATCGACGCCCCCGGTCGCTTGCCGTATTTTGCATTGTAGTCGAGGCTGGCTTCGCCACGCCCGCCAGCCGGAAAGAACTGTCCGTCCGAGGAGGAGATATGGCCGTCACCCCAGATCGCGGCAAAGGGATGGGCCTGCTGCGCATCGACCAGCACGGCGGTCGCCGTGGCGTAGGTTTCCGATCGCATATGCCTGTCCACCATCAGCATCATCTGGTGGATCGTGACGCCGCGTGAGCTTTCCGCCATACGTTCGGCTCCGGCATTGGTGGCGTCGGCAAGGATCGCTGCCATCAGCGCTGCCTCGTCGTTTGCCGTCTCACCGGTACGATAATGCGTGAAGCTGTCGAGGAATTTGGTCCAGCTTTGCACCTCGGCAAGCAGGCTGGTGATCCTGATCCGTGGCACCAGAACATATAGTCGGCGGCTGAGCGCGACGATGCTGTCGCGCTCCTCCTCGCGGATCGGCGAGATCGACAGGCCCTTGTCGGAAATCGCTGCATCCGGAATAGCATTGGCAGCCGCCGCCTTTGCCAGCTCTTTCAGCTTCGCATCGAGCGTGGCGGTCCGTTCTGCTCGCCATTCGGCAAAGCTGTCGGGGAGTGCGAGCCCGAGCCGCCCCTCGGCGCGCATCAGCTCGAAGATCGGCCGAGGCAGAAGATAATCCTCGAAACTGCGCCATGCCCGGCTGCCTTCGACCCAGATGTCACCGGCCCTCAGACGCTCTCGCAGGTGAACGAGGACCGCCACTTCCCAGGCGCGCAGGTCGATATCGGCACTGTTCGGGCGCACGCAGCGTCGCCATTTGCGGGTCAGAAAGGCGAGCGGCACCTGCGCCGGCAATTTCCGGCCGCCATAGAGCGCGCGCAGATGGTCCACTGCTACAAGGATCGGATCATCAGCACGAAACGACCGGAACGAGAACGTGCGGAACATCAGTCTGCCCAGCTTGCGCAACGATTTGTGCCGCTTGATGAGCTCGTCGAATTCGTTACTGCGATCAGGGTGGACGACAGATCTGGCTGCCGCCATGCTGGCGACCAATCCGTCCCAGCCGAGGGAGGCTGCGATCGCCGATGCAAGATCGGTTTTGCTCGCACGAGCGGCCAGAAGCGCCTCGCCGAGCTTGAGATGCTCAAGCGCCACCCCATCAAGAACCTCGGCCTCTTTTAGCCGGCGTTCCGTGCGGCTGATCTCGGCCTTGCGGCGGTTGCTCCCAATCATTTTGCAGAACATGTCGATCGTCAGGTCGGTGATCGACGCCTGTCTCTCGATGACGAAGGCGGCCAGCGTGGCGTAGCGACGTTCGGATGTCAGGCGTCGTATCTCCCGGGCATGCAGAATGCGTGCATCCCTGGCGATGATGCCGTAGCGATTGGCATGGATCGTCTTGCGACGGTCGTCGGGAATGGCGGCTGAGCGCAATACCTCGAGGCGGGCGATCAAGCCTTTGAGGTTCTTCAGCTTCGCCCCTTCAGGTGCTTCCGCAATCCAGCCAAGGTGGCTCCGATCGCCGGCCCGCTCAGCGAGGAGCTGATCAAGCGCCTCGATCGAAGGCTGCTCCAGATCCCGGATCAATTCGCGATAGGCTTGTCGACGCGCCGCCGCCCGGCCGGCCAGTGCCAGACGGATCAGCAGCTCCGGCATAGGAACGAGCAACTTTCGTTCCTTCAAGGCTTCGATCACGGCCTTGGCGATCGGCGCACCTTGTTCAGTGGCCGCCGCCTCGCGTGCCGCCGCCGTTATCAACTCGCGATAGTCACTCGTCCGGACAGGCTGAAGCTCCAGTGCAGAGACGATCTCGCGCGCGTGTTCCCGGCGCGTTTCGTCGCGCTGGGCGTAGAACTCGAACACTGCAGGGTCGATGCCCAGCTGGTCGGCGACAACAGAGACAACCGCCTGAGGTGGAACTTCGCCTATTCGCAGCAGACGGCCCAGATCACGCACCAGTGCGAGTTGGATCGCAAAGCCAAGCCGATTATGCGACCGGCGATGCTCCTTGACGAAGACAATATCCTCGGAAGTCAGTGCATAGCGCGCTTGCGCATCTTCATAAGCTTCGGGTGGTTCGAATAAAACGGCACGCGATTGCTCATCGAGAAACGCCATCAGCCACGGTCACTCGTCAAACTACGGTTTCGGGCGTGCCGGTCTTGCCGGGGCCTGTCCATCCAGTCCGCTTCAACGTGTCGATCAAGGTCGAGCGCGCCACCTTGAACGTCCGGCACACGGACGCCTTGCTGGCGCCAGCTTCCAAAGCAGCTAGAACCTGCTCGACCTTTTCCGCATCGATCGTTGGAGGTCTCCCGCCCTTACGGCCACGTCGGCGAGCCGCCGCCAGGCCGGCATTGACCCGCTCGGTGATCAGCACTCTCTCGTATTCTGCAAGCGAGCCGAACAGGTTGAACAGAAACGCGCCGTGCGAATTCGTGGTGTCGATCGCCTCCGTGAGAGATCGGAAGGCGACACCACGTTCCTTCAAATCCTCGACGATGCGGATCAAGTGGGAGAGTGACCGGCCTAACCGATCTATCTTCCAGACGACCAGGACATCGCCTTCGCGCAATTCGCCGAGGCATGCCTTCAGACCCGGCCGGTCATCACGCGCTCCGGAAGCGCGATCCTGATGGAGATGGCGCTCATCGACCCCGGCCGCGAGCAGGGCATCGCGCTGCAAGGCAACCGACTGGCGCTCGTCACTACTCGATACCCGCATGTAACCGATCAACATGTGCGACAAACCTCAAATCAGGTGTTGCCGCACAGCCTAACATTCCGACAGGGTTTGTCGCGCAAAAAATGGCCCTATTGCGTGGCTCTCGATTTCAGAAGACAATCAGTGGAGATCAAAAGAGGATTTCAGTAGAGGTGCGCTTCTTCTTTTTGAGGAGCTTTTCACCGTCTGAACGCAGCTCGCCCTTCGGCCCGACGAACCGGTAGAGGGTCTGTCGTGTAATCCCGAGTTCGGTGCACAGGTCACCGACCTTCGTTTCCGGCTTTCCCATGGAGGCTTGCGCGAGACGTAGCTTGGCTGGCGTCATCTTGAATGGCCGGCCTCCATTGCGGCCGCGAGCCCGGGCCGATTCCAGACCGGCCTTCGTTCTCTCGACAATCAGCGCCCGCTCAAATTCCGCCAGGCCGGCGAAGATCGCAAATACCAGTCGACCGTTGGCGGTCGTGGTGTCGATCGACGCACCTTCACCAGCCAGTACCTTGAGGCCGATGTTCCGCTTTGTCAGATCGTCCACGAGGTTGACGAGGTGGCGGAGATCGCGGCCCAGACGATCGAGCTTCCACACGACAAGGGTATCCCCGGCGCGCAGCGCCTTGAGGCAGGCCGCGAGGCCGGGGCGGTCGTCCTTCCGCCCAGACGCGGCGTCTTCATAGATATTATCGACATGCACGCCGGCTTTGGTGAGCGCATCGCGCTGAAGGTGGTGGACCTGACTGCCGTCGGTTTTGGAGACGCGGGCATAGCCGAGAAGGGTTGTCACATAAACACTCGTATTTATTACAATTCGGTTCGCCACTCCAGGCTCGGGCTCATTCTGTCACATAACCCGTATTTTTGTCTATGCACTGTAAAGGTGATCTGATTTGTTTTTATTACATTCACGGCGCGGGCTGTGCGGTGATCACCGGGATGCCAAGATCGCGCAGATAAAAATCGACCCCATCGATCTGCGAGGCCGGCAATCTCCAGATCATCATCTGCCGAAGCTTGTAGGCTTGAAGTGGGCTGCGTTTCGCTTCGTCGACGGCCGCTGCCCACAGTCTTTCCCAGTCGGTGGCCGCGTCAGTCTGCACCTCGGCCCGGGGTGGCAGGGAAGGCAAGTCCCGGTCGGGCAGCGCAGGCGGCGGGTCAAAGACGGTCGACACAGACCAATGCCTGACGTTGGAGTGCCGGGTATCGAGATCACCCTGCAGCAGTCGTTTGACGGTCGCCGCCGCAACGGCAAAAACGGTTTCGCGTTGCTGCACTGACATGTCCTCAAAAATGCGGCCCATGCCGAGCCCTTCGTGCAGAGACATTCCGGCAAGCCGCCACGCAGCGCTCATGATGTGTTTCACGCCAACCAGGGTGTATTGGGGACGGATCAGATCATCGATGAGGGTGCGAAGCGCTCTTATCCACACAGCCGCGCTGATCTCTCGGCCATGCGGCAGCAACAGACTGACTTCGGTCACGGCCTCAAGCGTCAATCCGTCAAGCGCCACGATATCCGCCGCCGCCGCGCGGCGCGGCGTGTAGGCATAAAGATCATCGCGCCTGACGCTCGGCAAGAAGAACCCGGTTTCCAGCATTTCATGATGGACGGGGCAGCATGTCATCCAACCAGCCCGCCAGAATATCCGCCGATATGGAGCGATGTCTTGCGCGACGCACTGCCGGCAGATGGGCGGTTGTTCGCGGATCTCTCGCGATATCCAGGGCAGCCATCGATCCTCATCGAGCAGGAACACGGGGCGGCGGAATCGGTCCTGAACACGCGCGAAGGCAGGAAACTGGCTGACATAGGTTTTGAACAAGCCCTGTCCTGGCGTCAGGCTATCGAGCAGAAGCGGCACATAGCCCGCCAACGTCATCGAGCGAACTTTGCTCGTCGCTATTCCCGTCCGCTCGGCGATTGTCATCAGCAGATCGGCCGGAGGGGAAAGGTCGATCTCCCGGTCAGACAGGCGGCTGTAGCCGAAGGCCCGCTCCATAAAGGTCGAGGACGGAAGGCCGTAGGCATCGGCCATTCGATCGATCCATGACGAAAGCGCTTCATGTGGCAGGGGGCGCGGATGGACCGGCAGTCGTTTCATCACCCGGGAACGAGCTGCCGCTCAATGCTGATCCGGCGTTCCACCGGGCCTTTGTATTCTGCAATGCCGAGCGTGTGCTCGTTTATCGAATCTTCGCCGGTTTCGATCGCTGCGATCGCCGCTGCCCGCAGAAGCGTCAGCATCTCGCCGATCGTGCCGCCGGTCCTCGTCAAAAGCTGCTTGATCACATCGGGGCGCAACAGGTCAGGCGAGGATCGCTTCAACGGCAGGGACGCCGCAAAGCTCATGAGCAATTTCGCGGTTTCGGATCCCGGTTCCCATAGAGGAAGGATGATCGGCTCGAACCGGTTTTCCAGCTGAGGATCGGTGCGAATAGCGAGATAAGCTTCTTGCGTGCCCACGCCGACCAGGGGAATTCGAAGGACATTGCCGAGATAGCGCAACAGATTGAGAAACTCCCGCCGCGCCGATGCTGACCCCGCCAGCATGTTGTGAAGCTCGTCGATCACCAGCACACGGGTGTTCACCGCACGGAGAACCCGCAGCGCCATCTGCTCCAGATCGTGGCCGCGAACACCGCCACCACTACGTGGTCCGGGCGCGCCGACTTCGGCAAGAAGGGCAGCATAGAACCGGCTGATGGTGGGGTTGGTCGGCATCTGCACGACCACAACCGGCAGGGTCTCCGCGTCGGTATCTTGTCCCGGAGACGGCGTGTGATCGCGCCGGAATTTTTCGACCACCATGCTCTTGCCGTTGTTGGTGGGGCTGAGCAGCAATGCGTTTGGTGGACGCAATTGGCCAGGCCCGTAACGCAGAAGATATTCGAACCTTCGCAGTGCCTCCTGCGCCCGGTCATAACCGATCCACCATTGAGCGCCGGCCAGAAGTTCGAGCCGTGTGGCGTCATCATCCGCTATTGTATCGACCAGTCGGCCGGGCAAAATGTCTTCTGTTCCTGTCACCATCGTGTCGCCGGATATAGCGCGGACACGACGATTGGCGGATCGGCGCTGTCCTCCCGCTCTTTTTGCTCGTGTTCAATCAAGGAGCGACCGGTCGCGGCAATCCGGGCGAGCTTACGACGAGCCGACCGTGTTCTTGCAGCGGCTATCCGGGCCAGCTCGCGTTGCGCCGCAACCGCGCGAAAAATGGAATCTTCATCGACCTGGGATCTTCCATCGGCTTTCAACCAGGCGATGGCTTGCCGGTGCTCGAACAAAGTGATGCTCGGACGGCCGAGCCGGGCGCATGGCACCTCGACGTAGAACTCGCCAACAGGGTCGAGCGCGAAGATTCGCGATAAATCGCGTGGGTCACGCCGGATCATCAGGGGTCCAAGACGATCCCGTTCAGCGATCCATGGATGCAGGGCATTGCAGAAGTAGCTGATATGATCGATCCGGAAACCTTCACGGGTGACGCGGCGACGCAGAACGGGCAGGAAGTCGACCAGGAATGCCTGGATCTGAGTGATGGCGCGGGGCGCTCCTGTTGTCGATACGCCGTGCCGCCATCGTACGATTGGAGGCTCGAAGAGGCCGCCGTGTACATCGCCGTGATAGCGACCGACGATCGCCAAAGTCATCCATTGCTCGAGCTCGGCCAGCGTCATGCAAGCCTGGCCGTCGCTGTCATACTCGCCGCGCTCGGCCGGGTTAGAGAACGTCGTCCCGGCAACCTCATGGATCATCTCCATCAAAGTGCCGATCAGGCGCTCGACAATTCCTCCGTAATGAGGTGTCGCCACCGGGCGATAGTTCAGGGCGATCCCATGCTGTTCGCAACCGCGCGTAAGGGCTTCCGAGTGGAATTCCGCGGCATTGTCGACATAGAGCCCACCGGGAGCGCCCGAAACAGGCCAGGCATGCCCTTCGATTCCAAGGCTCTGCAGATAGGAATCCTTGGGAATTGCCGCATGCGCGATGCAAAGGCCGACGCTGGTGGCTGACGGCGGATCGAGCGACAGCAAAAATCCTGCCACACAGCGGCTGTAAACATCGATCGCGACGGTGAGATAAGGACGGCCGAGCGGCTTGCGGTAGGTTTCGTCAACAAGAATGATGTCGACCGGCGTGTGGTCGATCTGCAATATCGCCATCGGCCCCGGGCTTTCCGGCGTCTGCCCTGCCGCTGCCTTCAGGCGCCGGGCAGCCTTGCTCTTGACGCCGCCCTGTCTGCGTCGGGCGGCTTCATCAGTTCTGATTGCCCGAATTCTCGACCGGATTGTATTCGCCGACGGTGCTACGACGCCTGCTTTTGCGCATCTCTCCCGCACAGTTCGGACGACGGCTTCGGCGCGCTTCTTCTGCCGCGTCAGGAATTCGTCCCTGATCGCCTCGGCAATGATCGTCTCCGCAATATGCGGCAGTCGTCCCTTGCCCTTGCCGCCGGAGGGCGGCTTTGGGGCCAGCGCGCTGAGAAGCCCTCCGGACTGTCGGTATCGGCGAATGAGGGAGTACACCGTCCGCTCAGTCAGCCCGAGATCCGCGCCAGCCTGCCTGGCGAGATAAGCCGGTGCTTTAGGCTGCTCCGCCAATGGCCCGATGACACTGGCGCGCCGTTTGGCCTCTGCCCATGCAGCATCGGATAATCCCAGAACGCCATGCTCAGGGATCAGAGAAGGTTCAGGTGCTGGCTGCTGAACAGGACTTCTGGTCGACATGCCGACCACTGAACACCACTATTGGTAAAAATCCCGTTCACTGAAAGCGACTTCTGAAAAATTTGGCGACGGGCGCGCCGCTAACCTTCTGAAAAAGCAACTTCCTCACTGAAGCCGTCTTCTGAAATCGACAGTGGCCAGTTTGCCCCGCGATCACGGTGAGCGGAAATCATGTGTTTCCCGTCACCTGCAAAATGATCTTAGCGTGTATTAATGTAGAAATGACCACAGAGCCCCATGTCGGTCGCAGTGATCTCCAAAAATTTCAACTGGCCGTCATATACAGAAATCCAATTTGGTATGTACTTGGATCCTATTGTCAGGGCCTACGGGGAAGCGATGAATTTCACTGCATTCCTGGTTAAACTGGCAATGGAAGGCGGTCATGCAGCTATTTCAGGCCTCATCACAGCCGTTGGAGGCATCGGTGTTGCTTTTCTGGCATCAAATTTGGCTCAGAAGATCGCGTTCACGAATGCGATAAATGAAATGCTGCCGCGCCTTAAACGCGACTTGACGGAAAAATACTCGCAGCCGACAAGACAGGGTCGTTATCTCTATAAAAATAATACCGTCGATTATCTCAATCAGATCGAGAACTACACTCGCATGGCTTACCAGCTGGTAGGTCGCCTTAAAAACCAGCCTTTTGTCGGCATCGGCAAATCAACTGGACGCCTGGAGGAACGTGGAAAACCATTTGCTCCACGTGCTGGCGTCATCGTTGGGCCAGATTTTGAAGGGCTCCGACAGCATATGCTGGTGATGGGCTTCACAGGCTCCCGAAAGACAACACTAGGCATAACACCGATATCCATTGAATTCCTTAAGTCAGCTCAGAAGACTGGTCAGAAGGCAGGCATTATCGTTTTTGACGGCAAAGGCATTTTGGCGACCTCAATTCGAGCAGCAATGCCGAAAGAGCTACGCGGCACATACATCACTTATTCGACGCAGGATGGCGGGGTAGGACTTGATCTTTTGAAGCATCTGACGCCGCCGCAAATTGGTCAGGTCTTCGTTGGACAAGCTTTCAAGAGAGCTGGTGGAAAAGACGTCGGTGGCAAGTGGATCAACGGTGCGGGATCCAACGTTCAGCAAGCTGCTGAAATCCTTAGATATGCCGCTGCCCATCCTCAATTTCTTAAGGAAATCTGGGGTGCACGTGAGTACACATACTACTCACTACTTGGAATTCTGGCTTTAGCAACAGAAGACCTGCTGCGTGATACCGTTGTCCGCCGCATTCTGGAAGTTGCACAGCAAGACCCAACCGTCTTCCCATCTGATGTGATTGAGTCCGCTCGCGGGCTTGAGAAACTTGGTTCGCTCGCACCTGAAACAAAGACGTCTTATACATCGAATATTCAGGACGTCATTGGTATCATTGCTGGTACGGGTAATCTGGCAAGACGTTTCGCATCCGGTGAAATTAAAGGGGAAACATTTCAGTCAATCGATTGTATCTTCAACGGCGGTATGGTCGGCGTCGCGATTTCGCCAGCTGATGAGCAAGAAGGTGGCCTCCTGATTGCCAATCTCATCAAAACCATTGTTTACACAATGGCTCAGCAGCGTGACTCAGCTTCTTCCCGCGCTCGCGAGGAACTTCTTCGCATCGATGACTACGTAAATGGAATGTTTGGCGAACTTCAGGAAACGTACAAGAAACTGACGCAGGTCAAGAATTTACTGCGGAAACCAGAGACTCGGGATCAAGCCAATACACTTATGAATTCGATGTATCCAGCAAGTGAAATCACAGGTGACTGGGATACCCTTAAGCTGAATGTGTTTGAATACATTGTTGAGGAGAAGATAACCGCTGTTAAGATCGATAGTGCGAGGTATACCAAGGATATCCGTCGTCACGGCCTTGAATTGCAGAAAGCCAAATTGGAAGAGCAAAAGCTTCGTGATCAGTATTTATCTGAAGGGAAAGACCCGACTTCCATAGAAAAAGCTACTACACCACATATCGATGCATTGATCAAAACACGTGATCAGACGCAGGAAAGCTCGCTATTATGTGTGATTGATGAATTCCATGCTTATGCAACAAGTGAAGGTGGTATAACTGCTGATACTTTCTTCTTATCTATTGCGCGCTCAACTGGTACAACTGTTTTCGCAGCTGTTCAGACTATTGATGCCCTGACTCATGCAATTGGTGAAACGGCAACAAATACTCTGCTATCGAACTTCGTCAATAAGCTTTTCTTCAAGACCAACAACGAGGCTAGCAAGAAGTACGCACAAGAACAGAGCGGTATGGGTATTTATGACCGCATGTGGGTACCAAATGCGTGGTCGACGTTCCCGGCGCTTATAAACGAACTAGGCATTTCGAAGCCAAAGTTAATGTTTAATCGTTTCAAGCGCGGATTGTTTGGTTCGCTAAATCTCAAAGGCGGAATTGTTTCGAATAACAGTATTGCGACACCTTTCAATGACTTTGATCTCGGATATCGCGATCAGGTTGACGCTGCTCAACATGAGGACAACGAGGCAGGGGCTCTGAATGAGACTCATAATCGTAATGTTTCGCGAATGGACTACATCGAGAAGGCTGATAAGGAATTCACCGAGAAGCCTTATATGACCGCTGATGAGATTGGCAATCTGGGACAGAACCATGCCTTCGCGATCTGGTTGCGTGGCGGTCGAGTTATGATGGAAGAACTCGATATGACGATGCATTCTTCATAAACCGAACCTTCGTCGGCGCAGTATATACTTGTCTATTGCGCCGACAACATCAAGAATTCATAATTGCAATAAGCCGCAGATATTAAAAAGGAGATATTTAATGGCATTAAAACTTAGACCATCCCAAACTGTTGCAGAAGCCGAAGTCGAATTAGCCACACAGGAAGCCCTTGCGGCTGATATTCGTCGTGCCGAAACCGCTCACTCCGCTGTCGTGGAAAGTGATCAGCAGTTGTCTGATGACAGTATCATTGAAGACGATCTGTCGCTGGAAGAGCTTGAGCAGGTACAGGCAAATCTTGAAGCTGAGATGAAAGAAACGGCAGCGCAAAATGCGGCACTTGACGCCAAGCGTGAGCAGATACAGCGCACCAACGATTTGAGAACTGAAGGCATCCGTATTTCCAATATGGAACGCCAGATGGCTCAGGAGGCGCAGGCAAGTCTTGCAAAAGCTGAAGACGAACTGCGCCAGCGACGTCTGGATCATAATCTTAATCCGACCCCATTCAAGGATTTGGAATCCAACAGGCAGCTTATTGAATCCATTCGTCAAAAAGAGAACAGGCCACTCTCAAGCGAACAGCGGAAACAGCTCCAGGCAAATATGAAAACGGCTTTTGCAGAGGTCGATAATCGCATCGTTGACTATAGGAATGCCAATTTCGCATCTGTGATCAAGCCTGGTGCCACCAAGGTTTTCAACAAGGATGTCGGTAAGACCATCGATAGGGCCGACAAGGTTTCGGCTTTCATCATAATCCGTCAGATGCAGGCACGTCAGAGCCATATCCAGAATCTGCATAATGAACGTTTAAATGAACTGAAATCGAAAGCCGATGAAGCACGCAAATTCGACCGTGAAGATCAGGCTTCATATTATGAGAAGCGCATTGCTTACGAGGAACTCTGCTACGAACGCGATACGGCTCATGATGTTTTAGCCAAATACGAGCATATAGACGGCAGGTCTGATTCAGATCGTTGCAAAGAGCAGCTTGAGGACATCAAACAGCTCGAAGCACAGGCCGATGCCATGCAGCGTGATCTGGAATCGATGAAAGAATACGAGGTCGCTCTCGAACAGCCGCGCGTTGTCGAAGTTGCCGATCATGATCTCGAAGCTGCTGATGCGGAAGCTGACAAGGCTTTCTCGGACATCGAATACGCAATCAGCAAAGATGAAGCCGACCAACACGATCAGGCATACGAAGCTGTCATGACAGCCGATGCCGACCGTGATGAGGACGATCCATATCTGGCCGAGGCTCGTGCCGAACAAGCTTGGGAGGAGCGCACCAGACAATTACAAGACGACGAGCACCCGATTGATGACGATGACTACCTGGAAGCCGAATTCCGCGCTGAGCAGGCTCTTGAAGAACACATCCGCAAGCTTGAATCCGATGCTGAAGAGGAGGATCATGATGAGGTCGATCCTGACAACCTGAAGGACACGGATGACCGCTTTCAGGAAGAGTTGGACTCTAACGTCGAGACTGAGGAAGCGCATGATCTGACTTACGATGTGCATGGTCGCATGGTTGAGGAGCCTGTCGCGGTGGAAGTCGATGCCGAGATGGAAAATGTCGGCGTGGATGTTGCTAAATTGGAATCCGACGTCGCCATTGATGATGAAATTCAGGCCGAAGATATTCAGACCGAAGACGAAATCGATGCCATGGAAATGGACGTCGAAGAGCCTGAAATTGAAGCTGACCTTGAAGAACCAGAAATCGATGATGAACAGCCTGAGATCGACGTTGACGAACCCGAGATCGAGCTGGAAGCCGATGTCGCTGAAATTGAAGACGATATCGAAATTCAGGAACCTGATGTCGACGTAGAGGAACCCGAAGTCGAGCTGGAAAAGCCTGACGTCGATACCGAAGAAACGGAAATCGAGACTGAAGCAGAGGCAGCCGTCGAAGTTGAAACCGAACAGCCAGATCATGACATCAAGACTGCTGAGGTAGATGCCTCCAGACCTGCATCTGAAATTGAGGATACGAGTGCTGCCAGCGATGTTGACGATTTAAATCGCCAGGCTGAATCTGAGGCATCGGCCATCGATGACAGGATTACGTCTGATTTTAAGCAGGCATCAGTCAGCGCGGATCAGGAATACGAGCAAGCCACGGAATCTGGTGACATTGATGCGATCCTGGAGGCTGAGGATAGGAAGATGGCAATCAACCAGGAATTCAACGATTACATGAATGATCGTAAGGAATTCGACGGCCAGATGTCGGCAGTTCGTGAAGCGGCGGCCGACTACGCCAAAGCGGAAACCAGTGAGGACAAGACGAAGGCCGCTGATAAATATGCTGAAGCCCATGATCAGGCACAGGCAACCGTTTCCAAAGCTAAGGCTGGCGATAAGAGCTACTCGGACACCATGGAACTACAATTCAATGCCGAGGTGGCAGACCAGATGGCAGCGATCCGCAAGTCGGAACCCGATGCTGAAATGACGGGCATCGAGAGGGCTGTTGAAGAGAGACAATCTGAGGGTCATTCCGTCCGCGTGACAATGCAAGACGTCGAAGAAACCAAGGCTATTGCCGCCCATTCACAGTCTCAGGTAGCTCACCAGGCTGATAGGCCATCGGCGGCTAGCTGATATATTGGTGCCTTGCGCCGACAAGTGGTAACAACTATAATTATGCTAAATTGCATATTATGCCATTTGTTAAAGGAGATAGGCACATGAAATTATTGAAGATAGCAACACTAATATTAATGGCATCGGCGGTCAGTGTATCGTCGGTGCCAAGTGCATTTGCTGGAGGTGGTGGTTGCGCCATTGGTGGAGCCATGGGAGCCATAGCAGGATCGTTTGTTGGCGGTAACGCACGCAAGTTCGCTCAAATCGGGGGCGGTCTTGTCGGTTGTGGTGCTGGTCATGTCATTCAAAATAAATCCAAGCAGAAGTCTGCAGAGTCAAAAGCGAAACAGAAGGCTCCGGCATCACGCAATAATGGCAAGGCAACGTCGGTTGCGAAGTCGAATACAGGTAAAGCGGGAGCCGTCGCAGGTGCGGCCGTTGTCGCAAACCAAGCTGTTAAACCTGTCGCCGATCCATCTATCCTGACTGCGCAGGAGCACTTGGTAGCTCTCGGATACAATCAAGTTGGAAAGCCTGACGGTTTTGTAGGCAAGGCGACTTCTGCTGCTGTTGTCGCATTCCAGAAAGACAAAGGACTTCCTGAAACCGGTGCTTTGGACGCCACAATGATCGCGTTGATCGCTCAGGCGGCGACAAAGGATGAGTCCGGTAGTCAATTGGCGTTGAAGCCTGTTGATGCGGGGATCGAGAAGGAGATAGGCAAGACTTCTGTCAGCGAAGTGACTGAGACGGCAAATGCTAGCGTTGAAGACATTGAATCAGATGAAATGTCGCACGAAGAATACGTGGAGGCAGAACGAGCTGCTGGGCCGATTGTCGACGAAGTAGAGCCTGAGATCGCACCTGTTGAGAAATCGGTGCCGTCAAGCCAGACCTCGGTAGCATCTATAACAACGACTACGACCAATCCGAAAGACAAATCGCCAACTGCACCAATTGAAGCGAAAGCCGAAGTCGGTTCACATGTTGACGACAGTTTCTAAGGAGGGACGCCTATTATGATGCCTCAAGGAAAACCGTTATCAAAGTCACAGATAAATAGTATAGCAGCAGGTATTGGCTTCCTTTTTGCTGTTGCCATATTCCATCTTCCGCTGATAATCGCCGAACTCGTCTATTATACCTATTTCGGCAGCGATGGTATATCTGTAAGAGGGCCTATGCTTACCATATTGGGTAGCGAGAAAGGTGGATTCGTCTACTACTTCATCCTCCTTGCTGTCCTCGTCTATTTTGTGCCGAATAAAAATGGATGGAGTGAAGCAATAAAAGACAGCGGCCGCACCTACTCCAAGATGCGTCGCCGCATCACCATAGCCGTCACTATTTTGCTTTGGTATGCGATTGTCTGGTTGCTGAGCTGGGCGTTTATTTCTGGATTTAGCACTCTATCTATGCATTTGCCTTCATATACCTAATAAAGACATGACATTTAAACTCGATACCGAACCCCGCTCAATAAGTGGGGTTTTCGTTGTCTCACTCGGTTTCCTTATCGGTAATTGTCTTAAGCTGATCAGGTGAATAATCGGCACCATATTTGGCAACCTTCGCCGCCCGTTTCTCTGCCTTCGTAGTCTTCACCAACCTCGTTGCCGCTTCCAACTCATCGAGTTCTGCAATCTGTCGCTCATCATCAGAATTCGATGTCATAACAGGCCTCCTGATGACGACCTGAACATCTCGGCCGCCAGCTTCCGATAATATCAATCAATTCGGCTTCTTCAGAAAACAGAAGTCGACAGTCTCCTCGGCTTCGGAATTGGATTCCTGCATGGTTGACAGCCCATGTGTCTGCAGGGCATCCCTGATTTGCCATGAATCGAGATCAAGCACAATTTTAGCGGTGTTTTCACCAATGTCGCCACTGACGTACCGCTTCAGGACTTCGTCGACAGGTGGAGTGCGAATCCCACCAATCTGGAGGGCTGCATAAACCCTCTCGGTTTCGGTAATCAGTCGGCGAGCGACTTCTTTGGCTTTACCATCTTCGAATTCGCGCAATTGGGCATTCAGGGCTTCGATGAATGGCAAAAAGGAATCCAATTCATCGTGAGATAACCAACCTTGGACGGCAGGAGACTTCCCCATCGAATTCATGGACGCCGTCCAGCAAATCATTCGAATTCGTTGCACTACATCGCAGATGTCTGTGTAATCGATGGGCGGGAAAATTTCATTCACATCGGTCATTTGAAACTCTTCAGTTCCCGATATCGCTTAAGCATGGCCTCGGTCTTCTCTGCGATGTCGCGGTATTCCTTGACGGCATCCGACATTGCATCCTCAGCTGGAAGCGAGAGTTGTCCCCACGTCTCGGTTTCGATTAGTCTGATTTCCTTGGTTTCGTTCAGGCGAATAATAGCGAAATATCCGGCTCCCGTGTTGCCCCAATCGAGGCGCTTAACGGCATAAAGCACGGTAAAATCATCGAGTTCATGTTGCTCTCGCAGATTGCTATGAATTGCTCGAACCTCCAGATCCGTCAGGCCTTCGACTTTCTCAAAAATGCTTGGCACTTCGACCATTTCATCTTTGTTTGGATCGTATTTCAGGCGTCGGCCGTCAATGCGGATGACGGAGGATTGGCTATCCACGATTTCGGCTATATGGCCGCCTTTTGTGGCATGCTCGTCGCAAGCGGTGAAATAATATCCATCACGAACTCTGAGACGCCCTGGTTGTCCGCATCGCTCGCAGACGAAATACGACCGCTGTTCCGCAAGGGTTTTTGCGACCTGGAGTTCCAGTTCCCAAGGCTCCAGCTTCCGAGGTTGATGACTGACTATGACGTCATCGTCCGTCTGTTTTGTCTTCATTAGCGGAAGAACAGGTTGGCAATAAAGACGGAGAGCTCCGAATTTCTCTTTGATCTGCACGACCTTGAAACCAACATTTTCGGGAACGACGCGGTCAACGATGTCAAAATACTGGTCAACAATGCCCACCCAGCCAACATCGATCTCCCAGCCGTGGAGCTTAGGCCGCGAGAGGCGAGGGTGTTTGCGTATTAGCTTGGCAAATTGCCATCGCTCGCCAATGTGATATGCAACGCCCATCAGGTTCATTGTTTCCAAGAATTCGGGATCTACATCGTCATACAAAGAAGTCCGGATCGGCACGTCAAACTGGTCGCCAATCTGTTTTGCCTTTTCGATGGCCTGTTCGCGCTCGGGGGCATCGAAATCAACGATTACCCTTAGCTGATCCTGCGGCGGTCGATCCTCCAGCGAGCGGACGTCCATCAAAATGAAGCTGCCATCAAGGTTTTCAGCCACGACACCGAGTTCGCCCGCAATCTTGTGCAATTTTCCAGACATTTGCTTATCTCCTCACTGAGATTACGCCTGCGGTAGGAAGGGCGAAGGGTTACGTGGGTACCGAACAAAAGTGGGGCGTTCACCAGTCACTGAGATGATCCAGTTTTCTGTCCAAGCGACGAATGGATGAAATCCGGCCTCATATGGCTGGAGGCTATAATCCAGATATTGGCGAGCTTCATCCAGCGATAACGGCGTATCCGCTTTCTCTTTTGGAAGTGCAGGAAGATTTTCGGTGAATGATGCAAGATTCATCGAGACCAAATTCATGGTTGCCCATGACAGCACAACGGATTGCACAGTCTCACCATTCGCGAGCCACTGGATCTCCCTGAAAGCGTTCAGTGCATCAAATTTCACAGCTATTGTTCTTCCTGCAGATCGACCACAAGATTGTCTTTGAACCCGTTGCCTGACCGCTGTTCCCACCAGTAGCCGAGCGGATTGCAGACCACATGCGTGCGCCCAATCTGGATGTCGATTGCATGGTGGGTGTGACCGCATATCCATAAAGCTGGGGCATGTTCACTTTCAAAGATGTCGCCAAATGCTTCCGCCGAGGATGCGAACAGGTAATTGGCCTCTGAGCCTCTATAGACTGCTGGGGTACAGTCAGGATGCGGCAAATGATGACTAACAACCACCGTTTTGCCATCGAAAGGTTTTGCCAACTCGCGCCTGATGTATTCCGCATTCGAACGATGCAAATCGAGCATGTCAGATGGCTCGAAACGGAGTCCGCTGCGCATACGAATGGATTCAAAGTCATTGAGCATATGGGTGGCCTGTCTCATCCGCGTTGGCAACAGGTTTTCGTCTTTCAGCGACATCAGGAAGTCTACCCACAGCGTCACCCCGATAAAGCGCACGCCGTCGATCACGACCGTATCTTCATCCAAGACATACAGGCGGTGATCCCATACTTTCGATTTGGCTTCAGCAAGCTTCAGGATTAGCTGATCGGTTTCAAACGCTGAGCGACGCCCCAAGCTGTCATAGAATTCGTGATTGCCAGCGACATAGACTACTGTCATCTGAAATCGCTCAATGAATGCCTTCGCCGTCTCTTCCAGTTTATCAGCATGCGTCCAATCACCAGCCATGACGGCCAGATCAGCATCAGGCTTCCGGTCTGGAAAATCTCTGACCGTTCCTAACTCTTCATGCAAATCGCTGAAAATCCAAAGGCGCATCACAAGCTCCTGCTGGGTTGGGGGCGGAGATCGTCAGTGTCGATGACCTTGTCCCATGTGAAGCCATTTGTGTAAGCTTCGTGGTCGTATCCGTGCGGATTGCAGACGATCCGCGTCCGGCCTACCTCGATGTCGAAGGCTTCATGCGTATGGCCACAAATCCAAAGATCGGGTGCCATATCGCTATGTAACAGTTCACCGAATGGCTTCTCTGATGACGCAAACAGGTAGTTGTATTTGTTATTCTTATACATTTCTGGAGTGCAATCCGGATAGGGCATGTGGTGCGTCAACACGATGGTGTTGCCATCGAACGGCTCCTCAATCTTTGACAGAATGTGATTTCGGTCTTCTTGGTGAAGCTGAAGCATTCTCCCCGGACTGAACACAAAAGGAGCTAACCTTCTCCAAATCATCTTGAAATCATTCAGAATATGCGGAGCCTCATGGAAACGATGAGCGATCTCCTTCTCGAATTCGGTATCATCAAGGCCTTCTAGACCGTATGCAAAATCGACCCATCCCGTGGCACCGACAAAACGAACGTCGCCCAATACAAGGGTCTTGCGCTGGAGCACATAAACAGGGTGCGCCCAGTCTTCGTCAATCGAGCGTTGAGCGACGTCAAGCATCAGATGAAGCGCACTCTCGAATGAATCCTGAGAATAGTATTCGTGGTTTCCAGGAACAATCAGCAAAGGTATGTCAAACTTCTCCACTATATGCCTTGTAAGACGAGGATAGTGGCTTGCCCAAGCAAGGTCGCCCGCACAGACGATGATGTCTGCGTCAGCAGGCGGTACAATATCGTCGAGAGTTCTAAAATCGGAAGAACTGAACTCAAGGTGCAGGTCAGACCATACCCATAGTTTCATCTGCTGCTCCTAAAAGTTGGTACTGGGCTTGCAGACGGGATATCAATCAGACCGCCCTGCCAGCTGAAATTCGGATTGCCAGTGCCTTTCGGATGGCAATAAATGCGTGTTTTGCCGACCTGATAATCGTATGTCTCGTGAACGTGCCCGTGGATCCAGAGCTCTGGTTTGAAACCTTCGATGATGTCAGTCAGGTCAGATACAAACCCCGGCGTCAGATTATTGCGACCGTGAAAGGTCGATATCGAATTGGGATGCGGTGCATGGTGAGTTACTACAACTGTCGTTTTATAAAACGGCTTTGATAATTCCTCTTTCAGATACCTACGGCTATCGAGATGAAGCCAGTAAGCATCCTTGGGCGACATCAGTTTGGGAATAACGCCACCAACGGCTTCGTTGACATAGACGGCCTGATATTCCGGCATCGCGCCTTTCATATTGGCCAACGCTTGGTTTCTGTATTTCTCAACAGTATCGGCATCGGCATTGTCAGGCGCGAGGATAGCGAAATCCGTCCATAACGTGCTTCCAATGAAACGTACGCCGTCAATGACTAGGGTCTCGTTATCCAGTACATGGATTGGATGCCGTCCGTGTGCATTACCGCTACAATGCGCTGCAATACTCTGCGCTTCAGGCACGGTACCGGTGAGACTTCGACCGATGAAGTCGTGATTTCCTGGCACAAAGATGACAGGCATGTGTGTGGCAATAATCGTTGCCACCCATTGCAGACCAGCTTCGAGGTCATCACAGATATCACCTGCGAGCACGCAAATGTCAGCCTCTGGAATTCGAAGTTTTGATCCAAATTCGGAAGGCTCTGTTTTCAACAAATGAAGGTCGGAAATCACCCATAATCTCATTATACCGTTTCTCCTTTTCTGGTATTGGTCCCGACTAGGCTGAACTGTCGGCTTGCATACCACCAGGGGTTAAGGGCGGAATGGACTTGAGGACTCCTCTTCATTGATGCGACGGCGGTTTTGTTTGATGGCCTTCGCCTGTTCTTTCCAGACGTCTGTAAGCCCAATCAGGCGGTCGGAAATGGTATTCACGATTTCCTCGGCATTGATGATGCTTTCTTCGGCCTGCCTGATGAATTCTTCGACCGAGATCGGGCGCAGACTCTGATTGTCGACACCGACGTCGATAGTTCCAGGCATGCCCAGAACCTGACCATGACTATGGCCAAAAGCTGCATATGCACCCCGATGAGCTTGATTCCAGACGTAAGGGGCGTAGTGGCTCAGCATGATCCTCTGGCCGTCATGCTTGATTTCCGCAAAATGGGAAACCGAGACCCAATCCAGTCGCGACAGGGCAGGGAGCAGATCTCCCTTCTTATCGACATCATGATTGCCAATGATCAGGTGCTTGCGGCCGTTGAGCGCGTGCCAGATTTCGGAGACCCGACGCTGTTCGTGCTTCATTGAGAAGTCGCCGAGGTGCCAAACGGTGTCCTTTGGATGAACTACGGCATTCCAAGCGGAAATCATGGCCTCATCCATCTCGTCCACGTGAGGGTAAGGCCTGTTTAGCGCGGTCAACATCAATGGGTGACCAAAATGCGTGTCGGCAGTCAAAAATGTACTCATCCGTCATCTCCTTTTTGCAATCGGAGATGAAAGAGAATGCGCCCCCACTGCGATTACGTTGCTATCCTTATAATTCATAATTGCTTATTGTCAAGTCGTTTTGAAACTGATACGAGGAGCCCAATCCTCTCTCCTCCCAATCACAATTGGCGGATGGCAGATGAGGTAAAAGGAGTCCCCAATGAATAAGAAGGCAGGCGATAAGCTAGGTCAGAATGAGGTTCTCGATCCCTCTATTTGGCTTTCATGTCCAGAAGAGCCGTCCCGTGCGATGGAAATCGCAAACATGCTCAGTATGGAAGTGTCAGACGGCACTGCCGCTTTCAATAAGGCTAAACTCTACCTCGCTGAATCCCTGATTTGTGACAGCGATTGCGAGGCTGTGGCATTGACGTCATACGCTCGTTTCCTGCTGTGGGTCGCTGCCTGCTTCGGAAATGCTGAGGCGCTCTCGTTCTATTTGAGCGAAATCAACGCCTTCTTGCAGGTCTGGAAAAAATCAGATGTCAAAGACAGCCTGAAGATGGTGCCGGACTACATCAACACCATCAGGCGTTGGAAGAAAAAGGAACGGGATTTGGCAAAAGGAATCCGACTGCGCCCAACACATTGCGTGGTTCATGATAGGCACGACGAGTCCGTGGAGGCAATTTTGGCCGCGATGGATTTCGATGAGAACCCATCCAAGCCTGAGCTTCGTCCTGTTAGAAAATCATGTAAAAGCGCGCCTAAAAAGGCCCGCGAAATTACCGTTGTGAAAGAAATCGGTGATGCTGACTCAGGTGAAGGTAAAAATATTCATAAGCGTTTTGCTAACTCAATCGCAATTCCGCTTCCGTTGAAGGGAGTGATGCCTCAAAAGGGTGAATTCCAAGCTGCAATTGAGAGAGAGTGGCCATGGGCATCAAAAATCGCAGAGACCATTGAGGTTGCCCTCGAACTGCAGAGATCGCTTGGTGTGTCTGTTCCGAAGCTGAAGCCGATGCTGTTTGTTGGCGAACCAGGTACCGGAAAAACGTCGCTGGCTCGTCGTGTCGGCGAAATTTTTGGCCACAAGCCAACTCTGATTTCCGTTGGGGGAAGTGCAGATAGCGCAGGCATTGCGCCCGTAAATCGCGGTTGGGCGGCGTCGCGGCCGTCTGCACCATTTCTTGCTATCCATGCTAGCCAAAGCGCGGATGCCTGCCTTATCATCGATGAAATCGACAAGGGGGTTCGCGTCGGTGGCCAAAATGGCTCGGCAGCGGGTGCCTTGCTGAGTATGCTCAGTAATCCAGAAATGTGTTTCGACGGCTGTCTGATGGCTAATGTCGATCTCTCTCATGTCACCTGGATTGCGACGGCGAATAGTCTGGATGGCCTACCAGAGGCATTGATCGACCGCTTCCAGATCTTTGTCGTTCATAAGGCATCAGTCGAGCACCTCGACACTATTCTGGCATCAATGAGGAAGCGAATTGCCGCCCATATGGAAACAGTGCCGGAATTCCTTCCTCAGATCGACGGTGACGAATACGGAGCCTTGAAGTCATTCTTCACGGCCAAGGGAGGCTCCCTGCGCCAGTTCGACCGCATGTATCGGTTCATTTTGGGGGAAGCCATGAAGCGCGAAAATTCGTATTCGATGATGATGTGAGGGGGAACGACAATGGACATCGAAAAACTACTGGTGGAGGCTGTGACGAGGCCGTCTGATGAAGTTCTGGCTAACGCACCTTTTCTGAATTTGTGGTGGATCATACAGGCAGGCCAGTTTTTGCGAGCACGAGGACAGGTTGAGGGTCATCCGTCTATCGATGAGCCTTACGTTACGACCAGTCCAGTAATGGGTTTCAACGTCGATGAAGGCTGGATGCGCACCAGATCCCGTTACTACCGCCTTGGTTCACCTATCGACCTCGAAAAGCTCAGGCTGGTCAGGGCTATTCCTATACAAGTAGCCGACCATATTCTGGAGCAGATGAGATCGGGGCTATGGAAGGAAATCACGGACGAGAAAGGAAAGGGTCGACTGCATTAGCTATTGAGCTTGAATTATCTCCCTTCAATGAAATAATGACGGCCGACATAGCGGTAATCTTGGGAGGAAACCGAAATGCTTGGACCACGGAAAGAAGGGGATTATCCAGATCGCGATATAGATTGTCAGGAAGCCGTTTCTCAAGGGATTTCCGACCTGATAGAACAGGCGACCCTGTCGGGCGGATCGGAAGCCGAAGCAGCAGCCGCGCTATCGCGAACGGATATTCCTGGAATCCGAGATTTGATCAATGATGCAGTCGAAGCTGGCTGGTCGGCCGACGAAGCGGCAAGGGCAGTCGCTGAAGTCGCTAAAGGAATGCAAGTCGGGTATACGGGTACCGATCCGAACGAATAATTGACGTCTACGGGGCAGGGGATGGGCTTGAAGTCAAAAATGCGGTCAATGAACCGTGGTACATACCATCGTGACAGAGATCCGCCGACGAAGAATTCCGGTTACGAGAACAAGGGACCTGAGCTCAGGAACGAGGATTTAGCATTCCTGGGCGGCACAAAGGAGCGCCTTCGGGAGCTCGCAGCGGAACTAAAACCTACAATTCTGACGTTTGCAAAAGGTGGGGTGCGGAAACCCGCGCGGGTTTCGTTGCTGCTGAATAAGGCTGGCAAAAAGACGCCTAGCGGCGACTTCTGGAACCCACGTCTTGTTTATTTTCTGCTGTCGGAGATTTTCAAAGGATCGACAAAACCGGAACAAAAGAGACAGTCGGAGGCCAAAAAGGATGGGGTAACGACAAAATCGGCAGTCAAGGTGAAGCCGACTTCGAAGCCTCTCACCAACGATGAGATAATACGAAACCGGGCGAGGGCCGAAATCGTGCCTGCACAGCTTTCACAAGACGAGATGAAACGAAGGCTTCAGGCACTTCAAGTGCATTTCAACGACTGAGGGAAGGAAAAAGGGCAGGGGCATGTTGGGGGTGATTTTAGCGGCATCGGTCGTGGCTTGGCAGCCGCCTGCTGAGCAGGTATCGCGACCAGTCATACAGATATCGGATAAGTGCCGTGGCTGCGGCTGCAAAGGCGGTCCCGGTTGGCGTGTTCATGCGACTGGACAATGTGCCAGTTTTCGAAATCTGGCTCAGAACTGTGGCTCTCCACCTTCAGAAGCCCTTTGCACGTATGAACTCGGCGGTGCGAAGACCAGAGGAACGACCTCATCGTCTTCATTTTACGCACCATCAGACGCGAAGACAGTTACAAAGCCTGTAAAACCCAGCGGTTCGATAGCGGGACGAGCATCTGTTATCGATGCCGATACCATTGAGATTCACGGTCAGCGTATTCGGATTTGGGGCATCGACGCGCCTGAAGGTGGGCAAACCTGCCAAGATGCATCCGGCAGTGAGTATCGTTGCGGGCAAATCGGTGCGATGAAGCTGGCCAGCTATCTGGATGAGGCTCAGCCAATTATCTGTGCTCAGCGTGATGTCGATAAATATAGTCGCATTGTAGCATCATGCGTGAATACCTTCGGTCAAGATTTGGCAATGTGGCTTGTCCGGAATGGGCATGCTCTCGATTGGCCAATGTATTCAAAGGGAGCGTATTCAGGCGCTCAACAAGATGCGCAAAGTCGGAAGGCTGGTATTTGGCAGGGAACGTTCGTTGAACCGTGGGAATGGCGGAAAACAAGCAAAGGGGCGATGTGATGATGAAATGGGTGATCGGATTGGCATTTGTTATTGCATCAGCAACTAGCGAAGCCAAAACGATAAACAACGCCAACATTGAAACTGCTGCTCGCATGAATGTCGCTGAAAACATCTGCGATATCAATTTTGGCAAAGGGCCTGGCAGTTTGGTTCACTTCGTTATGCTGGCAGCATCTGAAATGCGTGTACCAGTAGAAACGGCCGCTGATATGGCCGATATCAGATCACGAGAAATCATGAAGTTTATCGTGAATAAGAACCGCACGGCGCAGTTCTGCTCAAACGCCAAACGTAACAAGCTATAAGGTTATCCTGATGAAGCTTGAAATAACGATTTCGGATGAACAAGCATGGGCTTTCCCCGAGTTCCTGAAAAGACTTCTGCCGGAGGATTTTGAGCGCTGTGCTGCGGATCAGCGAGAGCCAAACCTAATGTGGGATGCGGGCCTTGAGATTCAAAGATCTCTCACCGATAAAGGTTTTGCTCTACGCTAGGAAATAGTTCATAATATCAAGCACTTAGTCGCGTAATGCAGGTTATGGAACTTAATTTTCGGTGTGAGTTTCAATCTGGGCAAACCGAACGGTTTTAGGGGGTAACTATGGATTTCAAAACAGCAGTACGTCGATTTCTATTTCGCGTAGCGTTTATCGCGGTGTGGGCAATTGTCACCTTCATCGTGTTTTTGAACGGCCAAGGTTCTGGCGTAGGCGTAGGCGAGTTACCAGCTGCAATGCTAGGTTTTGTTGGCTTCTTCATAGCGATATTCCTGTTCGGGAAATCGATTGGCGATTTCGTCGCGGCCTCCGCGAACAAAGCCAACTAATCTTAACCGTGTGCAGGACACAGCATGCTATCTCGTTTTTTAGCTTATTCAACAGCTCTGGTGACAGGCATTTCGACGGCTCAAGCCATCGAGATCAACACTATCCGCCACAATGCTTCAATGATCTTTGTCGTCAGCGGTGAGATCGAGGCTGGCGACGCGGAGAAGTTTGCGACAATCTGGGGAAAAGAGGCCTATGACGCATTCCGCTTCACCATCGCACTCGATAGTCCAGGTGGCAGCCTGGTCGAAGGCATGAAGCTTGGCGAATTCTTTCGGAAGGAAGGTGTTGCGACCGTCGTCCAAAAATACTCTCCCAAGCCGCCCATGCAGGATGAATGGGAATACTCATCGTCGGCCGAAGTGCTTCCGAACAGCGAATGCTATTCGGCGTGCGCGCTGGCGTTCATGGGCGGCGTCGAGCGGGAAGTTCCAGACACCTCCAAGATTGGGTTCCATCAGTTCTCAGGCGGCGGCGACAGCAGCAGATCGAACGCCGAAGTGCAGGTGTCGACGCAATCCATATCTTCACTCGTTTCGATCTATCTACGTAAAATGGAGGCCGATCCGCGACTGTTCGAGCTCCTGTCGATCACGCCGCCAGACCAGATGTTCATCCCGAAAGCTGGTGAACTGGGTGAACTCGGCATTGTCCCCTCTCCCGATTTCAAGGATTTCGAGCTGAAGCCAAAGAACGGTGAGATCGTTGCATCGGCCGTGAACCCGCGAAACACCAGGGGCCGCGAACGGGTTTACGAAGTCGAATTCTTCTGTTGGGACAAGAAACCAATGATCAATCTGTATGCAAAGGAGCAGATTGGCGGACTGTCGAAAGATTGGATCGCCCAGGCGGAAGGAACCTGGAATTTGTCTCTCCCAAGTGGCGAATTCACCTTTGATCGTACCAACCTACGACTTTACCCAAACCAGAGAATTCTGGCGACGTTAATCCTCGACAAGAAACTCGGTCGAGAATTAACCAAAAGCAGCTTCAGTTTTAATGTCTCCAGCACCACTGCCAGCGGTGTGCTGATGGGAGCGAACGTTTATGCCCCTCAAGGTGATGAGGCTATTGCTGCAAGCCTGAAAGGGTGTCTGTAGGGTTCAATGAAGTTCCGAAGCAAACAGGCATATATCGCTAGTTTTAAAAAAAAGATCACCACAGTGAGTGGACGGTCGTCGGCCGAACATGAAATCGCCGAAGACATCAAAAAACTGAATGTACTGGTTCCAAAGGTCAATGCATCGATAGCCAGGCGAAATGCGGCAATTGCGAAACTGACTTCCGAAAAGCGAAACCTAACGGAGGATCGGAAGAACTACGTTCTGACTTCCGTACTCGGCATCCTCAAATCGTCGATTTTCAAGCGAGTGAAGGCCATAGATGCCGAGCTAGAGATCCTCGTCGCTAAACGTGCCAGACTACTGGGAAATGAGCTCAAACTCGAAGATTGCCGTTCTTTGTTGAACGATCTCACAGACGCGACCGAGATTGTCTTACAGCAAATCAAAAATCAGCAGCAATCTTATGAATGGTCTCGGGACTATCAGAAGTCGAAGCGTTCAGCAGAGAGGCAAGTACGCGAGAAGCAGTTGGCCCCATATTCTAAACGCATTGAACTCGGCACTGCTGCCATGGGGAAAACCCGAGCAGTGGCATCCGTTCGCAAGCGCAAACTGAAGAAGAGTGCGGACTGCCCCTACTGCGGACAGCTGTTCGGATCCGATGCGGGCGTAGCAGACCACATATATCCCGTTGCACGCGGAGGCTTATCCGTTGCCGACAACATGGTTTATATCTGCACTCCTTGTAATCAGAAAAAAAGTGATCGCACGCTTAATGAATACATCTACAAATATCGACTGGATATGATCGCGATCCATAAAAGATTGAGTAAACTTGGTAAAAGGTTTTGATATCGTTTCTCTCTGTTTCAGACAGATTTCACATCAACCGGAAACAAGTCACCGTCACAACCACTGGCATGCACTCGAATGTGGTGTTGGCGGCAGAGCCATCTTACCTGAAGCGGAGTTGAGTAATCATCATGATGGGCGTCGACAGATGGATTACCACAGATCTCACATGATCCTTTGACCAGTTCGCCGCTCCCTAATGCACGCTGAACGGCCACATGCGCGAGATACTTCTGAGGATTCTGACGCCGCCAATTTGCCTGTCGCGTATCGGTTTTCAGATTTAGCTCGTCCATGGCGCATTCTCTAGGTTGAGGGCAATTCTATAAATTCAGCTTGCTCAATATCAACTCTTTGGTTTCCAACGAAAAGTCAATTATTTGCTGTCGATCAGATAGCTGAGACATATTTGCGGACATTGCAACACTGATGATGCTGCCTTCAAGCTGTGTAAATATCTCACCATCGGCATCCAGAGGTGGCCAATCTAAGCTGCCCCAAACATCATGAAGCCAAGTTGAACCATCTGAATACTCGCTTTCGCATTTCCATACGATCAGACGAATTATGCTTTGTGTGGTCTCGGGGGTGCCGAACTCAGATGCAACCGGATCAAACGGCAAATCAGCTAGATAGGACTTCAAATGTGCCGTGTCTGGAGCCACACATATTTCCAGCATCCAATTCCCCTTTTGAACCTTAGCGCGCTCAGGGTCAGACGACGTGAAAAGAAAGGATGCGCCGTAAAGGGGCAGGAAATGCTCAGGTTCGAAATTGAATGGCGATGTTCCCGTCCGAGCGACAGGTGACGCCTTGTAATTTGACCACTGATAAAACAAGCGGTCATCAAATTGCTCAGATATCAGCCGGACGGTATCAAGAATTCGCTGCTGGAACCCCCATATAAACCTGTATGCATAACGAACTTCAGTAAGCGTCTTATCAAGGCTCATTCAGGCCACCTTTAGCAATTTAATCTGATCTAGAGACCAATTACGATTCACGCTCTTGAGCGTTGATAACGCGTCGATATGACGTTCCCCGCACAAAGCCAACGCTTCCAGAATGTCATCCAGAATTCTGGATTTTTGACCCTTCCGGTTAGCATGGGCGTGAACGACATCAGTGAGCTTCGACCAACTGGTGCCGGAAATATTTGCATGCCCCACAGCTTTTATGGTCTGAGCTGCTAAGTCTGCAGTTCTTCGTTTAATATTCGATCCAAGCCCGCCCACTGCAAGAAAATACAATTGATGGCGGTCGTTGTCTGGAAATTGTTCGGTGTATGCTTCGATTTCCGCGATCCACTGATCAGAGTATTGACTAAGCCCCTCACCTAGTTTGGCTTCGACCAAAACGTCAACGAGCACTTCCGGATCACCCAGGCTGAACTGCAGAAAAATGTCCGGTTCAACGAAATCACGCGAAGACAGCCTCCAACGCGGCCAGAATTCGACATTTTGTAACGTTGCAAGCTTGTATGATGGAAGAGCGTGACCGGATGCTTCACGCAAAATTTCCCACAACTCTGGGCCATCGAGATAGCATAGACGACTGAAAACGGAGGCAGTCAGAAAATCTTCTGAGGCTTTAAAAATTTGTCGCCAGCTCAACTTTCCTTCGGCACCAATGGTCTGTGTGCCTAAATCCTTGCTGTGTAAAAGCGCTCGCAGCATTGAGACCCCCTCCTCCACGACAACAGCAGTTTTATGAAATAGCAGTTATCTCTTCAAATTGACCAGAACGTCCATCAGTTCAGAACCCGTCTGAAAAACCTTCGAATTCGCTGTGTAGCTACGTTGGGCTTCGATCATGTCGGTCAGTTCCTGCGCAATATCGACGTTCGAATTTTCCAACGCCCCAGTCCTGATTTTGCCATTTCCGTTCGATGCTGCGGTTCCAATGGTGACGTCGCCAGATTCAGCAGAAGGAGAGAACACGTTTCCGCTGATGACAGTCATTTTGTCTGGACTTGCGACATTGGCTATCGCGAGTTGATAACGCGCGAGCATGTCGCCTTGTGCAGAGCGATCATAAACGATGCCGTCTTCTCCAATAACGGTATCGACGGTTGCGCTTGGCGCTTGTCCGTTCAGTTTAGCCGCAGATATCTGATAATCGCCTGTAAGCTGTGTTGATGCTGCTAGATCAAGCGTCATAGTCTCCCCGTTCGGTATCGCTATCTCAAGCGTACCACCTTCAAGAAGCCTGCCATTTTGGGGATCAAACCGCATCAGCGACGTGGCAAGAGGTGCGCTACCCGGAGCGCCATAGGGAAATCCGCCAGACGGTGACGCGTCGTCGCGATTGAAAACGGCCACTTCCCAGTTGAAATCCGCGCCCTTGGTAAAATAGACATCCAGTGTCACGGCTCGTCCCTGATCATCATAAGCGATCAAGGATGTCTTATGCGAATAAGCGCTGTTTGCCATATTGTCGGCAGGCGTATTGCCTAACACCGAGGGCTTGATGACTGGATCGGTCGCTGGAAGGTTTAGCGCCGCAAATATCCCCTCATTATCCATCAGGCTGGAGTCGGCCAAAGACATGCTGTCGCTGAAATCGATTGGCCAAGTCTCTCCACTCGGAAGCATGACATTGAGACTGCCGCCGCTGATCAGAGCGCCCGTTGCCAGATCGAATTGCAGTGTTGTCTGGGCGAGTGGAGCGCTGCTGTAAGGAAATGGAGCTCCAGCCCCGGTACTTGTCGCGTCAGCCGCGTTATAGACAGCCACTTCCCACGTGTCAGGTCCGGTGCGCGTATAATAAACGTCCAGCCCGACATTGCTTGGGAAACCTGCATATCCTCGCAGGCTCATGCGTTCTGTCGGGCGGCTTGCGGTGCTATTAGCGGATGCTGGCATCTCACCTGCTGCCGTGTCGAGGATCGGTGCCAGCGTGGACAGGTTCGTATTGATCTTAGCGGCGGGGGTCGAACCACCCGTTATTGCCTGCGTGAAGCCGGATAGATCGACAAGGAAGGGATCATTTGGATCGAATCCAACAATCGGATTGCTACCGATCAGATCCCCCGTCACCGGGTCGAAGTCGAACTGGACCGAGCGTAATCCAACATTGCCGCCCGTCAGGTCGTAGGGAAAACCTGTCGAAGGAGCGCCATCCGTTTCAATAATGGTCACTTCCCAGCGATTATCAGCAATCTTGGTGAAATAGGTTTCCGTGGTCACGAATTCGCCAGCGCTATTCAGGCTAGCCGTCGTCAGCTTGCGGTTCCACGCGCTATACGGGCTGTTCTCCGATGGTGGAACATTGACAATTGCTTGCCCTACGTCTGGACCATTCGCAGGCAGATTCACGGTGAAAGTGCCGTTGGTGGTCGGCTCTGCAGGAAAGCTGCTCTGTCCCAGTGTGATAGGCACCATGCCATCGAAACCGTTACCCGCACCAGTGAACGGATAGGGATAGCCCATCAGCGTAAAGCCAGCCACGTTCACCAGATCTCCATTCTTGTCGGGAACGAACGATCCAGCCCGCGTCAGATAAGGCATGCCACTGGCGTCCTGCACAACGAAGAAGCCATTGCCATCCAGAGCCAGATCTGTCGTTGAACTCGTTGATGTTAATCCGCCCTGCGCACCGATGTTGTGACGCACCTGCGTCAGGACACTGCCGGAATTGTAGTTGCCAGACGTTGATGGCAGCACCAGAGACGAAAACTCAGTCGATCCGCGCTTATAACCATTTGTGCTGGCATTCGCGATATTGTCTGCCACCGCACTCAGTTTATTTGCCTGAGCGTTCATCCCTGAAACGCCCGTACGCATCATTCCGTACAAACCCATAGCTACCCCCGAAGCATCAATTCTCACCATAAGGACCGAGGCTTGCATGAACCTTGTGTCAGGAACTGCTCCTCCTCCCCTTCAATTAAAATTTGGCCACCGCTGGCTTCTCTTTCTCAGCAGCGCGTTCGGCCTCTCTACGTAAGCGTTCCCGTTCTGCGGCCGCCCTCTCCTGCGCCTTGGCGTCAGCTTCACGAACTTTGTTTTGAATAGTGCCCGCTGGACGTCCAAATGGTCTCGCGGCATCTGGACGGCGTTTCTCTGGCTCTGGGCGCGTGAATGCTTTAACAGGCGTCACAACTGTTGGCTTGGAGACGTCCACCTCTGCAGGCTTCTTGAAATCAGGCTTGGTGAAAGCAGGCGTCTGAACGGACTTCTTTTCCGAATTCCTTATGGCCTCGACTAGCCTGCGCTGATCGGCGACGGCCTCTTTCTGCTTATCCATGACTTCCTGACGACGAGTCTGGATATAAGCAATCTGCTTGTCGCTGAATCCGGTGTCCCTGAAGCGTTCAGGCTCCCATTGACGGCTATTTTCTCTTGAAATCCCGACCTTTTCGTAAGCCGCATTCCGCATATCATCGAAGTGTGGATGTGCTGCCTTGAATTCCTTAGCGGCCGCGACGATGTTTTCTGTCTTATAGCGTTCGAGATCAGCGTCAGATACCTTCAGGAGCTCATGAGGCCGATCCGTTGCCATCGTCATGACCTTCTGCACGATGTCTTTGTCGATATCAGCTGGCCAACGAACGGTGCCATTGAGCTTTCCAGCATCGGCTTTTACCGCATCATTGAAATCCTTGTAGAAAATTGGAAGAGATGCGTCTTTGGCTTCTGCATTAGGGTTACCACGCTGGATTGCCGCAAGTGCCTTATCTCGGAAGCCGTAACCAGCGATGTCGTTATCCATGGCGACCGTGAATTTCGCATTCGGATTCTTTTTGGCCAGGATTTCAATGGCTTCCTCGGCGACATTGGACATTCCACCCGATACTGACAGGTACAGGGTTTTGTTCTTCTCACACCACCCATCCGAAAACTGGTTTCTCTCTTTGATTGTCCAGTCCTTGGCTTCAGCAGGCAAATTATTCTTCTGCCAATGAGAAAGCGCGTCGACACCGGACTCGCAGATGACTACATGCTCGATATCAGACGACTTCTTAAACCCCATCATTGCGGCACCCTTGCCGCCGAATTGGGAGAAGCTTGAAGTCATGGCGTCATTGCCACTGCGAGTGGTAGCCGGGGGCAGTTTTGTCTCGATGCCAGTCACTGTGCCAAAACGGATGACGTCACGGTGAGCGAAAGACAGCCCGTCTTTCCAGTCTTTTGTAGAATGATCATAGAATGCGGATCGACGGACGTCATCTTTGAATACCAGCATCGTCGTGCGGTCGAGAGCGCGCTCTTTCGGATACTTATCCGTGATGCGGGACTCTTCGAGAACGTGCTTCCACTCGTACTCAAACATGGTCTTGCCAGCATTGATCATCTCAAGGGCGGCATCCGCACGCTTGATTTCTTTCTCGGTAGCATCGGGTTTCTGGCCTGCAACCAGCACCCGATTCCACTTTTCTGCAATCTTGGCGCGCTTTTCGACGTCACCAAAGGCACCGGATAACTTACCTTCTTCTATTGCCTGCTGAAGCTTTTCAAGGCCATCCATGTCGCCATATCCGGGCTTGAAAGAGCAGACCGATGTCTGCTGCTTGATAGAATGCTCATAAGCCGCCCAAATTTCCTTCGGCTTTGGATCCTGCACAATGCGCATGGCAAGCGCCTCACTCTTCATCTGCCCGTTGCGGACGGCATGAAGTGGGAATTTTTCTGAGAGCAATGCCTCGGCGGCCAAGTAGTCTTTTACGACGCCTTTTTTGATCAGCCAGGTTTCCAGACGACCACTCTGACCGGAATCATTCCACTGGTTGTAGATCCAGTTTCCATCCTTCATGCGGGACATATTCCAGACATTGTTGGGTTTCCCGTTCGTTACGCCATCGCAGAATGCCAACGACGACGCCGTCGATTTCTGCTTGGGATTTGGAACCGCACCGTGTTCAATCATGAACATTTCCAGTTCATTCCGATATCTGGTCTCCAAATCCGAATCCCATTTGATATTCGAAGTCGGGATATCCAGTTTCATTCTCTCTAAGGTCTGTTCAGTCACGTTGTACCTCCTCTTGATTTCGGTGAGCTCCTCCATTTTGGGCTGCTGATTGATAGTGATTGAATTCGTGTTTTTAGCATTGTTAGATACAACGCCATCAACAAACGATTTTGCATAACTTTGCTTAGCGTTATCGCTTGAAGACTGTGGGGTGCCGTTCGTCAAATTCTGGATATCGTGTTGAGACAGGGTGCCTGACACCGATGCAGCGCTTCTCATGCTATCGAGACGGGCTTTGTTGTCGATGATACGGCGTTCCAGATCGGCTTCCGTTAGCCTGCCCTCCTCGCGCAACTTTTCGACATGGGTCTGGAATCTGTTTGTGTCTGCCAGAAAAGCATCAAGGCCGTCTTTGGTCTTGTAAAAGCTGAGGTCAGAAAAGTTCGATTTGCTCTCAGATGAAGATGCTTCGAAGATCAAGCGGTTCATATAGTCATCCTCAGTGAACTTGTACTCATCCTCTGGTATGACGATGTCTTCTTTGTCCTCCGGGTGTGGAATAATTAGATTCCCGTTTTCCTCGCGGATAATCAAACCGTCCTTCACGAGAGCGTTGATTTCCATACGGCCTATGTTGACGACCATCTCGGCATCATGACGATGACGGGTGAGACCAACATAGGCGAGACGATAATCGATGCCATTGACGTTGGCGACAATGCAGCGGTTGGTAGTGGTTCCTTGAGCGGCATGTACAGTGACTGCATAAGCGTGCTGCAATACGGGTAGAGGCTTGCGATCAGCGAAACGGTCTTCGGCTGCCAATTGTGAAGGGGTCACAGTCACCAGAATTTCGCGATGGGATTCAGTTTTATCGAAACGCAGGGTGATAAGCGGTTCCTGACCTTTACGCGGGGTTACCCTCTCGACCGTTGCCATATCGGAGTTGTTGACCATCAATCCGCTGGCGGCATTCACAGTGAACTGCTTACCACCAAAAATAACACGCTCACCTGCCCTCAATTTCAGCTTATGGCCGACTGTGTCCTCTTTCTCATCGCGTCGATAAGCATCAAACTCGACTTCCACATCTCCGAAGTGGCTTGCTTTTATCATTGCACGGCGGATGTTCTGATTCAGAGCATGGACGTCCTTGTTACGATTACTGACGACCAGGCATTCTTTAAGATTTCCCTTTTCCAAATGAGCATTCCGCAAATAGCGCTGCGCGACTTCGTTGTATGCATCTCCCGCCGTTTTCGAGAAAATGATACGGCCTTCCTCTTGGTAAATTCCGAGAGCTTTGGCGATATGGGGGTCGCCTTTGTGTTTCGCAGGCTTCTTATTTGGGTCGTCGGCGTTGTCTCTGGAGCCTTCGGGATTCTTATTATTGAGGCCTTCGAGGCCGGACTTTACGAATTCACCGGATGCCTCACGCATACGAGCCGTCAGACGCTTGGTCTCCTCATTTGTGTTGTCGTTTTGTCTGACGATATTGTTGAGGCGGTAGCCGCCGTTGAGGCGCATCGCAAGCGTGAGTGGATCACCCGCTGCCACTGGCGATAGCTGCATGGTATCACCTTGAAGAATAAGACGGCCACCAACTGCTTTAACTGCTTCCAGAATGTACTGCGCGTCTTCGATACCCATCATACCTGCTTCGTCGACAACGATGACGGTGTTTGCATCGATCTTGACCTTGCCAGCCCGGTGTTCTGCAATAAACTTGGCGGTCGCAAAAAATGCATCATTGCCAAGTGAAATGTCATCGCGCAAAATGTTCGCGGCCTTCCATGATGGGCTAAGTCCAAGCATACGTCTTCCAGCGGTTTTCACAGCTTCGTGGACTGTGGACATCGAAAACGTCTTGCCAGTGCCCGCACTGCCTTCTACGCAGACCAGCTGTTGTTTGCTCGACAGCACATATTTATACATCCCAACCTGCTCTTCATTGAGCATCTTATTGTTTTTTGGGTCGGCATCATGCTTGGCCTGCATCTCGGCTAAGGCATCTTCGATTTCCTGATCTGAACGCATCGGTTTCATTTCTGGAGCATTCTTTATGTCGAGCAGGAACTGGGTTTCCTTCTCAGCGAGATGCTTGACCGCCCATTGGATACGCTGATCGGCGTCTGGTTCGGCAATGTAAAGGTGCTTCTCTTTCACATGTCGGACGATCTCTTGCACTTCTTCGAACTTGAATTCTGACACACACGCACGAGCCGTCTCGGCCAGCACGTCGACTTCGCTAACAATGGTGCGATGCCCACCAAGACGTGCGATGGCATTCTGAGCGACGCGTTCGATCTTCTCTTCGCGGGTTTCCTGTCGGACTTCTTTCTTCGACAGGATCGACATTAGATCGGTGTCGCCAAGCAGCTTATCGAAATCGCGCTTCCAGTCCTTTTCGAGTTCCTCGATTGGTGGCTGGTCGTCTTTCGAGCCTCTGGTGCTCTTAGCGGCTATCTCAGCGGCCTCCCGGTTTGCACGGCATAGGCCTCGCTCTTCCAAGGCGGCGTCGATTTCACGCTTCCGACTGCTGAAATTGTCGACGATGCTGTCAAAGAGAGCCTGATCGCCAGCCTTGATTTTGAGGCCCTTCTCGCCCATCTCGAAGTCCAGATCGCGGAACTCATCCAACTTCTGTAGGCCTTCGATGACAGCTGTTTTGAACAGCCCGTCCACAACAGGTCGCATGAGGAAGAGAGAGTTGTTCTCAACGGCTCCGACTGTACCGTCCTGCCTGATGGCTGGCTTCATGATCAAGCCATGCACGTGAAGCTGGGGGTCGCCACGTGATGTGCCATCCCCTGTAGGTCTGGCCGTCTGGTGTAGATATAAAGCAGCAGTGAAGTCGATAACGGGTTCAAACCATTCTATATTTTCCGTCTTCTGCTTTCCGGTCTTTTCGTTGATGATAGGCTGGCCGTTCGCATCGAACATTGGCTTTTTCATCACACGACGGGTCTGAATCTGTCCGGCGTCATACATTGCCTGCAAAGACTTTGCGGCCGACTGCTCGATCACGTTCTCGATCTTCTTGGTAAGCTCCTGATTGCCCTTAAGACGCGCCCATGCCCATATAACGGATATCTGCTTATCGATGCTGAACGTCAGATCCTCGCCGACACGTGGCAGTTTCTTTGGATTGCCGTCCTTGTCGACCATCTTCTCTGGATGCCGACGAAGGTCATCAAAATACTTGGCCGTCTTCGGTGCCAAAACTTCATTGGTGACTGGGTCACGGCCTTCTGCCAGTCTGCGAACAACAGCAGATGACAACTTAGAACCTGACTCGACACCATCCAGAATGCGAAGCCCGTTGCCAACCTTCGCTTTCGTGCCTTCCTTGACATTAAGAATGCTGGCCAGCGCCTGATCCGTCAGCGCAGGTCTGAAAAAGGTGCCACCATTCTGATCCGATGTCGTCCCAGCAGAATAGTAATCACTGCCTGTCTGATTGCGCGAATCCGACTTTTTAAGAGCCTCGATGTCCTGATTAATAATATCAGTCTGCTGGTCAAAATCGATGACCTCCTCAGCGCTGACGTCCGTCTCCTCGCTAGGATTCTTGGTCAGGTAACTAATCATGTGAACTGAGGAGACACCGACTGCCATATTAGCGACTCCTCGTTTTCTTGCGCTTGTCTGCGGCTTCCAGTGCCAATTCAAGGCAACTATCGAAAAGTTCGATGGCCAACAAATATGTGCCGGAATCCTCCAGGTCTTTCGCAAGCGTCGCGTCTATACGAAAACGGATTTCGAAGAGTGGGCCATTCTTGAATTCGACCATTTCGAAACTGGTGTCGTCAGGTGTGGCCGCATATAACGTTTCAAATGCAGCATCACAGAATTCTTGCTTCAGGATTTCAGCAACGACAACATTATGACTAGTCGCTCTCCGGTAGCGCTCATAATAGGCTTGATTATTGGAAAAGACGGCAATCCATTCCGGCGTATCTTGGTTGCTGTTTCTGTTGTAGATCGTGATCATTATTATCTCCTTTTGCGTTCTAGGTTTAAAGCAGTTATGGATCAATCAGTTCGCAGAATGGCGTTTCTTCATGAAATTGCGTTCGACCCGTTTCGTGCCTGCAACCGTCCCAATGCCGCGATGATGCAAGCCCGTTTGCGAACTCGTTTCGTCGTCATTTGAGGTATTGATCTGGGAAAACATCGCGATCAGACTCAGATCATCAACGGCATCGGTATCTTCACGGGATGAAATCGAGTTCTGATTGGAAGCGGAACCGTTTACTTCATTGTAGTAACGAATGACCGCATCAGTATCACCACGGAATGCTATCAGCTTCAGCACTGTTTTAATCTCGGATACCGACTGCTCCACCGACAACATGGAATCTGACAGTTCATGAATCCGGGACAGCATGCTATCGGAAGCGTCTTCGTTACGTTGAGACTTGCGGATCAGATGCATAAAGGCGTCGCCCTTACTGATGCCACGTAAAGCTCCCCAGTTGGAAAGATATGCGTCCGCGATTTCCTTATCTTCAGGTCTCAGCTTCAAACCAAGCGTTGACCACTTGTCCTCCTTAGTCGAAATTTGTTTAGCCATAATATTCGTCTCCTGATGCGCTACAGTTGGTCATCAGGTTGAACAATTTTATATAAATAAAATGAGGTTGGAACCGGATACCAATAAGTATTTAACGCTTATATTCTTAATGTTGGCCACCGGCGGCAAGAAAGTCAAGGTGTTAACACTAAGATTTCGACCACAAAGTCTGGGGTTTCGACCTCTATTAAGCTCGATGCAATCGACACAGGCACATGCAATGCGTCCTGTGTAAGCTCAATGCCCAAACGGGGCATCCATCCATTTCAACCCCGATGTCGATATGAATCTCATGGGAAATCATGAAGAAAATATCGGACATCGAACTTCATCAAAATCGACATCAATATTCACCCTATCCGATGTCAAAAATTATCAACACCGACACCAACAAAACCCCATCGACACCGAGAGACAAATCACGGAAACCTATAACCAGAAATCGACATCAAACACTGGCACACCATGACGACAGAAATCATAGATACCTGGAACGCAAAGACCTTCACTGAAGACATCACTGAATTCCTGAAAGAGCATTCAGAAACGATCATCCGATTTCATCGTTACGAACAGCAGACCAACGATCATCTGGAACGCCTCCAGCGATATGAACGTCGAAATCGAAATCCCTTCGCGGACAATTACAGTCGAATTCGCGAAGATCTGGCCGACTTGATGTCTAGCAAGACAATTCGCGCGTTCCACTACACCCGCATGGTCGACTTCGAGGTCGAGGATGTTTTTGCGAACGGGTTTTATGCGCCTACCACAGAAGACTCATTTGTTCGCTTGTCGGAACGGGTTGGACGTCTTGTAAGTGCTGGACATCTGACTATCCAAGAAGGTGATCGCATATTCTCATCTTCACCGCTGAATGATCCCGAGCAATTGCGTGCTCGACAGGGTTTCTGGATGACCACTGGCGCTTTCCGTCCCGGGGACAGTTCAGTCCGCCTGCTCTTGGACAACTGGGGCGGCGAGGTCGGGTATTTCTGGATAGACGAGAGCCAAGATCCTGATCTGCTGACACGCGTGCAATCTATCGGCCATGGACGCATCTTCGAAATTGCCGTTCCTCTTACGGATGGAAATGGTCAGCCAATTTTCGGTTGTTATTCTGCCGCCAAAGACATCGTGAACGGTTTCGCTCAAAGGCATGGCTTCCAAACCGAAAGGCTCGGTTTCGATCTTTCGATTAAGACCGCACTACCAGCTTCTGCCGTCATTGCTGTCCATACCGAAGGCGATGAAAGCTACGCGACATTCGGAGTTAACGATCCTGACCGTGAGATCGCTGGATAATCCAATGTTGACACGAAGGTAATGGTGCGAGCTGCATATGCTCGGTTAAGTGGAAGCCGTCGTCATATTTCCCGTTGAAGCCTGCTTGAATTAGCGCTATCCAAATCTCAGGGGATGGGGTTTAGCATGGCACTGTTACGAAGAATGCGACAGGGATATCGAGCGGCAAGCGCGGTCTGCTTGATTGCGTCAGCGGTGGCCTTCTATTCGTCTTCGCAGTTTGCCGCTTTAAAACTGGCGTTAAATTATTGGGATCCATTGGCGATAACAGAATATCGCTTGAATCAGCTGACGACCAACGACTTCATTGCTGAAATCGAGGAATCACTCGCGGAAGACGATGTCGCCGAGGCTGGTAACCTTGTTGCCCTTGCCCAGGAACGCGGCCATGAAATCCCTGCTGAACTCGTAGAAAAGACAAAGGAATCCGTATTCCAATTTGGACTACGCAATCTGACCGAGTTCATCAACGGTGCGAAAACAGGGGAAGCTAACTCTGCGGCGGCAATTGGCGGAGCGTTGGCAGCCGATTATGTTGGCGTGGGGGATGTTCGGGACATCTATAATGAGGGAACGCACATTGTCATGGGCGAGGACTACGATAAGATCACACTCGGCCTCTCACTTTTTGGATTGGCTACGGTCGTCCCCGGTTCCGGAGCCGTCGACATAGGCGCATCCGTTGTGAAAACGGCCAACAAGGCGGGCAAACTCTCCAAACCACTTCGAAACCGTGTTGGAAATCTGGCATCCGAGTTGGTCGATGTGAGCGCGCTCCGGAAGGGACTTTCTGAAGTCAAGCTTCCAACTTTCCGAACACCAGCTATCCGTGAAGTACGGTCGACTGTTTCGAATTTAAAATGGTCTGACGTCATGAAGGGCGACTTCTCGGGCTTCAGTGCCCTGATCAAGAGCATGATGCCCATTGACGCCAGCGCTGCCAAAATGAGCTTCAAGGGTGCAATTAAGCCGAATGTCGCTTCCGAAGTGGGAACACTTGTCAGCAATGCCACTGTGATCACCAAGGTCGGCGGAGTGAAGACAACCTTTCGGGTGCTGGAGCATGCCGACGATGCCAAGGATCTTTCGCGGTTTACTAAGCTGACATCTAAGTTCGGGGAACAAACCTCTGCAGTCGTCAAAATACTGGGCAAAACGGCTATCAAACTGGGCAAACTGGCATACTGGCTAGCAGCACTGATGATTGGCGTTCTGGGGTGGGTTTTGTGGGCGGCGTGGCTGTTGTTTTCCCTCACCAGAGGTACGACGCGATTGTTTGTCAGAAAAGCAGGTAAGGCATGAAGTTCGGTAAAAACAAATCGACATTAGCTTTGATCGCGACTGGTGTCGGGGGAGCCGCTGTTGCAGGCTTCGGGCTTTCATTGGGACGCGATATTTACAAAGGCACGAAAAAGAATGGCGGCAATCTGTTGCTATTGCTCGCTGTCATCTTTTGCCCTTTCATTGGCGGCCGAGGTCTGGTCAGAGGACATGACCGTGGCGTCCTGGGCACCCTCTTTCTGACTTATATCGGCAGCATCCTGTTGATTGCGATTGGCTTTATCGCGGCATCCTTCCTTGCCTTCCAAGGCCTTGCTGTCACTTCGAAAGAAATCGAGGCAGGTGGCGTGATCATGTTGGCTATCATGATTGGCGCTGCTGTTACCGCTTTCCTTGCTGGAATTGGCATGCTGACTGGATTGTATCAGCGTCCTAAGCGCCTCCGCGCATTCGCCATCAATCGTCATAACGAGCGCTTTCTAAGCGATAACGGGTTCACCGAGACCGAAGGCAAGGACATCACGCATTACGCGCCAGACGGCCAAGCTTTGCGGTTTCTGGAGGCTCATCCAGGTAAGCTGGTTTTTATGGCTGTTGGCAAACGCGGCAAACGTGCTTTCATCGACCTCGATGAAGACGGTAGGATGACGTCGTATACGGGCGTTGTCTGATCGAGTGGTTCGGAACTGAAAGAGCATTTCATGGATTTCGAACACTCGTCAAAGACGACGCCCAAACCCATCCAAAACTGTTGCACTTCCGCCACACGGAATCTTTTTGACAAAAAGGTGTAAATATCTCGGCGTTTGAAATGTATCTACATTGGCGAGCGATCCTGCCCGCGATTTCGATCAGGAGTATCCATATTTGGATCGTATCAAACGCCCTTTCGTAAGCCTGCCCTATCGCAAGCGCCGCGATGCCTTCATTCGCTGGCGATGGCGGATTCTAAAGGACACCCCGATTTATGGCGGACTGTTCACTAGCCAATTGCAATTAGATGAGCAGGATGACAGCTCGGATTGGTTCGATTTTCTATTTGTTGGCACTGACGGTCAAACCGTTTGGAATGCCTTCATTAGTACCGCCCGTGCCGCGTTTCTCGATGCTGAACAGTCGGAACGTTTCGATACTTCCGAAATCTACGAGTGTTTCAAGATCAACCGGAGCTTTCCCAACGAGGTCGGCTTGGACATCGTTGTCGACGAACCTTTCATCGACCGCAGAGTGATTGAAAACGCCATCCTTCACTTCCAGAGGTTAGGCGAGATCGAGTGGATTAATCCCGTCCCAGTGCCGCGAGAACATCTACTGCCTGAAAAGGGGATCTCGCATGGATGAAATGAACGTCGGCAAAGTGGGTATCTTCTGGTTTGTGCAGTGGCAGGGCCGCGTCAGGCTTCTGTCTGCTTCCTGCCCGATTGCAGAAGGCGAGCCATATGGCGATATGATCACTTACGGCACCGGGCATTATACTACCTGGAACCGCTGGCGAAAATCCAAGGTAGCGCCATTGGAAAGAGGCATTACTAACGCCTTCGAATATGAGGAATGGCCACGCGGCCGCGTCTCATATTGCCGAAACACGCGCAGATTTCTGCTCTTATGTGATGGGAAGATCATGCGTGAAGATTTGTTGTCCTTAATAAAGGGCGCGTTCGAGCTGCCCGAAGAGCAGGTTACAGTTGATGGCGACCCACATTATCGAAGTGTTGAAAACTTGCCTTGACTGACAATCAAAACAGATGATCGATATAGCAGGGCTATTGGGGGAAATATGAAAATCTGCATCCATCGCGGTAGCGATCAAATTGGCGGCTCTTGCGTCGAGCTGGAGCACGACGGAGCAAGAATTCTCATTGATTTAGGACAACCGCTCGATGTCGAATACGAGGACGCCGAACTACCTACCATATCCGATATTCACAACGTTCAGGGCGTCGTTCTCAGTCATGGGCATCGGGATCATTGGGGATTGTTGCCAAAGGTAGATAGGCAGATTCCTGTCTATCTGGGGCACAAAACCCTATCCATTTTAAAGGCTGCCGAACCATTTGTGCCAGGCGGCTATGCGCCTCCGAATGCCATCACCTATTCACATAAAAGAACATTTGAGATTGGGCCATTCCAGATCACACCGCATCTCATGGATCACTCGGGTTTTGATGCCTACAGCCTGGTTGTAGAAGCTGGGGGAAAACGCGTTCTCTATTCAGGCGATGTGCGCGGACATGGTCGGAAAGCCCGGATGTTTGAAGGCTTCATCGACAATCCACCTAAAGCCATTGACGTGATGCTGATGGAAGGATCCAGCCTTGGGCGATTGACCGCATCAGAAAGATTTGAAACCGAAACCGAGATTGAAGAGCGCCTGCGAGAAGCGATTACGAGAACGTCCGGGATGCTGTTGGTTGCGTGTTCCGTCCAGAATATCGACCGCGTGGTGAGCGTCTATCGAGCAGCTAAACGGAATGGTCGTCAGCTACTGGTTGATGCATACGGAGCCGAAGTTCTGAAGGCAACAGAGACCGCGTCTATTCCAAAGCCATCAGATGGCTGGGACGATGTGAAGGTTTTCATTCCGCAATTTCAACGACGCCATCTTGTTCGCAACGGGATCGCCCATTTGGTCGACGGCTACAAAGGTCGCCGGATTTATCCCGAAGGGCTGACGAATATCGCTTCGAGCTCAGTAATGATCGTTCGTCCGTGGATGATGACCGAACTGTCTCAGATCGGCGCTCTGGAAGGCGCGCGAGCTATCTGGTCGCAATGGGACGGATACTTGCAGGAGGAATCCGGAACAAAGTTTATCGCTACTTGCAAAGCATTAGGTGTTCCTATGGAGACAATCCACACATCGGGCCATGCCGATATTCAGGATTTGCAGCGATATGCAATTGCCGTTTCCCCGAAGAGGCTGGTTCCTATTCATACGTTCTTCCCGGAGCGGTTTTCCGAACTCTTCGAGAATGTCGTTCCCTCAAAGGACGGTGAATGGCTGCAAGTGTAACAATCAATGTACAATGTTGGTGAAACATCCAAATATGGGGGCTGAAATGCGCATTATAATTCCATGTCTACTGGGGTCCATGGTAATCTTTTCGAGCGCCGCGTTCGCCGCTCCGATATCCCTTAAAGGTTTGGATTGGTCGATGGACTATTCTGATATGATCAACCAGTTAAATTCCGATGGCTACCAGTGCATTGGCGAGACAAACAGTTTATTTAAGAAAGGGACACCGGAGGGAGATAGTATAAGAGCTTATCTTTGCACAAAGGGTTCCGCTCAAGTTCGGATTTCTACAACTGAGATTAGATTTAATTGCTCCGCATTTGATATGTGTGAACATCCTGCCGACGATGTTGCTCAACGATTGGTCAACACCGGTAAAATAGATGAATTATCTCCGAGCATGAACCAGGACGAGGTAATGTCCATATTAGATCCGACAAACAGTGTATCCACTCAGTGGTGTGGAGTTGGTAACGACGGAGACGGAGTTTGTGTGAGTGAAAACCCACGCGACGGAAATCTACGCTATGTCACCCTCAAAAAAGGTTCCATCGGCAAAAGCCTGAGCTTTGATTGAATCAAGAAACTGAGCTTGTACATACCCAAGAAATCTAAGAAGAGAAGCAGAGAATGAGTTCAAATAAACGCGAAGCTTTCAGACGATTTATAAAACCTGAGAATATGGAAATCCTCCATCGCCTAGCAACAGCAGGTGATGATAATTGGTTCAAAGATGCTCTTCAGGACAGTGACGTTTTCTTTGCATTGCGCGACAACCGTGTAGATGCCTATGCAAAGGGAGCGCTAGTGCACCGTATTGAGTTCAAGAATGGCAAAGCAATTCCCCATACCCATGTCAAATATTTGATCAAGGAACCCCAAAAATCACGGTCATACATATCTCTTGAAAATGAGGAATTTCGGTATACCCCCGCCGAAAGCATGCAGACGAAGTATGTGCCAGGCGAAACACTTAAATCTATCAAAGCGGCAGCTTTGTACTATTCTCCGCCATCAAGTGAAAGCTATGGCGTTTCGAGCATTCTCACGAAAAATCCGAACGTCATAGATATCGAATTTTCGCTGAAACAGAGTTCCGATGAATCGGCCGAGCCACCAGTACAGTCGGACAATGGGCCAAAATCAAAGCATGATCGCATTGATATTGTTCATCTGGAGAAATCGAAGGAGATTTACCGACTGGTTTTCTGGGAAGCAAAACTATATGTAAACCCAGACCTGTTCAATAATAAAATTATTGATCAGATAAATAGGTATTCTATTCAGATTAAACGCCATAAGCATAAGATAATAGATGCATACCGTGCCGTCTGCCAATTCCAAAACGATATTAATACAATGCGGTCAACCGAGCGCACCAATTGTGCATTACAGGGTATTGCAGATGGATCGATTGAGTTGGACTTGGACCCTGAACCACGACTAGCTATTTTTACATATGATGGCAGGCAAAAAGAACGCCTAATGGTGAGAGTAGAAATGCTTTCCAACATGCTCGGAAAAAATCGTATAAAAATGCACGGAGACCCGAGTAAGCTGACACTGAGATAAAGGATTCCGACCTTTATCGGCTATATCTATTTATTGAGGTCGACATTCCTCTTCTCTTTCGCGCAATATACCGCCGTGGAACCGACTGGACTCGGTTCTTTCGGCGGTTCAGTCTCGTGGACTGATCTTGCTTGCCAACGCAACCAATTCAGATTGCCTGTTGGTCTTCGTTTTTGAGAAGGCAAACTTCAGGTGTGTTCTCACAGTTTCATAGGACATGTTAGAGCAGTCAGCGATCTCTCTAAGAGACATGCCTCGGCAGAGCTTATTGACGATGTCGGCTTCCTTCGGTGTCAGCTTGAAAACCGTTCTGAGCATTTCGGGCGATGCGACGTTATCGTTATCGGGATCGTCCAGCAGAATTATTCCGATAGCGTTCGCGAAGAAATCCGGTAGGTTCCCGCCCAGGCGCTGTATGCGCAACATCAATGGGCTTTTGCCTTCTCGCTCGATCAGAACACGGCCAATTTGCTTTGGATCCGGTAAAAGCCATTTCTCGTCGACGACGGATTGCATTATTTCGCGTATTCGGGATGTTTCGTTGTGGCGTTGGGATTTCAGTTAGAGGTGGTTCGGGAAATCTGGACAGCGGAGATAAGTGGAATTTCTGCCTGACTTCGGCTTAGATGCCGAGAACAGGAGATACCATGACGAGACGACCACGCCGGAACCACAGCCCTGCTTTCAAGGCAAAGGTGGCGCTTGCCGCCATTCGAGGCGAGCAGACACTGGTGGAATTGTCCCAGCAGTTCGACGTGCATGCCAACCAGATTAAGCAGTGGAAAGACCAGCTCCTTGAGGGGGCGACCGGCGTTTTCGGTGATGAGAACAAGGCGGAACCGACAGGGCCAACCGTTGATGTCAAAACGCTTCATGCCAAAATCGGCGAACTGACGCTGGAGAACGATTTTTTGTCCGGTGCGCTCGGCAAGGCGGGATTGCTGGGCGGAAAAAAATGATTGACCGCGCGCACAAGCTGTCGGTTGCAAGGCAGGCCCGGCTTCTCGGCTTCAGCCGTAGCAGCGTCTACTATTCTCCACGATCAGTGTCGGACAGCGATCTGGCTTTGATGCGGCGGATCGACGAACTGCATCTCGACTACCCTTTTGCCGGAAGTCGGATGTTGCAAGGGCTTTTGAGAGGAGAAGGGCTGGAAACTGGGCGGCTTCATATCGCAACGCTGATGAAAAAGATGGGCATTGAGGCAATCTATCGCCGCCCGAACACCTCGAAGCCAGCGCCAGGGCACAAAATCTATCCCTATCTCCTGCGCAAGCTGGCGGTCACCCGGCCCAACCAGGTGTGGGCAATGGATCTGACCTATATCCCCATGGCGCGTGGTTTTGTCTATCTCTGCGCCGTCGTGGACTGGTTCAGCCGCAAGGTTTTATCGTGGCGACTGTCGATCACGATGGAAGCGGCCTTCTGCATCGAAGCGGTTGAGGAAGCGCTGGCCCGCTATGGCAAGCCGGATATCTTCAACACAGATCAGGGATCGCAGTTCACGTCCATTGACTTCACCACCGTGCTGAAGAAGGCGGAAGTCGCCATCTCGATGGATGGCAAGGGCGCGTGGCGGGACAATGTCTTCGTCGAGCGGCTCTGGCGGTCGATCAAATATGAGGAGGTTTATCTCCACGCCTACAAGACCGTGTCTGAGGCCCGCGTCGGCATCGGTCGATATCTGACCTTTTACAATAGCCGACGCCCACATTCATCCCTTGACCGGCAGACGCCGGATCAGGTCTACTTCAACGCGCTGACACCAATGATGGTGGCGGCATAATCGCGGCGGAAATCCACTTAACGAAACGCCCGAAACTGTTCAGACAAACCGAACCACCTCTGTTCGCGATTTGCAACCGACAGGTCCCTGCCCAGCATTGCTTCGGCATCCGATGTCACCTGAGTGACTTTGCCAAAACGGTCAAAGAAGATTGCCGCCACTCCAGCCATCTCATATGCATCGGCCATGCCGCCAAGTCGGCTTTCATGTAGTTGACGCATGAGATCCGCTGACATCATCAATCGCTCCCGCATCCGTGTGAAAATGGCGACTTCGTCTTCGTCGTAGAAATCCAGATCGAGCCGTCTATGCAATGTCAAAACCAGGAGGTCATCTGGAGCAGCATTCCAGCCAATCATGCATGTGCGACCAATGCCATACTTCGCTTGGAATTTGTAATATGCACTTTTCTCAAAGACATCCCTTGGCGTGTATTGCTGATCGCAGGCTGTCCCTCCCCTCTTCAGAAACGGCAAAGCCCGCAACCGCCATTCATTCGCATACCAGCCATCATTGAAATAGTCTTCGAAAGCCGCCGACAAGGATTCCGTATGTATCACCAGATCGGGATTCCGCTTCGATGCTGGAATGATATTCGCACCAAACGATCCCGTGGCATCCGCTATTCCACCAATGACTTCCTTCCACAGCGAGGTGTCAAAGGCAGCTTCAAGTGCTCTGTCGAGGGCGCTATCCAATTTTACAATGTCGATATCCATTCTGACGGTTCCCCAGTCCGTAATGCCCCGACGTACAGAATATATGAAAGTAGGTTGTCACGCACCTCACCCAATTGGGGGAGGAATTAACCATTGTATCCACGTAGACCATAATGCCTGAATGATATGCAAACTCTCAGTCTTCAATCAAAGAATAACAGCAAAATTAAATATTGGGAGGATCTTATGGCCAAAACTAATGTCGTACTTGTTACTGCTGTCTTATCGCTCACTATACAATCTGTATATTCGCAGGAAATTCAAGGATGTTCATTTGATACCCAGTGTAAAGGCGATAGGATTTGTGAACGCGGTATCTGTGTTCCACCATTCAATCCATCGAGAATATCAGTTTTACCCATACCACCAAGCCGTCAAGTACAAACACCAAACCAACAGGTTCAATTGCCGCAATCTGATCCTCAAAGAGAATTTGTTAGAGTACAGATGAAATGGTGCACTACCGATTGGGGTCATAATGAAGGCGCGCAAGAAGCGATCAATTATATTAATTCGGCCGTCTCGGCTGGCTATGCAAATCAAGTAAGTGCTGTAATAGGTATCATAAATAATATACCTATGTTAGGCGCAGGGGTAGCTGGAGAAGTTTTAAAACGTCCTCCAATTATCGACGCAGCCCGAGCACTTGTATTGGTAAACCCAGATATTGCTATAAAACTAGCACTAACCTGTCAGGCCCACAATGCTCCAATTCGCTCCCAACTTAACGCCCAACCGAACTTAGTGGCTGCATTCTTGAGAGGAGAGTTGGGATAACGAATAGGATTTCTTCGTCGCTGCTTCACCTACTTACCGAGATCTTCAATCCTCGTGTCTTTCGGCACAAAATACCACCATGGAACCGACGTCTTCAAAGTTTGAAGTGCGTTTTCCAACTTCGGTTCCTCTGCAACGTCATTTGACCAGAGGATGACTTCGATATCACCGTTGGCACCGTTCTCGGCTCTGAATGCACAGGACGCCGTCTGATAAGGTGTTTCCCAGTCATGAAGCGTGCTGACCCTGATCCAGCTTGCTTTATCGATCTCGATTTTCTCCGAGGTGTTCTTTGAAAACTCGGAGTCTTCTGTTCGGAAATCAGGCGAAGTCGCCGTGTCGGGGTTTATGAAATTGCTACCATAAACACCAAACAGTGTTTCGCATGCATGAGTAATAGCTTCGGGCGATAGTGGAATCTTCTTTGGTTTTGTATCGATTACAATCCCTGCATGAGCTGCATCCTCGACGGTCTGGATGGCTCTCGTTTCCTCGGAGTCAAACAGGATGTAATCGGTCAGGAACCGTCTGGAAATCTTTAACGCTTCCTGATCCGTAATCAGTGAGCTGACAATTCCAAAAGCGGCGCGCGTAAGAGCTGATACGTAATCTGCATCGTATTTTTTGCCGGATTCAAGTTTCACGTAAGGCGCGTGAAATCCAATAACAGCACCGGGCTCCATCATCCTTGACGGATGTCTGAAATCGCCCCATTGGCTACCGCCTAGGAATGCAATGGCGCAGGCCGAATGGCATTGGTCTCCCTTACGAACATAGGTCGCGAAACCATCAGCCATGAATGCATCATATAGCTGCTTGCCAGCCAGATAATTACCGCCAGGGCTATCGAGACAGATGCTATTGCCTGCATCGACGCCATCCCCATTTTTCGCGACGATGGCGTCAATTTTTTCATCGTCTCCCTTCACGATGGGGCCTGACAGCAAATATCTGCATTTTTTGGATTCAACAGGCCGGATATCGGCGGCCATCGCAAACGGAGCTGGCATCAAAATGATAATCGCAATCGTAGTCGCCAGAAATTTGAAACCCGATTTCATTGTCCGCCCCGTCTTGCTATCACCCCAAAGCAATATATGCAGCTTTACATGCTGATGAAAACGAGTTTCTGGGTACTGCACCTCTTCAATGCACGCAGAAGTCACATTGGTGTGATTAAGTATTTTCAGAGGTTGTAATTCAAGATTTGCTGAAGCTAACTGCGTTGGGGCATTATGGGGCGCGAGAGATTGCAATCATTTTTTGAAAAGCGAGTTGATTTCGAAACGCTCATGCGTCACGCTTTGATGTGCGATGACGAACTCGACAGAAGAATCGAAATCAAACAGTTTTATAATGGAAACCTGTCGCCTTCGTATGTAAGGCTCGATGCAGTGGGCCTTGGGGTCGCGAGCCGTATTAAATTGGTCGGCCCTGTCGTTGATGCTTTCGTTCGGCCACGGCTTTCACTTGACGATGATGCTGACCTGGTTTTCTTTTTTGCCATTGATCGGTTGCTAAAAGACAGAAATGAGCTTGAGGATTTCAGCAAGCAGTTCACCCGAGTTCCCGAACGTTCCACCTTGCTGATTGACATCGAAGGCAGGTTTGCGGGAAACATGTCATATTTGCTCATGCTCTTTGATCGGGCAAGCAAGCAACTCGCGAGCGAATGGTGTACGGCTGGCTATGATCCCCGAGTGCTTAATTTGCCATTGCAGACAAAATAGGCGAAAACTCCGGTCGAAGATGACGCCGACGCCGCATAGTCTCGATTGCGATCCGAACAATATGTCGGAGCCACCAACAATGGATGGCTTCCGACTGATGTGACGTCTATCCGAGAAGATGCGTAACCGCTCGGCCGACGAACATGGCCTCCGGGGCTTCCAACTCCTTAGCAATGGTCTTCAACATATCGAGCCGGATGTCGGGTTTATCGCGTTTAAAAAACGCCAATACCCATTCCCTGTCGGAGTCCGGCATCTTCTGTGTGAATTCGAAGATGTCGGTGCAATATCGCCTGCTCAGTTCAGAGATGACTTCGCTGAAAGTCTTCGACTGATCGAAGACCAGCCCTTCGACGATAGCCTTCTTTTGCCCATCAAGGGCATCGCCTCTATTTGGAATGAAGCCTCTTCGCTTTGTGAGCCATCGCAGAGCTTCAGCCGCATCCAGCTCACTACCGTCCAGCCTGAATCCTTCTTTGCTTAGGGATGCCCTCGCGACGGATTCTGTCATCCCAGCCAGAAGAGAAAGCTCTTTGATATTCAAACCACCTCCCTCGACGTTCATTTTGTATCGAGCGAAAAAGGTTTCCAGAACCGTGCGGAGTGGCGAGTCCAAGCTCGACATGAGCGGGGATTCCTGATTGTGGGTGTAGACAGGAAGTCCGCCATTCAGAAGCATCTCTGCTTCATACCAGTCTTCAGGTTCTATCAATTCGTGTCCGGAGAGCTGGTATGCGTAATCGTAGCAGCGCTGCACAATCGAATAAATGCGGTGTCGTTTGATGTCGAATGTGTCTTCGTCAGCGTTCTCGTCGCCGAGCATTTCGGAATACGCTTCCTTGGTAGTGAAGATGCCGATTGCTTCGATGGCAACCCAGATCGCCTTCCTGATGTCGGATTCGACCTGTTCCCAAGTGAATGGAATGTTTTTGCTCATGCGGCTTCTCCCAGCTTGAGGCCTGCAATCTGACTTTTCAGTTTTGTCGCTGCCCGGAGTAGTTTCTCTGCATCGGTTTTCGCAGATGCATGTTCAGGCAGTTTACGGCCAGTAAATACTGCAATTCGTTCAGCGTTGGCACCTGACGGATGCGGCATCCCAGCGAGAACATTCATTCTCGGCAACCGCCCCTTCCCTACCAGATGCAGAACAGCTTCTTCGGCCTTCGGTCCAAGCGGCAACCAGATGGCATTTGAGAGCAGCCGTGCTTCCTCAGCCAAATGGGTTTCTACCATGTTTCGGAGCGTTGGCGTCTTCAGCATCGAAGGGTTGCCCGCATAGTTCTTTCCAGCCACAAACACCGGATACCGCAACGCAGACGTGAAGTGCATGTCTGAAGAGCCGAATTCGAACAATGACGCCGTTGATTGAATGTTCAGGATATCTGCCACTCCAATGAAATCCAGCATCTCGACCAAGTTGGAGCGCATAGCTCCGCTGAAGCTGGCCGTCATCTTTACGGTGCGGAGGGCTTCCTCGATGGATTTGCCTGCCAGCTTTGCATCATTCAAGGCATTCAATGCGTTCACCGCCTGTGTCATCCCTGGAGTGATGCCAACGATTACCAGACGTGCTGAACGCTCAATGTGATCGAATGGTGCATAGCAGACCTGAATATTGCCATCTCTTTCAATGGAAAGCTTGGGATCGATCAAAATGTTGCTGGCGCTCTGGCCATCAATTTTGTCGAAAAATGCGCGTGCGATTGTGAGATCCTGAGCCAAGATCGTGTTCTCCAGTTTGTATGATGATAGACGATGATTAGTGCTTTAGGCGGCGTTTACGGCGGGCAACGGTAACGATTTGACCGCTATCCCCGACAATCACGTAAGAGCCGCGATACCGTTCCAGTTCGATTGCGAGACGATTATCAACTTCGGCAGCCATGCGAAGCGCTCGCCTGTCCAGCATGATGCTCTCAGCACCCCGAACAATCTGGCCAGCACCGTATTGAACGATGGCTTCTACTACATGCCGTGGGAATGCCCTTTGCTGCATTCTTGCGCTTGCGTGTGCTGTCAAGTTCATGTTGCCCTCCGCTTGGTTGATCTCGGTATATAACCGTGCAAACATGATGGCAAGTGCAAAGTGAGATAGTTATATAACTTTTTACCTTTTTGCCGTGGGCCAGATACTGTTTCCGCCGACAAACCTCTGAAATCCCAATGTTTTCGGTCGTAAGCGGTCTACTCGCTCACCAGATTTGACACATGCGCAAGCTCCCAACAGCATAATTGCCAATTATGCTTGTTAAAGGAGTAACACATGGCATTTAAAGAATTCGAAGATCTATATATCGCTGAGAAACCCAATCTGGCTGAAGCGTTGGCAACCGCGCGGGGTAAGATGCTGGGCATCAAGCCCGAAAAATCCAAAGGCCATTGGATAGTCGGCAACGATGCTATTACGTGGCTCTACGGACATATGTACGGCTTGGTTTCGCCTGAAGCTTACGATCCCGACCTAAAGAAATGGTCGATGTCCACGTTGCCAATCGTGCCTGAAAAGTGGCAGCGAACGCCGCATTCGCTATCTCAGAGCGTCCTCGACAAGAATGCTGAAGCCAAAAAGAGACAGGCATCCAAGCTTGCTCATCTTGCCCACGTAGTTAGCCTGCTGCCGAAAGCAAAGCGGATCATCAACGCAGGCGACGCTGAACGCGAAGGGCAGTTGTTGGTCGACGAACTGCTGGAAGAAAACGGCATTGACCCGTTTGGCTCGAAAATCGGCCGAGTTTGGGTGTCCTCATTTGCAGAGAAAGACGTCATAAAAGCTATCGAAGGCATATTCCCGAACTCCCAGAAGCGAAATCTCTTCAATGCCGCTGTCGCTCGTTCTAAGGCTGATTGGCTTCACGGGATGAATATGACTCGGTTCTCCACCATTGAGGGGAGAAAGTCAGGCGCTGACGGTGTCGTAAACATCGGCCGCGTGCAGACGCCAACTTTGAAACTGGTTGTAGACCGTGACCGCGAGATCGCGAATTTCAAACCAGTCGACCACTACCTGCCTCGGGCGACTTTCAAGCATGCCAATGGCGACTTCTCTGCGAACTTGGTGATCCCAGAGGATTTGAGCGGTCTCGATAGCGAGAGTCGTCTGATCGACAAATCTATAGCTGAAGCCATCACCAACAAGATTGCAGGAAAAAACGGACGTGTCATCGAATTCACGAGATCCGCCAAGTCGAAGTCCGCCCCTCTTCCATATTCGCTCTCAGCGTTGCAGTCCGAATGCTCCAGTAAGCTCGGATTGACTGCTCAGGAAACGCTCGAAGTCGCACAGTCTCTATATGAGCGCCACAAAGCTACGACATATCCGCGTTCGGATAGTCGATACTTGCCGAAATCCATTCTGGAAGGCGAGGCTCCACAGATTATGCAGAACTTGGCTGGCATCATGGAGCATAAGGATGCCGCGTCCGCTGCCAATATGAATCTGAAATCGAAAGCTTGGGACGACAGCAAGGTCAGTGACCACCACGGTATTATCCCGACTATGGACGCCACGGCATCCGTTATTGCGAAAATGACGCCGATGGAGCGCTCGGTCTTCTCACTTATCGCCAAAGCCTTCATTGCCCAGTTCCATCGTGATCATACATGGAATGCGTTATCCGCAATGATCGAGGTGGAAGGCGAAAAGTTCAAGGCGGCAGGCAAGCAGGTTACTAATGCAGGTTGGAAAGTCGTCTACGGTGCTAATGCGGTCGACGATGATGAAGAAGAAGGCGACAACGAAACGCAAGCGCTGCCAACTATGGCGAAAGCAGATTCCGTTTCTGTTGCAAAGTCCGATGTCACATCAAAACGAACGACACCACCGTCTGCCTTCAATGATGGCACGCTCATCGGCGCAATGGCAGCGGTGCACAAGTTCGTCACCGATCCGTCTGTGAAAAAGATGCTCAAAGACACATCAGGCATCGGAACGGAAGCGACGCGCGCCAACATTATTGAAGGCCTTCTTAAGAACGGGCTTTTGGTTCGAGCTGGCAAAACGAAGCTGACTTCCACCAGCAAGGGCGGTGCTCTGATCGATCAGGCATCGAAACTGAGTTCGGAAATCGTTTCGCCTGGTTTGACGGCGGCATGGGAAGAACGGCTGAAGGCGATTTCCGAAGGTGCTGACGACGCCGACAAATTTATCTCCGAACTCGTGGAAAGCCTAAAGACGATCATCCAGACGAAGAAAACAGCGGGCGGTTCGTCTTCGGGTGTCAAGATCGAGCCGATTGAAGGCCATGGTGAGACCTGTCCGAAGTGTAAGAAGGGTAAGATGGTTACCCGTCAGACAAAGGCGGGCAAACCCTTCCTGAGCTGTTCGCAATATTTTGGTAAAGACAATCCCAAGAACTGTGGTCATGCGTTCTGGCCGAAAGAGGAAGAGGATGTCACGGGCCTTGCTTGTCCAAAATGCAAGAAAGGCAAACTGGTATACCGCAAGACCAGAGACGGCCGTGATTTCCAATCTTGCAATCAGTATTTCGGTCAAGACGATCCGAAAAATTGCGGATACGCAGTTTGGCCGAAGGCTGATATCCCCGAGCCTGACGTCAAGGGTGGCAATAGCTCTCCTGCGCCAAACTGCACAAAATGCGGCAAAGGTTTCATGCTTGAACGAACGTCGAAAACGTCGGGGAAGAAATTCCTTGCATGCAACAATTGGCGCAAGAACGACCCTCTATCATGCGATGCCGTTCAATGGCTCAGTGAGCCATCCTATCGACCCCCTCGTCCTAAGTTTGGATGACCGTCAAAACGAAGCCAAATCCTTTTTATCTGGTTATGACGGCCAGCGTCCCTGACGACCTTCAATGTTTAAGCATTACAAGAACAAAACCCGAAGAATTCGCCATTTTTCAGATAATTCATATTGGCAATACGTCATTGGGTTGGTAATCCAGTAGCAATACGGGCTTTATGGGGTTCATGGGGGAAACATGAAGTTTAAGGGCGCAGCGCTGATTCCGTTGGCTTTTATGCTAGCGGGATGCTTCGATATGCAGCAATCGTTGTCGATCAACGAGGATGGTACGACTACGCTTGATATTGATCTTTCGGTCATGAAATCGGCATTGTCATTCGCGGAACAAACACCGGAAGGTTTCTGTTCAGGTTTGACAAGTCAAAAAGCATTGAGCGGCATTTCAATGAAAAATGACATGCAGGTCAACGACAACACGGTTACGTGTAAATGGCATATCGAGGGCAACACAGATCAACTAATCGCTGCTATGAACTCCAAACCCTTCACCCCCGAAGAAGGCGGTATGCTTCCTCATTTAACGAAAGAGGGAGATAATATCGTTGCTCAGGTCTGGGTATCAATGAAGGGCAACAATAAAGCGAATACTAGCGATTCAGACATGGATCGCATGCTTTCCAAGTCGCTTAATGGTCATACGCTTAAGTGGAAAATTTCTGGGCCAAAGATCATTTCTTCATCAGGCCCAATTTCTGACGATCAGAAAACCACCACTTTTGCCGTGCCTTTAAGTGACGTGATGGGAGGCAAACGAGTTGAGTATGTCTTCAGTGCCATTATTGAAGATAAACGCTCAATTTTCGCAAAAATTCGGTCGTGGTTTAGTTAATGCTATGAACAATATCTCCTTCGCGAGTTACAACATTTCAAATTAAAACTGAATATTTCTATTGGAATATACAGTAGGTATATTTATTTTCGGTTTATCAGGGGGGCCTGCATGCAATCGAAGTCCTTGTGGATCGCATGTAAGTCATGCGGCAAACAGATATCTATTGAAGCTAAGATGTGCCCAAACTGCGGCGCACGGCGGTCCCGTTATAAAGCCATTAAATGGCTTGGGGGCGGTTTATTGGCAATTGTGGTAATTGCGGCCATTGCGTCGCCAAAAAAGTCCACAGACAAAGCTGGCAGCATGAGACATACATCATCGCCCCAAACTGCTTTAGCTCTGCCTATAAGTCAGAAGAACTTTATTTCGGCCATAGATGAATTCTCACAACGATTTCGTTCGACGGCGAACGAGCTCCAGCAAAGTAGCCTTCGTGATGAGCGTCGTGTTGCGCTTATGTCGTCACTGGATTCGAGTTTAACGGTTAAAGGCTGGAAGGGAACGCTTAGCAGACTTGAAACGAATACAGATGGCCACGCAATCATCTCAGTACGTCTCTCTCCAGCAGTTGAAGTCGTCACATGGAATAACGCTCTCTCGGACCTGGTGGACAACACCATGATCAAAAAAGGCACTCCGCTTTACGGCCAACTATCAAAAATGACGCTTGGGGATGCCGTTGAGATATCGGGAAGTTTCCTTCGCTCGGAACAAGACGGTATCCGTGAAACTAGCCTAACAATCAGGGGAGCTATGACTGATCCTGAGTTCCTTTTCCATTTCAGCGATATATCAAAACAGCAGTAGGAGAGACTTAATATGGCAATGATTAAATGTCCGGAGTGTAGCAAGGATGTTAGTGATAGCGCGTTCAAATGCCCTAGTTGCGGTGTAGCATTGCGCAAACCACGTCGTGGTTTCATGGGTAAGCTCTTCAAATGGTCATTTATCGCTTTCAATCTCCTGATGGCACTCTGGTTCATCGTAAGCGGTCAGCCGATGGCGCTAGACTTGAAGTTCCAAGGCATAAGGGCTTCGATTTCGGTTACAGGCCAGGCTTTAGCGATGCGGCTCAGTGTTTGTGATAGCCAGTCGAGCGGATCGACGCTGTTCATTTTGCATGTCTGGAGAAGCGTGGCCAGTGTGGCCCAGGTCCGTCCGCCGCCCTCGCTTCCGGCAAATAGACTGTTTTTCCTCGTGATTGTCTGTGGCCTGATCGCACGCTCGACAATGTTGCTATCGATTTCGGCCCGGCCATCGGTGAGGAAGCGTTCCAGGGCCTCGCGCCGGGTGAGCGCGTAGCGGATCGCCTCGGCGGTTTTGGACTTGCCCGAGACTTTACCCAGTTCCTGTTCCCACAGGTCGAAGAGGCGGGCGACAATGGTTGCGGACTGCTCCTGACGGAACCTGGCACGGATGTCGGCATTCTTGCCGCGAACCTCATCCTCGATCTTCCACAATTGGGTCATGGCGATGACCGTATCCGTCGCAGCCTGCGAGATCCCGCCGACGTGCAGATCATAAAATTTGCGGCGCAGATGTGCCCAGCAGCCTGCGAGCTGTATCTGTTCATTGCGCCCAGCCCTGGCGTGCGCCTTGATCATGCTCGTATAGGCACCATATCCATCCACCTGCAGGATTCCGTTGAACCCGGCAAGATGCCGCGCCACGCATTCTGCGCCCCGACTGTCTTCAAAGCGATAGGCCACCATTGGTGGACTGTTCCCACCATAGGGGCGATCATCGCGTGCATAAGCCCAAAGCCATGCCTTGGTGGCTTTTCCAGAACCGGGAGCCAGAGTGGGCAAGGTCGTCTCATCGGCGAAGACCCTTTCACCTTCCTTGACCCGTTCCAGGATATAATCGGCGCATATCTGAAGCTCGAAGCCCAGATGCCCCATCCATTGCGCCATCAAACTCCGGCTGATCTCGACGCCATCGCGCAAATAGATTGCCTCCTGACGGTAAAGTGGAAGGCCATCGGCGTACTTGGAAACGGCTATATAGGCGAGCAGGCGCTCTGTCGGCAGGCCACTCTCGATGATATGTGCAGGCGCGAGCGCCTGAACCACACCATCATGGTTCCGGAATGCATATTTGGGGCGGCGTGTCACGATAACCCGGAACTTCGGGGGCACGACGTCCAGGCGCTCGGAGCGATCCTCGCCGATCAGGACCTTTTCCAGCCCCTCGCAATCAGCCGGAATCTCCGGTTCGATAACTTCCTCGATGCGTTCGAGATGAGCCGCAAAACCCTTGCGCGGACGTGATGCCCGTTTCGGCTTGTCTCTGGCCGCATCGTCAAGTTCGCTCTGGATCGCCGCAAGACCGGTTTCCACTTCCTCGAAAGCAAACGATACCTGTTCATCGCCAACACCAGGGCGTAATCGTTCGGAGCGCCGGCCGTGCTGGGTGCGCTGCAAAACCTTCATGATGGATGTCAGATTGGTAATCCGTTCGTTGGCGCTCTTCTCCACTGCCTCCAGCCGGGCAATCTCAGCTTCAGCAGCCTTCAACCGAGCTTCTTTCGCAGCCTGCTCATGAGCCATTGCGAGCACCATGGCTTTCAGTGCGTCAACGTCATCCGGCAGATCATGAGGGAGTAAATCCATGAGGCTGAGTAGAGCATAAAAGCGGCCATTTTCCCAACCTGAACTGCATCATGAATCATCTTGCCGCAGGCACTGTCACCCCGTCAGCAAGGGGCG
>NZ_JBDIUZ010000003.1:0-95490 GCF_039631535.1 Ochrobactrum sp. WV_118_8 | reverse complement strand
GGACGTAACTGGCGCGAGATCATGCGAGATCAGCTGCCAGCTACATTGAATCTGGCGACTCCTATCCCCGTCATCCGCGGCTAGACGCAATACGTCGACGAAATTCGCTAAGGCCCCAAGCGTGAAACGAGGCTCGAGAATAAGCCCAACCGAAAGCCGAGGGCCATGGTGTGGTCTCCCCTCTACTTGAGAAGTTCGCCGTGCGATGCCTTGCATACCGACCGTCCCATTTATCCTCTAAAAATGTCGCAACCATCCTTTAGTATTTATCGCAGGCGATTAATAGTGGCGAATGCGTGGATCGGCCAACAACTCGGCCGTATTCGGACCAAATGGCCTAATAGAAAGAGTCATTTTTCAGATGAGCGCCGCCCACAAAGCACCTCGTACAATTGTATTCTATCTGCTTCCGCATTTTACCTTAATTGCATTTTCAAGCGCCGTAGAAGCGCTTCGATTGGCAAATAACGTCCTCGGTTTCAATGCCTACAGCTGGAGATTTGTTTCTCTCGATGGTGAAAATGTGACGGCCAGTTGCGGTCTGGAAATCGCCGTTCACAATTCGATTGCTGTCGAACGAAGTCACCTGGGCGGCGACAAGCACCCTACGATGGCGATCGTGTGTGGCGGCCGCAATGTGGAAAGGCACAACAACAAGGCTGCAATCGCTTGGCTTCGCGAAAGCCGACACAAAGGAGTCGCGCTGGGAAGCGTTTGCACTGGGGCCTTTTTCTTAGCACAATCAGGGCTGCTCGACGGAAAGCGTTGCACCATCCACTGGGAAAACTATCCGGGATTTGTGGAACGGTTTTCGAATGTGCGTGCAACTACTGGCATCTATGAAGTCGACGGCGGGTTCTATACCTGCGCTGGGGGAACTGCCTCCTTTGACATGATCTTGCACCTCGTCAGCCAGGAATTCGGCGAGCAGGTGCCTGCAAGCATTTGCGATCAAGCGCTCGTTGAACGCATCCGTAAACACGACGATCGGCAGCGACTTCCTAGATCGATCAAGATTGGCACAACCAACCCCATTATTCTGAAGCTGGTGGAGAAAATGGAGGCAACTCTTTGCGAACCCATGCCCGTGGACGACCTGGCTTCGTATGTTCGCCTGTCAAGAAGACAAATTGAACGCCTGTTTCGAACAGAGCTGAGGTCCTCCCCTTCGCGCTATTATATGGAACTGCGACTGGAGCTCGCTCGGCAATTGTTGGTACAGACAGCGATGCCGGTGGTTGAGGTGGCAATTGCGAGCGGATTTGTTTCGCAGTCTCATTTCTCTAGGTGTTATCGCGAGGCATTTGACTATTCGCCACACGAGGCTCGGCTTCCCCACCCTACCCGGTCATTCCAAGTGCCACCGTCGCGCAAGGATCCATTGTTGGAAAAGGCTCACCATTTCCCGGCGGAAAGACATGGTCAATTGGCTTGAAACTTGAAACACGCGAAACCGGTGTCGCCTTCAAAACCGCCTATAGGCACCAGGTCTGAGTTGTTCGACCATTTTGCGGCAGCGCTGGAGCGATCAACTTTTCACGCCGCGATAGATGATCTCATAGTAGCTGAGAGCGATGGCGGCGGCATGCTGCCTACCGTCTGGTTTGTACCACCGCGACATCCAGTTCAGCATCGATAAGATACCTTTGGCACAAATCGCGATGTCATCAATGGCGAAGCACCCCGTGCTTGCTCCTTCAGAAAGCAGGCCCCGAAGTAGCGCTTCATACCTGTCTCGGGTTTCGAGTTGACGGTCGCTGCGGGCATTCCTAGCGATACCACTTGTACCGTGAAATAATGCAACGAATGCAATATAGTGCGTTTCAAAAAATTCCGCGTGGGACGTCATAAATATCTTAAGTTTATCTCGGGGTAATTCGTCAGAAGTTATCTTCGCGTGCACGTGATCATACAGCCCATCCAGGAGATAGACGACGATTTCATCGTATATCACCTGCTTTGACTGGAAGTAGTGATAAACGGCCGCTTTGGTAACCCCGACCGCGTCCGCGACATCCTGGAGAGAGGTTTGTTCGAAGCCCTTCTCTGCGAACAGGCGCGCTGCTGCACTCTGAATTGTCTGCCGGGGTGCGTCCATCGTTGGGGGCCGCCCCACCGGTCCTTTGGTCGACTGCTTCATGGCTATCCATATCCTATTGACGTTGGTGGCCGTATATTTTATTACCGGCCGCACGGTATGTAATTATAGATTGCACCAAAGGGGTTTACGAAATGGGCCAATTGCCTCTTTCCAACGTGGTAGTTGTCGACCTGTCGAGAGTGCTCGCGGGCCCCTTGAGCTCGATGGTCTTGGGCGATCTGGGTGCAGACGTAATCAAGGTGGAGCATCCTTTGCGGGGTGACGACACGCGAGATTGGGGAATCCAAATCTCACCCGGTAATACGTCCTATTACTATAGCTTTAATCGAAACAAGCGGTCGATTGCCCTCGATCTTACAACCGACGAAGGGCGCGAAGCCGTACGAACGCTCTGTGCGAAGGCGGATATCATTGTCGAAAACTTCAAAGCTGGAGGAATGGAGAAGTTTGGGCTCGGATACGATACCCTTAAGCAACTGAACCCCCGGCTGATCTATTGCGCAATCTCCGGCTATGACCGCTACGGCTCTGAAGGTCCCCGCCCCGGCTATGACCTTGTCATCCAGGGTGAATCTGGCTTGATGGCAATTAACGGCGAGGCAGAACAAGCGCCACTGAAGTTTGGTGTAGCAGCTGTCGATCTTTTTACAGGCATGTATGCCGCGCAGGCTATTTTGGGGGCGCTGTACGAGCGTGAACGTACAGGCCAGGGCCGCAGGATCGATTTGGCGCTCTACGACTGCGGCATAATGATTAGCTCCTATTACGGGCTTGAGGCCCTGCTCAAAGGTGAAGATCCGCCACGTTTTGGCAACTCCCACCCTTCAATTGTCCCGTATGGCGTCTTCGACGCTGCAGATGGGCAATTGGTAATCGCCGTAGGCACCAACCGTCAATTTGCCAGCCTCTGCGAAGTCCTTGGCTGTCAAGATCTTGGTCGCGATCAGCGCTTTTCAACCAATCTCCTACGGTCGAAGAACAGAGACACCCTGCTCCCATTGCTAACCTCGAAGCTGGCAGTGCATTCCCGGTCGGAACTTTTGAGACAGATTGCTGCTGCGGGCATCCCCTGTGGTGAAGTCGTCGGATTACACGACGCTCTTACCAGCCCTCGGACTCGTGAGGCCGGACTGGTAACGCAGCTCGACCATCCAGAAGCGGGGGAAACACCAGTTCTTACACCGCCTTGGCGGTTCGATGGCAGCCGGGTCCCAGTTCGACGTCCACCAATGCTGAACGAGCATTCCGCCGAAATCCGCGCCAGCTTGCTTGCTAAGTAAAGGGCCAAACGACATGGATCTCTCATTTTCACAGGACGAAATCGCATTTCGCGATGATCTTAGAGCTCTGTTTCGCCGCGAAATCCCATCTCGCATTCGAGAAATGGTGAGTGCAGGACATTCCCTAAGCAAGCAGGACCTGATTGATTCACAACGCATCCTGAACAAGCTAGGGCTCGCGGTACCGCATTGGCCAGTGGAATGGGGTGGTCGCGATTGGACGGCAATTCAACGCTATATTTTCATCGAAGAATTGCAACGCGCAGCGGTCCCCCTGCCCCTGCAGTTCAACTGTTTTATGGTGGGCCCTGTCATTGCCCGGTTCGGCACAACGGAGCAGAAAACGCGCTTTTTGCAGCGTGCAGCCAACCTAGACGATTGGTGGTGTCAGGGATTCTCTGAGCCGGATGCAGGATCAGACCTTGCATCGCTCAAAATGAAGGCCGAGCGGAGTGGCAGCGGCGGTTACATCCTGAACGGTCAGAAAACTTGGACGACCTACGCCCAATACGCCGATTGGATCTTCTGCCTCGTCAGAACTGATTCCAACGTCAAGAAGCAGGCGGGAATCTCCTTCATCCTTGTCGATATGAAATCGCCGGGGATAACCGTGCGCCCCATCATTACGGTTGATGGCCGACACGAGGTCAATGAGGTGTTCTTCGACAATGTCGAGGTTCCGAAAGACAACCTGGTCGGCGAAGAAAACCGCGGTTGGGACTATGCAAAATTCCTTTTGGCCAATGAGCGATCGGGAATTGCGCGCATCGGTCTTTCTAAGGAGCGAGTGGCCCGCGTTCGTAGGCTGGCGCAGCGAACGCGGGCCGGAGGCGGGACTGTATGGGACAGTGAATCGTTTCGAACTCGCGTGATCCACCTGGAGACCGATCTCAAGGCTCTGGAGATGACGCAGATGCAAGTGCTTGCACGCCAATCGCTGAATCCGGAAACCACACAACCCGACCCAACGTCTTCCATTCTGAAGATTCGAGGTTCTCAGCTTCAACAAGCCGCCACGGAACTCCTCATGGAAATCGCGGGGGCAGACGGACTGTTGGACGGGGGAGATCCTGCCTCTGCCCTGACAGACAACAATGCAACGACGAACACCTCGTCAGCAATGTCCCTCTACCTGAACTTCAGAAAGGTCTCGATCTACGGCGGATCGAATGAGATCCAGCGCAGCATTATCGCCAAGACAATTTTGGGGCTTTGAAACTATGAACTTCGAGTACGCCGATGAGCAAAAGATGCTCGACGAGAGCATCGTTAGACTTCTGTCCGAACACGAACCGGTTCACGTGTCCGACGCCGACGATGAAGCCCGCCTATGGCCAAATTACGCCGAACTAGGTCTTCTGGGAATGAGTTTCGATGAAGCCGACGGCGGCCTTAACGCTGGCCCGATCGAAACCATGATCATCATGAGGGCCATCGGAAGATATTTGTGTACGGCACCGTATCTGGCAAGCGCGGTCTATGGAACGCGCCTTTTCAAGTCGTTAGCTGTCGAGTCCCAGAAATCAGAATTGGTTGACGCTCTGGTCTCTGGCGCGGCGCAGCTCGCAGTAGCGCACACCGAACCAGGTGCAAGATATCGGCTGTCTCATGTTGGCCTGACTGCTAAGGCCGACGATGAATCGTATGTCCTGACGGGGACCAAACAACTGGTTCTGGGAGGCGCTTCCGCAAGTCATTTCATCGTCAGTGCGCGGACATCAGGAGGGACTGCCGACTGCGAGGGGATCACGCTATTTCTGCTTTCGCGTTCAGTCCAAGGATTGGTCGTTGCAAGGGCGCGCGCCATTGATGGACGAGCCTTGGCCACGGTCCATCTCGAAGGTGTTCGGGTAGGCAAGGATGCTGTTCTGGGGAGCGTTGATGGCGGCTTCGAACCTATTCTAGGGTGTTGTCACGTTAACTGGGCTACAGTTGCCTGCCTGACGGTTTGGGCGTAAATTTTGGCGATGCAGACATCAGATATCATCTTCAAGCGTCACCGTTTTCCGCCACAGATTATTGCTCATGCGGTGTGGCTTTATCTGCGGTTCAACCTTAGTCTGCGTGAAGTTGAGGAAATGCTGCTTGAGCGTGGAATCGACGTATCATACGAGACAGTTCGTCGTTGGATCGCCAAGTTCGGCCCCCAGATCACACGCAACTTGCGGCGGCGTCAGGCGCGCCCCGGCGATATTTGGTATTTGGACGAAGTGGTCGTCAAATGCGCTGGAGAAAAATTCTGGCTTTGGCGTGCGGTGGATCAACATGGCTCCGTTCTCGAAGAAATCTTGCAGAAGCGGCGTGATAAAAGGGCGGCAAAGCGATTGCTTGTGGCGTTAATGAAGCGCTATGGCTTTGCTCCCAAACGGATCATCACCGATAAGCTCCGCTCCTACGGTGCAGCAAAGGCAGAAGTGGCACCCGGCCTTGACCATTGGTCGCACAAGGGCCTCAATAATCGGGCCGAAAATAGCCATCTGCCGTTTAGGAAACGGGAGCGAACCATGCAAGGTCATCGGTCACCTGGAGCGTTGCAACGGTTCGTCTCCATGCACTCAGCGACCCGCAATTGTTTCTCTGTTCCATCTCGTCGCCGAGCCGCACACACAATTCGCTACCATCGCCTCGAAGCTTTCGATGCATGGAAAATTGCGGCCTGTTTCGCCTGAATATCTACGAGCCCCTGGCCTTTCCGGCCAGAGAAACTTAACGTGACAACACCGTTCGAGACCAAGGGCTGGCCGGCTCCCGGCTTCGCTGCCTTCGTCTCTTCAGTCATCGAGGGCGGTGTCGATCCGTCGGAAATGGATGGCATCCGCGTCAAGCTCAAGGAGGTAGGCCTTGAGCCTTATGATTGCCTGTCACCGGCGCTGATGGATTTCCTTGCAACCTGGACCGCGAAGAAATCCGGCGTTCTTGCTGCGTGACCTAAAAGGCGGGCCGCTCGAGTGGCCCGCCACATCTAAAGCCAACACCGAGACCAGTCATGAAAGAAATCTCTGCCAGCAAGTCGTTCGGCGGCACGCAATATCTCTTCTCGCACTCATCCGAAGCCTGCCAGTGCGACATGACATTCGCAGTCTTCATGCCACCGCAGGCGCAGACAGCCAAGGTTCCGGTCCTGTGGTATCTTTCGGGGCTCACCTGCACGCACCAGAACGTCATGGACAAGGGCGAATATCGAAAGGTTGCCGCCGAACTGGGCGTTGCCATCGTCTGCCCGGATACAAGTCCGCGTGGCGACGACATACCCGACGAGCCGGACAACTGGCAATTCGGCAAGGGAGCCGGATTTTATCTGGACGCCACCCAAGCGCCCTTCGCCACGAACTACAATATGGAAACCTACATCCTGGAAGAGCTGCCCAGATTGCTGGACGAAAGCAGCCTTGCGCTGGATTTCGGTCGCCAGAGCATACTCGGTCACTCCATGGGAGGGCATGGCGCGCTGACGCTGGCGCTGAAGAACCCCGAGGGGTTTGCTTCCGTATCCGCCTTTGCACCGATCACCCAGCCGTCAACGGCCGATTGGTCCCGCCCCGCGTTGGAGAAGTTTCTGGGGGCAGACCCGTCCGCATGGCGGGCTTTTGATGCGACCCTGCTGATTGAAGACGGCCGCCGCGTGAAGGAAATCCTCGTCGACCAGGGCACCGCCGATCCGTGTCTCGAAACGGGCCTGCGCCCTGAGCTGCTCAAAGCCGCTTGTGACGAGGCGGACATCCCGCTCACGCTCAACCTGCGCGAAGGATACGATCACTCTTACCTTTTCATCTCGACATTCATGGCGGATCACATCCGCTGGCATGCGGAACGCCTGCAGCGCTGACGGCGGCCGTTTCGACTTTCGGATTGGAATCGTTCTTGGCGACAATCCAAAAAACCGCGCTGGACGCAACGTTTGTTTGATGCGGTCTGCAGTAGCGACCGTAACATCCGGTCGTCTTTCGACGCCGGATGCCAAGGTAGGACAGCTCGCCTGGATGATCTACTGGAGATCATCCCGGCCTCTTTTCATCTCAATCAGGCGAGTGCTGCCTTGACGGTGTTGTCACGTTAAGTTTCTCTGGCCGGAAAGGCCAGGGGCTCGTAGATATTCAGGCGAAACAGGCCGCAATTTTCCATGCATCGAAAGCTTCGAGGCGATGGTAGCGAATTGTGTGTGCGGCTCGGCGACGAGATGGAACAGAGAAACAATTGCGGGTCGCTGAGTGCATGGAGACGAACCGTTGCAACGCTCCAGGTGACCGATGACCTTGCATGGTTCGCTCCCGTTTCCTAAACGGCAGATGGCTATTTTCGGCCCGATTATTGAGGCCCTTGTGCGACCAATGGTCAAGGCCGGGTGCCACTTCTGCCTTTGCTGCACCGTAGGAGCGGAGCTTATCGGTGATGATCCGTTTGGGAGCAAAGCCATAGCGCTTCATTAACGCCACAAGCAATCGCTTTGCCGCCCTTTTATCACGCCGCTTCTGCAAGATTTCTTCGAGAACGGAGCCATGTTGATCCACCGCACGCCAAAGCCAGAATTTTTCTCCAGCGCATTTGACGACCACTTCGTCCAAATACCAAATATCGCCGGGGCGCGCCTGACGCCGCCGCAAGTTGCGTGTGATCTGGGGGCCGAACTTGGCGATCCAACGACGAACTGTCTCGTATGATACGTCGATTCCACGCTCAAGCAGCATTTCCTCAACTTCACGCAGACTAAGGTTGAACCGCAGATAAAGCCACACCGCATGAGCAATAATCTGTGGCGGAAAACGGTGACGCTTGAAGATGATATCTGATGTCTGCATCGCCAAAATTTACGCCCAAACCGTCAGGCAGGCAACTGTAGCCCAGTTAACGTGACAACACCTCTCGAACAGTTCCGGATGGATGAAGGACAGGCGGAGGCGTCGCCTTAACCGGCTGGTGCGGATCGAGGCAATAGTCTATCGGGTGGCGTCGCCTTAACCTGACGTAGGAGGCAATCATTTCTTTGTCCTGAATTTCAGGCTTGGATCGGCAACGCGATCTCACGCCAGGTGGCGCTGGCGAGGGCGCGGAGTTGGCGATGATCAGCGGCATTCAGGTGTTTTCGATGAAGTTGGAAAAGATTGGCAATTTGGCCGTGGGTTGAGACGAAACGTTGGCATTGACCTGCCGACTTGAACCGCATCATGCGTCGCTCTCGTCGTCGAACGGGAAGGTGAGAATTTTCTGCGAGGTTGTTGAGCCCTTTGTGCGAACGGTGTTCGATCCCCAGCATGATCTCTCGCTTTGCGGCGGAATAAGAACGCAGCTTGTCTGTCACCATCACGCGCGGCGCAACACCTTGGCTCTTCAACAATTTGCGCATCAGCCGAAGAGCGGCTCCCTTGTTTCTGCGGCTTTGCGGCAGAGCATCGAGAACGTAGCCGTTGGCATCGACGGCGCGCCACAGCCAGTATTTCTTGCCCTTGATCGATACGACCATCTCATCGAGATGCCATTTGTCTGCGAAGTTGCCGATCGACCGCCGCTTGAGTTGGTGGGCGAATTTCAGGCCAAACTTAGTCGTCCATTCTGAGACGGTCTGAAACGAGACGGCAATGCCGCGCTCGGCAAGCAGGTCTTCGATATCGCGCAGGCTCAGCGGGAACCGGTAATAGAGCCATACCGCATGCGCGATGATCTCGGCTGGAAAGCGGTGGCGTTTGTATCGGGCGGACGCATCGTCAGTCATGCCGATAGACTATTGCCTCGATCCGCACCAGCCGGTTAAGGCGACGCCTCCCTGCCGCACTCAAGCAGCACGGCGGAGCCGATTCGCCAGTACGCGCTGGGCGTCCCCGTGCCGCTTCTTCAACTACAGTACTGTCGAGATCGGCAATAGCGCCACCGAACAGGCGATCCGGCCAATCGCATTCGGCTCTAAGGACCGGTTGTTTGCTGAAGCGGACAAGGGCGTCGCTCTCGTCGCTCATCGAAACCGCGAAGCTCAACGGCTATTGCCGTAGTACATCGCCCAGCACCCTCACCGGACGTTTACCAGGCACTCTGGTGTCGGCTTCCCCTCGTATCTCTGACGCCTCCGTGATCGACGTGAAAGAAGGAATCACAGTCGATTCATGGGGCACAAAGACTATGAACGATGTAGGTAATTGAGGGTTTGGGCGGTCGGATGCATTAGTGCGATAGTATTTTCGAAAGAAACATTTGCGCTCGCTCACTTCGAGGAGTGCCGAAAAAGTCACTCTTCGTCGCATCTTCGACAATTTCGCCCTTGTCCATAAAAATTACGCGGTCTGCTACCTTCTTCGCAAACCCCATTTCGTGCGTGACAACCATCATGGTCATCCCTTCCTGCGCGAGTTCGACCATAACGTCGAGCACTTCGTTGATCATCTCAGGATCGAGTGCTGAGGTGGGTTCATCGAAAAGCATGCAAATCGGGTCCATGACAAGCGCACGCGCAATCGCCACGCGCTGCTGCTGGCCTCCCGAAAGCTGGCCAGGGAATTTTTCCGCGTGCGCCTTCAGCCCAACTCGATCAAGGAGTTTCATAGCCTTTGCCATCGCCTCATCGCGGCGCCGGCCAAGTACCTTCATCTGACCCAGGCAGAGATTCTCATAAATTCGGAGGTGGGGAAAAAGTTCGAAATGTTGGAAAACCATACCCACCCGGGAGCGAAGCTTCGTAAGATTCGTCTTCTTGTCAGTAACTTCAACCCCGTCGAGAACAATTCTCCCCTCTTGGATGGGCTCCAAGGCATTAACGCATTTAATGAGCGTTGATTTCCCGGACCCGGATGGACCGCAAATCACGACAACTTCGCCCTTGTTGACGTTTGTCGAACAATCCGTCAGCACGCGAAAAGACTGCCCGTACCATTTGCTAACATGGCTGAGTTCGATCATGGCTGCTCCTTCGAGCGGACGCGAGGTGTTGGGGGACACTTGGGATTGGATCGTAGCAGACATTTGATCACCGTATGATTGCTGTGCGCGCTTCGAGGCGCTTGACCAGGAAGGAGGCGGCGAATGAGATCACGAAGTATATGATCGCCGCGAAGAGATACATTTCCACAAGGCGACCATCGCGCTGTGCGACTTTAGAAGCAGCACCGAGGAAGTCTGTCAGCGAAATGACATATACGAGAGATGTATCTTGAAAGAGGATGATCGTTTGCGTCAACATGACCGGCAGCATATTGCGGAATGCCTGCGGCAGAACGATATAGCCCATCACCTGTGAGTAGTTTAACCCTATTGCATACCCGGCGCCGGTCTGTCCGCGAGGGATCGACTGGATTCCGGCTCGCATGATTTCTGAGAAGTATGCTGCCTCGAAAAGGGTGAACGTGATGAGTGCCGACGCAAATGCGCCCACGGCGATCGGCTGGCTCGCTCCGATGAGCCAGGCCCCAATATAGGGGACGAGGAAGTAGAACCAGAAAATTACAAGTACGAGCGGAAGAGACCGCATCAGGTTCACGTACCCGCCGGCGAGTGTCGACAAGGCTTTGATCGAGCTAAGCCGCATGAGTGCTAGGAGGGTTCCAAGCACGATCCCCCCGATGGTGGCGAGCGCGGTCAGTAGCAGCGTGAAACGCATGCCATCCCAGAATAGATAGGGAAGAGAACGGGCGATGACGTCGAAGTCAAAACTATAGAACATCGTTAACGCCCCGCAGTATAGCCAGGTACAGCAACCCGGTGTTCAAGGTAGCGCATCCCGATCGTTACCAGGATGTTGACAGTGAGATAAAGGACAGTCGCGACGGTGAACGCCTCGAATATCTGAAAGGTGAATTCCTGCATGGCTCGGGCGCGGGCAGTGAGTTCTACCAGTCCGATCGTGAGTGCCACCGACGTATTCTTGATCGTGTTCAGGAACTCAGACGTCAGTGGAGGCAGGATGATCCGAAATGCCATTGGCAGCAGAACATATCGATAGGTTTGCGGTGTCGTAAGCCCGATTGCGGCACCCGCCAGCTTCTGACCACGGGGCAGTGAGCTGATGCCCGCACGGAGCTGTTCCGCGACTCGTGCCGACATATAAAAGCCGAGCCCCAAGACCGTCGTCCAGAACGCCGAATTTGGCAACGCTTTCAACCAGTTGCCCATGCTTTGCGGTAGCAGTTCAGGCAACACGAAATACCAAAGGAAAAGCTGTACAAGGAAAGGAATGTTGCGAAACAATTCCACATATGCGCTCGCAATCCTTTGGGCAGGCCCGGACGGCATCGTCCGCATCACCCCGACGACAAGACCCAGTGACAGCGCAAGAAGCCATGCACCTACTGCGGTGACTAGCGTTACTTGCAGACCCCGCAACAGCATTTCCAAGTAACTACCCGACCCATCCAGCGATTGCTGGAAGAGAATTCCCCAGTTCCAGTTATAGTTCATAGAGCCCTCCGTACGCTCCAAGCCTCATGGCGACGTTCTTTCGCCATGAGGCAGTTGTTGGAATTATTGCAGGTAGGAGGCCGTGTCGGCGGAGTCGGAAGGGTTCTCGAACGCGCGCTTCAATGCCGGGTCAAGCGGGACGTTCAGGTTAAGCCCGCGGGGCGGGATGGCCTGGTTGAACCACTTGTTGTAGATATCCAGCATCTCCGGGCTCTTGTAGAGCGCGGCGGTCGCGTCATCTACGAGTTCCTTGAACTCCGCATCGTCGCGACGGAGCATGATTGCATAGGGTTGGGGATTGGAAAATGCCTCCTGCGAGATTGCATAGCCGGACGGATCGCGCGACCCGGCAACGAGCGAGGCCAGCAGAATGTCGTCCATCACGAATGCTGCCGCACGACCCGTTTCGACCATAAGGAACGCTTCCGCATGGTCGTTTGCGGCAATGATGTTCATGCCGAGTTGCTGCGCCGTATTCACTTCGTTCAGCTCTTGGATATTGACCGTTCCGGATGTCGACACGACTGACTGGCCTTTGAGGTCGGCAATCGAGCTGAGATTGCTCGATTTCTTGGCAACGAACCTGTTTGCAGTCAGAAAGTATGTATTGCTGAACGCCACCTGCTTCTGGCGCTCTGCAGTATTGAAGGTTGAGCCGCACTCGAGATCAACGGTCCCGTTTGCGATCAACGGGATGCGCGTTGCCGAAGTAACGGGGTTAAATCGCACCTCAAGCTTATCAAGCTTGAGCCGCTCTTTGACGGCGTCGACGACCTTCAGGCAGATATCAACAGCATAACCGACCGGCTGCTGCTTGTCGTCGAGATATGAGAAGGGCACGGACGAGTCGCGGTAGCCGACCGTGATCACTCCTGTGTCCTTGATCTTTTTCAGCGTTCCGGTGAGATCATCTGCCGACGCACCACCACACATTGCTGTCATGACGACTGCAAAAGCACAAAGTTTCTTCAACATCGTATTCCTCCAGAGGTTGCAATTAGAAAGAGATAGCTGGCTGCTGGTTTCTTGGTCGCGTTGCAGACCCATGTGGCGGATGTTCAATATCCAATTGGTACGTTGCCTTGCGACTGCTCCCAAACAGAAAAGGCACCGGCCACGACACACCGCCTCACAACACGGTCAGTCGCATGTGACGTTCACGCAAACCATTTTGACCGTCGCTGCCTCTTCCTAGAGGGTATAATAAATGCGATAGGTGACTGCCGGTCAAATGCATTATAGCGGCCGATCTATGTGCAAATATTATATGATGGAGAAGATTATGCTGAAGCATAGGCAGGTGGAGGCGTTCCGCGCGGTCATCATCAGCGGTTCAGTGTCGACTGCGGCGGACATTCTCGGAATCACTCAACCTGCGGTCAGTCGGCTCGTGAAAGATTTGGAATACGAGACGCGCTTGAATTTGTTCGAACGCTCTGGAGGTCGACTTGTTGCAACCGGCGACGCGATGGCACTCTATCGCGAGATCGACCGCTCATTTGTTGGACTTGAGCGTATCGCCGGCTTGGCGCGCGATTTGAGAGAAAGACGAGGAGGTTCTCTGCGCATCGCGGCACTGCCGGGACTAGCAAACGGGTTCCTGCCGGCCTTTGCCGCAGGTTTTCTTGCCAAAAGGCCATCGTTAAATATGTCGCTTCACGGCATGAATTCTCATTTCGTCCTCGAATGGATCAGCACCGGCCATTGTGATCTCGGAATCGTCGAGAACACGCAACTCACCAACGTCACCATCGAAGAACTGCCACCCTGCGATATGGTAGCGGTGCTCCCTCTCCAACACCGGCTCGTGGAACGCGAGCGAATCGTTCCCGAGGACTTTGACAATGAGGATTTCATCTCACTCATACAGCCGTCGGTAATGCATGTCATGGTCGATGCCATAATGCGCGAGCGAGGAATAATCAGACGTATTAAGGCTGAAACTCCACTCTCCATGATTGTTTGTGGTATGGTTTCAGCAGGATTCGGCGTTTCGATCGTCGATCCGTTTACTGCCGATAGATATTCTTCATCTTTGGTAGTTCGGCCAATCGATCCGCCAATCTCTATCAATTGGACAATCGTGCTACCGACGCACATAAAAGCGTCTTCGATTACGAACGAGTTTATAGTCGAGTTTCGAAAAAGCTTTCGAAATTTTCTTTCGGAGCGATCGACTTCAGCAAAGCTTGCCTAGCCGTATGTTATCCTCATCGTCATGAACGACTGATATCGCGAAAATGGGTTTGGGGGCACATTCTTCAGCGCGGTCACTACAGAGTGCGGGCTGATCTGGCAATCCAAGTCCGACGTCAAGCAATCTCCCTCAATGTCAATCGCGCGCAGAACTAAAGCTCCACTTCCAGGGCGAGCCCTCGCGCCCGAGCAATATCCACCGCAACTGACGCCACCGCGAGATCCTGGAGGCCAACGCCCGTGCCGTCGAACAACGTGATCTCCTCCGGCGAGGTCCGCCCCGGCGCCAGGCCGGCGATCACCGCGCCGAGCGGCGTGATGTCGCCGGTCGCGATCAATCCCTGCGCCACCGCGTGCTGCGCCTCACCGATGGTGACGGACTGTTCAACCTCATCGGCAAAGAGCCGAGCGCGTGGGAAAAGAGCCGCCTCTACTTCCTGCTTCCCTTTAGTGTCGGTCCCCATGCAAGCGAGATGGGTTCCTGGGCGAATATGCCCGGAAAGAAGAATCGGTGCGAAGCTGGATGTGATCGTGATGATGACATCGGCCTGTGCCCCGAGTTGTGGCAGGTCGACCACCTCGAAAGGCAGGCCGAGTTCGACCGCCGTGTCGGCCAGCCGCGACAGCATTTCGGGGTGCAAGTTCCAACCAACCACCTTGTCGAATTTGCGCGCCCGCACTGCGGCGCGCATCTGGAAGGCGGACTGGTGACCGGCCCCGACCATGCCGAGCACGCGGGCGTCGGGGCGGGCCAGATGCTTGATCGACACCGCCGAGGCGGCGGCCGTGCGCAGCGCGGTCAGCAGGTTACCGCCGACCGCCGCCTTGATCCGGCCGGTGTCCGGGTCGAACAGCAGCACCGTGGACTGGTGGTTGGTCAAGCCCTTCGCCATGTTGCCCGGCCAGTAGCCGCCCGCCTTGACCCCAAGGACGAGCCCCGCACTGTCGAAGCCAGCCTTGAAGCCGTAGAGCGCGTCGGCATAGCCGATCGCCTCTCGGATGACGGGGAAGTTACGGGCCTCGTCTCGCGCCATGGCAGCGAAGACGCTTTCGATGGCTTCAAAGACAGCGGCCTCGCTCATGAGGTCGGAGATCAGACGCTCCGGTACGATGATCATGGATTGACTCCTCCAAGAATAACACCGGAGCGCCCAGTTGCGCTTCGCAGGTACGTTCTCAATACGCCTTGCCGCGTGCCGACACCGGCCAGACCGTCTCGACCTTACCGTTGCGCACCCCGACATACCAGTCATGGACGTTGCAGGTCGGATCGCAATGGCCGGGCACCAGCCTGAGCTTGTCGTTGACCTTCAGCACGCCCTTGGGGTCATCGATCACACCGTGCTCGTCGCTGCACTTGATGTATTTCACGTCGTCGCGGCCGTAGATGAAGGGCAGGCCGCTGTCGACCGATTGCGCCTTGAGGCCGGCGTCGCAGATGGCGCGGTCGGGCTTGGCGTGGCTCATCACGCTGGTCAGGATGAACAGCGCGTTCTCCCATTCGCCCTTGTCGATGCGGTGGCCATCCTTATCGAGGATGCGGCCGTAGTCAGCGTCCATGAAGGCGTAGGAGCCGCATTGCAGCTCGTTATAGACGCCCGAGCCCGTCTCGAAATAATAGGAGCCGGTGCCGCCGCCGGAAACCAGTTCCGGCTCCAGCCCGACAGCCTTCAGGCCCTCGACGGCGTCCTTGACCATGGCGATCGCCGCGTCGAGCTTCTCCTTACGCGCCTCATAGCTGTCGATGTGCTGCATCGCGCCCTGGTAGGCCTGGATGCCGGTGAACTTGAGGCCCGGCGCCGCGTCGGCGGCCTGGGCGATCTTCACGACGGCGTCGGTCGAGGTGACGCCGCAGCGGCCGGCGCCGCAGTCGATCTCCACGAAGATTTCGAGCTGCGTGCCGTGCTTTTCGGCGGCAGCAGACAGGTCAGCGATGTTGGCAACGTCATCGACGCAGACGATGATGCGCGAGCCGAGCTTGGGCAGGCGGGCCAGCCGGTCAATCTTGGCCGGGTCGCGCACCTGGTTCGACACCAGCACGTCCTTGATGCCGCCGCGCACGAAGACTTCCGCCTCGCTGACCTTCTGGCAGCAGACGCCGACCGAGCCGCCGAGCCTCTCCTGCAGTTTCTGCACGTCAACCGACTTATGCATCTTGCCGTGGCTGCGATGGCGCATACCGTTCGCCTTGGCGTAATCGCCCATCTTGCGGATATTGCGCTCCAGCGCGTCGAGGTCGAGGATCAGGCAGGGCGTCTGGATCTGGGATTCGTCCATGCCGGGGACCGCCGGCACGTCGAAACCGACGTCGAGTTGTTCAGTTTGAGTCGTCGCGTTCATGCTCTTCTCCTCAGTTCCACGGTAATTTGTCGAGATCCACATTGCCGCCCGTCACGATCACGCCGACGCGCTTGCCGGCAAAGACATCAGGGTTCTTCAGGATGGTCGCCAGCGGCACGGCGCTGGACGGCTCCATCACGATCTTCATGCGCTTCCAGATCAGCTTCATCGCGTCGACGATCTCCTGCTCGGAAGCCGTCAGGATGTCGGTGACGTTGTTCTTCACGAAATGCCAGGTCAGTTCCTTCAGCGGCACTTTCAGGCCGTCGGCGACCGTTTCTGGCGCGTCGTCGGCGATGATGCGGCCGGCCTTGAAGCTACGGTAGGCGTCGTCGGCCTGCTCGGGCTCGGCGGCGTAGATCTTTACGCCGGGCGCGAGATTGGAGAGCGTCAGGCAGCTTCCCGACACCATGCCGCCGCCGCCAATCGGCGCGACCACGGCGTCGAGACCGTCGACCTGCTCGATCAACTCGGCAGAGCAGGTCGCCTGCCCGGCGATGACACGATGGTCGTTATAGGGATGCACGAATTCCGCGCCGGTCTCGGCAACAACCTCGGCAAAGACGGCCTCACGCGACGAGGTTGACGGCTCGCATTCGACGACACGACCGCCGTAGCCCCGGACCGCATCCTTCTTAGCCTGCGGCGCGGTGCGCGGCATCACTACGGTGCAGGGAATGCCGCGCCGACCAGCTGCATAGGAAAGGCAGGTTCCGTGATTGCCGGACGAGTGCGTTGCAACACCCTTCTTCGCCTGCTCGTCGTTCAGGCCAAACACCGCGTTCGACGCGCCGCGCGCTTTGAAGGCCCCAGCCTTCTGAAGGTTCTCGCACTTGAAGAAGAGTTCGGCGCCAGCAAGTCCATTGATGAATGTCGATGTGAGAACGGGTGTGCGATGAATATGGGGTTCGATTAAGGCTCGTGCTGCAAGCACGTCGGTAAGATTCGGAATGTACATATCCAAGCGCGCTCCTTACGCTGTAATCGCTGCGGCGCCTCGATCGGTATCGCTCGGATCGAGAGCAACAGCATCAAGTTCGATGAGGTATCCATGATGAAGCGCCGGCACTGGAACGACCGACCGGGCAGGACGCGCTTCACCGAACGCCTTGGCATATGCTGCGTTGAAGCTGCTCCAATGCTCGACGCCGACGATGTAAGCTGTGACTTTCACGACATGAGAAGGCGTCGCACCAGCCGCCTCGAGTACGGCCAGCAAATTCCGGAGAACGAGACTGGCCTGGTTATCGAAGAGATCGTCAGATTGCTCCGACTGGCCTTCTGGTTTGATCGGAAGCTGACCGGAAACATGAATGAATCCACCCGCTCGGGCCGCCTGACTGTAGTGACCCAAAGGCTTCGGGGCGTGACTCGTTAATATGTGTTCTATTTGCGCCATTTCGCGTCTCCGAGGTGATTGCGAGGTGCAGATTGATCTTGACACCGGCTCTGCGCTGTACTCACGACCGCGTAAGTACTTAACTTGCCGGACCCGTTTGCTTGGATTTGCCAATACCAAAGCGGTTTGGTGCGAAGGGCGAAATGTCGATTGAGGTCTTTTCGCCTGCGAGGAGCTCTGAGACGAGCGTTGCGGTCATCGGCGCCCCTGTCATGCCGAGATGACCATGGCCGAAAGCATAGATTACGTCGGGTGTCCGGGTTGCCCGGCCAATCACGGGGAGCGAATCCGGGATGCTCGGCCGGAACCCCATCCATTTGGAATATCGTTCTTCAGAACTCGCAGGCGCGAGGGCTGGAAGAAGTTTTCGAGCGTGCGTATAGAGCACATGCGCACGTTTCCAGTTAGGAGCGGCTGTGAGCCCAGCGAACTCAACCGTACCCGCCACGCGAAGCCCCATTTCCATAGGTGTCGCGATGAATTTTCCTGACGCATCGGTCGTCGGAATGCGTGGAGCGGCTTCCGGATTCGCGATGACGATATGATATCCACGTTCGGTATCGAGCGGGATGTCATCGCCTAGCGAATTAGCAAGTGATTTCGAGTGTGCGCCGGCTGCGACAACCGCTGCATCAACGGCCAGAACGCCGTTCGTGGTTGTAATGCCTTTAAGCGCCCTACCTTCAGTCTCAAAGCCGATGACACGCGCAGATACGAATTCGCCACCGTTCGCGATAAAACGCCGAAACAAGAGGGTCACGAGCCCTTGCGGATTAATCGTGTGACCGTTCTCTTCTATAAGAATGCCCTTGGTAAACGCATGCGACAAGTTCGGATCGAAATCCCGCAACGCATCGGCGCTGAGGATCTGCGTGCGAACACCGTTGAGACGCCGCAGTTCCCAACCTCCGCGGTCCTTGGCGAAGTCTGCTTCTCCACGATATACGGTCAGATGACCTTCATGGCGGATCAGATGGCTCGCATCAGCCTCCTCCGCCAATGACTTGATCAGAGGCACCGTGGACTTGATGAGATTGCGGAGTGCTTTCGCCTGCTCCTTCACCTTGTTTGGTCTTCCGGCTAACAGAAAGCGAATCAACCAGGGCATGATGGTTGGAAAATAGCTGAACCGGATTGACAACGGCCCCATCGGGTCAAGGAGCCACTTCGGCACGCTCGTCAAGTTTCCCGGCATGGACATAGGGACGACGGATGAGCCGTTGAAGCATCCGGCATTCCCAAACGATGCACCTTCGCCAGGAGGGTTCGGGTCAATCAAGGTGACTTTGAATCCGCGGCGCTGAAGCATCAGCGCCGTGCATACGCCGACGATTCCGGCTCCAGCGATGCCTACTTTTTTGTGGTTCTCAGACATAGGATGCTCCCGCGGAGCCGACAGTCTCTCGCTGCCTAGCCACCGTTTCGCGGTAGGTGATAAAATTCGGCGTGCCTTACCTTGCTGCGGTAACGACGATTTCGATCAGGACGTCCTGGCCAAGATCTGAAACCCCTATCGTCGCACGCGCGGGCAAATCCTGTGCGTCGAGCCAAGAAGTCCAGACGTCGTTCATCTCTTGCTTCAGGTTCATGTCAGTGATGAACAAGGTCGCGGAAATTAGTTTCGTCTTGTCGGTTCCCGCTTCTGCGAGGAATTTGTCGAGCTTGGCACAAACTTGCGTCGTTTGGGCCCGCATCGAGGCGCCCTTGAGTTCATCGGCCAGCACGCCACCGAAGTAAATCACATCAGCATATTCAACTGACCGATGCATGATTGGTGTTCTGTCTCGACGTGTGATCATCGTCTTGCTCCTGCATTCATGGAATCGTGCCAACTACAGGTCGCGCTGTAGGCAGGATTCGGTGTTAGGCACTGCAGCTACGTCCGGCTCCACACCTCAGCCCTGGCTGCCTTCATGCCGCCTATATGCATAATATTTCAACATGATAACGCTTAGTCAAATGCCAATTATTGCGCTATCTATAATCAAATATTATATTATCGACGGAGGTTAGAAATATGGTGTTGTCACGTTAACTGGGCTACAGTTGCCTGCCTGACGGTTTGGGCGTAAATTTTGGCGATGCAGACATCAGATATCATCTTCAAGCGTCACCGTTTTCCGCCACAGATTATTGCTCATGCGGTGTGGCTTTATCTGCGGTTCAACCTTAGTCTGCGTGAAGTTGAGGAAATGCTGCTTGAGCGTGGAATCGACGTATCATACGAGACAGTTCGTCGTTGGATCGCCAAGTTCGGCCCCCAGATCACACGCAACTTGCGGCGGCGTCAGGCGCGCCCCGGCGATATTTGGTATTTGGACGAAGTGGTCGTCAAATGCGCTGGAGAAAAATTCTGGCTTTGGCGTGCGGTGGATCAACATGGCTCCGTTCTCGAAGAAATCTTGCAGAAGCGGCGTGATAAAAGGGCGGCAAAGCGATTGCTTGTGGCGTTAATGAAGCGCTATGGCTTTGCTCCCAAACGGATCATCACCGATAAGCTCCGCTCCTACGGTGCAGCAAAGGCAGAAGTGGCACCCGGCCTTGACCATTGGTCGCACAAGGGCCTCAATAATCGGGCCGAAAATAGCCATCTGCCGTTTAGGAAACGGGAGCGAACCATGCAAGGTCATCGGTCACCTGGAGCGTTGCAACGGTTCGTCTCCATGCACTCAGCGACCCGCAATTGTTTCTCTGTTCCATCTCGTCGCCGAGCCGCACACACAATTCGCTACCATCGCCTCGAAGCTTTCGATGCATGGAAAATTGCGGCCTGTTTCGCCTGAATATCTACGAGCCCCTGGCCTTTCCGGCCAGAGAAACTTAACGTGACAACACCGCCATTGCGCAGGATCGTGTAGGCGATGCCCGAGGCCTTGAGCTCGGCTTCGGTTGTCTTGTGTTCGTCGGCAAGGCTTAGCGGCGAGGTATCTGCGGCGAGCAGGCTTGTATAGACGATCCATTTCACGCCGGCTTTCTTGGCCGCAGCAATCACGTTGCTGTGCTGGACGGCGCGCTGACCGACTTCGCTCGACGAGATCAGGAGGAGCGTCTCCACACCCTGAAGGGCGGCAGTCAGTGTCTCCGGCTTGCCGTAATCGGCCTGACGCGCAGGCACGCCGAGGTCGGCAGCCTTTTCCGGCGAGCGGGCAAGAGCGACGATCGAATTTGCATCGACCTTCTGCTTCAGCTTTTCGATGACAAGGCGACCCAGCTGGCCGGTGGCTCCTGTTACTGCGATGGTCATTTTCGAATTCCTTTGTTCATGCAATGACAAAAGTGATATAACGCCGAAACGAACTATTCGTAAGTACCAACAAAAAGGTAAGCGATAAAAAATATGAAAGACCCCTCGCAGACCGAAAAGCCAACGGTGCTGCAGACGCTTGGGCGGGGAAATCTGCTTGCCTCTGAATGTCCATCGCGTGTCGTCCTGAAACACCTGACCAGCCGCTGGGGCGTATTGGTTCTGATCGCGCTACAGGGCGGCACCCATCGCTTCAGCGACCTTCGACGGAAGATCGGTGGCGTCAGTGAGCGAATGCTTGCACAGACCCTGCAGTTTCTGGAGGCGGATGGCATCGTCCTTCGACGGGATTTCCAGGTGGTGCCGCCGCATGTTGACTATTCGCTGACACCGCTTGGCGAGGAAGCCGCCGCCCAGGTTCGCTGCCTGGCAGACTGGATCGAGACGAACCTGCCCCAGATCGGAAAGAACTGGGCCGACGGATCGATTGTGGTGGATCGCGACAAGGCGTGACCAGAGTCTTTTGGTCAAATTTACGTCATCTGCCGAGCAATCGTTCGCTTGTGCAACCTGCCCGCTCTTCAATTACCGGAACGCTGCATTCGGACAGTGGGCAGAGGTTTTTTATTGCCGGTCCCTACGATCACACCCAATGCGCCGACGATAATCACGCTTTCGTTCGGCAGACATCTTTCGCCGGGCGGTCACGCAGCGCGAGTGTGTCTTAAAAGAGACGGTTCTGGCCCCGTGAGCGGACTACACTCTGAAAGGTTCAGAACAAGGAAAAAGCCACCGGCCGCCCTGCGACCGATGGCGCTTTCAGGACGGGATCAAGCGGCGCGGTTTACGTCCGCATGAGATCCAGTTAAACGATGGGGCCTTAGACGCATTGCCGTCTACTACCATTTCGGCGCTCCTCGACTGGTAGCCGTCTTGCAATTTGAACTGGTCGAGCAGTTTCGTTAGTGCCGCTGCTTGAGCTGCAAGGCTGTGGCTTGCCGCCGTAGTCTGCTCCACCATCGCGGCATTCTTCTGCGTGCCCTGATCCATCAGGTTGACGGCGCTGTTGATCTCAGTCAGGCCGGTCGATTGTTCGCGAGAGGATACGACAATGGTCGCGACATTGTCGTTCACTAACCTCACCTCCGAAACGATCGTATTAAGGGCTTCCCCCGTTTGGTTTACGAGCGAAACACCGTCACGCACTCTTTCGCCCGAAACGGTGATGAGAGCCTTGATTTCCTTGGCGGCGTGGCCGAACGCTTGGCGAGTTCACGAACCTCCTGAGCGACAACCGCGAATCCCTTCCCGGCTTCACCGGCGCGAGCCGCTTCAACGCCAGCGTTTAGCGCAAGAAGGTTGGTTTGGAACGCGATATCGTCGATGACGCCGATGATGTTACCGATTTCGTTGGATGATGCTTCGATAGCCTCCATGGCGATGACCGCCTGTCGCACGATCTCACCGGACCGCTCTGCCCCAGCTCGGGTACGATCGACCAGATGGCCCGCTTCGTTGGCGCGCCCTGACGAGTCCTTGACCGCCGTCGTTACCTGAGGCGGAACCGGCAACGAAGGCCTGGTTCGCGATCAAGATGGTCCCATGACATATGGCATCTTCGATGCATTCCCGGACGATGCCGGCCGCGACGCCCACCTGGCAGGGAAGGTAGCGGATGCATTGACGACGCGCGCGGAAGAGCTTTTTCGCGCGCCACCTCAGATCGAAAAGATCGATGTGATCGCAGCCAAGCTGCCATGAACCGACACGAGCGGGCGTTTCACTGTCGGCGGTGGAAAGGCGCGATCGCGTTCCTGCACCTATCGGCCAGGCAGACATTCGACAAGCTCGGCATTCCGAGGCAGACCTTCGATCGCTGGCATGCCGGTTGCTGAGCGCGAGCAGTAGAGGCAGTTCGGCAGTTCCATGCTGTTCGAACTAGACGAGACCGATCGCCGCAATCCAGTTTTCGACCGGATCACCGCTGCTCATCTGTGGCTGAACGAGGCCGTCAACCATGAATGTCGGGCTAACATGGATGCCGTTCTGTCGCGCATATCTGGCGTGCCACTTCATCTCGCAATCGAGATCGGGAATGAGAAAGGGCTCGGCCACCGCGATCCCGCTATGTGCTTCGATCCGGGCGATCAATTGCCGCGGCGTGCTGGCGAGATTAGGCCCGGAGCAGTGATGTTCGAACTCGAATTCCTCGCGACGGGCAAAGACCGCCTTCATGACCGTCCTTGCCGCCTCGCGGCCACCCGGTCCGGTCGAGGCGGCGAGGATCGCCCGGGTGACGATTCCGGAAAACAGGTGCCAGGGCTGCGACTGGATGCGGATCTTCACCGTAACGCGATCTTCGCCGGCCTTTTCGAGCAGTGGCTCCAGCTTCGCGAAAGCCTTGGCCGAAAACGGGCAAGTCGGCTCCAGGAACATTTCGACGATGCGGGGACCGTGGCCCCAGACCAGCGGATCGGCCTGCCATTGGCTGTCGCTCATGCTTCTCTTTCTCCTTGACTCGTATGGCTTTGTCAGACCGGCGCTTTGGCGCTGCCCCTCAGCTTAAAGGTGTCTGCGGCCAACATGCGCACGTGCTCGGCGATCGGCATAGCCGAGGTCGCTGCGGGTGACGGCGCGTTGCAGATATGGATCGTCCGCGCCGTGTTGAGGATCAGGAAATCGTGGACCAGCGTTCCGTCGCGCATCACCGCCTGGGCGCGGACCCCCGGAGGGTGAGGCTGCAGGTCGTCGATGTCCAGCGAAGGGCAATAGCGTTGGCAGGCCTTGAGGTAGCGCTGGCGAAACACCGAATTCGCCATCTCAGTCAGCCCCGAAGACAAATTCTGGGCCAACGTGCGCCAGAAACCGGGGAAGGACGCCAGCGCTGCCACGTCGCGCGGATTGAACGACGTCTTGCTGTATCCCTCCCGCGCCAACGACAATACGGCGTTCGGCCCGACAGTAACATAGCCGCCGATCATGCGCGTGAGGTGAATGCCGAGAAAGGGCAGTTCCGGATCGGGCACCGGATAGATCAGGTGCTTGACGATCGCGTCGTGGCGCGGCGCGAGGCGAGGTGTTGTCACGTTAACTGGGCTACAGTTGCCTGCCTGACGGTTTGGGCGTAAATTTTGGCGATGCAGACATCAGATATCATCTTCAAGCGTCACCGTTTTCCGCCACAGATTATTGCTCATGCGGTGTGGCTTTATCTGCGGTTCAACCTTAGTCTGCGTGAAGTTGAGGAAATGCTGCTTGAGCGTGGAATCGACGTATCATACGAGACAGTTCGTCGTTGGATCGCCAAGTTCGGCCCCCAGATCACACGCAACTTGCGGCGGCGTCAGGCGCGCCCCGGCGATATTTGGTATTTGGACGAAGTGGTCGTCAAATGCGCTGGAGAAAAATTCTGGCTTTGGCGTGCGGTTGATCAACATGGCTCCGTTCTCGAAGAAATCTTGCAGAAGCGGCGTGATAAAAGGGCGGCAAAGCGACTGCTCGTGGCGTTAATGAAGCGCTATGGCTTTGCTCCCAAACGGATCATCACCGATAAGCTCCGCTCCTACGGTGCAGCAAAGGCAGAAGTGGCACCCGGCCTTGGCCATTGGTCGCACAAGGGCCTCAATAATCGGGCTGAAAATAGCCATCTGCCGTTTAGGAATCGGGAGCGAACCATGCAAGGTCATCGGTCACCTGGAGCGTTGCAACGGTTCGTCTCCATGCACTCAGCGACCCGCAATTGTTTCTCTGTTCCATCTCGTCGCCGAGCCGCACACACAATTCGCTACCATCGCCTCGAAGCTTTCGATGCATGGAAAATTGCGGCCTGTTTCGCCTGAATATCTACGAGCCCCTGGCCTTTCCGGCCAGAGAAACTTAACGTGACAACACCCGCCAAATCCTTCGACGCTCCCATTGAGTAAGCTACAGCATCAATGTTTGACCATTTCCGCTCTGCCATTCCCCCGGCCAAACAGACGGCTATTTCTCTGACCAACATTTGCCAAACATCCTCAAGCGTATCTGCAGCAATCAATGGATTTCTATGAACGGACAATCCTAGGTCGCCATCAACTGCCCTGCGATAAACAGATACGCCCACAATTTCCGCACCGAGAACTGATGCAACAAGGGCGTGACCGGCTTCGTGTTTCGCGGTGGAGCGCCGTCCTTGCGGTGCATAGAGCCACCAAATCCATCGCGTGAGCCGTCGAAGCCATTGGATGCATATAACAGCGCTCAGCGTCAAAAGCACGGCTAACACCGCACCTGAAAAAAAAGCAAAGTTCAATGCGTGATCGACGTCAATTGGAGCGTCAGATACAGGTGGCGGTGCAATCATGCTATTATAGCGCCTGTGCAATTAGATCAAAGACGCGGCTTGGCAACCTTGTCCATATCGACGCCCTGCTTCAACTTGGCCTCTATGGCAGCATCCAGGGCGGTCTGATGACCATAGGCCCGCTTGACATCGACAAGGGTGAATTCTGCCGAGTTTAGTTCGGGCTGGAATGTGCTCATGCTGACGACCATGATCCCGTCGCACCGGTCATCCTTAATAACAGAATTTCGCTCCCCAACCTGATATTTCCCTAAGTACTGCCATTGACTGTGAAAGAATGCTGCGCATGGCTTCTGCGCGATCTCAATGTTTCGATTATCGGATGACCGCTGGACTTCTACAAAATCGCAAAGGCTTCCTTCGTTGACGCGATTGCAATTTTCCTTGGTTTTGGGAGCTTCGGTATCCGAGACCAAGCGGCCATTCGCGTAGAGATAGTATAGCTTGAGGAATCCGCCTTCATCTTCGACAATAGAAGGCTGACCGTATTTCTCGGCAACTTGCTTTCGGAAAACGTCTGCGGTCGTAAAGGTCTCAAATCCCACGATACGACGAATCGAAAGCGCTCTGTTATCGTAGACCTCGGAAGCAAAATTCACGTAGACCTGATTCTTTCCGTCACTAGTTCCAGAAGCGATCTCGTTGACGAACTCAATCTCGGCGCGTGCGCCTTCAGGCGTTGATACCGATCCCTTCAGCCGGGTTTCTTCCGGCTCACGACCGTCCGGAAATTCGGCCTTCAGCTTCGTCTTTACGTCCTCTATCGTATCGCCGGGGTGAATACCGAGAATGTCGAAGTTGGCGGATTTCTCGAAACGATCGCCGGCCGGGCTCCTATCGACGGTCTCGAAGGTTTGCGCGATCGCTGTCGAGGCACTGAGCGCCGAGAGGGCGGCTACGATGACAAGGCAAGATTTCATGTCCCCTCCCCTCCCATTTATCGCCAGACGAGCGGCGTAGGCTTGCCGTCAGCGATCGGCATGTCCGACTGGCCGCATGTCTTGCCCTTGTAGGTCATGCCCTTGGAAACCGGTTTTCCTTCGTCAGTGAGGCAGACTGCGGTCAGGTCATAAGGGCTTTTTTGGGCGGCCGTGCAGCCAGCAAGGGCGACCATGGCAAAGGCGATGTAGGTGAACTTCATAAGCGGAAACCTCGTTATAGCTGACGGGAATAGCGATACTTAGCAAAATGCCGCATAAAGCATCAACCGCATCTGCTACATCTCGAAAGTCTTGCCCTGCTCATGTCCCTGCTGGTGGCTGTGAGCCGCCTGCAGGGTGTTGGCCTGCTCGAAGGTTTCTGCGCGTGAGACGATGAACTGCGCGCGCGAAAAGCCCGCCGTGAATGCCTCAAGTCGTTCCGGCGAAGCATTCGGAATCGCACGCGAAAGGCGGTCCCGGTCGAGCTCCAGCGAACCGGGAGCGCCAAAGCGGTCACGAATGTTGGCGATAAAGCCGCGCAATTCGGTCAAGGCTTGCTTATGGTCGCCCTGTCCGAGCACCGCGCCCAGCTCGTGGGCGGGTGTCTTTTCAATCCGGCCGACCAGCTCGCGGGCAGCGGGTGACAGATCGTTGACCGGCTCGCGCATAAGAGTGCGAAAGCGCTCTTCGTCGCGACGAAGGTCCACGGCCAGGGAGCCACGTACCTGCCCGTAATCATGGAGCGCAGCGACGGCGAGCGGAACGGCAGCAAGCGCCTTTTCGCGGGCCGCGTCATCGCGGCCGAAAAGGCTGCGGTTGCCGTGGAGCGAGCCGAAAGCCTCCGGATTGGTTCGCATTTCCTGCGCAAATTCGGAAACGGGACGGCGTTCAACCTCGATGCGGTTGCGCAATTCGGCAAGGACCGCTTGCGGATCTTGCCAGACTGCCGAAACCGCCGTCTCAAGGCGGCTGTTCGCGGCCTGCATGGTCGGCCGGGCCGAAATCCTCTCCGCCACGGTCTCATCGATGCTTCGCGGCCAATCGGTAACGGCGGCAATGAGCGGCGCTTGTGCCTGCTCATACGCGGGTTGGAGTTGGCGAGGATCGGAAGCGGTGAAGGAGAGCCGCGCGCCTGATTCCGGGCGCGGCTCCGGCAGATCGACCACGTTGCCTATGATGATCGCGCCATCATCCCTCTGCATCATGAAGTTGCGACCGGCAGCACCGCTGAAGACGCCGCTATAATCCTGCCCCGGTTCGGTCGTCGCCATATAGATACCGTCCCATGCCGTGACGTGCGGGGCCTGCACAGGGCGGAAGCGCTCAATAGCCTGCTGCGCGACCTCGAGCGCGTTCACGCGATCGGGGTCGGTGATTTCCGCGAACATGCGACGCATGGGCGCCAGGTCGCCGCGTTCATGGGCGGCGACTGAGACGAACGTCATGCGTTCGTCGGAAATCACGCCGAATTCGAGCGGATGCCCTGCCCTTTCGGCAAGGGCCGCGAAGAATTCACGCTGAGTCCGGCCGTTGCCTTCGCGAAAAGGATGGATGGAATTCATCCGGGCGAAGGCGTCGGCCGCTTCCGTTGCGAAGGTTTCGCGATCAAGGCCACGCAAGAAGTTGCGGGATTCGAGATCCGACATGAGGCTACTCAAGCCTCTGTCGATCTCGTTGCCGATCGCGAAATCCTTACCGCCAATCTTGTGCATGGCAGGCATCGAGGCCTGCGTACCGTCAGCGAAAGTGAATGGATGATGGCGCAGCTCGCCCGCCCATTCGAACACGTCCTGAAACAGGTGCTTATGAAGCGCCTGAAGATAGGCCGTGTCGAAAGTGGGTTCGGGGCCGCGACCGCTTCGCAGTTCGAGAAGCCGGATCGCAAGAACCGGGTGCTCGGCCGCTTCTAGCGCCTCGTGTGTCTCAGCCCCTATCTTGTTTCGAAGGGTCTCGCCGTCGGCGAGCGTAAACGACATGCCTACTGGATGCCGAGAATGGACTTAACGCGCGGCATCATCTCGTCAAGCTCGATCTCGCCTGCAATGAACGCGTCAAATACCGGCTGGCATGCCGGGTTCGGGCGAAGACCTTCCATAGCGTTCGAACGAAATGCGCTACGAACCATCTTGCGACGGCGCTCCATTTCATCGGCGGTGATGGCCGGGGCCTTTTGCTTGAGGGCTAATGCCATATTGTCCTCCTGTTCGTTGCGGAATACTCGGAACTCTGTCACATCGGCCTCGCCCTTCGCAAAGGCGAGCGCCTGCTTTGCTGATTCCAAAATCCGTGATCCGGCCTTGCTCATCATTTCGTCCTATCGATGCGTCCGCGCATTTCTCTCAGATAGCGGCGGAAGCGTATCAAAATCTGGTCCATGAAAGGGGCGCTGAACCGGCCTCGTGGCTTCTGGTTCGGATCGAAATAGAACGATCTTTCCAGAACATCATAATTGTACTCGCTGACTGTAATCCAGCCAGCTTTGAAATCGGCCAAACCGGCACGGCGCAATTCCAGCGCCGGGATTGCCAACGCATCCTGATCCGGGCGCGGTTGCGTCGACGATATAGGCAAGATGATCAGATGCGTTATGCCCTGCTTGCTGTCCTTGATGACCATGGCAAGGCAGACAGGCCGCCCTTTTTCTGCGTTCGTGCGGCCTTTCTGCGCCTGCCACTCCCACAGATATTCATACTCCACGATCTCGCCATCATCGAACCGCTTAGTCATCCTGCGGCTCGTCCGAAACATGAGCTAGGCGCTTGTCCAGCTCGGACAGGAGCATGTCAGCCAGCTCGGGCGGGGTTTCACTCGTCCGGTAAACCTTTCGAGGATCTTCGGTGACCTTTGTCATTCGCTCATACAGCTCCACCGGCATAACGACCACGGAAGCACGGCCATGTTTGGTGAGAACAATCGGTTCCCGCATGGCCTCATCATGATAGCGTCCGAAGTGCCGAACGAACTCGACAGAGGAAATTGTTCTATCATTCATGGCTTTAGCCTTCATCTCCTCGTTTTCTGGAAATTCTGTAATAAACAGATTTTACAGAAATGTCAAGCCTTTTCCGTGATTTGGCCGGTCAACAATGAAGAAAATGGGGGGGGTGGACGCGGCTGAGTTAGCGGGGGCTAGGAACCGGTAGGGCTCCGAAACCGCGTCCATCCGTATATAAGCGATTGTTGATATATGGAGCAACCTCCCGGCTGCTCACATCTTCACCACATATTGCCGGGGCGGCGGCGGGATATCCCCCTGCGCGTTGACCCAACAAGGTGAGGGTGGCTGATCTTCCTCCGGTCCCTGCCAGATGATGCGATTTCCTTTCCAGATCGTGACGAAAGCACCGCCGCGCTTTGGCGCTTCCTGTGGTTTCGCCTCGAAATTTCCGCATCGATAATCGCCGCTCGTCGCCGAAAACGAAACCTTGCCGCCGATCAACACGCGGTCGCATGTCCCGCTCGGTCGCTTCACGCGCCGCCCTTTGCCGGTCATCTTGAAGAGCCGATATTCGCTCTCCCAGGACTCGGACGGCGCGCACCAATGCCGACACATGCGGCATTTGCCGTCGATTGCGGGCCGCTCGCTATCGAGTGACGGCCCGCCATTGTGCCCCATACCGCTCATATTCGTGCCCTCAGAAGCGGCACGCGATGCAAAGGGCCTGATTGGCCCGATGGCACGCAAGCGCATAGGCGACAATCTGCGCGACTAAATCCGGGTCGGCTGCGCCGGCCCCTTCCGCCCTGCTCCGAAACTCGGCGGAAAGCTCATTATCATCGGTTCCAACATGGCGGTTTCCGACAAGCCAGCGAATTTGACCGGTTGGGACTTCGGCGCGGGTGGTGACGGTCAACGCTGACACGCGCCCCTTGCGGCGGCTGGCGGCGGCTCCCGCCGCCTGAGCCTCGGCCTCGGTCGCGAAATAGGCTTTGACCAGATTGCGGCGCTGCGCCTCGTGGCTGGCGACAAAGGTTAGTCCGCCGTCTTCTTGATGGTACAGGCACCAATCGGCGGCGTCCCCGCCGAAGAATGGATCGCCGGTCCCGAAAAACTCCATCGCCTGAAAAATCGTGATGCTGCTCATTGTGGATTCCTCGCTCAACGCTTGCGCAAGCGCATGACGCGCTGATTGATGAGTAGGTCACGGCGGGTCTGGAACGTGTATCCGTCCCAATCCTTCCAAGGTTCCCAACCGCTCGGCGTTGCGCGCCCGTACCAGACGCGCACCTCGACCGTTTCCGAATCGATCTCACTCGCAATCGAGACGGTGAAACTACCCCCTAGATTTGAGGGGGTATCGAAAACCGTAACGCTTTCGCCCTTACGCATGGCTCTGCCCTCCCCCGATCCGGATCATGACCTTGCTGCGCCGGATTTCGAGCCGTCCAAAGTCGTTCCATTCCTTTCGCTCGATGACGACGCAGGCGGTATCTCCTGCCCGTTCGGTTATGGAATATCGACGGTGACGGGTGACGCCTTCGCTCCATCCGCGCCGGAGGATTTCCGCGATATGGCGCTTGTCGGTTGCTGTGAGGTGCAGGCCTTCGATAAGGCTGATGCTAATTTTCGACATTGCCCGATCTCCCCTCACAGCAAGGCCAGTTGCTCGGCCTGCCGCATTATTTGCGGCATGGGTCGGGCGGCGATCCGGTCACGTTCGGCCTTCATGCGTTCGCGGCATTCGGCAAATTCAATGCAAACGATCTCGCAAAGGGGGGCAACGTCCTTCCATTTGTCTTGATAAAAAGCCGTGTCGATACCTGCGCCGCCCACCATTTCAAGGCCGGTCTGACGCTCGAAATCGACGCCGCGCCCCTTCTCAAGACGTTGGTAAAGCTGCGTTCCGGAATAGCGAAAGCTGGCGGACTGCTGCGGCACGATGAAAGCGCCATAGTCGGCAAGCTCAGAAGCGATATCGATAACGTGAAGCTCGAAGTCCTGACCGCGATAACGCGGGCCATTCCCCTGCCGCTTCACCCTCCCGAACGGCGGGTTCCCTATGGCGCAATCATACCGGCCTAGATCAAGCTCGCGCCAGTCGAAGACATCGGCATTGATCCAACGGGCCTCCGGCAAGAGTTTGCGCCCGATCTCCACATAACGGGGGTTGATCTCAACGCATGTGATATCGGCCCCCCTACCGCCGCCCCACAGGCTGCGATGATGGATGAAATAGCTCAAAATGCCGATGCCTGCGCAAAGGTCGATCACGCGCCCGCTGCGCGTATCGATCTGGAAATCTGCTGCCATGTCCCACGGCGTGAAGAATGCGCCAGCCGCGCCGGTCTCAAAGTTTGCGCCCTCATGCCAGTTCTGGAAAACAAAATCCTTTTCGTCCTCGGTCAGGCGGTCCTTTGTCAGGATCGCCTCTGCCTCGGCATGGGCCTTGCGCTGTGCTTTGCTGAGTTTCGCCATGGTGTTTTCTCTCCTGATCCGCGAAGCGGTCTTCCTGTCCCGGTGAGGGGCAGGAGCCCGGCTCCTGCTCCCGAGCAGTCGGCGATCCGACCGGAGAGAGGGGGGCAACAGGCAAAACCGGAGGGGGATCACCCGCCCGTAGGGACAGGTTGCGAGGATCCGCGCGGGACGCGCAAAATCCGCGCACCTGGTCCTGCACAAGGGGGAGTTCGCCGGCAACGCCGGCGAGCTCGCCCGCGGAAGGACGGGGAAACCGGTTTTGCCTGTTGCGGGGGAGAGACCGGCGGCCGATCTCTCCCCCTCGAGACAAACAAGCAAGAGCCGCAACGCGGCTCTCCGCTCCTGATTATTTGGGCGATCTTGGCGGGGCTGGCGGCGGGAGAACAGGCGGTTGCTCTGTCGATTCCTCGGGGTTGGAGTGCCGGGAGTCCGAAGTACCGGCCTCTCGTTCCTGTTGTGAGCGTCCGGTCCGGTCAGGTTCTTCAGCGAAAGCGAACGAGCCAAGAACCAAGACGCCGGACATCGCCAGTTGAACAAGCCTTCTCATATGCATGATGAGCATCCTTTTTCTCGTTGACGTGAATAGGACGGCCTACGGCCGGCTTTTATTCTGCGATGGCATGAGCGAAGCGATGGCATCGCCGCGTCAGTCCGGTCGTCACCCGTATGGGCCGAAACGGACGTGCCGGGAGCCTTGACGAAGCAGGCAAGTGACGGGCTTGCGGAGCAAAAGACCGGAAACGCCGTTGCTAAGGCTGGCGAGCGGTGAGGATGGTTCGGTGAGCCGGTAAAGCCGGCGAATAGGGCGGCGGTGCCATAGGCAGACGCAAACAATCCTGCGATACCTCACGCTTCCCTAGTCGCCTTCTCAAAACGGAAACTCATATATCCAGTAACGCAAGCAAACCGGCCGTTAGGTTCCAAATCGCATAATTCTGCATGAAATATCAGCGGTCTAAACTGTGCGCAAAAACCGCATCAACCGGCAAAAATTTCCAGCCAAAGGCCCTCACCCATCACTGTTGCAAGTGCGCTCACCAAGACGATACTGGACGCTTCCTGAAATCTCAACCGATCGACCAGCTCAGGCGAGCGAACCAACAAAGCAGCGACGATCGCCACACCCAAAAGCGCAAACCAGCTCAAAACTGGCTTGGGAAAGCCCAGCGAAGCTGCACCTAGGAAGGCCGCCGCTGCCGCATATCCTGCAATTCGCATCAAGTTCCGATCATCAATCAGCATATACACACACCTTTTTTGGAAACCGCCGTCATTATGCCGCGCGATCTTCGGCTGGTTCAAGACGACGACTTTAGGAATTGCACGGTCGAAACAGCGAGCATGATCGGCGCCAGGACGGGAGATATAGCCAAGGTCAGCGGAAAGACGATCCAATGACCGGTTCTCGACGTATAGAACCTGTTTCGCGACCATTCGGCGATTATCTGTGCAACTGGACCGGTGAACAGGGCTGCAAAGCACATGCCGACGATGATGACCGGAACCGTCATAGCAGTCCCGATATGCCCCTGCAGGAGGATTAGGAAGAGCGTCGCGGCGATCAGAAGCCCGGCGAGCGCAGCGCGCCGGGCATAGATCCGCCGCGAAAGCCTGGGGCTGCTAACCGCGTTCGCAAACGCTTGCCAGCCCTCCCCTACCCGGCCGCCGGGCATTAGCCCTGGGCGGCCGCCTGTTCGGCCGCGCGAGCGCGAGGGTCTATGCCCTCGTCAAGTTCTTTCTGAAGTGCGCCAAGTGCGAGTTCCAGGACCTCGGCAATCGCGTTGCATTCCAGGCGGTCGGCAAACTCATAGATCAGGTTGTTCGTCTCGACCTTCAGCTTCACGGCAAAAGGAGTGTTACGATTGGTGGTTCGTTTTCTACCACGGCGACGTGCTTCGCCCTCTCCTTCTGATGCAACTGGCGCTACTGGCGCGGCCGGTGCAGGTACGGAGTCGGGTTTCGGGGAAGGTTTCGGCTCATTGCGGGTCTGTTCCGGTGCATGGCGTGTCTTGAAACCGGTTGCCTCGGCAAGCTTTTCCACGGACGCCTTTGCAGCAGGATCGGCCTTCTTAGCCTCTGGTTTAAACTCATCCAGATCAAGGCGAATATTGTGCGTGCTCATGTGCGGTGCTCCTTCAGCAAGGCGATGATTTCACCGGTGAACGCGGCGGCGTTAGCCCGAGCCTTCTCAAGTGAGGGAACCTGATCTTCGGTCAGGTTCTCCAGCGTCCTGCCGTAGTTGAAGATGCCCCTGAAGGCTTCTCGTTCGATCAAGCTGGTTTCGAGAAAGCCGATTCCTGCCTCCTCGAATTGCGAGCCGATATCGCGAGCGCTGCGCGTAATATAAGCGGCTGGCGTGCGAGCCCAAAATACTCGTGCAGGCATTGTCTTCCCACTGCTTTTTCCCTGTCTGAGGATGAACTTCAGGGTTTTGGCCGCTTCGTTGGCATCGAGTTTGGACGGCTGCAACGGGATAAGTATCAAATCGCTTTGGGTCAGCGCGTAGCCGGTCGATAGGTTTGCCGAGCCTTCGAGATCGACAACCACAAACATATGCTTGGCGGATTGTTCTTCGATCGTCTCGATGATGTTGTCCTCATGTACATCGCCGATCACCGTCAACGATTTAGGATGAACCGCCTCTGTGGCCCAACCGACAAGCGGCTGATTGGGGTCGGCGTCGATCATGCATACCGAAGCGCCCTGCTCTGCTAGTACGGTCGCAAAAAGCGTGGCGCTTGTGGTTTTTCCACCGCCGCCTTTGGTGGTCATGAAGGAAACGACAGCCATACGATCATCTTCCGTATCTAGTTGCTATTCGGATAGTCGACACATCCGAAACCATGCGAATGTCTTCACTATCGGTTTTATCATCGGATTATGAACGGATGGTAAACGCAATTCCTACGTTTCGCAAAGGTTTTATTATGGTATACCTATTTAAAGCCTATGGAAAACGTTTTGCTTGTATTTGCCATTAGGAAATGAATGCGAAGAAAAAAATAGCCGCTTATTCAGCGGCTAATGGGAGTCTGCCCGCCTGTGTCTCGACAGGTTCGGACTCCGTTAATGCCGGAGCCTTCTGAGCGGGTATCGGGGGAGGGGAGGGGGAGCGGCGATATTCGAATCCGTAGTCTACGGCTTCGCGATAACGTCTCTGATAGAACGCCGGCCTCCTATGGCCGGCAAAGGTGGCCCTGATCGTCCTGAGAGCACTCGGGAAACGATATCCAGCCCTTTCAACGAGCCAGAACACAAGCATTGCTGCCAGGAGAAGAACGGCGGTCCAGACCGCAAGATGGACCGCCAGAAGCAGGAAAAAGAAGACCAGGCGGGCATCAAAGATCATGAGACGGGGTTCTCGCATGGAGTCGCGCCAATGGACCTTTCTTTTGAAGCGGTTGCCGTCTTCGAATTCCTGTTCACTCATCGCGTAGCAACCGAATTAAGCGTGGCCTGAACGTTGGGTACGCCCTGCATGAATAGGACGCCAATGGTGTAGCCGCTGCCAAGCTTGACGAGCGGTCCACTCGGGGCCATGTCCTCGATTTCGCTGGCGAGCTGATCGCCAACACGGCCAGCGCCGGCATATAACGCGTCCTTCAGCTCGGTCTCGCGATCAACGACAGTCGTGGAGTTATTGCCAATGATGATTTCCTGGCTTGGGCGCGACATGGTTTCGCCAAGGCCGGAAATGAAGGCACCGGCAAGTCGCGGCCCATAGCGGGCAAGCCACCGATGATCTACGTCTGATTTGACGGCGATGGAGCCTTTGGCTCCATCAACGGCATATGCCGAGATCGGTACTTCGGTGCCATCTGCCATCACAAGGCGGCTAAATTCGACAATCAATGCGTTCGTGTTGCGGTTTTGCTGAAATGACCCGAGCATTCGAGCGCGATAGAGAGGGCCTTTCTGGAATATCTCGGCGACGACGGGACCGGGCGTATCGGAGTCGGACGCATTGACGGTGCGTGCAAATAGGATCTGACCGGCTTTGATGAGCATGTTTGCGCCGTCGACAACGCCGCCATTGCCAGAAAGGGCGGCCTGTCGTGCTGCCTCGGCCTCGGCCTGTCGCTGTTCGGGCGACTTGTAGAGCGTCTGATTGAGAACGATCGTATTAACTGATCCCTTGGGAGACCATTGCGACGCAAGGCTTGCAGCTTGGGCGGCCATCGCACCGGCAAGTGTATTGATGTCACTGTAGTCATCCGGGGTCATGGCCTGGCGGCGGTCAGGAGTGAAATTCTCAACTCGCTGCGTCGGAACTTCGTTGGCAGGAGCCACCGGACGTTGGCGAGGGTAGGGCTCCTTCGTGACGTCGCGAATATCGTCAATATTGCGCAACGGTTCGTCTGGCGTAGCGAGGAAGCTGCCCCCGCTTTGATCGGCCGTTTGCGCGCCCTGCTGATTAACCGCATCAAGCGATTGCTGATACCGTTCGGAATCGGCCTGCTGCTGTCCGGCTGGCGTAGCATCGACATTGGGGCCACGCGAAATACGGGATGGTGCAAGGTCGTTTTGCTTGAACATGGAGTAGCCGACATAGCCGACGGCTGACGCGAGCAAACCGATTACGACGTAGGTCTGAACTCGTGATCCGCGTTTGCGGCTCGAACGGTTGACGGTTGCTGCACCGGCCAGTTCCGGAGCGGCGTCCTCGCGCTCGGCCGAATTCTTGGCGTTTTCGTCGCTTGCGTCGCTCATTGGGAAATCCTCACTCTGGAAATCGTGCCATTGCGCGAGATCAGCACAACGGGGGAGGGCTTGATTTTCACGGCATGGACACCTCCCGGTCCCGTCAGCATGGCTTGCGGCGACGGAGAGGTGTATGTGTCAGATGTCCGGAGATAATAGGCTCCATCGAGAAGCCAGGCCTCAACATTGCTGTCAGATGTCCGCAATTTGATTGCCGATCTTGGAAGATCCGCACCTTGTGCGAAGGCCATCATCGTGCCGTTGGAAGGCGGCTCTTTAACGGAAACTTCCGTCGGCGAGACCGCGGCATTTGGGCCGTACCCCTCAACGGTGATGTCACGGCGGAAATGTGTCTTGGTATCGCTTGTCTCGAGATTGATCACGATCGGGCGATCTTCCTCGACAAGCGAGATTATCAGGTTCGAATAGCCGTGCGTCACGAGCGGCGTGACTGCGATCTGGTTCGAACCTTCCTGCAGCGCATAGACTTGGAAAGAATCGGCTCGACCAACGACAAAGCTGGCAATCGGCCATGCTTTGCCTGTGCGGTCGTAGAAAGCCATTACCGATACCGTGTTTGGCGTCGTGTACAGGGTTTGGAGCGCCTGATTGGACTTGAGCGACATACGCACGGAATCAGATATTGGCCGGGCTCTGAAACCGCTTGGCGGCATCGCCGCGGCCTTCTGGCTTTCATCGACCCTACGCCGATAATCGCGGATGATTTCCGGAGACATAGGCATTAACGACTGAACAGTTGCGCCATAGGCCGTAATCTCTTCTGGCGTCAGGGGACGGTCCAGTTCGGAAAGTGACTGCATCAGACGGCGGGCGCCGATGATCGGGACATTCGGGGCTTGTCGTGGCTGGCGTTGCGCGGCCTGTCCGGGCATTGCTTCGCCGTATTTGGAGTATGCAGGCTGGCCTTGCCCTTGAGTTTCCTGCTCGTCGGCAGGTTGAGATACCTGCTCTTGTTGCTGAGGCTGTTGGACAGGCAGTTCGGCGGCGGCCTCTGGCGTTGGAGGCGTGTATGTTTGCGCAGGCTGTGCAGCCTGTTGAGCAAGTGCGGACCCACTCAAGGCAAGGAGAAAAGCGATATTGCCGGCGAACATTCTCATCAAGCACCTCCGGGGGCCGCGAGGAAGCGGGAGATAGCCGCGCCGCGCGGGTGTTCATAGCTTTGCAAACGCTGCAGGGTGATCGTGACCATCAAATTTTGGCCTGTCACTTCGGATGCAGACTGATAGGTGACGCGCACCGGCATCTGAACGATCCACTCGTAGACGCCATTGGCATTGACGCCTTCTCGCACGATAACTGCGCGTTGTGCGATCGCAGTCGTGTTGAGACGGCGGTTTTTCACAAGTTCGAGCGTTCCGGATTTCTGAACAGCATCAACGAATGAATTCCAGCCTTGCGGCTTGGTGAAATACTGCTGCGCGTCCTGAAAATCCTGCTGGTACGTGGCGAATGAATAGGTAAAGGACCGGGTGACGGCTTCTGCCGCATAGGTCGCTATCTCAGCGGCGCTCAAATGTGGTTGATCGAGCGGTATGAGCGGCTGAATGCGCCCGTCGGCTGTCGTTGCGAAATATCGCGGCTCCGGCCTTGTCAACGCGAGGCTAACCGCCGCCAGGACGGCGATCACGGCGACGACAAGCAAGGCAAGGGCGATGATGCTCATGCGACGATAGGCGGTCCGATAAACGTCCGCCCGCATGAGGATTGTTTCGATCTGGCCGTAATCGGCGTTCTGGCTCATTGGGCGGCGGTTCCGGCGTTGTTGGCGGTAGCGGCTGGCTGCGCGTCGGGGAGAGCGGTTGCTAGTTGTGCATCATTGAGAGCGCCAAAGGCGAACTGAGCACCTTCCTTCGTGCGATAGAGATAAAATGGGGTTCCGGGAACGCCATTGAGACGCATCCAATCGACATTGCGTTGCATAGCTGCGACCACGGCGTTGTCGAAGTTCTTCGGATCGACCTTCGGCGCTGGCTTGCCCGATCCGATCACGGATGCGAGCTGGTCACGCAAGCTCGTAGCAATATCCTCCTGATGCATGATTGAAGCCGCGATCTGCGCAGCCTCGGGCGAAAGGATCGGGGCCATGATGACGCGCAGGTCAATCGTGTTGTCATCGATCCGCTGCTTCAGATGCTCGAACGACCATGCGCAATGCGGGCAGGTGGGATCAACGAAGACGTAGACGAGAGGCGAACCGGGCTTTGGCTTATTGGCAGGGAACCACATAGCGAAATCCTGAGCCTGCTGCATAAGCTGTTCAATGCTGGCTGCCTTGGGAACGTCTGGAACGGTTTGCGAGCCCACCGATGCGAGCTGTTGCGGAGGGGTAGCGGTTTGCGCCTGCTGTTGCGGCTGAGCCTCTGGTGGCGGCGTTGCGGCGGTAGGGGCCTGCGTGGATTGATCGGCTTGCGTTGCGGGTGCTGCCGATGCAGCGACCGAATTGTTGCTTGCTGGCCTCTCAACAGACGGGGCAGCCGAAGCAGCCTGTTGCGGCTCTGCCGTGGATGGTTGTTCAACCGGGGCAGGGGAGGACTGTCCGATTTGTGGTGCGGCGGCCGCGGCCGCTATCTGCGCGGCGGTTCCTACTCCGGGAACCGACCGGATAACATTAGCGGCAGCCTGAGAGGTCGTCGTTGATGAGGTGGCTGGCGACTGCGGATCGAACGGCGAAGGTTCCGGTGTGACGGTTGGTGTGGTCGCCAGAAGAGCGGCGGAAATGTCTTCACCCTGCGGGCCGACGATGCGACCGTAAATCGTCAGACCGTCCGGTGTGGTGAGCGCGATTTGCTGGCCGCCATCAGCAGTTGGAACCGCCCATGCGTTCATCCCGGCAATTTGCATGAGCGGGCGAACCTTCGACGCGTCCTTGAAAAGGACCTGCGTTGTATAGGGTGAAGATGAGACCGAGCAGCCCACAAAATTCTGCTGCCAGAGATTCAATTCCGCCTTGGCGGGCAGACCTGTAGCGAAAATGGCACATGACGCGAGGAGGATTTTGTAGGCATTCATTCCCGCATTTTCCTTTTGCTTTATATTGCAATATCGTCTGAATATGCCATAAAGAGTCTCATTGTCACCCCCAAAAGGCCACAATCGAAAATTGTTCGATTCGTGTTGTCGAAAGCACACGCAGAGCACAAGATGAGTATAGGCAGGCATGATGACAATCTATCTCGGCTACCTACGGAGGATAGCGACAGAGGCATGCTATTCCGGGTAGTCTTGATAGTCGGAATTTGTGCAATTGCTGGTGGCGGACTATATTTTGCTGCGGGTAGTGCGCACGGCGAAAAATCAGATTTAGTCAAAATAGAAAAAACATCTACGCCAACCCCGATTGAGCGTGAAATTATTGCGTTAAAACGTCAGGTAGCTGATTTGCGTGCCGACAACGATGCATTGCGTGCGGAGGTCACAACGCTGACTTCGCAGAACGGCGTTGTGGATACGATCATCACGCATCTGCGAGAACTCAAGGCACAGGATCAGGCAATTATCGGCCTGATCCAGCCGGGAGGAAACGGCTATTCCGCTCAAGCTGGCAATGACGGGGAAGCTCCGGCAGACGAGGCGGTTTTCGGCAATGCCCGACATCAGATTGTGACCCCGAAGGCGAAGGCACCACCCGTTCCAACTCCGAAGCCGGAAAAGGTAGCGGAAGCGAGCGCCGCCGGAGATAAACCGAAAGAGGATGCTGCGGCGACGCAGTAAAATGGGTGAGCCATGGGCGGAAACGGTGAAGCACTGAATGGCTTGGTGGGATTGGTTCAGCGGCTCGCTGACCTGATCCCGCCGGCACAGGCGCTTGTTGCCGCGACATGCTTCATTATCGGTATTGTTCTGGCTCTATCATCTATCCATGGGTTCGCGTTAGCGAGCGAACGTCGCTCGTCTGGTCAATTCATTGGGCGAGGTGATTCTGTAGTTTGGGGGCCAACGGCAGGGATCATCACTGCCGTCCTGCTAATTTCCCTGTCATCTACAATATCGGCATTCCTGATGTCGTTTTTCCAGGTGGACGAGACGGTCGCAGCCTCGGAAATTTTTGCTTACGCGCCAGAAATGCTCGCTCCGCTCGATCATGAACAAGCACGGTCTGTTCTGATCGCTCTCCTGCGGGTTGTCCAGTTTATCGGATTACTCGGATTCATACGCGGTCTGCTGATGTGCAACAGGTCTGTAACTGCGCATTCGCCGGACCTTCTAGGCTTCGGCATCGCACACCTAATCGGCGGCACACTCGCGATGAATATCGTGATGTTCGTCGGCTATATCGAAGAACTTGTGCTCGGCTAAGAAAGGAAAGCACTTATGAAGAAGGCATGGATACAAACGGCGGCACTCTTTGCCGGGACGTTTGCTTACCAGACCATGGCGCTCGCTCAATCGAGTGGCGGCCTTGGCGAAGTTCTGACGAATGTTCGCAATGATACGCTCGGCCCTGCCGGTGACTTCCTCGGCGCGGCTTCGTTCATCATTGGTGTTGTGTTCGCCATGCTGGCGATCAACAAGCTGGTGCAGCACAACCGCAACCCGCATGATACGTCTTCAAGGCCAGCTACGGCGATCTGGTTCGGCGTTGCGGCCGCACTGTTCATTGCCGTTCCGGAATTCCTCGGCATGGGTGTGACGACGTTCTTCGGCTCTGGTGCCGATACCACGTCGGTTGACGGAACCTTGCGGTCGATCAACTGATGATGGGAGGGATCGGAATTCTGGACACGCTGGCGGCTGTTATCGGTCGGTCGGCGCTGCGGAAGTCGCTGGACGGCTATTGCCGGCTTGTGACATCTGAAGGCGAAAACATGCTTGTTGCCGATGACGGTTCGTTGGTGACGGTATTTCGGCTTGAAGGCTTCCGGTCCATGCCGGGCGAGAAGGAAATCAGCAAGGCGGTGACGGATCTCCGCCTTGCCTTCAGCTCGCAATTGGGAACTGCCGGCTATACGCTTCAGTTCTGGTTCGGGCACACCCCGGAACTAGGTGCGGCCGACATCAATCGTGCACTTGCGGTAACTGAAGGCGTTGCGGCCGATACGGGCCTCGATATTCACGATCTCATAGACGAGCGGCGGCAATTGTTGCCGAAACGTCTGACCGGCGAGCGTTGTTTCATGGCGCTGTGGTCGCGGCCTACCTTGCTCACGCGCCAGGAGCTGAAAACCAGTTCGGAAAAGGCCCGCAAAGATATGCAGGGTGCGCCGCAAATGCGGCATGCACAGTGGCCGGCGCTGGCGATCGACGCCCTCGTTACAAGGCATCGCTCCTTCTGCGAGGCTATGGTGCGAGAAGCCAACATTGTCGGTATCGAAATCGAGCCGCTGGAAGTGCATGAGGCCCTGTCGCAGATCAAAGGCGTGCTGAACCCGGAATATCTGATCGCGGGGGATAGCTGGAAGGCGATCTTACCCGGAGATTATGCGCGGGCTCGTATGCCCAAATCTGTCAAAGAACTCAAGAAAAGCGAGGTTTCGAACCTCCTTTGGCCGTTGCTTTCTCGACAGCTCATCAATGAGCATGGCGAAATCATTGACCAAACGACGGTGCAACTTGGTGAAACAGTCTTCTCCGGTTTCGACATATCGCTTGGACCGGAAGTCGTTGTGCAATTTAATGACCTGATCCGGAGGGTGCTCGACAGCAATCAACGCATTTCCTGGCGGATGTCGATGCTGATCGATTCCGGCGGTTTCCAAGGGCAGATGTTCAAGGAAACATATACGAATATCATGACGTGGACCGCACCGATCCACAATTCACGCATCAAGAAGGCTTTCGAGAAACTGCGTCTTGATGACGGCGCGGATGATACCGTCGTTCGGTGGCGCTGCTCGTTTGCAGCATGGGCGCCAAAGACGGATATAGAGACGCTGCAGCGGCATGTGGCGACCCTGCGGCGGACGGTAGAACGATGGGGCAACTGCCAGACGGACGCACTGGTCGGAGATCCCGTCCAGTGCGTGATGTCGTCGGCTCTAGCGCTCAATGCACAATCGACAGCACCGGCGGCCGCCGCCAGCCTTGCCGACGCTTTTGCCCTTGCGCCGATCGCACGACCTGCAAGCCCATGGCAACAGGGTTCCGTCATGTTCCGGACGAAAGACGGCAAGCTGTGGCCGTATCAACCCGGTTCCTCGAAACAGTTGGGCTGGGTTGACCTGATCGTCGGCACGCCGGGTTCCGGCAAATCGGTCCTGATGAATTCGATCAATCTCGGCGTGGCGTTGTCACGCCAGTCAGGTCGAAGCAGGTCTAACGAGGGCCTGTTGCCGCGTATTTCGATTATCGACATTGGTCCATCGTCGTCAGGCCTGATCAGCCTCATTCGCGATGCTCTACCGGTCCAGCGCCGCCATGAAGCCGTCTTTCATCGGCTGAAAATGTCGGAACAATATTCGGTCAACCCGCTCGACCTGCAACTGTGCATGCGTCACCCCTTCGAATATGAGCGAGCTTACCTTGTAAACCTGCTCTGCCTCATATGTACCCCGGACGGTGAGGAGGCGACCTATGACGGTATCAGTGCGCTTGCGGGCGCAACGATCGACGAAGCCTATAAGTTCTTCAGCGATAGCCGCTCACCGAAGCGCTATTCCAAATCCGATTCCTTCGAGGTTGACGCCGCGCTCGAAGAGCTTGGTTTCGAGATCGACACCGCGACGACATGGTACGAGATCACCGACTATCTGTTCTCGAAGGGGAGATATCATGAGGCTGCACTAGCGCAGCGCTATGCCGTCCCGACCTTGGCCGATCTCGTGAATGTCTCTAACTCCGAAATCGTACGAGAGCCATTCCGAGATATGAAGGCACCAACCGGCGAGGATGTGCTGAAAGCTTTCCAGCGCATGTTGACGGCGGCTTGCCGCGATTATCCGATCCTGGCCCGACCGACGCGGTTCGATGTTTCGAACGCCCGCATCATCGCGTTCGACCTTGCCGGCGTAACCGCGAAGACAGGTCCACACGCCAAGCGACAGACCGCCATCATGTATATGGTCTCGCTTCAGACCCTGACCACCGATTTCTGGATGGATGCTGACGAGATCCGTGCTCGTGATCTAAGCGACGAGGTTCGCGCCTATCATCTTCAGCGGATCGAGAACAACCGGCAGATGGGCAAGCGCCTCTGCGTCGACGAATATCATTTGACTGGCGGCCTGGACAGCTTCCGCGACCAGATGATCAATCTCGGCCGCGTCGGTCGTAAGGCCGGCGTGCAAATCACGCTTGCGTCTCAGCTTCTCGAAGATTTCGACACGAGCATTCAGAAACTCGCCAACAGCTTCTGGTTCTGTAACGTGCCGACGGAGGAATCTATCCGTCAGATTGCATCGACCTACAATCTTACCCCATCGATCATGGACATTATGCGCGGGCTTCGTGGTCCGATCGAAGGGGAGGGCGCACCGCTGCTGGCGATGCTGAACCTGCGGTCAGGCACGTATGTCCAGCACGTATTCAACCAGCTCGGCCCGATTGAAATTTGGGCGCTCTCAACGACGGCTGAGGACACCTCGCTACGCACGATGCTTTACGAAAGCCTCGGTTCGAAGGCAGCCCGGCGCATTCTCGCGCGCCGTTTCCCTTCAGGTTCGGCAAAGGACACGATCGAGCGCCGTCTTGCAGACATGGAAGATCGTGGCGTCGCAATTGATGACAAGGTTCGGGGCAACGCAATTCGCCAGCTCGCGGACGAACTGATCAAGGAGGCCTCGTGATAAAGGCAATTACAGCCGCGCTGTTGGCAAGCGCGATTGGTAGCGTTGCTCTGGCTCAGTCCAACATTGACGACCTGGTGACGGAAACCATCAATTTCGAAAAGCAGGACTCGGATGCGACGGCGACGGCGCGGAAAATGTATGGGCGTGATTTTCGTATCGTGCAGGCAAAGCGCGTCTGGCTCGAAGAACCGACAGATGGTTACGACCAGATGGTGGTCTTGCTCGGCGAGGCCCGCGGTTGTGCGACCGGGTGTTTCGTGTCCGCTTTGTACTATGACGATAAACAATGGCTTGAGGTTTGGCGGGTGCCGGGCAAGTCCGTTGGGCTTGGTCCCGTTGCAGCGACGGGCATGAAGCCGCTCTATGATGGTCATCGCCTCTGGCAATGGTCGGGAACGGCTTATATGGCTCAACCCGTACCCCAAGAGCGCAAGAACAGAACTCCGACAGAAGATGAGCTGAAGGCCGCAACCGAAGCGCTGAAAGAGCGCTTCAAGGGAGGGTCAGAACCGCTCGAGCCGTCGAATGTTCTCGCTCAAGACGTCAATATTAAGGATGGTGACGAGACCGCTATTCTGGTGCGGTCAAATTACTATTGCGGCAATTCGGCGTGTCCCGTGATCTTTCTCGATGGGAAAAAGCAGCTCATCGACGTTCTCGAAGCATGGGGACCAGATTTTTCAGTCATTGACGAGCGTGACGACAATAATCGTCATCTGATCGAAGTCGCGACGCAGGACGGCGTTGCGACCTATTCGCTTGGCGACAAAAACCCGCGCTCCGTCATCAACGCCATGAAGATCACGATAGCGGGGCAGAAGCGATGAAACGCTCGATTATGGTCATACTGTGCTTGGCATTGCTGCAGCCGTTTACTGCGTGGGCGGACTATAATGAAAACACGTCCAAGCTCGAAGGCGGCAACTCCTATTCAATCTTCAACGGAAACGGCGGTAGTGCCGTCGGTCGTTATCAGATCACGGCCGGCACATGGGAATCTCTCGGATATTTCAAATATACGGGTAGTGGTTCCACCGGCAATTGGAACAATTATGTCGCTACCGACAAGGCCAGAGCCGCAGGCGTCAATAGCCTGAATGATCTTCGCTATTCGAGCGCGGGGGCCGCTCTTCAAGATGCGGCGAATATGGAGCTCGCTTCCCGCAATTGGTCATCCCTGAGCAGTCAGGCGCGCGGCCTCGTCGGACAGACGATCAACGGTGTCGAGATCACCCAGGACGGATTGCTCGGCGCGGCTCACTTCCTCGGCGCCGGTGCGCTCAACGATTGGGTCGCCAGCGGCTTTGACCCCTCTGTCTTGCCTGCCTCGTATCTGACGGCGAATGGCTTCTCCTCCTATGCAGAGCTTCAAGCTCACTTGCTGAAACGCATGGCGGCCATGAACGGTCAATCCTTCGCAGGTTTGGAGGGCGGATTAGGCGGAGAGACTGGCGGCGGCATGTACGACCAGACCGAAGGGTTCCCCGGAATCGGCACAAAACGGCCGATTCTCATCCGAGAAATCCCACCATTCCAAGGGGAGAAAGCAACGCTATGAGAATCATCCGACTTCTATCGGTCTGTGCCGTTAGTGGCCTGGCAATGGCGACCTCGCCGGCTCATGCAGACCAAATCGAGCAGCTTTTCAAAGATAGCGGCAAAGGCTGCGTCGATACGGTGAAAATCAACCTCGTCGAGGCCATTCGCGCGGGTATCGACAAGGAAGTGAAGCGCCATGAAGCAGCCCTTCAAAAGCCACCGTCACTGGATTCGCTCGGCTGCCTCGACAATCTGATGAAGGTCAATCTTGATTTTGCAATCCAGGTTCCGGACCTGAGCCAGATTTTCAATCAGGCTTTGTCGAACGCCGAACAGCAAATCTGCTCCTATGCGCAAGAGCAATGGAACAAGGTGACTGAACCGCTCCAGTCCGCGCTTCAATTGCCATCCTTCGATTCCTTGCAGTTGCCCGGCGGTATGGGCGGCGGGTCTGTGCCGACGTTGAACTATGATTACAAGGGCGGCTCGCTAAATATGGACCAGCCCTCGGTCAACAACTCCGGGCGGCGTGAGAATGACGGCTCGCTTTTGAATAATCTCTATAACGATCTCTATGGACCGGGAGGCCTGTGATGAAGGCAGTCATCAAATCGTTGCTGTTTGCTGGAACGGCTTTCGCGTCCCTTTCCGTCGGTAATGCGGCACTGGCCGCTTGCTCCTGCGGCGGTGTTCAAAACATCGTCTACCGCGCTCAGGAGAACATCAATTCTCATACGACTGACGTTGGCAACCAGATTGCGCAAACCATTCTGAAGGGCGTCGCGCAATTGAGTGCCTATCAGAACCGCGCGATCGAAGCTAACTCCCGGACCCAGGAAGCCGCTCAGATGGCAGAAACCATCCGTGAGCGACAGAAGGCCCGAGCTGCAGCGGAAGGCGGTCGGTACGATCCGGCTACCTCGGCCTGCCTCGACTTGTCGGGCATCTTCAGCATGGGCAAGCCAGGGCAGGGGGTCGCGGGCTACGGCGGCAACGATGTTGCCAACGCATCCCGCAATTGGTCATACGGCAACGAGGATATTGGCAAACCGGTAACGGAAGGTGGGTTGGCGGTCGCAAACGCGATCATTGCAGACCGTGACGAGTTGAGGAATGTCGCCGGCTTCGCTGATCCGACTTCAGATGTTCGCCTCCTAACCGACGCGATCACTCTCGATACGTCGGATGGAGAAGTATCCAAGGCTTACGTCCGGATGATCAACAACATGGTCGATCCGATTCCGCCAAAGCCGATCACTCAAGCGGAAATGAGATCGCCGGCCGGCAGGGCGCAAGTTGCGGCTCGTCAGGTCGATGCTACCCGCCGTTCGGCAGCACATTCGATCTACAGCTATCTTGGTGACATTGCGGCTCCTACGGGTGGCAAAGAACTTGCGGATTGGGCGAAAAAAGCCGTGACGGAATCCTATCCCTACGAAGTAGGCGAGCATGTTTCCGAACTGCAGGCGGTAGATATTTTCGTCCGCTCCCGCTTTTCCAATCCAGAGTGGCACAAGGAACTGGCTGGCATGTCTCCCGCCGCTGTGCAGCGCGAACAACTGCTAACCCAGGCTCTCAACCTTCATGTCGATTGGATGAGGTTCAATCTCGAGCGCCGCCAAGCAGCGGCAATTGCAGCGCTGTTGTCGAACAGCCTTGACGAGCGCGACAGTCGCACGACCGTAACGACAGCGAGCGCAGCGCAATGAGTGAGCAAGGTCGCATCCGTCGTTTCGCCTCTTGGAACCTGAAACGGGCTTTCGGCATCAAGGTCTTTTTCAACGCAGCATCACATGCTGCGGAAGATGCTGCCGACAATGTTCAGAACACGATCGACGAGTTGCGGCCGAAAGGCCGGTTGAAGGCGAGAAGCTTCGGAGATCGATATGCCGATGGCGGCATTCAGCGCTTCAAAGAACTGAGTGACGGGCTCGACGCAAAGGAAATAGATGCAGCGCTGGCGGCGTGGGACAGGGATTCCAGCATCTACATGGTAGCAGGTTGCATTGCACTCGCTGCTATCCCGGCTCTCTACGTTCTCGGCTATCGGTCCTTCTATCTTCTCATCGGCGGGTGCCTGGTGGCAGTCATCACCTTCGCTTTGGCGATGAAGGCTGACTTTCGGGCATGGCAGATCCGTCAAGGCCGGATCGGCGCTGTGCGCGATTACTTTAACGACCGTCTGCCTTCAAACATGCAGATCCTATCAAAGGACGATTAATCATGAACCGGGTGGGACTTCTCGCTACTTTTTGGATGATCTCGGCAAGCGTCGCGCACGCCGACGACATCAATATTGCCGATATCATCAAGGGCGAGGGAGACGCACGGTCCAATTCCTTCTTGAATATGATCTTTGGGCCGCTCTTCACCGGCCCTAACGACGAAACCCTCATTTCCTCGCTGATCGCGAATTTCAATGTTCTGTTCTTCGCGATTGCGGCAATCCTGTTCATCTACAATGTTGTCGTAGGCGTCACGGAAACCGCCCACGAGGGCGAGATACTTGGAAGACGGCATTCAGCAATGTGGGTGCCGTTGCGCACTATCCTCGCGGTAGGTGCCCTCATTCCCATGCCAACCGGATATAATGCCGCTCAGCATGGCATTGCCTACATGGTCAACGTGAGCACGGCCACCGCCTCATTCTTCTGGAATGAGACGGTCGATCTCATCGTTGAACAGCGATTGCCAGTCGTGGGCGGTGACTATGACGCCCTTGACGGTCAATTCTTGCAGGGATTGTGGCGGGCCGAACTTTGCCAGGCGGTGTACAATCTCGAAGTGTCCAAAGGAGGTGATGGACTAGACGGAATCTCGCGCGGGTCTTGGCGAACGGTATCAGGTGTACCGCAAATGGCATATAGCCTGCCGAATTCTTATGGTGCTTGTGGCATCGTCAGCCTGCCCGGCCAAACGACGGGTTTCCAGCGACTGGCTGAAGCTGCCGGCAAGTCCTATAACGACTACATTCAAGCCATGCAGCAAGCTGTTACCAAAACCGCTGACAGCTTCTCTGGCACTGCTGCGCAGCTCGCCCAGGCGATCAGCAAGCGTGAACAATTGCCGGCCTATCGTGATCTTCGCAAAGATCTCAACGACTGGCGCAAGCAGCACGCGGATATCCTGAAGCAATATATCGGTGATGATAAATTGCAGAAAGCCGGCAAAGACGTTGCGGAAGCAGATGATCCACTGCAGGTGACGCCCGTCGGAGATTCACAAAGCCAGGCACTAGCCGGCAATCTCAAGAACGGCGGCTGGTTGCAAGCGGGATTCTATTATCAGCTCATCGCACGGCTGTCGGCTGACTCTAATTCGGTAGCAACTGCGCTTCCGAAAGTGACGCCAGGAGGAGCGATCGGCGCCGCGTCGAATCCGGGTGGATCGGTGCGCAATGCGATTGCTTCCCAATACGCGGATAACAACTGGTACTTACTCGGCTCGGCTGACGGCGACGCCAAGAAGTTCCTCGACCAGATTTCGGCGACTTACAACGGTACCGTTGAGTGGTGGAACGAAAGCGTCGCCAGAAGCGGGATCAGGGCGTTCGTAAATGAACGCGTCGCGTTCGCGGACAGCGGCGGCGATATTTCCGACTGGATGCCATCTGCTGGTTCGCTTTACGAGGCACTGGAGTTCCTTAATCCTATGAGGCCCACCAACGATCCAATGATCGGTCTCGTCACGTTTGGAACGCAGGTCACGTTCTATACGACCGCTGCGATCATCGCGTTGTCTGTCCTTGCAGTGGTGCCATACGTGGGAACCGGTATAACAGTCCTTTCGAACTTCGTCGGTTGGGTCATAAGTGGCATTGGGGCCATGGGCATGTTCCTTGCCTTCGTGCTTCCAATGGTTCCGATGGTGACATGGGTGATCGGAATTGGCGCGTTCTTCCTTCTGGTAATGGAAGCCATCTTCGCCGCCCCACTTTGGGCGATCGCGCATCTCTCTATGGAAGGGAAGGGGATGGGCGGCAGCCAGGCCCGGCGCGGTTATGTCATGGTGCTGGCGCTCACTCTGACGCCGGTCCTCATGCTTTTTGGGCTCCTCCTCGGAATGATCCTTTTCCGGATCATGGGTGTTCTCATTAATGGCGGGCTCTACTACGCTCTGACCTCTGCTCAATCACTCGTGGGAGATAGCTTTGTCAGCTTGGCATGGTTCCTCGGTATTTTTGTCGTCATGTTTTTCATGGCGGCGGTCTATCTCGTCATCATTGAGCGATCGTTCTCCCTGATCGCAGAATTTCCGGGCCGGGTGTTCCGGTGGTTCGACCATATCGGCGACGACCTCGATGCACATTCTGCGATGCGAGCTAATATTGCAGCCATGGGTACGACCAAGGAACTCGGCCGACTTTCTGAAGGGGCGAAGCATATCCCAACTACAGTCGGAAAACTCCTGCCTCGGAAGTAACAGGTGCCGGCCGAACCTTCCTATAAAAGCGGTTCTGAGTTATGGTTCAATGATGGCAACAACGGCGCGAAAGGAGCCGATATGACCTTACCGAAGTATCTGCGTCCCATTTACGACGTTGACGCCCACGGTCTGACAAAGACTGAAAAAGTGGTGCGGATGGTGATCTTCACTCCGCTGCTTATCGTTTTCTCTGTCCCGACGGTCCTCGCCGTCGTCTTCGTCTGCTTGGCCGGCTATTGGGCTTTCATGCTGCTAACGAGTGGAGTTGGAAACATCTTTGCTAATCCCGCCCAATATAGCTTCGAAATATCGATTTTTGCGGCACTTGCCGCGTTGCTGATATTCTCAAACGTGATCGCCAGGAAAATTCGGCGTCATTTCCTGCCGTTCGGCTAAGAACGGTCGTCCAAGTGCAGAAGGCCCGCCTTGCGGGCCTTCTTCATTTCCGCCACCAAGCAAACGGCCCATACCGTTGCATAAGAAAAAAATTCCTCTTGACGGGAACCGCCTCTCCGTTGTTCTGTTTTTGTTCTATTCAGGAGCGAAGACAGAATGCGCAAGCCGGAGACGATCGAACGGCTCTACCTAGATTTTGACGGATTCTTCGCAAGCGTTGAGCAGCAGTGTGACCGACGCTTGAGGGGGCGGCCGATCGGCGTCGTGCCGTTCGCCGGCACGACCCGCACGGCAGTCATCGCGTGCAGTCGTGAGGCAAAGGCCTACGGCGTCAAGAATGTAATGCCGATCGACGAGGCAAAGCGGCTCTGTCCAGACCTGGTGCTTGTTCCACAAAAGCCCGACCTTTATCGGCGGGCGCATAACGCGCTCCTGTCCGAAATAGAGACCGTTATTCCGATCGACGCGGCTAAATCGATTGATGAGCTGACTTGCCGCCTCGATGAGACCGGCCGCAATGACCCGGAAGGGTTGTCGGCTCGCATCAAGGCCGCGATCGCAGAGAATGTCGGTTCCTTTATCACCTGTTCGATCGGCTTCGCCGCTAATCGCCAGCTTGCGAAAATTGCCTGTAAGGAAGGTAAGCGCGGGGCAGGGCGGTACGGCGACGGATTGGCGATCTGGCGGCCGGCTGACCTGCCTGCGCCGTTGTTCGCGGTTGCGATGGAAGATATTCCAGGAGTCGGCGGGAATATGGCGAAGCGGCTCTATCGATCGTCCATCTACACAACCGAACAGCTTTATAATCTCCAGCCCAAGCACATGCGTCGGCTTTGGAACAACGTCACTGGGGAACGACTCTGGTATGCTCTCCATGGCTACGACATACAGGCCCAGGCATCGAGCCGGGGCATGTTCGGCCATGGGCGCGTGCTTCCTCCGGAATCGCGCACCATGGCCGGCGCGCGCGAGATCTCACGGTTGCTTCTGATAAAAGCGGCGCGGCGTCTGCGGCGCGAGAATTTTTATGCCGCCGGCCTCTGGCTCTGGCTCTCGATTCGTGATGGATCGTGGATGGGAAAGCGCCACCTACCGGTCGTCAACGACGACCAGGCCATCCTTGCCGCCCTTTCCGAACTTTGGGAAAAGGTCGCGCTGGACTATCCGCGCGGACTCACGATCTTCCGGATAGGCGTCACCCTCTATGATCTGACGCCTGCGCATGAACGCCAGCTTGATCTACTTCACAATGATGACCGCCAACGCCGGCGTTGGGAAAACGCCAGCAAGGCAATCGACAACCTCAATGCGCGCTATGCTGCCACTGTTGTCAGCCTCGGCCAATGGCGGCCGCCGGCCGGCGGCCACGTCGGCGGCAAGATCTCGTACACGCGCATTCCATCCGCGGAGGATTTTTGGTGATGGGCTGGAAACAAAGCGTCAAGGTCGGCGACCTGGCCGACAATCAGAAGCTCGAGGCGCGGTGCAAGAAATGCGGTCATGTGCATTACCTCACCCGTGCCATCGTATGCGTCTCGCCGGAACGCGAATTCCTGTACATCGACGAGCTCGAGCGCGAAACAATCTGCAGAGCGCGCGGCTGTCGTGGCACAGTACGGATTTCGATGGTGCGGCTTGATGAGTTAAGCGGGTTTGTCGGCGGCCTTGCGTAACGCCCTTACGACAAGAACAGCCACGCCAAATAGCAGATTGCTGCCAGAATCATTAATCCAACTGGTATTTCATACCACCGCTCGCCGGGCCTCTTGCCACCACACTTAGGACAGTATGGAGCGTTGCTGGCGACAGGTGAGTACGAACAATGACGACAAGAAGTAGTAGCCATATTTATTCCAATAAATTCAATGGCTTGTTTTAGCAAGTTAGGGATGCGACGTTTTTAGCAAGATAGAAATGCGACAGGTGCTGACGTTCAGCCCCCATTCCGAGAGGCTGGTCAGGGTTGCAAGCGAGGAATGGGGGCGGGTGAATATCCACCTCTTCGGCTTTAGCTTTGAGAGTGCCAAATGTCATTAAAGATGGGCATTTCACTCGGCTGCAGCCAACCGGGCTAATGCTTTTTCCCGACGTGCAGTAACTTCAGGATCGTTCATGTAAGCGGTGCGCGATTTGCGCTCACGCTTCTGATAACCGTTGGCTGTGCTGCCGTCGCGAACACCAAACATGTGGTTCGTCTGCCCCGTTCTGCGTGGTCCACTCTTACTGCGTTGCAATTCCCGACCTGCCTGCATCTCGGCCACAATCGATAGCATGTCATCCAATCGCTTGTTCTCGACAACAGGCGACCGGTGAACAGAACGAAGCTTGTCGAAGGTTGTATAGGGCAGGGTGTCCGTTCCATGCATGATCTCCAGACGGCCATCCGGATAATCGCAGACAATCACCTTCTGTCGGGCCAGCCGCTTTGCAAGCTCCGTCGGCTCCAGGATGAACAGCACCTTGTCGTAACGCAGCGTCAGTGTTTGCGAAAGTGTCCGTACTTCCTTCCGGCACATCGCGCTGTCGATGTTCTCATGCCCGGCCAGCGGTCGATGCATATCCTTCGGATTGCGCGGCTCCTTGCCAAACCGGGCATTGAAGTCTGCAATATATTCCGGCGCATAAGCATTTGCTGCTTCGATTGTATCAATGCCGCGCAGTCGCAATTCCTTCACCAGGCGATCCTGCAAAGTCCTGTTGGCCCGCTCGACACGGCCTTTGGCCTGCGGAGTATTGGCACAGATAATATCGATGTTGAGCTCATAAAGTGCCCGACCAAACTGTGTCAGGCCGCTTGTTCGATCTTTCTCTGAACCATGTGTGGAGCGAAACACACCATGCTTGTCGCTGTAAAAGGCCAGCGGCTTGCCCCATTCCTGCAAGTAGGCCTTCGTCGCATGAAAATAATCGAATGTATTCTCTGATCCGGCAAAACGCAGATGCAGAAGCTTGCCGGTGGCATCGTCAATATAAACGAGGAGGGCGCATTTGGGACCCCGCTCCTCAAACCACCAGTGATGCGACCCGTCGATCTGCACCAGTTCACCGAAACAATCCCGCCGGCCGCGCGGCTGATGCAGTTGTCGCTTGCGTTCACGACGCGACGTCCACAACCCAGCCACCGTCATCCATTGCCGCAGCGTCTCCTTGCTGACCGAAAGCTGGTGTCGTTCGGCAAGCTTCTCACAGGCCAGTGTCGGACCGAAATCCCGATAATAACCCCGCACCAAATCCAGAACACCATTGCGGAAATCTTCGCTGTAACGATGATTGCTCAGGCGACCGCGTCTTCCCGAAACCAGTCCAGCACTCCCAAGTTTATCGTAAGCCTGTAAAAGACGATGAATCTGGCTGCGGCTGAGATCGAGCAATGCGGTGGCCTGTATAACGGTCAGGCGGCGATCCCGTATCTTCTGAATGACTTCCAATCGATTGAGTTCTCTCTGCGACATAGTAATCAAACAAGACATGGCAACTCTCTAAACTGATACACATCAATAGAGAGCCAGTCTTCCTTTCCTCGTTCGATCTGAACAGAGCACGCGACCTAAAAATGTCGCATCTCTATCTTGCCCATCTGTCGCATCTGTATATTGCTGTTATATGGCTTAGTCGCATAAGGTTTATTATGGAACTAACTTGTTGATTTTATTGAGCAATATCATATTGCACTTTGTTAGTCACCTTCGCCGGGTGTCCTGAATCGAGCAGAAACCGGCGATCCATCCGTCAATTTAGCGCAATTCCAAACGGCTAGCATATCCGTGCCAAATTCTGCTTTGCATCGTGAGACACTTGCCGCATCGATTTCTCTGATCGAGCCAAGGGCAACGGCGACCTTATCCCATTTCGCAATGCAATCACTTGTGCTCTCATACGGACTAGGTTTTTTTTCACAGAACGTTCTCGCTGATTCATCCGCGGGTGAGCGTACTGAAAAAATCACAAGAACGATCAGAAAGTTTATGACAATAACCATCATGATCCTATGCAGCATCTTTTCATTGGGGGTCTTTGGTTGAGGTCCGCCAAACAAACTACCGACAATGGATTCTATCAACATGAAGCTTGCTCACGTAAATATTGTACTGATGATTTCGTATTGATCCTTTAGCTGTTTAGTTGGACGACGGCCAACTTCCTCCAGCCAACCCACTTTTCACCAACCCGGTATGCTTGGAGATCAATCCAGAAATGGGCTGCCATATCAGAAAGGTTGGCTATCATACGCGCAGTATGTTTTGTGATGCTTATTTGCTCTCGTCCATCAGAGCAAATGCGAATGGTACCATCTGCCTCGAAGCTGACTTTGAGAAGATTACCCTCGTGATCCTCTAAAAACCCCACAACCGAAGGCGAATCGGTGCCATCATCAAAGATTAATGCTCTGTTGGTCGGATAATCATCAGTGGCCCTTATCGTCAATATTCTTGCATCTCCTATACCTTTCGGATCGATGTCCCGCTGTAACCTCGTGTATCAGCGCGTCGGCCGAACAATAGATTTCGCCCTACAGCCCAAATAACTTTTGCAACAAGAACGGCTGCAACTGTAATGATAAAAATCCGCATTTCCTGATCCGACATGCGCTTTGTCTCCTATCAGCCTCATGATCACTTAGTTAGCCATATAATGAAAGAACGCATCACCCGCTTTGTTACCCAACGGCCAAAATACTATAAATATTAAGCCTATCAGGATTGGCCATAAAATCCCCATGGATTTGCGCACTTCTTTCTCGCCATAGAAACACCATTTAATGAACTTTGACACCAGCTATCTCCTTTACGACATTACCGCTGACATGTGAGAATAGCATTGCCACCTTTCCATATTAGTGTGAGCATAAAAACTACTGTAAGGACACCGGATAGTGCCCCCATGGCCTTGTCCGCATATTCCAAGGGATATCCATTGCCCGTCATCAAAGCATTGCCATTGGAACACAGCATTTCTATAAAAAATGATGCTGCGCCGATACTAATTGAGTCGAATACTACTACCAATATGAGTAATAATAGTATTCTTATCCTTGAGGATCGACCTAAGCCGATGCTTCCAGCATACTTCACATAAAAATAAAACTCACCGCGCTGCTCTTGCGGAACTAAATCGGTTTTCGTAAGAATGACGGCCGTTCCGGCTTGCATCACCAAACTTACCAACACGGCGATTGCCAAATTATCAAGGACAACGCGTGGCATTTGAGCAAACGTATTGAGAAGATAATCCATGTCATCGTGCCTTTTTTGGGTGCCTAATTGCTCCGCGGCCTGACAGCCTCTGAACGTTTCCTTTTGTCGTCATTGTTCCTTCACTCCCAGGAAGCGCAGCCCCTTGTCGGTCGGATCTAACGACCTCACGCTTCCCTGGGTGTGCACGGGAAAAGAAATCACGACGAGCTCGTGATCTAAAAGCCTCCTTAATCGACCCCAAGGTAGGTCCAGTTCTTCGCCGCGTATGATCATAGTCAAATCTACCCGCGCGTCTCGTTCCTGGGCCTCGGTCATAGGCCTAACTGCATACCAATCCTGATCAGCCATCCCGTTTCTCCATTATGCAAGGATCTCGAACATCGACCGCGGAATAAAGCTCCGTGCCTCGCTCATCGTGATCCAGCCTTCATCGACGAGTTTCATGGTGGATTGCGCGAGCGGTCGTGCAATCACCTTGTCGGACTTCATGCCTTCCTTCAGGAGCTGGCGCACCACAGCGGACCATCCGTCGATCGGCTTATCCAGAAACCGGTCGCGAACATCATCATCGAACACAAGGAATTCGCGGACTGCAAAGCGCCTTGTACCGTCCGACGTGCGGATAAGATGCTGTGTGATGAAGATCTGTAACGAGCTGATCAGGTCGAATGCTCGCGCTGCCTGCTCCTCGGCAGGGAACTCCATCGCCATGCGCCGTAGGCCCTCGGCAACCGACCCGGCATGAGTGGTCGTATTGACGATGTGGCCCTGAATGCTGGCCGCGATGCAGCCGCTCATAGAGCCATGATCGCGTGCCTCACCGACATTGATGATCGCCGGCGCTCGCCGAAGGGATGACCAGATTCCGGCTGCAAAGGTCGGAAGGTCACGGCCCTCCCCGATCTCTGATTGGCCGATCAGGCTCGCAGAATCGCCCTGCTCGCTAAGGATGTCGGCGAAGGTGAATTCGATCGGTGCCTGAAAGTCGACAATCTTTCGAGGATTCTCATGGTTTTCAAGGTGATGGCGGGTGATCGCCGCCATGGTGGTCGATTTTCCATGTCCAGTGCCGCCGGCAATGACGATTATGCCGGACTTTGGATTGAGAAACGGCCTCAACTCTTCTTCAAACTGAACGTCGTCCAGGGTGGGAGTGCGCGACGGCAATGAGCGCATCGTCAGTTCGACGCCGGAGCCACCGTTTTTCGTGATTGGTGTTGCGTTGACGCGGAAACGATGCCGCTCATGGCGACTGACTTGGACTTCATAGGAGAAGTCGAGACAACGGCCCTGCCGCAAGATGCTCGGCGCATCGCTCGATCGCCAGATATATGACAGCAGCAGATCGACCTCGGAGCGAAGCAACATGCGCTTGGTGCCGAAATGCTGGCGAGAATTGATCTGGATGCGCGGCCGGGCTTCCGACTGGATGGTAATGTCAGACGCCCCGCGCTTGCCGGCCCCAACGATGAATGTGTCGAAAATCTCGGGCGAGGAATCGAACCGCGTCGGCTCTTCCTTCAGAACGGGTACGAAGGAGTCGGTTGGCTTGAATGGAGTATCGTCCAGACGCGATTCGTCAATCATTTCCCTCGCCTATAGAGCCAATAGCCAGCAACCACAGCAATCAGCGCTACGACGATGACGAGACCGCCATACCCCCCTTCCTGCTTGCGAAGGCCAAGGGGGTCGGCGGGATCGACCGTGCTTGTCTGGCTCGATATAGAATTTCCGTTCACTTGGAGACCTCGAATCTCCGAGTGATCGGTTTCCAACGCCGCGGGTCGGAAACGAATGTTGCGGCATTCTCGATCTTCACCCGGCGTTGGCCGATAAACAGCTCTTCCGGCGTGCCCTTGGCACGAACCTCGCTCGACGTCACTACAAGGCTCTTGACCAGGCCAGCATCAACAAGACGCCGATATTCGACCATTCCCAAATAGTCGCGGCGAAGAAGATTCATGTTCTCCTTCAACGCTTCCTCGGCCTGCATCCGCCCCTGCCGCCAGCCTTCAGCCATATAGCGGTCCCAAATCTTTCGCTCTTCCTTTCCAGAAGGAAGAAACTGGTCTGAGGGATCTGGAGTCTTATCGACGCCGATAACCAGATAATCGCGCCAGCTCGGTATCACGGCCACGAGGCGACCCGGCTTCTCGATGCGGTAATATTCATCGGCCGCAACGCTTTCGCGGCCGCCGTCCGTGATGGTGATCGCTTCCTTGGCCCTGCTCACAACAGGAGGAACGACATAGCCCGCCTCTTTCGGTGCCTTGTAGACCACATCATTGAAATTGAACTCTTGCGAAAGCCTCGACGACTGCGCCTCAAGCTCTCTCAGGATCTCCCATGAACGTCGCTCATAGGCGGCCTGAGCGGCATATGAGAGCGCTGCGTCGCGCAGTGCCGAATACCGCTCTGAATCGACCGCGTTCGCGCCGGTCCCGCTGCGCGTCTTACGGGCAAACTGCTCGTAAGTCATCGGTGCGGCCGTCCCGCCAGTTAGGTTGTCCACTCCGCCAAGGGTTGGAGGTGGAGGCGGCTCGTCCGGATTTGATGAACCGGTCGTGGTGCAACCGGCCAGGGCAACGGAGACGGACAGTGCGGCAAGGATTGTTGGAAACTGCTTCATAGCTTGGTGTCGTCCAGGTGCGGGACCGGGCTTTTTTCAGGCCGGGCGTAGTGGATGGTCATGACGCGTGCAAACTGGTCAATTTCCAGCCATGCACGCCCCTTTCCTTGGCCGAAGGCTTCCCGCAAAAGGCCAAGAAGCGTCATGTCAGCCCAATGGACCGAAACCAAGATTGGAGACCCTGAACGTTCTCCATTCGCCCTAACGGAATAACCGGCCATGCGGGCCGCCTTCCGTGTGATATCATCCAGAGTACCGTTCCAACGGGCATGGACCGGCTGTAAAAGCTCTTGTCCGGCGGTCTCCGGATGCAGCCTGACAGTATTACTTGCATGAGGCTCTAGTGCTCTCGGATATAGCGAAGCATATCGCTTTTCCTCGTTCACAGTCACCAACGACGAATCGAGATATTTTCTAACCGATAGAGTATCGAAATTCTCTTTCTTGTTCGCGCAGGCACCCAATAGGAATGCCAGAGCTACAATTACTGAGTTCCGCATCAAAAGTCGCCTTGTCTCTCATTATGGACAAGCGATCAATGGAATGATCACCCTCTCAAATTCAGTCCTACCCAATTTGACGGATTTTGCAATATACAGCATCACCAAAGCGGGCATTTTCCTACAATCTTAATACGAGATTCCGTGCCCCTTCTCTCGTCCGCGCGTTTGCTGCTGCTCGTGTGCCATCTCTATTTTCTGCGCCTGTTGAGCGGCCTGAACAGTCGTCACAAGCTGGTCAGCTTTCGCGTACCCGGCTGCGAACGCTTCAACCCGCTCCTGATCAGCACCGGGCATCGCCTGGGCGAGGCGATCGCGATCAAGCTCATTTGTTCCCGGCAAACCGAACCGGTCGCGAACTGTCTCGACAAACCGGCGCAACTCACCCATTGCCTGCTGATCATCCGCCGATCTAATCAACGTCCCTAGACGATCTGCAGGCGTTCTCTCGATACGACCGACAAGCTCGCGTGCAGCCTGCGAAAGATCATCAACTGGCTCCCGCATCAGGGTACGGAACCGCTGCTCGTCCTTGGTCAGATCATTCCTCAGATTGCTTCGAACCTGGCCGTAATCCTGCAAGGCCGAGATCGCCGGCGAGACCGCTGCCAGCGCCTTCTCTCGCACGCCGTCATTTCGGCCGAACATGCTTCTGCTGCCGTGAAGCTCGCCAACAGATGCTGGATTATCCCGAATGGACTGCGCTAAATCGGCGACTAGAACCCGCCCGTCATCTATCAGGTTCCGCAGCGCAGAAAGCACGGCTTCAGGCCGCTGCCAGACGGCTGCAACCGCCGTCTCGAGACGGCGTGTTGCTGATTGCATGACCGGCCGGGTTTCCATCCGTGCCGCAACCGTCGCCTCGATGCTATCGCGCCAGTCGGAGATTGCTGCAACAAGTGGCTTTTCTGGTGTCGCAAACATCGCCTGCCTCCTTTCATACTGTTCGACTACCAGCCTCTCTTTCGCTTCGCTGTTGAGCGTCTGCGCGAGTTCGAGGCGCGTGAGATCCTGACCGGCTTTCTGCCCGGCATGGATCAGCGGCCAGTTGTCGATGAAAGCCTCTCGAACCGACTCCGGTAATAGCGACTGAACCTGATTGCGATCGTCGGCGCCGAGATCCGGACCGATGGCAACGACAGTCGCTTGCGGAATAATGGAAGCAATTTCCCGATTGAAGCGCTGAAGATCCGTGGCGGCTGAACCGTCCCTTAATTCATATCCAGCACTCGTGAACCAACGCCGACGTGCTCGATCCGTATCGGAGATTTGGGCATGTCCTAGATTATGCTCCAATCGGGAAAGGGCTTGACGAACCGCAGAAGTCATTTCGGGGAATGTGATGTCCGGAACCGTTACGACCTGCCGCTGTGACGGTTGATATTCCGGCCGATGTTCGGCGGCTTTGCCCTGTTGCTGCTCAGGCCGAATGACATGGGCGAATTTCTTGCCAATGGCTTCCAGCCGCTCGGCAACCTTCGTGAAGCGCTCTCGCAATGCCGCAAGCTGATGACGGAACATATCCCCAATTTCGCTGAATGATGGGATGCCGCGCCGTTCAGCAAATTCCTTCACGCTCAGACGGTAATCGTCAGTCCGTTCATAAGCGAGAGTGGTATCCTTCATGCGATCGCGTGAAAGTGTGTCCACCAACTTATCAAGAGTTCCGAATTCATCGGAACCTGCATAAAGGGTCGCACTGTCTCGATGCCGGCTCATCGCCACATACGTCATGTGCGCGTCCATCGTCGGGCTCGCCAGAACGTGGGCACGATCGACCGTCGCGCCCTGACTCTTGTGGATCGTCGCTGCGTAGCCATAATCGATATTCGCGTAACCGTTCTGTGCGACGGTGACGCTTCGGCCGTCAAACAGACCAATCACGAGACGGCCGCGACTAGCCTCCTCTACATTGCCGAATGAACCGTTCTCGACACCAAGTTCACGGCTCTTCTCCAGAAATACGATACGATCCCCAACCGCAAACTGACGCTGGCCCCGATCAGTCCGGAACCCATGTTCCTCCTGAAGACCGCCTCCCTCTTTGATAACGTTTCGGGCAGCCATATTCAGAGCAAGGACATCGACATTGCGATGCGCAAGCATCAACACATCGACGCCGGCCTCCCAATCACTCCGCCAATTGCCGATCAAAGAATTCCGAGCCGATGCACTGTCAGATTCGAGCTGGACGAGATCATGTTCGACGTAGCGCCCGATCGCGTCCGCGGTATTCCCCTTGCCGAATTCAATAGTCGCATTCTGCATCCATTCTTCGCGCTGGCGGCGAACGCCCGTAAGCTCGATGTACCCTGCGTCATCGGCAATAGCCCGGAAGGCGGCACCAGCTTCAATCGGCTGCAACTGGCGCGCATCACCGAGTAAGATGAGCTTCGCTCCGGCTTCTTCCACCGCAGAAACAAATCGCTGCATCTGCGCTGAACCGACCATGCCTGCTTCATCAAGTACGAACACATCGCCCGGCCCCAACTGGCGAAGGCCGTTCTTCCAAGACGCCTCCCAGGAGGCAAGTGTGCGGGATTCAATGCCTGCACTTTCCTGCAAGCCGACTGCAGCCTTGCCGGCCAACGCTCCGCCTACGACACGTCTCCCCTCTCCCTCGTAAACCGCGCGTACAGCGTTCATCACAGTCGATTTGCCGGCACCTGCGTAACCGACCATGACGGCGATACCCGCCTTTTCAGTTAGGCGAGAAATGACAACCTTTTGCTCTGGATCGAATTTGAAACCGGCACGTTTCTCAACCTCTGCGACAACCTTATCAGCGCTCTTCTGATTGACCGCAAAACCGTCCCGACCGACTAGCGACCGCGCAGAAGCGATCATAGTTCGTTCGGTATCGAGCACTTCCGTCGTTGTATATTTTGCGCGCTCAATGATCTTGTCTGTCATAGGATCGAAGATCGGTGATGCGATCATCACCTGATTTTCAAGCGCGCCTACGCGGAGGAACAGCGCCTGAAAATCCTCGTAGGAATCGGTGTAGCGATGGACTGTTCGCGCAACGTCGCGCTCATCGAAGACAGACTTTTCAGCGGTGATCAGCTTCAGGATGATGGAAGGATCTGCCATCACCTGCTGGCGGCGTGTCGCTTCGATCTCTGCATTGATCTCTATGCGATCCGACTTCACCCCTTTCCGGTCCATCCCCTCGGCGGTAGGCCCGCGGTGCATGGTTGGTTCGATCGCAATTCCCTGCTCTGAATAGGAGCGGTGGTCAACACGAATATCGAACCCGTGTGAGGCAAGATGATGGTTCTGCACATCCGCCCATGCTTCTCTCAGTGCAGGGATGAGCTCCTTGTCTCCGGCGAACTGGCGATAGAGGGCATGGCCGTTCTTCGAGAATTTCGGCTCACCATTCTCATCAACCGCGCGAACATTTTTTGCTCCAAATCCCTCATCTGTCAGAGGCCGCAAAGCGCTCATGATATGAACGTGCGGATTGCCCTTGATCTCGTGATACGCCCAATCCGCCACGACCCCCTTCTTTGAAAAGTTCTCCTCCACGAATTCGCGGACCAGGGCAATGTTCTGTTCTCGCGAAAACTCAATGGGCAGGGCAAGTGTCATTTCACGAGCAAACTGCGCGTCCTTCCTGTTCTCGGATGCCTCAACTTTATTCCAAAAGGCCTCCGACGCCTGAACCGGGGAAAGGTTCGCGAGAGCCTGCGCCCATTCCGGCGCATTAGCTGGTATCGCGAATTCGCTGTGAACGTTTCCCTTCTTGTTGGAAAAATCATAGGACCGTTCATAGGTCTGATTAGTCATGGCGGCGCAATGGCGATATGATGCTGCTGCGACCGCGCTTTGCCCGGTCGCCCTGCTTAAAACCTTCGCATGAAGATGAAATATCGCCATGCGAACACACATAACAAGCAGGTATCGACTTGTCGATACATAAGTGCGCCCTTAGAAACCGGAGCGCTGCGCGGCTCCGGACGGGACTGACAATGCGTTGGCTCCGCCAACACTTTGTTTTTCTTATTGGCTCGCTACCGCTCGACAGCTCATCGAGTGGAATTCAATCTTGCCGTATAGAGCAACTGGCGGTATCAATGACGAGTGTACAGCGAAACAACGGAGGCTACTCGTGGCACGCACCTCAAAGGTATCGAAGATTCAGGAAGAGATCGCACGCTTGCAACAACAGCTCGATGCGGAACGCGCAAAGGAAGCTGAACGGCTAGGTGGACTGGCTGTCAAAGCTGGACTTGCTGACGTCGATGTGTCCGACCGCGAATTACTCAAGGCTCTGAAGGAAGTGGCCGACCGATTTCAACAAACACCCGCTGAGTGAAGCAGGGCGCTTAGCACTCCTGCTTGGGAAGCGACATAGGGAGTATCGAGACAGGATGGCGGCAAATCGACAGAAGGATGCGCATGAGAAAATCATGCTTGGCGGCCTCGTCGTGAAGGCGGGTCTTCGCAATGAAAACCCCGCTTTCATCCTCGGTGTGCTGCTGACGGCTTTTGAGCAAAAGGATAACGAGAAGCTTCGCACTGCGATGATTGAAAAGGGCAGGAAGGCTTTTGAGAAATGATACGGAAACCGCCTGAACCTGCTGTTGGAGTTCTCGTTATCGCCGCTATTGTGGCGGCGGTCATGACGCCGCTCTTGTGGTACTTCCGCTTCGTGAACCCATCATGGCCTACGGCGAATGGTCATTTCGTCCAGCTCTCTTTTTCGCAGGCATGGGATTGCCTGACGATATGGAAATGGGGCGCTTGCCGATCCCATCTTGAAGCGATTGGAAGCCCCCTCGCCGGTTCAGCTATTCGCAACCAGGTAGTCGTTATTGCGCCTCTTATAGTCGCTCTCGCCCTCCTCGGAGTATTCATTTATCAGAAGTGGCTCGTGGTTCGGCAACGCGTCATTATCTCGGGAATGGTCGTAGAGGGAATGGACGCTTTGTTGCGTGCTGCTCGTTACGAGCAGAAGCACAATCGCTATCCGAAGACTCGCGGAATCCATATGTTCAATGGATGGCATTACACGCTCCCTCGCGAGACAAATCACACATTCATCCTTGGCGCTCCCGGGGGTGGCAAGACGGTAACTTTTCGTCGCATGATCGGCTCCGTTGTCGAACGCGGGGACAAAGCTATCATCTTCGATGAGAAGGGTGACTATACCCGCATAACACCTCCATCGGTTCGTGACGGAAAAGAGGTTCCTCCGCTTCTTCTGGCGCCACAGGATGACCGTTCGGCGGTTTGGGATATTGCGGCCGATTTGATCGTGTCACAGGACGCTGTTGAATTGGCGCAACGTATCATTCCCGATGACGGACATCCGTTTTTTACGCAGAGCGCTCGCGCTGTCCTCGCCGGCTGCGCTATCAAGCTGATGGCGGAAAAACCGAAGGAATGGACATGGCTCGATCTGCTCAATGAAACGCGTCAGGATCAGGAAAAACTGCTCCGGATCATGCTCAAGTATCAGCGCGGAGCCGACATCTTCTTGACCGCAGATTACAAGCAGGTCATGTCCACGCTCGGCCAGCTCGAAACGAACATGCGTCTGCTCGAAATGCTGGCGACAGCATGGCCCACCTATGAGGGAAGGCAGCGCTTCCGGTTACGTGAATGGTTGGTCAACAAGACCGATCAGAGAACGGTTATTGTCCAACACTCCGGCCGGTATGCCGAACTCTCCGACGGCTGGATTTCCGCGCTATACGCTGTTGCTGTCTCAACCGTCACGGACAGCAACCTGCTTTCAGATCATGACCTGCGCCGCATTTGGTTCTTTCTCGATGAATGGGGGCAGCTTCCGGAAATTCAGGATTTCGAGCGCTTCGTTACTCTCGGTCGGTCCAAGGGGGTCTGCGCCGTACTTGGTCTGCAAGACCTGTCACAGATCGCCAAAAACTACGGACAGGAAGTCCTCGACGTCCTCATAGCGTCTGTTGGCACAAAGGTCATAACTCGCATCAACTTTGGACCCACAGCAGAACGCATGGAACGTGACCTGGGCGAGACGACATTCTATGAATATCGCCGGGACATGATGACCGATGGCACGACGAAATGGCTGAAGGAGACGCATCGCGCCAGCCCTATCGAACGATCGGAATTCAGCACGGAATTGGGCGTCGATGATAAAGGTGTGACCGCCTTCGTTACCGGGATCGGCAAGAACGTCTATCAGGTCAAATTCCCCTTCCCTGAAGACGCAAAGGATCATCGCCCGTCGAACGTTCCGGCCGAGTGGACCTACACCTTTAAACCAACCGGCACCTTCACCAGTGACGCCGATATCGACGTCTATGTGAAGGCGGTTCTTGGTAAGAACTCACCGCCGCCACGAGGTGCGCTGCCTTCGACCGAAGATACCGAACAAGAGGACTTGCCGCTTGAAGAAGCCTTCAAAGCGGCGGCCGCGGCCGCACGCAAAAATGCGAGTGCTCCGGCACATTCTGAGGAGGCCGGAGACAAGCCCGAACAGGTCGATCTTTTTGAGAAGTACCGCTAGTTGCCCTAGTGGTAGGCCTCCATATCGGACGCCGCCCGCACATCAATCGACACGTGCTTTATGACATTCCCGTCCTTGTCTTTCGCGACAAGCATTTTGGGATTGTAAGCATAAACGCCGTTGTAATTGACGCGATAGATCACGCCGATCTTTTGCCAACGCTTTTTGGCGCGCATCACTGTATCTCGAAAGACTTCGAGTTTAGCCGCCAACTCGTCATTTGTCGGAGTTGTCCCATCCGCTCGCGGATTTAACACCAACTCCCGAAGCATCTTAGACCAATGCCTGTTTTTTGGAGGAGGGTTATCCGCGAGTTCTGTCAACCAAGAGAGATTCACGCCGGCTTCACCCGGTTTTATTTTCTCTGGTTCAGGTGGGCCGTCAAACGTTATTACCTTTGAGATGCCCTTCATCTGTTCCGCCCGTCTGTCGTTCCCACGTTCGATTTTATTTGGTGCGCTTATTGGTGTACTTTTATACAAGAGAACGTCCTAACCGTTATCATCTCCCTTAATGGAGTCAATGTTTTGCTCCATCCAGCAGAATCATTTCACAATGAATCCTGCGACATTTTCAATGTCAAATACGACTAGCTTGGCAGGAGCTTTTTCCCCTCGGTCCGCAAGGTGCCGTCTGGCCCGACATGCCGATAAAGGGTCGATCGGGTAATGCCTAATTCCCGGCATAGTTCCCCGACCTTCGTTCCCGGCTGGCTCATCGCAGCCATAGCCAAACGTAACTTCGCCTTTGTCATTTTCGGCGGTCTCCCTCCTACTCTCCCGCGCGCTCGCGCAGCAGAGAGGCCCGCCACAGTACGTTCTATTGTCAGTTCGCGTTCATACTCAGCCAGAGCGGCGAAGATCCCGAAAACCATCTTGCCCGCCGGCGTCGTCGTGTCGATTGATGCGAGTCCTATCCGGACATGGCGAGAAAACCCGTAACAAAAACAACATATCAAAAACGTCAGTTTTGGGACAGCGTTTTACGGCGGCCTTCGGCCGCAGGGTTTTCCCACAGGCTCCGGCCTTCTCTACGGCGCCATTGGGGGCGCGCTCAGGCCTCCGCCTGCTACGCCTGCTTTCCCTCGAAAGCAGGCTTCGGCCCTCCGGGCTGGAAAAACCCTTACTGCATGGAAGGCCGGCTTCGCCGGCGACTATTTCCTTGTTGAAATGCACCGATCCTCGATCCGGTCAAATTGCAGAGCCTCGCCATGCTCGCGGGCTCGCCGCTGCGCGTGGCTCCGGTTCCGGTCGCAAGCGACCGAGTTTGACCGGATCGGGCGGTTCGGTGCCATCCTGACCTATCGGGACGAGGGGCATCGCCCCTCGCCCGTTGGCGAGAAAGTTCGATCCGCCTCCGGCGCGGATCGAACAAGGGGCAAGTCCTATTCGAGGAGAGACAGGGCACGTATGAGCCCGCTTTCACTGTCGGGCGTCCAGCGTTGATAGTCGTAGACGCGGACAATGGTGCCGGCGGGTTCATCAGCGCTCGAGATGAGCGGAACGATCAGCTCGGGCAGCGTATCGAGCGATACACACGGATAGCAATCCAGGGCGCCATTTGGGCGTTCGAGCTCCACACGAAACAGGTGGGTTTGGGAATCAGTCATTGAACTCTCCGTCTCAGGGAAGGCGAAAGGGAAGCCCCCGCCGAAGCGGGGGCCGGGTGGATCAATCCCAGGGGATGACCGCCATCAGGCTTTCGTCATCCTGCCCCGGATAGCGGCCCAGGTTCGCGTTCAGCTTTGCAAAGCCGGTGTTGACGGTGAGCGTATAGTATTCGCCGCCCCTCTGGTTCTTCTTTTTCCAGATGCCGCCGATCTCGATCCGGCGGTTGCGCGGGGACTTCGCGTAAAGCCGGTAGACCGGAGCCTGAGGGTTCGTGCTCTCAACCGGCTCGCCGGTGATGTCGATGTCGAAGGTCAGCGTTGCGAGGTTGCCGGTCAGCGTGTCGGTTTCGGCGTCGATCTGGATGAAGTTTACGAGGTCAGACATTGCGCGATCTCCTTTGCTTGCGTTGTCGATGGACACGAGAAAGGACCGCACAAAGACCGGGCTGCACCCGAAGGGCCGCAGCGCAGCGGAGGACGGCATTGGCGGGCGATTTTGACTCGCGAGGAAGCGCCGCAGGCGCGGGGAAAATCGTTCGGTTATGCTGTTGCTGGCCGGGCGGACGGTCCTAGTGGCCTATTCGATCGACAACGCTGCCATGCAAAGGGATTTGATCGCTATGTCTTTGCTCTCGTCCCATTTCATTCCATAGCCGAAACCGGCATTTTGACCGGCACGGCTTCACAGTGTTCGTCCCGACGACATTGACATCAATGGCCTAGGCGTCGCGCGCACGAAACTTCCTGCTCCGTGCCGCCAGCTACGCTACACAGCTTTCGCGCCCGTCTATCGAAATGACAGTCGGCAATCTGGAACATGAACCAGGCCGGTAGCTTGGTCCTTCACCTCAAACTGTCAGCGCCGCTTTGCAAAGCGTGCACAGCTCCCTACATCTTGCCGGCAGGACCTCGATGCCAATGACCATCATCGGTATTCGCGCCGTCCCCCCGGCCTGCTTCGGCGGGGGCTTCCCTTTCGCCTTCAACAATTCGAGCGCCCTAGTTCATGGCAGATTTCGCCAAGGCCCGCAGTGTCGGCGCGAGGTGCAATTCACCCTTCGGCGAGCGGTACAGCATTGACAGGAAGTAGCGCGCCGGCTTCGCGATCTCGGCCGCGCCCGGCTTCAGCGCGGCGGACCGCACCAGCTTCTCAGCCACGATCGCGAGCGCCGCGGCCGCGTTCATCCGGCCGGCGACCTGTACGCCCGCGACCCATGTTTCGCGCGGTATTTGTATGAGCGCCCGGATTGTGTCGGCCTGCCCCTCCAAATCGCGCCAGGACGAGAAACTGATGCCATATTCGGCCTGAAGCTGGCGGCAAGCTAGCCGTAGCAGATCAAGGGTGGTTGCAGGATCATCATCACTACGTTCCCGGTCTTGCGCAGACGGTTCCGCTCGCACAGGCTCTTTTTCGAGAGCCCATTGATCGGCGGAGCCGATCTCAGAACTAAACTGAATCGATCGTGCGTTAGCGCGATGCCGTTCTCTTCTTACTAATGTCGTGGGGGTTGTAGTTGTATATGGGGGGACAGAATTGTCCTGCGCGGGGGACTCTTTACGGCTTTGATCGGCAGAATCATCATTCTGTGGCGATGACCCCGAAGGTTGCTCGGACGGCTCATACAGTGCAAGTGCGTCCTTCAGGAGGTCCACGAGCTGCGCAAGGTAGTCAGGATTTGCCCTCTGTTGGTGAAAATCGACTACGAGCGCATTGAACTTCTCCTCGAAACCCTGCGTCTCATGACCATCACGGCGAAGCTGTTCGAGCGCATCGACGATCTGCCGGGCGACACCTTGGCTTTGCCGTGTCGTCTCGCGCATCGATCGCCACTCATCAACATGAGCGCTCGCCAGTTCTTCGAGTTCCGCGAGCCGCGCTCTGGCGGGCGAGAAATCAAGGCCGAAGCTGCCCCCGCCTTCCCGATTTACATAGCGGCGACCGGTCGGGCTGTCGCGATAAGCGACAATGCCCGCCTCCACGAGCGAACGAATGGCGCGGGTGACGGTTTTCTCGCAGACGCCAAGATCATAGGCCAAACGGGCATTTGATATGGCAACGACGGGACGCTTGCCCTCTGTCCAGTCCTCTGCCGGGGAGATAGCAAGAAGCGTGTCGAGGATCTGGTAGGGATAGCCTTTTATGCCAAGGCGACCGGCGCATTTCTTTAGCGCGCTCGCAACCTGCGCCTTGGTCGCGGGGCGGTTGTCTTCCCTCATGGCAAGGGCAGCGCTGGCAAGAATGCCAGGCGTCACCCTTCTGAAACTGGCGATGGTCTGCATCGGATTCCTTTCTGAAATCCGGGCAAAGCTCACCCGTTCGCAAAAGCTGCGCTCGATATTGACAGTGAGGGAAAGGAGCCTTAGATTGAGACTTGAGTTTTTGAGATGGGTCTCTCGGAGCGACGGCAATCGCTTCTAAGATCATTCTTTCCCCCCGATGTAGCTTGCTGCGTCGGGGTTTACTTTTTCCGGGTTAGGGTTTCTCCTCGTTCCAAATCACACGACTCGCAATCGCGTCAGCCGCAAACGCTAACCGATTTGCTTGATAAAGCAAAATGATTCGGGAAATTTTCCGAGCTACAGCTTTCAAGCGAACCGGTCACAACTTGACAAGCGCTTGCGTCGTAAGGGTTTTTCCTAAACCCAAAGCCTGTGGGATCGCATTGTCGCACAAGCGCAATCGCATCATCGTGGCCGGCTTTACGAACACTTCCGGCACTGATCATCAATGACTGATTCTCTCGGTACTGGCGAATCTGCCCGCATCGTTACCCACTGCCAGGGAGAGGTGGAAGGGTTTGGGAAGGAGGAGGAGGGAACCGTCCCTCCTTCCCATGGGAGGGTGTTTGAGGGAGGGGCGGCTTGCCCCCCCTCTTTCGAGGGGTTTGGTCCGGTCGATCCGGGACAAACTCCTGTGCCCGCGATTTGAACCGGGCCACTAGCGCCCGTTGGATACGCGGCGGCCAGCACGATAAAAGCGCCTGCGTCAAAGGGCTGTCAGGATCGCGGTCCATGACCTCCTTTGTGTAACCAAGATTCCAGCGCTTCCACTGAAATGAATTCTTCATGTCAGCCTTCGGCCTCTATCGGACTTGAGGACGGGCAGCCTCGATAAAGGCTGCGATGGCATCTTTCCGCGTGGCGAAACCGTCCCGCATAGGGCGATCATCATTGAAGATCACAAACCATTCGCCGGTTACGAAAGTGCAATCGATAATGCCGCCTGCGTCATGTGGGTTCGTCATCATCCCGTTCGGGATTTCGCTCCATCCCGGCACGAAAGAATTCAGGGTCTCCAAATCAGTCATAGGCCGTCCTCCTTCATGGCATGGCGAGCAAGCTCCGCCTTTTCCGCAATAATCCGGTGCAGTTCCGCAACTCCGGCCTCAAGGCAGGCTCTCCCTTCGAGATGCCGGAATTGCATCCAGAAGGCGGCGCGTTCCTCGCGCGCCGGTCCTATGCCTGCCTGTTGTTCCAATTCTCCAATGGTGCCCATGGCTCATCCTTTCCCGCGCCGCTCAAGCGGCGCGACGTTCCTCGATCTCGTCAACTTCGGCTGTGATCTCGCCCGCGTCAGGCTGAAGGCTATGCAGATAGGTAACGGCACGCTCTGCATGGGATGCCGCCTGAAAAATCGCCCGTTTGTCGTTGTTCAGGACCTTGAGCCAACTCGCGATATAGGCGGCATGATCGTCGCGGGGATCGATGGCAAGGCCAAGATCGGCGGCTAAAAAAACGCTCCCAAGTTCGGCACACAATTCTTCCCGCGAATATCCCTCATCGCCCCATGCCTTGCGGCCAAAATCCCGAGCAAGGCGCGACGGGTGGCGGGTCCAGTGGATGCATTCGTGCCCGAGCGTGGTCGCATGTGCCTCGGCCGAAACAAAGGCGTCAAAAACCGGCATGCCGATGAAATCAGCATCGATCCGGTAATACGCCTTGTTTCCACCTTCGCGGATGTCAGCGCCAAGGTTGGCGAAAAAGGCATCCACTTGCGGAATGCGTTCCTTACTCTCCGATCCTTCTGGCGCGGTCGCCTTGGCGTAATACTGCTCTGGCAGGTCATCGATCTGATCGGCGCAAAAAACGCTATATCCTTTCATGAAAGGAATGCGCTTTTCGATCTCCTCGCCGCTTTCTGTCGTCTCCGTGCGCTCGATGGCGTTCGCATAGACGACAAGGGCCGATTTCTCGCCTTTGCGCACTTGCCCGCCAAGCTCCTGCGCCTGCTTGTAGGTCATCCAAAACGGCGAAGAATAGCCGCGCTCGCTGGCTTCCATCCACAAAAGCACGGTATTGATACCGCGATAGGGAACGCCATTATGCCGCAACGGGCGGACCGGCGTTCCGCAAGCGCCCCATGGCTGCATCCATGGGCGAGTACCCTGCTCAAGCTGTTCAATGATCCGGTTGGTGATCCGCTCGTAAACGTCAGCGCGGGGCTGTGTGGTGCTGCTTTTGGACTGTTTGCGCATGGTGTTTTCTCTCCTGATCCGCGAAGCGGTCTTCCTGTCCCGGTGAGGGGCAGGAGCCCCGCTCCTGCTCCCGAGCAGTCGGCGATCCGACCGGAGAGAGGGGGGCAACAGGCAAAACCGGAGGGGGATCACCCGCCCGTAGGGACAGGTTGCGCGGATCCGCGCGGGACGCGCAAAATCCGCGCACCTGGTCCTGCACAAGGGGGAGTTCGCCGGCAACGCCGGCGAGCTCGCCCGCGGAAGGACGGGGAAACCGGTTTTGCCCTGTTGCGGGGGAGAGACCGGCGGCCGATCTCTCCCCCTCTAATTAACAGCGTGAGCCGCTATGCGGCTCGCATCGTCGAGGCCGAAGGACGGGAAAAGGCCAAGGCCGCCGAAGCGGCCTTGGCTGCACCGCATTAGCGGTGCTGGTCCCGATCCCACTCGGTTTTGAACGTCAGGTCTGCCTCGAAGAAGAAGGGCAGTTTCACCGCGATTTTCAGGGCGATACTGCCCCGGCGGAAGAAGTTACTGACGATCTTCGCGAGGAAAGTGCGGAGGCTGCGGCCGGTGGCTTGGAGATATTGGATAAAATTCTTCATGGTGGTAGCTCCTGTGATCTGCGTTATTGCGGAGTTACGCGAACGCCCGGACAGGGGCTTGCACCCGGAGGGGCGCAGCGCAGCGGAGCACCTTTGCGGACATGAATTTTGTTGCGCGAGGAGCGCCGAAGGCGCGGGGAAAATTCTTGGCCGACAAGGTTGCTGGCCCCTGGCCGGGTGGTAGTCTACGCAGCAATGAATAACGCAGCTCACAGGAGCGGGGCATGAAGCACATTGCTCCCTCCAAGCCACCGGCCGTAGCCGGTTTCAACGCGGCAGGATTGGAACATTATTGCGCTGGCCCGACGGCCTCATGCGGTGAAACTGCCCTTCTTCTTCGAGGCTGCGCGCAGCGCGTGGGATCGGGACCTGCGGCGCGATCGCGCCGCACCCAATGGCTTCGCGGCCTTGGCCAGCGACCATATTCCGCGTCAGTCCGATCGTTACCCGAATGGGCCGAAACAGGCTGGCCGCGCGCCCTGTCCGGAACAGGCCGGGATCGGCACGCTTGCGTGACGGTGCTGGCCGTTGTGTAGGCTGGCGCGCGGCCTGACTGGTTCGGTGAGCCGGTGCGCCAGAACCGGCGAATAGAGCGGCGGTGCCGTAAGGCAGACGCCCAATAGACGCCCCTGCTTTTTTCTAATTGTCATGAGGCTGCGGATGGTCATATTCAAAGTTGATGCGGCAATACAACTTATGCTTTCCAAGGGTCGCCGTTCGTGATGTACGTACCGCGATCCGTCATGACGTTAATTACTCCGCTCCATTCGGTTTGCCTGACGAGCGGAATCTAGGACCGAACGGCCCTGCGCCAACGCCTGCGCTGACGAATTTCCCCGCGCCTTCGGCGCTCCTCGCGAAGCAAATTCGCCAGCCTTTCGGCGTCCTCCACGATGTTGCGGCCCTGACGGGTGACGCATGTCCCGTGTTCGTTCCGGTGTTTCCGCATCGGCAACCGAAAAGAGGAGTAATACCGATGACTGACCTCGTGAATTACATCAAGATCGACGGCGACAAGGTCGCAGGTAACATCGCCACCATCACCTTCGATATCGACGTGACCGGCGAGCCCGTGCATAGCGACAACCTTCAAGCTCCGGTCTTCCGCCTCTACGGCAAGTCTCCACGCAATCGCCCGATCGAAGTTGGCGGCATCTGGAAGAAGAAGAACCAGCGAGGCGGCGAATACTACACTCTTTCGGTCAACACCGGTTTCGCGAAGCTGAATGCGAACCTCGGCCGCTATCCGGGACAGGACGACGACACCCTGATGGCGGTCATTCCTTGGGACTGACGCGGAAGCGGGCGGCGCTCAGCGCCGCCCGCCTTTGGCTGCTTATCGCAGCCGCGTCGATCTTCCCCCTTGCATGCGCGGCATAAAGTTGATTCTGCTTTATAAAGCGAAAATGCAAAGAGGAAGCTCTGAATGAGATTGCCGCGACTGCTGTTGAGTATATCCCTCCTGTTCGCCCTCCCCTCGGGCGAAATGTCGGCGCAAGCCGCCGATACGAACTGGCCGATTTGCGGTCGCGGCAAGCGTATCACCTGCATAGTGGACGGCGATACTTTCTGGATGGATCGGGTCAAATACCGTCTTCAGGGCGTGAACGCTCCTGAAGCTGGCGATGGCGCGCGCTGCGCCAAAGAGCGGAACATGGCAGACGCTGCCACAGTGCGGCTCCAGGAGCTCATGCAAAGACCGGGGCTGACGTTTCAGCGCCGGGGCAATGACCGCTATGGGCGCGTGCTTGTGACTGTCCGGACCGCCGACGGCGAAGAGGTCGCGGCGCTGATGGTCAAGAGCGGACACGGGCGAACCTATTACGGCGGATATCACGATCCTATGGAGTGGTGCCGTTATTGAATGCACCAGTGCTCGGCTTGTGCAAGTGGTGGGTCCTCGCCATGCTCGCGGGCCTTACCCGCTGCGCGTGGCTCCGGTCCCGGCCCGAAGGCCGCCCTTGCACAAGCCTGCGCGCCGGCGCGGTGCTGAAAGCATCGGGACGAGGGGCATCGCCCCTCGCCCGCTGGCGAGGAAGTTCGATCCGCCTCCGGCGCGGATCGAACAAGGGGCATGAGAAAACTGGCGGAACGCCAAGCACCCGGGCAGGTTCGATACCTGGCCGGGCGCTAATGGGTTTTTGGGGGAGCTGGACGCGCCGGAGAGGAGCGCGACCAGCTAACGGCTTATTCAGCCGCTTCGGGGAACTGTTGCTCGGCTTCGACCTCGGTCATGGGAATGCGAACCGGTTCGGGAAGCCAGCCGGTGTTTGCAACCATCCGCTCGGCAATGGCAACGGCCTCGGCCTTCTTGCCTGCTGCTCGGATAGCCGTCGCGGCTTCTTCCCCTTTCACCTCGGCAACCACAGCCTCGATGCTCTTTTTGTTGAGGTGGGAAAGATAGGCATCGCCGGTCGGTTCAAACCAGTTGCGCATATCGACATTGAGGGCGCGGCCTATTTCGTTGGCATGAGCAAGAGCCTTGTCGCGTCCATGAAATTTTGCTTCCACGGCATTGAGGCTATGAGAGGCGGCGAAGGCCAGCAAGACCAGCAACTGGTCGCGAGGCTGATCAAGGCACCATTCCCATAGATCGGCTGGATTGCCGGGGATATGATCGCCATAGCGTTCCTTCAACTCCTGAAACGCAATCCCGGCCTTGCTGTTTTCGGGCTGCTTCATGGACCCTTCCAAGGGCTGATAGGTCAACTTGATTTCCAAGGCGGTGTGTTCACTCGCATAGCGGTAGACCGCGCTCAAAAGCAGGGCATGAACCACGGCTGCGAGGGCTATATCGGGATTGTCGGCCAGTTCCACGCGAAGGGCAGCGGTCTTCTGCGCTGTCAGGTCCTCGACCAATGCCGCCGAATGGGTCAGCTTGATCGGCACCGCCTCGCTTTCTCTGCTACCCTCATTCTCGCCGCTGCGCTGGCCTTCCTCCTGCTCCTGCTGTTCATCCTCATCGTTGACAAGGCCACGATGCACGGTTGCCCGCCCGTAGTAGTCGAGGCAAACGATCGCCCCGGCGCGCGCCAAATCCTCCGCCTTATAGGCTTCCTGCCGGTCCTTGAGGCTGTCCATTTCCTTTTCGATGGCTTCAAGCTTCGGTTCGGCGTCCTCGTCGGCGTCTCCTGCCTCGATCAATTCGGCAAGGCTGTCATATTCCTCGGCAAGCTGATCAAGCCGCTCCTGATCTTCTGCGCTAATATCTACAGGCTCCGGATAGACGCGGCTCATGCTGTAAATGTCGTCCGGCTGTGCGGAATGAACTTCAACCCATTTCCAGCCCTCAGCCTTGACGCCTTCGGCTTCGGTTTCGAGCTTTTCGAGCACCAGCCTTTCGACTAGGCCGGAATCGGTGGCATAGCCGCCGCTCTCACCGTCGAACAGATCGCGGCGAACGGTCCCGCCAGCCGCTTCAATGGCATCCAAGCCGCCAATGAAACGGATACGCTTGTCGGAAGCCGGGATTTCCTCGGAAGCCAGCATGCGCTTGATGGTGTGGGCATAACGGTTGTAACTGGCGAGGCTATTCCAAACCTGCTCCTGCCGTTCGTGGTCATCCGTGATGGTGAAGGCTGCAAGCTCGTCATAGCTCATCTCACCATTGCGGAAGAGATCGAACAGGACCGGCGACACGCGAGCCAGCGCCATGCGGCGCTTCACGTTTAGCTCCGTGGTCCCGAAACGTACTGCAATTTCGGCAGGGCTTTTCCCCTCGTCGGCCAAGGTCTTGAAGGCCATGAATTCGTCGGCGGGATGCATCCCCTTTCTGACGAAATTCTCGGCAAGGCTGATTTCGGTCGCGTCTTCGCCATCCCACAGGCCGCAATCGACGCCATGGGTTTTTCCGATTTCGCCCTGCTCTGCAAGCAGATTGAGGCCAGCCAGACGCAAACCGCCAGCGGTGACGAAATAGCGGCCCTTCTTTTCGCCCGGACGAATGACAAGGTTATGGATCAGCCGGAAATTACGCGCCTTTATGGAAGCGGCCATTTCCGCGATTTCTGCCGCCTCGTAGGTCTGGCGCACGTTCCGGGGGTCGTGGTCGAGCTTGTTGAGCGGCACTGTGATGTTGTTGGTATCGGTCATGATGTTATCTCCTATTTCCCTTTTCCCGCGAAGCGGTCTTCCTGTCCCGTAAGGGGCAGGAGCCCCGCTCCTGCTCCCGAGCAGTCGGCGATCCGACCGGCGAGAGAGGGGGGCAATGGTGAAAACCGGAGGGGGATCACCCACCCGAAGGGACAGGTGGCGAGGATCCGCGCGGACACGCGCAAAATCCGCACACCTGGTCCTGCACAAGGGCGAGTTCGCCGGCATCGCCGGCGAGCTCGCCCGCGGAAGGATGGGGAGACCGGTTTTCGCCATTGCGGGGGAGAGACGGCCGCACGGTCTTTCCCCCTGAAGGGGATCAACACGCTTGCGAAGCAAGCTCCGCTATTATCGCGTTGAGACAAATCGCTTCTTCGAGCGTTAGGGCGGCATGGCGAAGCACTTGAGCGGTATGAGAACACGAACCAAGATCAGCGACCCGATGCCCCGGCGCATCGAGCCATGCCTTGCGCTGCTTGTGTCCAAACCACCAGCAGGGCCGGACTGGTCATTTGAAATCAAGTGGGATGGCTACCGCCTTGCGGTCCATGTCGAACCTGATGGCGTCCGGGTGCTGACCCGAGGAGGACACGACTGGACGCCAAGATTCACACACATTGCCGACGATGCGCAGCAACTCGGCCACGATACAATGATCCTCGACGGCGAGGCGGTCGTTCTGGATGAACAAGGCCGATCTGACTTCGGCTTGCTGCAGCAAGCTCTCGGCGGACGTGGCGGCAGGCGTTTTGCCCGTGAGGCCATATTCTTCGCCTTCGATCTTCTCTATCTCGACGGTCGCGATCTTACGCACGAGCCCCTTTCCAAGCGGCGGCAGACGCTCGAAAAGGTACTGAACGGCCGTGAAGGCATAATACGCTACTCTGAATCGATTGATGCGGATGGGAACCAGCTCCTCGAGCGCGCTTGCGAACTCGGCCTCGAGGGAATTATCGCAAAGCGTCTCGATCGTCTGTATCGTTCCGGCCGTCATGGCGAATGGCAAAAGATCAAATGCGTGCAGAGCGACACATTCGCGATCGTCGGCTACGAACCGTCGGAAGCGATGCGCGGCGGAGTCGCCCGTCTGCTGCTTGCGGCTCGCAAGAGTGGTGAACTGGTCTACGTCGGTGGCGTCGGAACCGGCTTCACACATAAGTCCGCGCGCGATCTGAAAACCATACTGGACAGGATTTCGGCCCGAAAGGCCCCTGTGGCTCTGAAGCGAAAGAATGCTATCTTTGCCGAACCACGCTATTTCGCGGAAATCGAATATCGCGGATGGACGCGCGAGCCAAGACTACGCCACGCCTCATTCAAAGGGTTACGAGAACCTGCTGATAATTCCGAAGTGTTCGAACTGAAAGACTAGCTAACACCGGAACCTTTCCTATAGCGCTCAGAAGATGAGTGCAGCGGAGGCACTTGGGGGGAGTGTCGCAGTAGGGGTGGTTTGCTGCCTGTCGGCTTTCGTGCAGGATAGGAGTTCAGCGGACACGGGCTGCCAACTTCAACATCATTCGGAACCGCCATATGATCGACTTGACTACACTAATTACCTACAACGCAATCGTACTTGGCTTCGTTTTCATTCCTGGCCCTGCAACACTTTTAACTGTCGCGCGGGCGACCAGCTCGGGCACAAAGGTCGGTATCGCGACCGGCGTCGGTATCGCGGCTGGTGACGTTGTTCACACGTTCATGGCCATCATCGGAATCTCTGCTGTGATCGCCGCATCGGCTACTCTGTTCAGCATCGTGAAATATGTAGGTGCAGCCTATCTTGTCTATCTCGGCATACAGGCGATCTTAGCGAAAACTCCCTCGGATCCGACCGCCGCCAGAGCACTTCCGATCACCGCGCAGAAAGCATTTAGGCAGGCCATTTTGGCGGAAGTGCTCAACCCGAAGACTGCGCTATTCTTCCTGGCGTTCCTGCCTCAATTCGTCCATCCAGAGAATGGTTCCGTTGCACTTCAACTGATGGTGCTAGGCATCGTCTTTGTGCTTCTGGGCTTGCTCAGCACGGTGATCTTCGCCGTGTCAGCCGCAAGTCTCGGCAACTTTCTCCGCCGCAACCCGATCGTGCTGAAATGGCAGGGTAAGGTGGTCGGTGGAATCTACTGCGCATTAGGTGTCCGATTGGCGTTGCAAGAACGCTGAACTTCGCGAAGTCGCCTGAGTTGCTCGCACAATGCGTAACAGCATGCGCGTAAATTTGGGCGATTTCCTGTCGAGTGACACGGAATTTGGCCCTTGAGGTTATTCAAAGTCATTGAAAACAAACGGTGTTGTCACGTTAACTGGGCTACAGTTGCCTGCCTGACGGTTTGGGCGTAAATTTTGGCGATGCAGACATCAGATATCATCTTCAAGCGTCACCGTTTTCCGCCACAGATTATTGCTCATGCGGTGTGGCTTTATCTGCGGTTCAACCTTAGTCTGCGTGAAGTTGAGGAAATGCTGCTTGAGCGTGGAATCGACGTATCATACGAGACAGTTCGTCGTTGGATCGCCAAGTTCGGCCCCCAGATCACACGCAACTTGCGGCGGCGTCAGGCGCGCCCCGGCGATATTTGGTATTTGGACGAAGTGGTCGTCAAATGCGCTGGAGAAAAATTCTGGCTTTGGCGTGCGGTGGATCAACATGGCTCCGTTCTCGAAGAAATCTTGCAGAAGCGGCGTGATAAAAGGGCGGCAAAGCGATTGCTTGTGGCGTTAATGAAGCGCTATGGCTTTGCTCCCAAACGGATCATCACCGATAAGCTCCGCTCCTACGGTGCAGCAAAGGCAGAAGTGGCACCCGGCCTTGACCATTGGTCGCACAAGGGCCTCAATAATCGGGCCGAAAATAGCCATCTGCCGTTTAGGAAACGGGAGCGAACCATGCAAGGTCATCGGTCACCTGGAGCGTTGCAACGGTTCGTCTCCATGCACTCAGCGACCCGCAATTGTTTCTCTGTTCCATCTCGTCGCCGAGCCGCACACACAATTCGCTACCATCGCCTCGAAGCTTTCGATGCATGGAAAATTGCGGCCTGTTTCGCCTGAATATCTACGAGCCCCTGGCCTTTCCGGCCAGAGAAACTTAACGTGACAACACCCGATGAGTAGATCAGCGATCTGCTCGTTCTCGTCGTTCAGCTTGGCGCTGTAACGATAGCAGGTCTCGCTGACCTCGAAGGTGCGGCAGGCGAGCGCAATGCTCACCGCGCGCAACGCCACTGCTTTCCCAGCCATCTCCCGGCGTTGAGATGGCCGCGTCATTTTTTTCCAAGAGCCTCCTTCAGCAGCTCGGCCTGCATGCTCATCTCGGCATACATCTTCTTCAGCCGACGGTTCTCGTCCTCCAGAGCCTTCATCTGGCTGATCATCGACGCGTCCATGCCACCGTATTTGGCTCGCCATTTGTAAAAGGATGCCGTGCTCATTCCGTGTTCGCGGCACAACTCCGGCACTGGGACCCCACCTTCCGCCTGGCGAAGGATTGCAAGGATCTGGGGTTCGCTAAATCTGCCCGTCTTCATCAAAATCTCCTCGATCATAAAGCCCGAGAAAATTCTACTTTTGAAGCCCGTTATTCGGCGGGGGGATTACCCCCCAACGCTCCGATGATCGCCGTCAATACATCCACATCACCGCATTCCAGCGTCAGCTTCACGCCGTTCGGCAGTGATACGCTCACCTTGGCTGGAGAGGAAAAAGGCGAAGCCCCTTTGGAGGCCGACCCACGCACTTCATCGAAAGTCGCCGGCAAATCCACCGTAGCCACGTTGCTCTGTCGCGAGAGGGCCTTGTAGGCTGCACTTTCGATCCGAACCGGGATGAACGCCGGTGGTGAAGACGGCGGGAGAGCCTGGGTCTCCGTGCGCTTCTTTATCCACTTGCGCAGAAGGTTCGCATTGAGACCATGTTCGAGCGCAAAACTCGATACCGACACGCCAGGCTCAAGGCAGGCCGCGACAAGACGGTCCTTCGATGCGGGGTCGTATCGGCGGCGACCGTTCCGACCAATAAGCCTCACCCGCAGTTTTTGATCTTCTTCCACGATCTGGTGTCCACCTATTTTGGTGGACACCTCATGCCGCAGAGCACTCAACACCAAAAGGTGCGCAGAAATTCGCGCTTACCGATGAACTGCTTCCCTGGAATTGGTCGCCAGTCACCGCCATCTCCGCCGAGGCCGCCTGATGGCAACCGTGACCCATGTGTTCAGCATCGACTATGTCGGCAAATTGCTCGATGCCGAACTCCTTCAGGCGATCGTCAGCAACGATGACAATCTGAGCTACGGCAGCATCATCAGCGTCTACACCGGGCCGGACGAGGCCATAACTTCGCTGACCCGCGACGGAATTGAAGAGCTGCAGCAAATGCTTGTCCATGCTCGCCGCACCGCCGACGAATGGAGCAACTTCCTCGACGCCTTCGTCGATGACGAGAAACTCGTTGCTCGCATCAAAGGTAAGCGCGCATTTCTACGCACCTTTTGCTGTTGAGTGCTCTGATGCATGAGGTGTCCACCAAAATAGGTGGACACCAAGTGATGGAAGAAGACGAGCAGAAACTGCGGGTGAGGCTTGTCGGTCGGAACGGGCGACGCCGATACGACCCCGCATCGAAGGACCGTCTTGTCGCGGCCTGCCTTGAGCCTGGCGTGTCGGTATCGAGGCTTGCGCTCGAGCATGGGGTCAATGCGAACCTTCTTCGGAAGTGGATAAAGAAGCGCGCGGAGACCCAGTCCCTGCCGCCGTCCTCACCACCGGCGTTCATCCCGGTTCAGATTGAAAGCATTTCCGATCGGGCCTTGCTGCGACAGAGCAGCATGGCTGCGGGGGATGTGCCGGGGACTTGCGATGGAGTGCGTGGGTCGGAATCCAAAAGGGCTGCATCTTTTCCCTCTCCAGCCAAGATGAGCGCGTCGCTGCCGAACGGCGTGAAGCTGACGCTGGAATGCGGTGATGTGGATGCGTTGGCAGCCGTAATCGGAGCGCTGTGTCATGTTCACACTGGGCGCTAATCTGAAAGTCTACCTGCACCGCGAGCCGATCGACTTTCGGGCCGGGATCAACAGCCTTGCGGTTTTGGTTCAGGAGACGATGGCGCTCGACCCGTTTGCTCCGGCGATTTTTGCGTTCTGCAATCGCCGCCGCGACCGGATGAAGCTCCTGTTCTTCGATCGGTCGGGCTTTGTGCTGGTCCTGAAGCGGCTGACCGAGGACAGGTTCAGGTGGCCGCGCCGGGAGGCTGCGGTCGTCCAGCTTACGACCGAGCAATTGCACTGGATTCTCGACGGCATCGATATTGACGCAATGGTCCGCCATCCGGTGCGGCAATATCAGGTTGCCGGTTGAGGGCTCTCGAATTGAGCGGTTGACGCTGCGGTATGCTTTCGATTCAAGAATCTGATGAGTCGACCCGGCGAACCGACTGTTGAAGAGTTGATGGCGCGCATTGCCGCGCTGCAGGCGGAGAACCGTCAACTCGCCGAACGCGTCGTCAAACTCGAGGAAGAGCTGGCGCTTGCGCGGCTGCATCGTTTTGCGCCGAAGAGTGAAAAGCACATTGACCGCCTCTTCAATGAAGCCGAACAGGCCGCGGATGAGGACGACGCCGACAGCGAAGATGGCGATGTCGTTGTCCTGCCGGACACGGGCTTGCCGGCGAGCGAAGGGGCGACGGGAAAGAAGCGCGGCCGCAAGGCCTTGCCGGAAAACCTGCCGCGCGAGCGTGTCGAGTATGACCTTCCCGACGCCCAGAAGGCTTGTCCTTGCTGCCGTCACCAGATGCATCGCATGGGCGAGACCGTTACCGAGCAACTTCATATCGAGGTGAAGGCGAAGGTCCTGCAGAATGTGCGGTTCAAATATGCTTGCCGTCATTGCGACCGCACCGGGATCAACACGCCGGTCGTGATCGCGCCGATGCCCACGCAACCTTTGCCGGGCAGCATCGCTACGGCCTCGACGCTGGCCTTCGCGCTCGTTCATAAGTATGTCGACGGCACACCGCTCTACCGCCTGGCGCAGGCCTTCGAGCGCGCCGGCGTTCCTGTCAGCCGCGGCGCTCTTGCTCACTGGGTGATCGGCTCGAGCGAAAAGCATCTCTCCCGCATCTATGACGCGCTGAAGCTGCGGCTCAGATCGCAGCCCCTCATCCATGGTGACGAGACCACGGTCCAGGTGCTGAAGGAAATGGACAGAGAGGCCGCCAGCACCTCGTATATGTGGGCTTACCGGAGCGGCGAGGACAGTAACGAGCCGATCGTGCTGCTCGATTATCAGCCGGGCCGCGGCCAGATTTATCCGCAGGCCTTCCTCGGCGATTACCGCGGCATCTTGATGAGCGACGGCTATTCCGCCTGGCGCACGCTGGAAGGGGCAACGCATCTTGGATGCATGGCCCATTCGAGGCGACGCTTCGTCGATGCCCTAAAGGCGAGGAAGAAAGGCGGCGGCCCGCCGGAACAGGCGCTCCGGTTCTTCGAACAGCTCTATCGGGTTGAAAGGCAGGCGCGGAACGAAATCCCCGATGACGGCGAAACGCGAGATCACTGCATTCGCCGCTTCCGCCAGCAACATAGTGTCCCCATCCTCCATGCTCTCAAGGCATGGCTCGACGACATCGCCCCAAAAGTCTTGCCGGACAGCAAGCTCGGCGACGCCGTCTCCTACACCCTGAACCAATGGGGATATCTGACTCGTTACACCGAGGACGGCAGCATGCCGATCGACAATAATCTTCTCGAGCGTGACATCAGGATTTTTGCAACTGGCCGGAAAAGTTGGCTGTTCAGCGATACCGTCGACGGAGCCAGGGCCAGCGCCGTCATCTACAGCCTGATGTTGACCTGCCGCGCCTGTGGCGTCGAGCCGCTAGCGTGGTTGCGCCACGTCCTCACTGAACTGCCTCAGTGCCCCGAGAACGTAGCTATCGACGATCTCCTGCCCTTCAACTTCCTCAAAGCCGCCGCAGCCTGACCCGACGCGTCCGTCTGAAAGCGACGATCAGTTGTTGCAAGGGCCGTCAACGTGCGGGGAAATGAGCGCTTACCATCAAAGCGAAATATCCGCGGTAACAACCGGGCGGTTACGGAGATCCTGAGCGAAAAGCAGAAACAAGATGCGCGTGTCGAGCTGACGGCCGGACTGAGCGTTTCGGCCGTCGCCAGGAAGTTCGCAACAAGCCGCCAGACTATCATGCGGATACGCGACGAGCGTTCACGCTCCGTTCGGTCTTAGCGCAGGATTTTGAACTGCTCTTGTCCTGACCCCAAAATGGCCGGTCACGCTCAGTCAGGACGTTGATCGAAGCGTCCAGCTTCCTGAAAGTCGTCGCAATGACGGACGGTCACGAGCAAAAGCGCGCAGCCGTCCGTAGGGTCCATTTCAGAGACAAAGCGTCAGCCAGGAACGCTTGATCGTGAGTTGCGCCAGGCCAACGCCGCCTGGAGCCCCTGCTCATTCCGTATTCGGTTGAAAGTCTCGCCTTCAGGCCCGCCGCTAGATTCGATAAAAATGTCCATTTCCAGAGACTGCAGTAACGCCTGCCTAAGTCCCATTATCTCGTAAGTTCTATTGATCGCTTTTTTCGTGAACTTCACGGAAGATGAAGCCGCAGATACTATTTTGGCTGCTGTTGCGATTGCACTATTAAGCACCTCGTCGTCCGGAACAACGTTATTGACGATTCCCAACTGCAAAGCCCTAGTCGCGGTAAGCCGATCCTCTCCAGTTAGAAGAAGTTCCTTTGCTTGTTTTGGCCCCGTAATCCATGGGAGTAGCATCGCGACGATACCCGAGCCAAATCGAACTTCCGGCTCGCCCATTAGTGTCGATTCACCTGCAATGGAAATATCGCACGCCAAGGCCAGTTCAAACGCTCCACCGATACAATGACCGTGGACCGCGGCAATCGTCGGCTTAGGGCTATCCCAGAAGCGAAGAATTAGATCGAGATCGGCTTCGAGCACAGATCTCCATCGAATGGGATCCATGGGTCCTCGTTCGGCGGCGGCTTTGAGGTCAAAACCCGCCGAGAATGCACGCCCCTCGCCAGAAACGATTGCAACTTTGATAGCGTCGTCACTGTCTACTCGATCCATCGCGAGATTGAGTTCGCTGACCATTTGCGGATTGATAGCATTCAATGAACGAGGGCGATTGAGCGTGATGTACGCTATCCCGTCGACTACTCTGAAGTTAATGGTAGAAAAATCGATATTCATTTCAATAAGAGATCCATTCCGCATGGGCAGAAGCCGGGTGATGATGTACCCGGCCCGCCATTTGATTTACACTCTCAACCAAGCTGGAATTTTTGCCATTCGTCTTCGTATTTTATCACATACGCCGACACTTCAGCATCGTTTTGAATAACTGCATCCTTGATGTTGTCAGGATGCGTTACAATAAACTTCGCCTGCTCCAGGGTGGCTTTTGCGGAAACATCTTCAAGAATAGGACCGTATGTCCCAACCGGAAGCAGCCGTTCTTGCGAGGTAGGAGACACTGCGTAGTTAATCAGCTCCATCGCCAAGTCACGGTTGGGCGTCCCTTTGGGCACCACATAGGCATTACCCCACGCAATAGCGTCCTTGAAAGTCATCGCAACTGGCGCACCCTCATGGATTGCATCAGCCACTCGCCCACTCCACGCCATGGCCATAGCAACCTCGCCCGTCGACAACAGTTGGGGTGGCTGAGCTCCTGCTGTCCACCAAACAGACACGTGTGGCTTGATCTCTTTGAGTTTGGCAAACGCGAGCTTCATCTTCTCTTCAGTAGCCGGATAAATCTCTTCTTTGGAGACACCCGCTGCGCGAAGAGCAGCTTCGTAGTTATACCAGAGCCTCGAATAGAGGCTTCGTGGGCCAGGAAAGTCCTTAACATTCCAAAAATCTGCCCACGATTCCGGGCGCGATCCCTCTGGGAACGCATCAGTATTGTAAGCAATTACTGACGCCCCTGTGGTGGTGTAGACGCCGTATTCGGTTCGCCAATGCGGAGCCAAATGATCAGCCTTCACGATGGAATAGTCGATCGGCTCCAGTAGATTGGTGTCTTTTCCCGTATAGATAAAGTATCCACCAACGCAGACAGCATCCCAGTCAACTGCATTGGCTTCGACCATTGCCTTCAACTTCGCGTAGTTTGTAGGAGAGACATTGGCAATCTCGATGCCCTTCTCCTTGGCAAATGGGTCAACAAACGCCATCTTCTCGACTTCTGAGAGCGCACCACCCCACGAGCAAAACGTAAAGGGGCGGCCTTGCGCCCAACTGCGTTTACCGATCGCACTACCAAATGCTGAAGCCGCGCCCAGCACTGCACCAGCATGCAAAACATTTCGACGTGTAATCATTCACTTTCTCCCATTTATACTGACCCGCGATCGCCAATACGCTTTGACGGTCTGACGTTCGCTCGAAAATACTAGCTAGAAAGAACACGCGCATCGGCATTGCGCCAAGTGACCTCGATCCGGTCTCCAACGTCAGCCGGACTAGCAGACATCGATCGCATCCAGAGTTCTTTGCCGCAATCCAACGTGACGCGCCGAGCAGTCAACTCACCCAGGTAAACAACCTCAGCAACCCGCCCCGCCAAACCGCTCTGGCCCTCTTCAGCAATCTGTAGCCCTTCCGGCCGAATAAGAAGAGATGCAGCCCCTTTGACCGAAGTGTTGCCAGCATCGGCGAACCGAACACCTTCACACCCGTCGATTGTAAATGAGATCTGGCCGCCGTTCTCTCCAAGTACGCATATTGGAAGTATATTCGACTCTCCCAGAAACTTTGCCACGAATATGTTCTTTGGTGTTGCGTACAGTTCGTGGGGCGTCCCAATCTGCTCAATACGGCCCTGACTCATAATAGCTACACGATCAGACATCACCATCGCCTCTTCTTGATCATGCGTCACAGAGATAGTTGTCCGCGGTGCGGCTAGATGAAGTCGTCTAATTTCCAACTGCACATGCTTTCGCAACTGTCGGTCAAGAGCCCCCAATGGTTCGTCCATCAACAGAACGTCCGGTTGAATGACCATAGCGCGCGCCAGGGCCACTCGTTGCTGTTGACCACCCGACAATTGCTGGATTGCTCGACCAGCGTAGCCGTCCAACTGAACCATGGTAAGGGCTTTGTTGACGAGAGATTCAACTTGAGCCTTCGGATACTTGCGAACCTTCAGACCATATGCGACATTCTCTCCAACATTGAGATTGGGAAAAAGAGCATAATTCTGAAACACCATCCCGATATTTCGATCTCTAGGCGGAACGTGGGTGACGTCGCGCTCACCCAGCAGCACCTGCCCAGTATCCGGGCTTAGAAAACCAGCCGCGATGTTTAACAGGGTCGTCTTACCGGAGCCACTTGGTCCGAGAAGCGTGAGAAACTCGCCTGAGCGAATATCTAAAGAGATAGGATCCAATGCGCGAACAGAACCAAAGTCCTTCCCCACGCTTTTAAAGCTAACCTGCACTCCGCTTTCAGCACTTTTCGTCATTTTTACACCTGCGCCTCTTTGCCTGGGGTTCCCCGGGAACGAAGCATTTGTACTGCTACGAATAGAACCACGGTAAGAATTAGAATTATTGTTGAGCCTGCAGCGGAGACTGGTGTGAACTCCACTCTAATCTGTTCCCACAACTTCACCGGAAGTGTCTTCGCGCCATATCCGGAAATGAATATTGAGACGATCACTTCGTCGAACGATGTCACGAACGCGAAGGCTGCACCACCAGCAAGGCCCGGCTTGATGGCTGGCAGGGTTACGGTCTTAAACACTTCCCAGCTCCCCGCCCCAAGTCCAGCCGCAGCGCGCAAAAGACTGGGATCGAGCCTCCGCAATGAGACACCAACGTTGATTACCACGAATGGCAAGCACAGAAGTGAATGGCCGAGCGCCAACCCGAGAACTGTTCCGTACAGTCCAACCTGCCTACTTACATAGTATATCGATATTGAGATCATTATAGCAGGGACAATTATTGGGGCTACTAGCAGACCAGTTAAGAGCATTCTCGTCGTTGCTCCTACCCTAGTAAGTCCGACTGCTATCATTGTCCCCACAATTACCGTAAAGATACACGCTATCGTCGCCACCTTGATGCTGTTCAGCATCGAGGAAACCCATCCGGCGTCTGCGAAGAATGCCTCATACCACCTAAACGAATAGCTCTCGGGTGGTATCTTCACAAACGATTGGTCACTAAGGGATGCTGGAACAACCGCAAATATCGGTAACAACAGAAAGGCCAGAACAAGTGCGCCAACTACATGACTTAACGTTTTTACGATCGAACTGTTCATCTCATCCCAACCATCGAACCGAGTGATAAGAATCTTGAAGCCAGAGCAAGGATACCCAGAACCAGGCCCAGCAAAATGAACGACGCAGCCGCAGCCAACGGCCACACAAGTCGCTCATTGACGAAGTTGTCAATCAACATCGCCGCTGTAAGATTCTGTAATCCACCGAGAAGGGTCGGGGTAATGTAAAAACCCAAAGCTAGGAGCAATACAAACGCCCCGCCAGCCAGCACGCCGGGCATAGTCAGTGGAAGATAAACACGGAGAAACGTCGTCGATCCGCGTGCGCCAAGCCCTTCACTAGCCTGCAAAAGGCGATTGTCTACTCGAAGCATCGATGAATACATCGGGAATATAGCATATGGAAGCAAGACATGAACCATGCCAAGATATACAGAAAAGTTATTGAACAGCATATTGATCGGAGACGTCGTGATTCCTGAATACATCAGGAAATTGTTTATTGGGCCATTGCGCTCAAGTAGAAGCATCCAGCTGAACGTTCGAACCAAAACACTTATCCAAAACGGAACAAGAACACAATATAGAGCGACTGAAAACCAAAACCCGCGAAGTTTTGTAAGCAGATATGCCGTCGGATAAGCAAGTACGACGCATATAATTGTCACTATGCAGGCAAGCACCATCGTGTTGACAAATACGCGTCTAAACACCGAACTTCCTATCAGCTCGGAATAGGAGGCTAGCGGACCTGCCTCCGAACTGAGACTGAGCGCAAATAGCTGTCCGAGCGGGATGAGAAACCAGGAGGCAATAAAGACCAGCGCTGGGAGAATGAGGAAGAGTGTCCCCCAATTTTCCCTGGACTTTAGAGTAGTCCCGGATGTTTGACGGAGCGTGTGGACCATTTTTTCGCTCCTACCACCCTGTATAGATGTCTAAGCCACGCTTGCGAATTTGACCTCCGATGATTGATCGCTGGATCTCCGAGGTTCCCTCCCAAATTCGGTCAACGCGAATATCTCGGTAGAGCCGTTCGACCGGATTTTCTCGCATGTAGCCACGTCCTCCCAATATCTGCAGAGCCGTGTCGATCACTCTCCCCGCCGCTTCTGAACAGAACAGTTTGGCTGCGCTGGCCCGCGCGTGAATTAGCTTTCGGTCGTCCACGTGATCGATTTCCCAAGCGATACGATACGCCATGGACTTAGCCGCCATAATCGTCACAGCCATGTCCGCGATCATGAATTCGATAGCCTGGAAGTCCCATATCGGCCGATTGAATTGGATGCGGTTTCGCGCGTAGCTCTCAGCAGCTTCCGCCGCGCGCGTTGCCGCGCCGATGCAATGAGCTGCAATTTGGAGCCGTGCCTCGACGAACCAATCTTTGGTCAGGTCATATCCCTGCCCCGGTTGGCCCAACATCGAATCCTCGCTAAGCGCAACGTCTTCGAAAACGACTTCCGCGTGGTCGTGCGCGTAGTTGTGCATGAATTGCGGAGAGCGAATATGTCTAACTCCGCTTTGGGCTTTGTCGACAATGAACAAGGTTGGCAGTGCCGGATCCCCATTGAGATGCGCATGGACAATTACAAAATCAGATGCGTTCCAATTCGTGACAAACCATTTTTCGCCGTTGAGCCGATAACCACCGTCGCAAGGCTCAGCGCTAGTCGTTACAGCCCCAGCATCTGACCCCGCACCAGGCTCGGTAATAGCAAAAGCCCCTCGCTTTTCTCCGCGACAGCTAGGAGCCAGATATAAGCGCCGTTGCTCCGCACTACCAAATTTCAGTGATACAGGCGGTTGCCAAACCACAGTCCAAAGACCGTTCGTTGCCCGACCAATTTGTTCATTGATCAATAGTTGCTCGAAAACCGTGAAGCCCTGGCCACCTTCCTCAACGCTGTGATTGATAGCCCCCAGTCCAGCATCGCGAACTTCCTGCCGAATCTTTGCTCTGTGTTCCTCAGGCAGCTCGCCATGCTGGTCAACGATCAGCTCCATTGGAGCCAACACGCCTTCAAAGAAGTCGCGACCACGCCGCTGGAGGTCCTTATGACGTTCGTTCAAAGAGAGATCCATCAGTGCCCCCTATCTGAAAGCATCGGCAGCACGAGGGCATCTACAGCCACACAACCAGCGACATTCACGATCAATGGATTAACGTCGATCTCGCCTATGCAACCAGAGAAGTCGTTTGCCAGCCAACTCAATCTCACTAGGCTATCGATCAACTTGTCTCGTTCGATGAAGTCCGTTCCTCGGTAACCGTCCAACAATTTGCTAATCTTGAGCGATGCAATCATTTCTGCGGCTTCATCGTAAGAAATGGGACCCAGAGCAGCTGCGCTGTCGTCTAACAACTCCATGAGAACCCCACCTGCCGAAATGACGACGACGGGCCCCCATTGGGGATCAAAGATGGCCCCAAGGGCTAACTCAATCCCCTTGGGGACCATCTCTGATACAAGTGCTTCCAACCCAAGCTTGTCGCTCATCGCGCGGTATGCAGAGTGCAATGCCGATGAATCTTTGATGTTGAGGACAACTCCACCGACGTCGGATTTATGCAAGATGCCTGGGGCCGCGGTCTTGAGGACAACGGGGAATGAGAGCTCTTCGGCGACAGCGGCGAGTTCACTTTCATGGGCGACCGCCCTGCTTTTCGCCGTTGCGATCCCATAGTCGGCCATAAGCGAAAGAGCTTCACGTTCACTTAGGGCCGATCCCTCTGCAAGCCGCATTCTCCAAGACTGAACTATTTCTGAACCGCCACAGCCGCTTGGACGTTGCGGTCCCGCCAGTCGTTGACGATCGCGCCAGTACAGCATGTTTTTTACGGCCTTGAGTGCAACACGCGTGCCGTCAATGACGGGGACACCCGCCGATGTCAGCTTCAACACGAGCTCTCGATGATTGACCATCGAATAGTTAGTGACCAACGCTACAGGCTTTTCCGTACATCTGTGAGTAGAAATTGTCGCGTCAACAAATCCATTAGACACGTAGTATCCGTCTCTGATGTCACAGAACATCATGCCAATGGCTGCGCTGTCGTCTTCGACGAGGGCGGTAAAACTCTCAGTAAATACAGATCTAAAATCTCGGGCTCCACCCCACGCATCCAATGGATTTGCCGGAATAAGCTCGGAATCGATTATCGTTCCAATCTTATCTTTGGTAGATTCGGACAACTGCGGATAAGTCACCCCGACGGCATCCGCAATGTCCGCAGCGAGTTCACGTTCGCCCCCGGAATCGTGAATAGCGACCAATCCACCGCGTCCAGGCCGTCTCGGGTATTGAAAGAGCGTTAGCGTAGCGGCTAGTTCATCCTCGTCGTCGACTTGAATTACGCCGTATCGCTTGAAAAGAGCTGTATAGGCAGCGTCGCTTCCCGCGATAGCACCCGTATGGCTAAGAGCCATCTCAGCGCTCGCAGCCGTTCTTCCAACTTTCAATATTACGACAGGGACATCCCTCGTTGCAGCTAGTTCGAGCGCCGCAGCAAAGCCAGCCGGGTCCCGAACCGACTCCAAGAACATACCGACAACGCGGATATTCTCATGATCGGCCATCCACCGAAGATAATCGGCAGCTGTAGTTACCAATTCCGCTCCGGAGGAAATTGCTACGTTGAACTTAAGTCGCTCATCGTTATGCGCCAATGCGCCGAATACCGAACCCGACTGTGCAAGCCACCCAATTGAACCGGGCTCCATCGCCTGCAGAGCGGGATAACCCGCAACCCGCAGCCCAATCTCGTTGTTGTAGAACCCCATGCAGTTACCGCCGCAGATGGACATTCCCGCGGCCCTCGCCTTGGTAGCCAAGCTCTCGCGTAACTTTCCACCATCTCCGTGAACCCCACAGGATGCAAAAATCGTAGCAGCTCGGGCTCCATGGGCAATCGCATCATCAAGAGCAGCCTCCAGGCGCTCATTGCCGACGCCAAGAACAACATGGTCAACCGTCTCGGGAAGCTCAGCAATGCTTCCGAAACACGGCATCCCATCTATTTCTCGATACTTGGGGTTTATCGCATAGACTGAACCGCCGTAACCTCCGACACGCGCCATGTCGACCATCGCGCGCCCCAGTGTATCCTGCCTGTCAGAAGCCCCGACCAGTGCAATAGAGCGCGGTTGTAGCAACGCTCTCATTGACCCTTCCGATTGGCTCATCATGCTTTCGGCCCCTACGCCAAACCGATGAACGTTCATTCCTACTAGCCTCCTCGAAAAACCTGACGATTTGTTCACACAAGCTCAAACAGCCGCTCATTCCGACTGCGTCCCACCACCCATCGCCCTGAATATCACTGACCGAAATTGCTCAATTGGAGCCGTCGATCTCTCCAGTTTTGCTTGCAAAATCGCGCCCTCCCAAGCAAACCAAAAAAACTTCGCCATCTCCGGAACATTTAGCTCTTTTGGCAGATCACCATGACGCTTTGCCTCTTCTAGGCAACTAGCTATGTATTCGGCCCACGATGAAAAAACAGCAAGAATACGGTCTCTAAACTGATCATCTAAGGCCCCCATCTCCTGACCAATATTTCCAATGAGGCACCCCCTCTTGAATGCGTACTTCTCAAGGCCCCGCACGCCCTCAGAGATATAATTGTCTATCCGATCGAGCGGCCGGACCGCGGGATCTCGAAGCAGCCGCGTCAACTTTTGGGCCCAGATGTATTCGTAATTTTCTATTACAGCGAGGCCGAATGCGGCCTTGCTCTCAAAGTAGTAGTAGAATGACCCCTTGGGTACGTCCGCAGTGCTAAGTATTTCTTCGACACCTGTACTTGAGAACCCTTTTTGGGAAAGCACCTCAGTGCCGATAGTAAGGAGCCGGGCGCGCGTTTCGTTTCGCGCCGATGCTTTAGCTTTTGGTTTTTGAAGTGTGCTCATAGAGATCAAATTAGACCGGTCTCTTAGTAGTGGTCAACACAATTTCTGCCTGGCTCAGATTTTCACGATGAGACGGCCACGTACTTGACCAGCTAGCAAATCCTGCGCGGCCGCTTCGACGTCCGCCAATTCGATTTCGCTCGTTATTCTGTCAAGTACCGCGCGATCGATTGCGGTTGCGATCCTCTCCCACGCAACGCGACGGACTGCTCGCGAAGCCATCACTGAATCGATTCCCGCGAGAGTGACGCCCCGCAAGATGAATGGCGCTACCGACCCCGGGAAGTCCATCCCCTGCGCAAGACCGCAGGCCGCCACTATTCCACCATACCTGGTACTGGCGCATGCATTTGCGAGAGTTACACTTCCCACACTGTCGATGACTGCAGCCCATTCTTCCTTTTGCAACGGCTTTCCAGGCTCAGAAAGTTGCTTGCGATCCATTACACGAGATGCACCGATCTCTTGCAAATATGATGACTCACTCAACCTGCCCGTGGACGCGACAGCTGCGTAGCCTAGTGTTTTCAGTAACATAAGCGCCATCCCGCCTACCCCGCCAGACGCCCCCGTCACCAAGACAGGTCCATCCTCAGGACGAACTCCGTGCCTTTCAATTGCTAAGATACAGAGCATAGCGGTGAGCCCCGCAGTTCCGACGCCCATAGATTCCCGCGATGACAATCCCGTCGGCAGTTCAGTGCTAAACCTGTCCGGGAGCGATACCGCTTCAGCTAGACAACCCCAACGAGTTTCGCCAAGCCCCCACCCGGTTGCCACGATCTGGGCCCCTTCGGGTATGGCAGAAGAAGTGCTTCGAATGACCCTCCCGGCACCGTCGATCCCTGGAACCATAGGCCATTTACGTACCACAGGCCCCTTGTTGGTGATGGCCAACGCGTCCTTATAATTCAGCGAGGAGTAGGCCACTTCGCACAAAATATTATCGTCACCGTCGCTGGGTACCTCCAGCTGCTCCAAGCGCGCTGAAAATTCAGATCCGTCTTTCTTTAGGACAATCGCTCTCATCAAAATTCCAATATGCAAAACCCAATTCGGCGAGTTTATAGAATCTTTTAGACTGGTCGTCTACAACTATTTTTGAGTCCGCCTTCGCAAACGTACCGATACCCTCACGCCAGCTGAGCGATCTGAAACCAATCTGGCTATCGCAATACTGAACCGCCCCGGGTTTGCCGGAGGCTCCAACTTCCAAATAGGATGGAGCCATGACGAGCAAAACGACGAACAAGTTTTCCCCTGAGGTGCGCGAGCGTGCCGTGCGGATGGTGTTGGATCACGAAGCTGATCATTCCTCCCGCTGGACTGCCTGCCAGTCGATCTCCGCCAAGATCGGCTGTTCGGCGCACACTCTACTGGATTGGGTAAAGAGGGCCGAGATCGATGCCGGCAGGAGGGCCGGCTTGCCGACGGACACGGCCGAGAAGATAAAGGCTCTTGAGCGGGAGAACCGCGAGCTCCGGCAGGCCAATGAGATCCTGCGCAAGGCGAGCGCTTATTTTGCCCAGGCGGAGCTCGACCGCCCATTCAAACGATGATTGCGTTCATTGACGATCACCGCGAGGCGCATGGGGTCGAGCCGATCTGCAAGGTGCTGCCGATCGCCCCATCGACGTACCACGATCATGTCGCCAAGCGCACTGATCCCGCGAAGCTGTCGGCGCGGGCGAAGCGGGACCTGGAGCTCAAACCGGCGATCGAACGCGTCTTCGCCGAGAACTTCGAGGTCTATGGCGCGAGGAAGGTCTGGCGGCAGATGGTGCGGGAGGGCTTCAATGTCGCGCGCTGCACGGTCGAGCGGCTGATGGCCGATCTCGGCCTTCACGGTGTTGTTCGTGGCAAGCCGATCCGCACGACGGTGCAGGACAAGGCCGCGCCGTGCCCGCTTGACCATGTGAATCGGGTCTTCCACGCGCCGGCTCCGAACAAGCTCTGGCTCTCGGATTTCACCTACGTCAGCACCTGGTCGGGCTTCGTCTACGTGGCCTTCGTCATCGACGCCTATGCGCGCCGTATCGTCGGCTGGCGGGTGAGCAGGACCGCCCACGCGAGCTTTGTGCTCGACGCTCTCGAACAGGCCCTGCACGAACGCCGGCCCGTTCATCGCGGCGGTCTGGTTCATCATTCCGACCGCGGATCGCAATATGTCAGCATCCGCTACACCGAACGCCTCGCCGAAGCCGGCATCGAACCGTCTGTGGGCAGTGTCGGCGACAGCTACGACAACGCGCTGGCCGAGACGATCAACGGCCTCTACAAGGCCGAGGTCATCCATCGGCGCGGACCATGGCGAAGCTTCGAGGCCGTCGAGTTCGCCACGCTGACCTGGGTCGACTGGTTCAACAATCGCCGGCTGCTGGAGCCCATCGGCAACATCCCGCCGGCCGAAGCTGAGGAACGCTACTACGCCATGCTGGAAGAACCCGCCATGGCGGCATAACTTAAACCAGAAGGCCTCCGGCAAACCCGGGGCGGTTCAATACCACCTTTATATTTTCGCGATACTGTTGCGGTCCACTCCCGAAATAGGCACGGAATTGGCGACTGAGATGCGAGGCATCACAGAACCCACACTCGATTGCGATGGTCGAAACTTGCCTATCTGTGGTCTCCAACAGATGGCGGACCCGTTGGAGCCTTATTCCTCGATAGGCAATTGAAGGTGTAACTCTTAGCGCCGCTTTAAATCGCCTCTCTAAGAGTTTTTTATTTACTTTAAGTTTGCTCGCAATTTGAGTGACCGATACGGGAGCGTCTATCGTCTGCTGCATAAATAGCAATCCTCTTTTTACTATCGGGTCGTTTGTTTGATAGACGAGCGGAGGCCCAGGTTGCGGCGCTTCTCCCATCTCGGCCTCATTGATCATCATAATATGCAAGCTCTTCATGGCCTGCGATTTACCAACATGACGGTCCACTAGGAACGCCGCTAAATGGGCCGTACTCGTCCCTCCCGAACACGTCAGCCGATCACGATCGACGACAAAAATCTGGTTTGAAACCAGGTTGACGCCTTCGAATTGGGCAAGAAATTCCGCGTCGTGAAACCAGCTTACGCAGCAACGGTACCCACTCAAAAGACCCGCTTTGTGCAATGTGAGTGACCCACTGCATAGGCCAATCAATGGAACTGATAAAGCAGCCGCTCTTCGGAGGTAGTCATCGACCTTCCGTACTCGTTTGTGATCACCAGCTACCAGGCCGCCGACAATAGCAATGTAGTCGAATTTGGCCGGATCCGTGAGCAGGTTTTGCGCTTGAACTACAATGCCGCAGCT
>NZ_JBDIUZ010000002.1:1462500-2110101 GCF_039631535.1 Ochrobactrum sp. WV_118_8 | reverse complement strand
CCCGAATAGAGAGGCCAGAAAGGGCCCGTCCTGCAAAAGCTGCTCATCTGGCTGCATGGATATGATTTCGATGGGATTCGGCCAGTCGATTGATAAATCCGTAGAAGCCGGAATAATGAAAACAGTTCCAGCGGGGTAACTAGATTTCTCATCTTGCCGCACAGAAGAATACCATTTTAAATTGTGGACCTGTTCTCGCAGAACCATGATGGTTGTAACATCTCTGTGGTAACTCGCCACCCCGATTTGGGTAGTCGCGCACGTTAAACCGCTCTTGCTCGCTTTCGTCTGCACTTTTGTACCAGCCTCCTTCCCCGCTCTCTAACCTGTAATAATTGATTGAAATTCAATCACTAAGCTCATCCTCACCTTAATCATTCGATCTGAAAACAGAGAATAAGAACACACAGTTTGTTGCTAGACCGCGCACAGCCTCCCTGTCGTACACTTGTCAAAAATACAACCAATCAACTTCATTGTTCACAATAATACAATTTAAACGTGTAATTGAAATTTGCAATCGGAATCTCAAGCGCTAAACATCGATTATTCTTTTGCAAATGGTTCGCAATAGCACTTGATCGTAAAACAGCGATCGGCTATGCAATTGCAACTGATTGGCAACAAGGATTTGGATATGCTGCGTCGTATTTTACGAACAACGACACTCGGTCTCGTGAGCGGGGCTCTTCTCTGGACAAGCGCAAGCGTTGCTTTTGCGGAGAAATTCAAGGCCGTGACGACATTCACTGTTATCGCCGATATTGCGCAGAATGTTGCGGGCGATGCCGCGACGGTTGAGTCAATCACGAAGCCAGGTGCCGAGATCCACAATTATCAGCCAACACCGGGAGACCTAATTAAAGCCCAGGACGCCAAGCTGGTCCTCTGGAATGGCCTTGGTCTGGAACTATGGTTCGAAAAATTCTTTTCGCGTCTCAAGGATGTTCCAAGCGCAGTTGTTTCCGATGGCGTTGAGCCAATCGATATCAGCGAGGGACCTTATAGCGGCAAGCCAAATCCGCATGCCTGGATGTCACCGAATGCCGCATTGATCTATGTCGACAATATTCGGGATGCGTTTGTCAAAAATGATCCGGCGAACGCTGACATCTACAAGGCAAATGCAGAGATTTACAAAGCGAAGATTAAAGCGACGATCGATCCTATCCGGGCTGAGCTGACGGCTATTCCTGAAGACAAGCGTTGGCTCGTTTCAAGTGAAGGCGCATTCTCCTATCTGGCTCGGGACTTCGGTTTGAAAGAGCTTTATCTCTGGCCAATCAATGCAGACCAACAGGGCACTCCACAGCAGGTGCGAAAAGTGATCGATGCAGTGCGCGAAAATGGCATTACGGCTGTCTTTTCCGAAAGCACGGTTTCTCCTGCCCCAGCCAAGCAGGTCGCTCGTGAGACCGGCGCAAAATATGCCGGTGTTCTCTATGTTGATTCACTTTCGGACCCCGACGGTCCCGTGCCGACATATATTGATCTCCTGAAAGTCACCTCCAGCACGATTGCCCAAGGGCTCAAACAATGAATGCACCCATAGATCTTCATGGAGATACCTTCGCCGTGCTGGATAAAAGCGCGGTCGACGGTATCAACGTGCAAAATGCAACTGTCACGTATCGAAACGGCCATACGGCTTTACACAATGCAAGTTTTACGACCCCAACCGGAACGATTACAGCGCTTGTCGGCGTCAACGGATCCGGCAAGTCGACCCTGTTCAAAGCGATTATGGGGTTTGTCAAACTAGCCAAGGGCGAAATATCTATTCTCGGAATGCCGGTTGGGGCTGCGCTCAAGAAGAACCTAGTGGCTTACGTCCCGCAAAGTGAGGACGTCGACTGGAATTTTCCGGTTCTCGTTGAAGATGTCGTCATGATGGGTCGCTACGGCCATATGGGCATGATGCGCATCCCGCGCCGCGCCGACAAAGAAGCCGTAGAAAAAGCGCTTGATCGCGTGAATATGCTCGAATTTCGTCATCGACAGATCGGTGAGCTTTCAGGCGGGCAAAAGAAGCGGGTATTTCTTGCGCGAGCGCTCGCACAAGACGGGCGCGTCATTCTTCTGGATGAACCCTTCACTGGCGTAGATGTGAAGACCGAAGAAGCAATCGTCACACTTCTTCGCAGTTTGCGAGATGAGGGGCGCGTCATGCTGGTCTCGACCCACAATCTTGGCAGTGTTCCCGAATTCTGCGACCGAACCGTATTACTGAAACGAACAGTTCTCGGTTACGGGCCGACTGCGGAGGTTTTCACACAAGAGAACCTCGAAAAGACTTTCGGCGGCGTGCTGCGCCATCTTGTACTCGGCGAGACTAGCGGTGCAGGACGAGGCGCCGTCAGCGTCATAACTGACGATGAGCGCCCGTTTGTTGTTTATGAGAACGAAGACTCCGCGACCCGCAAACGGAGCCAGCAACAATGACCGTATTACTTGAGCCGTTCAGTTATAGCTACATGCTGAATGCGATGTGGGTTTCGGCGCTGGTGGGCGGGGTATGTGCCTTTCTTTCGGCTTATCTCATGCTGAAAGGTTGGTCGCTGATTGGCGACGCTCTATCCCATTCCATCGTCCCTGGCGTTGCGGGCGCTTATATGCTTGGCCTCCCCTTCTCCATCGGCGCATTTTTCTCTGGCGGTCTCGCCGCAGCAGCGATGCTCTTTCTCAACCAACGTACAAAGCTGAAGGAAGATGCTATCATCGGTCTGATCTTCTCGTCATTCTTCGGACTTGGCCTCTTCATGATCTCGTTGAAGCCGACGGCCGTCAGCATTCAGACCATCGTTCTCGGCAATATCCTCGCCATCACACCGGAAGATACTCTACAACTGGCAATCATCGGCTTCGTTTCCCTGTCGCTGCTTCTTTTGAAGTGGAAAGATCTGATGGTAGTGTTCTTCGATGAAAACCATGCGCGTTCGATCGGTCTCAAGCCCAATCTGTTGAAGATCATGTTCTTCACATTGCTGTCGGCATCGACTGTCGCCGCGATGCAGACGGTTGGTGCCTTTCTCGTCATCTGTATGGTGGTAACGCCCGGTGCAACCGCATATCTACTGACAGACCGGTTTTCGCGACTGCTTTGGATTGCTGTTGCTATCGGCTCCGTCACAAGCTTCACAGGAGCCTATGTAAGCTATTTTCTGGACGGTGCGACGGGAGGCATCATCGTCGTTCTCCAGACGCTTGTCTTCCTCAGTGTATTTCTGCTTGCTCCAAAGCATGGGCTGCTGGCCGCACGCCGCAAAGCGGCAATCGCTCTAAGGGAGTTCCAGCAATGACCATTCTGGATATGCTGGCCTCACCGTTTCAGTTCGAATTCATGCGCTATGCACTGGCTATTTCCGTGCTCATCGCGATACCAACAGCATTGCTGTCGTGCTTTCTGGTCCTCAAGGGCTGGTCATTGATGGGTGACGCGATCAGCCACGCGGTTCTTCCGGGTGTGGTTGTCGCCTATATTATCGGAATACCCTTCGGTATCGGAGCCTTCGTAGCGGGCATGGCCTGCGCCCTTGCAACCGGCTACCTCACCGAAAACAGCCGCATCAAGCAGGATACGGTGATGGGCATCGTATTCTCCGGCATGTTCGGTCTTGGCCTGGTTCTTTATGTTGCGATCCGCTCGACAGTGCATCTCGATCATATCCTGTTCGGCGACATGCTCGGAATAACATTGTCCGACCTCATCGAAACAGCAATTATCGCCGCACTGACCGCTGGCATTCTTGTGGTCAAATGGCGCGACTTCCTGCTGCACGCTTTCGATCCGGCGCAAGCCAGAGCCGTCGGCCTACCGGTCCGCCTGCTGCATTACGGTTTGCTTTGCCTGATTTCACTTACAATTGTCGGCGTTTTGAAGGCCGTAGGCATCATTCTGGCTATCGCCATGTTGATTGCGCCCGGTGCAATTGCGTTTCTGCTCACACGCAAATTCAGCACCATGATGCTGCTCGCCGTAACAATTGCGGTCACCGCATCCTTCTTCGGTGTCTATCTGGCTTTTTTCATCGACAGCGCTCCCGCTCCAACAATCGTTCTGCTGATGACCGCAATGTTTCTCGCCGCGTTCATCTACTCTTCCCGGAGAAATGCCAAGTTCGAAGAACGTGCAGAAGAAGTTTGACTGAACGCTCATAACAAGCTGGGTCCTGTACACTCTCCGTCGGGCCTGCTTGCGTGCGACGTGGACAGCTTTGCAAAGCTGTCCACGTCTTCGTCTTTACGTCATACAGCTGTTATAAATTCTCGCTAAACAGCGCCTAGACGACGTTCCAAAATGGAACTGAAGATAGTTTTTTCAGCGCAACTTCACTTTTGCGGCTTGTCGAGGTGGCTTAAAGATGCTTCAATCCAATTTGCACGGCTGTGCAGAAAAAATAAAATCAGCCGGCGATCCTGGGGAGGAGACGCTTATGCCAGCGTTTTTGGAGGTGGCGGACGCGCGCGTTCGTTATGGCAACAATGAAGTTCTCAAAGGCGTAAATCTATCCGTCAAGAAGGGTGAGTTCGTCGCGCTTCTCGGCTCGTCTGGGTGCGGCAAGACAACCCTGCTGCGTGCGATTGCAGGCTTCAACATGCCGTCCAACGGTGCGATCCGCGTAGACGGCAGAGACGTCACCAAATTGCCCCCGGATAAGCGCGGAATGGCCCTTGTCTTCCAGTCTTACGCGCTCTGGCCGCATATGACTGTCGCGCAGAACATGGGTTATGGTCTGCGTATTCGTGGCACGACGAAGGAGACCATCAAGCAGAAGGTTGATGAAGTTGCTCGCCTGCTGGGGCTGGATGCTTTGCTGGAGCGCAAACCTGCCGCCCTTTCCGGCGGACAACGCCAGCGCGTCGCCCTCGGGCGCGCCCTCGCCATTCAGCCTGACATCCTGCTCCTCGATGAGCCGCTCTCCAATCTCGATGCACGCATCAGACTATCGGTTCGCCATGAGATCAGCGCTTTGCAGCGCCGTCTCGGCATTACAGCTGTTCACGTAACGCATGATCGGGAAGAAGCCATGGTCATGGCCGACCGTATCGTCATTCTCAATAATGGCGAAATTGCTCAGGCAGGTGCTCCAGAAGAGGTTTACAACCACCCCACCTCGGATTTCGTCGCGGCATTTATGGGTGCTGAGAATCTGATCGAAGTACCAATCCAGATCAAAGCCGACCGTATCGAGATCGCAGCAGGCGCCAACAACAAGGCGAGTACGATTTCGGCAGGACGCCGAAATCTGTCCGACGGCATGGCATCGGCTCGTTTCCGCAGCGAAGCAGCCTGTCTCACCAAGCCGGGAGTTGTTCGGAACTCCCCGACGTCCGAATTAGCCCTCAACGGCACGGTGGAGCAGACCAGCTATCCCGGTGGCCTCTGGAGACACATGATCCGCGTCGGGGATCGGCACATCATGGTCGACGCTCAGGAAAGCCATCAGCCCGGTGCCAATGTTGAAATCCACATACCTGAACACGCCCTGTTTCTGTTCGACAAATAGTCAGGCGCTCGCCGTCTTTTCGTCAGTGTGCTGATGATGCGTCATTGAGTTAATGGGAGACTAGAGATCAACGAAATACGCAATTCACGTTGAACTTGATCGTGCACAGCTGTGCACGTTGACCTCAACGTCTTTCCCGCACCAAAATGGGGCACCCCGTTTCAAGATCGTTTTCACAGGCATTTTCGTGCCCGTGAATGCCACCATTCCCGATAGACGCCACTGGATGCACTGCATCTGCTTTCAATCAAAAGACCGGAAATCCCGGTTTCATACAGGAGTCCTTTTCATGAGAACTATCCTGAACGCGGCAATGGCAATTGGCCTCACCGTTGCACCCGCCACCGCCGATGAGCTTACCGTCATCACGGCAGGTGACCAGAACATGGTTGACTATATCAATCAGTATCTCGGACCGTTGTTCGAGAAGGAAAATCCCGGAACGACCGTTCGCGTTGTGGGAACAGGTCCCGGCGATGCGGGTTCGCAGAAGGTTCTAGAGCGTTTCGAAGCCCAGTCCAAGGCTGGCGTGGAAAAATGGGACACCGACGTCGCCGTCGTCCACGAGAAGTTCGTCGGACCTATGGTAACGGCGAAGTTCCTCGAAAATTATCGCGGCAAAATCGACAGCGGTAAGCTGGTGACGCGCGATAATGCGAAAATGGCGCTCGGTACGGATGTCGACGGCTACGTCATGCCGATGTTCAACAGCCAGACCGCACTTGCCTACAATCCTGCACTCGTTGCCAATCCGCCAAAGAGTTATGACGAGCTCGTCGCATGGGCCAAGGAAAACCCAAAGCAATTCGGCTATAACGGCATCAAGGGTGGCGCATCGGGCGTGAGCTTTGTTATGGGCTGGATCTATGCTTATGGTGGCGACGCAGACAAGCTGATGAAGGGTCCATTCGAAGAGGGCGAAGCGAAGAACTGGGACAAGGCGTTTGCCTCGCTAAAGGACTTTACTAAGAACGCCACCCTCACCCCAGGCAATGCAGGCACTCTCGACATGTTGAGCCGTGGCGAAATCGCGATGGGACCAGTCTGGGTCGACATGTTCTATTCGTGGAAGGCGAATGGACAGCTTCCCCCGGAAATGAAACTTGTCCTACCGGCTCCCGGCATGCCCGGTCAGCCGATGCATTATGTGATCCCGGAAAAAAGCGCGCATAAGGAACTGGCCGAAAAATTCGTGGCATTGGCGACGAGCCCGAAAGTACAGGCCGAAGGTATCGTGAAGCGCTTCAACTGGTATCCGGGCATCGATGCCGACCATGTCAAGGCAGAGCTGGACGGTGACACCTGGAACAAGCTCTTCACCGACATTTCGCCGGACGAGCTTGCTAAATACGGCAAACCCTTCCCAATCGCACCTTATAACAGCGCGATTCTGGAAGCTTATGAGCGTCAGGTCGGCAATTAAGTCCGACAATCCTGCCTTCTATCGGAGCGCTTTGACGAACTGGGTTCCATTCGGAGCGCTCCGAAATTGACGCCGGATTACGCAATCAAAGCACCACGAGTGTTTCCGGCGCGCATCCTACTTCATGAGGTTTCGAATGTCGCATCGACTGACGGGGATTCTTCTTGTCGCGCCGGCACTGGCGATCGTCCTATTGCTGTTCATCGTACCGCTTTTGGGAGCGATCACCGGAGCTTTCAACGTTTCCGGGGAATGGGGAACCGGCAATTTCACCAAAGCATTCGAACTTTATTCCAGCGACATCATCTTCACCTTTGTCATCGTTACACTGTCGTCCCTGCTGATTGCGTTATTCTCTATCGCCATCGGCGGTTACCTGACGCTTGGCTCGAACCCGCGCGCTGTCACTGTTCTGCGCTGGCTCTATCGCTGGCCGCTTTTCATCCCCTTCATTGTCGTTGGCCAGATACTCCGCACCTTCCTTGCCAAGAACGGGTTGATGAACAGCCTGCTCATCGAAACAGGGGTCCTTACCCCCTTGCAGGCAATGAGCTTTCTCGACTGGCGTGGCATCGTCATTGCATTCGTCTGGAAACAGACGCCATTTGTCACGTTGTTGCTGGCAGGTGCAATGGCATCCATCGATCGCAGCACGATTGAATCCGCTCGCAATCTTGGTGCCGGGCGGCTGCGCATTCTCATCGAGATTGTTCTGCCGCAAGTCCGCCAAACGCTGCTCGTTGGGTTGATACTGAGCTTTGTCACCATGATGTCCGTCTTGTCCGTGCCTTTGATGATCAACGCCCAATCACCAACGATGATCACGGCAAACATGGCATTCCGTATCAATGCTTATGGGGATTACGGCGTCGCAAATGCATTGGGTACGATCTCGCTCCTCATGACCAGCCTCGTCGCCTGGGTTTACCTGCGCCAGACCATGAAGGAACACGGCCAATGAGCAACATCATCGACTGGCGCTGGATACCACGTGGCATATTGCTTGGTCTGCTCGCCTTCGCGATTTTCGGGCCACTCGCCAACCTGCTTCTGTGGGCTGTAGCTGAGCGTTGGTATTTCCCACACACACTGCCGCTTCAGTATGGTTTCTCTTTCTGGGCGAATGTGTTTTCGCCTCGCGGCAATGCGCTCTCGTCACTTGGCACAAGCGTTCTTATTGCAGGCCTGACAGTGATCGTTTCACTTGGCCTCGCCATTCCCGCCGGTTATGCTCTCGCACGCCTGAAACTGCCGTTTCGTGGGCTGATCCTGCTGACGCTGCTGATCCCGCAGGCTTTTCCGAACCTGCCCGTTTACGTAAACATCGCGCAGATGTTCTACTCGTTCGGCTTGAATGGCACGATCACAGGTGTCGTTCTGGTGCATGTCACTCATGGTCTGGTCTATGCCGTATGGATCGCCACGGCAGCGTTTTCGGCAATTGATCGGGAGCTTGAAGAAGCGGCGCGCTCAATGGGCGCTTCCGCCCTCAAGACATTCTTCGACATCACCCTGCCAATAGCCGCACCGGGTTTGCTTGCAAGCGCGATCTTTGTCTTTCTTGAATCGCTCGATGAGTTCACCGGCACTTATTTCGTTGGCGCCCCTGATATTTCCACCCTGCCCTTGCTGCTTTATACAGCGAGTTCCGGCGGCAATTATCAAATCGCGTCGATCAGCGCATTGATATTGCTGGTGCCATCAATTGCCTTCATGTTCGTGGTCGAGCGCTTCCTCAGGGCCGATGTCCTTTCAAAAGTAGGGCGATAAAATGCCAGATAAAGAAATGCAGCGAGAACAAGACGGCGCGGATAACCAGCCACGGTTCATCAGCGCGCATGAAGTCGCGCTCGAGGCAGGCGTGTCACGCTCCGCTGTGTCCCGAACCTTTACGCCTGGCGCCAGTGTTTCGCCCTCAACACGCGAGAAAGTGCTCAAAGCTGCCGAAAAACTTGGATATCAGGTCAATGACCTTGCGCGCGGTCTTCTTGCCAATCGCAGTCGTATCGTCGGAATGATTGCGGCAGACCCGGATAGTCCTTTTCGCTCCCGCCAGATTGCAGCGCTTTCCCGTCGACTTGCAGCACGTGGCAGTGTGCCGGTGTTGATCCCGACCGGCCAGCATGGAGAAAACCTCTCTGCAGCCCACGAAACGCTGTTGCGCTATCGTGCCGAAGCGACGGTAGTTCTTTCCGGCATGCCCTCGTCGTCATTTGTCGATCTTGCCCAACGAAACGGCCAGACCCTGATCCTCGTCGGGCGAACCGAAGAGGGAGCCGATCATATTCACATCAACAATCGACTAGCCGCCGAAACGGCTGTCGAAATTTTCGCGGCACGAGGCATGAAAAAGCTTGGCCTCATAACGTCGAATGTCGGTAGTCTCAATCTGATTGAACGTGAGGAAGCTTTCATCGCCAAAGGCAAAAGCCTCGGATTGAGCGTCAGTATACAGCGCGGTGACCTGACCGACTATGACGGCGGTTACGGCGCGGCCTCCTTACTCCTCGGCGAGCGAGAGCGCGTCGAAGGCGTGTTTTGCGTCAACGACCTTATGGCTTTCGGCCTGATGGACTGCGCGCGCGATGTCTTCAATCTCTCTATTCCTGACGATATTTCGGTTATCGGCTTCGATAATGTCACGGAAGCACGCTGGGGGGCCTACCGGCTGACAACATTCGATCAGAATGCTGAACGCCTCTCTGCCGAAATCATCCGTCTGCTTGACGAGAGACAGGCCGCACCAAATGCGCTGCCTCAGACAGTTGTGCTCGAACTACCGCTCATATTGCGGAACAGCGTCAGGCCACTTAAAAACGAACGCGGCGTTCGAGGGATGCCAAATCAATGACTTTCCACTCCATCTGGTTGCGTCCTGCACGCGATGACCTCAAATTTCTGGAATCCATCGTTGCAGAACTGGCTGGCCACTTTGCTTCGCCCGTATTTGAACCACATGCGACACTTGTACCCGATATGATACGCTCGGCAGACGAACTGCTGCCGCTGGTGCTCAGCCTTGCGGTCGGTCGCAAACCTCTGGATGTTCTCATTGAGAACGTGACCGGAACCGAGGCTTATTTCCGCTCTTTCTACGCCACGCTGCAGAAAACACCTGCACTCATGGCACTGAAACAGGATTCACTGGGTATATCTGGAGAGAACGACATCTCGACTTTCCTTCCACATGTTTCGCTTGCCTATGGCGTTGCTGATCGAGCTTCGCGCGAAACAGAGATGACTCGCCTAGCAAGATCACTTGCTGGTCGCAATCTACGCTTCGACCGAATGGTGATCGTCAGTTCTTCAAGCGAGACACCAATCGATCAATGGATCGTCAAACACGAAATTTATCTTGCCGGATAGAAAAAGCCTGCCAGTCGGCAGGCTCTCTATACGTCCTCTCGGCTCTAAAGCGGACGCGGATACTGCCTGTAAACTTTTTCGATATCAGTCAGGACATCTTCCGACAGTTTGACTTGATGGGCCGCGATATCGGTCTTCAACTGATCTACAGTCGTTGCGCCTATGATGGCCGAGGTCATAAACGGGCGTGTCAATGTAAAGGCAATCGCCATCTGGGCGATGTCGAGACCGTGCTTCTTCGCAACATCGATATAGGCGCGAATTGCGGGCTCTGAGTGAACATTGTTCCGCCAGATGCCGCCTGCGGAAATGACCGCGCGCGAACCGGCGGGCAACCTGCCGCCCAGATATTTCCCGGTCAGAACGCCAGCTGCAAGCGTCGAATAAGCAAGCAGTCCAACGTCTTCGCAGAGCGCCAGCTCTGCCATGTCAAAATCGAACTGGCGCTGCAGAAGACTATATTCGTTCTGGATTGAGGCGATGCGTGGCAGACTGTGCTGCTCCGCCAACCGAAGCCACTGCATCGTTCCCCAGGCTGTCTCATTGGAAAGACCGATATGCCTGATCTTTCCGTCGCGAACCATGTCTCCGAGCCCGAGCAGAACATCATGCATCTGTTGAGTTTCTGCCGCACAATCCGTGTTGGACGGATCGAAGCTCCAGCTCTGGCCGAAATGGTAGTGTGCACGCATCGGCCAATGGACCTGATAGAGGTCAATATAGTCCGTCTGAAGCCGTTTCAGACTGTTCTCCACCGCCTCGCGAACACTGGTTCGGCTTGGCCTGGCGCCGTCTCGAATCCACTTCTGCCTACCGCCACCGGCGATCTTGCTCGCCAGTACGATCTTGTCACGTTTTCTAGATTTCTTGAGCCAACTACCAATGTAGGTCTCTGTCTTGCCATAGCTTTCCGAACTCATCGGTATGGCATATCCCTCGGCAGTATCAATAAAGTTGATACCAGCATCGAGAGCAATGTCGAGCTGCTCATGAGCATCGGACTCGGTATTCTGTACGCCCCAGGTCATGGTGCCGAGGCAAATTTCAGTGACAGTAAGGCCGGTACGGCCCAAAGGCTTCATTTTCACGAGAATTTTCCGGATCGATTGTTCGCGACTGCGCGATATGAGAATGGGACCAATTGATAGCCCCGCTCTACCGTAACTGACAAGCCTGTCACGAAAGTTTTAGATAAAACTATAGAAACCGTTCAGCCGAATAGGGTTTCGGATCGACAAACGGCTCTTCTCCCACGAGCATCTCAGCGAGCAAGCGTCCTGTCGCAGGCCCAAGCGTCAATCCATGATGAGCATGACCGAAATTGAACCATAGTCCCTTATGTTTTGGCGCTGCCCCAATCACCGGGCGCATATCCGGCAGGCACGGGCGCAATCCAAGCCATGGCGTCGTTTCGATGGGGTCTCCCAACTGAGGCACAAGCTTGCGCGCGATTTTCTCGTCCTTCCTGAGTTGTATATGGTTGGCAGGCGCATCCGGTGAAGCAAACTCTATGCCTGTCGACAGCCGCACACCTTGTACCATTGGGGCAAGAACATAGCCCGCTTCTTCATCCACCACTGTATGACCAAGCCGCGAGCCATCCTTCATGGTGAAATGAAGATGATGACCACGCTTGATGCCAAGCGGGACCGGATAGCCGAACTTTCGGAAGATGAGGCCGGATTGCGGACCAAGTGCGACCACAACATCGCGCGCACGGACGATACCCACCTCCGTCGCCACCTGCCAGCCACTCTCATTCTGTGCCAGGCTTGCAGCATCTCCGTGAACGGAGACGCCACCATTCCTGCCGAACAGATCAGCATAGGCTTTAACCAGCCCACCCGGGTTCACAACCGTCTTGGGGTCAAGCCAGTGAATGCCACCAACCACATCGCCAAGCGACGGTTCACGCTGGCGCAAGGCTGCCGCATCCAGAATATCATAAGACAGTTTGAAGCGTTGCAAATCGGGCAAACGGCGCACTGCTGCGTCGAATGCAGAAGATGACCGGAACACCTCGATCCATCCTTGCGACCGGATCAACCGTTCACTGCCCGATTGGGCCACCAAAGTATCATGCTCGCGAACACTCGCTTCAATCAAGGGCAACATAGCATTCGTGGCAGTCTTCAACCGCTCTGGCGACGATTCCCGCCAATATTGAAACAGCCAGCGAGCCATCTTCGGTATGTAAAACGGGTTGTAGCGAACGTCTGAGCGACGGTTCATCCCGTAACGCACAAGCGTCCAGAAGCCTTGCGGAAAGGAATAGGGAATAACGCTTGATCGCTCGATCAGACCGGCATTGCCGAAACTGGTGCCATTTCCGGGCTCACCTTTGTCAATCAGGCAGACAGAACGGCCCCGCGCCTGCAGATGTAGTGCCGTGGACACGCCAACAATACCGGCGCCCAGAACGATGACATCTTGTTGCTGAATCGGCATTTCCGGCATCCACCAAACCAAACAAATAAACGCGCCGATTGCAGCCGGCGCGTTGTTGCTTACAGCAAAGAGCTGTATCTTTTACAAGCAATCAGTAGATGTCGAAGTCGAAATATTTCTTCACGATCGTGGCATAAGTTCCATCGTCGCGAATTTTCTTGATTGCCGCATTGAACTGTTCGCGTAGATCGTCATCGCCCTGACGGAGCGCAATTCCGGTATCGGTCTGCGTGCCGGGAATATCGCCGATAAGCTTGCAACAATCCGCACCATCGCCCTTGATCCAGTCAGAAATCGGGAATTTGTCGGAAACAACCGCATCAAGCCGCCCATTCTTCAGGTCAGCATTGGCTTCGTCGGCAGTCGGGTAAAGCTTAACATCAGCGCCAGCCTTGCCGTAGACATCCTCCGCATAATTGCCCTGCGTCGTCGATCCCTGAGCGCCAACCGACTTTCCCTTGAATGCTTCGGCATCCAGCGATGTGATCGGGCTATCCTTCGACACGGCAACGGAAAGTGGTGTGGAGTAATATTTGTCCGTGAACGCAACTTCCTTCTTGCGCTCTTCCGTGATGCTCATCGATGCAATGACAGCATCGAACTTGTTCGACTTCAGGCCGGGAATCATCCCGTCCCAGTCGTTAGCAACAATCGTGCACTTGGCATCCATCGCCTTGCACAGGGCATTGGCTATTTCGACATCAAGTCCCTGAAGCGAACCGTCCGCCGCCACGAAATTGAAAGGTGGATACGCACCTTCGGTGGCGATGCGGATTTCTTTCCATTCTTTGGCCTGCGCCGGCAAGGCAGCGATTACAGATGCTACGCCCGCAAATAGGATGGCTTTCAACATAACTATTCCCCTTACTGCTTTGTTATCGTTGTAATTGGCAGGGCACCCCCCGCGAATGGTAGCGCCTGATTTCATGCGCTTGCCATGACTGAAGCACCGGACGCCTTCCACTGCAAGCAGGTTTTGAAGACGTCCGGAGTCTAATTTGTCACATCAATAGATGTCGAAATCGAAATACTTCTTGCGGATCGTTTCGTAGGTGCCGTCGTCACGGATTTTCTTGATTGCGGCGTTGAACTGTTCACGCAGATCGTCGTCACCCTTGCGCAGGGCAACGGCGATCTTCGTTTCAGAACCCGGAATATCACCAAGGAACTTGCAGCAGTTTGCGCCCTGCTTTTTCAGCCAATCTGCGGCGAGGAATTTGTCGGCAGCGATTGCGTCCAGACGACCGCTTTCGAGATCGGCATTGGCTTCGTCAGCCGTCGGGTAAAGCTTCACATCCGCGCCTGCCTTGCCGTAGACATCATCAGCATAGTTGCCCTGCGTGGTGCCAGCCTGTGCACCAACCGTCTTTCCATCGAATGCCGACGGATCGAGCGAAGTCATATCCGTATCCTTCGGCACGACAACCGCAAGCGGGGTCGTGTAATAGCGCTCGGTGAAGGCAACCTGCTTTTCGCGCTCCTCGGTGATGGCCATCGAAGCGATGACAGCGTCGAACTTGTTGGCCTGCAGGCCCGGGATCATGCCGTCCCAATCATTGGCGACAATCGTGCACTTGGCTTCCATCGCTTTGCAAAGCGCATTTGCGATATCAAGATCGAAACCTTCAAGCTTGCCATCTGGAGACATGTAGTTGAACGGCGGATATGCACCTTCGCTGGCGATGCGGATTTCTTTCCATTCCTTTGCCTGAACAGGCAAAGCGAGGAAGACTGAGGCCAGACCGGCCAGCAAAACTGATTTCAACATGACTTTCCTACTTCTTTAGAAGCGCACCCGAAAACTGTGAAACGGTTCTCAGTCAAGATGCGCCGGTAGACACACATAAGGCAGAGTAGCACATCCATCCGCCAGTCTGGATTGGGCAATGCGCTTAAACCCGATCCCATTCAATTGCGACTTTGATAGGACAGATTGACTGAATACCAAAACGCAAAAAGGGTCTGCTGCGTACCAGCGCAACAGACCCCGCATTCATGCGGCAGAAGCTATCAGGCAACCATACGTGCGCAATGATCTTCTTGTGCATATGCCTTGCCAAAGCGGTTCGAGAGGAATGCTTCGAGCGTAATGTCTTCCTGGCGGATAAAGCCCTGCTGTGGAAGATCACCCTTGGCCAGCATGTCGAGCACAGCGCAGATCGCCGAAGCCGTGGTGATCTGGATGCCCGAGCGAATGATCTTGCCAACCGGAGCGGCATAAACCTTGTTTGCGTAGGTTTCCTGAACCAGACGGCCGTTCTTGGTGCCGGAAACGGTCACAAAAATCACCACGACGTCCTGAAGAGTCGTCGGCAGGGCATTTTCGAAGATGTCCTTGAGCACTTCACGGCGATGGCGCAAACCGAGATCGTTGAGGAGCGCCTTCATCAGCGCAACGTGACCCGGGTAGCGGATGGTGCGATAGTTGAGCGTGCGCACCTTGCCTTCGAGCGTTTCGCAAAGCGTGCCGAGACCACCGGAGGTGTTGAAGGCTTCGTAGGTAACGCCGTCGAGCGAGAACTCTTCGCGTTCTTCGAGAGCAGGAACTTCGCTCAGCTCGCCATTCACGATGGCTTCGCACGGCTCGATATATTCGTTGATGACGCCGTCGGTGCTCCAGGTCAGATTGTAGTTCAGAGCATTCGAAGGGTACTGCGGCAGAGCGCCAACGCGCATACGAACGCTGTCGAGCTTGTCGAAACGCTTCGCCAGATCATAGGCAACGATGGAGATGAAGCCAGGAGCAAGGCCACATTGCGGAATGAAAGCGGTCTTGGCTTCCTTTGCCAGTTCCTTGACGCGGCGTGTGCTGGCAACATCTTCGGTCAGGTCGAGATAATGAACACCTGCCTTAGCAGCTGCTTCGGCGATACGGGTCGTCAGATGGAATGGAGCGGCGCTGAGTACAGCGAACTTTCCGGTCAGAGCAGTTTCAAGAGCCTTGGCATCTTCAATATCAAGTGCCTGCGTCTTGACTTCTGCGCCCGATTCCAGTGCATCGAGCTGCGCCTGAGAGCGGTCGACAACGGTAACGGCATACTCGCCTGTGGAAGCGAGAAGATCGGCAATGGTGGCACCGATTTTGCCTGCGCCGACAACTACGATCTCTTTCATATAACTTTCCCCTTGGAATGCAATTCGGATATGCAAGAATCGCATAGTTCCATGCAAAAAGAAGCATACAAACTGACGATATGACGTTGTTTGTTTGCACATATTGACGTATTTAATATGCATTATGACGACAGAAGCCGATCTTACCCTCATCGCCCTCCTCCGTGAAAATGCCCGCGCCTCGACAGCTGACCTCGCACGGCGCCTCGGAGTGTCCCGAACTACTGTCCAAAGCCGCATCGAAAAGCTTGAGAAACGCGGAGTTATCGAGGGCTACACGGTACGAATCGCACCGGAATTCGAGCGTGATCTGGTTCGCGCTCATGTGCTGGTGACCGCACTACCCAAGCTCGCGCCGAAAGTCGAAACAGTTCTGCGCAGCATGATGGCCGTTCGTTCGCTCCATTCCGTCAGCGGGCATTTCGATATGATCGTCGTTGTGGAAGCTCCTTCTATACAGGAACTCGACGCCGTTCTGGATCGTATAGGCGCGCTGGAAGGCGTTCAGCGCACGATGTCATCCATCATCCTTTCGACGCGAATTGATCGCTGAGGCACAAGATTAGTACGGCAGAAAACGAGATCGCTCTCACCTATCAGATGGAGACTGTTCCACTGGTGCGCTTTCGGCGAAAGAGCACTGCCGCAAGGCCTAAGAGCACGGTGCCTGCGATGAACAAAAATGCTGCGGCAGCGATAGCCGGACTGATATTTTCTCGAATTGTCGAAAACATCTGGCGTGCCAGGGTGCGCTGATTTGGACCAGCGACGAACAGCGTCAGCACAACCTCGTCCAATGAAGTCGCGAACGCCAATACTGCACCAGACGCGATGCCCGGCATGGCGAGCGGAAGTGTGACTTTACGAAAAACTGTCAGAGGCGATGCGCCAAGACTTTCGGCTGCCAGTTCAACACGGCGGTCGATACCTGCCAGGGCACCCGTAACGCTCACCAGAACAAAGGGGATCGAAATCACTGTATGCGCAATAATCACACCGAGATAAGAATTCGCTATTCCGAGCCGGACAAACAATAGCTGCATACCGACGCCCATAACCACGGCGGGAACGACCATGGGCAACAGGAACAAAGTTTTAATGGGGCCTGAAAGAAACAAAATCCTGCTGCGCAGGCCAAGTGCGGCCATCGTTCCCAGCACAGTCGCCAAAATCGTCGTTCCTGAGCCGATAATAAGGCTGTTGACTATTGCGCGCCGCCAGACATCCGCCGTGGCGAGTTCTTCAAACCAGCGCACTGACCAGCCGGGCACTGGATAGGTCAGAAACACGCTGGATGTGAAAGCAAGTGGAAGAATTGCAAACAGCGGAGCAATCAAAAAGACCACTGCGGCCACACCGAACAGGATTTTCGCGAAACGCCCCATGTTCATGCTCTCCCCCGCTCATCAGCGGTGAGCCGTCCGTAGACAGCATAGAGTACGAGACAGGCGACGAGCAACACGAGCCCCAATGCACCAGCCATACCCCAGTTGGCCGAACCGGTTGCGTAATAGGCGATGATCGAGCTTATCATCTGGTCGCCCGGTCCACCGATCAGCGCCGGAGTTATGTAGTAGCCAATAGCGCTCATGAACACGAGCAGCATGCCGGACAGGATGCCACGCATACTTAAAGGCAGTAGTACCCGCACGAAAGCCCTCCAAGGCGGTGCGCCGAGTGATGCAGCAGCCGGCATGAGATTGCTCGGGATCGATACAAGAACGCTATAAATCGGCAGCACCATGAACGGCAAAAGTACATGGGTCATGGCTATCACTACCCCTGCCCTGTTGAAGATCAACGGTAGCGGTCCATCGGTGACGCCAAGCCAGATCAACGTATCATTGATAAGTCCCTTGTCCTGTAGAAGAATGAACCAGGCCGCAGTACGCACCAGCAATGATGTCCACAACGGCAACAGAACTGCCGCAAAAAGCACACTCCTGATCCAGCCTGAGGATGATGTGAGCAAGACGGCATAGGGATAGCCAATTATTGCACAGGCAAGTGTCACCAGCGCGGCAATCCAGAACGTGCGCAGCATAATCGTCCGGTTGGCCGATGTACCGGGCGTCATTGAAACAATTTCTCCGGAAGTATCGCGCTCCATATCGACCGCCGCGAGCAGGTTGCGATCAGTTGTTGGTGAAAGCGCATTCGCAATAGCATGCCAAAACTCCGGTCGGCTCCATCGCTTGTCGATCATTTCCAGGTCAGGAACAGGATCACCCTTCTCGATGGCTGAAAGTGTTTTGCTCATCAAGGTACGAAAGCCCGATTGGGCGCTGTTCAAGCGGCGGACCATGTCGCCTACAGCCTGCTGGTCGGTCGAAGCCTTCAGGTCTGCCACGAGCGCCTGTTTCATTTCAGGTGATGGAGCCGATTGTCCGTCCCAAAGAGTTACAGTCTCGGCGGTCTGGGGGAGAACACGCAAAACCGCCGTATCGGACACGGCCTGTTTCATCATCACACCAAGCGGCCACAGAAAAAACAAGACAATGAAAACAAGCAGGGGCGCGATCAGAAATATCGCTCGGACAGTTTTGCCGGATGGAACCATCATGCTGCAATAGTCCAGCAATCAGCAGCATTGAACCCCGCTACGACATCTGTTCCAGCCGCCCATTCACGCGCTTTTCTGTCAAGACGCACAATAAAGTCATGAGCGCTGGCATCCAGCTGGATACGCAGATGATCCCCTTGATAGACACTGTCGATCACACGTGTTTTAAGAAGATTGTCTGAACCACCCTCCCCGCCCAGTTCGATGCGCTCGGGCCGGATGGACAGAAGAACTTTCTGTCCCGCCCCTAACGTTCCCTTCGATGATGCGGTTAGTGTGCCGCCATCCTTCAGACGAATGAAAGCGCTCGTACCTTCCACCCGCTCGACCGTTCCTTCAGCAAGATTGGTTTCGCCTATAAATTCGGCAACGAAGCGGGTCTGCGGCTCATCATAAATTGCACGCGGCGTGCCAATCTGTTCGATTTTTCCTTTGTTGAAGACAGCGATCCGGTCCGACATGGTCAGCGCTTCGCTTTGATCATGGGTGACAAAGACAATCGTCAGTCCTAACCGGCCATGCAACGCACGAATGTCAAGTTGCATCTGTTCACGCAACTGCTTGTCGAGTGCGCCAAGTGGTTCGTCCATCAAGACCACGCCCGGCTCGAAAACCAGTGCACGGGCGAGCGCCACGCGCTGTTGCTGTCCACCAGAGAGTTGCGATGGCTTGCGTTCGCGCATCGTGGAAAGCTGAACCATATCGAGCACCTTATCCACCAGCTTGCCGATCTCTGCTTTCCCAATACCTCGCATCTGAAGCGGAAAGGCGACATTTTCGCCAACTGTCATATGGGGGAAAAGCGCGTAGTTCTGAAAAACCACTCCCATGTTGCGCTTGTATGAAGGAACCGTATTGATTGCCTTGCCATCGACATGGATTGCTCCACTGCTTGGACTTTCAAACCCGGCAAGCATCATCAAAAGCGTCGTCTTGCCTGAACCGGAAGGACCAAGAAGGCTCACGAATTCACCTCGATCAATATCGAGGTTCAAACCATCTATAACTTTGAAATCACCGTAGGATTTGCTGATATTCTCGAAGCGGATGCGGCAGTCCGTCAATGAATCACTCCATCTTCCGGAAAACAGGGAAACCCCGCCGATATTGCACCGACGGGGCCATGACCGTGAGTTATTGCGCCAGCCAGGCGTTGAAGCGCTTCGTCAACTCTTCGGAATTATCGATCCAGAAATCGACGTTAAGAGGAAGGGCGTCTTTCAGATTGGCTTCCGCCGTTGGAAGGTCCGATGCGAATTCCGCAGGCACCTTGCTTGCAGCTTCCTTGTTCGGCAGACCGTAAGCGACATATTTCGGCAGCTTCACCTGATTGTCGGGCTGGCTGGCAAAAGCAATGAAATCCAGCCCCGCATCCTTGTTCTCGGCATCTTTCAGGATCACCCAGCTATCGACAGCATAAATGCTGCCCGGCCAGACCACCTTGAAGTTCTTGCCTTCGCTCCTGTTTATGCCCGTGATGCGCCCATTATAAGCTGATGCCATCACAACTTCATCCGAGGCCAGCAATTGCAGCGGTTGTGCCCCTGCTTCCCACCAGACGATATTCGGCTTCAATTCATCGAGTTTTTTGAACGCGCGATCCACGCCCTCCGGGGTTGAGAGCACATCATAGACCTCATCCTTGTTGACCCCATCGGCGAGGAGAGCGAATTCAAGCGTATACTTGGCGCCCTTACGCAAGGAGCGCTTGCCTGGAAACTTCTTCACATCCCAGAAATCAGCCCAGGATTGTGGGCCATCTTTCAGCTTGTCCGCATTATAAGCGATTGCTGTCGACCACACGATTGCCCCTACACCGCAATCATTGACCGCACTGTCGAGGAATTTGTCCTTGCCGCCAACCTTGTCCCAATCGATCTTCTCGTAAAGACCGTCAGCACAGCCGAGAGCGAGTTCTTCGGCTTCTACCTGCACGACATCCCAGTTGGGTTTTCCTGCTTTCACCTTCGCCTGAACGACGCCGTAACCACCGTCCCAGGATTCATCTAGCAAAGGTTTGCCGGTCTTCTCGGAAAAAGGTTTGAAGTAAATTTCACGCTGGGCGTCCTGATAGTTGCCACCCCAAGACACGACCGTCAGGTCGCGGGCAGCAGCGGAGCCAGTATAAAGTGCGGTTGCTAGGAGTCCGCCCATCAGGGCAAGGCGAGCAATTTTCATCGACATGTTCCCCATTTTGGTTCGACGGGTTGTTCCCGCCGTTGTTGTAATGAGGTCATGCTAACTTGATCGGTAGTCGTGGGCAATATTGTAGTCGTCCAAGAATACAAAAGTAGTATCTGCCCAGCTAGATGTGACAAATCCGGGCGGGAAAGCACCCGGATATGTGATCTAGTCAGTGTCAGACGCGTTCCAGCGCAATGGCGATCCCCTGCCCGACGCCGATGCACATCGTTGCAAGAGCGTGTTTGCCGCCATTGAGCGCAAGTTCGAGCGCCGCCGTGCCCGCGATACGCGCCCCGGACATGCCTAGCGGATGCCCGAGCGCAATAGCGCCACCATTGGGATTGACGCGTTTGTCGTCATCAGCAATTCCAAGATCGCGCAACACTGCCAGTCCCTGCGACGCAAATGCTTCATTCAGTTCAATCACATCGAATGCGTCGGGTGCGATACCGATACGCGCAGATAGCTTCTTTGTCGCCGGAGCGGGACCAATACCCATAATGCGCGGAGGAACACCCGCCGTGGCGCCGCCCATAATACGGGCAATCGGTGTGAGGCCGTATTTCCTGATGGCTGCTTCAGATGCGATGATAAGCGCGGCAGCTCCATCATTGACACCGGAAGCATTGCCCGCCGTCACAGTGCCACCCTCACGAAAGGGCGTGCCCAACTTCGCCAGTGCTTCCAGGCTCGTGGCGCGAGGGTGTTCATCCTTAACGACAACGACCGGATCGCCCTTGCGTTGCGAGATCGTGATCGGAACGATTTCCTTTGCAAGGCGTCCATTGGCTTGCGCGGCTGCCGCCTTTTCCTGACTGCGAAGTGCAAAAGCGTCCTGATCCCGCCGCGAGACGTTGAAATCTTCGGCAACGTTTTCACCCGTTTCAGGCATAGAATCGACACCGTACTGTTTTTTCATCAAAGGGTTGATGAACCGCCAGCCGATTGTCGTATCGAAGATTTCCGCCTTGCGTGAAAATGCACTGTCGGCCTTAGGCATGACAAAGGGGGCGCGGCTCATGCTCTCCACACCGCCAGCAATGAGCAGTTCCGCCTCACCAGCCCTGATAGCACGTGCAGCCGTTATGACTGCATCCATCCCGGAACCACAGAGACGGTTTATCGTCGTTCCAGACACTCCTGCCGGCAGCCCGGCCAGAAGCAGCGACATGCGCGCAACATTGCGGTTGTCTTCGCCCGCCTGATTGGCCGAGCCGAAAATCACATCATCCACGGCTTCCCAATCGACGGAACCATTACGTTCCATAAGCGCTTTCAGCGGAATGGCGCCGAGATCGTCGGCACGCACGGAAGAAAGCGCGCCGCCATAACGACCAATGGGAGTGCGAATGTAATCGCAGATATAGGCTTCACTCATTACATGGTCTCACAATTCGGGAACAACGAGATCGGCGACCGGGCCGTCGATATGCAGCTTTGCGCCGGTCATGGCTTGAAGGTCTTCCAGCGTCATGGCGGCCAGCTTTTCACGCAACACGAAACGCCCCTTGTCGATATCGATCACAGCATGGCTGGTATAGATGCGGGTGATACATGCGACGCCGGTTAGCGGAAAAGTGCACTTTTCAACCAGCTTCGGTTCACCCTTCTTCGTTACATGCTCGGTGATGACGACAACTTGCTTCGCACCATGTACCAGATCCATCGCACCGCCCACTGCGGGCACGCCTTTGGCGCCAACACGCCAATTGGCGAGATCACCATTCTGGGCAACCTGATAGGCGCCGAGAATCGCGACATCGAGATGTCCGCCGCGCACCATCGCGAAACTATCGGCATGATGGAAAAATGCCGCGCCGGGCTTTAGCGTAACAGCCTTCTTGCCAGCATTGATCAGGTCCCAGTCTTCCTCACCTGCTGGCGGTGCTTCACCGAAATCCAGAGCGCCGTTCTCCGTGTGAAAAATCGCTTCACGTTCTTCCGGTTGATAGCGGGCGACCATTTCGGGAAAGCCAATTCCAAGATTTACATAGGCACCATCCTGAATATCCTGCGCGGCGCGCCATGCGATCTGGGCGTTGGACAGTTTGATGTCATCATGAATATCAATCATCATACGTAGGTCACTCCAGCACGAATGAGCTCTTCTTCTTGCTGCGGATTTGCAACTTCAACGACACTGTCGACGAAGATACCCGGCGTGATGACATTTTCCGGCTCAATGCTACCGAGCGGAACAATTTCCGATACTTGTACGATCGTCCTTGCAGCAGCCATACACATGAGTGGATTGAAATTACGCGCAGCCATGCGGTAGGTCAGATTGCCGTGCGTATCGCCAAGATGCGCTTTAATGAGCGCAAAATCAGCTTTCAACCAACGCTCCTGCACGTAAGGTCGTCCATCAAATTCAGCTATTACCTTGCCTTCGGCGAGTTCCGTGCCATAGGCTGTCGGCGTGTAGAACGCCGGGATACCAGCGCCACCTGCCCGGATACGCTCAGCAAGCGTTCCTTGCGGTACAAGTTCCAGATCAATTTCACCGGCAATATATTTGTCCGTGAAAGCGCGCGGATCGGAAGACCGCGGGAATGAACAGATCATCTTGCGCACCATCCCGGCGTCAATCATTGCCGCGATGCCGATGCGCCCATTGCCCGCATTATTGTTGATCACCGTCAAGTTCTTCGGCCCCTTATCGATCAGGGCATGGATCAATTCTATTGGCGCGCCTGAGCCACCGAACCCCCCGATCATGACCGTAGCGCCATCGCCTATTCCGGCAACAGCCTCGGCTAGACTTCCGATTGTCTTGTCCATTTTACCTCCATACCAGAGCGTTCGAGCTTCGTGCTTGAGCGTCCGGTCGCAATCGCACTGGAGTTAGCCACCTCGTCGGCAAAGGGTCAAACATTTTGTGCGATATTTGACATTTGTTCATATATCGCACAAAATATCTACGCAAATTGAGAGGGATTTCATGCGCGAAACAGATTTCATCGGCGGTTTTGCAAAGGGATTGAAGGTCATCGAAGCGTTCGGTGAAGACCAACCACGTCTTTCAATAGCGGACGTTTCAAAAATAACTGGTCTCGATCGTGCAACCGCACGACGGTGCCTGCTGACGCTGACCGAGCTCGAATATGCCGAGTATGACGGCAAGTTCTTCATGCTTCTGCCCAAAATTCTTCGGCTCGGGCATGCCTATCTATCTTCGACGCCATTGCCGACAATTATCCAGCCGCATCTGGACCGGCTCTCTGATGCCGTCGGAGAGAGCGCATCCGCATCCGTTCTGGATGGAACGGAAATTGTTTACATCGCGCGCGCCTCACAAATGCGCGTGATTTCCATCAACTTGATGGCGGGAAGCAGGCTTCCAGCCTACTGTGCTTCGATGGGGCGTGTGCTTCTGGCCTGGCTTCATGAACCCGAGGCTCAGGTGCTTCTCGAGCGCACTGAACGGAAAGCTTTGACACCATTTACAAAGGTGGAAATTGCCCCGCTGATGACAGAACTCTCCATTATTCGTGGTCAAGGTTATGCAATCAACGATCAGGAACTGGAGATCGGACTACGCTCCATCGCTGTTCCTGTTTTCAATCATCGAGGTTTAGTAGTTGCGGCGCTTAACATCGGGGCACCCGTGGCACATGTCGAAACAATTGACCTTGTGGAACGCTTCCTGCCTGCAATGCTTCAAGTCCAGTTGGATCTACGCAATTTGCTGAGATGACCGCAGAGAATGAAAAATCCAATTTATTCTATGATGATGAATCCAGAGCGACCAGACGCTCGCGCTCCCTCAAACGGAATGTACGGGGTGTTTCGCTCGTCATCTTCAGGAAAAAGCGTGAAAAATATGCGGGATCTGAAAAGCCAAGGCTGTAGGCGATATGCTGCACCGACGATGGCATGGCTATCAAATCGCGCTTGGCCGCCTCAATCAGCCTGCTTGCAACCATGTCTTGTGTCGTCCTTCCTGTCAGTTGTTTGACAGTCCGGTTGAGATGCGTTGATGAAACACCCAACAGTTTCGCATAAAATGAAACGGGCTTATGTTCTCGGTAATGACGGTCGATCAGTTCCTGCAAGCGCTCAATACGAGCATGCCCATATATCTGGCGGTCTTCCTGCTTCACGAGCTTTGAAGAATAAGCGTGCCGCAGAATATAAACGAAAACCGCCTGAATAAGAGATTCCAGCAAACTGTTTTTATATGGTTTTCTCGTGTGAAACTCATCTTGTAGTTGCCGCAGAAGAGAGGAAAGTAACGCCAGATTCTCGTTGCCCGCTCCTTTCATCGATATGAGTTGAGGCTGCATCAACCACTTCGCCATAACGCCCCCAGAACCGTCTCCAATAAACGGCATATGAGGGCTCAAAATCGTTACAATGTGCCCCACTATATCTCGAGAGAATGCAAACCCATGATTGAAACCGGGTGGCACCATAATGGCACATGGCGTTTGAAAGGGGTAGATGACGCCATCGAAGCTCACCTGCCCCGTACCCCCTTCAATATATAAAAGCTGAAAGAAGCTCTCGTGACGATGCAACGAAATTTCGAAATTATGCAAACTGGATCGCGAGAAAAGCGTCTCGCAGTGTAGCCAAAAATCCGGCTTCTGCTCGCTTTCTTCTCCATAAAGCTCGTATGTTGGAACAAAATTATCCGACACTTACCCTCCAATAATGTTCGATTTGTACAATAAATAGTCGAGATTATCCATTGCCAGCAGGAACGTTCCTTCAAGAATAAAGACGGAATTGCATTGGGAGGAACTTATGCGCACTCAGGTGGCAATCATCGGATCGGGCCCGGCCGGCCTGCTCCTCGGCCAACTTCTGACTAAAGCCGGGATAGACAATGTCGTGCTGGATCGCGTCAGCGCGGATTATATTCTGGGCCGTGTACGTGCTGGCGTCTTGGAAGAAGGCACGGTCAATCTGATGGATGAAGCCGAAGCTTCAACACGCCTTCACGCAGAGGGATTGCCACATGACGGTTTCTCCCTCGCCTTCGACGGCCGGGATCACCGTCTCGACCTGCACAAGCTGACCAGCAAGCGCGTTACGGTTTATGGCCAGACTGAGATGACGCACGACCTTATGGATGAACGGCGGAAGTCGAACACCACCAGCATTTATGAAGCCGCCAACGTAACACCGCATGATTTCGATACGACATCGCCATATATTACCTACGAAAAGGACGGCAAAACCCATCGCATCGACTGCGATTTCATCGCTGGATGTGACGGGTATCACGGCATAAGCCGCAAATCTGTACCGGACAAGGCAATCGATATCTTTGAAAAGATCTATCCTTTCGGCTGGCTCGGCATACTGGCCGACATTCCGCCGGTCGCTCATGAGTTGATCTATGCCAACCACGAACGAGGTTTTGCGCTTTGCTCCATGCGCTCGCTCACACGCAGCCGTTACTACATCCAATGTTCACTTGATGAAAAGATCGAAAACTGGAGCGACGAACGCTTTTACGATGAACTGCGCTGTCGCCTTCCGGCACATCATGCCGAAGCAATGATAACCGGACCGTCTTTCGAGAAATCCATTGCGCCTCTACGCTCTTTCGTGGCTGAACCAATGCGCTTTGGACAGCTTTTCCTTGTTGGAGATGCCGCTCATATCGTTCCTCCGACAGGTGCGAAAGGGCTAAACCTCGCCGCCAGCGACGTGCACTATCTTTACGAAGGATTGAGAGAGTTTTATCTGGGCAAATCAAAATCTGGCATCGACGCTTATTCTGCTAATGCGCTTGCGCGCATCTGGAAGGCCGAACGCTTTTCATGGTCCATGACCAAAATGCTACACCGATTTCCTGATATGGTTCCGTTTGATCAGAAAGTGCAGGAAGCAGAACTTGACTACTTCTGCACTTCCGAAGCTGCCTCAACCGCACTTGCTGAAAACTACGTCGGATTGCCGTTCTGAACGGTGAATACTATAAATAAGGTTTAACTAATTTTATTTAATAAAACATATAGAACTGATGCTTTAATTTAGAATTGATGTAGAATTCTATTTCTAATCGAACCCCCAGCAAGAAGTTCCGGCCAGAACTTCTTGCAAATAGCGCGGTCAGCTACCTTATTTGGGTAGCTGGCCGCGTTAATCTCTAGAGCTTCACACCAGCAGCTTCGCGCAACGTCTGGATCAGAATTTGCATAGCGGCTGTCTGTGTCGTGTCAGTTCGCATGGTCAACCCTACCGGACCTGTCGTTTCGCTTGTATCGATGGAAAGAGCGACAAGCTTGCCTTCAGATACATCTCTGGCAGCAACCCCTTCTGAAATGATCCACACCGCATCACTGTCGCGGACGAAAGCACGTCCAAATGCATCGGAAACGGTCTCAATCTGAACTGGCAGGGCACCTATACCGTTCGTAATCAGCAAACGATCCACAAACGGGCGAATGATTGAATTGCGTGTCGGCATCAGAACCGGGTAGTCGGCCAGATGCTCGAAAACCGCGCGTCCGTCCGTCAGGGGATGCCCTGTCCTGACAAGAAATCGAACCTGCTCCGAATAAAGATGCTCGAATGAAAAACCGGTCATCTTTTCTGGCGCGGCAAGCCGCCCTACAACCAGATCGAGATCGCCAACCCGTAGCTGCTCCAGAAGAACAGCATTTTCACCCGTAACGATTTTTACACGGCTAGACGTTCTTTCCGCGAGAAACAGGCTCATCGCTTTCGGCATGATGCGTGTTGAGACTGTCGGCAAGGCGCCAATACGAATAGGCGGTCCTGATCCATCCAATTCTTGCGACACGGAATCCAGCCCTTGCCGTAAGGCGGTCAAAGCCGTCCCAGCATGACGCAGGAATACTTCACCGAACCGCGTTATCCTTATGCCACGACCATCGCGTTCCACTACTGGAACGCCCAGAATCTCCTCCAGCTCACGCATCGTCTTGGTCACTGCTGGTTGGCTGATACTCAGGAGTTCGGAGGCCTTGACCACACTCTTCTGTCGCGCAACCTCAACAAACGTATGCAGATGACGAAATTTGATCCTGTTCCCAATCACTTATCTATAACCCTGTAGTTATGATTTTTGCGAATAATATCATTTTACTTAACCAGTTCAAAGCACGACAGTGCGATGCAAGAGGAGAAAGCTGTGCAGTTCGCATCCATAAACGACGTCGTCATCCATTATGATTTCCAGCCAATAGCCGCAGAGAAGCCTGTTCTGGTTTTCATCAATTCGCTCGGAACCGATTTCCGGATATGGGATGAAGTTCGCGCACGCCTGCGCAACGACGTATCGACGCTCGTTTATGATAAGCGCGGCCACGGCCTTTCAGATGTCGGAGCCCCCCCCTACACAATCGAACTCCTTGCGACCGACCTCATCAACCTGCTCGACAAGCTTTCGATAAAACGGGCGATCATTTGCGGTCTTTCCGTCGGTGGACTGATCGCGCAAGGTGTTTATGCAGCGCGCCCCGATCTGGTGGCCGGATTCGTTTTGTCCAACACCGCTCACAAGATCGGTACAGCAGCGATGTGGGACGCGCGCATAGCTGCTATTCAGCAAGATGGCCTTTCAAGCATCCTCGACGCGACAATGCCCCGCTGGTTCACGTCGGACTATCGCCGCTCCGATAATCCTGCCTATCATGCCTATTGCAATATGTTCGTTCGGCAACCGCTCGACGGCTATGCGGCCACCTGTGCCGCGCTGCGTGAAGCGGATTTAACCGAAGTAGCCAGAACTATTTCGGTGCCAACACTTTGTTTGGTCGGTGATCAGGACGGCTCCACGCCGCCTACCCTTGTGCGCGAACTGGCAAGTCTTATCCCTGAAGCAGATTTCACGGAGATTGCCGCCAGCGGTCACATTCCCTGCGTTGAACAGCCCGATGCCTATGTCTCGCTGTTGCGCAACTTTATTTCAAACAGATTCTAACATGGAGAGTAGCCATGGCTGACAAGGCAGTGCGGTCGGAACGCTACAAGATCGGCATGAACGTGCGCCGTTCAGTTCTGGGCGATACGCATGTGGATCGCGCTTCAAACGGTGCAACCGACCTTGATGCTCCGTTTCAGGAGCTTATAACAGAAGCCGCATGGGGCACGGTCTGGGCGCGACCCGGCTGGACCAAACGAGAACGGTCGATCGTTACGATTGCACTGCTTGCAGCACTCGGGCAAGACGATGAAGTTGCCATGCATATACGCGCTACGAAAAATACGGGCGCAACGAAGGAGGACATCTGCGAAGCATTGATGCATGTTGCAATCTATGCGGGGGTTCCGGCATCGAACCACGCTTTCAAGATCGCAAAGCAGACCTATGCGCAGATGGAAGCGGAGGAAACTGAAAAATGAAGAACAGTCTGCCGGAGGCAACTCCGTTCTTTGCTCGCGATCTGTCCATGCATCCACCGGCTTACACGCCGTGGTATAAGACCTCCGTCCTTCGCTCGCCTACTCGTGCTTTGCTTTCGCTCGAAGGCACCAAAAGTGAAATTACGGGCCCGGTATTCGGGCACAGTATGCTGCACGAGCTGGATAATGACCTCATCCTCAATTATGCACGCCCCGGCGAAATGCCGATAGGTCCGCGCATTCTTGTGCATGGCCGTGTTCTGGACGAGAGTAGCCGTCCTGTTCCAGGCGCACTGCTGGAATTCTGGCAGGCCAACGCTGGCGGGCGTTATCGCCACAAGAAAGAAACCTATCTTGCGGCCATCGACCCCAACTTCGGCGGCGTCGGTCGCGCGGTCACGGACGAAAACGGCTACTACTGGTTCAAGACCATAAAGCCCGGCCCGTACCCTTGGCCAAATGGTGTGAATGACTGGCGTCCGGCCCACATCCATTTTTCTGTGTTCGGTCATGGCTTTGCACAGCGCCTCATCACACAGATGTATTTCGAGGGCGATCCGCTGATCTGGATTTGCCCGATCGTAAAAACTATTCCCGACAAATCAGCCGTCGAACGGCTGGTCGCACCTCTGGACATGAACGCTAATTTGCCGATGGATATGCTTGCCTACAAGTTCGACATTGTGTTGCGCGGGCGCCGCGCAACCTTGTTTGAAAATCGCCCGGAGGGTGACTGATATGGCGCAACCTCTCGGCTACCTGAAAGAAACCGTATCACAGACTGCGGGCCCTTACGTCCATATCGGATTGACACCCAATTTTGTCGGCATCAACGGCATTTTCGAGCAGGATCTCGGCGCCGGCCCTCTCTATGATGAGAAGACGACAGGCGAACGCATCACTATCAAGGGCCATGTCATCGATGGCATAGGCGCACCACTCCGCGATGCGTTGGTAGAAATATGGCAGGCTGATGCAAAAGGCCTCTATAACAGCCCCTCTGAAACCGGCGGCAAAGCCGACCCTGGCTTTCGTGGATGGGGCCGTTGTGCGAGCCATATGGACACGGGCGAGTTCACTTTCGAGACGATCAAACCTGGCCGCGTTTCTTTCAAAGATGGCCGCCTCATGGCACCACACGTTACCTTGTGGATCGTGGCCCGCGGCATTAATCTCGGACTGCAGACGCGGATGTATTTTTCCGATGAAGCCGATGCGAATGCAGAGGACCCGGTCCTTGCACGCATCGAACATCGCAGCCGGGCGCAAACACTGATTGGTCAGCGTGAGGGTAGCGTCTATCATTTCGATATTCACTTGCAGGGCGAGAAAGAAACTGTCTTTTTCGATATTTGACGCATGAGCATCTCGGTCTTCGAACATCCGTTTCTTGCACAGCTTTTCGGCGACGATGAAGAGATATTGAGCTTGTTTACTGCGGCGGCTGATATTGCCGAGATGTTGCGCTTTGAAGCGGCTCTGGCTGAAGCTCAAGCGGGGCTCGGCTTGATACCGGTCGAGGCAGGACAAGCGATCAAACAAGCCTCAGAAACGTTCGAACCCAACCTATCCAATCTGGCAAAAGCGACTGCGCGAGACGGTGTTGTCATTCCTTCATTCGTTAAGGCACTACGTCTGGCGGTCGGAACGGATTACGGCGAATACGTTCATTTCGGCGCGACGAGCCAGGATGCCATCGATACGAGCCTGATTTTGCGGCTGAAACGCGCAAGTACAATTCTTTATGGGCGAATTCAGCAACTCACGCAGCGTTTCGATTGGCTTGATGCGACGTTCGGAAGGAATGCTCTGACGGGTTATACACGTATGCAATCCGCTATTCCGATCACCGTATCGGACCGCATCTCAAGCTGGAAAAACCCGCTCAACGCTTATGAGACCAAACTGAACACCATCGTCTTTCCCGTACAGTTCGGAGGTGCAGCCGGAACGCTTGAAAAATTCGGAGATCAGGCACCGGCTCTGCGTGCTTTGCTGGCTGATAGGCTCGGATTGCACGATAGCCCGCAATGGCATAGCCAGCGGGCCTTCATTGTCGAGTTCGGCAATCTGCTTTCGCTCATCACGGGTACTCTTGGAAAATTCGGGCAAGATATTGCGCTTATGGCTGAACTGGGCACCGAACTGTCCTTGACCGGTGGTGGCGGTTCGTCCGCCATGCCCCACAAGCAAAATCCGGTGTCAGCAGAGATACTGGTCAGCCTTGCCCGTTTCAACGCGGCCCAAATGGGTGGTTTGCATCAGGCTATGGTGCATGAGCAGGAGCGCTCAGGCGCGGCCTGGATGATCGAATGGATGATCCTGCCGCAAATTGTTGCGTCGACTGGCAGTGCACTCAAGATTGCATCAATCCTGATCGATAAGGTGGTTCGAATCGGAAACGAACAATTCTCGGACACATAACCATCCGGGTATCGTTTATAAGGAATTTTTCATTTTACATGACCAATTAGATAGGCATGCTGAAATCAGGACATTCCCTGTTGCGACGAGACGGTCACGCGCGGGAATGGTGGGCGATAGGGAGGAGAACATGAAGAAAATTGTATTCACCGCGCTTGCGGTCTTTTCACTCACAGCATCAGCAGCTTATGCCGATGTGGTAAAGGTCGGCGTCATTGGTCCATTTTCAGGCCCGTTTGCTCTTCAGGGCAAGAACTTCAAGGCCGGCATCGACGCCTATATGACAGAGCACGGCAACACGATCGGCGATGACACTGTCGAGATCGTTTATCGTGATGTGCCGCAGGCCGATCCGGCGCAATCGAAGGCGCTTGCGCAGGAACTCGTGGTCAAGGAAGGCGTCCAATATCTTGCTGGCTTCTATTTCACCCCTGACGCCATGGCGGTTACGCCCATTCTCAAACAGGGCAATGTGCCGATGGTCGTCATGAATGCCGCCACCTCTTCCATTGTAACGAAGAGCCCTTATGTGGTGCGCACCTCGTTCACCACATGGCAAACGTCAACCCCGATCGCAAAGGTTGCACTCGACAAGGGTGTGAAGAAAGTCATCTCGGTTGTCAGCGATTATGGGCCCGGCGTGGATGCGGAAAACGCTTTCAAGGCAGCGTTTACAGAAGCTGGTGGCGAAGTGGTCGAAGCTATTCGGATGCCGCTCGCTACGAACGATTTCAGCCCTATCATGCAGCGTATAAAAGACTCTGGCGCGCAAGGCGTGTTTGCTTTTCTGCCGTCTGGACCAACCACGCTCGGTTTCATGAAATCCTATGTCGACAACGGATTGAAAGGCTCGGGCATTCAGCTTTTTGCTCCAGGTGACCTGACACAAGAATCCGATCTTCCCGCACTCGGAGAAAATGCTCTCGGTGTTCTGACGACTTTCCACTACGCAGTCTCGCATGACTCGCCAGAAAACAAGAAGTTTGTCGAGGAAGCTCGAAAGGCCATCGGCAATCCTGTGGAGTTGTCCTTCCCTTCGGTCGGCGCTTATGATGGCATGCATGTCATCTACAAGATGATCGAAGCGACCGGCGGTGAAAAAGATGCTGAAAAGGCGGTAGAGGCCGTGAAAGGCATGGAATGGATCAGTCCTCGCGGCCCTGTATCCATCGACCCCGAAAGCCGCCATATGACGCAGAACATCTATCTGCGCGAAGTCGCCAAGGCTGATGACGGCACTTACTATAACAAGGAAATTCAAACCTTCGAAAAGCAGGGCGACCCCGGCCTAAAAGCTCAATAACTCCGGCATTCAAGAGTTAACGCCTTGATGCCTGAGCAGGCGTAAAGCGCGCTCATAGCTCATAACTGCTTATTTTAACGCGCACCCGAAAATTTTTTCGTGCTTTTCGGGATGCGCTCAACAGGACCACTCAATGCAGACTGTGCTCAGCATTGCCGTTGATGCCCTCGCCTATGGCATGGTGCTTTTCGTCATTTCCATCGGCCTTTCGGTCACCATGGGCTTGATGCGCGTCGTCAATCTCGCTCACGGCGCATTTGCAATGATCGGCGGCTATTTTGCATCCTATGCTGCCCAGCAGCTTGGCCTCAATTACGGCTTTGCGATCATCATCGCCGTCGTCGGCACGATGTTAATCGCCGTTCCCGTGGAGAGATTGCTCTATCGGCGCATTTATGGAGCGCCTGAACTGACACAGGTGCTGATGACCATCGGCATCACCTTCTGCATCATCGGTCTCACCAACTATATATTCGGACCAACACTGAAGACCATTCCTTTGCCTGAAATGTTGCGTGGATCGGTCGATCTCGGCTTTCGGGCAATTGCCAAGCATCGCATCTTTGCAATCGGGTGCGGCTTCGCGGTGGCCCTTGGTCTTTGGTACATCATCGAACGCACTGCATTCGGCGTGAAACTGCGCGCTGCTGTCGACAATGCCAACATGGCGGCTGCGCTCGGTGTCAGAACCGAAATCGTTTACGCCATCAGCTTTGCGCTTGCCATTGGGCTCGCAGCTTTCGGCGGTGTTGTCGGCGCCGAACTTCTACCTGTCGAACCCTACTATGCACTCCGCTACATGGTGACATTTCTGGTCGTCGTCTCTGTCGGTGGCGCAGGCTCCATACCCGGAGCGCTGATTGCCTGCCTCCTGCTCGGAGCAATCGATACAACCGGGCGTTATCTGGCACCGGAATATGGCGAGTTCTTCTTCTATCTGGCAGTGATCGTCATTGTGACGCTGTTCCCGCGTGGTCTTGCAGGAAGGCTGGCCAAAAAATGACCGATATGACGCAAGCTCTCTCTCAACACCGTCACTCCTATGCGGGTCTTGTCGGCGTAGCAGCAATTATCGCTGCCAGTATTTGCGGCTGGTTTTTGTTCCCCGATAATCTGGCACTGCTGACACGCATCATTGCCATTGCCTTGCTCGTATTGTCACTCGATCTGGTGATGGGCTATTGCGGTATAGCAACGCTCGGCCATGCTGCTTTGTTTGGCGCTGGTGCCTATGGTGCCGGCATCGCCGCTGCCCATTTCGGTATTACCGACCCGATCCTGATGACACTTATCGGTCTTGTTGCAGGAGCTATCACCGGGCTTGTTTCCGGAGCCGTTATTCTGCGCGCGCACGGGCTCGCTCAACTCGTTCTATCGATTGCCGTTGTCCATCTGTTCCACGAAGTTGCAAACAAGGCATCAAGCTGGACCGGCGGCAGTGACGGACTAAGCGGCATTTCACCCGATCCGATCTTTGGCATGTTCGAGTTCGATCTCTACGGACACACGGTCTATGTCTATGCCGTATTCCTGCTGCTCGTTTCCTTCATCTTCCTACGTTATGTTGTTCGTTCACCCTTCGGTATGCTTTGCCGAGGTGTGAAAGAAGACCCGATCCGCATTCATGCCATGGGCGCTTCGGTGCAGTCAGCACAGCTTCGCATGTATGTCATTTCAGGTGCTGTTGCGGGCATCGGTGGCGCGCTGAATGCCATTTCAACGCAGGTCGTCGGGCTCGACAGTCTCAGTTTTACCATGTCGGCGGAAGCTGTGGTAATGCTGGTTCTCGGTGGCACGGGATCGCTGTTCGGCGGACTAGTTGGTACGGTTGTCTTCATGTGGTTCGAAGACCTCGTCTCTGCTGCGAACCCCTTCCACTGGCTTACAATGGTTGGGGCTCTGCTGATCGCCGTCGTGCTATTCGCGCCGCGTGGCCTCTATGGAACCGTCGCCTATTACTTTGAAAAGAAGGCGCGCCGCAAATGAGCACCGTGTTTGAAGTAACGAAACTGCGCAAGAATTTCGGCGGTCTGGCAGTGACAAACGATGTTTCGCTCAACATGGTGAAAGGCGACCGCGTCGCTCTCATTGGTCCCAACGGAGCAGGCAAGACCACTTTCGTCAATCTGGTTACAGGCAACCTCGCGGCAACTTCTGGCACCGTGGCATTGGATGGAGAGAACGTCTCCCGGCTCAACGCCATGCAGCGCGTCAGGCGCGGACTGGTGCGTTCATTTCAGGTGACCCGTCTCTTCTTCGACATGACACCCGAAGAACACGTGGCTCTTGCTGTTTTGCAACGCGAAGGCAAGACAGGACGTATTCTCGGAAACTATCGCAAAATGCCTGAAGTCATGGATGAAGTGCGCGATATTCTCGATGCGCTCGGACTTCTGCATCTCAGGCAGTTGCGGGTGAGCGAGATCGCATATGGCCAACAGCGGCTTCTGGAGATTGCCCTTGCATTGGCGCTTCGACCCAAAGTTCTGCTGCTTGATGAACCAGCTGCAGGTGTTCCACAGAGCGACACGGGCCGCATCGAGGAAGCGCTCGACCGACTACCGGCCGATCTGACAGTACTCATGATCGAGCACGATATGGACCTCGTTTTTCGCTTCGCAAAACGCGTAGTCGTGCTGGCTGCCGGAACTGTAATTTTTGACGGATTGCCGGAAGATGTCGTGCAGGATACCCGCGTCCGCGAAGCCTATCTCGGGAGCTATGCGCAATGAGTGCCGCCTCGCTTGAAATTCGCAATCTCTCCTCCGGTTACGGCCCCACGCGCGTCATCGAGAATGTATCGTTCAAAGCAGAACCGGGATCGCGACTTGCCATTCTGGGCCGCAATGGTGTCGGCAAGACCAGCCTCTTTGCCACTATCGCGGGGCAAACGCGCCGTTATGGCGGTGAGATTCTGCTGAATGGGAAGAATATCGCCACGCTTCCATCAGCCGCGCGCGCAATTGCCGGTCTCGGTTATGTGCCGCAAACTCGTGATGTTTTTCCGACCCTCACCGTCGAAGAAAATCTCTTCGTTGGCCTCAAAAACCGACCAAAGAATGCGCTCGAAGAAGCCTATGCGATGTTTCCGCGTCTTAAGGAACGACGCAGCAATCTTGGGTCGCAGCTTTCCGGGGGAGAACAACAGATGCTTTCCACCGCGCGCAGCATTCTCGGGCGACCGACAGTGCTGCTGCTCGATGAGCCGCTGGAAGGGCTTGCTCCTGTCATCTGTGAAGAGCTGATGGCTGCTTTCTCGACACTTGCACAGAAGGGAGACATGACGATTCTGCTTGTCGAACAGCGCATCCAGAGTGCGCTCGATTTTGCCGATCACATCATCATACTGGAACGTGGGCGCATTGCATGGTCTGGCACGTCAGCAGAACTCGCCGAAAACCAGCAGACTGTCGAAGAACTACTCGGTGTCGGTGGCTTGCATTGATCAGTTCCCGACAAATGCAAACTTGTCGACGTCCACAAGGCCGCGGTCAGTGATCTTGAGATGCGGGATCACAGGCAAGGCGATGAAGGCCAGTTGCAAGAATGGCTCCTCCAGAACGGAACCCAGTTCTTCCGCTGCGTGACGCAGCACACGAAGCTGGTCGCGGACAGTTTCATATGGTTCGGCGCTCATCAATCCGGCAATGGGCAAAGGCATTTCAGCCAACACCTTGCCATCTCGCACGACAACGAAACCACCTTCAATTTCGCCCAATCGGTTGGCAGCTGCAGCAATATCTTCGTCTGACGTGCCAACCACACAGATATTATGGCTGTCATGACTGACGGTTGACGCGATTGCACCTGATTTCAAGCCGAAACCGTGCACAAAGCCGGTCGCAATATTTCCATTTTTGCCGTGACGTTCGACAACGGCGATCTTGACTACATCTTTTTCGAAATCGGGCTCAACGCCGTTCGGGCCAACCTTCAGATCGAATTCGAGGCTTTCCGTTATGATCTTGCCCGGAATTATACCGATTGCACGTGTTTTGCCGCTGTTGGAATGCGAACGGAAACTGGAAGCGCTGACTTTCGATGCCTTGACGCTATTGCGCCCGACAGGAGCAACGATCTTACGAGCGGCAAACAAATCTTCTGAAATCACCCTGCCCGCCGACAACACGATTTCAGCGTGACAACCTTCGAGACTATCCACCACAACGAGGTCGGCGCGCTGGCCCGGCGCAACCAGACCACGGTCGAAAAGACCGAAAGCGCGGGCGGCAGAAACGCTAGCGGCCCGGTAGATGGCAATCGGCTCCACGCCGCCTGCAATCGCCGTGCGGATAAGATAATCGAGGTGGCCCTGATCGGCAATATCGAGCGGATTCCGGTCATCTGTGCACAGTGCCAAAAACTGCGCGTGGCGCTCGGTAATGATCGGCATAAGCGCTTTCAGATCCTTGGAAACTGACCCTTCGCGCACCAGTACATGCATGCCCTTACGCATCTTTTCCAGCGCTTCTTCCGCACTTGTCGCCTCGTGTTCGGTGCGAATACCTGCGGAAATATAGCCGTTCAGGTCGAGCCCGCGCAGAAGCGGCGCATGACCATCAATATGGCGTCCCTGAAACGCCTTGAGCTTCGCCATGCATTCGGGGTCTTTCGCCAGAACACCTGGAAAGTTCATGAACTCCGCAAGACCAATCACCTTGGGGTGGTCAGCAAAAGGCAACAGATCATCGATCAGAAGCTCGGCGCCAGACGTTTCCATATGGGTCGCGGGCACACAGCTTGAAAGCTGCACGCGGATATCCATGACGGTTTCCAACGCGCTATCGAGGAAAAACTTTATGCCTTCAGCACCCAGCACATTCGCAATCTCGTGCGGGTCGCAAATGACCGTGGTAACGCCCTGTGGCAATACACACCGGTCGAACTCATGCGGCGTTACGTGGGAGGATTCTATGTGAAGATGCGTATCGATAAATCCCGGCACGACGATCCGTCCGGAAATGTCGATTTCATGCTTGCCCTGATAGTTGCCGAATGTTCCAACAACCCGATCGCCGCAGATTGCGATGTCACTTTCGACAAGTTCACCGGTTACGAGATCGAAGAAACGGCCGCCCTTCAGCACGATGTCGGCAGGTTCCCGACCTGCGCCCTGATCGATCATCCGTTCCAGCATCACGTCACCTCACCTTCGGAATCAATTGTCGAAAGTTACCACAATGCAAGACGCGGCGGTAAGGTCACCCTTCCGCCGCGTCCATAACTCACGAATGTCCAGATTACCGGACGTATTCGATCATTCTGGCTCGGCTGAGAACGAGCTCGACCCGATTGTCATCAAGCTTATGCAGACAGACGCGCTTGGTCCAAGGGCCGTCATGCAACGTAAACAGCGCGCGCCCCTGACCGAGGTCTTCCAACGGCATGGCCCGGCGTGTCGGGCCTATACCCATGATGAGGTGACCATCCTTGATATCGAAACTGGCGCCATAGGGCGATGCCTGCCAGTGGCCGTCGAGTTCCCGGCACACAGGTTTCGGTGTCACCGGCTTCAACCGGCGAGATACGTAACCAATCTCACCTTCCAGTTCCGTACCCGTCCAGCGGAGTTCAACCGGCGAAGACGGCGACAGGGATGAGAACCAGCCATCGCCGATATCGTAAAGCGTGTCTTCGGAATCAAGCCAGTTGGCTATACCGTTGCGCATTTCCAGCCAGAACGGTCCACTCTCCGTCACATAAAGCCCGTCGGGGATCGTGCAATTGGTCTCTGGCAACGACAATCCGTTGAGAGCGGCCATGCAATCTCGCGCCATCTTATAGGTGTTGGCGTCTTCACGATTTGAAACAACAATCATGCCGGTTTTCGCGGCTGGATCGAGCAGAAAATAGCTTTTATAGCCGGGATGCGAACCACCGTGTCCGACGAACCGCTTGCCATCCACTTCGTTCCACCGCAATCCGAGGCCGTAACCGGTTACACGCCCGTCGGAGAGACGACGATCAGCCGACAGTTTATCAAGCAAGCCTTTGAACACGCCATCGCCGTTGACGAGCGCCTGCGCCCATTTGGTCAGCGCCATGCCACTGCCAGTCAGGCTGCCAGAAGCCGAAATATGCAGGCCAGCAGAGCTGAGCTGCCATTTTTCGTCAGACTTCCAGTAACCGGGAACAAGACCCGCGACCGGATCATTCCAGACGTCCGGCGCTTCCATGAAAATATCGAGAGGCTGCGCAATATCCGATTTAACTAAATCATTGAAGCGAAACCCTTTTCGCTCCAGTGCAGCTTCCACCAGACGATAACCGGTGTTGGAATACGAAATTTCCGAACCCGCTTCGAAATTGAGCCGGTTGAGAGAAGCAAGGTAGTCCAGAAGCTGACCTGCTTCCGTTTCTGTATAAACAGACAGCCCCAGAAGTGTGAGGCATTCCCGCGTATCGGGCAGACCACCAGTCATGTCGAGTGCACGCCCCACGGTGACATCGGCCAGTGGACTTTGCAACTCCGGCAGATGGTCGCCGAGCCGATCCTCGAGGCCGATGATATCGCTGTGCTTGAGAACCATCGCACAAAACACATGTTTCGTGACTGATGCGTAGCGAACGACTGTATTCGCCGTGAACGGCACCCCCGTAGAAAGGTTTTCAAGCCCGCTCGCATAGGCAAATTTCACTCCATCTGGGCCGAAACCGATGATGACGCCACCCGGCTCATCCTTGGCCCAGGTTCTCGACAAGACTTTCGCGGCAAGCGAAGCCGCATTCCAGTCAGCATGCGTTGACATGAAAACTCCGTCAGGCAGGTTCTTCCAGATTGACGCTTAGCGCGCGCAATTCTGTGGTATGCGGATGTGTCGTTCGCCCGGCGCGCAAATCATCGGCGCTAAGCTGTTCCACCATCTCGCCGTGTTGCATCACCCCCACCTGCGGGCAGAGATGCGCGATCACAGCGAGATTGTGGCTCACCAGCACATAAGTGAGATTCTTTTCAGCGCGCAAGTCCGCGAGAAGATTGAGAATTTCAGCCTGTACCGAGACATCAAGCGCCGATGTCGGTTCGTCCAGTAGCAGAACTTCCGGTTCGGCGATCAGGGCTCGCGCGATTGCCACGCGCTGGCGTTGTCCGCCCGAAAGCTGGTGCGGAAAACGGAACCGCGCAGCTTTGGGCAACGCGACTTCGTCAAGAACCTTTTCAATACGCTTATCGATATCGCCGATACCATGAACCAGCAGAAGCTCGCTCAGGATACGGTCGATGGTCTGGCGTGGATGCAGTGAGCCAAAGGGATCCTGAAACACCATCTGCACCTGACGGAAGAAGGCGGGTGCGCGCTTTGGGGCAACGTCCTTCCCGTCGAAAGCGATGCGGCCACTCCATTGTTCGTTGAGACCCGCCATTGCGCGCAGAATAGTGGATTTACCCGAGCCGCTTTCACCAACAATTCCAAAGCTCCCGCCCTTCTCGACATTGAAGGACACACCCTTGACGACTTCATGCTCGTTGAAGCTGATACGAAGTTGATCAATGACTATCATGAGTTCAGCCAGCTTTCTTCGCGATTAAGAACCGGCAATCGATCACGAGGATGCATGAGCGATGGAATGCAATTGAGAAGCCCCTTCGTATAAGGATGCTCAGCACGCACAAGTTCGGCAGCTTTCAATTCTTCCATGACACGGCCCATATACATGACCATGACACGGTCGCAGAAATGCGACACAAGTGGAAGATCGTGGCTGATGAGGAGAAGTCCCATTCCGCGCTTGGAAACCAGATCGTCGATCAGGCGAAGAATTTCCGCCTGAACAGTAGCGTCGAGCGCGGATGTCGGCTCGTCAGCAATGAGCAGTTCGGGATCGGGCGCCAGCATCATGGCGATCATGACACGTTGGCCCATGCCACCAGAAACTTCGTGCGGATAAAGCTTCGCCACTTCACGCGGATTGCGGATCATAACCTGATCCAGAAGATCAACCGCAGCATCCATTGCCTGACGTTTGCTACCGCCTTTGTGAGTACGCCACGCTTCAGCTACCTGCACGCCAATGGTCTTGACCGGATTAAGCGAATATTTGGGGTCCTGAAGAATAAAGCCTACCCGCTTGCCGCGTATCTGACGCATGCCACGTTCGGTGGCTGACAGAATGTCGATGCCATCGAATGAAAGCTTGTCGGCCTTCACTTCAGCGATTGGCGGCAGCAATTTCATGAGGGCTCGCGCGGTCAAGGACTTGCCCGAGCCACTTTCACCGACAATGCCCAGTTTTTCACGACCGAGCTGAAGCGAGATCCCGCGAACAGCATCGAAACGGCTGGTGCGCGTTTCAAAGCTGATCTGCAGATTTTTAATATCAACCAGCATCTGTTCTCTCAATTCTGCTTCGGATCGAGCACGTCGCGCAGACCGTCGCCGAGGAAATTGAAGGCGAGCGATACGAGGAAGATCGCGATGCCGGGGATGGTGGCAACCCACCATTGTTCAAAGATAAAGCGCTTGGCAGTGGCAATCATCGCACCCCATTCGGGCGACGGCGGCTGTGCACCCATTCCGAGGAAGCCAAGGCTTGCGGCGGTGATGATGATCGAGCTCATGTCGAGCGTAATGCGCACAATGACGCTTGGCACACAAAGCGGCATGATATGACGCAGAATGATACGGAATGGCGATGCACCGGTCAGCTTGGCTGCGGCAACGAAATCGCTTTTACGCAAAGTCATGGTTTCCGCACGCGCCAGACGCGCATAGGGTGGCCACGCAGTCAATGCGATTGCAAGCACGGCACTTTCAACACCTGGCTTCAGCGCAGCCACGAAGGCCAGCGCCAGGATCAACCGAGGAAACGCAAGAAAGACATCAGTGACGCGCATCAACGCGGTGTCAACAATCCCGCCGAAATAGCCGGCGATACAACCGATAAAGAGCCCGATCGGCGCAACGAGAATGACAACAGCGATAACCATTCCAAGGGTTACGCGGCCACCGTAAAGAATGCGCGATAGGATATCGCGGCCTAGCTCATCAGTCCCGAACCAATGCGCGGCAGTGGGAGCAGACAGACGGTTGCCTAGGTCTTGAACACTCGGATCATATGGCGCCAGCAATGGTGCGGCCAACGACAAAACGACGAAAGCGACAATGATAAAGAGACCAATCATCGCGAGCGGATTGGCCCGAAGGTTCACCCAAATGCGGTAGCGCCTGCCCCAGTTAGCCTGAGAACGAGAAGCAGGCGAGTCATCTAGCGCCCAGTTATGAAAATTGGCAAAAATCATCGGACACGCGGATCCAGAACTTTGTAGAGGATATCGGCGAGCAGGTTGAGCCCGACATAAATGATACCGATGAGCAGTGTAGCGCCCACCACCGGATTCATATCGGCATTCATCAGCGACACGGTCAGATACTGTCCCAAGCCCGGCCAGCTGAAGACCGTCTCGGTCACGACAGCACCCTCCAGCAGACCTGCATAGGTGAGAGCCAGAACTGTCACGAGCTGCACGGCAACGGTCGGGAAAGCATGTTTCCAGATGACCGAGGTCAGCGACAGGCCTTTCGCACGTGCCGTAATCACGAACTCACCCTTGAGCGCGTCAAGCATGAAAGCGCGGGTCATACGCGTGATATACGCCATGCTGAAGTAGGCGAGGATCAGAACCGGCTGAATCATGTGATAGACGGCATCCCGGAACGCGTCCCAGTCGCCCTCAATAAGAGTATCGATCGTGAGCAGACCGGTAACATGCGGGATCATGCCCTCATAAATGATGTCCTGTCGTCCCGGGCCGGGCGCTATATCGAGCGTTGCATAGAAGACGAGAAGCGATATCAGAGCCAGCATGAAAACGGGAACAGAGTGCCCTGCAAGACAGATCACGCGGATCGTCTGGTCGACGATGGAACCCTGCCGGACAGCAGCCCACACCCCCAGCGGAATACCGATAAGAGCAGCAACAAGAAGCGCAGCCGTTGCCAGTTCCAATGTCGCGGGAAAATAACGGGCGATATCCTGTGTCACCGGATTACGGGTCAGAATAGAGTTGCCGAAATCGCCGTGCAGGACCTGCCCGACATAATGCACGAACTGGATTACAAGTGGCTGATCGAGTCCCATCTCCGCGCGGACGCGCTGGATAACAGCCTCTGGCGCATTGTCGCCCACTGCAGCAATAACAGGATCGACCGGCATGACGCGGCCGATCATGAAGGTAATGACCATAAGCCCGAACAGCGTGATTAACACGCTGCTCAGGATACCGGTCAGGTTCTTGAGGCTTTTCTTCACGCCTTGGCGATCCCTGCATAGGAATGAGAATCGGACAAGACGCCGAGACGCATTCCGGTAACATCCTTGCGGCAGGCGGCTGTGGTAACAGTCTGAAGCATCACGATAAACGGACTATCGTTCATGAATTCGCGCTGCAAATCCTCGTAGAGTTCGATGCGCTTTGCTGAATCGCGTTCATCGCGGGCTGCAATCGATTTCTTCGCGAACTCCTCGTTCTGATAGGACGAGCGCCAGGCGAAAGGCTTGGTAGCCGCATTATCCGAATTATCCGGATTGTTACAGAAAACGTCGGCATTGGTGTTCGGATCGAAGTAGTCAGAACCCCAGGCGGTCAGCGCAATTTCGTGCTCGCGAGCACGCATTTTGGTGAGAACCTGACGGTTCTCGGCGGCCAGAAGTTCTACCTTGATTCCAATTTCGGCGAGGTTCGCCTGAATGGCCTGTGCGATATCCGGCCAAGGCTGAGCAGAATAATGATCCATCTTGATGGTAAAACCATCGGCAAGACCAGCTTCCTGCATCAGGCCCTTCGCCTTTTCCAAATCCTTCTGGAACGGTGTTTCGTTAACTGCACCGGGGAAACCTTCCGGGATGATGGTCTGGTGCACCTTGTGCGTCAACGGAACGATGTTCTTCTGGATGCCCTGATAGTCGACGGCCCACTTGATCGCTTGCCAGAGCTTCGGATTAGTGAGCTTTTCAATCTTCTGATTGAGAGACATCAGGCCAATGCCCGCGATTGCCTTGGTGACGAGCTCGAAATCACCGTTGCCGTCGAGAACACGCAACTGCTCGGACGTCAGATTGCGGGCAATATCGACATCACCCTTCTGAAGCATCAAGAGCTGCGAAGACGGGTCCGCGACGTGACGCAGAAGGATGCGCTTCACATTGCCCTTGTATGCGCCATGTGGATTAACGTTCAGGATGATGCTTTCGCTCGGCTTCCAGGAAACGAGAACCCATTCGCCCGAACCGGCGCTGTTCTTCTGAAGCCAGCCGTTACCGAGATCGTCACCGGATGCATTTTCCAGAACGGTCTTCTTTTCCACAATGCTGGCAACGCTTGCCGACAGGCAATACAGCAGGAACGGCAGCGATGTCGACTGCTCGACCGTCAGAGACAATGTCGACGGATCGGTCGCTACGATGTTCTTTTCTGCATTCTCTGGCGTGAAACCGAACTGGCCAATGATGAAAGCCGGGCCCTTGTTCATCTTGATCGCACGCTGCAGCGAGAAAGCAGCATCTTCAGCCGTGATCTGCGCGCCGCTTGCAAATTTTGCATTCGGATCGATCTTGAAGATGAAGACCTTCCCATCAGCGTCGGCTTCCCAGGAAACAGCAACGCCGCCTTCCACCTGGTCCGGATTGGAAAGGCTTGGATGTACCAGACGCTGGTACATGTTGTTGCAGACTTCGCTGCCGACAGCTTCGAAGCTCTCATGCGGATCAAGACTGGTCATATTGTCGAGCTGCTGGGCCACAACCAGAATATCCTGACGCCCGGCTCCAATGGCAGGCAAAATGCTCGCATAGGACAGGAAAGGAACGGCAGCCGCACCTGCCAGAAAACCGCGTCTTGAAATCATTGAGAGCTCCTCTTGCAACGCTTTCTGAATGGCTCCCTGACATCGGGCGCTTATCGACAGCGTTCTATCTCTGGATATATTTTTCCAGCTTCCCGCTATCACGTCAGCGGAGGCAGGGGCCAATGCAGAATTTTGCATTCCCTATGCAGAGTTTGCATGAGGGCAAACTAAAGGAGAGCTTCTGCAAGAAAGAATCGCCCTTCATGCAGGGCCGTCATATCAAATGACCGAAATCGCATTTGCAATTCTTCTCGCTTGGGTCCATCACCCCTCTCAAATACCAGACTTGATTTTGAAAAGGCTTCCCCATGGCGACAGAACAGAAGATACCCGTTTTCGATGGTCACAACGACGTGCTGTTGCGCCTGTGGTCATCGCATGCTTCCTCGCCTGAAAAGCGTTTTCTTGAAGGAGAAAATGTCGGCCATATCGACCTTCCACGTGCGCAGAAGGGTGGGCTCGGCGGCGGCTTGTGCGCAGTATATGTGCCCTCGCCTTCACGAGAACTCGACACTAATGGCAATCTGGCGACGCCGAGCCAGACGGATGCGATGAAGGCAACACTCGCCATGTCGGCAATCCTTCTGAAAATCGAACGGGCGTCAGAAGGCAAGGTCCGTATTTGCAAAACTGCAGCCGATATTCGTGATGCCTTTGCCAACGGCATTTTTGCTTCTGTCTATCATATCGAAGGTGTGGAGGCTTTCAGCGAAGACCTTGATGCCCTTTATCTATTGCATGAGGCCGGCCTCAGAACGCTTGGGCCTGTCTGGAGCCGTCCGAATATTTTTGCCCATGGCATCCCGTTCCGGTTTCCGGCGTCACCTGACATCGGCCCGGGCCTCACCGATCATGGCAAAGCGCTCATTCGCGCCTGCAATGAACTCAAAGTCATGGTCGACCTTTCCCACATGAACGAGAAAGGCTTCTGGGACATAGCGGCAATTTCCGATGCGCCGCTCGTGGCTTCGCATTCAAATGCGCACGCGCTTTGCCAGCAAAGCCGCAACCTGACCGACAAGCAGCTGGATGCCATTCGCGATACTGGCGGTCTCGTCGGGCTTAACTTTGGCGTTTCATTCCTGCGCGAAGATGGAAAACGCGATCCGAATACGGATCTGAGCGAACTCGTTCGCCATGCTGATTACATTGTCAACCGCATCGGGATCGACCATCTGGCGCTGGGTTCCGATTTTGACGGCACCACGATTTCTTCCACGCTTCGCGATGTCGGTGATCTCCAGCTCGTCATAGACGCCTTCCGCAAGCACGGTTATGACGATGCTTCCATCGTCAAACTGGCTCATGGAAACTGGATCAATGTGCTTGAGCGGACATGGGGTGCTTAAGGGAAAAATAGAAACGATCTCACCCTCGTAGGGTGAGATCGAAAACATGATGGTGGATATGCCCGTCGAACATTTCCAGAAGCCCCTTCGTTGCCTCTCGGCTTTCATATCGCACACGTGAAGCAAGCGCTTTGGCCAATGCTTCCCTACTGTCATACTTGGTCCACAGCACCATCGGATAGGCTGGCGCACCTTCGTCGCGTTCGACAGCATAAAGAACTCGGACTTCCCTGATGCCCGGAAATTCAAGCCACATCGGCATAAGAATATCCGCGACATAAGCTTTGAACGCATCCTCGCGCCCAGCATGGATAGCGCCTTCAAAAAAGGCCTGCCTGACAATCATGGGAATAACTCAGTTTACTTTGGTGGGTGGGACATCGCCGGAAAAATAAGCGGCAAGATTGGCGAGTACGAGCTCACCCATTCCGACACGTGTTTCAACCGTTGCGCTGCCTTGATGCGGCATCAGCACGGTGTTTGGTGCGGACAGAAAATCCTCCCTGATCGTCGGTTCGTTGACGAAAACATCAAGACCGGCGCCGGCTATAGTTCCGTTATTCAAAGCAGCCAGAAGCGCATCTTCGTCGACGACGCTGCCGCGGGCCACATTGACCAAATACCCCCTGCTTCCAAGCGCTGCTAGCACATCCGCGTTCACAATATTCGCCGTCGACGGATTAGCCGCGACGCACACTGCGAGTACGTCGCTCTGCTGCGCTAGTTCCACGGGCGTCGCATGGGCAATCCAGTTTGTGCCCGCGACAGGAGAGCGGTTCCAATAGTGCACTTCCATGCCGAATGCTTCTGCACGTCGTGCAAACGACTTTCCTATCTGGCCAAGGCCCAGGACGCCAACCCGCTTCCCCTTGGGACTAACGCCAAGAGGAAATGCTTCACGGCGCTCCCATTTGCCTTCCCGCACGAATTGATCGCCCTGAACAACATGGCGCATAACCGCCAGCATGAGAGCAATGCCTGTGTCGGCAACATCATCGGTCAAAACGCCAGGCGTGGTGCTGACATGCACATTGCGATCCCGCGCAAAAGCAAGATCGACCTTGTCCGTCCCAACGCCGTTGATGGCAATGAGGCCGAGCGATGGCAGACGCTCCATCCAACCATTGGAAAGCCCGGTTCCGCCGCCGGTAACAACAGCACGAATGGTGCCAAGTGCCGCGTCAATCGCCGTCGTGTCTTCCGGCTTGTATAGACGAAGAACCTTGTAAGCTGCGTCCAATCGCTCTTCGATCAACGGCATCATCGGTTCGATAAGCAGAACTTCGTTCGTCACTTCAAACTCCATTACTAAACTACTAGAGACGCTCAGGAAATCTGACCGATAAATGCCTTCGTGCGCTCATGCTTCGGATTGCCGAAAAATTCCTCCGGCTCCGCCATTTCAAGAATTTGTCCTTGATCCATGAAGATAACGCGATCTGCCACCTGCCGCGCGAAACCCATTTCATGGGTAACGCAGAGCATGGTCATGCCTTCCCTGGCGAGATCGATCATGGTGTCCAGAACTTCCTTGACCATTTCAGGATCGAGTGCAGAAGTCGGCTCATCAAAAAGCATGATCTTGGGATTCATGCATAGCGCACGGGCAATCGCCACACGCTGTTGCTGGCCACCCGACAGCTGGGCCGGATATTTATCCGCCTGTTCAGGAATGCGGACACGCTCGAGGTATTTGCGCGCTGTCTTCTCAGCTTCAGTTTTCGAAACACCGCGCACTTTCATCGGAGCCAGAGTACAGTTCTCAAGAACCGTCATATGCGGAAACAAGTTGAACTGCTGGAAAACCATGCCGGTTTCCTGCCGGATGATATCCACATTCTTTCCACCTGCCGTCAGATCGTGGCCGTCTACAATGATGCGGCCTTTCTGAATGGTCTCCAGCTGATTGATACAACGGATGAGGGTCGACTTCCCCGAGCCAGACGGGCCGCAAATAACAATGCGTTCACCGCGAGCGACATTCAGATCAATATCTCTGAGAGCATGATAAGTGCCGTACCACTTGTTTACTCCCTGCATGAGCACTGCAGGATCTGAAGCATCCTGCGGCAACCGGTTCGCTTTTCCCTGAGCCATCTGGTTCATGTCGAGAAACTCACTTTCGTGGACTGGATCGTCATGCCCGTCGGATGGACGGGCATGACGGAATTCGAGAGCTTACTTTGCCTGAGAGACAAAATCCGGTAGTGGCGCACCGAGCCACTTTTCATGAATCTTGTTCAGTTCACCGTCGCTCTTCGCCTTTTCGATGAACTTGTTGACGAATTCGAGCATTTCCGTCGCCCCCTTGCGAACAGCGATACCCTGTACTTGCTGGCTGAGCTGGATTTTCTGATCGTAGCGGCCCGGAGCAGCTTTTTCGATTTCGGCAGCCACTACATTGGAGAGCCCGATCAACTCAACCTGTCCCGAAAGCAGGGCTTGCACTGCGCTCGCATCATCATCGAAACGACGGATGTTGGCGTCCTGCGGCGCTACCTTGGTTACTGCCGTGTCCTGTGTCGAAGCACGAGCGACACCGATCGATTTGCCAGAAAGATCCTCCGGCTTTGTAACAACGGTGTCCTTCGGTCCGAATACGCCAATCGAAATACCAGCATAAGGCTGCGAGAAATCAACGCTCTTTGCCCGTTCCTCGGTGATGCCCAGCGAGGCAACCAGAACGTCCACCTGTCCGCTCTGCAGATAAGGAATACGGTTTGGACCGGTGACTGGCACGATCTGTGCGTCGACGCCCAGCTCCTTCGCCAGCAACTTTGCGACATCGGCGTCATACCCGTCCGGTTCATTGCTGGTGTTCATGATGCCAAATGGCGGAAAGTCGACCAGCATACCGATCTTGATTTTTCCAGCGGACTTGATGTCGTCAACGGTCTGAGCGAATGCAGCCGGTGCCAACGCCGTTGCAAGGGCACCCGCACCAATCAGGGCCATTGCCAAACGTCTGGTAATAGTCATGTTTATCCCTTCCCTATTAAGTACCAGTCTCCTCACCGGCACCGTTTCGTTATTTTCAACGCATTTCCTGACGCCATGTTGGTTTACATTCGGTCGAAAATGCTGATCGTTCCCCCTAAGCCCCCAATTACCGAGCTGTAGCGCGAGAAAACCTCGTTTCCATGCGGCGTGCCAAAATCGATAGCGGCCAGCATAGGACAAAATAGACAGCCGCTACCGTGCCAAACACCATGAACGGGCTGAACGTCGCGTTGTTGATGATCTGTCCCTGTCGCGTCAGTTCTGCAAATCCGATGATCGCGGCAAGCGAAGTGCCTTTGATGAGCTGCACGAGAAAGCCCACTGTCGGCGCAACCGAAATGCGTGCGGCTTGTGGCAGGATCACATAGCGCATGCGATTGTAGTAGCGCAGCCCCAATGCCGTCGCCGCTTCACGTTGGCCGGGCGGCACTGCATCAATACAGCCGCGCCAAATCTCTCCGAGAAAAGCGCTTGCATGCAATGTCAGCGCAATCGTCGCAGCAATCCAGGGGTTGATACCCAGACCGAAAATATTAAGGCCGAAGAACACCAGGAAGAGCTGCATCAGAAGCGGTGTACCCTGAAACAGCCTGATAAAGCCGAGTGCGATGTAACGTGGGGCGCGAGCGTCCGAAACACGCATCAGCGCGACAAGCAGCCCTCCGATGCCACCGCCGACAAAGGCAATAGCCGAAAGAGCAATGGTCCACTGCGCTGCATAGACGATAATGAGAAATTCGTTCCAGCCGAAAGGTCTGATCATGGCCCGCTCCTATCGGCTCAACGGGTATTTAAAAGCCACCTTCTCGATCACTGAGAAAATGGCCGAGAAACCGATGGACATGACGAGATACATGAGCGTGATAACAATATAGACCTCAAAACTCGCGAAGGTCGCCGACTGTAGATCGTTACCCGCCGCTGCAAGTTCGTTTGCGGAAATCACGGAGACCACACTCGAAGTCAGCATCAGATAGATAAATTGGCTGGTGAGTGACGGATAAACCGTCCGCAAAGCTGGTTTCATGATCACATAACGGAACACTTGCAGCTTTGAGAGACCGAGTGCGGTTCCTGCTTCCACCTGACCTTTATGAATGGATTCAATGCCGGCACGAATAATCTCGGTACCGTAAGCGCCGAAGTTCACCACCAGCGCAAGAAGCGCTGCACTGTTGGGCGACAATCGCAAACCAGCAGAAGGCAATCCAAAGAAGATGAAGAAAATCTGCACCAGAAACGGCGTGTTGCGGATAATTTCGATATAGGCATCAATGATTAAGCGTACTGGCTTTGGTCCAGACGTCTTCCCAAGCGCGCAGACTATCGAAACAATCAGGCCGAGCACCATCGCCGCGCAAGACAATTCAATTGTCTGCCACGCGCCGACAAGCAACTTATCCATCGCCGCGAAAACAGGCGCGAAGTTGAAATTATACAATGCTGAACCTCCCGGTACGCAATTGTGCCGATTTCTCCTCCCGGCATCAATAATTTAGATCGATCTAAATGCGTTTTGCCTCATACGTCAATCATTAATTGGGATTAGATAACAGAGGCTCTCACCGGTCCACAGGACTGTCGAACTCGCAAATATGTTTCACTGATGATCCGCTGCGCCTGTTTTTCCGGGTTTGCCAAACGGGAAAGAAGCAATCCAGCGGCATTCTCACCAACTGTAACAGGTCGGGTTGACACGGAACTCAACCGGGGGCGGGTCGCTTCAGCATCGCTTACATCGTCGAAGCCGATCAACGAAAAATCCCCACCAACCATTCTCCCGCAATCATAAAGTCCTGCCGAAAGGCCTAGCGCAATCACGTCATTGAAGCAGATTGCAGCTGTCGGCTCCCGGCCGTCCTGAAAGAGAAGCGGAGCCGCTTTAGCGATATCCGGCATCGTCTGCGGAAAGCGGACAATCATCTCAGGATCGAGCCCTTGTTGTTGCATTGCCTCGCGAAAACCTTCGACACGTTCGCGGTAAGCGGAATGAATCGGACCGTGCACAGCGAATGCGATTGTCCTGTGCCCAAGTGTAGCCAGATGATTGACCGCCTGCCGCATACCACCCGCGTAATCAACGCCTGCGTAATCGACACGATCGGTGACATGACGCAACACCTGCACAATAGGCAAGCCCCAGTCGGCAAGCTGCTCGACGAACTCCGGTGCTGTTTCCGCTGTTGGCGAAACGATCACGCCATCAACACCATGCTCACGCATACGCTGCATAAGGGTACTCTGATTGGTGAAGTTCTCGTGACTATTGGCGAGAAGAACGACCAGCCCTGCTTCACCTACAACACTGTCTATTCCTGAAAGCAATTCGCCGTAAAACGGGTTGCCAAGGGTGGGCACGATGACGCCAACCGTATTAGATCTCTCTACCCGGAGGCTAGCAGCCCCCATATTGTAGACATAGCCCAACTCCTGAAGGGCTTTTTCTACTTTTTCGCGCGTTACTGTTCCCACCAACGGGCTTTTGCGGATGACAAGGGAAGCCGTCGCGCGCGATACGTTGGCATGGCGTGCCACATCCAGCAGCGTAACGCGACTTTTCCTGCGATCGTCACTCGGCATAACTTCACCTGTCAGCAAGTTGGGCAATGTCCGATCCGGTTGAAGACAAAACTCAATAAAACCGCCGGTCAGATTCGAAAGGCATATATCAGTTCAGTCTTGCACATTGGTCAATCCGTTGAACGGTGAACCAGCAGTCATCATGCGGAAATGGCATTACGTGGCGTTCCCAACCCATTAATTATACACATGTTCTCCCCACGATTATCACTTGCCTTTCGTTTTTTTTCATTTGGATCGCTATCGTTTTCGGATTTATTCTGCCATTGGAAGAATCGAAGGTTGATCCTTTGGCAAAAATTGCATTCATATAGGTGCAATGAAAATATTGCAGATGTCGGAACTTTGAGACCATCACCAAGGAACTCAAATGTTCACGCAATCTCACACTCGAGGAGGAAACATGCTTATCCGTCTGATCACGACTTCGGCGCTGACAAGCGCCCTCGCCCTCACCATCAGTTCTCAGGCATTTGCCCAGACGGAGCTGGCATGGTGGCACGGCATGACCGGTGCCAACAACGAAATGGTCAATGAACTCTCGAAGGAGTTCAACGAAAGCCAGAGCGAATACAAGATTGTTCCTGTCTACAAGGGAACTTATCCCGAAACGCTGAATGCCGGCATTGCCGCGTTCCGTTCCAAGCAGCCCCCCGCGATCCTTCAGGTCTTCGACGCCGGTAGTGGCGTTATGATGGCAGCCGAAGGCGCAATGGTTCCAGCTGCCGAAGTTCTGGAAAAGGGTGGCTTCAAATTCGACAAGTCGCAGTATCTGCCTGGCATCGTCGCTTACTATTCGAAGCCAGACGGCACCATGTTGTCCTTTCCGTACAACTCCTCGTCACCAATCCTCTATTACAATAAGGATGCCTTCAAGAAGGCTGGTCTCGACGAAAACAATCCGCCGAAAACCTGGCCTGAAGTTTTCGAAGCTGCCAAGAAGATCAAATCCAGCGGTGCGGCACCGTGCGGTTTCACTTCCACATGGCTGACCTGGATTCAGACCGAAAACTTCGCGGCTTGGAACAACGTTCCTTATGGCACGAATGAAAACGGTCTCGGCGGCACCGATGTGAAGCTCGAAATCAACTCGCCGCTTTACATTCAGCACTTCCAGTCGATTGCCGATCTCGCGAAAGACGGTACGTTCCGCTACGGCGGCCGCACATCGGAAGCCAAGCAGCTTTTCACCTCTGGTGAGTGCGCAATGCTGACCGAATCCTCCGGCGGCCTCGGCGATGTTGTTAAGTCGGGTATCAATTACGGCATCGGCCAGCTGCCTTACTACGAAGGTCACGGTCCGCAGAATACGATCCCTGGCGGTGCATCTCTGTGGGTCTTCGCAGGCCTTAGCGACGAACAATACAAGGGCGTCGCAGAATTCTTCAACTTCCTCTCGCAAACCAAAATTCAGGTCAAGCTGCACGAAAAATCCGGCTATCTGCCTGTAACACTGGCGGCATACGAGGAAACCAAGAAGTCGGATTTCTATGAAAAGAATCCGGGCCGCGAAACGCCTATCCTGCAGATGATGGGCAAGGCACCGACCGAAAATTCGAAGGGCGTGCGTCTCGTCAACTTGCCGCAGGTGCGCGATATTCTGAACGAAGAGTTCGAAGCAATGCTCGGCGGCAAGCAGGATGCGAAAACTGCACTTGAAAACGCTGTCAAACGCGCCAACGACGCGATTGCCGCAGCTCAATAATTGATCACATAAACACAACGCCGCCTGCCCTTGTGGTGGGCGGCCTTGTCACCCACGAGGAAGCTCCCCGTGCAGAAAGTTACCTTTCCAAATAAAATCTTGCCCTACTTCCTGCTGGCCCCGCAGATCGTTCTGACTGTGGTGTTTTTCTTCTGGCCAGCCAGTCAGGCAATTTATCAGTCTTTCATGCGCGAAGACGCATTCGGGCTGAAGTCTACTTTTGTAGGCCTTGCGAACTTCACAACCGTTCTGGCCGACCCGAACTATCTACATTCATTCAGAGTAACGATTGTCTTTAATGTTCTGACCGCGCTGCTTGCCATGGGCGCAGCATTGTTGCTTGCAACGGCGGCAGATCGCGTCATCCGTGGCAAGACATTTTATCGTACGCTCCTAATCTGGCCCTATGCCGTAGCTCCTGCCGTAGCCGGCATGTTGTGGCTCTTCATGTTCAATCCTGCAATGGGTACTTTTGCGTATATTCTGCGCCGTAATGGCATTGCATGGGATCCGCTGCTTGACGGCAATCAGGCTATGGGCCTCGTCGTCGTTGCCGCGGCCTGGAAGCAGATTTCCTATAACTTCCTGTTCTTTGTCGCAGGCTTACAAGCAATTCCTAAATCATTGATCGAAGCAGCAGCCATCGATGGCGCACGCGGAGCGCGGCGATTCTGGTCTATCGTATTTCCACTTCTTGCACCGACCTCCTTCTTCTTGCTGGTCGTGAATACGGTTTACGCCTTCTTTGACACGTTCGGCATCATCCATGCGGTGACCGGCGGCGGGCCTGCCAAAGCCACCGAAACGCTGGTCTACAAGGTTTACAACGATGGCTTCGTCAATCTGAATCTGGGCTCTTCCTCGGCACAGTCAGTTATTTTGATGGCAATCGTGATTGCCTTGACAGCGTTCCAGTTCCGCTTCGTTGAGAAGCGCGTGCATTATTCGTGAGTGAGGCGACAATGATAGAAAAACGCCCAATCTCCAGCCTGATCGGCCATCTGATCCTGATCCTAGGCATCATTATTGTTGCCTTTCCGATCTACTACACCTTCGTCGCTTCAACGATGACGTCAACGCAGATCATTCGCCCGCCAATCTCGCTGTTGCCCGGCGACCATTTCGTCGAAAACTACGGCGAAGCCATCTTTGGCGGTGTGGAGCGTGTTGTTGGTGTAAGTCTTGAACGACTTCTCTGGAACTCGTTCGTGGTCGCAATGGCAATCGCCGTCGGCAAGATCATCATTTCGTTCATGTCGGCTTTCGCGATTGTGTTTTTCCGCTTTCCAATGCGCATGTTCTTCTTCTGGATGATCTTCATAACGTTGATGCTGCCTGTGGAGGTTCGTATCCTGCCGACCTACAAAGTGATCGTGGATCTCGGCATGATCGATACCTATGCCGGGCTTACGCTGCCATTGATGGCATCCGCGACAGCGACATTCCTGTTCCGTCAGTTCTTCCTTACCATTCCGGGTGAACTGGTTGAAGCAGCACGTATCGATAATGCCGGACCATTCCGTTTCATGCGGGATATCCTGCTCCCCCTTTCGAAGACGAATATTGCAGCGCTTTTCGTCATTCTCTTCATTTACGGATGGACCCAGTATCTCTGGCCACTACTCGTTACCAATGATGCCAAGATGAACACGATCATCATCGGCCTGCGCCGCATGGTCGATTGGGCTGACGCATCCACACCGTGGAACTACGTCATGGTAACAGCCATTCTGGCCATCATTCCACCGATCCTCGTTGTGGTGTTGATGCAGCGCTGGTTCGTCAAAGGTCTCGTTGAAACGGAAAAGTAATGAGCAAAATCGTTCTTGATAACGTCCGCAAGAGCTATGGCGGCAATGTAGAAGTCATCAAAGGCGTATCGCTGGAGATTCACGACGGTGAATTTGTGGTGCTGGTAGGCCCTTCAGGCTGCGGTAAATCCACTCTCCTGCGTATGATAGCGGGTCTCGAAGGTATTACATCCGGCACAATCTCCATTGGCGATCGCGTGGTCAACGAAGTAGAACCCGCAGAACGCGATATTGCCATGGTGTTTCAGAACTATGCGCTCTATCCGCATATGACGGTTCGGGAAAACCTTGCCTATGGTCTGAAGAACCGCAAGACGCCAAAGGACGAGATCGAGCGCCGCATCGCCAAGGCTGCGAAAGCGCTGGAAATCGAACCTTTTCTTGAGCGCAAACCACGCCAGCTTTCTGGTGGTCAGCGCCAGCGTGTCGCCATGGGGCGCGCCATTGTGCGCGAACCGGCAGCTTTCCTCTTTGATGAACCGTTGTCCAATCTGGACGCGAAACTGCGCGTGCAAATGCGTGTCGAGATCAAGCGCCTGCAGCGCTCGCTTGGCACCACCAGCGTTTACGTAACACACGACCAGATGGAGGCCATGACCATGGCTGATCGTCTTGTCGTGCTGAATGCTGGCCATATCGAACAGGTTGGCACGCCGATCGAGCTTTACGAAAAACCCGCCTCCACCTTCGTCGCGACGTTTATCGGTTCCCCATCAATGAACCTGCTGCAAAGCACAGAAAGCACCGGTTGGGCGACAGGCAGCGCGGTACAAAAACCTGACGGGAGTTTCACCATCGGTGTTCGCCCAGAGGATATCCGTATTCTGGAAGATGGCGAGCCGGACGCTGACGGATTTAATGCAACCATTCGTATTGAAGCTGTCGAACTCGTCGGTGCAGAAAGCTACATCCACGCTGCGTTGCCAGATGGCAAGCCGCTCATCTTCCGCGTTGCCGGACGGTCGGCACATAATATTGATGAGACTGTCAGAGTTGGCGCTTCCTCTGGAAACGTGCATGTTTTCAGCAATGATGGCCAGCGTGTAAATGATTGACATGAAACGGGTTGCGCCCTTCGACGGAGCGCAACCCGCTATAATAATCGATTTCTGTTTTAGAATTTATCGGTTACAGAGAAGTGGAATATTTTTCCGCCTGTGAGGAAATCCCGATAGATGACGCATCAGCAGATACTCTCCTTCGCGGTAATCATACTCATGATGGGAGCGTTTATCTGGGGCAAGTTCCGTTATGATGTGGTCGCACTTTGTGCACTTCTCCTGGCAATAGCAGTTGGGGTTGTACCCTTCGATCACGCATTTTCGGGTTTCAGCGACGACATCGTTATCATCGTTGGCAGTGCGTTGGTGGTCAGTGCGGGTGTCGCACGTTCCGGCCTTATGCAGGCGGCGGTGCAGCGTTTTCTGCCAGAAATGAACAGTGTGCGACTCCAACTTGCCGTGCTGGTGGCAGTCGTCACTGTTCTCTCAGCTTTTGTTAAAAACGTCGGCGCACTGGCAATCATGATACCGGTTGCTTTTCAATTCGCACGTCGTTCCAATGTTTCTCCATCGACCTTTCTCATGCCTATGGCCTTCGGCGCGTTGCTCGGTGGTTTGATGACCCAGGTGGGCACTTCACCCAACATTGTTGTTTCTCGCATTCGCGGCGAAATGGTCGGTGAACCCTTCACCATGTTCGATTTTACGCCTGTCGGCGCTGTACTGTCAGTGGTAGGACTCATCTATCTGGTACTTTTCTACTGGCTCGTTCCCCAGCGCACTCGCGAAAACGTATCGCTGGATGAGGCAATCAAGATCAAGAATTATGCTTCCGAAGCGCGTATCACCAAGACTTCGACGATGACCGGCAAGCGCGTGACCGATCTCATCAAGGCAGCTGAAGGTGAAGCGATGGTGACTTCCATCATACGCAACGACCAACGATTGACGCCACTTCCAGATACGATCCTGAACGAAGGCGATGTTGTCCTTCTTGAAGGTGATCCCAAAGCGCTCGATGCTGTCATAAGTGCCGGAAAGCTTACCCTGTCCGAGAACCGCAATCCGTCCGAGACAAGCGGTTCCACCGACATCGAGGTTGTGGAAGCTGTTATCGGCAAGAACTCACGCCTAATCGGCCTAACTGCCCAGAGACTTGCCCTTTTTGCGCGGTACGATCTGAACCTCCTGGCGGTCAGCCGGCCAGGCGAACGTATTACTGAGCGGCTCAGTGAGGTCATCCTCCGTTTCGGTGACGTGGTCGTACTGCAAGGCAGACAAGCAAATCTGTCCACCTTCCTGCCGGAGTTCGAATTGCTGCCGCTTGCCCGCCGCAAGCTTATGCTTGGCAGCGTTCGGCGCGGGTTGATCCCGCTCGCCATTCTGATCGCTGCCATCGGAGCAACCGCATTAAGCCTTGTACCAGTGGCGGTGGCTTTCTTTGCCGCCGCTGTCGCCATGCTGCTGTTCAAGGTGATACCTCTCAACGAGGTCTATGACGAAATCGACGGTCCAATTCTGGTGATGCTTGCGGCACTCATCCCGGTTTCGGATGCGCTCCGAACAACCGGCGGCACGGACCTCATCGCAGAAGGGCTCGCCACAATCGGCCATCAGTTGCCGCCAGCAGGTGCGTTGGCGCTCATTCTTGTAGCAGCGATGATGGTGACGCCATTTCTTAACAATGCTGCGACGGTGCTCGTCATGGCTCCCATCGCCACAAGTTTTGCTTCCGGACTTGGTTTCAAGCCGGAGGCCTTTTTGATGGCGGTTGCGATCGGCGCAGGGTGTGACTTCCTCACGCCAATCGGCCATCAATGCAATACGCTGGTCATGGGGCCAGGTGGTTATAAATTCAGCGATTATCCACGACTGGGATTACCGCTATCAATCATTATAGCGATTGTAACAGTCCCAACACTGATGTTCTTCTGGCCCCTGAAATAGTCCTAGAACTGAACTGAGCGTATCCATTCGAGACTGTCGGAAACAATTTTTTCCACGGTCTCGGCGATATCTGCACGGAAGACCAGCGGCTCTCCAACAGGGCTTTCGAGTGTAGCGATCTGGCTTTCCAGCATAGTGACCGGCATGAAATGCCCAGTGCGATGCCCCATGTGCTCGTGCAACACTTCAAAACTGCCATCCAGAAAAACAAACAGCACCGGTGTACCAGCAGCAGAGCGGAGACGTTCACGATAGCTCTTCTTCAGCGCGGAACAGGAAACAACGATTCCGTCGGTCGAAGCCGCAAGACGTTCACCGATTTTGTCGAGCCAAGGCCAACGATCCTCATCCTGCAAGGGGATGCCCGCTGACATCTTATCGACATTGGACTTCGGATGAAGAGAGTCGCCCTCAAGAAACGGGAGCGCCAGTTCATCGGCAATCTTCTCGCCTACGGTTGATTTTCCGGAACCCGAAACACCCATAACGATAATACGCAGCATCAATTCCTCATACACTCGCGGTCATGCCGCCATCGACGTGCAAAACCTGCCCATTGACGAAAGAGGAGGCATCGCTGCTCAGGAATACTGCAGCGCCGACCAACTCTTCCACGTCACCCCAACGGCCCGCCGGCGTTCTTTTCTCCAGCCATGTCGTAAATTCGGGGTTATCAACCAATGCCTGATTCAGCGGCGTCTTGAAATAGCCGGGAGCAACCGCATTGATCTGCAAGCCATGTCGGGCCCAATCGGTGGCCATGCCGCGCGTCAGGTTACGGATCGCTCCCTTTGTTGCCGTGTAAGGTGCAATGGAAGGTCGCGCCAGTTCACTTTGAACCGAAGCAATGTTGATTATCTTGCCGTGTCCTCGCGGGATCATATGGCGCGCAGCTGCCTGCCCAGCATAAAATGCGCTGGAAATGTTGGTTTCCAGAAGCTGCTGCCACTTCTCGATCGGAAAATCTTCAAGCGGCGCGCGATATTGCATCCCGGCATTATTGACCAGAATATCGAGCGCACCGATTTCCTCTTCAATCGCATCAATAGCTGCACGAACTTCTTCAGCAACCGTCACATCGAACACCGACGCAAAGACCGTATGGCCCTCGTCTTCCAGTAGCGTAACGGCCTTATTCACTTTGTTCTGATCACGGCCATTGATGATTACCGTTGCTCCATGTTCTGCAAGCCCACGAGCCAATGCAAAGCCGATGCCCTGGCTTGAGCCGGTAATCAGGGCTATGCGCCCTTCCAGACTGAATAGTTCGAAAGAAGGAGCCATCAGAAAGTTTCCAATTTGAGACCGACGCGGCTTGCCGCCTGCACAATGTGTTGACGCATCACTTCGCGCGCTCGCAACGGATCACGTGAATGAATCGCATCCCTGATTGCGGTGTGTTCATTGATTGTAATCTCGACAATCTGCTCTAGTACCGCCCGCGCACGCGCCGCATTGATTGCCTGATTGATGCGTTCGGCAATGAAACCCAAAACCAGTGGAAAATATTCGTTATGTGTTGCGGAAGCGAGCGCACGGTGAAATGCTAGATCAGCGGCAATACCGGTATCCGTCCATTTTTTCGAACCGCTCATCTCTGCGAGTGCTTCATTCAGTTGCATCATGTCATGTTTATCATGATGCACCGCAGCTAGCCCCGCCGCTTCTATCTCCAACGCCATTCGCAACTGGAACAGGCTGCGGAAACTGTCGCGATTGGCAAGTGTTTCAGGTTCTATGCGGAGAGCATGTCGCCTGTCGGGTTCAGTTACGAACGCACCTACACCCTGTCGGGTTTCAACCAGGCCCTCGTTACGCAACTGGGCAATCGCTTCACGTACAACCGACCGGCTGACACCGAAGCTTTGTGCAAGATTATGTTCTGTCGGCAACTTTTGTCCCGGCAGAAGACTACCTTCACTGATCTGCCGCGTAATTTCCGAAGCAATACGTCCCGGAAGCTGCTCATTACGCCTGATTTCGCCAAACAAATTGATGAAGTCTCCCTGATTGCCCGTGCAAGTGGTGTGTCGTCAGCCTTTTGAAGAGTCAAGAGAAAGCTGGCAGCCCGGATTCATGATATTGTCCGGATCGATGACTTGCTTGATACCTTCAAGCAGTTTTCGCCGTGCAGGGTCAATGCGCTTCTCGAAATCCTCCCTTTTGAGGCGACCAATGCCGTGCTCTGCACTGATGCTGCCTGCGTAACGATCCAGAACAGCATTGATCGTTTCTTTTGCAAGCGTGATCTTCATGTCTTTCGTCGCTACATCGAGATTGCTTTCAGGAATGACATTGAGATGCACATTGCCGTCGCCGACATGCCCATAAGAAACAGCGAGACAATCTGGAAGGACCTTGGCCAGTTCCCTTTCTGCTTCTCCGACGAATGATGCCAGCTTTGAAAGAGGGACCGAGATATCGGTACGCAGGTGCTTGCCACGCAGCGCCTGTCCTTCGTTCATAGCTTCACGAAATGTCCAGAGATTTTGACCTTGCGCACGAGAGGACGCGATTGTCCCGTCAAGAACGAGGCCATCTTCCGTCGCGCCCACGAGAAACTGTTCCATCAAGGATAGTATGTCGACCAGCCCTGAACCCGAGACCTCCATCAAGACATAGGCCGGGTATTGTCCAAGTGGCATGGCAAGCTCCGGCATCGCCTCTTGCGCCAAGGTAAAAGCCACTGGCGGCATAAATTCAAAAGCGGACATCAAATCACAGCACTGCACACGCGCGCGCCGATAAAGGGCAATCACGTCATCCAGCGAATTGAGCCCCAGCAGGGCAGTTTCCACCTTGTCCGGCAAGGGCATAAGTTTGATTGCCACACCGGTCACTACTCCCAAAATGCCTTCTGCCCCGATAAATAGCTGTTTCAGATCAATCCCACGATTGTCTTTCCTCAGCGTCGAAAGGCCATTGAATATTGTGCCGTCTGGCAGCACGACCTCCAGCCCCAGGACCAGATCACGGGTCATGCCATAACGCAACACGTTGATGCCTCCGGCATTGGTACTGACATTTCCCCCGATGCGACAGCTTCCCTGTGCACCAAGTGCTAATGGAAAAAACATCCCTTCGGCTGCCAGTTTGTCTTTCAGTTCGGAGAGAATGCAACCGGCATCCACAACCGCCGAAAAATCATCCGGATCAATCTTCCGAATGTGATTCATCCGCTCAAGACTTAGAATGACGAGATTGTCGCGCCCATCCGGCACCCCTCCTTGCACCAAACCGGTATTTCCGCCTTGCGGAATGATAGACAATCCCAGTGAATAGCAGGCTTTAACCGCGGCAGAAACGTCCGCTGTCGAGCGTGGTCGGATCACGGCAACTGCCGTATTCTCCACATCTCCCGGCCAGTCGCGACAATAGCCAAGCATGTCGTTTTTCCCGGTCATAACCAGATCGACGCCCAAAAGAGCAACGAGATCAGCCTGCTTGTTTCCAGTCATGTCCCCCGAACCATACATGATATCCTCTTGGCTTTACCGATATGCAATGCGCTGTCGCGGATGTACGACAGTTTTTAAGATACGGCAGGCTTTTCCGTTTCATTCCTGTGGCAAGACGGAGAAAACTGTTTTCAACGCCTACATATAAGGTTATCAGACAACCCTACAACACAAATCTGGTGGGAGACTGGAGAAGTGTCGTAATGGTAGCCAACGCCACGTTTTCGAGTAGGGTCGGCTGCGAGGCAAGGAGGAGCCTTCTAGATGCATATTGCAATCATCGGCGCTGCCGGCATGGTCGGGCGCAAACTAACGCAGCGCCTTTCAAACGACGGCCATCTCGGGGAAACTCCAGTTGAAAAACTGACACTTATCGATATCGTTGCAGCGGAACCTCCTAAAGGCTTTGCAGGATCGGTCGATACTCTGGCAGCAGATATATCCACCATGGAAACCGCTCAGAAGATCGTGTCAGGACGCCCTGACGTCATCTTCCACCTCGCGGCAATCGTGTCCGGTGAAGCAGAACTAGATTTCGATAAGGGGTATCGAATCAATCTGGATGGCACCCGCCATCTGTTCGATGCGATCAGGCGTGCACACATTGCTGACGGCTATAAGCCTCGCGTGGTTTTCACATCGTCCATTGCCGTTTTTGGTGCTCCGCTCCCCTACCCGATCCCTGATGAATTTCACACGACCCCGTTGACGAGCTACGGCACGCAGAAGGCTATCAGCGAACTTCTGTTGTCAGACTACACCCGGCGCGGTTTCTTCGACGGCATCGGCATTCGCCTGCCAACGATCTGCATACGCCCCGGCAAACCGAACAAGGCTGCATCCGGCTTTTTCTCCAATATCTTGCGTGAGCCACTCTCCGGGCAAGAAGCAATCTTGCCTGTTCCTGAAGATGTCCGGCATTGGCATGCTTCGCCGCGCTCAGCCGTCGGCTTTCTAATCCATGGAGCCACCATCGATACGGAAGCAGTTGGAGCACGTCGCAATCTTTCCATGCCGGGTCTCAGTGCGACTGTAGGCGAGCAGATTGAAGCATTACGTCGCGTTGCGGGGGAAAAGGCGGTAGGTCTGATCCGCCATGAGCCAGACGAAATGATCATGCGTATGGTTGCAGGCTGGGCTCCCGGTTTTGAAGCAAAACGTGCCCAGGCTCTTGGCTTCACCGCAGAAACATCCTTTGATGAGATCATTCGTGTTCACATCGAAGATGAAATGGGAGGTCAACGTTGACACGTAAGATCGCTTTTCTTGGAACCGGCCTGATGGGCGCACCAATGGCCAGTCGGCTTCTGGATGCAGGCTTTGATGTAACCGTCTGGAACCGGAACAGCGCCAAGGCTGCCCCTCTTGCTGAAAAAGGTGCCAAACTTGCTCAGTCTGCCGCCGAGGCAGCAGAGACCGCGGATTTAGTCATCACGATGTTGACCGATGGCCCGGCAGTACGCGACGTCCTTTTCGATCAAGGGGCCGCAGCAGCCTTGAAAAAAGGCAGTGCAGTCATTGACATGAGTTCAATTTCACCAGACTTCGCACGCGAACATACCAAGCATCTGAAGGCAATTGACATCAATCACATCGATGCCCCGGTTTCCGGTGGCGTAGTGGGTGCCCAGGAAGGCACGCTTGCCATCATGGCCGGAGGAGATGAAGCGATCATCGCAGGCCTTGCCGATGTGTTCAAACCAATGGGACGCCTCACCCGCGTCGGCCCGTCAGGTGCCGGTCAACTCGCAAAACTTGCAAATCAGCAGATTGTCGCCGTAACTATCGGAGCAATCGCTGAAGCAATGGTTCTGGTTGAAAAAGGTGGTGGGTCGCGGGCAGCATTCCGCGACGCTATCCGCGGTGGTTTCTGTGAAAGCCGCATTCTCGAACTGCACGGCAAACGGATGATTGACCGAAATTTTGAACCAGGCGGCACATCGCGCATCCAGCTCAAAGATCTCAATTCGATCCTTAAGACTGCGAGCGACCTATCGTTGAGCTTGCCATTGACCGAGACCGTACGCGAAGCCTTCGCAGCTTTCGTGGACGAAGGCGGTGGTGAGAAGGATCACAGCGCCCTGCTCCTTCATCTTGAAAAGCTCAATGAAGGTCAGAAAAGCTAGTTTGCAGGCAATCGAGCTGCATTGGGAGGTGCAATGAAGATCACCGCAATCGAAACCATCCGTATCGCCGAACGGCCAAACCTGTTGTGGGTGGAAGTTCATACGGACGAAGGAATTACCGGACTCGGTGAGACCTTTTTCATGTCCGAGACCGTCGAGGCCTATCTCCACGAATATGTTGCGCCGCGCGTTGTCGGTCGCGATCCTTTGCAGATTGATCTGCTGGCATCTGACCTTGTGGGTTATCTCGGTTTCCGTTCAACCGGCGCGGAAGTGCGCGGCAACTCCGCTTTCGATATTGCCCTGTGGGATCTATACGGCAAAGCTACCAACCTCCCGATTGCTCAACTTCTCGGCGGCTTCAGCCGTCAGTCCATCCGAACCTATAATACCTGCGCCGGAACTGAATACATCAAGAAGGCTACCGGCCAGCAATCCGCCAATTATGGTCTGGCGGGTGCTGGCGCTAATTATGACGATCTTAATGGCTTCCTGCACCGCGCCGACGAGCTTGCGCTCTCGTTGCTGGACGAGGGCATAACGGCGATGAAAATCTGGCCATTCGACATGGCGGCAGAAAAGACACGCGGGCAGTATATCTCTCAACCTGATCTAAAGGCGGCATTACAGCCTTTCGAGAAAATCCGTGCAGCCGTCGGTGACCGCATGGATATCATGGTTGAATTTCATTCAATGTGGCAGCTCTTACCCGCCATGCAGATCGCCCGCGAACTCGCGCCTTTCAAGACCTTCTGGCACGAAGACCCGATCAAGATGGATAGTCTTGGCAGTCTCAAGCGCTATGCGGAAGCAAGCATAGCGCCGATCTGTGCCTCTGAAACACTGGGGAGTCGCTGGGCGTTCCGTGATCTTCTCGAAACGGGTGTAGCTGGCGTCGTCATGCTCGATTTGAGCTGGTGTGGCGGCATTTCAGAAGCCCGCAAAATTGCCGCCATGGCGGAAGCTTGGCATCTGCCGGTCGCGCCACATGATTGTACAGGACCAGTCGTTCTGTGTGCTTCAACACACCTGTCACTGAATGCACCGAATGCCCTCATTCAGGAAAGCGTCCGCGCATTCTACAAGACCTGGTATCGCGATCTGGTCACGGCCCTGCCCGAAGTGAAGAACGGGATGATCACGGTTCCACCCGGTGCGGGACTTGGCATGGAACTTCACCCAGAAATGGACAAGGCCTATACCGTCAGCCGAAGGAAAACAGATCGATCTAATTTTTGATGTTGGCTCGGCCTAAAGTCTGGACACAGCCCCAGACTGCTAATAACAATAACGCTCTTGTTGTCAGACATCCTGACAACATATGACCTATGGGAAAGGTCATGAAATGGGAGGATATCTGTGCAAGACAAGCGTGAAGTGAAAGCAACGGCGATTTTGCCCGAGGACAGCCATTCTGCGATCTTGATCGGTCGCGTATGGTCGAAAGCCGAAAACGGCCCTTGTCCAGTACTGGTAAAAGACGGTTATGTGCACGATATATCCAGCTTGTCCGCTACAGTTTCGGGTCTTCTGGAGCACAACTCACTGTTACGCGAGTTAGATGGCACAGAAAACTTCACCAATCTTGGCTCTCTGGACGATTTTCTTTCCGGTGATTGTGGAGAGTTGCTTGCTCCCATCGATCTGCAATCGATTAAAGCAGCCGGTGTCACCTTTGCTGACAGCATGCTTGAACGCGTGATCGAAGAACAGGCAAAAGGCGACCCCTCCCGCGCCCGTGAAATTCGCGAACGTCTGGCCCCTGTCATTGGCGACAATTTGAGAGGCGTCGCAGCTGGTTCCGAAAAGGCGGCGGAGGTTAAAGCGCTCCTTCAAGAAATGGGGCTCTGGTCACAATATCTGGAAGTGGGTATTGGCCCTGATGCAGAGATTTTCACCAAGTCCCAGCCGATGTCCGCCGTTGGATGCGGCACAACTGTCGGTATTCTACCGATTTCACAATGGAATAATCCTGAACCGGAAGTGGTTCTGGTCGTCGCTTCTGATGGACGCATTGTTGGAGCAACTCTGGGCAACGACGTCAATCTCAGGGACGTCGAAGGGCGTTCGGCTCTTTTGCTCGGCAAAGCCAAGGATAACAATGCGTCTTGCGCTATCGGCCCATTCATTCGCCTGTTCGATGGCGAATTCACCATGGACGTGTTGCGCAAGCTCAAGCTGTCGCTGACTGTTCACGGAGCTGACGGTTTCGAGATGACCGGCGAAAGCCCTATGGAAGCGATTAGTCGCGATCCTGAAAATCTTGCATCGCAGATGATGAACCGCAATCATCAATACCCAGACGGCGCCGTGTTGTTCCTCGGCACGATGTTCGCACCTGTCAAGGACCGTCGCGGTGTCGGACAAGGTTTCACACATGAAGTCGGCGATCGTGTGGAGATATCAACCCCCAAGCTCGGTCGCCTCGTCAATTGGGTCGACCGGACCGACAAATGTCCCGAATGGACATTCGGCATAAGGGCGCTGATCCGAAACCTGCAAGCGCGCAATCTGCTCGATAAAATTTGAGGACGGATATATGACGAAAGCCATAGACTTCTTCTACAAGATGCTTGGCGCAATTCTCGTCTTCCTCCTCGCCGGCATGGCCATTATGGTCTTCGTCAACGTGATTTTGCGCTACGCCGCAAATTCCGGATTGACCGTATCGGAAGAACTTGCGCGTTATTTCTTCGTCTGGGTATCGTTTCTCGGAGCCGTTCTTACTTTTCGCGAGAACAGCCATTTGGGCATCGAGACGCTCGTTGCCCGCTTCGGACGGCAGGGCCGCATTACCTGCATGGCGATCAGCTATCTGATCGTCGCACTGTGTTCGGGAATTTTCTTCTGGGGCACATGGAAACAATTCGACATCAACGCCAGCATGGTTGCACCCGTCACCGGGCTCTCGATGATCTGGGTTTACGGCGTCGGACTATTCACCGGCGGCGCAATGTTCATCATTGCGGCCGAGCGTTTCCTGCGCGCTGTCACCGGTCGTCTGACCGATGAGGAAATTGCCACCTTTGCGGGCGAACATTCGCTCGATCATCTGATGGAGTAAACGACATGACGCTTGTAGTATTTGTCGGCTCACTCCTCAGCGCTATGGCCATTGGTGTTCCGATCGCCTTCTCGCTTATGTTCTGCGGTGTCATTCTCATGTTGTACATGGGGATGTTCAACACGCAGATCATAGCGCAGAACATGATTGCTGGTGTTGACTCCTTCACCCTTCTGGCAATTCCGTTCTTCATTCTGGCTGGTGAACTAATGAATTCGGGCGGCTTGTCCCGTCGCATCATTGATTTCGCCATAGCTTGCGTTGGCCATATTCGAGGTGGTCTCGGTGTCGTTGCCATTCTTGCGGCCATCATTATGGCCAGCGTATCGGGTTCAGCTGCTGCAGATACTGCAGCGCTTGCCACGATCCTCGTCCCCATGATGGCGAAAGCGGGCTATAATATCCCGCGCTCTGCCGGACTGATGGCTGCCGGCGGCATTATCGCACCTGTTATCCCGCCATCTATGGCTATGATCGTATTCGGCGTTGCCGCCAATGTATCCATAACGCAGCTTTTCATGGCAGGCATTGTACCAGGTCTGATGATGGGTATCGCCCTGCTCTTCACGTGGCAGATCGTCGTTAGAAAAGACAATCTCAAAGTGCTTCCCAAGCAATCCGGCAAAGATCGGCTGCAAGCAACCGGACGCGCACTGTGGGCGCTGGGCATGCCAATCATCATTCTAGGTGGCATACGTATGGGCGTCATGACACCGACGGAAGCAGCCGTGGTAGCCGCAGCCTACGCCCTCTTTGTCGGTATGTTCATCTACCGCGAGCTGCGGTTTGTCGATCTTTACGGCGTCTTCCTGCGAGCAGCCAAGACAACATCCATCATCATGTTTCTCGTCGCCTCGGCGCTGGTTTCGTCATGGCTGATAACAGCCGCAAACATTCCCGCAGAAATCAGCGGTTATATTGCACCGTTAATCGACAGCCCAAAACTGTTGATGTTTGCGATCATGATCCTGGTGCTGATTGTTGGAACGGCATTGGATCTCACGCCGACAATTCTCATCCTGACGCCAGTTCTGATGCCCATCGTGAAGCAGGCGGGTATTGATCCGGCTTATTTCGGTGTCCTGTTCATCATGAATAACAGTATCGGGCTTATCACGCCCCCAGTGGGCGTCGTGCTGAATGTCGTGAGCGGCGTCTCAAAGGTTCCGCTAGGAAAAGTGGTCGCAGGCGTAAATCCGTTCCTGATTTCGCAGGTGATCGTATTGTTGCTGCTGGTTCTGTTCCCAAGCCTCGTATTGGTACCCATGAACTGGCTTCATTAGGTTTAACATCAACTCTGGGAGGAGAGTTCAATGAGAAAACTGATTATGCTGGCAACGACCGCCCTTGTGGCGGGAGCGCTAACCGTTCCTGCATTTGCAGAGTTTCAGGATCGCAATATTCGCGTTTCGAACGGCATTAACGAGGATCATCCCGTCGGCAATGGCATCAAGGCAATGAATGAATGTCTTGCTGAAAAGTCCGGCGGCAAGATGAAGATAACCGCGTTCTGGGGCGGTGCACTCGGAGGTGATTTGCAGGCCACACAGGCACTGCGTTCCGGTGTGCAGGAAGGCGTCGTCACGTCGTCATCGCCGCTCGTGGGCATCGTTCCTGCACTTGGCGTCTTCGATCTGCCATTTCTCTTCGCAAATGATAAAGAAGCAGACGCCGTCGTCGATGGCCCCTTCGGCAAGATGATGGACGAAAAGCTTGCTGCCGTCGGCCTCGTCAATCTGGCCTATTGGGAAAATGGCTTCCGAAATCTTTCAAACTCAAAACATCCGGTCAACAAGTGGGAAGATTTCAGCGGCATGAAAGTCCGCGTGATGCAGAACAACATCTTCCTCGACACATTCCAGAACTTTGGTGCCAACGCTACTCCGATGGCTTTCGGTGAAATTTTCTCGGCGCTGGAAACAAAGGCTATCGATGCACAGGAAAACCCTTACGTCACAATCGATACGTCCAAGTTCTACGAAGTGCAGAAATACGTAACGGAAACGAAACATGCCTATACACCGTTTCTGTTCCTTTACTCCAAGCCGATCTTCGACACGTACTCACCGGAAGAACAGGCCGCCTTGCGTGAGTGTGCCGTAGTCGGTCGCGACGTTGAACGCAAAGTCATTCGCGAACTGAACCAGAAGTCACTCGAGAAGATCAAGGAAGCGGGCCTGGAAGTAAACACACTGTCACCGGAAGAGCATGCTCGCATGCTTGAGAAGTCCCAGCCGATCTATGCCAAATATAAGTCCCAGATCGGCGATGACATTATCGACGCAGTGCAAAAGCAGCTTGGTGAAATCCGCAAATAGTAAAAGCCTGAACCAAAAGAACAGGCCGCGCTCTTTGCGCGGCCTGTTTCATTTCATTCAGGCTGCTTTCAGGCGGTTGTTGACGCGTTCAGCCAACTTGCGAGCACGTACAAGACTGTCGGCTTGTTCGGTACTGAAACGATCTTCTCCGATTTCCATGATTAGGAATGTATCGGGCAAAAAAGTCAGTTCGTCGAAAATTTCTTCCCACGGAATATCACCCCAGCCGATCGGCAGGTGCAGATCGCCGATACCGAGTGCTGTTGCCTCGGCAGGATGATAAAACTTGGTCATCGTATAAGGACGGCCAAAACTATCGTGAACGTGCAGATGTCCGGTCACAGGAGCCATAGCGCGAATTTGCGGACGCCAGTCAATCCCCAGACGTGTGCATTCAATATAGGCATGGCTGAAATCGATCAGACCGCAAACGGAAGAATGATTGACCGCAACTACTGTTTCGGCAACCTGAGCCGGTGTCTGGCGATATTCAGCATCGCTCATCGCGAAAATATTCTCCAGCGCGATCCGGACGCCATAAGTTTTCGCAAGCTCCGCCATTTCGGCGAGCGCGTCCCGTTCCATCTTGTCGAGGTCGGGAATACGAGAAAGTGCAGGCATCGGAGCATGGCCGGAGTGATGAACCAGAACTTCCGCTCCGACACGGTCACAGAGTTCCAGCATCGCCCGAACAACCGCCTTTTGATAATCCAGATGCTCTCGATCCATGAAGTTGGAAACAATCTGTCCGTGAACGCTGTAGCGCATGTCGAACTGTCTGGTGATATCGATGAGACGATCCACGCGATGCGGAATGAGACGACCGCCTGAGATTATTTCCTCGCCATATAGCGACAGTTCGACAGCTTCCGAACCGAGTTCGACGATATTGCGGATTGCGCCCTCAAGCGTGCTGAAATTACCGTCACCCGTAGGGGTGCAGAAGCCAATCGCTGATATTGTATGGTCAGAGGTCATGATGCTCGTCCTGTCAGACATGAAAAATGCGCGAGCCGAATATCCGACATCGCGCATCCCCTCTGGCATGTGCCTATTTCAGGCGTATGACCATATGAAACGATTTCTCCTCAATTGAGAGGAATAGCGTTTCCATCTTTGCTCGCCTGATAAGTGCCGGACAATTCGTCATACTTGGCGAAAATAGCATCGAGCCTTTTGCCGAGACGATGGCGGTCAGCGTCTGGTAGCGACGCAACCATCTTCGGAATCGAATGACTGTGCCAGAAGGTATTATCGCGGTTATACCCACCCGGCTCCAGCGTGAAGACTTCCTTGAGAATCTTCAAGTCGTGAGGGATCGAGAAAGCATCTCGTGAATCCTCATGGCTGAACAGGTAGTAAAAATTGTCGAAACCGCTCCAGGTAATGGCCGAAAGGCACATGGAGCAAGGTTCATGAGTGGAAAGAAAGACCATGTCTTTCGTATCCGGACGTCCATTCTCCGGCATTTCGTAGAAACGCTTCAAAGTGTGCACTTCACCGTGCCAGAGCGGGTTTTCAGTCTCGTTGTTAGTTTCCGCAAGAACAAGGGATAGATCTGATTTGCGCAACAAAGCTGCGCCGAAAACCTTGTTGCCTTCCGCAACGCCTCGTTCGGTCAGCGGAATGACATCCTGCTCGATAACGTCGATCAGTTTTTCAAGCAGTTTCAGTTCATCTGTTTGCACAGTTCTATTCCTCCCGATGTTGCAGAAAAGCGCCGGACCGTTTCGGTCCGACGCATCTATTGTTACTCCGCAAAGAATGCGAAGCGGATGACGAAGAGTGCAGCAACCAACCAGGTAGCAAGATGCACATCACGTGCCTTGCCGGTGAAGGCCTTGAGCACGACGTAGCTGATGAAGCCAAAGGCGAGACCGTTCGCGATCGAATAGGTGAACGGGATAGCCAAAGCCGTCAGTGCAGCAGGCGCGGCTTCCGTTACATCGTGCCATTCGATCTCAGTCAGTTCACGCATCATCAAGCAAGCGACGTAGATCAGAGCCGGTGCCGTAGCATAGGCCGGAACCGAACCGGCGAGCGGCGAAATGAACAAGGCTGCAAGGAAAAGGAGTGCAACAACCAGAGCCGTCAGACCCGTGCGACCGCCAGCCTGAACGCCAGACGCGCTTTCAACATAAGCTGTCGTAGAAGACGTACCGAGAAGCGAGCCACCCAGGATTGCCGTGCTATCGGCAAAAAGGGCGCGTCCGAGACGGTTTGGTTTACCCGGTTCGATCAGACCACCACGCTTTGCCACGCCAATCAGCGTGCCAGTGGCGTCAAAAACTTCAACCAGTACAAAAACCAGAATGACGTGCAGAATGCCGGTATGCAGAGCGCCCATCACATCAAGCTGAAGGAACGTTGGCGCCAAGCTCGGAGGAGCCGAGAAAACGCCGCCGAACTGGCTGATACCGAGAGCAATCGATGCGACGGTGACGACAAGAATACCGATGAGGATCGCACCGCGAACTTTCAGGGCATCCAACACTGCAATGATGAAGAAACCGGCAATCGCCAACAGCGGGCCAGCTTTCGTCAGATCCCCCAGACCGACCAAAGTTGCCTGGTTGCCAACAACAACACCAGCGCTTTTGAGACCGATCAGGGCCAGGAACATACCGATACCCGCAGCAATCGCGCTACGCAACGAATGCGGAATGCCTTCGACCAACCAGCGGCGTACACCCGTTACCGTCAAGATCAGGAAGATAATGCCGGAAATGAAAACGGCACCAAGCGCCTGCTGCCAGGAAAAGCCCATCGCCCCGACTACAGTGAAGGCGAAGAAGGCGTTAAGCCCCATGCCGGGCGCCATGCCGATAGGCCAGTTCGCAACGAGCGCCATGATGATCGAGCCAAGAGCTGCCGCAAGGCAGGTGGCAACGAAAACAGCGTTTCGGTCCATACCCGTAGTGGACAGAATGTCCGGGTTCACGAAGATGATGTAAGACATCGTCAGGAAGGTCGTCACGCCGGCAATGATTTCCGTTCTCGCCGTAGTGCCGTGTTCCTGTAATTTGAACAGCTTTTCGAGCATCGTCCCTCCAAGGCAAGCGCCCGTCAATTGGCGCCTCAGTTCGCGTTAATTCACGACGCGCAACTTGTTGCGCTTCGTAAAGAGCCGAGCTGAGGCAACCTATGCGATTGCCATAATGTTAGTTGCCGCTGCAGATTTGCAGTCGGACAAGTTCCCCATACACCCATCACGGACAAAAGCACAGTTCTGCCGCGTGAATGCCAGTTTGTTGACATGATTTAGTGTGGACTGAGATTTCATCACGCGCCAGTCACTCATTTGCCGGGAAATATTTGAAACAGATTCAAAAAAGACAATTTGCGAGAGGGGCGCGATTATTTCTAACTAACTGATTGAAATGGGCTTTGTAAGAGCAAAGCCGTGCCATACATGCCGAGAGCAAAAAAAGTATGTGCAATAAGATTGAGCAAACGTACATTACCCGCATTCGGCAATTTTGAAGCCGCCCAACCGATTCCCAAACCGGGTTGCAACAAAAACCACCCTGCCGATACTGTCAGTATACCGAAAATCCAAACCGGCAAAAAGACCGGGTCGGAAAACCATTCCGCACCACCATAAATGGCAAAGATGACACCGTAAAGAATACCGACCGCATAATGCCCAATCCAGCCAAGTGCTACTTCATGCTTATAGGGCTTGGCATCAGAAATATTATCGTGGAAAATTTGCCCGTGGCGGAGATGCCAGAACCAGCGACCGACCAGCCCCCAATTTGGGCGCCTCTGCCCTGGTATTGCGGCCAGTATCAGCGCCCACAAGTCCATTACGACGGTTGCGCCAATTCCAATCAAAATCCCGCGCCAGATAATATCCATGCTGTATCTGCCTTTGCGTCATCGGGCGGCCAGATAAGCCTGACACCGCCCGATGCGCAAGAGCTAGATTGCGTGCACTCCTGTATTCCACGCAATACTGACTGGCAATAATTTAGAACAATAAACGCAACACCAACCGGCAATAGACATTGCTATGAAATATGAGGCGATGAAGTTTAGCAAACAAACCGCAGTTTAAAACGGAAACGCCGTATCTTCATCGCCTGCCCCCGCAAATACAAGCTGGCGGAAAATTGCGTTGGCGACAACAGCGATCTGTCCCAAAATGGTACGGATTATGTCTCATTAGCGATAAACAGCTGAATAATGAGCGGGCAAGAAACTAAAGCTGTAACGACTGGGAAAGCGGCATCGCGCAGTCAGAACCACAGACCTTCAGGTCAAGAAACTATTTAAGGGGCAACGCATAAAACAAAAGCGCCGGGACTGGAGACCGACGCTTTGTTACTTTATTCGATTTTCACTTATGGGGCGATCTTTCGAGAGAAACGCCATAAGCTATTACTTACCGAAAACGGCGCTGTGAATCTGCGAACGCGAAACACCGATATCGGCAAGAAGATGGTCGTCCATTGCACCGAGCTCACGGATAGCGCGGCGGCGGGACACGAACTGCTGTACTTTCTGACGAATGTTCATTTGCTTTCTCCTCGTTTGGATGATTATCAAATAGGCGTTTGCCCAAATTTCCACCACGGATATGATTGCAAATGAGGCATGCGTTTTTGCTTGAGCTCAAAACCTTGAAAAGGTCGAATTTACTTCTTTTCCAAGCAATGGCCCAATTATAGTCTTAAATGCGAATTTTCAGAAAAGCCTTTTGCCAATAAGCTTCTAATCGATTAAGGGAGCGGCAGGAACGAACTCCTCCCCCCGTTTCTTTCGGACATTGACATGCTTTACGGTATTTTTCTCGCGTTTGCGTCCTATGCGGCATTCGCTGTAAGCGACGCCTGCGTCAAGTTTCTTGATGGCACGCTGTCACCTTACGAAGTGGCATTCTTCGGCGCTGTACTTGGTCTGCTGGCTATTCCATTTACAAAGAATGCTGACGATGTCTGGCTCGATATGTTTCGCACCACCAATATCAAAATGTGGCTATTGCGAACCGTAACGGCGGCTATGGGAACAATAGGAAGCGTTACGGCATTCACACATCTCTCTATGGCGGAAGCCTTCGCGCTCATTTTCCTTCTCCCAGCCTACGTGACTATACTTTCAGTAGTATTCTTGAAGGAACAGGTTGGCTGGCGGCGATGGTCAGCAGTTCTGATCGGCTTTATCGGCGTTCTGATTGTGCTCCGCCCCGGGTTCAGGGAGCTCTCGATCGGCCACCTAGGCGCACTGGCGGCTGGCATGGGCGGTGCGATGAGCATCATCATCTTCCGCGTTATGGGTAAGCATGAAAAGCGCATATCGCTTTATACAAGCGGACTAATCGGCCCTATCATCATCTGCGGGGCCTTGATGACCCCGTCCTATGAAGCGCCAGATACCGAGCAATGGGTTTATCTTGCGGGATACGGTCTTCTTGCCGCGCTAGCCAATATCCTGCTGATGCTTGCAGCCCAACGCGCGCCAGCAAGTGCAATTGCGTCCCCACAGTATAGCCAGATGATATGGGCGATCCTTTTCGGATATTTTGTTTTCCACGATCACATAGATATGCCCATGCTGATCGGCATCGTTCTCATTACTATTTCCGGTCTCTTCACCTTTATCCGCGAAAGGCAACGCGGTGTTGAGGGGCCTCCGGCTGTTGTCACATCGGAACCAACTCCGGCACTTGTAGAAGACAAGACCGAACAATCTTGAAAGCGAACAGTGACAAGTTCGCGCTTGTCTCCGGCGTTGCCTGCTCCTACGATATAGGTAGCCTGTCCACGGTTGATGAAATAACGCTTCAAACAGAAGTGCTTAGGACGTTAACCTGATTCAACCATATCAAGACGCTTTGAGCATTTTTCCGATAACGATTTGTGTTTGACAGCGCTCTGACGCGGGCAGAAGCACGAGAAATATATTGTCAAAGGACTAGGGAAATGACCGATAAACGCGCGATGTGGACCTATTACAAGGGCGAATGGCGTGAAGGCGATGTTCGCATTCTCGGTGCAGCCTCACAAGCGACCTGGCTTGGTTCGCTGGTATTTGATGGTGCACGCCTCTTTGAAGGCGTAACACCAGACCTTGACCGCCATTCTGCCCGCGCCAATGATTCAGCTCGTGTTTTGGGATTAGAACCGACACTTTCCGCCAATGACATCGAGACGCTTGCGCGTGAGGGCCTGAAAAAGTTCACGCCTGGAACAGACGTTTATATCCGCCCCATGTACTGGGCAGAAGAAGGTGACGCCAGCGCAGTCGCTCCGCTCGCATCGTCAACGGATTTTGCACTCTGCCTTGAAGCGATCCCCATGGTCGAGCCGAAGGGTTTCACGGTCACCACGACATCGTTCCGTCGGCCATATCTGGAAGTCATGCCGGTCAATGCCAAGGCCGCCTGCCTTTATCCGAACAACGCGCGCATGCTGCGCGAGGCAAAGGCAAAAGGCTTTCACAATGCGCTGGTGACCGACGTGCTTGGCAACGTTGCGGAGACAGCAACCTCAAACGTCTTCATGGTACGTGGTGGCGAGGTTTTCACACCAGCGCCCAATGGTACATTCCTCAACGGCATTACTCGCCAGCGCGTAATCGGGCTTTTGCGCACAGCAGGCGTCACCGTCCATGAAACCACTTTAAAGATCGAAGATTTCCGCGAAGCGGATGAAATCTTCTCGACAGGCAATATGAGCAAAGTTGTGCCAATTGTCGGTTTTGATGATCGCAAACTTGAATATGGACCACTGACGAAGCGGGCACGGGCGCTTTACTGGGAATGGGCCCACGCCTGACATCCAATCACAACATCTCTGGCCCAACGCCGGAGATGTTTTCTCCCCCCACCGCAAAGCTGCCCTATCACATGCTCGAACACACGCCTCTTTTTCTCACAATCGCAGTCATTGCGGCATTTCTTGTTGGGCTTTCGAAAGGTGGGTTGCCGTCCGTCGGTACGCTCGCGGTTCCTTTGATGGCGCTGGTCATATCGCCGGTCACCGCCGCCGCACTTTTGCTTCCGATCTATGTCATCAGCGACATGTTTGGCCTATATCTTTATCGCCATCACTTCTCAGCACGCAATCTTGCAATCCTGACCCCAGCAGCAATTCTCGGCGTTGGCGTTGGTTGGATGTTCAGCGCACATCTTTCTCCTACCTTCATCGGAATGCTGGTCGGCTTGGTCGGCATCCTTTTCTGCTTCAATGCTTGGTTCGGGGCGCGTTACCGCAAAAGCGCGCGAAAGGCGGATGTTCCTAGCGGCGTCTTTTGGGGCGTTCTCACAGGTCTGACCAGCTTTGTCTCTCATTCCGGGGCGCCACCGTTCCAGATGTACGTGCTGCCGCAGCATCTTCCAAAACTCGTCTTCGCCGGCACCTCGACTATTCTTTTTGCCATCGTCAACGCCGCAAAACTCGTTCCCTACTGGCAGTTGCAGCAGTTCTCCAATCTCGATACCTCGCTCGGCCTTTGGTTGGTCCCTGCCGCAGTCATCGGCACCTTCGTCGGTGCCAAACTAACCCGGATAATGCCCGACGGTCCATTTTTCCTGCTCGTGCAGCTGACCTTGTTTGGACTTTCCATCAAGCTGATTGCCGACTGGATCGTGCTTTATTTCTTCGGTTGAATACACCCGACGACCGCTTGCAACACATCATCCCTTCAGTCACGATGCGCTCATCGAGCGCCTTTTGGGAGAGAGGAAGCGGGGATGGAGAATGCGGATGCAATCATCATCGGTGCCGGATTAGCTGGGCTTGTTGCCGCTCATGAGTTGGCTCTTGCGGGTCGCAAGGTCATTCTTCTCGAACAGGAAGGTGACAATTCCATTGGTGGACAAGCGTTCTGGTCACTCGGCGGATTATTTATGGTCGACAGCCCGGAACAGCGTCGCCTTGGCATCAAGGACAATATCGACCTCGCGCGGCAGGACTGGTTCGGATCGGCACAATTTGATCGGCCGGAAGATCGTTGGCCGAAACGCTGGGCCGAATCCTATCTGGAGTTTGCCGCAGGAGAAATGCGCCCATGGCTGCATGGTCTCGGCATGCGCTGGTTTCCTGTTGTTGGCTGGGCGGAGCGTGGCGGAGCAAAAGCCGATGGTCACGGCAATTCAGTGCCACGCTTTCATGTAACCTGGGGAACAGGACCTGCTGTCGTAGCACCATTTGAACGATCGCTCCGTGCAGCAATCAGCAAAGGGCTCATAACCCTAAAATGCCGTCATAGAGTCAATAGTATCGCCACTACCGGCGGGCGCGTCAGTGGTGTCTATGGAGAGGTGCTGGTGCCATCGACTGTCGAGCGCGGGCAATCTTCGTCACGCGACACCATTGGCGAATTTGCCTATTTTGCTGACTGTGTAATCGTCACATCTGGCGGCATAGGCGGTGACCCCGACAAGGTTCGAAGGGCATGGCCGCGCGACAGACTCGGCATTCCCCCGAAAGAAATGGTATTGGGAGTACCAGCTCATGTTGATGGACGCGGCATAGATATTGCCGTGGCTGCGGGCGGGCATGTCATCAATGCTGATCGCATGTGGCACTATACGGAAGGCGTGCGAAACTGGAACCCGATCTGGCCAAACCATGGCATTCGCATTCTGCCGGGGCCTTCTTCCATTTGGTTCGACGCTAAGGGCAATCGTCTTCCCGCTCCCTATCTTCCTGGCTTCGACACTCTTGGCACGCTCAAACATATTCTTTCGACCGGCTACGACTATTCGTGGTTCATCCTGACCGAAAAAATCATCCGCAAAGAGTTCTCTCTGTCCGGATCGGAACAAAATCCGGACCTCACGGGCAAAAACTGGAAGCTTTTGCTTAAAAGTCGCCTCGGTAAAGCGCCACCGCCGCCGGTCCAAGCCTTTCTCGATAACGGAGCAGATTTCATCACAGCTGGAACACTGGATGAGCTCATTGCAAAAATGAACGGTTTGACGGGAGAGAAGCTTCTGAAGCCTGACCACATCCGTGATCAAATCGAAGCGCGAGATCGCGAGATCGTCAACCGCTACTCCAAGGATGCTCAGGTGATGGCGGTCCATAATGCCCGAGCCTATATCGGTGACCGTCTCACGCGCGCCGTGCCGCTGCATTCTCTGCTGGAACCCTCCAACGGTCCGCTTATTGCCGTCAAACTTCATATTCTGACACGCAAGACACTTGGCGGTTTGCATACCGATATGGACGCCCAAGTTCTCAATGCGGCAGGAGAAAAGGTGCCCGGTCTATACGCTGCAGGCGAAGCTGCAGGCTTCGGCGGTGGCGGTTATCATGGGTACAATGCACTTGAAGGCACATTCCTCGGCGGCTGCATCTTTTCCGGACGAACGGCCGGTCGTGCAGCTGCCGCGGCAACATCGCTCTAGTGAAAGACAAGACGGCAACATCGGCCTTTATCGACCGCATTCCATATATGAGTTTTTTATTTTTTGAAGCAGCGCTCGCTCTCGAAACCCTATGCAATGCGGCAACATAATGTCCCTGTAAGAAACAGGGAGCCCTTTCGGGCAATTCAGGCATGACTATGGATTTCGCCGTCCTTGCAATCGGCATCGGCTTCTTCGCGCTGCTGTTCGGCTATCTGCGCATCTGCGAAAGGCTTTGAGGCGTCGCCATGATGATCGAATACGTCGCTGGCGCATTGGTTGCAGCCTTTATAGCCGCTTATCTCCTTTACGCGCTCATACGACCGGAGCGGTTCTAGGCCGATCTCCGGCCAAGCCCGCGTAACCGGCAGCCTTTCAGGCCTCGGAAAAGACCATGACAATCAATGGATGGATTCAGATTCTCGTTTTTTGCGGGATCATCATTTTGCTCGTCAAACCGCTCGGCGGCTACATGACGCGCGTTTTCGGCGGTGAACGGACGCTCCTTTCACCTGTACTCGTTCCGGTCGAGCGGGGGCTTTACCGCCTCGCAGGCACAGCAGAACGAGAAGAACAGCACTGGACAACCTATGCTGCTTCCCTGCTATTGTTCAATCTGGCCGGCTTTTTGCTGCTTTACATGCTGCAACGGTTTCAGGGCTCTCTGCCCTTCAACCCGATGGGTATGAGCGACGTCCCGGCGGACCTGGCCTTCAACACCACTGCCAGTTTTGTTACCAACACCAACTGGCAGAACTATGGTGGCGAAAGCACCATGTCCTACCTGACGCAAATGGCAGGACTGACGGTACAGAACTTCGTCTCGGCTGCTACTGGCGTTGCCATCGCCATTGCACTCATTCGTGCATTCTCGCGCAAATCCATGAAGACGCTCGGAAATTTCTGGGTCGATCTTACACGATGCACACTCTACGTCCTTTTGCCCTTGTGCATTATCCTTACCTTGGCTTTCGTCAGCCTCGGTGTGCCGCAAACGATTGGTGCTTATGCCGAAGCAACAACGCTGGAAGGCGCGAGACAGGTGATCGCGCTTGGGCCGGTTGCCTCGCAGCTCGCCATCAAGATGCTCGGCACCAATGGCGGCGGTTTCTTCAATGCCAATTCCGCGCATCCTTTTGAAAACCCGGATGCCATCTCCAACATGATCCAGATGGTTGCGATCTTCGCAATCGGCGCTTCGCTTACCAACGTCTTCGGGCGAATGGTCGGCAACGAACGTCAGGGTTGGGCAATCTTTGCTGCGATGGGCATATTGTTCGTCGCAGGCGTTGCAATCTGCTACTGGGCAGAAGCTGCCGGTAATCCCCTCATCCATGCACTCGGCGTTGATGGTGGCAACATGGAAGGCAAGGAGACACGTTTCGGCATCGCAATGTCCGCGCTCTTCGCCGTCGTTACCACCGCTGCATCATGCGGTGCCGTGATCGCCATGCATGACAGCATGATGGCACTGGGCGGAATGATCCCCATGATCAACATGATGCTGGGCGAGATCATCATCGGCGGCGTAGGTGCAGGCTTCTACGGTATCGTCCTGTTTGTTGTCGTTGCCATTTTCGTGGCCGGGCTGATGGTTGGACGCACGCCTGAATATCTGGGCAAGAAGATCGAAGCCAAGGAAGTGAAAATGGCGATGCTCGCCGTTCTCTGCCTTCCGTTATCAATTCTGGGTTTTACCGCCATAGCGTCCGTTATTCCAACAGGGCTGGCATCGATCGCCAATCCCGGACCACATGGTTTCTCGGAAATTCTCTATGCCTATACCTCAGGCACAGCGAATAATGGTTCCGCCTTCGGCGGCCTCTCCGGCAATACGCCCTGGTATAACATCACCATCGGGCTTGCCATGCTGATGGGCCGGTTTCTCGTGATCCTGCCTGCCATGGCGATCGCCGGTTCACTTGTCGCCAAGAAAGCTGCACCGCAATCTGCAGGCACCTTCCCGACGACAGGGCCGCTTTTCGTGGGCTTGCTGATCGGTGTCATTCTTGTGGTTGGAGGCCTGATATTCTTCCCGGCGCTGGCGCTCGGCCCCATTGCCGAACACCTCGCAATGATCAAGGGGCAGATGTTTTGATGCTCAAACCCTCAAGCTGCATTCTCTCGATCCTTCTGATAACGACCGCACTCCTTCTCGCGGTTCAGCTTGCCGGATTGATCTGAGCTTTCCGAACGGAAACGTAATTTTACTGGAGCCTCTGTTATGAGCCAGTCCAAATCCGCGAGCATTCTTGATGCCCGCATCCTTTTACCCGCCATCGGCGATGCCTTTCGCAAGCTCAATCCCAGGAGTCTTGCGCGCAATCCGGTGATGTTCGTGGTTGCCGTCGTTTCAGCGCTTACAACTTTGCTGCTGCTGAAAGACGTCGCCACCGGCAATCCCAGTGTCGGCTTTTCATTCCAGATCGTCTTGTGGCTGTGGTTCACAGTTCTGTTTGCGAATTTTGCCGAGGCCGTCGCAGAAGGCCGAGGCAAGGCACAAGCAGACTCGCTGCGCCGGACACGAACGGAAACACAAGCTAAACTTCTGGATAGTCCCGAGGGACCAAACTGGAAAAGTGTGCCGGGAACCAGCTTGAAAGTTGGCGATATCGTTCTTGTGGAAGCCAATGACATCATCCCTTCCGACGGTGAAGTCATTGAAGGTGTCGCATCCGTCAATGAAGCCGCCATTACCGGCGAATCCGCGCCTGTCATCCGTGAATCTGGCGGCGATCGCTCTGCCGTTACAGGTGGAACACAAGTTTTGTCCGACTGGATCAAGGTACGCATCACCGCCGCGCAGGGTTCCACCTTTATCGACAAGATGATTAGGCTGGTGGAAGGTGCAGAACGCCAGAAGACACCCAACGAGATCGCGCTCAACATTCTGCTTGCAGGCATGACGCTGATATTCGTGCTCGCCGTTGTTACGATCCCTAGCTTTGCGACTTATGCAGGCGGTTATATCCCCGTCACGGTGCTGGTTGCGCTCTTCGTGACCCTGATCCCGACGACAATCGGCGCCTTGCTTTCTGCCATTGGTATCGCAGGCATGGACCGCCTCGTACGCTTCAACGTGCTTGCCATGTCCGGTCGTGCGGTCGAGGCAGCGGGTGATGTGGACACGCTTCTGCTTGACAAGACCGGCACGATCACTCTTGGCAATCGTCAGGCGACCGCTTTTGTGCCGGTCAATGGCGTAACCGAGCAAGAGCTTGCCGATGCAGCGCAACTGGCCTCGCTTGCCGACGAAACGCCCGAAGGTCGTTCCATCGTCGTTCTGGCCAAGGAAAAATACGGTTTACGTGGCCGTGACATGCAAGGTCTTCACGCCCATTTTGTACCATTCACCGCGCAAAGCCGCATGAGCGGCGTCGATATTGAGGGTTCCGTCATTCGCAAAGGCGCTGTGGATGCTGTGCTTGCCTATGTGGACCAGAATAGCCACGCCGATGAAAGAACACTGTCGGAACTACAGTCTATCGCTGACACAATCGCCAAGGCTGGCGGCACACCGCTTGCCGTCGCTAAAGATGGCCACCTTCTCGGTGTCGTGCACCTGAAGGACATCGTCAAAGGCGGCATCCGCGAGCGCTTTGCCGAATTGCGCCGGATGGGTATCCGCACTGTCATGATTACCGGCGACAACCCTATGACCGCAGCAGCCATCGCTGCCGAAGCAGGTGTGGATGACTTTCTTGCGCAGGCAACGCCAGAAAACAAGCTGTCGCTTATCCGAGAGGAACAGGCGAAGGGGAAACTTGTTGCAATGTGCGGAGACGGTACAAACGACGCCCCTGCCCTTGCTCAGGCGGATGTCGGCGTGGCCATGAATACCGGCACGGTTGCCGCGCGAGAAGCAGGCAATATGGTCGATCTTGATAGCGATCCCACCAAGCTCATTGAAATCGTTGAAATCGGCAAGCAATTGCTGATGACACGGGGAGCGTTGACGACCTTCTCCATCGCCAATGACATTGCAAAATATTTTGCGATCATTCCGGCTATGTTTCTCGCTTTCTATCCTCAGCTTGGCGCGCTCAATATCATGGGGCTCTCCACGCCGCAGAGTGCCATCCTGTCGGCCATCATCTTCAATGCTCTGATTATTGTGGCTCTGATCCCACTTTCGCTGAAAGGTGTGACCTACAAGCCGGTCGGCGCAGGTGCGCTCCTCTCGCGCAATCTTCTGATCTACGGCCTCGGCGGCGTCATCGTGCCATTCATCGGCATCAAGGCCATCGATATGGCCATTACCGCCCTTGGCCTCGCATAAGGATTAGCAAAAATGCTCAAACAACTTCGTCCAGCGCTTGTGATGATCGTGTCGCTCACTGTCATAACCGGGTTGCTCTACCCGCTCGGCATGACCGGTATCGCCCAGGCAATCTTCCCCACTAATGCCAATGGCAGCCTGATCGAAAAGGACGGTACAATCATTGGTTCCGAGTTAGTCGGACAGGGTTTTACCGGCGACCGCTATTTTCACGGTCGCCCATCTGCGGCAGGGCAAAACGGTTATGATGCCGCGAGTTCTGGCGGGTCCAATCTTGGCCCAACCAATCCAAAACTCATTGAACGAATTAAAGCTGACGCCACCGTCCTGTCACAAGATGAAGGTTCTGCACGACCACCGATTGACCTTGTGACAACATCCGCAAGCGGTCTCGATCCGCATATTTCACCGAAAGCAGCTTTCTATCAGGTGCCGCGTGTCGCAAAGGCGCGCGGGATCGATGAAGCCGCACTGCGAGGAATTGTTGAGCAACAAGTTGAAGCTCGTGAGCTCGGATTTCTCGGGGAACCGGTGGTCAATGTTCTGAAGCTGAACCTTGTTCTGGACAGGACCAGCACCAAGTAGAATAACTGGCGGCGGCATGATTTGCCGCCCCTTCCTTTCAGGAGCTTTATTTGACATCGGACCCGCTTCGCTTCGGCGAGAACAGACCGTCCCCCGATGCTCTGCTTGAACAGGCGGAACGCGAAACGCGTGGCCGCCTGAAGATATTTCTCGGTGCCGCGCCGGGTGTTGGTAAAACCTATGAAATGCTGATGTCCGGTCGCGCGCGCAAAGCTGATGGCATAGATGTCGTCATCGGCGTTGTCGAGACACATGGTCGAGTGGAAACCGAAGCGCTGACGGAAGGGCTTGAGATTATTCCGCGTGCGCAAGTGGCCTATCGCGGGCATCTCTTGGATGAAATGGATATCGATGCTGTGCTGGCTCGCAAACCGCAACTGGTTCTTGTGGATGAACTGGCGCACACGAATGCACCGGGCAGCAGACACCCCAAACGTTATCAGGATGTCGAGGAAATTCTGGCGCGCGGGATTGATGTCTATACGACGCTCAACATCCAGCATGTCGAAAGCCTAAATGATGTTGTGGCACAGATCACGCGTATCCGTGTGCGTGAAACAGTACCCGACAGCATCATCGACCGTGCCGACGACATTGAGCTTATCGATCTCACGCCGAATGATCTCATCAAACGTCTTAATGAAGGCAAGATTTACCTACCAAAGACCGCGAAACGAGCGATCCGCAATTACTTTTCTCCCGGGAATCTGACCGCGTTGCGTGAATTGGCACTGCGCCGCACCGCCCAGCGTGTCGACGAGCAACTGCTCAGTCACATGCGCGCCCATGCCATTGAAGGGCCATGGGCTGCAGGCGACCGCATATTGGTTGCGGTCGATGAACGCCCCCGTAGTATATCGCTGGTTCGCTACGCGCGTCGGCTTGCGGATCGTCTTCGTGCACCTTGGGCGGCCATCCATATAGAAACGGCACGGTCTGCGGGGCTTACTGAAGAAGCAAAGGACAGGCTTGCAACGGCATTGAGGCTTGCCGAACAGCTCGGCGGGGAAACAATCATCATTCCCGGTCAATCCGTCGCCGAAGACATTGTTCGCTATGCTTCAACACACAATTTCACCCAGATCGTCGCCGGAAAATCGATAAAATCGCGCTGGCGTGAGATGATCGACGGCTCCATCGCACGAGAACTGGTGCGGCTCTCCGGCGCCATCGACATTCACATAACGGCAGGTGTCGACTATGAAAACGGGGAGGCCCCTCGTAAGGTAAAGACCGCCAGTCAGAAGGCAACGCCCGACATCACGCCCTATCTGATCGGTATGGTGATGACAGGAATAGCGCTTGTCACCGGCTTGCTGCTCGACCAGTTTCTGGATGTGCGCAGCATAGCACTGGTGTTCGTTGTCGGCGTTCTTGGTGTTGCGGTCACCCTTGGTCTTTGGCCAGCGCTTTTCGCATCCGTACTTAGCGCTTTCGCCTATAATTTCTTCTTTCTTTCTCCCCTCTACACGCTTTCCATCGCCGATCCTGAAAGTGTTGTGGCGCTGATTTTCTTCCTGTTCGTGAGTTTCATTGCCAGCAATCTGGCGAGCCGGGTCCAGCGGCAGGCTGCAGCGGCACGGCAACGTGCACGCATGACGGAAGATCTGTATCTCTTCAGCAAAAAGCTGGCAGGGACTGGCTCGCTCGATGATGTGTTATGGGCCACCGCATTCCAGATCGCATCAATGCTCAAGGTGCGGGTCGTGATCCTTCTCCCTGAAGGAAACAGTATAACGGTCAGAGGTGGTTATCCGCCTGATGACACTCTGGATGACGCCGATATCGCTGCAGCACACTGGACCTGGGAGCACGACCTTCCCGCTGGGCGTGGTGCCAATACTTTGCCGGGTGCCAAGCGACTCTATCTGCCTCTCAAAACCGCCAGAACATCAGTTGGCGTCATCGGCCTCGACAATGATCGCATGGGGCCTATCCTCACGCCTGAACAACAGCGTCTCTTCGAGGCTTTGGCCGATCAGGCCGCAATTGCCATCGAACGCGTTCAGCTTGTCGGTGATGTGGAGCGAGCAAAACTCGCCGCCGAAGCTGACAAATTGCGTTCGGCCCTGCTCACCTCAATCTCACACGATCTGAAGACCCCGCTGGCGGCAATTCTGGGCGCAGCCACGACCTTGCGCGACTATTCCGGCTCATTGCCAGATACAGACCGTTCCGATCTCGTTGCAACCGTGGTAGACCAATCAGAGCGCTTGAACCGCTTCATCGCAAACCTCCTCGATATGACGCGGATTGAAGCAGGAGCGATGAAGCCCAATCTGTCGCTTCACTACGTTGGTGATCTTGTCGGAGCAGCGCTCAATCGTGCAGCCAAGATTCTGGTTCATCATCAGGTCAACATTGCCGTTCCAGCTGATTTGCCTATGGTTCAGCTTGATGCCGTTCTGTTCGAGCAGGTCTTGTTCAATTTGTTCGACAATGCGGCGAAATATGCCCCCGAAAACACACCGATTACAATTAAGGCTCATGCTGCTCCGTCTCGTATAACACTGGAAATCAGTGATCGGGGTCCAGGTATTCCACCCGGTGATCTGGAGCGCGTGTTCGATACGTTCTATCGTGTGCGTAAAGGTGATCACGTGCAGGCCGGTACCGGACTGGGGCTTTCAATCGCTCGCGGTTTCATCGAAGCAATGGGGGGCTCTATTCGGGCCGGAAATCGGCATGAAGGCACCGGTGCCGTCTTTACAATCGCTTTGCCCGTCCCAGCTGATGAAGTTGACAGGAACTCATGAACGATCCGAAACTGAAAATTCTTGTTGTCGACGATGAACCAGCCATCCGCAAACTGTTGCGGGTCGGACTGACGACGGAAGGCTACACCGTCGTCGAGGCCGTGAATGGTGGCGAAGCCGACGAGCGCATTACGACGGAAAAGCCCGATATCGTGATACTTGATCTGGGCCTTCCTGACACTGATGGGCATGCGCTGCTTCAACGCTGGAGAGAAACCGGCGTGACCTTGCCTATTCTCGTCCTCTCAAGCCGAACCGACGAAGCGGGGATTGTTCGTGCACTTGAAGAAGGAGCCGATGACTATGTCCCGAAACCTTTCGGTATGAAGGAACTTGCCGCGCGTTTGCGTGTCGCGTTGCGGCACAGGTTGCAACAGCAGGGAGAAAAGCCACTTTTCCAGAGTGACGGCCTAACCGTCGATCTTGTGCGCCGTATTGTGAAACTCAATGGTGAAGAAATTAAACTGTCGCCGAAGGAATACGATATTCTCCGTCTTCTCGTGCAGCATGCCGGAAAAGTGCTGACGCACCATTTCATTCTCAGCCAGGTCTGGGGGCCGGCGGCTGATGTGCAATATCTTCGCATCTATGTCCGCCAGCTGAGACAGAAGATTGAAAAATCCCCGGATCAGCCGCATTATATCCTAACCGAAACAGGCGTCGGCTACAGGCTGCGCGAAGCTGATCCAGCTCCCTGAGGCAGCCGGAACCAAGCCTCTGCGGAAGCGTTGTTTGCCAAACAACCCAGAGCATTTCTAGCTTAAACTGAACCACTAAAAATGCTCTATCTCTTTGTTTTTACGCATTATCCTACGCAAAACCACTTCGCACTTTTGCTGGAAATGCTCTAGGTAACGGAGGCAAGCGTGGTCGAGCTGGTCAACAATATCGACAATCTGGAGTTTATAATCGCCAAGGCCCGGGAATATGACGTTCAGGTTCCCGCAACCGATGAAGAATCCGGGTCAAATGCCAGCGATGACAATGAAGTTGATATTCTCGACGCCTCACTGGCAAATCCCACCCGCAAGGAACTTTTTGCGGCTATCCGGTCCCTAAACATAGATGAGCGGCAGGAACTGCTCGCTTTGATGTGGGTTGGACGTGGAGATTTCAGTGCGGAAGAATGGGACGAAGCCCTCTCAACCGCCGCTGATCGTGACAATGGCCGTGAAGCCAAATATCTCATAGGCACACCGCTTCTCGGAGATTATCTGGAAGAAGGACTGGTTGCCCTGGGTTTTGATGTTGAAGCCTACGATAATGAATAAGAAAAATTGATGTTTCCATGCACCCTTCTGTTTTGACGCTGCCATGTCCCGGCATTAGTGTCGAAAGCAAATCGGGTTGGCTTATGCTGAACTCGAACATTCAGCGCGACGGAGGACGGCACAATGCTTCAGAAAAACCTCGACCAGAAAACAGACTTCTATATTGATGGAGCGTGGCGCGCTCCGATAGAAGCCAAGACCATTGAGGTCATCAACCCCGCCAACGAAAAGCCTTATGCCGTCATCTCTGCCGGTTCCGCAAAAGACATCGACCTGGCGGTCGCAGCCGCACGCAAGGCTTTTCCGTCCTGGAGCGAAACCCCGGCGGAAAAACGCATCGGTTACATCCGACGGTTAGTGGAAATTTACGAAACCCGTCTGGAGGAAATGGCCAAGGCAATTTCACTCGAAATGGGTGCACCGATTACACTTGCGCGGGAATCGCAGGCAGCGGCAGGCCTCTCGCATACCAAGGCTTTCATTGCGGCCTTTGAAAACTTCGAGTTCGAAGAGATCCTTTCTCCGAAACACCCGAACCAGACGGTCGTGCGCGAACCAATCGGTGTTTGCGGCCTCATTACGCCGTGGAACTGGCCGATGAACCAGATCGCGCTGAAAGTTATTCCAGCACTTGCGGTCGGCTGCACCGTCGTCCTGAAGCCGTCCGAGATTGCGCCGATGTCGGCCATGCTCTTTGCCGAATTTGTGGATCAGGCAGGTTTCCCGAAAGGCGTTTTCAATCTCGTCAATGGTGAAGGCACCGTTGTTGGCGAAGCCTTGTCGCAACACCCAGATGTCGACATGATGTCCTTCACCGGCTCGACCCGCGCCGGAACGGCAGTTTCGCGAGCAGCAGCAGCAACGGTAAAGCGCGTTTCGCTGGAGCTTGGTGGCAAATCGCCGAACATCGTTTTCGCCGACGCCGATCTTGAAAAGACTATGGCACGCAGCCTTGCGCATTGCTTCGAGAATACCGGACAGTCCTGTAATGCGCCGACGCGCATGCTCGTGGAGCGCTCAGTTTACGACAAGGCAGTAGACCTCGCGAAAAAGATAACAGAAGGCACGAAGGTCGGCGACCCGGCAAAGGAAGGCGATCACATCGGCCCGCTTTCCTCCTCAATCCAGTTCGAGAAAGTTCAACACCTGATCCAGAAGGGCATTGATGAAGGTGCACGGCTTGTTGCGGGTGGTACGGGACGTCCCGACGGGTTCACCGAAGGTGATTTCGTCAAGCCAACCGTCTTTGCCGATGTAAACAATGACATGACGATTGCTCGCGAAGAAATCTTCGGACCGGTGCTTGCAATGATCCCGTTTGATACCGAAGAAGAAGCCGTCGCCATTGCCAACGACACTCCATACGGGCTTGCAGCCTATATCCAGACCGGTAGTCCGGAACGCGCAAAACGCGTGGCCCGCAAATTGCGCGCTGGCATGGTGCAGATCAACGGCACATCGCGTGCACCGGGAAGTCCGTTTGGCGGCTACAAGCAATCAGGCAATGGTCGCGAGGGCGGCAAATGGGGGCTGGAAGACTTCATGGAAGTAAAGCTAATCAGCGGCTGATCTTTATACTACGACAATAAAAAGCGCCGGTTAGCGGCGCTTTTTAGTTTTTTACTTGATACTCAAGCTTTCTCGATAACGCGAATGCGATGGTCCCCGCCTATATCGATGAATTGTGTCCGTGGCGGCACTTCATGAACATCGTGCGTGCCAAAGCTTTCGGGGTAGAATGCATAACCTTCCGGTGCTTGCGGTGGGCTTGTATCGTCGAGCAGCCGACCGCCCGTCAATTCCGTCATCGGATCGGGAATGGCCGAAATCAGTCTCCGTGTATAGGGATGCGTCGGGTTCGAGAATATCCGATCCCACGGTCCGCTCTCAACAATCTGCCCGAAATACATAACCGCCACACGGTCGCTCATATGCTCTACGACACTCAGATCATGGCTGATCATGATATAAGAGAGACCGAGCCGTTCTTTCAGTTCCAGCAGCAGATTGATGATCTGAGCCCGGATCGAAACATCGAGCGCCGAAACAGGCTCATCAAGCACGATAACTTTCGGATTGAGCAGCAGCGCGCGTGCTATGCCGATGCGCTGGCGTTGCCCACCCGAAAACTCGTGCGGAAAACGCTTTGCCTGCTCGGGCTTCAAACCGACAAGACGCAGAATTTCCTCGACGCGCCCATCGACTTCGCTGCGCGAGGTCACACCGTGAAGTCGCAAGGGCGCCGCCAGGGACGTATAGACTGTCTGGCGCGGATTGAGTGAAGCGAACGGATCTTGAAAGACCATCTGCGCCATCTTTGCTCGTTCCAGCCGCGACGGTTCGTCCTTTCCGGTGATCGGTCGTCCTTCAAAATAGATTTGCCCGCTCGTCGGCTTTTGCAAGCCGACGAGGGAGAGTGCAAGCGTAGATTTACCGCAACCGGACTCTCCAACAATCGAAAGACACTCGCCTTTGTTGAGGGTCAGGCTGAGATTGTTGACGGCACGCAGCAATTGCTTTGAGCGACTGAAAATGCCGCCGCTCACCGGGAAGTAAACGCAGACATCGTCGATGCGGACCAATGGTTCTGCTAGTTTGGCTGAATGCATGTCATTCATGATGGAAACACCTCACCACACCGGCATCTTCAAGTGGCGTCCAGCCCGGTTTTTGCGCACGGCAAATATCAGTCGCGCGCGTACAACGCGGCTCGAACCTGCAGCCCTTTGGAAAAGCGGAAATGGAGGGTACCACGCCTTCGATTTCCTGCAGCCGCAACTGACCTGCTTTTTGTCGTGAGCCGAGCTGCGGTAGAGAGGCCAGAAGACCATGCGCATAAGGATGAGCCGGGTGGTGGAACAGGCCTGCTGTTATGCGCTGCTCGACTAGATGCCCAGCATACATGACCCCCACGCGACGACACATTTTCGCGATGACACCAAGATCATGACTAATCATCAGGACAGAAGTTCCTCGTGCAGTGCAAAGCTCTTGCATCAGACGAAGAATTTCCGCCTGAACAGTCACATCAAGCGCGGTCGTGGGTTCGTCAGCGATCAGCAAATCTGGATCACACGCGAGTGCGATAGCGATCATTACACGCTGGCGCATACCGCCCGACATCTGATGTGGATAGTTCTTCACACGTTGCTCTGGCGCAGGAACTTGAACACTGGCGAGCGCTTCGATCGCTTTGCGCTCCGCCTCGTGCCAAGTAGCACCTTGGTGCAGCACGAACATTTCCGCGATCTGCCGCCCTACAGGCGACAACGGATTGAGAGCAGTCATCGGCTCCTGAAAGATCATCGCTATGCGATTGCCGCGCAGCTTGCGCATTTCACGCGACGACATTGACCGCAAATCCTGCCCTTTGAAGCGTATCACGCCATCCGTTATCGACAGTGGTTTGCGCAGCAATCCGATCATCGATAGTGCAGTGATGCTCTTTCCGCAGCCAGACTCTCCAACCAGTCCGAATGTCTCGCCGGCTCCGATAGTGAACGATACGTCTTCGACCACGTTATGCTTGCTCGAACCAGAAACAATATCGATCCGGAGGTTCTCTACCTCAAGAAGTGCTTGTTCGCTCATACCTTGCGCGTCCTCATATGCGGGTCGAGCCAGTCGCGAAGACCGTCGCCGAACAGATTGAGTCCAAGCACCGTGAAGAAGATGGCCAAACCGGGAAACACGGCAGCCCAAGGCGCGTTCACGATCAACTCACGCGCATCAGTGAGCATGTTGCCCCAGCTTGGATCCGGTGGACTGATCCCAAGACCAAGATAGGAAAGTGCTGCTTCTGCGAGAATTGCGTCGCCCATTCCAAGAGTGCCGATAACGAGGATCGGTCCGATCATGTTTGGCACGATCTGCGTGATCATGATGCGCGCATCGCTATAGCCAAGCATCTTGGCAGCCTGAATATAGCCCTGCTTCTTTAGTGAAAGGGTCGAACTGCGCGCAATGCGGCAAGTCCAGGACCAATTCGTCAGGCCAAGCGCGAGCAGAAGGCTTGGCAAACCGGGGCCGAGGACCGCCATAATTGCCAGCGCGAAGATCAGCGACGGAATTGCCAGCATGAGATTAGTGAGACCATTGACGAAATCATCCCACCAACCGCCGAAATAACCGGCAGAAATGCCAAAACACAGACCAATAACCGTGTTGATGCATTGCGAGACGACACCAACGGTCAAAGACACTTGCGCACCATAAAGGATGCGCGAATAAACATCACGACCCTGGGCATCAGTGCCAAACCAGAATTGTGCATCGGGTGGCAGTTCTGCATTCATCAGATCGGCATCGAGAACCGGATTATAGTGCGCCAGCAATGGTGCAAATACGGCAGCGCCTACGATTACGATGCACACGAACCCGCCAAATACGAGATTGAAACGGAGCTTCATGGGCTTACTCGTGGCTTATGCGCGGGTCGATAACCGCGTAGAGAATGTCAACGATCGTATTGATGACCAAAAACCACAACACGATTACGAGAATTGCCCCCTGCACCACGGGAATGTCGCGCAGCGAAACGCTATCGATCAGCAAGGAACCAAGGCCCGGCCACGAGAATAACTTCTCCACCACCACGGCCTGCCCCATCATCGATCCGAATTGCAAGCCGATTGTCGTGATAATCAGCACCAGCGCATTGCGCATGACATGCCATTTCACCAAGCGAAAGCTGCTCATGCCTTTAGAGCGGGCGGTACGAATGAAATCAGCGCCCATCACTTCAAGCACGGCTGCACGCGTTGTTCTTGCCAGCAACGCCAATGGCGCAACACCCAACGTCAGCGCAGGCAGAATGACGTTTCTGATGCCTCCATCGCCATAGCCGAAACTCGGCAACCATCCGAGTGTCAGTGCGAAGAGATACATGGCCAGCAGGCCCAGCCAGAACTGTGGTAGCGAGAGGCCCGAGACTGCGCCTATCATCGTCACACTGTCGAGAAGGCTTCCGGGTTTAAGTGCCGCGAGAAACCCAAGCGGTACGCCTATCAGGATCGCAAACCCCATAGCCGCAAAAGCGAGCTTCAATGTTGGCCACATGCGCTCCTGAATAAGCGAGACAACCGGCTGTCTTGATCGATAGGACGTACCAAGATCAAACTGTGCCAGTTGAACCAGATAATTGCCGAAACGCACATGGACAGGCTTGTCGAGGCCAAATTCCTGAGTGATCTTTTCGACCATCTTCGGGTCGTTCATGCCCTTGCCATTGGCAATTAGGCCAGAAGCGATGCTGCCCGGAACAACACTGAAAATGATGAAGATCAGCAGTGATACAGCGACGACCGTCGGTATCATCTGCAAGACGCGCCGAAAAATAAAATAGAGCACATGGTCCTCCTTTCGGATCAGCGTAAACTACGCTGGAGCAAAGGGGATCAGTGGCCCGCCCGATAACGAGCGGGCCGATCCAGATCAGCCAGAATTAGCGACCGGACGGAACCGTGTCATCAACCCACAGCTTTTCATAGGACTGAACGGCGAGCTCCGCCGAGTTCGGCTGCAGGCCATGCAACCATGGCTGATGTGCCATGACAGCCTTATTGTAGTTGAAGAACCAGACCGGCGCTTCTTCCTGCAACAGGTTGTTGGCCTTCTTCAGAAGCTCGTTCTTCTCTTCTTCGGTTTTCGCCACCTTTGCCTCATCGACAATCTTGTCGAATTCTGCGTTCGAGAACTTCTGGTAGTTACACGCAGATTGTGGGGTTGTGGAATAGAAGCACTGCATCGCCGTCAGTGCATCCGGACCGCTTTCGAGCGACCACATATAGGCCTGGAAATTGCCAGCCGGAACTACATCCGCAAGCACTGACGCTTCGACCGGCTTTGCCTTCACCTTGATACCGACCTTGGCGAGCATCGGAATGATCGCTTGAACGATGGTCAGGCCCCAGCTCTCGTTTTGCGTTGCCGTCAATTCGAATTCGAAGCCGTCGGGATACCCAGCTTCAGTAAGCAAAGCTTTTGCTTTTTCAGGGTCATACGGATAAGGCTTCGCATCCTTGTCGAAGGCTGGCGATGAGTTCGGCAGCCAACCAACAGCACGATAGGCCTTGTCTTTGACGAGACGCTTGATGATGAGATCGCTATCGATGGCGTAGTTGATTGCCTGACGAACGCGCTTGTCCTGGAACGGCTTGAAATCCGGATTAAAGCCGACGGCGCGCGTATATACCTCAGCTACCTCGACCATATTCTTTGCCAGTTCAGGATCGGCAAGATAGGCGGTATATTGTGCCGGCCCGAGCACGGCTACGTCGATCTCCTTGTTGCGGAACGCAACGTCGCGCGCGGCCGCATCACCCATGATCATGATATTGATCTTGTCGGCGTAGGGCTTGCCCTTTTCGTAGTACTTGTCCCACTTCTCCACTGTCAGGCGAGAGCCGGGAACATATTCCGCAAACTTATAAGGTCCGAGACCAATCGGGTGGCGCTGAAACTCTTCGCTATCACCCTCACCTGCCGGGTAAATGGCAGTGTTGTTGCGCATGAACTGGAAGCCCGGATCAATTGGCTGTTTCAGCGTGATTTCGAGCGTATGGTCATCGATCTTCTTCAGGCCGGAAATTTCCTTGGCCTTGCCCTGCGTATATTCCTCCGCTCCTTTGATTTCGGCGATGTAACGTGCCGGTGGGAATGCCTTTTTCGGATCCATGATCCGGGTATAGCTCCAGATAATGTCGTCTGCCGTCAAAGGCTTGCCATTGTGGAAAAATGCATCCTGACGAAGCTTGTAGGTATAGACGAGCCTGTCGTCGGACACAGTCACATCAGTTGCAAGACCGAGTACAGGTTTGTTGAGATCAGCATCCCAATCATAGAGCGTACGGTGAATCGCCTTGGCGTAGAACTCGTCTTGTGTGGCAGGCGATGCTTGAATATCGAGCGTCGAGAAGCTGTCGCCGTAGGGCGCGACAAAATTGATGACGCCTCCCGAACGTGGTTCGTCCGCCGCGTAAGCCGCCGTTCCGGCCAGCAGGACTGCGGACAGCGCTGCCAGCAATGCAAATTTTCTCATGTTGTTCCCCTTCATAAATGTCATTCTTGCGATTCAGATGAACCGTTCTTCGGGCAGCTCTGTCGAAACCTCGCTGCCCGAAATCGCCCCGAAGCGTTTACGCTTCAATTCTTTTTATTGCCCCCGGAAACCGGGAGCATTTAACTCACGACCGTTCGAATACGACCTCACCGTCACGCATGGTAAGAACACAATGCGTGTCGTTGAGAATCTCTTCCGGCTTCGCGGTGAGCATATTGCGTGAAAAGACCGCAATATCAGCAACCTGCCCAGGTACAAGCTTGCCCTTCACATTCTCCAGCTTCTGAGAGAAAGCACCGAACTCCGTATAAACCTGCAGGGCCTCTTCGATGGTCACGCATTCGCGGGTATCCATCACCGTTCCCTTACCCGTTTCGCGCGTAAGCATCGAATAGATGTTTGGATAGGGGTTCGGATGGCAGACCGGTGAATCACTGCCAGTCGCAGGCTTAAAGCCCAGATCCTTCCAAGTTTTCAGCGGATAGCTTGAAAGAGCGCGTTCCTCGCCAAGAACAGAAATATAGGCGTCACCAAAATCGTATATGAAGACCTGTTGCGGACAAGGATAAATCCTGGCTTTCTTCATCCGCTCATGCTGTTCCGGCGTAGAGAATCCGCAATGTTCGATACGATGGCGGCGATCTGGATCGGGATGCGCTGCGAGTGCCTTTTCATAGGCTGTAATAAGCTGTCCAATCGCTGCATCGCCGATAGCGTGGCAAGCCAACTGATAACCCTTTTTGTGGGCATCGAGCACCAGCGCTTCCAGTTCTGCATCCGGCAATATCTGGACACCTATATTATCGTCGTCGCCGAGATACGGCTTGCTCATCCATGCAGTGCGTCCGCCCGCCGATCCATCAAGGAAAATCTTGACGGCACCGACTGTCAGCATGTCATCGCCGACACCGGAAACAAGGCCTGCTTTGTAGCATTCTTCGACAATGGAAGGTCCCGGATCGCCGAGCAGTACGAGCCAGGTGCGCACCGGCAAGCGCTTGTCGAGTTTGGCGAGGTTATAGGCACGGATTTCATCGAAGCCCGCGACCTGACCGACAGCGGCGTCCATAACGCTGGTGATGCCATAGGAAAGGAGAAGACTGCCTGCGGCCTCAATGGCCTCGATCATCTCTTCCGTCGTTGCCTTGGGGATCGCTTTGCGGACGGCGCCTTGCGCATTTTCTGCAACCATCCCCGTCAAAGTACCATTCTTTTGCTCGATCAAGCCGCCATCCGGTACCGGGGAATTTTCGTCGATACCCGCCAGTTCAAATGCCTTCGAATTGAAGATCGAAACGTGGCCACATGCGCGTACCACCATGACAGGATTGTTTGGAGCAACAGCATCAAGCTCCGACTTATGCGGATGGCGACCGACATCGAGCTTGGTCTGGTCATAGCCGCGTGCTCTGATCCATGCCCCGGGAGGTGCGGAAGCAGCTTGTTCCCGAATGGCGTCAAGCAGGCTTTGCAATGTCGGGGCCGCCTGCGGCGTCGCATCAATCCACTTGAGTGTCAACCCAATCGAAATGAGATGCAGGTGAGCGTCATTCAGCCCGGGTGTGGCAAAGCGCCCTTTCAGATCGATCAAACGCGTATTATCGCCCTTCAAAGACCAGATTTGATCCTTGGTGCCCGTAGCAAGCACCTTGCCTTGCCAGATCGCTAGGGCTTCGACTGTGCCCTCTTCATATCCACACCAGATCGTGCCGTTATAAACTATGGTATCGGCACACAATTTGGGCATTACAGGCATTTCAGCGATCCCCTCCCTACTTCACGCTTTTATAAGTGCAGGGAGATTTCCATTGATGCTTTGAACGATCAAGCCGTGGATTTGTTAAATTTCGTGGGAACAAATTGTTCAAAATGACAACTACACGGTCAATCTGCCGAAACTTTTGAAAAAAAGACCGGCATCCGCTTGGCAAAATGATAAAAGGTTTCCACCATAATGATAGCTGCCGCGCTCACCTGTCAGCAATCGCAGCTTATAAATGTTAGCGAAAAAGCGAAACATGAGCGGCGGTCACTCGTGAGGGTGTCGCATGATCCGGAACAATCTGGATCAACCACGTACCCCCGAACTCGTTCCTTGACGACTGTTGAGACCAGCACAATTAGCCGTCAAGGGATGGGGTGAACAGGGCATCCTCGTCAGCACGACCACGACGCCCTGGAAAATGACGACCAACCTGTCAATATGCCGATCCGGGCGAGCGATCCGCCAATTGTTCGGGTGTCAGCAAATCTGCATGATGAGCACGCGCAACATCAGGATGGGACCGGAGGCGACTTTTGAGATTATTTGCACCGACCTCTCGGAAGATTGGATTTAGCGCATCAACAGTAACGCCGCGCTCCCTGGTCTTCAACTCATCCGGCAAATCTATAACAGGGATGATTGCATCGTATCGGGCGCCCAGGAAAAAGGCGACGGAAAAGCGTTCCACACCGGCTGGCGGCGCGACAACGCCATGCACATCTGCCCGCACGAATCCATTGGTGGAAAGCTCAAGCAATTCTCCCGTATTGATAACAAAAGTGCCGGGAACCGGAGGCGCATCGATCCATTCACCGTCTTCCCGCTGAACGCGCAGACCGGGGACAACATCCTGCAACAGAACAGTAACGAAACCGCCGTCCTTGTGGGCTCCTACCCCTTGTTCGCTTTCCGCCACACCGCGCCCCGGATAACGGATAATCTTTAGGAGCTGAGACGGATGCGGCTCATAGATCTGGGCGAAAAAGTCTTCCGGCTGTCCCAAAGCCGCCGCGATGGCCTTGAGAATATCAATGCCAACGCGTGTCACCTCGGCCTGATAAGCAAGCAACAATGGCTTAAGTTCGGGCAGTGCTTCCGGCCACTGGTTCGGGCCGATCAAACGCTTCCATGCCGGGCTATTCGGACCGATCTCGGCAGGTTCTGCTTCCGTGTTGATATCGAGCTGTTCGCGCCAATCCTGCTCGCCACGCGTCCGTTCAAGGCCGGCACGATTGTAACCGCGGAAATGCGATGACTTCACCATTTCTATCTTGAGTTTTTCTTCCGCTGGAAGTGCGAAGAACGTCTTCGCCGTTGCAACCACGTCCTCCACGAGTTTCGGATCGACGCCATGTCCCGTGAGATAGAAAAAGCCATGTTCGTGAAGAGTGCGGCGCAGCTCCTCAATGAAACTGTCGCGCTCCTCGGCGCTGCCGTTGAAACGGGACAAATCAAGCAGAGGCAGATTGATTGGGGTGGTATGTATATTCATCGGAAGCTCCTGAAAAACTCTCAGCGGGAACGACGGCTGCGCGCCACACGGTGGTTGACAAGACGGACGGCGTAGTCGCCCGTGATCTGGATGGATTGCACGATCACAACCAGGATGATGACGACGGCCACCATGACCTCCGGCATGAAGCGCTGATATCCGAAGCGAATTCCGAGATCGCCAAGTCCACCGCCGCCGACTGTTCCTGCCATCGCCGAGTACCCGACAAGGCTGACTAGCGTAACCGTTTGCCCCGCAATGATCCCTGGTAGCGCTTCAGGCAAGAGTACCTTGAAGATGATCTGAATTGGTGTTGCGCCCATGCTTTCCGCAGCCTCGATCAGGCTGTGGTCCACCTCACGCATCGCCGTTTCGGCGAGCCGTGCGTAGAGAGGTGTGATGGCCGCGGTCAGTGGCACGATGGCCGCATAGGTGCCAACAGTTGTTCCGGCAATCAGGCGCGTCAAGGGAATGATCGCCACCATCAAAATGATGAATGGCGTGGATCGAACCAGATTGACGACAGTGCCAGCAATACGATTGAAGACCGGTCGTTCAAGAAACTGGCCCGGACTGGTAACAACCAGTGCAACACCGAGCGGCAGGCCAATTAATGTCGACAGAATGGCAGATGCGGCCACCATAATGGCCGTCTGCTTCAGCGATTCAAGCAAGAGCCCGACGAGTGCCGGCGAAAGCAGATCGGACAACATGACCGATGACCTCTCCATGAAGATTGAGTGAAGACAGATAATTGCGGACGTCGGTAAGATCGGTGGAACCACCCTCAGCGACGAGTGTCATGACGCCCAGTGGTCTGCCGCCGATATAGTCTATGCGTCCATGCAGTATGTTCGGATTTATCCCAAAGCGCTGCACGAGTGTCGCAACGACCGGCGCATGCGCGGCTTCACCGGAAAAGATAATGCGCAGAACCGGATCCGACCCAACAACTGGTTGTGGAAGCACCCGCTGCGATACCTCCGGCGGGAGGTCGTGGGCGACGATGCTAGCTAGAAATGATCGGGCGATCGGTGTTTGCGGAAAGGCGAAAACGTCGAAGGTCGCTCCGCTTTCAACGACTTTGCCGCCATCAAGAACCGTCACATGGTCTGCGATCTGGCGCACCACGTCCATTTCATGCGTTATGAGTACAATCGTCAGCCCCAGTCGCCGATTGATATCTTTCAATAGTGAAAGAATTTGCTCCGTGGTTTCGGGATCAAGCGCCGACGTCGCCTCATCCGACAGCAAGATGCTCGGCTCCAGAGCCAATGCGCGCGCGATACCCACACGTTGTTTCTGACCACCAGACAATTCCGATGGATAAGCATCGGCCTTTCCCTTGAGCCCCACCAGATCAAGCAAATCGTTCACGCGGGTTCTTATGGTGCTGCGATCAACGCCTGTGAGCTCCAATGGCAGGGCGATATTTCCAAAAGCAGTTCGTGAAGACAGCAGACTAAAATGCTGAAATATCATTGATACTTCACGCCGAACCTGTCGCAATTCGCCTTGACGCAACGTTGTGATCTCTCGCCCGGAGACAACGACTTGTCCTCCGGTTGGGTGCACCAGACCATTCAGGCAACGCGCGAGCGTGCTTTTTCCAGCGCCTGAACGACCAATTATTCCGTGAATGGTTCCCTTGGCGATTTGAAGCGAGACATTGTCGATGACCGGACCGGCCTTCGTGTCATAGGTCTTTGTCAGCGAACGTATGTCGATGATTGACGGTGCCGGGTTTGTATCGTCCGATACGGCGTTCGACACAGGTCCGCTGCGTACGAGCACGTTCATGTCACCAACCCGCTACGATATTGCCATCGAACTTCTTCTCAATGAAGGCTTTGACATCAGGAGATTTATAAGCCTCGACAAGCGTCCTGACCCACGTGGCATCCTTGTTCTTTCCCGCGACAGCAAGCAGGCAGAAATAATCGGATAACTGGTCTTCGATCAGGATCGCATCACGGGTCGGAACCAGCCCGGCACTCAGCGCAAAATGTGAAGTGATGACGGAAAAATCCACGTCTTCCAGCGACCGTGGAAGCTGGGCCGTTTCCATCAGTATGATTTTGACCTTTTTCGGATTATCGACAATATCGAGTTCAGTTGCGTTGAAAGTTACACCCGGCGTAAGCTTGATAACGCCGCCAGCTTCAAGAAGCTTCAAGGCACGGCCTGCATTGCTCGGATCATTGGGAATGGAGATTTGTGCGCCCTCTGGCAGCTCACTTAGAGATTTGTACTTGCGTGAGTAACCAGCCATTGGCAGCAAGACAGTACGTCCGCCAACAGCAACGAGATTGAGACCTCGATCCTTGTTCTGTTGATCGAAGTAAGGTGTATGCTGAAAGCCATTGACGTCGAGATCGCCATCATTTGTCGCCGGGTCGATCAGTGCGCCGTCCGAAAACTCCACAATCTCGATATCCAGCCCCTTTGCCTTGGCAACGGGCGCGAGTGCTTCGGCGATTTCAGCATGCGGCCCCGAAGTCACACCAAACCGGATTTTTTCCGCAAGCGCCGGTGAAGCGACGAGCACTGAGAAGAGTGCTGCGGAAACTGCACCGCGCAAAAATGAAACTGAATGCATCTTATTTTCCCTGCAGTGATTTTCGGGCGCGCCTATGATGCCGCGCGCCAATTGTGCTCATTATTCCACTGGACCAGCCGTGAAGCGGCCTCCCGCAGCGTTTCTTCGCCCTTGGCGAAACAGAAACGGACATGGCTGCGCACATCGCGTGCACCATAAAAAGATGAGATAGGAACCGGGGTTACACCTGCTTCAAGCGTCAACCGTCGGCAAAAATCGAAATCGTCACCGCCATGATCGAGCGACTGTATATCGGCCACCGCGAAATAGGTGGCAGGGACAGCTACGACATCAAAACCTACAGATTTCAGCCCTTCAACCAGCAGATCCCGTCGCGATGCCAGCGTTGTCCGAAGGCCGACAAAGTAGCTATCAGGTAACGAAAGCCCAACCGCAACCGCCGACTGCAATGCTGGCGGCGTGGCGAAAGTGACATACTGATGAGCACGAGCAATCGGTGCGAGAAGCTTCGCGGAAGCTGTCACATAGCCGACCTTCCATCCTGTCAATGAAAAGCTCTTTCCAGCGGAGCCAATTCGCACGACACGGTCGCGGACTTTCTCAACACCGAACATAGAATGAAACGGGTGACCGTCGAAGACGAGATGTTCGTAGACCTCATCCGAAACGATCACGAGATCATGCTTGATCGCAAGTTCGGCGAGAAAGTCCAGCTCATCTGGATCCAGTATCTTGCCGATTGGGTTCATCGGCGTATTGACGACAATGAGTTTCGTCCGTGGAGAAATGGCTTTTGCCAGCTCCTCTCGCGGTAGCTCCCAATGAGGTGGTTTCAGCCGTACCGGCACCACCTTCCCGCCTGCACGGCGGATAAGCGTAGCGTAAGCATCGTAGACCGGCTCGAACAAGATAACCTCGTCGCCCGTATCCAGATGCGCCAGAAACGTATCGGCGAGCGCTTCCGTAGCGCCGGACGTAATTAGAACTTCCCTTTCCCAGTCTACGTCAATACCGAGAAATCGCCTTGCGTTTTCTGCGACAGCTTGGCGGAGAACCGGCAGCCCCATCATGGGCGGATATTGTTGTGAAGTTTCAAGAAGAGCGCGAGCAGCGGCATCAAGGAGTTCGGACGGTTCAAAGCCTTCTGGAAATCCCTGCCCCAGATTGATGGCTCCACGCTCAACAGCAAGTCGCGACATCGCCTCAAAAATAGACGTCCCCGCCTCGCCGAGTACCTGATTGACCATCGAAGCTCCCCTGTTGCAATCGAATTCACGGGGAGAAAGATAAAGCCTACAAAATTAGTGGACAAAGCATGGACTTGCCATCCTCGAACGAGCGAGAGAAAGCTTTTTCAAATTCTGCCGGACGTGAAACAGTTTTACGTTCCACAATCGCAACTACTTCCAAATCACGCCGCCGCCCGGCTGTGGCGATTTCGCCAGAGCTCTTCGGCTTTCTCGAAAAATTGCGCATGGCTTTCGTTGTCTGCGGCGGCGGCCGTCATCATCGCCATGGCAGCCGTCGCAACGATTGTATTTTCTGCACGTTTGTCCGTTGCCGCGCCAGACCAGATGCCATACCAGTATTCGAATGAACTGAAGCTCGAATGCTTGTCACCACTTTCCTTGGAAAGGGTCGGAAGCAATAAATCTGTTTCACGACCATTAAGAAGCCTATGGATCGTATGCGTTCGATGCGGAACTAACTCGGCAACGTCCCGGCTGGTCGAAACTACCGAAATAGAAGGCATATCAAGAAGTACGCCCGCATCGCGGTGTAACTCACGATATGTGGGCTGTGTAACCCCCAAAAACGATGCCTTGAGATTCATCGGATTGAGCAAATGAACGAGGCTATTCATCGATGAACGCGACTCGAACAGTGGGTAAAGCGCCATCAGCGCATGAATCTGAGGAGCGAAACCGGCCAACGGCATAAAACAGATGCCATGCGCTCTTAATGCACCTTCTGCGAGCGAATGTGATGTCGCGATCGGGAGATTGATAGCTTCGGCCGCTATCTCAAGCTTGCCCGAGATTTCACCTGTGCCACAATTACCGTGTAAGACAACAGGATAACCAGCCCGCGCGACCAGCAAGGCTGAAAGCATGAACCACGGTGACTGCACAGAATTCGGCGATAGATAAGCTGGCCAGTCCAGCGCTGGCATGTTCAAGCCCGCCTCCACGGAATAAATTCGTCTCGCTGCTCGCGCTATGCCAGCAAGTTCCGGTGCAGTTTCCCCACGATAGTGAATGAGCCGCAGCAACGCACTGATCTGCATCGGATCGGCATTACCCGTAAAGATCGTCGTGAATGCATCATCAGCCTCAGACATCTCGAGCGGACGGGTGTGCCCGGCTTTTCGCCCTACAACAGCGATATATTTCGCTAGTCGTCTGGCCGGATCGTTTTCGTCCTGGATGTTGGCGAACTGTGCTGCAAGCTGCTCTGGTGTCGGATGGTTTTCAAGCTCAACAACCTTACGGATTCCGAGCGGCGGCGGTGTTACAATGGCGCTTCGCTTCCACCCGTGATGCCCGGTACAGCTCGACTTCGGCAATTCGGTAAAGTCCAAACTCAACAGCGTTTCGGCCTCATTCGCCAACCGCCGTAAACGCCCGCGCAGCGCCTCGGCTTTCGGGGTGGCCACCATGTTTCGGCCGGAGCGAACCAGAATGGGGTCGTTGAACTTTTCGCGAATCTGTCCGAGCAGTCGGCTCATAGCCGCAATGCTTAACCCCATCTGTTTGGCAGCACCGCCAACACTGCCTTCCACAAGAAGTGCATCAAGAGCGATAAGCAAGCGCAATTGTCCCAAACGAAGGCTTTCACTCTCACCTTTCTCCGTTTGTTGCTGCGTTTTCACCGGCTTGCCCGACATCACTTTCTTGCCCGTCCATTTGCGGTTTTTGAAATTTAGAACACTTATAAAACATCACGATTGACGTCACCCGACAGCCATACATAAGGAGACTTGAAAACTCAACTTTAAACGGTGACGAAAATGACCAGCTTGTTTCGGGGATTGTGGGCCGATGGTACACAAAACAGGCGTTTGGCCAGCAAATCGCTCATTTATCGGGCGATCCTTGCGGGGACGTGTCTTTCCACAACGCTACTTCTGAGCGAAATGAATGCCATCGCGCAAACCGCGATCAACGCTGCGGAAGAGGCAACTTCAGACGAAGCTGGCACCAAGAAGAAAAAGGCAACGGAAGCGGGCATCGAAACGACCGCTGATGGAGCTGTCAAACTTAATCAGATTGTTGTCACGGCAACAGGGTTCGAACAGAACATCACCGACGCTCCGGCAAGCATCACTGTCGTTCCTGGCGAAGAGCTGGAAAAAGGCGCCTATCGCGATCTGACCGATGCTCTGAAAGACGTTCAGGGCGTCGCGGTGACAGGTCCGGCGGCCGAGCGCGACATATTCATTCGTGGTCTTCCTGGTTCTTATACTTTGCTGCTCGTTGACGGGAAGCGCCAGAGCACGCGCGATGCCCGCACCAACGGCAACTCCGGCTTCGAGCAGAGCTTCTTACCGCCTGCGAATGCAATCGAACGGATCGAGGTCATTCGTGGCCCCATGTCTTCGCTCTACGGATCGGACGCAATGGGCGGCGTTATCAACGTGATCACCAAGAAAGTATCGGACACCTGGAGCGGTTCTTTCTCTGTAGACGGCACGGTTCAGCAGCATTCCAAATTCGGAAATTCGTTGCAGGGGTCTTACTACATGACCGGGCCGCTGGTCCCGAACCTCGTCGGCGTTCAGGTCTGGGGACGCGGTCTCAAGCGGCAGGAAGACAATATCGTCAGCGGGACGCCAGAACAGAAAGATATCGACATCACCGGTCGCGTTACAATCACGCCGAATGAAGATCATGATATCATGCTCGAGCTGGGCAAGACTCGCCTTCGTCGCGACGCCACCGTCGGCAACACGGCGGCATCGGGCTCGGATTCCTACAACTACAATGATCGCGATCATTGGTCGATCAGCCATACTGGTCGCTGGGGACCGACAACGTCGGAATTCTCATTCCAGCAAGAATGGGCAGAACGCACCAATTTCAATTGGGACAACAAGACCAAGAGCTACGTCGAGAACCTGCGTTCGCCGCATATCCGTAATTCGGTACTCGATGGCAAGTTCACAACTCCGTTCGAATTCTACGGTAATCACACGCTGGTAACCGGTGGACAGTTTTCGCAATCGGTGCTGACCGATCAGAACCCAGGACGTCGTACCGGATTGGATGAAGAGTTCAGCGTTCGCCAGTGGGCGCTCTTTGCAGAAGATGAATGGTGGATCACGCCAGACTTCGCCCTGACAGGCGGTCTGCGTATGGACGACCATGAGATTTATGGCTCCCATTTCAGCCCACGCGGCTATGCCGTCTGGCACGCAACTGAACAACTGACGTTCAAGGGCGGTATCTCCACCGGCTTCCGTGCACCGGAACTCCGTACTATCGCCCCGGGATATGCTTATACGACGGGCGGCGCGGGATGCTCGTATGGTCCAAACGGCACCTGCGGCGTAATCATCGGCGATCCAGATCTGCAGCCTGAAAAAAGCACAAGCTATGAAGCGAGTGTTCTCTGGGACAACCAGTCTGGCCTTCGCCTCGGCGCAACCTATTTCTACACGGACTTCAAAGACAAGATCAGCAATGCGCTGGTGACGGATGCCAATGGTAATCCAATTCGCTGGAGCGAAGATCCGAACTATCGTCTCTGGTACAGCTTCAATATCGATGAAGCCGTCATGCAAGGTGTGGAGTTAACCTTCAACTGGGAAGCAACCGACACAATTACCGTGCGCGGCAACTATACCTACACCGACTCCGAACAGCAGACCGGTGACTACAAGGGCTTGCCTCTGACACGTACACCGAAGCACATGGCCAGCTTGCGTGCAGATTGGATAACGCCGGTTGAAGGCTTGAGTGCATGGGCCAGCGGTAACTACCACGGCGAAGAAACCAATGCGGGTGCGCGTATCGGCACAGCCGGTGAACCCGTCTACAGGAACGGCAAGGTAGTCGCTCGCAAGTACAAGCCCTATGCAACCTTCGATATCGGCGGCTCGTATGACTTCAGCGAGAATGTTACTCTGAACGCTGCCGTCTACAACGTCTTCGACAAGAAGGTTGATGTTGATGACTTCAATACAGTCGTCGATGGTCGTCGCCTCTGGGTCGGTATGACTTCCCGCTTCTAGTATCACAACAAAAAGACGCCTGCCCGCAATGGCTGGCGTCTTTTGCATGAATGGGATGCTCTTATGAGCGCACTGACGAATATCGTGAAGAAAGCATGCCTGATGATGACGGGGATACTGATGGCTTCCACCGTGAAGGCTGCTGAGCCTTCCACCTCGTCCTTTGATATGGAAGCCAACGGCATCGCCTATCGTATATTCACCGCTGCACCGCAGGAGGCTGCACCCGAAGGTGGCTATCCTGTCATATACATGGTCGACGGCAATCGCATGTTGCCGATTGCAGCAAAGCTCATGGCAGAAAACTCTGCCCTGAAGGCTGTATTTGTGGGCATCGGCTACCCGACTGACAATCAGGAAGAAATCGTCCGCCTGCGATATTTCGACCTCACGCCTCCGACACCTGACGATCTGATCCCAGTCCACTTCAATGTACCAAAGACTGGAGGACGAGATGCATTCTTCGACTTCATCGACAATCAGGTAAAGCCGGAAGTCGAAAAGCGTTTCAACGTCGATAAAAGCCGACAGGCCCTGTTCGGCCACTCTCTGGGCGGATTGTTCACCCTTTATGCCTTGTTCAACCACACGAATTCCTTCCAGAGCTATAGCGCAGCGGACCCATCGATCTGGTGGAATGATCGTTCAATTCTAACTGATAAAAATCAGTTCATCACGCGCTTCAAGGATGCCCCTCGCCCAATCCGCTTGCTTATAGAAACCTCCGGCAAACGTGGTAGCCGCCCCGGCCAGACGAAGCAGGACGATGACCGTTTGAAGAAACTGCGTGGCGGACCTTCCGGTTCAGACATCTTCAAAGAGCTTTCTGAACTACCGCAAGTTGGCGCAGCCTTTCATCGTTTCGAGGATGAGAGCCACGGCTCAATGATACCGCTCACGGTGGCGGACAGCCTTAATTTCATTGTGCTCGGACAAAACCCCAAGGGCAAAAACAACTGAATTTTCTCTCTCGGTCTTTGACGGAGAAGATACTTGACTGTAAAGCACAGGATTGATGAAAGGATCGAACATCATGCTGAATATCGCTCAACAGGTTACACGCTTGTGCGGTGCCGCCATAATGGCGCTGAGCATTGCCTCAACTGCAAATGCTGCTGATGTGACTATCAAGCATGCTCAGGGTGAAACAGCAGTTCCAGCCTCACCAGCTAAGGTACTGGTTTTCGATCTCGGCACCCTCGACAATCTGGATCGCCTTGGCGTCAAGGTGACTGGTGTTCCCAGCGGCATATCGTTTCCTGCATATCTGAAGAAATATCAGGGCGACGAGTATGCGAAAATCGGCACATTGTTCGAGCCTGACTATGAAGCCGTTAATGCGGCAGAACCAGATCTTATTATTGTGGCAGGTCGTTCGGCTGCGAAATATGGTGAGCTTTCGAAGATCGCTCCAACCATCGATCTAACGACCAATGCGAAGAATTTCATCGCCGACACTGAAGCCAATGTCGAGAAACTTGGCCAGATTTTCGGGAAGGAAGCAGAAGCAAAGGCGGAAGCCGAGAAGCTTGATGCCGCACTTGTTGCATTGAAGGAAAAGGCCGCCAACAAAGGCACCGGCCTTCTGATCCTCACTTCCGGCGGCAAAATCAGCGCTTATGGCCCCGGTTCGCGTTTCGGCGTCTTGCATGACAGTTTCGGGGTCAAGCCTGCAGCGCCTGACCTTTCCATCGGCAATCATGGCCAGCCCGTGAGCTCGGAATTTATCCTCGAAACCAATCCCGACTGGCTGTTTGTCATCGATCGTGACGCCGCCATCGGTCGTGAAGGCAATTCGGCAAAGCAGGTTCTAGACAATGAGCTCGTGCGCCAGACCAATGCCTGGAAAAGGGAGCAGCTTGTCTATCTGAACGCTCAGAACTGGTATCTGATTGGTGGCGGTCTCGGCGCGCTTCACGGCACGATCGATCAGCTTTCCCAGGCTTTCGACAAAGCAAAGTAACAGCTTTCCAAACCCAATCCGGTCGGGCCACACAGTTATAGCAGGTGGCCCGAAACCGTGATCAGGCAACAGAACAGGAAACGAGCGTGAAGGGACTTGCAGCAGCCATTGCCGTTGTCGCCATACTGGCTGTCATCAGCCTGTTTATTGGCGTCAGCGATGTGTCGCTGAGCACGCTATTCGGCACCGAAAGCACTGACCGTGCCGCCGAAGTCATGCTTGTCAGCCGTATTCCACGCACCCTTGCAATCATTCTGGCGGGCATGTCCATGGCCGTCTCAGGCATGATCATGCAGATGCTGACACGCAACCGTTTCGTTGAACCATCGACGGCAGGCACAGTGGAATCAGCCAGTCTTGGCATCCTTCTGGTCATATTGTTCGCACCGGAAACGCCTGTAATCGGAAAAATGCTGGTCGCTTCTGTCACGGCGCTTGCCGGAACTGCTTTGTTCCTTCGCATTCTTCGCGCCATTCCGTTGCGATCCGTTCTTGTCGTGCCCTTGGTCGGCATCATGCTTGGTGGTGTTGTCAGCGCAATCACTACTTTCATTGCTTACCGCTTTGATCTTCTGCAATCGCTCAACTCCTGGACAACCGGCGATTTTTCCGGCGTTCTTCGCGGACGCTATGAACTCTTGTGGCTTGCGTTCTTCCTTACAGTCATCGCCTACATTTCCGCTGACCGCTTCACGGTCGCGGGACTGGGCGAGGATTTTACCACCAACCTTGGCCTAAATTATCGCCGTGTAGTCACACTTGGCCTTGTCATCGTTTCGATGGTCAGCGCATCAGTCGTCGTGACCGTTGGCATGATACCTTTCCTTGGCCTTATCGTCCCGAACGTCGTCAGCATGTTCATCGGCGACAATATGCGGCGGGCTGTACCGTGGGTTGCAATACTCGGCGCTGGACTTGTTCTTGCCTGCGATATTGTCGGGCGAGTAGTCCGCTTTCCTTACGAAATTCCAATCGGTACCATGATGGGAGTCGTGGGAAGCGTCATATTCCTCTATCTTCTGTTGCGGCGGGGATCACGCCTTGCTTAAGCGCCCTACCTTGATCCTCTCGCTCCTCTCTGTGATCACTCTGCTTGCAGTGGCAGCATTCATGACAGTCGGCGCAAAGGGAAGCTGGTCTTTCATCCTGTCCTTCCGCGGCACCAAGCTTGCAGCCATGGTACTGGTCGCATACTCGATTGCGGTTTCAACGGTGTTGTTCCAGACAGTCACGAACAACCGCATCCTAACCCCCTCGATCATGGGGTTCGACGCGCTTTATATTCTGATTCAGACATTGGTAGTCTTCTTCTTCGGCGCTGTTCAAATCGATTGGATCGGACCGAATATTCGCTTTCTGGCAGAAACCGCTATCATGGTGGTTTTCGCTGGTACACTCTATTACTGGCTCTTCTCCGGAGCAACGCGCAGCCTGCACCTCGTTATGCTTGTCGGCATTGTCTGCGGTGTCTTTTTCCGCAGCATTTCCAACCTGATGCAGCGGATGCTTGATCCAAATCTTTTCGCTGTTCTGCAAGACCGTTTCTTCGCCAGTTTCAACACCATCAATAGCGACATTCTGATTATGTCAGCCGTTATTGTCGCGGCTGTTTCGCTCTACGGTCTGCGCTTCGTCTATGTCTTTGACGTCCTGTCACTCGGCAGAGATCCGGCAATCAATCTGGGCGTCGATCATCGACGCATCGTGCGCAAAATCCTGTTCATGGTCACAGTGTTGGTTTCCGTTTCCACCGCGCTGGTTGGACCTATAACCTTTTTCGGTCTTCTGGTCGCCAATCTGGCTTACATGCTTGCCGGCTCGGCAAAACACCGGTTTATCCTGCCTATAGCCATCTTGCTTGCAATCCTTTGCATCGTTGGCGGACAGACCATTCTGGAACGGGTCTTCTCGTTCAATACCGCACTCAGTGTCATCATCGAGTTTCTGGGCGGCCTTGTCTTCATTATCCTTCTCGTCAGGGGGCACGCGCGTTGATAGAAATCAGCCAAGTCAGCAAATCCTACAACAGCACACTTGTCGTCGATGATGTGTCCCTGAAATTGCCTGCTTGCGGCATAACCTCGATCATCGGGCCGAATGGGGCAGGAAAATCGACGCTGCTCTCAATGGTGAGCCGTCTCCTGCCAATGGACAAGGGTCGTGTGACCGTAGACGGACTCGATGTTTCAACGACATCCGGTGATGTGTTGGCAAAACGCCTTTCGATCCTACGACAGGAAAATGCGATTAATTCCCGCCTGACCGTGCGCGACCTCGTAACCTTCGGTCGTTATCCCTATTCTAAAGGCCGCCCGAATAGTGAAGACCGCAATCATGTCGAGCAGGCCATCGGCTATCTCGGTCTTGAAGATCTAAGCGGACGCTTTCTGGATGAACTTTCGGGCGGACAGCGCCAGCGTGCATTCGTAGCAATGGTGCTATGCCAGGATACAGATTATGTGCTGCTGGACGAACCGCTCAACAACCTCGATATGAAGCATTCAGCTTCAATGATGAAGTTGTTGCGGCGAGCTGCAGACGAACTTGGAAAAACCGTTGTTCTGGTTCTGCACGACATCAATTTCGCATCGTGCTATTCCGACCACATAGTCGCCATGCGCCACGGCAAGGTTGTGCATCAAGGAAGCCCGGATGAACTTATTCATCCGGAAATCCTTGCAGACATTTACGAGATGGAGATTGCCGTCGAAATTATCGGCGACAAACGCATTGGCGTCTATTATCTTTAAGCAACCGCATCCGAGGGAAACAGCATTTGCAAGGCATCATAGGATGCCAGCACGGTTTCCATTTGCGCGGTATGTCCCTTGACGAAAGCATCGCCATAAACCGTCTCATCCGGATATTCGGTGATCAGCGTCAATGGCGCCGTATGGCGGTCATCCACGCCGACGAGGCACGGAAACCCATTTATGATGCGGAAACCCGTTTCGCCTGCATGCTGCTCGAACAGCCTGATCTGGGCATTGTTATAGGCAACCAAGCCATCAATCGCGGCCAGATGTTTCGTCACGCGGTCGATTAGTTCTTCTGCTGCCTTCTCCCAGGAGGCATGGTGGCGGATGATCAGGAAAAAGCCCTTCGGCAGCGTCCACATGGCAAAGGAACGCGGCACATAACCGGACAGCGGACGCGTCCATTCATGCGATGGATAACCATGCAGGTTGACGTGCAGTTTCGCATCCGTCAGCTTTTCAGCCTCGACACGAATGGCCTTTTCGTAAAGCCCCTCGCCGCTGCGATATTCAAGATCGTCACCCAGCGCCGTATAGCGCGCGGCGTGATGCATGTGGTGCGGCTGAAGTGCGCAAAGCCGCTTGTGTATCTCGTATCCGTCCGGATTCTCCTGCGGGGAGATCGTGAAATGCGCGCCTTCGCGCGCAGCAAGCCGGTTGGCCGCACGCAACGCCCCGACAACGCCCGTCGTTTCATTGGCGTGCTGTCCGGCGCTGATCATCATCGCGGCATCGCTGCCCTTGCGATAGGTCGCGCGCACCGTTCTGCCTGAACGGGTCTTTGCCTCGAACGGCTTGCCGCCCAGTCTGGTGATTTCGCGGCGGATCTGATCGGCGGAAAGCGGCGCTTGCGCCGTCTCCAGAACCTGTTCTGCCGTCAGCGCGTCATCGGTTGAAAGCGAGCGTGTCTCCACTTTGACCGACGGCTCGGCATCGCGAAAGCGGACTTCCGGCACGATCTGGCCCGGTTGCAAGCCACGATCGCCCACCGGGCGACCTGACTTCTTCTGAAAAACTTCGAGCAGCGAGAAGTAAATATCCTCGTGCATGGCTTCGGTGAGGCTCAGCGTTTCCTCATCGTAAGGCAGGCGGCGGTCGGTGATCGGCAGACTGAGCGCGATGTTCAGCTCATCGAAATAAGGTTCGCCACGCTTCCAGTCATGGGCGGCGATGGCCGCGACGGTGTCATGAAACAGCTTTTCATAGGATGTCTCATAGCGCGCGCTTTCAATCTTGCCGTGCTGCGTGACGGCCAGCCAGCCGGTCGGCGACACCAGCGTTTCGCCGATGAAATCCACATGCACGCGGTTCGGTGCGAAAACCCGGCGGCTCTCGCTATGGCCATCGGCAAAGACCAGATCGACTTCATAATGAAAATCGTCTTTGCCCGAAGCCGAGAAATCTATCTCCGTCTCCGGAAGAAGCGCTGATAAAGGATAGGTCTCAAGCAGAAACCTGTTCTGCACACAGGCGTCATGACGCGGATAACGGATCGCTACCGACTTCAGCGCAGAGCCATCAACTTCTTCCAGAAAGAAATGCAGGAGCGGCTTATAAGCCGAGCGCAGCCGCACCTCGACACCAGCCTCGCGCAACGTCGTTTCCGCGGCAAAGCGGCTCGGCTGGTCATCGAACAGCCATGCTTCCACCTTCGCGCCGCGCATTTCCGGTTTCAGGAAGCGTTCGACAAGCGCATGAACCGTACGCGGATAGGTTTTCTCAAAAAGCACGCTCATCGGGAAGTCCTGCCGGTTGGATCTAGGCTGTCGCGCAGCCAGTCGCCAAGAAGATTGAGACCAAGCACCGTGAACAGAATGGCGAGGCCCGGGAAAATGCTCACCCACCATGCAGTCTGGAGATAAGTGCGACCATCGGCCAGCATGCCGCCCCAGCTTGGAATGGTCGGATCAACACCAAGGCCGAGGAAGGTCAGGCTCGATTCCAGCAGGATATTATTGGCGACATTGAGCGTCATCAGCACGATGACCGGACCAAGCAGGTTCGGCAGCAGGTGCTGGAAGATGATGCGCCAATCCTTCACGCCGATGGCCCGGGCTGACAGGATGAACTCGCGCTCGCGCAACGACAACACCGAGCCGCGCACCAGTCGCGCATATTGCACGCATTGCGAGACGATCAGCAAAATGATGGTGTTGAAAAGCCCGCCACCCAGAATGGCCATCACAGTGATGGCAAGCAAAATGAAGGGCATGGCCAGCTGCACATCGACAAAGCGCATCAGCGCCATATCCCAGAAGCCGCGATAATAGCCAGCGACGAGACCCATGATGGTGCCGATAAGAACGGAGCCGATCACCGAGACAAAACCGACAAACAGCGAAATCTTGCCGCCGGTGATGACACGCGCCAGCACATCGCGGCCCAGCGGATCTGTGCCGAAAATATGGGCCTGATTGACAAATGGCGGTGTCAGGCGCGCCAGGAGATCGATCTTGTTGGCGCCGCCCGGAAACAGATAGCCGGAGAAAATCACCGCCAGACAAATGCAGCCGGTCAGCACGACGCCGACGATGAATTCGAGGCTCGCAAAACGCGAAAACAGAACGGATGAGGTCTTGGTTGCCATGGGTCCTACTCCGTGCGGATACGCGGATCGACAAGGCCATAAGCGATGTCCACGAGAAGATTGACGCCGATGATCAGCATGGAAAGGATCGCGATGGTGGCCTGCAGGACAGGATAATCGCGCCCGGCCACCGCGTCGAAGGCAAGTGTGCCCATGCCCGGCCAGTTGAACACGCGTTCCACCACGACGATACCACCGAGAAGACCGCCGAACTGAAGCCCGAGATAGGTGATCAACGGAATGGCGCAATTGCGCAGCGCATGCTTGTAGAGAACCTTGTTCTCGCTCAACCCCTTGGCGCGCGCCACCATAATATATTGCGATTGCAGCGTCTCCAGCATCGCCGTGCGCACAAGACGAACATTGGTTGCAGTCAGGATGACGCCCATGGTGAGCGCGGGCATGATGAAGCTTGCAATGCCGCTCATGCCGCTTGGCGGTAGCCATTGCAGCGAGATGCCGAACAGCAGCACCAGCATGGTCGCCAGCCAGAAGTTCGGAAAGGACAGGCCCACCAGCGAGCAGATGCGGATCAGCTGATCGGCCCATTTTCCACGCGACACCGCAGCCTTGATACCGAGTGGAACGGAAATCACGATAGAAACGAACAGCGAGGCGAAGGCCAGCATCAGCGTGGCGGGCAGAGCGCCAGCAACGAGCGTGGAAACCGGCGTTCCACCGAGGAAACTGCGCCCCAGATCCATCGTGAACAGTCCCTTCAGGAACTGCCAGTATTGAACGAAGAACGGCTGGTTGAGACCGAGGCCTTCACGGATGCGCGCAAGATCAGCTTCGGTAATGCTGCCCGCGCCTTGCGTCAGCATCAATGCCGGATCGCCTGTCAGGCGGACCGCGAAAGCGACAAGCAGCGTCATCGCGACAAGCACGAACAACGCCTGCAAAATTCGTTTGATCAGAAATCCGGCCACCAGTGCGCCTCCAAAATGCTGCAGCAAGCCGGATATGACCGGCTTGCCGTATTGTCATTCTTGCTTACTCGACAGTGACGTCCGTGAGACGCAGACGGCTGTCGGGAACCGGCACGAAGTTCTTCACGCGCTTGTTGACGCCGAAGATTGCCTTGAGATTGTAAAGCGGCATTTCGAGTGCACGGTCGGCAGCGTAAACCGCGATTTCCTGCAAGAGCTTTTCGCGCTCGCCGCGATCAATAACCGAGCGCTGCGCTTCCAGCATCTTGTCGAGCTTTTCGTCCTTGTCGTACGGGTTCCACTTCTCGCCGGAATGGTACATGGAATAGGCGGTGTTATCGTAGTCGAAGGTCCAGCCGCCCCAGGCCTGCTGGAACATCGCGCCGGTCTTGCCCTGCGGGATGATATCGTTCAGCAAAACATTGGTGTCATAAGGCTTGATGGTGGCACTGACGCCGACCATTTGCAGGAAGCTTGCGATAGCCTGCGCCACTTCATTGAAGCTTGCATCTTGACCGCGCACATCGATCTGCACGGTTGCGCCGGGCTTGACGCCCGCTTCTTCGAGCAGTTTCTTCGCGCCTTCCGGATCGTAAGGCAGCGGCTTCATGTTCGGATCGAAACCGAAGGACAGCGAGCCCTGGAAGCTTGCAATCGGTTCTGCCTGACCGGCCAGAATGGACTGGATGATCGCATCGCGGTCAACCGCCATGATCAGCGCCTTGCGAACGCGCTCGTCCTTGGTGATGCCATCAGCCGTGTTGAAGCGCAGGGCATAGACCGTCGGGCCTGCCGTCGTGACGAGTTCCAGCTTCGGATCGCCCTGAATGGTCGGGATCATGCCAATCGGAATGGTCGGCGGAATGACCAGATCGACGCGCCCGGCCTGAAGTTCGGCAACGGCGGTCGAAGGCTCGGTGATGAAGCGATATTCCAGTTCGGAAAGTTTCGGCGCACCGCCCCAATGATCAGCGAAAGCCTCAAGCTTGATGCTCACCTTCGGTTCATAGGACACGAATTTGAATGGCCCGGTACCGACCGGATGCGTGTTGAAATAATCGTCGCCTTTTTCCTGAATGTATTTTGGCGGAACGATCATGCCACCATAACCGGCCAGCTTGGTGATCAGAACCGGATCTGGCGCCTTCAGATGGAAATCGACGGTCTTGTCGTCTATAACTTCCACCTTCTCGATGGCGATATAGTTCGAACGCTGCGGGCCTTTCGCGCCCTCGTCACCGAGCAGGCGATCAAAGGTGAACTTGACGGCTTCGGCGTTGAACGGCTCGCCATTATGGAACTTGACGTTCTCGCGCAGATGGAAGCGGATGCGCTTGCCGTTATCCAGCTCTTCCCATGAGGTTGCCAGTGCCGGAACGATCTTGAGGTCCGGTCCGCGATAGACAAGACCATCGAAAATATTGGTGGCGACAGAAGCCCAGTTGACGAGGAAAGTGTCGATCGGGTCCCAGCTGCCCGGGTCCTGCGGCGACGAAATGGTCAGCTTTCCGGCAGCAAAGGCCGGAGCAGATGCAAACACAGCCGCCGAGAGGGCGGAAGCCATGAGAACGGCTTTAAGTGTCTTCCTTATCATTGTTTTCCCCTTTGGGTTTCTGTTGAACTTTATGCGTCAGACGGTTTCGGCCACGAAATGTCCGGCTGCGATCTCGCGATGACGATAGATCGGCGGCTTGTCATCAATCCGGCGCGTCGTGCTTGGAATTTCACCTTCCAGCGCAGGCCGGTTGGTGCGCGCCGACGGATCGGCAATCGGCACAGCCGAGAGAAGTCGCTTCGTATAGTCATGCGATGGTGTTTCGAAAACCTGTTGCCGCGAGCCGAGTTCCATGATCTGGCCGAGATAAAGAACAGCGACGCGGTGGCTCATCTTTTCGACCACCGCCATGTCGTGGCTGATGAAGAGATATGCGAGCCCCTGCTCTTTTTGCAGGTCCATGAACAGGTTGATAACCTGCGCCTGAATGGAAACATCAAGCGCCGACAGAGCTTCATCGGCAATGATGAGCTTCGGCTTGGAGGCAAGCGCACGCGCAATGCAGACGCGCTGGCGCTGACCGCCGGAAAATTCGTGCGGATAGCGCTTGGCATGTTCCGGGCCGAGACCAACCCGCTCCAGCAATTCTGCCACGCGCGCATTGATCGCCTTACTATTGTCGAGAAGGCCATGCGTGCGGATCGGTTCTGCAATGGAAAAGCCAACCGTCTTGCGCGGATCAAGCGATGCAAACGGGTCCTGGAAAATATACTGCACTTCGCGGCGCATGGCATATCGCTCGGCAGCGCTCATGGCCGAATAGGCCTTGCCGTTGAAGCGAATATCGCCGGAAAGCGGCGTCTGCAATTGCTGGATGGTGCGCCCTATGGTCGATTTTCCCGAACCGGATTCACCGACCAGCGCCAGCGTTTCACCCGGATAGATATTGAATGCGACCTTCGACACGGCGTTGCAGACATGCGTGACCTTCCCGAACAGGTTCTTCTTGATCGGAAAGCGTACATAAAGATCGTCTACGGAAAGCAACGGCTTGTCGCCATAACGCGCCGTGTCCTGAATGCGCTCCTCGCCCGTCAAAACAGGCATGCCGTCACGCATGGTCATGACCGGCATCCGTTTGGGAAAGACTTCGCCCGTCATGCTGCCAAGCTTCGGCACTGCCGATAGCAGCGTCTTGGTATAGGCATGTTCCGGCTTCGAGAAAATCTGCCCGACCGGGCCTTCCTCGACCTTCCTGCCCTTCCACATAACGACGACATCGTCGGCCATTTCCGCCACCACGCCCATATCGTGTGTGATGAAAATCACCGCCATTTCAAGCTCTTGCTGCAAATCTCTGATAATGTGCAGTATCTGGGCCTGAATGGTCACATCGAGTGCGGTGGTCGGCTCATCGGCAATCAGCAGTTTCGGGCGGCAGGCAAGCGCCATGGCGATCATGACGCGCTGGCGCATCCCGCCAGAAAGCTGGTGCGGATAGCGCTTCAGCAGTCCTTCCGCATCCGGCAGCCGCACCATTTCCAGAAGCCGCCTACCCTCGGCAAGCGCCGCCTGCTGGGTCATGCCCTCATGCAGCATCAGCACTTCAGATAGCTGGTTGCCGATGGTGAAAACGGGATTAAGCGACGTCATCGGCTCCTGGAAGATCATGGCGATCTCCTTGCCGCGAATACTCCGCATCGTCTTTTGATCGGCCTTGAGCAAATCGCGTTCGCCAAACAGAATGCGGCCAGACGGGAATTTCGCGCCGCTCATATCGGCAAGCCGCATGATGGAAAGCGACGTGATGGACTTGCCCGAACCGGACTCTCCGACCACGGCCAGCGTGCGACCCGGATGAACCGAGAAACTCAGATCGTCAACGACACGGCTCGCGCCAAATTCGACACTGAGGCCATCGACAGTCAGCAGAGGTTTTGAAACTGGTTCGCTCAACTCGGTTCCGCTCAAACTTTCAACCCTCTTAAAGTGTGATGGCAGACCGTGTGGCCTGATTGAATGCACCGGACATGAAGCGCAGAAGGGCAGCCACTTCGGAAAGCGTTTCTTCCGATGGGCGCGCATTGGCCGTAGAATCGACCAGAAGGCGCTCACGAATTTGCGCATAACGCGCGCAGGCATCGGCGCCCTTGGCGGTGATCTTCACCGTCTTTTCCTTTGCCGCCTTGCCGGTCGTCAGCAAGCCGGCATTTTCAAGCTTGCGGATGGCATAGGTGGCAATATGCGTGTCTTCAATGTCGAGAACGAGGCAGATATCGGCAAGCTTCTTCTCACGGTCGCGGTGGCGGATCGAATGGAGAATCAGCACTTCGATGGGGGAAAGCCCCGGCAAGCCCGCCGCGGCCATGCAGCGAACCATCCAGCGCGAAAATGCGTGCGATGCGAGAATGAGGCCATATTCAACCTCGGACATACCTGGCGAACCACCTTCGGCAAGATGCGCAGACGATACAATGGGACCTATTGAGGCAACCGGGCGCAGATGCTTGGGCAACGCGACTTCATCGAAGCTTGCTTCCCGGGTCTCGGAAGACACCGCTACAGTTTCTTCGCTGTCCCTGTTCTTCCCCATTCTTGCTGCTCCCTTATTTATGTGTATTTTATGTCACCATCTTATCGACATTTTGTCAATAAAGTGGGACTATGAAATCCTGAAAAGATTTCGAAATGCACCAGTAGTGCTGTGTAAGGGAGCCGACGATGAGCGGAACGGGACGCGGAGTATGGGACTTCTGGATCGACCGCGGCGGTACGTTTACGGACATCATCGGGCGAGATCCGCAGGGCCAGCTCCTTGCACGCAAGGTTCTCTCCGAAAATCCGTCTGCCTATAAGGATGCCGCCGTTCACGGCATTCGCCTGCATCTTGGCCTCAGGACCGGCGAAGCGGTTCCCGCCGGAATTATCGGCGAAGTTCGCATGGGAACGACGGTCGCGACCAATGCGCTTCTCGAGCGCAAGGGCGAGCGGCTGGCCCTTGTCACCACCAAGGGTTTTCGCGATGCGCTGAGCATTGGCTATCAGGAGCGCAAGAACATCTTTGCGACCGAGATCATCAAGCCGGAAGCGCTTTATGAAAAGGTCGTGGAACTGAACGAACGCGTTCAGGCAGACGGCACGGTTGAAACGGCGCTCGATCCCGCCGAGGCGGAAGCCGTACTGGCTGCACTGAAGGAACAGGGCTACAAATCCGTCGCCATCGCGCTCATGCATGCTTATAAGTTCCCTGCACATGAGGCTGAAATTGCTCGCATTGCGCGCAGTCTCGACTTTGAACAGGTCTCCGTCAGCCATGAAGTTTCGCCGCTGATCAAGCTGGTCGGGCGTGGCGACACCACCGTCGTCGATGCCTATCTGTCGCCGGTTCTTCGCCGCTATGTTGCGCAGGTCTCCAACGAGCTGGATGTCGAGCGCACCGGCGCGCGCGTCATGTTCATGATGTCGTCTGGCGGTCTCACCGCAGCCGATCTGTTTCAGGGCAAGGATGCAATCCTCTCCGGCCCGGCAGGCGGCGTCGTCGGCCTCGCCCGGACCGGCGAAACGGCTGGTTTCCCGAATGTCATCGGCTTTGACATGGGCGGCACCTCCACGGATGTCGCGCATTTCGACGGCGAATATGAACGCGCTTTTGAAACGGAAGTTGCCGGTGTGCGCGTGCGCGCGCCGATGATGCTGATCCACACCGTTGCCGCAGGTGGCGGTTCGATCCTGCATTACGATGCCGGGCGTTTCCGTGTCGGACCGGATTCGGCAGGCGCCAATCCCGGTCCGGCCTGCTATCGCAACGGTGGACCGCTCGCCGTCACCGATGCCAATGTCATGCTGGGCAAGCTGTTGCCGGAATTTTTCCCGGCAATCTTTGGCCCCAACCAGAACCAGCCGCTGGATGTGGAGCGGGTGCGTGAACGCTTCGCCGCGCTGGCAACTGAAATCGGCGATGGCCGTTCGCCGGAAGCCGTTGCCGATGGTTTCATCCGCATTGCGGTTGCCAATATGGTCGAGGCCATCAAGAAAATTTCCGTCCAGCGCGGCTATGATGTGACGCGCTATGCGCTCAACTGCTTTGGTGGCGCGGGCGGACAACATGCCTGTCTCGTGGCCGATGCGCTTGGCATGAAGAATATTCTTCTCCATCCCATGTCCGGCCTGCTGTCCGCCTATGGCATGGGCCTGGCCGATATTCGCGCCACGCGCCAAAAGGCGCTTGGCGTCGCGCTCGATTCAGCAGCGCCTTCAGCCTTGAAAGAACTCGGCGAAGAACTGGCGCAGGAATGCGTCGTTGAACTTCTGGCCCAGGGCATAGAGGCTAAAGCCGTGCAGCGTCATCTGCGCGCCCACATCCGCTATGCGGGCACCGACACGGTGCTCTCCATTGAAGCCGCCTTCCCGGCACAGGATAATGCCGACCGTCTTCGCGCCGAGTTCGAGGCCGCCCATAAGCGCCGTTTCGGCTTCATTGCGGAAAACAAGACTCTCGTTATCGACGCAGTGGAAGTTGAAGCCGTTGGCGGAGGTGCTGGCGAGACCGAAAGCGCCCAGTCGCTCGACAGCGATCTGGAAGCGGCAACCGCCAAACGGACCAGCTTCTTCTCGCAAGGCACGTTGCACGATGCGGGCGTCGTCTTGCGTGAGCAGATGCAGCGCGGCCAGACCGTCACCGGCCCGGCAATCATCATCGAGAAAAACCAGACCATCGTCATCGAAGATGGCTGGCAGGCTCGCCTGACCGCGCATGACCATGTGGTGCTGACGCGCATCAAGGCGCTGCCCGCCCGCACGGCCATCGGCACCGAAGCCGATCCGGTCATGCTGGAGATTTTCAACAATCTCTTCATGTCCATAGCCGAGCAGATGGGCGTGACGCTTCAAAACACCGCCTATTCGGTGAACATCAAGGAACGTCTCGACTTTTCCTGCGCAGTTTTCGACGCGGCAGGCAATCTCGTCGCCAATGCGCCGCATATGCCGGTGCATCTGGGTTCCATGGATGCATCCGTCGCCACCGCCATCCGCGAAAACAGCGACATCAAGCCGGGCGATGTGTTCCTCATCAACGCGCCTTATAATGGCGGCACGCATCTGCCCGATCTTACAGTATGCACGCCGGTTTTCGATGACGACCATCGCGAAATCCGCTTCTGGGTCGCTAGCCGTGGCCATCACGCGGATATTGGCGGCATCGCGCCGGGTTCCATGTCGCCGCTTGCGGTCAATATCGAGCAGGAAGGCGTCTATATCGACAATTTCAAGCTGGTTGATCGTGGCACCTTCCGCGAGGAAGCGCTCGCCGCTCTGCTGACGGGTGCGACCTACCCCGTCCGCAACCTGACGCAGAACGTCAACGACTTGAAGGCGCAGATCGCCGCCAACGAAAAGGGCGTCGCCGAGCTGAAAAAAATGATCGGTCTTTTCGGCGAGGATGTTGTGAAAGCCTATATGGGCCATGTTCAGGACAATGCCGCCGAAAGCGTGCGCCGTGTGCTCGACAAGCTGCCGGACGGCCATTTCACCTATGAGATGGATCAGGGCTGCCAAATTGAGGTGCGCGTCACGATCGACAAAGAAAAGCGCGAAGCGACGGTTGATTTCACCGGCACATCGGAACAACGTTCCGACAATTTCAACGCACCGGAACCCGTGACCCGCGCAGCTGTGCTTTATGTCTTCCGTGTGCTGGTCGAAGGCGACATTCCGATGAATGCGGGCTGCCTGCGCCCGATCAAGATCATCGTTCCGCAAGGTTCGATGCTTTCACCGCGCTATCCGGCAGCCGTGGTGGCGGGCAATGTCGAAGTCAGTCAGGCTGTCACCAACTGCCTGTTTGGCGCGACCAAGGCCATGGCCGCAGCGCAAGGCACTATGAATAATCTGACCTTCGGCAATGATGAATATCAGTATTACGAAACCATCTGTTCTGGTGCCCCCGCCGGTCCGGGTTTCAACGGTGCAGATGCCGTGCATACACATATGACCAATTCCCGCCTCACCGATCCGGAGATTCTGGAAACACGCTTCCCGGTGTTGCTGGAAGATTTCCACATTCGGCATGGATCGGGCGGCAAGGGCAAGTGGCACGCTGGCGACGGCACCAAGCGCACGATCCGTGCACTTAAGACGCTCGATTTCGCCATTCTCTCAGGACATCGCCGCGTAGCGCCCTTCGGCCTTGAAGGCGGCGAAGCCGGTCAAACCGGTCGCAATGAAGTACGGCGAAAGGACGGCTCCATCGAAGTGCTCGGCAACTGCGACCAGACCGTTCTGGAAGCAGGTGAAGCCTTCACCGTCATCACACCAACCGGTGGCGGTTACGGCAAACCCTAGTAGTTGGCCTGCCCACCGACACGCAAAGCGCCGCCAGCTGAAATTCTGGCGGCGCTTTGCGTTCAACCGGCATCGATTGGTTAAAGTCATCTCATAGTGACTCAGGGCGGGTGAATGCTTTCTCCACCCTTCCGATCCGGACTGAAAGGTGTTAGAATTATTCACTCAAATTATTCAAATAATTAGTAACCAATCCTAATAATTGCTGCGTAATGGTCGTTTTGGACGCATCTTTAGAATTAAATTTCTGCGATCAATAGAACCTCAACCAGTTCACGGATACCGAAAATGAAATTCGCTCAGATCATCGCTACCGCAGGCATCATTCAGGCAGCTCTTTTCACTGGTGCTATGGCCGGAGAAAATCTCGACGCCATAAAGTCGGCGGGCGTTTTAAAGATCGGCACTGAAGGCACCTACGCGCCGTTCACCTATCACGACAAGGACAACAAGCTCGTCGGCTTCGACGTGGAAATCGGTGAAGCCGTGGCTGCCAAGCTCGGCGTAAAGCCGGAATTCGTTGAAGGCAAATGGGACGGGCTCATCGCTGGGCTTGATTCCAAACGCTATGATGCCGTTATCAACCAGGTAGGCATTACCGAAGAGCGTCAGAAGAAGTTCAACTTCTCCAACCCCTATATCGTTTCCAAGGTCGTTCTGATCGTCAACGACAAGGACGATACGATCAAGGATTTTGCTGACCTTAAGGGCAAGAAGTCAGCACAGTCGCTCACCAGCAATTACGGCAAGCTCGCGAAGGAAGCTGGCGCTGAACTCGTAGCCACAGATGGTTTCGACCAGTCGATCCAGCTTGTTCTGACAGGCCGTGCGGATGCGACCCTTAATGACAGCCTGTCTTTCCTCGACTTCAAAAAGCACCAGCCTAAAGCTCCGGTCAAGGTTGTGGCCGAGAAAGAAAATGCCGACGCGTCGGGCATCATCGTCCGCAAGGGCGACGATGATCTCGTTACGGCGATCAACAAGGCTCTCGACGAAATTAAAGCCGACGGCACCTACGACAAAATTTCACAGAAGTATTTCGGTCAGGACGTTTCCAAGTAAGCGTTTTTCCTGGTTTACAAGACGAAGCCGGAAGCCACTTCCGGCTTCGTTTTATTGTGATTGTGAAAAACTATTCCCAAGACATGAATGTCAGACTGTATAAGATAAGGACGCGCAGGTTCATCAGCGCAAGTTCATTTCAGTCTGACTTTATGCATTATTGAGGAGCCGAAAACCGTGCCCGATTGGCTTCAACTGATGGTGGAATCCCTGCCGACTCTTTTGTGGGCTGGCTTGATTTTCACCATTCCCCTCACCCTTCTGTCCTTTGCATTCGGCCTGACATTAGGGCTACTGACCGCGCTCGTGCGCTTGTTCGCTCCGCTCTGGTTTTCATCTATTGCACGCTTCTATGTCTGGATATTTCGCGGCACCCCCCTGCTTGTGCAGTTGTTCGTAATCTTTTATGGCCTGCCAAGCGCCGGCATCTATCTCGATGCATTTCCAGCAGCCGTAATTGGTTTCTCTCTCAGCGTTGGTGCTTATAGTTCGGAGATTATCCGGGCTGTCATATCCGCCGTTCCGAAAGGTCAATGGGAAGCCGCATATTCAATTGGTATGAGCTGGCGTCAGGCACTTGCGCGCACCATTCTGCCACAGGCAACCCGCACCGCAGTACCACCGCTCTCCAATTCCTTCATTTCTTTGGTAAAGGATACGTCGCTTGCAGCCGCCATCACCGTGCCGGAGCTTTTCCAGTCCGCGCAACGTATCGTCGCGACCACTTACGAACCTCTCATCCTCTATATCGAAGCAGCCTTGATCTATCTCGTGATGAGTTCCGTACTCTCAGCGCTGCAAGTGCGCCTTGAAAAACGCTTCGGACGTTATGGCGGCACACTGGAGACAAACGCATGATCGAGCTGCAACATATCGTAAAGCGCTTTGACGACGCTGTGATCCTTAATGATATCAACGTTGCGATTGCCGAGGGCACAGTAACAGCACTAGTCGGTCCATCCGGCGGAGGCAAAAGCACGTTGCTCCGTTGCATAAACCTGCTGGAGATTCCGACGTCGGGCACTCTGGTTCTGGGTGGCCAGAGTCTCAGCTTCGAGCCTGACCGTAAGCCGAGCTGGCAGGCAATCCAATCAATCCGCCGCCAGACAGGCATGGTGTTTCAGAACTTCCAGCTCTTTCCTCACCAGACCGCGATCCAGAATGTGATGGAAGGCCTCGTTACGGTTCTGAAATGGCCGAAGGACAAGGCAAAAGAACGTGCGATGGAATTGCTCACAAAGGTAGGGATGGCGCATAAAGCGGATGCTTGGCCTTCAACGCTCTCTGGTGGCCAGCAACAGCGTATCGCGATTGCACGTGCATTGGCACCATCCCCGCGTGTTCTGTTATGCGATGAGCCCACCTCGGCCCTTGACCCCGAACTCGCCTCCGAAGTCGTTGATGTTCTGAGCAAACTTGCAAAGGAAGGCACCACCATGGTGATCGCGACACACGACCTGCGGCTCGCTTCCAAAATTGCAAAGAACGTCGTCTTTCTCGAGTCGGGCAACATCGTTGAAACGGGCTCCGCACACGAGGTTTTCACGCGGCCTACGCGTGAGCGCACAAAACAATTCGTTGCGACAATCAACGCAGCCCATACTTACGACATCTAACCTGCAGACATATCGTCTCCTTAAGGGCTTTCGCCACCAGCGAAAGCCCTCGGGCGCGCCGTTGGCTCAAATTTCATACGTGCATTCAAAATTTTCCGGCGGCTCTCGACAGCCTGCCCCTTGGTAAAACAGAAAACCACTGTTACATTATGCACAACGTAGAAATTGAAGCGCCTTGCTTGCGTCCTGACAGGTTCGCGCGGCGCCATAAGGACAAAAACCTTGAAGAACCCCGACGAGCGCACCGCCGAAATGGTGCATCAAGGGGCGTCCGGCGGACAATCGGGCAATTCGCAGGCCCGGAATCCGTCCGATAACGGCAAGCGCAGACCGCGCAAGAAAGCCGTTACAGATATCGGCAATGCCCGTAGTGCATCCGATTCAGGACGCTCAAAGCCACAGGACGAGACCGAAGGCACGAATTCGCAGAGCCAGCGTAAACGCGCACGTCGGCGTCGGCGCGGTAAGTCTGTGCCGGCTGTTGAAGCTTCTGCGCAAAAGCCCGAGGCTGCAGAAGCAGCAAACAACCAACAGCGATCTTCCGGAAAAATCTCGAATCGCCGCCGCCGCGCTCGTAAAAAGAAGCAGTCACGACAACAGGGTGCGCAGACGCCGCTGGTAGCTGAAGCTGCGTTGAAGTCTACGCATAATGTCGCGCGCGCGGAAAGCCAACATGCATCGACGCCGAACAAGCGTAAGGGCGGCAATGGCCAGATGCCCCGCGCTGCTAATGGCGCGCATCACGAAAAGGGCGACGCTCCACTTTATGCAGCTTTGGATCTTGGCACAAATAATTGCCGCCTGCTGGTTGCGTCGCCGACGCGGCCTGGCCAATTCCGCGTTGTAGATGCATTTTCACGCATCGTACGATTGGGAGAAGGCTTGAGTGCCACTGGCCAGCTTAGCGAAAATGCGATGGATCGTGCCGTTGAAGCACTGAAGGTTTGCCGTGACAAACTTGCAGGAAAGAAAATCAGACGTTCGCGACTGATAGCCACCGAAGCCTGCCGTTCGGCTTCGAATGGCGAAGCATTTTTGGCACGGGTTCTGGCGGAAACCGGACTTGAACTGGAGATCGTAGACCGGCAGACGGAAGCCCGGCTCGCTGTTTCAGGCTGCGGTACACTGGTTACCCGCGAAACGGATGCCGTCGTGTTGTTCGATATTGGTGGCGGCTCTTCTGAAATTGCGCTGATTGATGTTTCCCGTCGCCGTTCTCCTCGTCTGGCAGAGCATATCATGGCCTGGACGTCTCTTCCTGTCGGCGTCGTGACGCTGGCAGAACGTTTCGGCGGACGCAATGTCACGCAGGAAAGTTTCGATTCCATGGTTTCGCATGTGACCGATCTGCTTGCGCAATTTGCCGAGCGGCAGTGTCTCGGAAATCTGACTGCCAGTCCGCGTTTCCACCTGCTGGGTACATCTGGAACCGTAACCACGCTCGCTGGAATTCATCTCGGCCTCGACCGCTACGATCGGCGCCGGGTCGATGGCATGTGGATGGATGCCGACGATGTGACGCAAATGACCAACCGTCTTCTGTCGTGGGATTTTGACGCTCGTGTAGCGAACCCGTGTATTGGCGCAGATCGCGCCGATCTGGTATTGGCAGGCTGTGCTATTCTCGATGCGATACGCAAAGTATGGCCCAGCGAAAAACTACTTGTTGCCGATCGTGGTTTGCGTGAAGGCATTTTGACCGAACTGATGTCGCGCGACGGCGCATGGCGACACAATCGCGCGACAGGCGCTAGAAACAGGCACTGAAAATGAGCAAGGCAGGCGGAAACAAGGGTGGAGTAAAAACTGGTGGTCGCGGTGGCGCGGGCTCCAGCAATCTGCAGGTACGTGTGAAGAAAAAGGCAGGCACGATCAAGGAATCGTCACGCCGCTGGCTGCAGCGCCATTTGAACGACCCCTATGTGCACAAATCCAGGCAGGACGGATATCGTTCGCGCGCAGCCTACAAGCTCATTGAAATCAATGATCGTTATGATCTGCTCAAAAAGGGTCAAAAGATCATCGATCTCGGCGCTGCGCCTGGCGGCTGGTCGCAGATCGCGGCCAAGATTGTCGGTTCAACCGACGAGAATCCGAACGTCGTTGGCATCGACTACCTTCACGTCGACCCCCTGCCCGGCGTTGTCTTGCTGGAAATGGATTTTCTCGATGATGAGGCGCCACAAAAACTGATGGATGCGCTCGGTGACAAGCCCGATTTAGTCATTTCCGACATGGCTGCCCCGACGACTGGCCACCGCAGGACTGATCATCTGCGTACCGTGCATCTGTGTGAAGTCGCCGCTGATTTTGCCATTTCGGTTTTGAAGCCGGGCGGGCATTTTCTCACCAAGACATTCCAGGGTGGCACGGAAAATGAACTACTAGCTCTGCTGAAGCAGAAGTTCCGCTCTGTGCATCATGTCAAACCACCTGCATCACGCGCGGAATCGGTCGAGCTTTATCTACTCGCCCGCGATTTCAAAGGCTGAAGCTTATTTTCCGGCTGAGGTGCTCGCGGCTTCGATGGCTGCGGGCTCCTTACCGTGATGTTTCACGACTGTTGGCGCAGACAGTTCCTTGCCTGCATCAGGTGCGAGCTGCGCAAACCAGAGAAAAGCCAGAGCGGAAACGGCAGCGACCACAAAGAAGCCGATGTGGAAGTCCACCAATTCGAGATGGGCTCCGCGTAACGACGTACTGATTTCCAGAATACCACCTGCCAGTGCCACACCGATAGCAATGGAAACCTGCTGCGCCACTGCCGTGATGGGCGTCGCCTGACTGGTCTTTTCATCGGGGATTTCGGCGAAAGCAAGCGCATTGACACCAGTGAAAAACAACGAACGCGCAAAGCCCCCCACCAGCAAAAAGCCGATGATGATCCAGTAAGGTGTTGTCGGTGTGAACAGGCCGTTGACGGCAATGAAGCAGGCCGAAATCAAGGACCCTGCCATCAAGGCGCGCCGGAAACCAACGCGAACAAAGATACGCTTTGCACCGAATTTCATGCTGATCGCACCGATCGCCGAAACGAAAGTCATCATACCCGACTGAAACGGTGTGAGACCAAAGCCAAGCTGAAACATCAATGGCAGCAGGAATGGAATAGCCCCGATCCCGAACCGGAAAATGCTGCCGCCGATGACTGCGGAACGAAATACCTGATTATCGAAAAGTTTCAGGTTCAGCAGCGGATCATCGGTTCTCCTCGCATGCCGAAGATAGAGAACCGTGCAGACAATACCGATTGCAAGGGTTGTAAAACCCACCGCAGGCGGCAAGGCTGGCAGGCTGACGACCGACAATCCGAAGACAACGCCCGACATTGCGATCCCGGAAAGAAAGAAGCCCGTCCAATCAAGGCGCTTTACGATGCGCTCGTCTGTGTCCGGCAGAAACCGCGTTGCAAACCAGATACCGACGAAACCGATCGGTACATTAATCAGGAAAATCCAATGCCAAGTCAGAAAAGTCGTGATGAAACCACCGACTGGTGGACCTACCAGCGGCCCGACCATTGCTGGAATCGTAAGCCACGCCATGGCTGACACAAGTTCACTGCGCGGAGTCGAACGGATAAGTACGAGACGGCCAACCGGTGTCATCATCGCACCGCCCATACCCTGCAAAAACCGCGCAACGACGAAAGCAGTCAGTGAATTCGATGCAGCGCAGGCTACAGAACCAACCACGAATACCGCAATTGCAGCCCGGAAGACATTCTTGGCCCCGAAGCGATCGGCCATCCAGCCGCTGACGGGAATAAAAACTGCGAGCGCAACAAGGTAAGCAGTCAGCGCCAGCTTGAGCGCAATAGGGCTTGTACCGATGTCAGCAGCGATAGCAGGAAGCGACGTCGAGATGACGTTCGAATCCATTTGCTCCATGAATAGGGCTATGGCCAGTACGAGAGGAATGATGCGATTCACGGTAATATTCCGAAATGACGGATATTTAAGAGCTGACAATCCTATGTAGCGCCACACTGATTATTGCTAGTCAGAGCAGCGTCACATTGCGGTGAATATGCGATAAAATCAGTAATTTATCGCGGTTTTGGGCCTAACTGGCTCTCTGCCGACAAAAGTCACTGAATTTCTCACGCCAGATTTCAACCGTTCACATTTGCGTAAAACAGGGTTGCGCTTCCCGTAACAGCTTGTTACATTTCGTTACAGTTTCACGAGGCTTCGAACCGGGTGGGGGGCCGCTCCGGTTCAAGGAGGTAGGAAATGAACGATATTACAAGAACCGCCATCATCTACGGAATGATGATCATTTCACTGAACACTGCGCTTGCAGTCGGCCTTCTTGGGCTTGATTTCCTGCATTAAAGCGTGCCCCTAAACAAAGTTTTTTGCCCTCCAGGCAGACATGAAAAAGAGCGTTTCCAATAAAATGGAAGCGCTCTTTTCGTTTCATACAGTCTCCGCAGTGTTGGCAAAGATTGCACTATGTGCCTCACAGTCAGAGAATTCGACCCTGACTGTTCGGGTCAAAGAAGACCGACTTGTCCAGGTTGAAGGCCAACGTGGCCGGTTGTCCCGCAGCGATGCGGGCATCTGCGCGCAGTCGTGCCACAACGTGCTTGCCGCCCAATCGCGTAACAGCAAACGTATCCGAGCCTGCGGGCTCGACAACATCGATCAGGCAATCCCCTTCCACTATCGTATTTGCATTGCGATCAGCTCCATCCGGATCTGTGAGTGCTTCAGGGCGAATACCGAAGACAATATCCTGGCCTTCATAAGCGCCTAGTCCTTGGGGCGCCGCCTTCAATGGCAGCTTCAACGGTTCACCTTCACCACGTCCGAGATTGATGGCATAGCCCGAACCGTTCTTTTCGACCCGAGCAGTTAGTAGGTTCATTGCTGGCGATCCCATGAAGTCAGCAACGAACATATTGGACGGATTATTGTAGATTTCGGCTGGCGTTCCGAATTGCTGCAAGATTCCATCCTTGAGAACGGCGATCTTAGTTGCCAGCGTCATTGCTTCGATCTGATCATGCGTCACATAAACGATCGTAGTTTTCATCCGGCTGTGCAGCCGTTTAATCTCGGTGCGCATGTCGACACGCAGCTTGGCATCGAGGTTGGAAAGTGGTTCATCAAACAGGAATACCTGCGGATTACGCACCAGAGCACGCCCCATGGCCACACGCTGACGTTGGCCGCCTGAAAGCTGGCTTGGTTTGCGATCCAGCAGATGGCCGATCTGCAGGATATCGGCAACTTCCTGAATAGCCTTATCGCGCTCAGCCTTCGGAACCTTACGAATTTCCATGCCGAAAGCGATATTCCCGGCAACCGTCATATTCGGATAAAGCGCATAAGACTGGAAGACCATTGCAATATCGCGCTGGGATGGATGCAGGCCGGACACCGACTTGCCATTGATGGCTATGTCACCCGATGTGATCGGCTCAAGCCCGGCGATAGTATTCAACAATGTTGACTTGCCGCAGCCAGACGGGCCCACGAGAACGAGGAAACCGCCTTCATCAATCTCGATATTGATATCCTTCAAAACCGAAACATTGCCGTAGGATTTGTAGAGATCAGATATTTTCAGAAAAGACATTGCAACTTATCCCTTTACGGCACCGGACATCAGGCCACGTACGAAATAGCGACCGGAAACGATATAGACGATCAGCGTCGGCAGAGCTGCCAGGATGGCAGCTGCGAAATGGACATTGTATTCCTTAACGCCGGTGGAGGAGGAAACCAGATTGTTGAGTGCAACCGTCATCGGTGTGGAATTTGCACCCGAGAAGGAGGCACCAAACAGAAAGTCGTTCCAGATGTTCGTGAACTGCCAGATCACCGACACAACGATGATCGGTCCTGAAGACGGTAGCAAAATACGCCAGAATATCTGGAAGAAGCTCGCTCCGTCGATCTGCGCCGCCCGCACCAGTTCTGTCGGGAAGGCTTCATAATAGTTGCGGAAATAGAGCGTCGTGAAACCGATACCGTAAACCACATGCACGAGGATCAGTCCCCAAATCGTGCCCGCAATCCCCAGAAAACCAAGAACACGCGCCATCGGAATGAGTACGATCTGGAACGGAATGAAGCACGACAACAGCAATAAGCCGAAAAAGATGTTCGACCCGCGGAATTGCCATTTGGTTAGAACGTAACCGTTCAACGCGCCGACAATAGTCGAGATCGCAACGGCTGGAACCACCATCAGGATCGAGTTGATAAAGAACGGCTTCAGCCCGGTAGGCTGAACTCCGATCTGTGCGGTCGACCATGCAGATAACCATGGTTCGATGGTCCATTGCTGCGGGAAGTTCAACATCCCGCCCTGGCGGATTTCTTCAAGGGGTTTGAAGGAGTTGACCAGCATCACATAAAGCGGCAGCAGATAATAGAATGCGAAGAGCATTAGCGCAGTGTAGATCAGCGCTCGCGTCAGCTTTCCGCTGTTGATGGCATTGTCTTGCGACTGGGCGCTCATGACCGCAACCCTCCGCGAATTTCAGAATACAGATAAGGAATGATAATCGAGAAGATCATCGCCAGCATAATAATCGCCGACGATGCACCGATGCCCATCTGGTTCCGTGTGAACGTATAGGAATACATGAAAGTGGCAGGTAATTCGGTGGCCTGCCCCGGACCGCCACCGGTCAGCGCAATAACAAGATCGTATGCCTTGATTGCCAGATGAGCGAGAACCACGAAAGCTGACAGGAAAACCGGACGCATCAACGGGATAATGATGCGGCGATAGATCGTACCGGATGATGCTCCGTCAATCTGCGCCGCTTTGATGATTTCATTATCCACGCCGCGCAATCCTGCTAGGAACATCGCCATCACAAATCCGGAGGATTGCCACACAGCAGCAATCACCAGACAGTAGATTGCCATTGTATTGCTCTTGATCCAGTTGAAGGAGAAACTCTCCCAACCCCATAAATGCATTGTGTTTTCCAGACCGATACCTGGATCGAGAAACCACTTCCATGCCGTTCCAGTGACGATGAAAGATAACGCCATCGGATAAAGATAGATCGGACGTAGAACGCCTTCACCGCGGATCTTCTGGTCAAGAAGGATCGCAAGGAACAGCCCGATAACCGAACAGATAATGATGTAGAGCGATGCAAAGATCGCCAGATTGGTGATCGCACGCCACCAATGAGGCAAGGCCCACAACTTGGTGTAATTCGTAAGTCCGACGAAGCCATATGACGGCAGCATTCGGCTATTGGTTAGCGAAAGAACGCCCGTATAGATGATAAAACCATAGACAAACACGAGCACTATCAGAAAGCTCGGCCCCAGAACCAGCTTTGGCACCAGTTCTTGTAATCGGTTGTTACGCTGCATCTCTGCGTCACCTTGTTTACGCCACCCAGACATACGCCAAACATCAGGCGCACGTTCCGGACATCTGTTTGATCGGCATTCCAGCGCTTCTGCATTATGCGCGACCGAATGCACCCAATAAATTCAGTCTGCCGCAATTTCCGATGGAAACATGCAGGCCTTCATCATGCAATTGTTGTTTTGATTTCTGGCCACTGATGCCAGTACTTTCAGATGCTCTACCAATATCCAAAGCACCTGAGATAGAAGGCGTCCGGAAAGGACCGGACGCCTCTTTGCTGTTATTTCGCACCTTCAACAGCCGACACGAGTTCTTTTACAGCATCTTCCGAGGAAAGCTGACCGTTGAACTGGCGTGTTACGACGTCATAGATCGCATTCTTCACCGCAGCAGGGTTAGCGTAACCATGCGCCATGGAGCCCAGCATCGTGCCTTTTTCACTCGCTTCCTTTTCGTCAGCGATAGCCTTCTTGCCGCAAGCATCGAAGTCGGTATCAGGCACATCGGTACGAGCCGGAGCGGAGCCCTTCACTACGTTGAATGCCGACTGGAAAGTCGGACTTTCAATCGCCGATGCCATTTCAAGCTGTGCAGGAACCTTGTCTTCCGAGACTTTGAACATGGCAAACATATCGGAGTTGAATGTGATAGCGCCCTGGGTGCCCGGATAGCGCATGCAAACGAAGTCTTCGCCCGGCTTTTTGCCAGCCTTGACAAACTCACCCTTCGCCCAGTCGCCCATGAACTGAAGGCCGGCTTTGCCTTCAATGACCATAGCTGAAGCCAGGTTCCAGTCGCGACCCGAGAAGTTATCGTCAACATAGGAACGCAGCTTCGTCATACGATCGAAAGCCTGCTTCATCGTATCGCTGCCGAGCGTTTCTGGATCCAGATCGATGAAGGCCTTCTTGTAGAAATCTGTACCGAAAGAAAGCACTACAGCATCAAATATCGTTGCGTCCTGCCATGGCTGGCCGCCATGAGCGATCGGAGTGATGCCCTGTTCCTTGAACTTATCGAGGAGAGCGATCAGTTCATCCCAGTTGGTAGGCTCCTTGCCGCCAGCCTTGTCGAGCGCTGCCTTGTTGATCCACATCCAGTTGGTGGAGTGAACATTGACAGGAGCAGCGATCCAGTGGCCGTCATACTTGGCAAACTCCTGCAGAGGAGCCGGGATGACCTTTTCCCAACCTTCCTTGTTTGCGATCTCATCAAGATTACCAAGAGCACCCTGCTCTGCCCAATCGCGGATGTCGAAGCCGAGCATCTGCACTGCCGTCGGAGCATTGCCAGCTGTGACGCGCGCGCGCAGTACTGTCATGGCTTCCGTACCACCGCCACCGGCAACCGGCATATCGGTCCAGCTAATGCCCTTCTTTTCGAGATCCTTCTTGAGAACGTCGAGCGCGGCGGCTTCACCGCCAGCAGTCCACCAATGCAGAACTTCAACGTTCTGCTTGTCCTGCGCACTGGCAACAGGGGCCGTTCCGGCGAGCAAAGCACAGGCCGCTGTACCCATCGCGGCGAGCTTCAAAAGTTTATGCATGTCTACCTCCCGTAGAAACAAACGAAACTAAGACTATCGGATATCTGGCTAAGCCTTTGCTTCAGCGCAGTAATCCGTCTCGTCATTCCCATCCGCGCCTCTTCGGCACAGACTCGAAACCAGCTGCACCACACAACCAGTTTCTCCTACTCACTGCCGCAATACGATGCGAAAGCTTCCGCTTTCACCTGTGCCCGGCCATCCCTCACGACGCTTTTCCTGCAATCCTCCATCCCACTCATACGCCGCTTAAGCCCAATTGACAACGTTGTCTTTTAAGGACGCTAAATATCCGCAAGACAAGATGTGAACATAGGATAGGCCCAAACCCTGCCAGGGTGTCAATATCTTCCGATAGATAAAACACGTAAAATTCAATCGATTAAAACTTCAGGTAGAGCCGGCGCCCTGAAAAACGCTTAGAAATTAAAGCATTACCACCTCAAGGGCAGCGTTTTACATGGTGCCTCCCATCAAACCAGCACTCTAAAATCCCCCTCATCGACCTGAAATGTCGGGAGTATAAAATTTCCCTTATTTTACTGGACAAGCCCGCGACGAAACCCTAATTTCACGCCGCTCGCACAATGGTGTGCGGGCTTGTTCTCGGGGCGGGGTGAAACTCCCCACCGGCGGTATGAAGCGAAAGTTTCGAGCCCGCGAGCGCCTGAAAGATGCCGATTCGGCTTCCGTTCAGGGTCAGCAGATCCGGTGAGATGCCGGAGCCGACGGTTAAAGTCCGGATGGAAGAGAGCGAATGAGCGTTAGGATTGCGCCCTTGGGCACAATCAATGCGTTCTTTTGTGCGCCCTGATTCTAGTTTCGTGTGGAACCTATGAACCAGAGCTATCCGAACAAGACTTCCTTCAAGATCGCATTCATTCAGGCCCGTTGGCACGCCGATATTGTCGACGAAGCTCGCAAGAGCTTTATCGCGGAACTGTCCGCAAAGGCTGGCACAAATATAGAAGTCGACATCTTCGACGTTCCAGGTGCCTATGAAATTCCTCTCCACGCCAAGACTCTGGCCAAAACCGGCCAGTATGCTGCCATTGTCGGCGCTGCGTTCGTCGTGGATGGCGGCATCTATCGACATGATTTCGTGGCAACTGCTGTCATCAACGGCATGATGCAAGTCGGCCTAGAGACCGAAGTTCCGGTGCTCAGCGTTGTTCTGACACCGCATCATTTCCATGAAAGCAAGGAACATCATGAATTTTTCCATGCCCACTTCAAGGTGAAGGGCGTGGAAGCAGCCAATGCGGTGTTACAGGTCGTTAGCGAACGCAGCCGTATTGCCGCCCTTGCATAATGATGCTTCGACCGGCCTTTGCGAAAAGGCCGGTCATTCTCCTGCGATACGCTCTCCATGGGCATAAACGTCGAATTCAACACCTCGCACCAGTGCAACAAGCGTTAGGTTGGCATCTTCCGCCGTTCGAATGGCAAGAGCTGTCGGCGCAGAGATTGCGGCCAGAACTGGCGCGCCGAACATAACTGCTTTCTGCACCATTTCGACCGAAACACGGCTGGTAATCGCGACGATCCCATTTCCCGGTGCAGTACCGGTACGCGAGACAGCTCCGACGAGTTTATCCAATGCGTTGTGACGCCCCACGTCCTCACGTACAGCAATAAGCCCCTCGCCTGGCACATAGAACCCCGCCGCATGAACTGCATGGGTCTCAGCATTCAGTTGCTGCTCTTTCGTAAGAGACACGACAGCCATTGAAATATCGTTGGAAGAAAATTTCCTATCACCTTGTTCCAAAGCCTCAAGCGACCGCAACGCATGGTCGATTGAATCTATACCACAGAGACCACACCCAACGGGACCAGCCATAAACCTGCGTCGCGCGGCAAGCCTCTGCTCGGGGCGTTCGGACAGTCTGATCTGTAGGTCTATACCCTTTTCAAAGGCTACGACATCAACCGCTTCTATCTCGGAAATATGGTCAACGATATTCTCGGTGAGCGTGAAACCGATCGCGAAGTCCTCAAGATTATCCGGTGTAGCCATCATTACGGCTTGGGTTGAACCGTTATAGCTGACCGCCACAGGCACTTCTTCCGGGACCATTCGGGTGCTTTCATGAAAGCTCGACACACGATGCGCGATACGTACAGCGCTCTGGCTAACCTTGTGGATCGTCACCTTAATCGCTCCCCTGTCATCGCATCCGTTCTCCCAGCAGTTTCATGTGGCATGAAAACAACTTTAATGTAAGTTGCCACCGGACAAGCCGTCGCGATTTGAGCCGCAAGTGAGGAAAATATGGATATTCGCCAGGTAGACGACAATTATTCAGTCTCGGGCCAGATCGAGCCCGACGACGTACGCGATATTGCAGCGGAGGGATTTCGCACAATCATTTGCAATCGGCCAGACGGCGAAGGCGGCCCTGAACAACCCGAGTTCAGCGAAATTGCACGTGTCGCCGAAAAAGCCGGGCTTGCAACTTACTACATCCCGGTTGTAGGCGGACAATTGACGCAAGAAGATGTGGATGCAATGGCAGCAGCGCTGGATGAAGCTGAGGGCCCCATTCTTGGTTACTGCCGATCGGGTGCACGCTCTACGAATATTTACGGGATCGTGCAGCAGCAAAAGCGCGGATAAAGAACGAGCGCAAGCTATGTGGGCGGTGAAGCCGCAAAGGCATTTCAACAGTCTTTGCAAACATGGCGATCACCGTCCAGAAAGCCGGGTGCGGCCCGAATGAACACCGCGCGATGTATGTGCGCAATATTGGCGATAATAGCTCATACCGGTACGTGTCACAGTCGCAACAACACCGCCAAGAACGAGAAGCCATCCAATGGCCTGTGGCCAGTTGAAGCTTTCAATCCCGCCGCTCAGCGCGACAGTAAAGATACCAGCCCAGAGCAGAGCAGCCGTGCGGCGCCAGAATACCGGGTTGAGCTCATCGAAGACGGCCTTCCACAGTGAGTGAACAAGGCAGGCGAAGAAAAGGGCAGCGGCCAGCCCGATATTGAGCAACTCGACCGGAAGCCATTGTTGCGAAGTAAGCATCGTTTCCATCATCCACTTAACCAAGATGCGTATCGAGGACCCCGTTACGGGATTTGTCTTTACGATCACTAGTACTGTTACTGTTCGTCCTATTCAGCTTTCGCTTTGTGGCCGTAACGTGTTACAAGCACGGAAAGCTCCTTCGGATAAATTCACTTATTATTGCGATCACGCGAAATATCGTGTTGAAAACACTACGCTATTCGCAGTGTTCGACTGCATTGGATGTGGCGCAACCCCTTCCAGCGATTGAGAAATTTGTGGTTCCGCCCCCTGAATATTTCACTATGGAATTTCATTCACAATCGCATCAAATAACAGCTTTGTAACAATTCGGCACAGCAAAGAGGCTCCGGCAACACCGAAGCCTCAAAGTTATTCACAAGGTCGCAGTTTATTAGGCGGCGTGGACGAATTGGTTGACGAATTGATCGCAGCTTGATTCAAGACTGCTTTTTGGAGGCAGTCATGAGCCGAGGCGATCTGAGCGAATCCGAATGGCGTGTTCTGAAGGATTTATTGCCGATTGAAGCAGTCAATCGGGGACGCGGTCGTCGTCCGGAGCAAAATCGTGCGATCATCAACGGCATACTTTGGAGACTTCGCTGCGGGACGCCTTGGCGGGATGTCCCACCCAAATACGGCAATTGGAATACGATCTATCGGCGGTTTCGGCGTTGGAGCGAAGCCGGGGTCTGGGAGGCTGTTTCGATCACGCTCGCTGAGATCATGGCTGACAGCGGCCACTACAGCATCGATAGCACCACAGTTCGGGCCCATATTTCGGCAGCGGGCGGAAAGGGGGGATTCATCGACGCGCTCTTGGCCGCTCGCGGGGCGGGTTCACCAGTAAACTTCACTGTCTGGCTGATGCCAGAGGAAGACCGCTTGCCTTCCATCTGACGGTTGGCGAAGCCGCAGATTGCAAGGCTTACGACACTCTGATCAGCTTACCCGAGCAAGCGCCACAGGCGCTTCTTGCTGACAAGGGATATGATGCGGATGCCATTCGTGATGATCTTGCCAGCCGCAATATCAAGCCCGTCATTCCTGGCAGAGCAAACCGCCGCGTGAAGATTGAATATGATCGCACGCTGTATAAACAGCGCAACCTAATCGAACGGATGTTTGGCAGACTGAAAATCAACCGCGCCATTGCTACTCGATACGACCAACTCGCCGAGAGCTTCATCAGCATGGTTCATATTGCTACCGCAAGATACTGGCTCAAATTCGTCCACGCCGCCTAGGTAGTCTTTACTTGCCCACCGCCCTTTTTGCTAGGAAGCCGCGAAGACGGATCCGCTGACGCTGGCGCATTGGCCGGACGTCCGAAAAGAAAGCCTTGAACCTGTTCGCAGCCCTCTTCGATCACCATGCGATGCTGGTCAAAGGTTTCTATACCCTCGGCCACCACCGGGAGATCAAGACTACGACCCAACCCGACGATGGCTCGTACAATGGCTCTCGCACTAACATCCGTTTCCATGCTGGTGATGAAACTGCGGTCGATCTTGATCTTGTCGAATGGGAAACTTTGAAGGTTACTGAGCGACGAATAGCCAGTGCCGAAATCATCCATCACGATACGGACACCCAGCTTCTTCATGCGACGCAACAGTTCGAGTGTCGTCAATCGGTCCTTCATTAATGCGGCTTCCGTTACCTCCAGCTCCAATCTCGTAGGATCCAGGCCCGTTTCTAGAAGAACCGAACTGACCGTGTCCGGCAGATTGACCAAACGGAACTGTACTGGGGAGAGGTTTACAGCGATAGTTAGATGCTTCTCCCATCCGGCGGCAGTGCGGCAGGCTTCACGCAGAACCCACTCACCGAGTGGGACAATTACCCCCGTTTCCTCAGCGATAGGAACAAAAACCTCCGGTGGTATCTGGCCACGTTCCGGATGGTTCCAACGAACCAGTGCTTCATAGCCGGTACAACTACCATCTGCTGTTGCGAACAATGGCTGATAGGCAATACTGATCTGACCGCGAACCATGGCGTGGCGCAAATCAGCCTCCATCTGGCGACGCTCTCTTATTTCGCGGTCCATTTCCGGCGAGTAGAATGCAACCGTACCCCGTCCTTCTGTCTTCGCCCGATAAAGCGCAATGTCTGCCGCATGTCGGATGGCTTCTGCATCCTTGCCATCATTCGGATACACGGCAACGCCAATGCTGACACCGACAGCAGTCGGATCGAGTACTGTGTTCAGTTCCGACCGGAAGGTATCCAGAATCTTTTCGGACAGTTTCCGTGCACCCTTGGGCTGCGGAACCCCGACCTGCAGAATGATAAACTCGTCGCCGCCAATACGTGCTGCCGTGTCTATACCGTTTATGGATCGCTTCAGAATGCTTGAAACCGTCTTCAATACCCGATCACCTTCGGCATGGCCGAAAATATCGTTCACTGCTTTGAACCGGTCCAGATCAAGCGCGAGTACAGCAAAAGGCTCTCGGCTGCGGCGTGCCACTGCGTTTGCGAGACGCTCTTCAAAGAACATTCGGTTAGGTAAATCCGTGAGTGTATCATGCCGCGCCATATGCTCGATCTGACGCTGGGCCGTACGCTTTTCGGTAAGATCACGGACAGCCAGAACTTCGCAAGGGCGTCCCTGATACTCAATCGTATGAACTGCGAGTTCAAAGATACGCTCATCATTTGGAAATCTGGGTGCGGCTTCGATTGCTTCCGGGCGAGAAGCACAGACGGGGAGCCCATCAGCCGCCAGCAACAGAGTATCCGGCACAACACCGACAAGCGCCTTTTCACTGCGTCGCATGAGATCGGAAAACCGAGCATTCATCTCGACTATTCCACCATCACGAACGACGGCCAGTCCGTCCAGGGTAGCGTTCGCAAATCCCTTCAAGTCCGTCATGTAACGATCTACAAATACTGCAACAATCGTTGTCAGCGCTACTATACTGACAACAGCGGCAATTGCACCGATCAGCCAGAGACGCCCTATGCCCAGCGGATCAGCAGCAGGAAGGGTCGGGTTTGGAACCAGCTCGGTCGACGCAACTGCAGTAAAGTGGAGCGTGCAAACAGCAAGAATCCCCCCAACGGTCGGTAGCAAAACGCGCATCCAGCCGGAAGTGTTCATCACGAACCAGAAAGCAGCCAGCAAAAGCAGGATCGATATTATACTGCCAGTCAAGATCGGTGGAAGGTCATAATGAACATCTGCAGCTGCTCTGATTGCACTCATACCAGTGAAATGCATCGCGGCAATCGATAGGGTTGCTGAAATGGCTGCGATCAAAACGTATTTGAACGCCTTACCATTCAGGAAGCGCACGCTCAGCCAAAAGCCAAGTACGGCAATAGCTGCTGAAAGAACCGTGATTGTAAAATCGAACTCGATTGCCACAGTGCCACGATATGCAAGCATCGCCACGAAATGGGTTGCCCACACGCCCAATCCACCCGCAAGCGCGCTTATCGCCAGCCAATTGTCACGGCGGCTTTCCGTGCATTCCCGCGCGCGGACGAGCAACAGAAAGAAAGCAAACATGCTTGCAAATGAGATGGATGCAGCCAAAACCACGAAAGGCTGATCGTGCTGTACTGTTACGCATTCCAGGACTTTAAACATACCGCCCCCTGCGCCCGCCTGAAGTGCCACCATATAAAAATACAACCAGAAGCATCATTCAGACTGTGCTTTGTTCCCTGAACAAAAGTACCAATAACTATTTAAGCATTTCTGAACTATGATATATATCGGTCCACATAAGCTGACGTTGCAAGAGTGGATCAAGTACGCTTGCCAAAACGCCGTCCGACACGAGCAAGCAATATCACGGGCAAAATTCCGACTACCACGATGGCAAGCGCCGCAATGGACGCTTCCTCATAAGTCCCGCGCGCAGCCTCACCATAAAGATGCGTTGCAAAAGTTTCGACATTAAGTGGGCGCAGCAAAAGTGTTGCTGGTAATTCTTTCACACAGTCTACGAATACGAGCAGACCTGCCGCCACAATGGCTGTTCTGGATAGTGGCAGATGAACTGCACAGAATGTTTGTGTCACACCGCGCCCTAATGTGCGCGATGCATGATCCAGCGACAAGGGTATGCGTTCTAATCCGGAATCAATACCACCTGCAGAAATGGCGAGAAATCGGACCACATAGGCATAAATGACCGCTGCACCCGTTCCGATCAGTACCAATCCGGCGGAATATCCGAAGAAATGCAATGTGAACTGATTGAAGAGATGATCAAAGCCGCCGGCGACCACCAGAATACCGATGGCGATTACAGTGCCCGGCGCCGCATATCCCATCGTCGAAAAGCGATAAGACCAGCGCGAAATTGAACCCGGAAAAAGTCGGACGGCATATGCGACAAACATTCCGCATATGAGCACCAGCGCAGTCGCGATCGAAGCCAGAGCAACAGTATTAAAAGCTTCTCCGAGCAATCGCGGGGACACACCTGCAAAACGAATACGTTTTATGGCCTCCACGACCAGATAGATTGCCGGCAGTACGAATCCGATAACTACCGGCAGTGAGCAGAGACAGAACAACCAGATCGCTTGCCCTCGTCTGACTTTCAACGGCTCGAAGCCACGCGAATGGCGGATATTGGAAGCAAAGCGCTGCTTGCGCCGTGCCCAGCGCTCGATTGAAACGAGAGCAACAACCAGAAACAGAAGAGCGAGTGCAAGTTGGGCTGCACCAGGCAGATCGGAACGCGTTATCCAGGTCGTATAAATCGAAACGGTCAATGTGCGAACGCCCAGGAACTCGGCAGCCCCCACATCGTTCAATGTTTCCATCAAGGCCAGACTGACACCGACCGCCACGGCAGGCCGGGCAAGTGGCAATGCAACCCGCCAGAAGATGCCCTTGCGGCTTACCCCCAGAGTTCTCGCTGCTTCGATGAGGCTGGCGGATTGGGTGAGAAACATGGCTCGTGTAGGAATATAGACATAGGGATAGAGAACGAAGCCTAGCAGAATGATACACCCGGTCATCGAGCGGACGTCGGGCAATCGAAACTGACGCGGGCTTTCATATCCTAGTACGAAGCGCACAGCACCTTGCACCGGACCAATGGGATGCAGGATATCGAGATAGGCATAAGCGATAATATATGTCGGTACAGCCAATGGCAGCAGAAGCGCCCATTCCAGCACACCCCGACCGCGAAAATCATAAGCTGTGACCAGCCAAGCCATCGACGTTCCGAGGACGGCAGCGATAATGCCAACGCCGGTAAGCAAAATGACTGTTTCAAGAAAAGCCGTTGGCAGGTTGGTGGTAAATAGATGCGTCCATAGCCCGGCTGAGCCTTGTATGGCTTCCAATGCAAGGGCGAAAACCGGCAGCAAAACCAGAATTGCGACGAAAACCGAGAACCATAACCAGTTGCGCCCTGCTCTTGCGGGTCGCAAAACTCGTTTCCGCATGGCTGCAAGGACTTCCATTCGTCTCTCTATAGTGCAACGCCGGCGCATGAACTGCACCGGCGTTATTTCGCTTAACTCATCAGGCTTTTAGTTGTCGAAACCGACTTTGTCGACCAGCTCGCTTGCCTGCTTGCGATGGCTGACGATTTCAGACAGCGGAACGCTGTCGATCTTCAGCGCACCGAACGATTCCACAATCGGATCAAGCGGCGCGCCCGGCTTTACCGGATATTCGAAATTGGCCTTGGCATAGATCTGCTGAGCCTCATCGGAAACCAGATATTCAAGCAGTTTGACTGCCGCGTCCTTGTTCGGCGCGTTCTTTGCAACAGCCGCACCACTGATGTTAACCTGAGTACCGCCATCCTTGAAGGTTGGCAGCAGAACCTTGATGCCTTCGCCCCAAGCCTTCTGCTCGTCGCCGCCCTTGCCCGAACGCATCAGACCGACATAATAGGAATTGGCAACTGCTATGTCGCAGATACCCCCGACGATGTCCTTAGCTCCGTCACGGTCCCCGCCAGCAGCTTTGCGCGCGAGGTTATCCTTGAGACCCTTGAGCCATTCTTCAGTCTTTTCCGCACCATAGTGCGCAATATAATCCGCGAAGAGAGCGGTGTTGTAAGGATGCTGGCCCGCACGAATGCAGACTTTGCCTTTCCACTTCGGATCAGAGAGGTCTTCATAATTGATCTTGTCGAGTTCCAGATCTTTGGCTGCATAGACAACGCGAGCGCGCATGGAGAGCGCGAACCAGTTATCCTTCGCGTCGCGAAGCTGCTCCGGAACGGCCTCTTTCAGCACCTTGGAGTCGACCGGCTGGGTAAGGCCCTTGTCAACGAGATCGACCAGATTACCGGCGTCGACCGTCATAAGGATGTCGGCGGGCGAATTCGCACCTTCAGAGGCCACACGCTCTGCCAGACCATCCTTCAGGAACACCGTATTGACCGTAATTCCCGTGGATGACTTGAAAGAGTCGAGCAAAGGCTGAATGAGACCCGGTTCGCGTGTCGTGTAAATGTTCACTTCATCTGCGTGGGCGGCTCCTGCGAACAGCGTTACTGCGACGAGGGCGAGACCGGAACGCGCAAATTTGGACATTTTACCTCCAGATGGACATGGTTCATTTTGAATTATGAGCGGACTAATCAAGTTATACGGTGAGGCTCGCTGACGGTCAATTACCCATGCAACTCTAACGGCGTATATTTTCCATCACTTGGGGAAAATGAGCGCCTTATCCCAATGTGGGCATAAAAAAATATCGGTCGCAGAGGCCGGAAGCCTCAATTCTGTACGCACCCGCAACAACGGCGCAGCATCAGTCACCCGTACAACCAATTCTTCGATTTCACCGAGAAACGTTCGTGATTCAATATGTCCATGCAGCACAGCTTCGTTGGATTCAGCATCGGACAGAATCGAGAAGTCGCGCGGACGCAGATAAACAAACGCTTCTACATTTGGTTCAAGCTGTTCAGCCAGAGCAAGCTCTCCAAAGGGAGTTGCCAGTTTACCGTCTTCAGCTTTGCCCGATATCATATTGAAGTCGCAGAAAAAATCTGCGGCATAACGGTTCGTTGGCCGGTCATGGAGTTCGCGTGCCGGGCCGCTTTGAACTATCTTGCCGGAGCGCATCAACACCACACTATCCCCAGTCGACAATGCTTCTTCTGCTTCGTGCGTTACGATAATCGCTGTCGTTCCAAGTTCCCTTAACAATGCCACTGTCTCACGACGAACCCGGGCACGCAGACCTCTGTCGAGGTTCGAAAACGGCTCGTCCATCAGCAGAAGATGTGGGTTCGGAGCAAGGGCACGGATAAGAGCAACACGCTGCTGCTCACCGCCCGACAGCATATGCGGATAGCGATCCGCCATATGGGAGAGCGACACCAGTTCGAGAAGCTCGGTTGCTCGTGCGTTCGCTTCGTCGCGGGGTATTCTTCGCAAGCCGAACAGGATATTTTCTTTGACCGTCAGATGCGGAAACAAGGCGTAGTCCTGAAAGACCACACCAACGTTCCGTTTTTCCGGCTCAATAAAGATAGATGGTCCGACAAGTGTCTTGCCCCCCATCGTGAGTGTTCCACTATCTGGAGCATCAATGCCGGCGATGATGCGCAACAGGGAAGTCTTGCCGCAGCCCGAATGACCAACCAGACAAATGATCTCACCCGCATGAACATCAAGAGACACGTCATCAAGCGCACGCACTGCGCCAAACTGGCGACTGACACCGGACAGAGTCAGCGCCGGACCGGAATGACCGGAGACCTGTCGTTCATCATGCGGGTTGCGTGCGTCCATAAGCAAGATCGCGTGTCCAGATTGCAGTTCAGGCGGATATAGAGACACATTCTCCAGAAAGCTACCAAAACAGGATAGAATATCTCAGGAATATCGTAATTGAGTATTTTTCGAATGGGTTATCTGGTTGATCGCGAACAAAAAGCGGGCCATGCTCACCATGCTTCCACATACCCAAATCACCCAATCGCATTGCAGGAGAATACCGAAATGGGGCCGGTCACGGATAAGGTGGCGACAGCCGAAAGCTTGCCGCAGGAAACCAAAATTGCCATCATTGGCGGCGGCATTATTGGTGTTTCTACAGCCCTCTTCCTGGCCGAACGCGGTATTCCCGTCGCTCTTCTTGAAAAGGGAGAGATTGCTGGCGAACAGTCCAGCCGTAACTGGGGCTGGTGCCGCCGCACAGGCCGTGACAGCCGCGAAATGCCGCTCATCGTCGAGAGCATGCGGCTATGGGGTGGTATGAACGAACGCACAGGTCGTGAAACGGGCTTTCGCGTTACCGGGATTGCCTATACAGCTGAAAAAGAAGAGCAAATGGCTCTTTATGCCGAATGGATAAAAATCGCCAGCGAACACGGTATCGAAACACAACTTCTCAATACTGAGCAAGCTGCAGCACTTGCACCGGGCGTCAATCGACATCTCGCAGGCGGCATGATTACGCCACTCGACGGTCGCGCGGAACCGCAAAAGGCCGTTCCGGCATTTGCAGCAAAAGCACAAGAGAATGGTGCTGTCATCCTGCAAAACTGTGCAGTACGCGGTATCGAAACGACCAATGGCCGAGTCACTGCAGTCTTGACTGAAAAGGGCCGCCTGCGCTGTGAAGCGGTGGTCATCGCGGGCGGGGCCTGGTCCAGACTTATCGTTTCCGCTTTTGATGCCCATCTGCCTCAATTGAAAGTTCGTTCATCCGTCTTCCGTACAGCGCCTATTGATGCCGGTGTGGAGCCTGCGATTGCATTTTCAGATTTTGCACTACGCAAAAGATTGGACGGAGGTTATACGGTCGCAAGCCTTGGAGGCTCCATCGCCGATATCGTGCCCGACAGCTTTCGGTTCTTCCGCGATTTTATACCGTCGCTTTCGACCGAGTGGCGGTCGTTGCGATTCCGGTTTGGCGAACGTTTCTTCGAGGAAGCATTCCAGTGGAAGCTTTGTCCCGCCGATCAGGTCTCCATCTTCGAGAAAATCCGCACTCTCGACCCCGCTCCACATAAGACAGCGAATGCTCAGGTCCTTGCGAAACTGAAGCAGGCAATTCCTTCTTTCGCGTCGGCCACAATAGCGCAGGAATGGGCAGGCCTCATTGACACAATGCCGGACGTCATTCCGGTCATTTCACCCCTTCCAGGCGTGGAAGGGGCGATCGTAGCGACAGGCTTTTCAGGGCATGGCTTCGGTATCGGCCCAGGCGCAGGTAAGCTTGTGGCCGATATGGTCACGGGAGAAACGCCGGTTGTCGATCCTTCAGCGTTTCATATATCGCGCTTTTCAGATGGCTCCAAAATCCGCATCGAGAACTGGGGATAGATCTGCGCTCCAGACTATTCGATCACACCGCAGGCAAACCGTGCTCCGCCGCCGCCAAGGGGCCTGGGCTCGTCGGAATAATTGTCGCCACCAACATGAACCATCAAAGCTCTGCCTTTGATTTCATCCAGTGACTTGAGACGCGGTGCCATAACGCTTTGCGTTATGTTGCCCTCGGCATCTGTTTTGAGCAAAGGCAAATCACCAAGATGTCCTTCGCCTTCCGGCCCCATGTGATGCTTGGAATGTGAGGGGTCGTAATGCCCACCGGCGGCTTGCGCCGGAACAGTTTTTCCATCTTGTTCGCCGGGTGCGCAGCTTCCTTTCTCATGGACATGAAAACCGTGCTCACCCGCGGGAAGGCCACGCAAATCGGGTTTGAATTGTAATCCGTCCGCAGTCTGCGAGATCGTGACGGTGCCGATTTCCTTCCCCTGCCCCGTCGGCAGAGCTTCGTAGAGTTTGACACTCACATCCGCCGCAGCGGCTGGAACTGTCAGAAGCATCATTGCTGAAGCAATCAATAACGGCTGCATCATTTCCTCCTGATCGCGATAATTCGTGATGAGAGGACAACGCACACCGTCAGAAATTGTTCGAAAATAAATCTTCCGTGTGAGGACCGCGTGACAAACGCCTGACACGCGGTCCAGCCGGATTATACCGTTACGAACTGAGCCATCATGCCCACATCTTCATGCTCCAGCACATGGCAATGGAACATGAACGGGTGGCTCTTCGCTCCCTCACGATCAAAATGGACAAGTATTTCGGCCTTGCCATCGATCAAAGCAGTATCCTTCCATCCCGACTGGTACACTGGCGGAGCCTTGCCATTCAGGGAAAGAATGCGGAATGAGGCTCCATGGATATGGAATGGGTGTGGCATCTCTTTGGTTGTGAGATCCCAAATCTCCCAGGAGCCAAGTTTAGCCTCGACATCAATACGATCCATGTCGAACGGTTTACCCGCGATTGCCATTTCCACACCCGAAGTCAGAGCTTCAAGCGCAGGCCCCGCATCGGCAGAAGTTCTGGCACCGTGCATATCATGATCCATGGCGCTGGACATCGAGTTCATATCCATATTGCCCATATTATGCCCGGCATGAGGATCAGCTGACGGCTTTGCCATCATCAGTTTCATATTTTCCGCCATGCGCTCATCGAAGAAAAATGACCGACGTTTTACGGATAGTTTTTCATCGGCTGCATCAGGACCATCAAGACGATCTGGAACTGCCGTGATTTTCCCTCGCAAGGTGCTGTCCACGACAAACCGCATCAAGTGCAGATCGTCACCGCCGCTGTCATCCCCATAGGTCAACAAATCAGCGGCTTCACCTTTGGAGAAATCAACCAGAACCTCGTAGCGCTCGCCGGGGCTGATGGTCAGCCTTTCGACCGCTTCTGGCTTTCCAATGAAGCCGCCATCAGATGCTATGACAAGCAAAGGCCGATTGTCGCTCAGACGAATATGAAAATTTCGCGCATTGGCACCGTTCAGGATACGCAGGCGGACAATGGAGGCGGGAACACGTGCTTCCGGTGAAACGATACCATTCACGATAAGCTTGTCACCTCGGAAACCATGCATCAAGTCCATGATATCCGGTTGATAGACCTTATCACCTTCGATCACCCGGCGATCCTGAAGCACCAGCGGAATATCGTCCACTCCGTAATCTTCTGGTAGTCCGCGCTCAGCATCCTTGCCGTCAGTAACCACCATCAAACCGGCAATACCCATATGCGCCTGGCGGGCGGTGTTGCCATGCAAATGTGGATGAAACCAGTTGAACGAGGCCGGCTGGTTAACCGTAACTTTCGGCTTCCATTCTGCGCCCGCCGCAATCAGATTGTGTGGCCCGCCGTCGAGTACGGACGGAACGAAAAGCCCATGCCAATGAAGTGTAGTCTCTTCATCCATGCCATTTTCAACGGAAAGAGTGACCGTTTCGCCGTTCTTCAGACGGACGAGGGGGCCGAGATAGGCACCATTGATGCCAGCAGATGCCGCTTCGCTTCCTTCTTCAAAGCTGTGCCGGCCTGTCTGCACTTTCAGTTCAACAACGCCCGATGCGTCCGGTTCGATCAACGGCGGTAAAGGCAAAGGCCGTCCAGCCGTGGCGGTCGCTGAGGAAGCAGCGCCATGGCCCATGTGCGCGTCCTGGGCAATGCTGTCAAAAGGGCGAATAGCGGTTAGAAAAGCGGCCCCTGCCCCAAGAGACAGCAGGCGACGACGTGTAATTCCAGTCATGGTTATTCTCCAGACAATAATCTCATGGCCGCCAAAGGTTTGGCGGCGATTTTCAGATCAAGCCGGAAGCAGTATGGGAGGCCGCAAATCTCTATTCGGCATTTTGCCGCTAAGTGCCGCGACAAGCGGCGGCAAACCAAAATCCAGAACAGGAGTAAAGGCACGCAAATTCGTGCCAAGCTGAACGACGCAGCCACAAATCATCATGACACAAGCATTGGGTGCTTTAGCGCCGTGATCCATTGGGGCAGATTTATCCATGCTCGACGGCATCGACGAATTGTCCACGTGATGCGGCAGGCTCACACTGCAATCAGAAACTGTCTGCACAGATGGCATGTCATGCGCCATTGCGTAACAGAGTTGCACTGAGAGAAGAAACACGAACGAAAGCATTGTCACGAGCACGCGGGAGGGCGAACACAAGACCGCATGGCCTCGTGCTGTATTCCTGAAACCGATATCGTACTGTGCTCGATACATCTTTGCTTCCAAACGGACGACATTGGAAATCTAGTCGTCCGTTGCGGCAATTAAAAGACCTGACGGAGCACTGACGGGAATTTTACCCACTTTCGCTTTTCTTTCCAAAATCGCCTATTCGAAATCATAAAGTTGCTCAAAAGCCGTTTTTTGCTTGCGATTCCATACCCTGCGGTTTTAAAGAAGCCGTATCTCGGGCTCCTCCCCCAAATTTAGACGGCCCGTAAATATTGGATCTGAAACAATGACTGTCGCTGTAGCGGTTGCCCCGCAGAAAAATTCCGCGCGCCGAGTTCTGGCCGCGAGCATGATCGGCACCACGATCGAATTCTTTGACTTCTATATTTATGCCACCGCTGCGGTGATCGTATTCCCGCATCTGTTCTTCCCTGCGAGCGACGGCAATTCCGCGCTTCTCCAGTCTCTGGCAACCTTTGCGATTGCCTTCTTCGCCCGCCCTATCGGTGGTGCTCTGTTTGGTCACTTTGGCGATAAGGTTGGACGCAAAGCGACGCTCGTTGCAGCGCTCATGACCATGGGCATTTCCACCGTCGCCATCGGCTTCCTGCCAACCTATGATTCGATTGGCGTCTGGGCAGCCCTTTTGCTCGCTCTCTGCCGTCTGGGCCAGGGACTTGGTCTTGGCGGTGAATGGGGTGGTGCAGTGCTACTCGCAACAGAAAACGCACCCGAAGGCAAGCGCACCTGGTACGGCATGTTCCCGCAGCTTGGCGCGCCAGTTGGCTTCATTCTGGCGACGGGCATCTTCCTAGTTCTGGCAGAAGCTCTAACTGAAGAACAGTTTTTCGCTTTCGGCTGGCGCATTCCTTTCATCGCCAGTGCACTTCTGGTCGGTGTAGGCCTGTTCATCCGACTGAAAATCGCTGAAACGCCAGAATTCCAGAAAGCAATCGACAAGGCTGAACGCGTCGAAGTACCGGTCGCAGCTCTGTTCAAAAAGCACAAGATGAGCCTGTTCCTCGGCACGATCGGTGCGGTTGCAACCTTCGTCCTGTTCTATCTGATGACAGTCTTCTCATTGGGTTGGGGCACGCGCGCCCTTGGTTACAGCCGCGAAGAATTTCTTATTCTTCAGATGATTGGCGTAATCTTCTTCGGCCTCATGATTCCGGTAGCGGCCCTGCTGTCAGACCGCTTCGGCATGCGTCCGGTCATGATCATCGTCACCGTTCTGATCGGCCTCTACGGCTTCATCATGGCGCCTTTGTTCATGGCTGGTACGGCCGGCGTACTCGCATTCCTCGTCATCGGCTTCGGCCTGATGGGTCTGACCTACGGTCCGATTGGCGCTGCTCTGGCCGAACCATTCCCAACCTCGGTTCGTTACACCGGTGCTTCGCTGACTTTTAATCTGGCAGGCATTCTGGGTGCTTCAGTAGCGCCTTACATCGCAACCTGGCTCGCAACGCATTATAGCTTCGACTATGTCGGCTATTACATGTCTGCCGCAGCTGTGATCTCGCTGATCGGTTTTGCCTTTATCTCGTTCAAGCGCGGCGAATAACGAACTTCCGAAACGAAAAAGCCCACGTGGAGCGATCCACGTGGGCTTTTCCTTTTAAGGAGCTTGCAGCTTTTATTCTGTGTCAGCAGCTTCCAGCGCAATAGCCACTGACTGGATAATCGACGCAAAACGCACGGCTGTCTGGATCGTTTCCGACGTCACATTGGCTTTGCGCAAAACATCCTCATGCGCATCGATGCACATGCCGCAGCCATTGATAGCAGATACGGCCAGCGACCAGAGTTCGAAGTCAATCTTATCGACACCCGGATTACCGATCACATTCATGCGCAGCTTCGCTGGCATGGTGCGGTAGTCCTTGTTGGTCGCAAGATGCACGAAGCGATAATAGACATTGTTCATGCCCATGATCGACGCAGCAGATTTTGCCGACTGAATGACGGACGCATCGACCTTGGCAGCGGCTTCGGCAACAAGCGCTTTGCGCACGTCGGCATTACGAGAAGCAATGCCGCAGGCGACGAACAGACCGTATTTCTGTTGCGGTGTCAGAGTTTCGTCGCTTGCCATCGACGAAAGATTGAGACGAACGTCCTTGGCGAAATCCGGGATCTTTGACTTCAGATCATCAATGGACATGGAACCCTCTTTATCTGTCATTTGGATATTAGAGCATGTCTCCCGAAAGTGGGAACCGGTTTTGGGGTAAAGACATGCCGAAAACAAAGAGATAGAGCGGTTCCAACGTTTCCGTTTTAACCGGAACCGCTCTAGATAAAAGAAAGGCGGGCCTTGACCCGCCTTTCTGCAAACCAATCAGGGCCTATCAGGCAGCCTTGAGCGTCTCGCCACCGACTTCACGGTTGCATGGGCAGAGCTCATCGGTCTGCAGCGCATCGAGAACGCGCAGCGTATCCTTGGGAGCGCGACCAACGTTGAGGTTGGTTGCGTAAACGTGCTGGATCGTGTTGTCCGGATCGACAACGAAGGTGTAGCGGTACGCAACACCATCTGGCGAACGAACGCCGAGGCCATCGACCAGCGAACCATTGGTGTCGGCAAACGACCAGATCGGCAGCTTGTCGAGATCCTTGTGATCGCGACGCCATGCGAGCTTCACGAACTCATTGTCGGTCGAACCGCCCAGGACGACTGCGTCACGGTCTTCGAAATCCGATGCAAGACGCGCAAATTCGGCAATCTCGGTCGGGCAAACAAAGGTGAAATCCTTCGGGTAGAAGAAGATAACCTTCCACTTGTCCGCAAAGCTTGCTTCGGTGATTTCTTCAAATGCCGAAACGCCGTTTTCTTCGTGATGGTTGAAACCGGGCTTTACGCCGGTGACCTTGAAGGAGGGAAGCTTATCGCCGATACCGAGCATTTTATACCTGCCTGTAAATTCAATTGTTATGCGGAAATTTCTGAACTTACAGAATTTTCCGACTGCGAGTCATATATAGGGATTCTTGTTAAATCGGTCAAAGCGATTATAACGATCAAATCCATCGATTTTAACGATGGAGCAAAGTCGAAAGAATCAATGCTCAATATCAGTGTCCGCCAGCTCCATTACTTTATGGCCCTTGTCAAAGCGGGGTCCTTTTCGCGTGCAGCTGAGGTCGTGGGTGTTACCCAATCGACATTGAGTGCTGCTATTCAGGCGCTTGAAACAGAACTTGGCGTAACGTTGATCGATCGCTCGGGCAGACGAATGCAGCTTTTGCCCGCTGGTGAGGATTTTCTGGCACGCGCTCGTACGATTATAGCCCTCATTGAAGAATTGCCTGAACACGCGCGACAAGCTGAACGACCGCTGACGACCAGACTACGAATGGGCGTCATTCCGTCGATAGCGCCTTTTCTGCTGCCTAAAGTCCTGCCTGCGACCGCTAAAGCCTTTCCCGAATTGCAATTGACCATTCGTGAAGGTCTCACTCGGTCGCTGCTCGACAGCTTGCGTTCAGGTTCGCTCGATGTAGCACTGGTCGCCCATCCCTACGACCTCGATGAATTTGAGATAGCAGAGCTTGGTCGGGATATCTTCTATCTGGCAGTACGGCGCGATCATGCGCTGGCCAATCGCGAACAGGTCGATGCAGACGACTTGCAGGACCAGCCGTTTCTTCTACTGGAAACCGGGCATTGCCTTCGGGAACACGTCATGGCTGCCATAGGGTCCACACCGGCCCAAGCAAGCGGTGACGTTCATGCCACATCTATCATGACATTGGTGCAACTTGTCGACTTCGGGATGGGTGTTACGCTGCTGCCTGAAGTGGCGGTCAAAGCCGGAGCCACGCGCGGAACGGAGCTGAGCATCGTTCCTTATGAGGGCAAGCACAATTATCGGTCACTGGTTCTCGTCTGGCGCTCCAACGCCGCCCGCCGCAACGAGTTTCAGCTCTTCGCTGACCATCTTCGCGGCAAGTGCATGAAGCCGGCCTAGAGAATTCCCCAGGCGCGAAACCGTCCGCGCCCGGTGACTTCTCTGAGATTGAGTTCCGAGATCAGCTTCAAAGCCCCTTGCTGCGTAACCTGCAATTCCTTCTCCACCATCTGGCTGGAAATAACGGGACTGCGCAAAACCATATCCATCAGTTGCGGCAATCGCGAATTGGACCTGCGCCCCTTGAGCTTACGCTGCATCTGTTCGCGCGCCAGCAGCAGCCGGTCATGCTCCTTCATGGTCGTATCGGCTGCATCTTCGATACTTTCAAAAAACGCCCTGAGACGGACAAGACGGTTAGGTGAGCGCCGTTCATCCGGTCGTTTCGCGCGGAGACCAAGACTGATTGCTGGCAAATGACCGATTGCAAGGCCACTCTGACGCAAGAAGGCGGCTGTCAGCAACCGACCAATCCATGACGATCGCTGCACGACTTCCAGAGAAAACCACGCGTCGTGGATCAATGCGGCGCGCATAAGGGGCGGCAGATGCCTTGTCGCTGCAAGACAGTCCCGCCATTCCTGCAAACGCGCATCCTCATCCCAGTCGTCGTCGTAGAGTAACGTATCGCGCACGACGGCTTCCGGCTTCGACCTGTCTGAGACAGTTCCCTTCAAAAGAGCATCAGTTCGCGCAAGCAAGTTGTCGATGTCATCAAGCATCGGATCAACATCATCGTCGTCCATTGCCCCGGATGGCTCAATTCCAGAGGGCACGGTATCGACCGTGCGGCCAAGCAATTGCTGAACACCAGCAGGGTCAAGGGCCCAATCTGCAGGTCTTCCAGCAATCTGCCGACGCATGCGCAAAACCGCATGTGCGATGGTCAGGGCGTGACTAGGCATCCGGCTGTCCATCAAGGCATCATGCAAGACCAAGTCTTCCATATGTACCAGTTCGCCTTCAAGCCACATCGAAGCGACGGCATCGTGCATATGCATTCGCTCGAGCATCCCTTCGCGAATGGGCGAGCGCAAAAGTCGTTCATCGAGCCGCACCAGAGCCGCCGTAGCTTTGCTCACGGGTACGAAAAATTCTCCGAACGGCAAATCATCGATCTTGTAGGCCATGCCCCGCATATCGCAGCCGATTGCGAACAAAGGCAAACAAAATTACCGCCTTATCCGAGAACTTCCGCAACTTTGACAGTCCGGCCTTCCCTTACCGAACGAAGTGCTGCCTCAGCCAGAGCCAAAGCTTGCAATCCATCTTCTGCTGAAGGATGCGGCGCTTTGCCGGTGTCCAGCGTATCGATAAACGAGGCGATTTCCGCTGCATAAGCAGCCGTGTAGCGGGTCATGAAAAAATCGTGCAATGGCGGACGGTTATAACCGTCTTTAGAAGCGATTTCTATCGAGATCGGACGCTGGTTTTCCGCCGAAACAGCACCGAGCGATCCATGGACTTCAATGCGCTGATCATAGCCATAGGAAGCGCGGCGCGAATTGGAAATGACGCACTGGCGACCGGAAGCAGTCGTCAAAATGACGCTTGCACTATCATAATCGCCAAGTTCTCCAATTTTCGGATCGACCAGCACCGAAGCCGAGGCCGATACATTCTCGATTTCCTCACCGAGGAGAAAACGCGCCATGTCGAAATCATGGATCGTCATGTCGCGGAAAATACCGCCGGATACCTTGATATATTCTGCCGGCGGTGCACCCGGATCACGGCTGGTGATCGTCACCATTTCAACATTGCCTATGCGCCCATCTTCGATGGCTTTGTGCACTGCTGCAAAATGCGGATCGAAACGGCGATTGAAACCCAGCATCACTTTCGCGCCAGTTTCTCGAATGACATTGAGGCAGGCTCTGACGCGCGCTATGTCAAGATCAATCGGCTTCTCACAAAAAACAGCCTTGCCGACGCGAGAAAACCGTTCAATAAGATCGGCGTGGGTATTGGTCGGCGTGCATATCAGCACTGCGTCCACATCGTCTGATTGCTCAATAGCGTCGATACTGCGGACTTCCGCACCGGCAGAATCAGCAATTGCTCGCGCCGCCGCCTCATTTGCGTCTGCGACCGCGACCAATCGGGCCCGCTTGTCCGCAGCGATTGCGCCTGCGTGAACCTTGCCGATACGGCCCGCGCCGAGCAGTGCCAGACGTGTCACCATTGCCTCATCCTCCCAGGAAACGGCCATCTTCGGGTAAACGAAGATATACTATAGAATATTTATTCTATTTTGCTAGAATGTGACATAAAGATTGTCAAGAGACCATATGAAAGGCCACTGATGGATTCCCCCGCCCCGTCATCAATCAACGTTCCGACGAATATCAAGGAATTCGAGGCGAAGCTGCTAGAGGTTTCCGACCGTTTGCCGAAGAGGCTGAAACAGTGCGCCGATTTCGTTGCCGCCAACCAGGACCGTATCGCTGTGTCGACCGTCGCCGAGATGGCCGAAGGTGCGGGTGTGCAGAGCTCAGCCTTCATGCGTTTCTGCCAGATCATGGGTTTCTCCGGCTTTTCGGAGATGCAGAAGCTGTTCCGGGATTCCTATGCAGGCGGCTGGCCTGACTATTCAACCAGATTGCAACATTTGCGAGAAACGGCGACCGGCAGCGCCCCTGCCCTTCTTGCCGAGTTTGCCGAAGCAGGGCGCACGTCTCTTGAAGGGCTGCTCAAAACCATTGATCCAGATGCACTCGAAAAGGCCGTTCAGCTTTTGGCCAGCGCGCAGACAATCCACATTGTCGGCATCCGCCGTGCTTTTCCCGTCGCGAGCTACCTGGCTTACGCGCTGGAGAAGATGCAAGTGCCTGCCATGCTGCACAGCGCTGTCGGCAAACTGGAGAACCTGCATGCTATTCGCGAAGGTGATGTGCTTCTGGCGATTACCTTCTCCCCCTATTCACCGGAAACGGTCGCAATGGCCGAAACTGTCGCTGCGCGTGGTATCGACGTCGTTGGTATCACTGACACGTTTGTCAGCCCGATGAGTAAATCCGCCAAACAGACATTGCTCGTTTCAGAGGTGGATTTCGGCGCCTTCCGTTCACTCTCCGCAACGCTTTGTCTTGCTATAGCACTCGCTGTAGCCGTAGGCACCGCACGTCAAAGCGACTGATCCTTCCCGTGCATATTCCATTTTTTAGTTGAAATGGAATAATAAATCCATTTTAATCAAAAATGGAATAACTGCTATGCGTGCATGAATTCTGCACAGCCTTGCAGCAATAAGAAAATAGCGAGGGAGGATTGTAGTGAAGCGGCTCGACTTGATAACGATTGGCCGATCTTCGGTTGACCTGTATGGCGCACAGGTTGGCGGCCTTCTGGAAGACATGGCCTCCTTCAACAAATATGTAGGTGGCTCTCCTACCAATATCGCAACCGGGACTGCACGGCTGGGCCTTAAATCCGCACTTATCACCCGTGTTGGTGACGAGCATATGGGCCGTTTCCTGTTACGCGAGCTGGAACGCGAAGGCGTGGACACACGCGGTATCGTCACCGATCCCGAACGCCTGACCGCGCTCGTTATTCTCGGCATTCGCGATCAGCAGCATTTTCCACTGATATTCTATCGCGAGAATTGTGCCGACATGGCATTGTGCGAGGACGACATCGATCCGGTCTTCATCGCCGAAGCTGGCTGTATTCTGGTTACGGGCACACATCTATCACATCCGAAGACAGAAGCGGCTGTTCTGAAAGCACTCCGTCTTGCTCGCGACAATGGCAGCCGGACGGCACTCGACATAGACTATCGCCCCAATCTCTGGGGGCTTTCCGGTCATGGCGACGGCGAAAACCGTTTTATCGAATCCGCAGCTGTTACGACCAAACTGCAATCGACCCTGCATCTGTTCGACCTGATTGTCGGCACGGAAGAAGAGTTTCATATCGCTGGCGGCTCGACAGACACGCTTCAAGCGCTGAAAGCCGTGCGCGCAGTAACGGACGCTGCACTGGTTTGCAAACGCGGCCCCATGGGAGCCGTGGTTTTCGAAGGCCCAATCCCTAACAGCCTCGACGAGGGACAGAGCGGCGAAGGGTTCCCGATTGACGTTTTCAACGTGCTTGGTGCGGGCGACGGGTTCATGTCCGGGCTTTTGCGCGGTTGGTTGAAGGGCGAAGACTGGCCTACCAGCCTCAAATTAGCCAATGCCTGTGGGGCCTTTGCAGTCTCGCGACATGGATGCACGCCAGCTTATCCGAGCTGGGAAGAGCTTCAGTATTTTTTCCGTACCGGCATTCGCAACAAGGCTTTGCGCAAGGATGCCGCGCTGGAGCAGATACATTGGTCCACCAATCGCAACGGCCACTGGCCAAATATGCGCGTTTTTGCCTTTGATCACCGTATTCAACTGGAAGAAATGGCCGCCGAGGCGAGCGTTTCAACGGAAAAGATTGGCGAGTTCAAACAGCTTTGCCTGAATGCGGCCTTGCAGGTGGCAAACGGGGATGAGGGTTACGGCATATTGTGTGATGGTCGACTGGGCCGCGATGCTCTTTACCGGGCCGCCGGTTCGGGCTTGTGGATCGGACGTCCGACCGAATGGCCCGGATCGCGTCCACTCAAGCTGGAACCGGAACTCGGACCAGACTGCGGTGGACTGGTCGAGTGGCCTGTCGAGAATGTAGTGAAATTGCTATGCTTCTACCATCCGGATGACACAGCTGAATTCAAGGCAGAACAGGAAGAAACTGTTTCACGTCTTTTCGCAGCCGCACGGCGCAACCGATTGGAATTCCTGCTGGAAGTCATCCCATCCAAAGCAGGTCCCGTCGATGACGACACAACTGCGCGTGTGATCGAGCGGTTTTATGAAATCGGCGTCTATCCCGACTGGTGGAAGCTAGAACCCATGAAGACCAGAGCGGCCTGGGCCAATGCCTGTGACGCGATCACGCGCAATGATGCACACACACGCGGTATTGTTGTTCTGGGTCTGGATGCACCAGCGGAAGAACTCAAAGCCAGTCTTGCAATTGCTGCCGAATTCGACCTCGTCAAAGGCTTTGCAGTGGGACGTACGATTTTTGGTGACGCGGCACGCAAATGGCTGAACGGTTCGATCAGCGACGAAGAAGCAATCGCCGACATGATGATGCGTTATCGTGGCCTTTGCAACGTCTGGGACAGCGTGCGTACATATTGAATTCGTTCTGCCGGGAGGAAACTGGAGGAGCTATGAAAACCGTTCGATTAACCGCCGCACAGGCATTGGTGCGCTACCTCGCCAATCAGATGACGCCGGATGGTGAGACCTTTATCGCAGGTGTTTGGGCTATTTTCGGCCACGGAAACGTGGCCGGACTTGGCGAGGCCCTCCATGGCATTCGCGAAGAACTGCCCACATGGCGCGGCCATAATGAACAGACCATGGCCCATGCAGCCATTGCCTATACCAAGCAGCTTGGCCGCAAGCGTGCCTGTGCTGTCACCTCCTCCATCGGCCCCGGCGCAACAAATATGGTCACTGCAGCAGCCCTTGCCCATGTGAACCGCCTACCAGTTCTCCTCATTCCCGGCGACGTCTTTGCCAATCGTGGACCTGATCCCGTGCTGCAACAGATCGAAAACTTCAATGACGGCACTATGACCGTGAATGACTGTTTTCGTCCGGTCAGCCGCTATTTCGACAGGATCACCCGGCCTGAACAGCTTCTCACTGCCCTGCCCCGCGCCTTCCGCACCATGACCGATCCTGCTGATTGTGGGCCGGTTACGCTTGCTTTCTGTCAGGATGTGCAAACGGAAGCATATGACTGGCCGGAAGAGTTCTTTGAACCGAAAGTCTGGCACTGGCGCCGTCCACCGCCGGATCAGAATGAACTGAATGCCACAGCGGCAGCAATCAAGGCAGCGCTGAAACCCGTTATCGTTGCAGGCGGCGGAGTCCACTACTCCGGCGCTCACGAAGCGTTGCGCAATTTTGCCGAAGCACATGGCATTCCAGTCATCGAGACCCAGGCTGGCAAATCGGCGCTACCGTGGGATCACCCGCTCAATTTTGGTCCGGTTGGCGTGACTGGGGCAGACAGCGCCAATGCTATCGCAGCGGAAGCCGATCTTGTGATCGGCGTCGGCACACGCTTTCAGGACTTCACGACCGGATCATGGGCGCTGTTCAAACATCCAGGGCGCAAGCTTGTCTCGCTAAACGTCCAACCCTATGACAGCTCCAAGCACGGTTCGCTTCCATTGGTTGCCGATGCAAAGATTGGCCTTGAAGCGCTCTCGAAAGCGGTTGGCAGCTATAAGCGCCAACCTGCGGACACAGCGTTGAAAGAAAAATGGTTTGCGGCGGCAGACGGGTTTACCGCTGCCCCCAGTGACGGCAACGCTTTGCCAACCGATATGCAGGTGATCGGCGCGGTACAGCGTCAGGCACAAGAGAACACAGTCGTCATGTGCGCGGCAGGCACCATGCCGGGCGAACTGCACCAACTCTGGAAAGCCGGTCGCCCCATGTCCTACCATATGGAGTATGGCTTCTCCTGTATGGGTTATGAGATAGCTGGCGGCCTTGGTATCAAGATGGCCGAACCAGATCGAGACGTCATCGTGATGGTCGGTGACGGCTCTTACATGATGGCCAATTCCGAACTCGCCACTGCCGTCATGATGGGGCAGAAGATTACGGTCGTTATTACCGACAATCGTGGTTTCGGTTGCATCAACCGGCTGCAGATGGCGACTGGTGGCGCTGAGTTCAACAACCTGCTCGACCATTCGAGCCACGTGAACCCGTCGCACATCGATTTCGCCGCCCATGCCGGAGCTATGGGTGCCGATACGAAGAAAGCAGGGTCGATCCGCGAGCTGGAAGAGGCTTTGGCGGAAACCCGCAACAGCCCGCGCACCACTGTCGTCATTATCGATACCGATCCTTACCCGACCCCTGAAACTGGCGGTTGGTGGTGGGATGTCGCGGTGCCGGAAGTCTCGGAGCGTGAACAGGTACGTGCTGCGCGTAAAGATTATGAAGCCAAGCTCAAAGAAAGAAACTGACCGATGATCCTCTATGGCACCAATCCTATTGCCTGGTCGAACGACGATGATCGCAACCTCGGTGCGCATATCACCCTGGATCAATGTCTCGATGAAACCGCCGAGATCGGCTTCGATGGAATCGAGAAAGGTCACAAATTTCCGCAGGAGCCGGCTGCACTCAAAGCCGTGCTTGAACCTCGCAAGCTTCGCTATGTATCGGGCTGGCATTCGCTCAATCTGCTGGTGAATTCGGTCGAAGAAGAAAAGAAGGCAATGCAGCCCGCGCTCGACCTCCTGAAAGCAATGGGCTCGAAGGTCATCATTGTTTGCGAAACGTCGAATGCCATTCACGGCGATAACGACAAGCCGCTGTCCGAGCGTCCAGTGCTGGAAGAAGCGCGCTGGGAAGAATTCGGCGCGGGCGTCGAAGCACTGGCAGAACATGCCGCCGCCCAAGGTATCGCGCTTGTCTACCATCATCACATGGGAACGGTAGTGCAGAGCGAGGACGAGATAGACCTTCTGATGCAGCATACAGGACCGCACACGAAACTTCTTCTCGATACCGGTCACTGCCTGTTTGGTGGTGGCGACCCGGAGCGGGTTGCGAAAAAGCATATGGACCGCGTCGGGCATATCCACGCCAAGAACGTTCGTCCGGCCGTAGCCACTGAAGTACGCGACCAGAGCCTGTCGTTTCTGGAGGGGGTCCGTCGCGGCGTCTTCACTGTTCCGGGCGATGTAGATGGCGGCGTCGACTTCGTGCCCGTAATGAGAGTTGCCGCTGATAAAACCTATCAAGGCTGGCTGGTGATCGAGGCAGAACAGGACCCCGATATTCGTAATCCGTATCAGTATCAGTCACTTGGGCTAAAATCGTTAAAATCATTCGCACGCGAAGCAGGACTCGACAAAGGAGACTGAGACATGGCCAATTTGTTACGCAAGCCCAACGGCACGCATGGCAAGGTCCACGACATCACTCCGAAAAGCGCCAAATGGGGTTATGTCGGGTTCGGGCTCTATCGTCTCAAATCCGGCGAGAGTGTCTCCGAAAAGACCGGATCGACGGAGGTGATCCTTGTTCTTGTGGAAGGCAAGGCAAAGATTTCCGCTTCTGGCGAGGATTTCGGCGAGATGGGCCAGCGCATAAACGTGTTCGAGAAACTGCCGCCACACTGCCTCTATGTGCCTGCTGAAAGCGACTGGCATGCAACCGCCACGACAGATTGTGTTCTGGCTGTTTGCACCGCACCGGGCAAGCCAGGTCGCAAGGCACAGAAGCTTGGGCCGGAAAGCCTGACACTTGAACAACGCGGAAAAGGTGCCAATACCCGCTTTATCCATAATATCGCAATGGAAAGCCGCGATGTTGCCGATAGCCTTCTTGTTACCGAGGTATTCACACCGCAGGGAAACTGGTCGTCCTATCCACCCCACAGACACGACGAAGACAATTTCCCGCATATGACCTATCTGGAAGAGACCTATTATCACCGTCTCAACCCGGCGCAGGGCTTCGGCTTCCAGCGTGTTTTCACCGAAGACGGAAGCCTTGATGAAACCATGGCGGTCTCTGACGGAGACGTCGTGCTTGTACCAAAAGGCCACCATCCATGTGGCGCGCCCTATGGCTACGAGATGTATTATCTCAATGTGATGGCCGGTCCCTTGCGCAAATGGCGCTTCAAAAACCATCCCGACCATGACTGGATTTTCAAACGCGACAATCCGTAAACAGAAAAGCCCCGGATCCGGGGCTTTTCAATAAGCTGTCGTTCGTCGCTATCGGCCGGCTGGCAGCGCATTGTTCGCCCGCGATGCATCGATGCTCAGGGGGCCAGGTCCGGCAATAAACAGATAAAGAAAAATGAAGCAGAACAGGATTGCAGCAACACCGCCATTCTGGCCTGGGAAAAAGCTTTGGGATGCATGAGCGATGAAATAGGCGCATGCCATCAGGCCCGAGAGAATGAAGGCAGAAAACCGGCTGAAAAGACCGATTAGCAGCGTGAAGCCCAAAACAAGCTCAAGGACACCCGCGGTCCACGACAATGAGAACATTGCTGGCGAACGGCCTGAAGGAAAGCCAAGTATCTTCTCCGTACCATAACTGAAGAGTACAAGAGCTGCCACGATACGTAAAATACTGAGCATGATCGGTTGATATGCAGCTGTCCATCCGTTTGCCGACATAGGCTTCCTTCCTTCAAATGAAACACTATGCCAGCATATTATTGCGGCCTGCATTAGTTAAATAAAACACATTCACGAGTACGTTATCAGAGCCTCTCAGCTAAACCGAAACAAACAGTTTAGGAAATTAGGCGTTCTTTGTTTCTGTCCTCTCCTTGCTTATCTCGGGCTTAAACGCGCGATTTTTCTCAGATCTTCCACCGCACCGGGTGCAGCCACGAAGACCTTGTTGCCTTTGGTGAGCTGTTCTCCGTCTACCGGAAAAGGATGCACATAACCTCCCGCCTCACGCACGAGACAGAAGCCTGCCATGCAATCCCAGGCATGCATATAAGGCTCATAATATCCGACCAGCCTGCCAGCCGCGACATAAGCGATCATCAGTGCGCCTGAACCATTACGGATAAAGGTTCCGCCCGCCTCAAGCAGGTCTTCTACGATTTTTGCAACAACCTGTGGTGTTACGTAGTTGTTGGCGCCGATACCCGTCACCGAATTACGGATCGTGCGGCTCGGATCGAGAACCAGCTTCTTTCCATCAAGTGTTGCACCCAAGCCTTTTGCCGAAGCATAGAGCTCGTCGAAGCACGGCGCCTGGATTACGCCGATGACGGGCTCGCCGTCTTTCAGAACGGCAATGGAAACACACCAGTTCGGCATACCGTTGACGAAAGGACTGGTGCCATCAATAGGATCCACAACCCATGTGTAACCCGAAGTGCCTTCATTCAACCCGTATTCCTCTCCCAGAAAACCATCCTGAGAAAACGCTTCCGACACACGGGCACGGATAAGCTGTTCGACGTCCCTGTCAGCAATCGACACCACATCCTGCGGATCACGCTTGGTTTCGATAACCAGTGTTTCACGCTGCTTGAAATAGTCGAGAGCCTTGGCGCCCGCCTCGCGCGCGATCTTTTCGGCAAGCGCCAGCCGCGCTTCTAGTTCCTGTCGGGGATGGGAAGTCATGATGATTTTCCGATGAGAGATAAAGAAAGGCGCGACGTTTTTGCGCCTATTGATTGATAATGGCAAGTCCGCGCGTTTTGAACTCGATCGATACATCGGTTTGCGGCGGCAGAGCCTCTTCGACCGCCGGATCGACAATGAAAAGCTTGCCGTGCTCGGTCTCGATTTCATACTCGATATGATCGCCAAGATAGGCCGAATGGGCAACCCGTCCGGGGAATCCGCCGCCAGCCTTTGGCTGCAAGGTCACCGCGTTGGGCCGGATCGCAAGCTGCGCCGGACCTGGTCGAGCGTTGCGCGCGGTAACCCGGTGGGTCAGGCTGCCCACACGAATGACAGCTTCGCCCCCATCTGCCGTCATCACCTCACACGGCACAACATTCGCCTCTCCCATGAAATCCGCGATAAAGGCTGAGGCCGGTGTTTCATAGAGATCACGAGGGCTTCCCTTCTGTGCGATATTGCCCTCCTTCATGACGATGATCGTATCGGAAACGGCAAGCGCCTCGTCCTGATCATGCGTGACATAGACGGCAGTGAACCCGAGCCTTTGTTGCAACTCACGAATTTCGGTCCTTACCCGACGGCGCAGGCGAGCGTCGAGGTTCGAAAGCGGCTCGTCCAGAAGCAGAACCTGCGGTTCAAGCACAAGCGCGCGCGCTACGGCCACGCGCTGTTGCTGGCCACCCGACAGTTCTGCCGGAAGGCGATGCCCCATTCCTGCAAGACCGACGAGCTTCAGCCCGTCTTCCGCACGTTCGCGCGCTTCCACTTTTTTCAAACCTGAAGATTCCAAGCCGTAGGCCACGTTGTCGAGCGAGTTCATATGCGGAAAGAGTGCATAGGACTGGAAGACCATGGACACATCCCGCTCATTGGCTGGCAGATTGGTCACATCCTTGCCACCGATCAGAATGCGACCCGAAGTCGGATGTTCAAGCCCAGCCAGCAGCCGCAATGTCGTCGTCTTGCCGCAACCGGATGGTCCAAGGAGCGTCACCAGAGTTCCCGGCTCGACGGTCAGGGACAGATCGGGCAAGGCGGTAAAATTACCGAATTTCTTGGTGACATTTTCAAATGTAACGGAGCCGGGACGGATCGCAGTCATGCGGTTTTCTCCTGACGAACGGTTTTGACGGAGGGGACAGCCGCAACGCGGTTCTCGCGCCTGAGTTTGCGTTCACCCACGAGGAGCTGGAAGCCTGTAATGACCACGATCATCACGACAATCAGCATCGATGAATAAGCAATAGCCACGCCGAATTCACCGTTTTCGACCAGACCGACAATGTAGGATGTCGCCATGTTGTATTGCGCCGAAACGAGGAAAATAACCGCGCTGATGGACGTGATGGCACGCACGAAGGAATAGACCAATGCAGCTGTGATTGCGGGACGCAGCAGTGGCAGAATGACTTTGCGGATCGTGCGGAAGCTGTTTGCCCGCAACGTCAGCGAGGCTTCGTCGAGGCTCTTGTCGAGCTGGCTCATTGCGGCGATGCCGCCACGCACACCCACTGGCATGTTGCGGAAGACGAAACATGCAATCAGGATCAGCGCCGTGCCAGTCATTTCAAGCGGTGGCAGATTGAAAGCCATGATGTAGCTGACACCGATAACGGTGCCGGGAATTGCAAAGCTCAGCATCAAGGCGAATTCAAAGACGTTCCGTCCAACAAAACGCTGGCGAACGATCAGATAGGCCGTCAGCAACCCGACAGCAGCAGTCAGCGGAGCTGAGATCAGCGAGATTTCCATCGTCGTCCAGAACGAATTCCATGCCACACCGGTCCACGCAATGCCACTCTCTGTCCAATTGACGGAAAACGCCCGCGCGTAGTGCTCGACTGTCAATGTATTGTCGAGCCCCCACTGACGCACGAAGCCGCCAATAAGGATCATCGCGTAAACAACGACAGTGAAAATCATCCAAGGAATGACAAGGGCATAAACGCCGATCTTTAGGCCGCGTGGCAGCCCGGCATGCATACCGGAATCGCCTTTGCCGGTCACAGTTGCGAAGTTCTTGCCTGAGAGCCAGACGCGCTGGATAAGAAACGCAGTCAATGTAAAGCAGAGCAGCACGATTGCGAGAACTGCCGCGCGCGATGGATCGTTCTGCGCACCAACCACGGCAAAGAAGATTTCAGTCGAAAGCACGCCATTGCTGCCTCCGAGCACCATAGGATTGCCGAAATCCGCCATGCTTTCGATGAAAGCAATGAGAAACGCATTGGCAAGCCCCGGTGCCATCAGCGGCAGAGAAACCCTGCGAAACGTACGCCAGCGATCAGCGCGCAGAGTTTGAGATGCTTCTTCCATCGACGGCGACACACCCTCGACAACACCGATAAGTACGAGGAAGGAAATCGGGGTGAAAGACAGGACCTGCGCGATCCATATGCCGGTGAGGCCATAAAGCCACCGTCCCGGCTCCACCCCGAATATATTGGAAATCTGCTCCGTCACCACGCCTGCACGGCCAAAAAGCAGCGTCAATGCAAGACCGACAACGAAGGGCGGCGTGATGATCGGTAATATGGTGAGAAGCCGTAAGCCTTTCTTGAAAGGGAAGCCTGTGCGGGTCGCAACCAGTGCAAAGGCAAGCCCCAGCACTGTGGATCCGGTCGCCGTCATCAGCGCCAGCCATAACGTGCGCCATGCAACGCCACATCGCCCTTCGCCAATAACGCAGGCCAGACTCCAGATCGAGGAATCCTGAATATTGCCGATAAACCCCTCAGGTTTGAAAGAACCGTCGAAATCCTGCACCGACCCTGCAAACATGCTGATAACAGGATAGAAGACGAATACAGCCACCAATGCAACCAGCAGTGTAATGGAAGAGACGACAAAAGCATCCCCCTTCATCACACCGCGTTCCGCGAGACCAAACGAGAAAATCAGCAGAAAGCAGAGACCTGTCAGGATTGCTCCAGCGCCGAAGGCTGGCTGGCCGTCAGAAAGTGCGCCGAACAGATTTTCACTGATGGTCCAGTTCCAGCCGGAAAAACCGATGGCCAAGCCTTGCAGCGCCAGGAAAAGTACACCAAGAAGGCTCGCCCATATCAGAACACCGCTCCGACGTTCAACAGGCAATAGCAAGCGGGCACCGGCACAAAGCAGCATGAATACAGCAACAGCGCCAAGCCAAGGCCGTCCGAATAAGGCTACCTGCCAAAGGCCGGGTGCCGTTGCACCATCACCGAACATTCCAGCGAGCCAGCCGAAGCTCAGAAAGCCGTCTTCTATGCGATACCACGGCAACAAGACAAATGCCGCGAGTGCAAGTGCCAGAACGATATCCAGTCTGCGATTATGCTGTTTCATGGATGTCCGCGTCCCTCCAGATCGGGGATTTCCAAGGAATGGCTAGAGCATTTCCAGCAAAAGTGCGAAGCGGTTTTGCACAGGATAATGCGTAGAAACAAAGAGATGGAGCATTTCCAATGATTCAATTTAAACTGGAAATGCTCCAGGTGCGCCGGCTCCTGCATATTTCAGGAAAACCGCTGCCTTGTTCCCTCATCCGGGACAGGTGCGTCGCACAACAAGAGCGGCGCACCCGGATTTCAAGCCAATGAAAGATCAGTTGGCGTGTGCACCGATTTCCTTATCCCAGCGCTCGAGCAATTCCTTGCGCTTGGCGGGTTCGCCATAGGTCTTGAAGTCATAATCAATGAGCTTGATGTCCTCGAAGCGCGGGGATTCCTTTGGAACCTCGGCTGATTTGTTCGAAGGCAACTGGAAGGATTTCGCATCTTTCATGTGCGACTGCACTTCGGCGGTCAGCGCCCAGTCGTACCACTTCTTCGCATTTTCGAGATTCTTGGCACCCTTGATGATCGACATGGAACCGATTTCGTAGCCTGTGCCTTCACACGGTGCGACCGACTTGATCGGGAAACCTTCTGCCGTCATCGATACTGCATCATGCATGAAGACGATGCCGATGCCAGTTTCACCACGCGCAGCCGACTTGACGGGAGCCGAGCCCGACTTGGTGTACTGCGATACATTTTCGTTGAGCTTCTTCAGATAATCATAGGCTTTGTCTTCACCCATGATCTGAACAAGCGTTGCCAGTGCCGTGTAGGCGGTACCGGAAGAATTCGGATTGGCCATCTGGATTTCGCCCTTATAGGACGCATCAAGCAGATCGGCCCAGCATTTCGGCTCTTTCAGGTTCTTCTTGGCAAGAATATCGGTGTTGTAACCCCAACCAAGCGCACCGGCATAAACGCCAACCGTGCGGAAGCCGGAGCTCTCGGCCTGTTTCTTGGCCCAATCGTTCAGCTGGTCGAGCATCGGGGATTTATATTCGAGCGTCAGCCCTTCAGCTGCAGCCTGAAGATGCGGATCGCCGGTGCCGGCCCACCAGATATCTGTCTTCGGATTGCGCGCTTCGGCCCGCACCTTGGCATAGGTTTCACCGGAGGAAAGCCGCACCATGTTGACCTTGATGCCCGTATCCTTCTCGAACATGTTCTTCATCTGCTCACAGATGACCACGTCCGCGGAACAGATAAGATTGAGATTGCCTGCGGCCTGCGCAGAAAAAGCGAATGAAGATACACCTGCGGCCAGCGCCGCAACCAGAAATGCCGAACGCATTGTTTTCCTCCCTTTATACGGCGCCTCCACGCCGACGCTTTTGCAAGCGTGTGCACAGTGTTTGCCTTTTATGAAAGCCTGTCAATGCCTTTGTAAATTTTATTCTGAAATTACAAAAAATAATTCAATCATTCTGTTTTTGACCATCATTTGCACAGCCATGCAAACTTGTATCGATAAAAGAAAAAGGCGACCGAAGCCGCCTTTTAGTTATTGCCTGTCCCCAAGGAGATCAGCCGATTGCCATCAAGCTGGCATTGCCGCCAGCCGCTGTGGTGTTGATCGAAGTCGAAACTTCTTCCAGCAACCAGTTGAGACAATAGGCATCCGGGTTGTTTGCCAGTTCTTCCGTGGAAGCGGCTTGCGTCAGAACCAACGGTCCGGGAAGCGTTGCAAGCTTCTTGTTGATCTCGACAATGCGTTCAGCGTTCCCTTCAACCAACGCTCCAGCGAACGGTGCGTCGGATTCCCAGTTATTCGTCCAGATCGTGCGCGCTGCGACTGAAGCTGGAACATCTTTCAGGACATTCCGCAAACCTGAAGCCTCGTCGATATACACAGTATTGCCCGTAGCGAGGGCAGCCGTCATCTGGCGATAAAGGCCTGCTTCCGTTTGCGGAACCAGCAGGATATTTCCACGCGGATGCAGCGCATAAAGATTGCGCTCGCCAACAGGACCCGGCAATTCAAGGTCAAGACCGAGAGCCGAAGCGCTACCGGTGTCGCGCGCAGCCTGAGCCAGATCGTTCATGCCGCGCTGGCCAAGCCATTTCGCAAAATCCTTGAGCGCCGGATCAGTGTGAACCGAGCTATGACGCGGCGGGATTGGAGCTGTTTCCACCAGACGTCCGAGATAGAGCGGACCACCTGCCTTTGGACCAGTGCCGGACATGCCGCGTCCGCCGAATGGCTGCACGCCGACAATCGCGCCAATAACATTGCGGTTGATATAGACGTTTCCGACACGGATACGATCCGCAACATTGGCGATGGTCTCATCAAGGCGCGTATGCAGGCCGAAAGTAAGCCCGTAGCCGGTCGCATTGATATCATCGATCAGGCGCTCCATATCATCGCGCTTGTAGCGCACGACATGCAGAACCGGGCCAAAGACTTCCCGCTTCAGATCGCGAAGCGAATTGATCTCGACAATGGTCGGTGCAACGAAAGTTCCATTCTGGGTTTCAGGACCGAGCGGAAGCTGCTCAACCTTGCGACCGAGATCGCGCATACCCTGAACGTGCTTTTCGATGATGTTCTTGGCTTCATCGGTGATAACCGGCCCAATGTCCACCTTCAGCTTGTCGGTGCGACCGATGGAAAGTTCCCTGAGCGCGCCCTTCAGCATTGTCAAAATACGATCTGCGACATCTTCCTGCAGGCAGAGAACGCGGAGCGCCGAACAACGCTGACCCGCACTGTCGAATGCCGATGCAATCACGTCGAACACGACCTGCTCGGCCAAAGCGGACGAATCCACGATCATTGCATTCTGACCACCGGTCTCGGCAATCAGCGGAATTGGCTTGCCGTTCGGCAACAGGCGCGAGGCAAGCTGAGCCTGAATGAGCCGCGCCACTTCGGTCGAACCGGTGAACATCACGCCGCAAGTCTCTTCCGCAGCAACCAGCGCGGCCCCAATGCGGCCATCCCCCGGCAGAAGTTGCAGCGCATCCGCTGGAATGCCAGCCTCGTGCAGGATGCGAACACCCTGTGCTGCAATCAGCGGCGTTTCTTCGGCAGGCTTTGCCAGCACGGGATTGCCTGCAACGAGTGCGGCTGCGATCTGACCGGTAAAGATCGCCAGCGGGAAGTTCCACGGGCTAATGCAGACGATAGGTCCAAGCGCCTTGTGGCCGACGCCCAGCGTACGACGGGTCTGCTCTGCATAATAACGCAGGAAATCGATGGCTTCGCGCACTTCAGCAATCGCGTTCGGCATGGATTTGCCGGCTTCGCGCATGATGAGGCCAAGCAGAACCGGCATATCACGCTGCATGATATCCGCTGCGCGCTCAAGACAAGCCGCACGTTCGGCTGGCGCAACCGCAGACCAACTTGCCGTTGCCTTCTGTGCAGCTTTCATGGCTTTCGCCACATCTTCTTCGGCGATCTCCGTCACCGTACCGACAACATCGTTCCGGTCACCGGGGTTGAGAACCGAGCGGCTGGTGCCTTTTACCTTGGTTCCGGCAAGCTGAGGTTCCGATGTCCACACGCGGTCAGCGCTGTCTTTCAGAATCTTGCTGAGTTCAGCGAGCGTGACTTCGTTCGACAGGTCGAAACCGTCAGAGTTCTTGCGAGCGCCATAGAGATTCTCCGGCAGGGCAATCTGGTCGTGGCGTGCTCCGACGACAGCCATTGAGCGAACGACATCAACCGGATCCGCGATCAGTTCATCGACGGAGACACTTTCATCGCCGATGCGATTGACGAAAGACGAGTTCGCACCGTTTTCGAGAAGTCGGCGAACAAGGTAGGCCAGAAGCGTTTCATGTGTGCCGACCGGCGCATAGATGCGGGCCGGACGGCCGAGCTTTTCGGCACCGACAACTTCGTCATAAAGCGGTTCACCCATACCATGCAGGCACTGGAACTCGAACTTTCCGGTTTTGAAATCCGGACCAGCCAAATGATAGATGGTGGCCAGCGTCTGCGCATTATGCGTTGCAAACTGCGGGAAAACAGCATCTGTCGCCGCAAGAAGCTTGCGTGCGCATGCAATGTAGGAAACGTCGGTATGTACCTTGCGGGTATAAACCGGGAAGTCTTCCAGACCGTCAACCTGTGCGCGCTTGATTTCGGCGTCCCAATAGGCACCCTTCACCAGACGAACCATGACGCGGCGCTTGTTCTGACGGGCCATATCGATGATGAAATCGAGCACGAACGGGCAACGCTTGCCGTAGGCCTGCACCACGAAGCCGATGCCTTCCCAATCTGCCAGATCCGGATCTTCGATCAGGCTCTGCAACAGATCAAGCGACAGTTCCAGACGGTCTGCCTCCTCGGCATCGATGTTGAGACCGATATTATAGGACTTGGCGATAGCGGCCAGCGCCTTTACCTTCGGCAGCAACTCTCCCATGACGCGTTCGCTTTGCGCGCGGACATAGCGCGGATGCAAAGCGGACAACTTGATGGAAATGCCGGGGCCGTCATAGATGCCGCGACCGGCGGAAGCGCGACCAATGGCGTGAATGGCGGTTTCGTAATCCTTGTAGTAACGCTCGGCGTCGGCAGCGGTGGTCGCGGCTTCGCCCAGCATGTCGTAGGAATAGCGGAAGCCGCGTTCTTCCAGCGGCTTGGCGCGCTTCAAAGCTTCGTCGATGGTTTCGCCGGTGACAAACTGTTCGCCCATCATCCGCATGGCCATGTCTACACCGCGACGAATGACAGGCTCGCCGCAACGAGCGATCAAACGTGTCAGGGCAGCTGACAGGCCGCGATCATTGACCGTGTTGGTCAGCTTGCCGGTAACGACAAGTCCCCAGGTTGCAGCATTAACGAAGAGCGAACGGCCACCACCGATATGAGATTTCCAGTCGCCATTCGAAATCTTGTCACGGATCAACGCATCACGCGTCGCCATGTCCGGAATACGCAGCAGCGCTTCGGCAAGGCACATGAGCGCCACACCTTCCTGGCTCGACAGCGAATATTCATGAACCAGACCTTCGACGCCTGTACCCTTGTGCTTGGCGCGCAGCGCTTCAATCAGCTTGCGAGCCGTGGAACGGACTTGCTTGGCTGTTTCTTCCGGCAAGGCGGCCTGTGCAGCCAGCGCGGAAACGCATTCAGCTTCCGGGCGGCGATAAGCGGCGGTAATCGCCTGCCTCAGTGCGCTTTGCTCGCGGATCGGCGGCGCAAAATTCTGGAAAACCGGATTGGTAGGAGCGGGTATGGTGTCGGTCATGGTGCAATGCTCACAAATGAAAACAGCCCCGAGCGTCTTTGCCCAGTTTAGCTCTGCTTTAAGTGGGCGCACACTATCATTTGTGCAAATTGCATTCTGCCTTCATTTGCTCCATATAAAGGATTATCGATCTTATTATAGGTTCCAAAGTAGGCTAAAAGAATGCGAAAGATAGATTCTGTAGACGATCTGGACCAATTCGATCGGCGTATTCTGGAAGTATTGAGCGAAGACGGACGCATTCCTGTCACCGAACTCTCGAAAAAGGTCGGTCTTTCCAAGACACCATGCCAGGCAAGGCTGAAACGACTGGTCGATGAAGGCTATATTGTCGGCTTTCGTGCGGCCATCGACCCTGAGAAACTCGGTCTCGATCATATCGCCTTCACGACGGTCAAGCTTTCCGACACACGCGAAGCCGCGCTTGAGGCGTTCAACACGGCCGTGCGCAAGATACGTGAAGTCGAAGAATGCCATATGATCGCAAGCTCTTTCGACTATCTTCTGAAGGTGCGAACGCCCAACATCCGGCGTTACCGCGAGGTGCTGGGCGAAAAGATATCGAGCCTGCCCAATGTCGCAAGCACATCGACATTTGTGGTGATGGAGTCGGTCAAGGACAACCGCCCGGTAAGGGTCTATCCGGGCGCATTGTAATTTTCAGTTATAGCGGCTCACTTGCCAGATAACGCTCGAGCGTTTTGACAGTCCCATCCTGCCAGATGCGCAGAAGTGCGGATGAAAAAGCCGCCACATAAGCTGGATTTGAAGCGAGCGAGCCAAAGATATCATCCATCGCAAGCCATGCCGCCGGATTGCTTTTTGCAAGAGCCGCCTGCTTTGTCAGGCGGTCCCATGACGGATCGTTCGGCTCAATAACCGTGCCGCTATCGGTCGTGCCATAGCAGTAACGGCACCAGAATGCGGAAACAAGCGCCAGTCCTGTCACAGACTTGCCTTCTGCCACACGATCAGAAGCAGTGGGCAGAATGAACTTCGGCTGACGGTTGGAGCCATCAAGGCAAAGGCGGCGGATCGTATCGCCGATGCTTGGATTGGCGAAGCGTTCGTCGATGAGGATGCGATAGTCTTCGAGATTGGTATCCGGCACGGGTGGCACTTCCGGAATGATCTCATCCTTGCTGAGCTTTTCCAGATAGCGCCGGATCAGCGGATGCTCCATCGCCTCATGCACGAAGTGAATGTCGAGCAGTCCACCCGGATAGGCAATGGCTGCATGACCGCCGTTCAGAATGCGGATTTTCATCAGTTCATAAGCAGCGACCTGATCAGTGAACGTGACACCGACTTTTTCCAACGCAGGACGCCCAGTGGGGAAATTGTCCTCTACCACCCACTGCTTGAAAACTTCGCAAAAGACCGGCCAGCCATCTTCAACCCCGAAATCTTTCGCAGCGATTTCACGCTCGCGTGTACCAGTGGCTGGCGTAATGCGATCCACCATGGAATTCGGAAATGCGACATTGGCTGAAATCCAGTCGGCAAAGGCCGGATCACTAAGCTTCACGAGGCCGGTGACGGCATCTTCCGTCACATGCCCGTTGCCCGGAATGTTATCGCACGACATGACGGTGAAAGGTTGAACACCCGCCGTCTTGCGCAGTTTCAGTGCCTGCACGATTAAGCCGAACACGGTCTTTGGCTGGTCCGGATGAGTGGCATCTGCCACAATATCAGGATGAGCAGGATCAAAGGTCTGGCTGGCCGGATCGATATAATAACCACCTTCAGTGATCGTCATGGAAACAATGCGAGTAGAGGGCGATGTGAGATAGGCCATCAAAGCCTTTCGCCCTTCCTCGGTCGATATGGTTACATAATCGATCATGGAAGCGGTAATCCTTGCCCCCGCATAATCGGCTTCCTGTTCGACAACTGTGGTAAGCCAGTCTTGCGCCTTGAGCGTGTCCCGCATGGCATCATCACTGCCACGCACACCAGCGCCGACCAGCGCCCAATCGTGCCCCTCACCCATTCCGAACAGATCGTCCAGATAGACAGCCTGGTGAGCGCGATGAAAATTGCCGACGCCGAAATGCACGATGCCCGGTTTCAAACCGGTTGGATCGTAGCCGGGTTTGTGTACCTTGTCGAAGCTCTGGAGCGTTGCGCGCGACAGCTTGGTCATGACGATTTCCTTCAATTCAATCGGGTACGAACTGGACTTTCATCGTAGCTGGATCGCCACCGTGCTTGGTGAAGAACGACAGCATTTCACTGAGCGGCAGCCGATGCGAAACGAGGCGCGCCATTTCGCCCTTGTCCTTTTTCAGGATTTCCAAGGCCTGCGGAATGTTGCGGTTCAGCGAATGTGACCCGGCAATTCGGATCTGACGACGGAAAATGTCGAAAGGCGCAATCGAAATCCGCGCGTCAGGTGCGCAAACGCCAAACACCAGCACCGTACCACCGTCAGCCGTGAAGCCAATCATGCTTTCAACGACCTTGGCGATACCGGTCGCATCGGCAACAAAATCGAAACTGCGCTTACGCTTATCCAGCATTTCCGAGCCCGACACGACTGGCTCAAGGCCGAGACTTTCGACAAAAGTCAGACGGTGTTCGTTGATGTCAGCCACGGCAACCTGTTGCACGCCTTGCGCCTTCAACGATAAGGCTAGCAACAAGCCAATCGGGCCTGCACCGAAGACGAGTGCATTTTCGGCACCTTGTGAGCCGATTTTCAGTTTCGCTGCGCCAAGACCGTTGAGGACACAGGCAAGTGGTTCCGCGAGTGCTGCTACGTCAAAAGGCAGATTGCCAATGGAATGGAGATGGCTGGCATCGACAAGGCTCATGCCTGCAAAGCCACCATTATGGGTTACCCCATAGGCCTTTAAGTCCGAGCACAGATTGGTCAGTCCCTTGAGGCAGGCACGGCAATGACCGCAGGGAATATTCGGATCGACCGCAATGCGGTCGCCCACCTTCACATTGGTCACGTCTTCCGCCACCGCGACCACAATGCCCGCATATTCATGCCCTGGTACCAGCGGAAATGCGCTGGACCCATAGCGGCCATGCAAAACATCTATGTCGGTGTGACACAAACCCGACGCCCTGACGTCGATCAAGGCGTGTCCCGGCCGCAATGCTGGCTCCGGCAGATCAGTCAGTCCGGCTTCGCCGTGGCCTGTAAAATAGATCGCTTTCATTGTGTGTCCCGGCCCTGTCTCAAGCCATCCAGTTGCCACCGTCAACGCCGAAGGTCTGGGCGAGGATGTAGTCGCTATCAGATGATGCAAGGAAAACGGCCATGCCGGTAATATCTTCCGGCGTCGCGAAGCGACCGATTGGAACGGACTTCGCTACCGCCGCTTTTTTCTCACCCGGCTTCAGACCTTCCCATTTGGCAAAATTCGCATCCACCACGTCCCAATGTTCACCGTCGACCACGCCCGGTGCAATCGCATTGACATTGATGCCATGCTTGACGAGCGCCAAAGCAGCCGACTGCGTGGCGGAAATGATGGCGGCCTTAGACGCGCAATAGAGGGTCACCAGCGCCTCGCCGCGACGACCGGCCTGGCTCGCCATATTGATGATCTTGCCGCCGCGTCCGCGCTTGATCATCACGTTCGAGACCGCCTTTATCATGAAAAGCGGTCCCTTGAGATTGATACCGAGCACACGCTCATAACTGTCTTCGGTCAGTTCGTTGATAGGAGCCATATCGAAGATCGCGGCATTGTTCACCAGAATATCAATGCCGCCATATTCCGCGTCGATCTCTGCAACGACCTTGTCAATCTGATTGAGGTCGGTCACGTCAAGCTTTACCGCCTTGACCGATGAACCGATGCCGCGTGCGGCCTCCTCTGCCCGCTCAATATTAATATCGGCAATAATAACCCTCGCGCCCTCGCGCGCATAGGCTTCAGCGAAGCCAAGTCCGATACCGCGCGCAGCACCAGTGATGAGGGCCACCTTGTCTTTAAGTCGCATGGGGATACTCCGGGATATTGCAGCCTGCACTCACAGGTGCGTTTTCTTTTCCGTCAGCAATAATGGATGCCGTTCAAAGCGCTCCAAAGCCTTGCCATCGGGTGTAAACAAATGCGCGTCGGTCGGGTCAAAACCCAGTTTCGTCGTTTCGTGTGCACGTGCTGCGCTGCCACCGCCCGCCTCCGCAACAATCAGTCCGGTTGTGCTTTCATTTTGCACATAGAGATAGGTCTCACCACCAAGGCGCTCGACAACCATGATCTCACCTTCGAGGATACCATCCGCTGCCGGATGAAGATGTTCCGGACGAATACCGAGAACCAGCGGCGCCCCAGCGCTTACGCCTTCGCTTTTGACAGGCGCTTTGACCGAACGTCCATTTGCAAGCTGAACTGTCACCCCGTCGGTATCGACGGCACTAGCTTTGACTTCGATGAAGTTCATGGTCGGTGAACCGATAAAACCAGCCACAAAACGATTGACCGGATGATGATAAAGCTCCAGTGGCGATCCTACCTGCTCCACCTTCCCGTCGCGGAGAACCACGATCTTGTGTGCGAGCGTCATCGCTTCCACCTGATCATGCGTGACATAGATCATCGTCGCATTGAGCCGGTCGTGCAGGCGCGCCAATTCAATACGCATCTGCACGCGGAGCGCGGCATCGAGATTGGACAGCGGCTCATCGAACAGGAAAATCTTCGGTTCGCGCACCATTGCGCGTCCAATGGCAACACGCTGACGCTGACCGCCGGAAAGCTGTTTCGGTTTGCGGTCAAGCAATTGGTCAAGCTGCAGCGTTTTTGCAACCTCTTCCACCTTGCGATCGCGTTCAGCTTTGGCAACGCCCGCCAGTTTCAGCGCAAAACCCATATTGTCGCGCACATTCATATGTGGATAGAGCGCATAGGTTTGGAAAACCATGGCAAGACCACGCTCATCCGGCGGCGTATCGTTGATACGCTCACCATCAATCGTGAGGTCTCCGCCGGTGATTTCCTCAAGCCCAGCAATCATGCGCAGAAGCGTCGACTTGCCCGAACCGGATGGCCCGACGAAAACCACGAATTCGCGGTCTGCAATGTCGAGATCGACACCTTTGATGACATCAATATTGCCAAAGGACTTGGTGGCGTTTTTCAGTGATAGTGTAGCCATTTCATTCCCTTTATTTCACTGCGCCGAAAGTGAGGCCGCGCACCAGCTGGCGCTGCGTGACCCATCCGAAGACAAGTATTGGCGCGATGGCGAGCGTGGAAGCTGCCGAGAGTTTTGCCCAGAACAACCCTTCCGGTGACGAGAAGGACGCTATGAAGGCGGTAAGCGGGCCTGCTTGCGAAGCCGTCAGATTCAGGCTCCAGAACGCTTCATTCCAACAAAGGATGATCGAAAGGAGCGCGGTGGACGCGATACCCGGAAGGCTTAGCGGCAGAAGCAGATAGCGTATCTGCTGGCCGACTTTCGCACCGTCCATACGGCTTGCTTCGAGGATTTCTCCGGGCACTTCCTTGAAGAAGGAATAGAGCATCCAGACCACAATCGGCAGATTGGACAAGGTGAAGATGATGATGAGACCGGTGCGCGTATCAAGAAGCCCAGTATCGCGTGCCAAAAGATAGATCGGCACCAGCACGCCGACTGCAGGCAGCATCTTGGTGGACAGCATCCATAGAAGAAGGTCTTTGGTGCGCTTGCCGGGGAAGAACGCTGCCGCATAAGCCGCGGGCACCGCGATAATGAGCGAGAGAATAGTCGCACCCAGACTTTCAACCACACTGTTCATGGCATAGCGGAAATAATCAGCACGCTGATTGACCGCGACAAAATTCTCCAGCGTTGGCTCGAAGAACAGCTTTGGTGGTGCCACCGCGTCAATTTCCGTCTTGAATGCAGCAAGCAGCATCCAGAGGATCGGGAAGAACATCAGCAACGCCACGATCCAGCCAATGATCCCGGCAGAGACGGCAGCCTTGTTGATCTTGCGTTTTGCAGCCATCGGTCAGCCCTCCTAATTATCCAGATTTCGTGCGACAGTCCGGATCAGGAACGCGGCAACGATGTTGGCAAGGATGATGGCGATGACGCCGGCTGCGGAAGCGCCGCCGATATCCCATTGCAGGAGCGCTTTCAGATAAATGAAATAGGTCAGCGTCGTCGTGGCGATACCCGGTCCACCCGAAGTGGTAACAAGAATTTCCGCAAACACCGACAGAAGAAAGATCGTCTCGATCATGATGACGACCGAGATCGGGCGCAGCAAATGCGGCAGCACGATATAATAGAACATTACCGGGCCTTTGGCCCCGTCCAGGCGCGCGGCCTCCATCTGTTCCCGATCAAGAGACTGCATCGCCGTCATCAGGATCAGCGTCGCAAACGGCACCCATTGCCAGGACACAATTATGATGACGGAAGCCATTGGGAACTGCGAGAACCAGTCGATGACCGGCAATCCGAAACTGCGTGAAATGAAGGCGAACAGCCCGTTCACCGGATGCATCAGCAGGTTTTTCCAGATCAACGCCGAAACGGTTGGCATAACGAAGAACGGCGCAATGACCAGAAGCCGCGCTATATTCTTGCCCCAGAAATCCTGATCAAAGATGACCGCGAACAGCACTCCTAGGACGACCGATATCACAAGAACCGACACAACAAGGATCAGTGTCTTGGCGATTGCGGACCACAAGGTCGGATCGGATAACAGGAAGGAATAGTTCGAGAAACCGGCAAAACCAGTAATAAATGGATTGATGAGATTGTAATACTGAAACGAGAACCACAAGGTCATCGCCAGTGGAACAATCATCCACAGCAAAAGCAGAATGACTGCCGGAGCGAGCAGAGGTCCAGTGCGGACACTGCGACGAGACTTTGCTGCAAAGCGTGATTTTGTGCCTGCGGCCAACGCATGGTTTGCTGGCATTCGGACTTATCCTCCCTTTCCCGTTTCGGATTCACCGTGGCGAACCTCTACGAAAATCAGGTCTGCCGCCCTCCTCCTACCGAAGGCGGCAGACCTTTATCTCACGGCTACTTGATGTAACCGGATTGCGTCATGATCTGTTCGACCTGACGCTGCGCACCGTCGAGTGCCGCATCAACGCTCTGCTGGCCGGCAACAGCCGACGAAATCGCCTGTCCAACCAGCGTGCCGATGGCCTGGAATTCAGGAATGGCCACAAACTGGATGCCGGTATAAGGGACCGGGTCCTTGGTCGGCTTTGTCGGATCGGCAGATTCGATGGCTTTCAGCACCGTATCCGCGAAGGGAGCTGCCTTCTTGTATTCCTCATTGGCATAGGTGGACTGGCGTGTGCCCGGAGGAACAGCAACCCAGCCTTCGGACTTGCCGACGAGCTCGACATATTCCTTCGAGGTCGCCCATTTCAGGAACGACTTCGCGGCTTCCACCTTCTTGCTCGATGCCGGAATTGCGAGGTTCCAGGACCACGCCCATGAAGAACCGTTTGGCGTCACCTCGACCGGCGCCTTGGTAAAGGCAACCTTGTCGGCAACCTGGCTCTGCTTCGGATCATAGATGCGTCCGGCAGCCGAAGTGGCGTCGATCCACATGGCGCAATGGCCGGTCGAGAACAGGGCCTGATTTTCGTTGAAACCGTTCGAGGTAATTCCGGGAGGGCCCGCTTCCTTCATCAGATCGACGTAGAAGTTAATCGCCTTCTTCCATTCGTCGGAATTGATCTGGGGCTTCCAGTTTTCATCAAACCACCTGCCACCGAACGTATTGATCAATGTACCAAGGTAAGCCATGTTTTCGCCCCAGCCCGGCTTTCCGCGCAGACAGAGACCATATTGCTCTTTCGACTTGTCGGTCAGCTTGGTCGCGAAATCCTTGATTTCCGCATAGGTTGGCGCATCGGGCATCTTGAGACCCGCCGCGTCAAACAAGTCCTTGCGATAGAGCGTAAACGAGCTTTCGGCATAGAATGGCACGGCGTAAAGCTTGCCATCCACCGTCAGACCGGCGCGAACCGGCTTGATGAGATCGTCATAGCCGTAATCATCACCAAGATCATCCACCGACAGAAGCCAGCCAGCTTTGCCCCAGATTGGCGTCTCGTAACCACCAATGGTCAGGATATCGAACTGGCCGCTCTTGGTGGCGATATCGGTCGTGACGCGCTGACGCAGCACGTTTTCTTCAAGCACAACCCAGTTGATTTTATTGCCGGTGGCTTTTTCCCACTCCGGCGACAGTTTCTGCATGATGATCATGTCACCATTATTGACCGTCGCGATGGTGAGCTCTTCCGCCCACGCAGCCCCGGCCATAACTGCAATACTTGCAGCAGACGCAATAAGCCCTGCAACATAAGACTTGGTCCGCATTTCGTCTCCTCCTTTACGAATGCATAGCAAAATTCTTACATATGTAAAATTTATGGCGTGAGCTTCCGTAGCTTGTCAAGCACGGTTTTCAATTTTGCGTTGCGAGAAGAAACGACCGCTTTTGTGAACAGTTCCAAGGGCCGAAATCGCGGACATTTCCACCTGCCAAATTCACGAACCGTTGTTTTAGCATATATGGATATTCACCGCATCATTCTCTGCGAACACATTTGACTGCTTGACGTTTTGCCCCGCCTTTGACAGTTTGACGGGACTTCGCCTGGAGGAATACAACGGCGAGCGGAGCTGGAGGAACATCCTGAAATCGTTACAGAAGCGGCAACCGGGACCAGATTTTGTCCCGAGAAATCAGCACATTCCAGTTTATGCGGCGGCTTCGCAGAAAACAGCATCGTCGTGTGTACCTAGGCCGCGACAACTGACGAACAGGACGTAAAGACGTGCGCAAAACAATACGCACCATGGAGGATTTTTCGGAGTTTGTTGGGCTTTCCCGCCCGACAGTGTCGAAATATTTCAGCGATCCGTCGTCCGTCCGTCCCAAGACCCGCGAACTGATTGAAGCGGCAATCAAGCAATCCGGCTTTCGTCCCAATCTTTTCGCGGTGAACCTCAATCGACGTCGCACGACAATTCTGGGTATAATTATCCCCAACCAGCTCGATCATTTCTACATGGCGATGACGAAACGATTGCAATCGCTCGCAGAGCAACGCGGCTATCTTGCGATTGTCCTGTCATCCGATGGCAAGCCTGAGCTGGAAAAGCAGGCAATTGAAACCCTGCGTTCGCTCAATGTCGCTGGTGCCATCATCGCACCGCTTGGCGAAGAGTCGCAACATTCGACGCTGGCACGTCTCGCGGAACACGTTCCAATTGTCTATGTCGACTCTCCGCTCGACAGCACCTCACCCTTTGTCGGCACCGACAATCTCAAATCCTTCCATCTGATTGTCGATTATCTGTGCCGCTCGGGCAGCGAGCCTTGTTATTTTTCCATGCCGATGGTCAACAACAATGCAATCAAGCGGCAAGATGCGTATCGACAAGCCATGGAAAAGCTTGGTTATGAGCCACGCATCATTGACCTCGAACAAAGCCGAAGCTGGGATTTCGAACGTTATGCCTTCGAGCAGACCGCGAGAATTCTACGCGAAAAGGGACGCCTGCCGACAAGCACTGTTCTGTGCTCCAATGATCGCATCGCCTTTGGCGTAACGAGTGCACTCTGGCAGGCCGGTCTGAAAATTGGCAGACTCAAGGATTGCGACGTTCGTGTCGCCGGTCACGACAATAATCCGTTATCGGAATATACGTGTCCTCCACTCACTACAGTGGCGCAGGATTACAATGAAATCGGACGGCTGGCGATTGAGCTCTTGTTTCGAACACTGGGCGAAACAACGGATGACCGACTGGAACTTCCAGAAACACAGCGCATTCTACTCAATGCCGAAATCAAACTGCGCATGAGCGCATGAAAATGGCGGGGTAACCCGCCATTTCAGTGTTCGCTTTTTAATTCAGGCCGAGCGTCCCGCGCAGGGTAGAAAGATCTTCGGCAAGCGTGGTCACAGGACCAGCAAGCGCCTTGCGATCATCATCCGACAGCTTGTCGTAGGATTCGTAGCCGTCACCCTTCTTGTACTTTGCAAGAATGTCGTCGACAGTCTTGAAGTTGGCTTCCACCTTCTTCACGAGATCCGGATTTTCCTTTTCCAGCAAAGGCTTGAAGAGCTCGACGATTTTCTGGGCGCCATCGACATTGGCCTTGAAATCCCAAAGATCGGTGTGGCTGTAACGATCTTCCTCACCGGAAATCTTGGTTGCAGCCACTTCTTCAAGCAGGGCAGCAGCTCCGCCAACAACCTTTTCTGGCGGAACGGTGAGGTCTTTTACACGCTTCTGGAGTTCCAGCACATCTGCGTAGAGCTTGTCGGCAACCGGAGCGAGTCCTTCGGTTGAATTCTGCGCAAACAGGCCATACTCGATGCGATGGAACCCGATAAAGTCTTCCGACTTCTCGCCGTTTTCATGGTCATCGGCGCGGCTGTCGATCGAAGCGTCAAGATCGGCGAAAAGCTCGGCAATCGGCTCGATCTTTTCGTAGGAGACGCGCGATGAAGGATAAAGCTCCTTGGCCTTTTCCAGATCGCCTGCCTTGACCGCGTCGGTGAAAGCCTTGGTGTCCTTTACCAGAACGTCGAGGTTTTCCTGCACATAGACTTTGTAGTCAGCAATCGGCTGAACAAGGTCCAGCGGCGAAACTTCGGCCTTGGCTGCGCCGAAGCTGAGCGTGAGGGCAACGGCACATGCCGATGCGAACAATGGCAGACGATACTTCATGTTTAGCCTCTCCAGATAAAGCGCATTGCGGGAAATGCGCGTCAAATCAAAAACTTGAGATGCGATCCTCACCCGCCAGCATTTTGCGGACCGCTTGCCTCCAAAAGTGCGCGCGCGTAGTAGTCCTTATGATCCTGAACACCAGGCAGCGCGAAGAAATACCCGCCCCCAATCGGTTTCAGGTATTCTTCCAGCGGCTCGCCGTTGAGACGGTTCTGGACCGTGATGAAGCCCTTCTCCAGATCGGCCTGATAGGCGATGAAGAGCAACCCCATATCAAGCTGGCCGGATTTGCTGACCCCGTTTGAATAGTTGAATGGTCGACGCAGAATGAGGTGCTGCTCGGCATTGGCATCCCGCGGATTTGCCAAACGGATATGCGAGTCGAGTGGCGTCACCTTGCCATCCGCATCCTTCGCATAATCGGGAACATCGGCTTCGGTTTTACCGTCGAATGGCGCGCCACTATTCTTGCGGCGTCCGAAAATGGTTTCCTGCTCCTGCAGCGGCGTGCGGTCCCAGCGTTCGACAAAATTGCGAATGATGCGCACAGCCATATAGCTGCCATTAGCGGCCCAGCCCGGCTCTTCATTTTGCTTCTGCACCCAAACGATGCGGTTCATCAATGCATCATCGGCGGAATCCGGATTGGCGGATCCATCGCGGAAACCGAGGAAGTTTCGTGCGCTTTCCTTCGCCCGGGGCGAATGCGGCGGTTGCACCGGAACCGTCCCTTCCTGCTTCCAGCGAACCATCAGAAGATCAGGCATGTTCTTCATGATGTCGCGCAGCGCATGGATGTTCGTGTCCGGCGTATTCGAACAGAACTGAATGACGAGGTCCCCGTGGCAGATGTCCTTCTGCAGGGCGTCGTTGGGGAAACCGGTCATGCGCTGCAGAAGTTTCGGCTTCAACGGCTTCAAACCGAAACGATCATCGAACAATGATGAGCCGAGCGCCACCGTAACCGTGAGGTTATCCGGCGTGACGACAGGTCCAAGAATACCGGAATCCGATGGCGGAAACTTCGCATCAAGCTCCGGTGGTTCTCCACCCTTCATCAAAAATTCTGCCCGCTCGGTGAGCAGTTTGAACATGCGTTCCAGTTCGGCGCGGTCACGCGCCAACACATCAAAGGAAGCGACGAGACCCGCAGCAGGGCGCGGCGTGACGATACCGGGCTGGTGCTTCCCATAAAAAGGCTGACTTTCGTGAATCTTGTCGCTTTCCGGCGCATTGGTCACGCTTTCCGAAGAAAGAGCATGGGCTGTCTGCGGGGCAAGCACGCCTGCAACTGCTCCGGCAACCCCGGTTGCACCAGCCCCGAGGAGCAGTGCACGGCGACCGGCGGAAACAGGCTCTTCTGTGGTAATCTTATCGGTTTTGAAAAATTTTCTGGTCATCAATCTACCCCAAGCTGATCGCGGAGTTTCGTAAACTGTGCAGCGAGTTGAGCCGCACCTTCCTTAATTTTCGTCTTTTCATCAGACGACAGAGCATCATACGCCTTGTAGCCATTGCCTTCAGCACCCGTACCAAGCAGCTTCCTGATCGAAGCTGCGTCCTTGTCGATGCCTTCAAAGGCTTTCGGATCAGCCTTTATAACAATGGGGCGCAGAACATCGGCAGTCTTGCCAGAGCCTTCAAGAAGGCCAGACAAAGCCTGCAGATCGGTGTGAGCGTACCGGTCTTCACCAGCATCCGACGCCGTCGATGCAAAACGGTTCAATGCAGAAGCAGTGCCCGCCATCATGCGATCCGGCGAAATCCGAAGCCCGCGAATGCGCTCTTTCAATGCAGTGGCATCCTGCTCAAGCTTGCCAGCAACAGGAGCCAGACCATTGACGGATTTCTGTTCGAACAAACCGTATTCGATACGGTGCAAACCACCGAACGCAGGGTCCTGCTCGCGCTTTTCAAAATAATCCGCACGAGCATTGATAGCTGTATCGAGATCGGAGAACGCTTCCGACACGGGAGCAATGCGCGCATAGGCTTCTCGCGCCGGACCGTAGGCGGTTTGCGCAGCCTCAAGATTACCGCTGGCTATTGCCGTGGAAAGTGCCGAAACCGATTTCTGGAATTCGGCAACCTCTGTGGTCAGATAAATCTGATATTCAGCCAGTGCACCAATGAAAGCTGTAAGCGGAAGCTTGCCCTTTTCCGCTTCACTGGCAGCGGTCGCAGTCACGATCAGCTTGCCACGCGGATTGGAAAGAAGCCCGCAGGTAATCTGGTATTCGCCTGGCGTCAGCTTGGCGGTGATGGTCTGCTTGAAGCCAGGAGCAATATTTTCGCGCTCCTCAAGAACCATTACTCCGTCGAGAATTTCCCACTCGACCGTACGGTCGGACTTATTGACAATTTCGAATACCGAGCGCCCGGCCGGAACGGTCAGTTCGTTCGGCTCGCAGCTTTTTGCGTTGATCGCGACCTGTATTGTGTCACCGGCTTCTGCATGGCGGGCTTTGTCCGATACACGGGATGCATAATAAAACGCAGCGCCAGCGGCGAGCAGCAACAGCACGGCGAAAGCCAGTCCGATGCGGACCAGATTGCGCGACATGGGTTCAGCAGGTTTCGAATTCGTCATTGAAATCTCTTTTACTGTGCGCTTGTTTTGGCCTGGCTTGCCGTTGCTGGTGCATTTGCAGGCATCAGAAACAGAATGAGCGCTGGAACGAGGAAGGCTACATAGGCAACAACTTCACTGACGGTCGGTGTCGCGATGTAACCGAAAATGCCAGCAAGAACTGAACCAAGCGTGCTGTCGAGCGGGAGAATATCGCTCATATCGAAAACGACCGTCTGGAAATGGTTCCAGATGCCAGCTTCGTGCAACGCCATGACCGAATTGGCGAGAATGCCTGCCGCAATGATCAAAATGAAACCGCCGGTCCAGCGGAAGAAACGGCGAAGGTTCAGCTTCAAGCCGCCTTTAAAGATGCCGTAGCCAACTGCCGCAGCTAGCAACACGCCAAGAAGCGCGCCAAGCGGTGCTGCCGCCCCTTCGCTCTGCTGGAAAGCCGCCAGCAGAAAGAAGACCGATTCAAGCCCCTCGCGTGCGACAGCAAAGAACACCATCAGAATGAGGCCGAAACCTTTATGTGTCGGTGTCTGAAAAGCTGCATCGATGGAATGATGCAGTTCCGACTTGATAGAACGGGCCGCCTTGCGCATCCAGAACACCATCGAGGTCAACACAAAAACGGCAATCAGACCAATAATGGCTTCAAACAGTTCCTGCGCCTTCTGTGGGAATTCTGCACTCAAAAGCTGCAGGATAGCGCCGACGGCCAACGACATGGCCAATGCCAGCAATATGCCGATCCAGACCACTGGCATCCAGGCACTGCGGCCAGTCTGATGGAGATAACTGGCAATAATGCCAACGATCAGCGCTGCTTCCACGCCTTCGCGGAACATGATTAGAAAAGGTACGAGCATTCCAACTATCCAAAAGACAGAGAAATCGGCCTGTCCCTCGGTCGCTTCTCTTCAAACCCGGCATGAAGCCTTCGCCATTTGGTCATCTTTTTATATCCGCACGGCCAGCGCTGCAAGCTAAATGAAGTTGACCAACGTAGGAATGTTTTAGAATTATTCTAATTATTTCAGGAGCTTATGAGTCCGTTTGTTAGCGAGGAATGATCGTCTGCCAAGTTCAGAGATGATTGCATAAGTCATTGAAAATGCACTGAAGCCATGGCCCAAGCACTTTTAGACAGCAGTTGATTGCGAGCTGAAATCAAACCGATCTAGGTTTCAAATCCCTCGGGCAAACCTGCTTTCCCGGCTTGCGACGGATTAAGCCTGACATAGTCAGCTTTCAAATCTTCGGATGTCTTGCGGCTGCCATCATGGCTCCAGCCGGGAGGCGCGATCATATACATCAGGCGCTGCCGCAAGGTGAGACCTGACGAGAATACGTCTTTAAACATACCAACCCATTCGTGAAACGCCACACGCACCGGATTAAATGTGCCGACATTTTTCACGATGCCATAGCGCGGCATATCTTCCGGTAATTCCTCCACGAAAGTGCCGAACATGCGATCCCAGATAATCAGCGTGCCAGCGTAATTTGCATCAAGATAACGCGGATTGGTCGCGTGGTGCACGCGGTGATGCGACGGGGTGTTGAAGATGAACTCGATAGGCCTCGGTAGTTTGTCTATGGCTTCCGTGTGAATCCAGAATTGATAGATCAGATTGAACCCATAGACGAAGGCGATCACCGCAGGGTGAAATCCGATGAGTACCATCGGCACTTGCAACACGAACATGCCCGTCATCTGTCCTGTCCACGACTGACGCAGCGCCGTCGTGAGATTATAGTGCTGACTGGAGTGGTGGTTGACGTGTTCCGCCCAGACCCAGCGCACACGATGCGCAATCCGATGATAGCAGTAGTAGCGCAAATCATCGAAGATGAAGGCGACTACAAATACCCACCAGTGCAGGCCGAGATCAAGAAAGCGGAACTGCCAAACCCAAAGCAGCGCTGTCACGGAAACGAAGCCGAGCAGCAAACCCGCCGCAACATTGCCCGCCCCCATCAACAGGCTTGTAAAAGCGTCTCTTGTCTCAAATTCGCCCTTGCGTTGCCAATATCGGATTGCCACGAGTTCAATCAGGATTCCCAGCACATAAAGCGGGATCGCAACACGCGTCACATCGAAAAATACCGGATTGCTATCCATGTCGGTTCCCCTCCCCAGACGGACCTGAAAGCCAGGCCATCACTCTTTCCCGGTCCTCAGCATTACTGAAAAGAAACCGCGCTTTGGGCCAGGTAAAATCCTTCATATGCAATATCAGTTCGGTATTGCCTTTATCCTCTAGAGCAAGGACGTCTGCGGCGGTCACGCATCGCGTCAAAAAGCGGTCCCCGACGCTATGGACGAGCCCTGTGGATGCGCCACGCAACGGGAAAAATGCTGTACGACGATCATCGGTATAACAAATCTCGCCGATTTTGATTTCAGGATAGTCAAGATGAAAGCGCGCTTTGACACTTTCGTCGTCGGGAAGAATGCTACGCTTAAGCCCTCCACCCAGAAAATGAATTAACAGAACCCCGAAGCCTATCCCGGCGACAACCATAAGCAGAAGCAGCCGCAAATCCATGAAATCTCCCATTCGCAGCGATGCCAAAATGTTCCCGACGACATCCTAGTCATCAACCAGTGCGAATACATCCCAAAACTTTGCGGGCCGATTTGCTAGTCGCAACCGACTTGGCATTTGCAACGGGAGATTGTTTCGATTTGGAGTACGGCGAAGCCGCCATGGGATACAAATACTGACCAATAAGCCAAAGAGCACGGCCGAAATTCGAAAAGTTTCAGAATTTTCCGAAATGGTCAAAAATTTCGTGTTTCAGGGGTTGAAGATTGGAGCAAGGTGATACATATCACAGTCACTTACCGCTGTGCCTCCTCCCATTGCGCGCGGTAAGTGTTCCCCTCTGGAGGTTTGCCCAATGTGGCACCTTCATAACTTAGCCGGACTTCTCAGTCCGGCTCTTTTTTTGCCCAAAATCTGGATAGCGGCTCGTTTCACTAAAAATGTGCAACTTGTGCAACTTGCTGTTTTAAAAACACTAATTCATAAAAATCAGCTTCACTATATTCGCCCCTCTGCAAATTAACTTATTCTCAGTTAATCAGCCAAATACACTTGGGTGCAACATAGAAAAAAGCGCCGCGTTTCCGCGGCGCTTTCCATCAATAGACCTACATTTTATCTCAGCCGTAGGCTGCTACTGGCGGACACGAGCAGATGAGATTTCTGTCGCCGCCGACATTGTCGACACGGCTGACCGGCGGCCAGTATTTTGCCGTCGCATCGAAGTCGCCATTGATCGCGCTTGCCGGGAATACGGCTTCCTCACGCGTGTAAGGATGCGTCCATTCCGTTGCCAGTGTATCGCCTGCCGTGTGCGGTGCATTGGCAAGCGGATTGTCATCTGCTGGCCAAACGCCGTCGGCAACCTTCTTCGCTTCGCCCGCAATGGCGATCATCGCATCGCAGAGACGGTCGATTTCCGACTTCGGCTCAGACTCGGTCGGTTCGATCATCAGCGTTCCGGCGACCGGCCAGGACATGGTCGGTGCATGGAAACCATAGTCGATGAGGCGCTTGGCCACGTCTTCCACGGACACACCTGCGCTGTCCTTCAGAACACGCGTATCGACGATGCACTCATGCGCCACACGATCATGCGCGCCGGTGTAAAGGATCGGATAGGCGTCCTTCAAGCGATGCGCGATGTAGTTGGCATTGAGGATCGCAGCTTCGGTTGCCTTCTTGAGACCTGCGCCGCCCATCATGCGGATATACATCCACGTGATGACCAGAATGGATGCGCTACCAAACGGTGCAGCCGAAACCGCATGCTTGGAACCGATATCCACATGGCCCGGCAGGTAAGGCACCAGATGCTTCGCAACACCAATCGGACCGACGCCCGGACCACCACCGCCGTGCGGGATGCAGAAGGTCTTGTGCAGGTTCATGTGGCAGACATCGGCGCCGATATCGCAAGGGCGCGCAAGGCCGACGAGTGCATTGAGGTTTGCGCCATCGAAATAGACCTGACCGCCATTATCGTGGACGATTTCGCAGAAAGCCTTGATGCCTTCCTCGAACACGCCATAGGTCGACGGATAGGTAATCATGAACGCCGCGAGATTATCGCGATGCTTCTCGGCCTTGGCCTTGAGATCGTCGATATCGATATCGCCATCCGGACGGCAATTGACCACAACAACGCTCATGCCTGCCATCGAAGCACTGGCCGGATTAGTGCCATGTGCAGACGATGGGATAAGGCAGATGTTGCGATGACCTTCGCCGCGTGACTGGTGATAGTGGCGAATGGCCAGGAGACCAGCATATTCGCCCTGACTGCCTGCATTAGGCTGCAACGAAACACCCGCAAAGCCGGTGATTTCGCAAAGCCATGCTTCGACGTCAGCCGTCATCTTCGCATAGCCTTCAGTCTGGGCCGCAGGCGCGAATGGATGCAGGTTTGCAACCGTATTCCAGCTCACGGGCATCATTTCTGCCGCTGCATTGAGCTTCATGGTGCAGGAACCGAGCGGGATCATTGCACGGTCAAGCGCCAGATCCTTGTCGGCCAGACGACGCAGGAAGCGCATCATCTCGGTTTCGGAACGGTGCGAATGGAACACGTCCTGCGTGAGGAAACCTTCACCGCGCCCCTTGCCGGGAACAAGAGCTTTGTCGCCATCGACCGACTTGGCACCGAACAGAACGGCGAGTGCTGCAAGATCTTCCTCGGTCGAGGTTTCGTCAAAGGTGACACCAACTGTATCCGCATCAATGATGCGGAGCAGACGACCGCCCTTGTCGGCTTCGTCGGCAATCTTCGCAGCCTTACCGGCAACTTTAATCGTTACCGTATCGAATAGGCTATCACCTGCGATCTCGACACCAGCAGCTTTGAGGCCAGCCGCAAAGCGTGCAGCAAGGCCGGCCACGCGTGTAGCAATAGCCTGCAGTCCTGCCGGGCCATGCCAGATCGCGAAAGATGCAGCCATATTGGCAAGCAGTGCCTGTGCAGTGCAGATGTTCGACGTGGCCTTGTCGCGACGGATATGCTGTTCACGAGTCTGGAGCGCCAGACGATAGGCCGCACGACCATGCGCATCAACCGACTGACCGACGATGCGGCCCGGAATGATGCGGGTCAGAGGCTCGGACACCGCCAGATACGCGGCGTGCGGACCGCCGAAGCCCATCGGAACGCCATAACGCTGCATGGAGCCTACAGCCATGTCGGCACCCCAGCTGGCAGGCGCTTCCATAATGGTCAATGCCAGCGGATCGGCAACGGCGATGACGAGGGCGCCCTTGGCTTTCGCATCGGCGATGACCTTGCTGAAATCGCCATAGACACCACGCGTATCCGGCCACGGCACGACGATGGCAGCGGTATTGTCATCGACAGTGCTGCCAGTTTCGATCTCCCAGCCGAGCGGTTCGGCGCGGGTGTTGATCACATCGACGGTCTGTGGGTGCAGTTCACCTGCAAGCAGAATACGGCTGCGCTTGTCGCGGTGGTGACGGCAAGCAACGCCGATGGCTTCAGCAACCGCAGTCGCTTCATCCAGAAGCGATGCGCAGGCAACCGGCAGGCCGGAAAGCTCAGCAACAAGCGTCTGAAAGTGGAAAAGAAGCTCAAGACGGCCCTGGCTGATTTCCGACTGATAGGGCGTATAGGCCGTGTACCAGGCCGGATTCTCAAACAGGTTGCGCTGAATGACGGGTGGCGTTTCCACACCATGATAGCCCGCGCCGATGAAGCTCTTCTTCACCACATTGCGGCCCATGATTTCATTGAGCTCCGCAAGCGCTGCATGTTCGCTCAAAGCGGCTGGCAAATCGAGCGCGCGATTCAAACGAATGGATGCTGGAACCGCCTGGGTGATAAGGGTTTCCATGGAAGGAAGGCCGAGCGCTGCAAGCATTGCGCGCTCGTCTTCCAGTCTTGGCCCGATATGACGGGCAACAAAGGGAAGAACCTGTTGCGTCATTTGTTTATCCTACCAGTTTGTCGTAACCGGCCTTGTCGAGCAGACCGGAGAGCTGGCCTTCGTCGGAAAGCTTCAGCTTGAACAGCCAGCCTTCGCCTTCTGCGGCCTGATTGATAAGGGCTGGATCGCTTGCAACGGCTTCGTTGACTTCGACCACTTCACCATCGACTGGCGCGTAAACGTCGGAAGCGGCCTTGACCGATTCCACAACCACGATGCCTTCACCCTTGGTGGCCGTGCGGCCGACGTCCGGCAGTTCGACGAAAACGAGGTCACCCAGTTGTTCCTGTGCGTGGATCGTAATGCCGACAGTGGCAACGCCGTTTTCGACGCTGATCCACTCGTGATCTTCGGTGAACAGGATATTGGCCATGGAAATCATCCTTTGCGATAGCGATGCGGAGTGAAGGGAAGCGCCGAAACGTCAACGGGAACCTTGTTGCCGCGAACGTCAGCGAAAACACGTGTGCCGGGGGTAGCGAGGCTTGCCTCGACATAACCCATGGCGACTGGGAAGCCTGCCGATGGACCGAACCCACCGGAAGTAACTGTTCCGATCTGGCGACCGGACTCATCAAAAAGATCGGCTCCGCCGCGAACCGGCTGACGGCCTTCCGGCTTCAGGCCGACGCGCTTGGCAGATGCGCCCTTGGCGATCGCGTCCAGCACGGCTTTTGCGCCGTTGAATGCAGCCTTTTCGCGCACGGCTTTGGTGATTGCCCATGTGAGGCCCGCCGAAACAGGATCCGTTTCCGGCGTGATGTCCTGACCGTGCAGGCAGAGACCGGCTTCAAGGCGCAGACTGTCGCGAGCAGCCAGGCCGATCCATTCGACGCGCTCGTCGGCAAGCAGTTTCATTGCAAGCGCACGGGCTTCATCGGCTGGAACGCCGATCTCGAAACCATCCTCGCCGGTATAGCCCGAACGGGTCATGAACCAGCCAGCCTTGGGTTCAAACCCGCTCATGAAAGCAAGCTCGGCACCAGCCAGCCCGGCATCATTGATGACGGCTTCCGCTTCCGGTCCCTGAAGAGCAAGAAACACACGGTCAAGCGGATTGACCTTAACGTCCTTGCCCGATGCAGCTTCCGTCAAATGCTCGATATCGGCATCGGCATTGCCCGCATTGGCGACAACCATGAAACGGTCTTCGCCAAGACGCGTGACGATCAGATCGTCCAGAACGCCGCCATTATCATTGAGGAAGAAAGTGTACTTCGACTGGCCTTCCTTCAGCACAGTCGGGTCAAGCGGACAGGTTTCGGCAAGAAGCGCAGCGGCATCCGCACCCGAAACCTCGATCAGCTTCATATGAGAAATGTCGAAAAGGCCCGCATGTTCACGCGTATGAAGATGTTCCTTCATGACGCCCAGCGGATAGGTGATCGGCATGTTCCAGCCAGCAAAGCCGCCGAAGCGCGCGCCAGCCTGTTCATGCAAATCCTGCAAAGGCAGGGTATTCAAATGTGCGGTATCGCCCATAACAACTCCAGAGTCGCACGTGTGCCTCCGCAAAATGCGGTTGCTTCGTGCCCCTCTGTCTCAGGCCTGAGAGACTCGCATGGCTATATAGAAAGCCATACTTACACCTTCGGCGCAGGGTTTCCCCTGACTTTCCAGAGTTGTCTTACCCGTCTGCGGTTCCTTGTACCTGAGAGATTTCGGGCGATTTCCCCTTCGGCGGCCAGTTGGCGCTCTCCCGCAGACAGACAGTGCAAGAACGTCACATGATATGGCGTCCCGACACCCGACGGAACTCCCTTACTCCAATCCGGCGCGCAAGTCATGTAGAATTGTTGTCTCTAACCGACGATTTCCCGGACTTTTGCGACAAAATTTTAAGCGGACAGGAGGTCCGGATTTATACTCTATTATACATGCATATTGCGGCACAGACGAGACCGCGCATTTACCGGCAACTAAATCCGTTGGACGTGCCGCTCTCCATCACATTTTGTGGAGCAGTTTTTCGGCCAGCGAATTTTTAAAGAAGTTTTAACCAGTTAGCTGCCGGAGCAGCCTGAATCCGGCCGATTTGCCTAACAGGGCATCAGATTGTGATCGCATGATGACCAAGCTGCGCAAAAGGCGTGCAACTGACAAGCTTTAACGCATTGCAGCTATGCAAATCTGTCTCTCCAATTCGAAATGCTTCAAGCCTATATGCTGTTTGCAACAAAGAGATAAGATTTTACTAGGTGAGAGAAATGAACCTGATCCGCTCGTACAACAACTGGCGCCGTTACCGTAACACCGTAAACGAACTGAGCCGCCTGAGCCCACGTGAACTGAACGACCTTGGCATCCTGCCTTCGGAAATCCCGTTCGTTGCACGCAAGGCCGCTGCTCGCTAATAGCCCATCCGGAAGGCATCAGCCTTCTTCAAGGATCGCGAGTCCCCATAACCGCGCGGTCCTACAGTTTCCAGAATATCACCGGGGTGCTTTCTCCTCCTCCCATTTCCTCGGTGATTCAAGACCGGATGTCCTCCTCCCAAGTCCGGTCTTCCCCATAAAACACCTGTCGCCTCCTCCCGCGACGGGTGTTTTCGTTTATGGGCTGTATTTATGCCTCCTGCGAGGCAGGTGTTGCCGCACCGCGTCTGTCGAATGCAATCGAGATTGCAAAGACCGCCAGACCAGATAAGGCAAGCAATGCGCCGACTGTTCCCGTCGACGTCCAGCCATAGCCCCATGCAACCGCAAGACCGCCGAGCCAAGCACCGAGCGCATTGGCGAGATTGAGCGCGGAATGGTTGAGGGCAGCCGCCAGCGTTTGCGCATCCGCCGCTACATCCATCAGACGCGTTTGCAATGCGGGGACGAGTGCAAACCCGCCGCCGACCAGAAGCACGTTCAAGAATGCAGTCACAGGATGCTGCATGAGGACGGGGAATGCCAACATGACGGCCATATCATAGAGCAGCACCAGACCAACCGTTCCCATAACCGAACGATCTGTCAGTCGCGACCCAACTATATTGCCAAGCACCATGCCGAGGCCGAACATCGCGAAGACGAAAGGCATCCATTTCACATCGACATGCGAAACCTCGGTAACTGTTGCCGCGACATAGGTAAAAACGGAAAACAGGCCGCCCGTGCCAATTGCACCAATCCCAAGCGTCAGCCAGACTTGCTTGCGGCGAAATGCTCCCAGTTCGCGCAGGGGTGACGCCCCCTCCTCTGCAGGCTGTTTGGGTACATAGATCGCGACCAGCACCATAGTTAGCATTGCGATCAGGCCAACGGATGCAAACATTGCGCGCCACCCGGCAATCTGGCCGAGAGAGGTCGCAAGCGGCGTCCCGCACAATGTCGCAATGGTCAGTCCCATCATGACCCGTCCTACAGCCTGAGCACGCTTGCCCGGTTCCGCCAAAGATGCGGCGACAAGTGAAGCAACGCCGAAATAGGCTCCGTGAGGAAAACCAGCGACGAACCGCATCATGTAAAGACCGGCATAGTCCTGCATGAATGCGCTTGCGAGATTACCGAAAGCGAATAGCCCCATCAGCAGGAAGAGGAGCTTGCGGCGGTCAAGCTTTGCGCCGATCACTGCAAGCACCGGTGCGCCAATCAGAACACCGAGCGCGTAAGAACTGATGAGATGGCCGCCTTGCGGTATGGTCACCTCAAGATCACGCGCGATATCGGGCAGCAGCGCCATAATGGCGAACTCACCGGTACCTATACCGAAGCCGCCGATGGCAAGCGCTAGTTCCGCCAATCGTGCAGACGAACGTAGCGAAGTTTCCGGCGATGAAGCCGAAGGCTGAATTTTGGACATGAATGGGCCTGAAGGGAATGGAGGATGTCGGACAACCCTACCACTCCTTTCAGGCAAAGGCGATACGCATTGCTGCGGCGCTTTGACGGCTCAAAACAAACGATTATCTGGCCGCGACCGCCTCGATTTCGACCTTGAATTCCTCACGTGTGAAACCGGAAACGATCATCAGCGTGGAGGCTGGCGCTGGTTGCGGGAACAGCCTGTCACGAACATCCATATAAGGACGCATATAGGCCCGGTCTGTCACATAGGCGTTGATACGCACGACATCGGAAAGGTCCATACCGCCATCGCGCAAAATACGGCGAATATTCTCGAAGCAGAGTTCAGCCTGAGCGCCTGCGTCTTCCGGCACATTTCCATCCCGCGCGATGCCTAACTGACCGGAACAGAAAATCATTTCAGCACCGGCTTTAACCTTCACGCCATGGCTGTAGGCGGCAAAGGGTGCTGCCATGTCAGCAGGCAGCAGATGTTTCAAACTGTTCATCGTGAATCCTCAAGATTTCGGCGCAGCGGCCAGCATTTCTTTCAGCCGCGCCGCCCCGGCGGCAATATCGGCCTCGGTCGGATTAATACCCGCAGCCAGCAGACGGCGCGCGATCATATGGTCTGCCGGACGATTGATGGAATCGACAGCCACAAGCCTGTCACCGGCAAAATGGAAGATGGAAAATGCATTTTCTTCCGGGTTCCCCGAAAGGATATGCCGATCAGCATCGAAGGAAAGTCCTGCCGTCTGCAGCTTCATATCGCCCTGATCAGACCAGAACCAGGCGACTTCCCGAAACGGCGCTTCGCGTCCGACAATGGTGCGCGCCACATGCTTTGCCTGATCGGTCGCGTTTTGTACCGATTCCAGCCGTACCCGGCGACCAGCATGAAAGTGATCGTAGCTCACGCAATCGCCAATGGCGTAGACATGGCTAGCAGAAGTACGCAGGTTCTCGTCGACAATAATCCCGTTGTCGATTGCAAGTCCCGCCGTTACTGCAAGCTCGACATTTGGCACCGCACCAGTGCCGATCACGACCATATCCGCCGGGAATATCGTGCCGTCTGCAGCTTTCACGCCGATAACATGGTTATTTTCCCCCTCGACTGCCGCCACGCCGAGACCGGTTAAAAGTGTGATGTTAGCGGCGCGGCTGCGCGCTTCCACATGGGCAGAGATATGCGTTGCAACCGAACGCCCCAGCACACGAGGCGCCGCTTCGATCAGAACCGTCTTTTTGCCAAGCGCGATTGCGCTATGGGCCATTTCGAGGCCAATGAAACCGCCACCGATAATGACGACATTCTCGACATTCGGCATTGCCGCTGCGATACGGCGTGCATCTTCCATCCGGCGCAGCGTAAAGACACCTTCGAGCCCGACACCTGGTACATTGGGAATGCGCGCACGTGCGCCGGTCGCGAAGATCAGTTCAGACCAGTTCAACACGTGCCCATCATCAAGCGCGACCGTCTTGTCGGCAATCGATACGGCATCGACGTGATGGCCGAACAGCATCTCGATATTATTGTCGCGATAGGTTGCTTCCGGGCGCAACACCAGGCCACCGCCTTCCGGGGCTTTCAAATAGGATTTGGAGAGCGGAGGCTTATGATAGGGAATATCGGTTTCGTCGTTGATGAGAACGATTTCGCCTGCATAGCCTTCCTGCCGAAGGCTGATAGCGGCCTGCGAACCGGCATGGCCGGCACCAATGATAATGCATCTGTCGTCCATAGGACCTCCGGAAATTTCCGCGCATCATAAACACGTCACGGCCCGTCGCGTGACCGAATAGCCACGGATTCACACCTTAATTGCACGCAATTCGAATATTTAAAACATTTAGTTTGACCGATCGGTCAGATTGTTTAGTAGGATATGTCTAACGCCCTTGGCCCGAGCGTGTAGGAGTTGCAATCTTGAAACGATATTGGTCCGATTATACGAGCGAGGCATTCTCCCGCCTCGATCGCGAGAAGCTCGTGGCGGTTCTGCCCGTCGGCGCAATCGAACAGCACGGACCGCACCTGCCGCTGGCGGTCGATGCCGCGATTGTCGACGGCATGGTGAAGGAAACAATCGCCCGCCTGCCTGAAACAAGCCACGCGCTTTTCCTGCCGACGCAGGCCATTGGCAAGAGCAACGAACACAGTCTTTATCCCGGCACGCTGACGTTCTCGGCAGAGACGATCATTCGCATGTGGTGCGAAATAGGTGGCTGCGTGGCGGCAAGCGGCGTTCGCAAGATGGCGCTTCTCAACAGCCATGGCGGCCAGATCAGTGTCATGGATATCGTGGCACGAGAACTTCGTATCCGCCACAATATGATGGTTGTGAGCATCAACTGGTTCGGTCTCGGAATGCCGGAAGGCGTCTACAGCGACCACGACGCCAAGCACGGCATTCATGCCGGTGACATGGAAACCTCGGTGATGCTGGAAATGCATCCAGACCTGGTCGACATGTCGAAAGCCCAGGATTTCCGCACTCTTACGGAAACTTTTGCACGTGATTTCAAGCATCTTGCGCTGAGCGGCGGCGCGAAGCCTGCCTGGCAGATTCAGGATATCAATCCCTACGGCGCCGCTGGCGACGCAACGCTCGCGACTGCCGAAAAAGGTCGAGCGACCATCGATTTTGCCGCCGAGCGGCTGGTCGAGGTTCTCGCAGAAATCGAACGAGCGCCGCTTTCCTGGCTCGACAATCAACCAGCCTGGTAAGGACAATGAGCGTGGCCCCCAACTCGCAAGCTTCGTCCTCTCTGATCGAGATAGACGGCGTCTACAAGCAATATGGCACTGGTGTGATGGCCGTGAGCGACATGTCGCTCACGATCGAGCAAGGCCAGTTCGTCAGCTTCCTTGGTCCATCGGGCTGCGGCAAGAGCACAGCGCTGCGTATGATCGCCGGTCTGGAATCGATTTCCGCCGGTGATATCCGCGTCAACGGCCATGCTCCCGGCAAAGGTCCTATCGGAGCGCAGGATATCGGCTTTGTTTTTCAGGAGCCGACGCTGATGCCGTGGGCCAGCGTTTTCGACAATGTCTATCTGCCGCTGCGCCTTGCCGGTATCTCCCGCAAGGAGGCGACCCCGCGCGTTGAAGAAGCTCTGGCACAGGTTGGCTTGTCACGCTTTGCCAAGGCTTTTCCACGAGAGCTCTCAGGCGGCATGAAAATGCGCGTTTCCATCGCCCGCGCGCTAGTTACACGTCCGCGCCTTCTCTTGATGGATGAACCTTTTGCGGCACTCGATGAAATGACGCGCTTCAAGCTCAATAATGACGTGCTGCGCCTCTGGCAGGAACATGGCCTGACGGTGATCTTCGTCACTCACAGCGTTTACGAGTCGGTCTACCTGTCAAACCGCGTTATCGTCATGGCGGCAAGACCGGGCCGAGTGGTTGCCGATATACCAATCATTGGTTCCTATCCTCGCGCCGAAAATTACCGCACGACAGACGCATATGCGAAATATTGCGCCAAGGTTTCCGACGCGCTGACCGCGACGCTTTCTTCTCAAGATATAGACCATTGAGGGCGGGAAGATGAACCAGATGCAAAACGAACTGCCAGTCCTCAATTCCGAACAGGATCGCCTCGCCCGGCGCGAGCGCACTTTGCGCATCATGATGCCGACATTGGCAATCATCATCGCGCTCGGCATATGGGAAGGCCTTGTCCGCTACTATCAGGTACCGCATTACCTGATCCCAGCTCCTTCGCTGGTCGCCGAGACCCTGATCAAGGACGGTCCATCCTTAACGGCATCCATGTGGTTTACCGTCAAGCTAACCCTGATTTCGCTGGCCTGTGCCATTATTGGCGGCGTTCTGCTCGGCATGATCTTTGCCCTATCGCGCCCGATAGAAATGGCGTTCTTTCCCTTCGCCGTAATCCTGCAGGTCACACCGGTCATTGCTATTGCGCCGCTCATCCTCATCTATGTACGCGATACATTTTCAGCCCTGTTGATCTGCGCCTGGATCGTGGCGTTCTTTCCGATCCTCTCCAACACGGTAATAGGATTGCGCAGCGCCGACCACAATCTGCGCGATCTGTTCAAGCTCTACCGCGCCTCGCCATGGCAGCGCCTTCGCTATCTGCTGGCACCAAGCGCTCTGCCCTATTTCATGGCCGCGCTGAAAATCGCTGGCGGCCTGTCACTGATTGGTGCGGTTGTAGCTGAGTTTGTTGCCGGTACGGCAGGCCAGAGCACCGGTCTTGCCTCGCGTATTCTGGAATCGAGCTTTCGCAACGAAATTCCGCGCATGTTTGCGGCACTTTTCCTCGTGTCGCTGCTCGGCATCGTGATTTTCCTCATCACAAGCTGGTTGTCGCGCTTCGTCCTCGGACGCTGGCACGAAAGCGAAATCCGTCGTGAGCGCTAAAATGCTGACTGGCGTCGCCATAGCCGGACGTTCCGGACACTACGACATCAAGATCGAAGGTGATCGCATCGCATCGCTTGTTCCGTCGCAGGCAGTTGGCGGCGGACTTGTCACCCCACTTTTTGCGGATGTCCACGTCCATCTCGACAAGACGTTCACGATTCAGCGTATTGCAGAAAATGGCAGCGCCAGAGTGGATTGCCTGTTCGACGCCATAGACCTGATGGGCACAGATCGGACGAACTGGAGCGCGGAAGATATCCGCACTCGCGCTAGCAGAGGCATTGAGGCTGCGTTCGAACAAGGCGTCGGCGCCATGCGCAGCCATGTGGACTGGACGACACCGGAAGTTCCTGTTGCATGGCCCGTTCTGAACGAGCTGCGCGAGGAATGGAAAGACCGGATCGACCTTCAGCTGGCGGCACTTGTGCATGGTGATCTGGTGCTTGATGCAGGCTCACAAATCGCGGCCCGTGTTGCAAAAGACGGCGGCGTCTTCGGAGCGTTCTTCTATCGCAACGCCGATCTTGAAGCCAAAATCGAAGAGATGTTCCGCCTCGCCGTGCAGCATGATCTCAATCTCGACTTCCATGTCGATGAAGGTCTGGATGTCGAAGCAAACGGGTTTTCGCTGATAGTATCGGCAACCAAACGCCATGGCATGGCTGGTCGGGTGCTGTGCGGTCATGCCTGCTCGCTATCACTGCGCAAGCCGGACGAACTGCAGCGTATCCTGGACGCTGCCGCGGATGCAGGCACGGCACTCGTTTCGCTACCCACGACAAATCTCTATCTGCAAGACCGGATCGGCGGAAAGTCTCCGCGCCTGCGCGGTGTTGCACCGTTGAAGGAAGCGCGCGCAGCAGGCATGGATGTCATGCTCGGTTCCGACAATGTCCGCGATGCATTCTATCCCTATGGCGATTACGACCCGCTCGCCATTCTTCGTCTCGCAGCGCCGGTTTGCCATGTCGAGCCGCAGGACTGGCTCGACAGCATCACCACCCTGCCCGCCCGCCTTATTGGCAGCGAATGCGTGCAGCAACCGCAGGCAGGTGGCGTGGCCAGTTTTGTCTGGCACGACGCAGCAGACCTGAACGATCTCATCAGCCGCCCGCAGGCCCGCCGCGTCGTCTGGCGTAATGGCGTTGCCGTGCCTCAAATCAACGGGAGAGCCACATGAATTCTGCCGCTCCACAGCGCATCTACGACTGGGCCGCATTTCGCGCCGAAATCGATGGAATCCGCATTTATGACGACCCAAAGCAAGTCGAACTGCGCTCGCGTGATTATTTCTGGTATAGCCCGATCCTCACCGAAGATATCGGCCATTATGTCGGCGATCTCGTCGTCATCCCGAAAGATCAGGATGAGGTGCGTCGCGTAGCGGCAGCCGCCGCGAAGCTGCGTATTCCGATCACCGTTCGCGGTGGAGGTACCGGCAATTACGGTCAATGCGTTCCGCTCGAAGGCGGCATCATTCTGGACATGACCAAGATCGACCGCATCGTCTCCATCGAACCCGGCAAGGTTCGCGTGGAAGGCGGCGCGCGCATTTCGCGCCTCGACGATGCCGTGCGCGAAACCGGTCAGGAACTGTTGATGTATCCGTCAACCCGCCGCATCGCCACGATTGGCGGCTTCTTCTCAGGTGGTTCAGGCGGCATCGGCTCATTGCGTCACGGCATGTTGCGCGACGATGGCAATGTCTATTCGGTCAAGGTTCTGACTGTCGAACCGGAGCCGAAGATTATCGAATTGACCGGACGCGACATTCATAAAGTCCAGCATGCCTATGGCACCAACGGCATCATTCTGGAACTGGAAATCGGTCTTACCAAGGCAACGGACTGGATACATACTGCAGCCTTGTTCGATAGTTACGAGGCAACGCTCAACTTCTGCCTCAAGGCGCTAGAAGGCAATCTCGACTGCTATCTTCTGACCACTGTAGATCGCCGTTTTGCGCGCTTTTACACCAAGTTCGGCGACCTATTCCCATCCGACAAGGATGCGGTTTTTGCCATGATTGCCCCGGAAGAAATGGCTCGTTTCGAAGCGCTCGCCACTGAATTTGGTGGCAAGATTTCCTTCGCCATGACGCTGGATGAATTGCACAAGAACGGGCTGCAACCCGCTTATGAATGTGGCTGGAACCACACAACCTTGCAGGCACTGAAAGCCGAGGAAGGCTGGACCTATCTGCAGGTCGCCTATCCGCGTCCGTTTGACGTGGATGTAGTGACACGCCAGATCAAGCGCTACGGCGAAACGCAGTATATGCATCATGAAATGGCGCGCCTTGAAGGAGAAGTGCAGATTTTCGCGCTTCCGCTTGTTCGCTTTGAAGGCCGTGACGAGATGTACCGCCTGATCAAGGAACTGGAGCAGGTTGACGGTTGCGATATCTACGATCCGCATGCCTACACCATCGAGGATGGCGGCATGAAAGAAATCGACAGTGTCCAGATCGAATTCAAGAAACTGGCAGACCCATATGGCCTGCTCAATCCGGGCAAAACGCGCGGCTGGACCGCTGACATGGCTTCGACTGATTAAAACAAGGGGAACCAAATGAAAAAGACACTGGTTGCGGCGTTGGCTGCACTTTCCATGGGCCTTTCTGCACAGATGGCCTATGCGCTCGACAAGGTGACGCTCGGCACCAACTGGCTCGCGCAAGCCGGTCACGGCGGTTTCTATCAGGCTGTCGCAGATGGTACCTATGAAAAATACGGCCTCGATGTGCAAATCGAAATGGGCGGACCGCAGGTCAACAATCGCCCGATGCTTGCTGCAGGCCGTCTCGACTTCCTGCTGACCGGAAACTTGCTACTGTCGTTCAACAATGTCGCCAACGGCGTGCCGACGACGGTTGTTGCCGCGTTCTACCAGAAGGATCCGCAGGCATTGATGGCGCATGAAGGTGCGTACAAGGACTTCAAAGACCTGGCCAATGCCGAAACGATCCTGATTTCGAAGGACGGCCAGTTCTCGTTCTGGCCATGGCTCGTCAAGGATTTCGGCTTCAAGGACGAACAGCTGCGCCCTTATGGCTACAGCCTCGCCCAGTTCCTCAACGACAAGAAAGTCGTGCAACAGGCCTATGCGACCGCCGAGCCGATCTATGCAGAAAAGGAAGGCGCTAAGGTTACGACCTATCTCCTCGCCGACTACGGTTACAGCACTTACGGCAATACAATCGAAACCCGTCAGGATCTGATCGAAAAGAACCCTGATCTGGTACAGCGCTTCGTCAGCGCTTCCGTGGAAGGCTGGACCAATTTCCTCTACGGCGACCGCAGCAAAGCCTATGAACTGATCCTGAAAGACAATCCGGATATGAGCAAGGAAACGCTCAATGCGGAACTGGAGCGGATAAAGAACCTTCAGCTTATCGACAGTGGCGATACGCTTGAAAAGGGAATTGGCGCAATCTCGATGGATCGCGTCAAGGCGTTCTACGAACTCGCCCGCAAGGCAGGGATTGTCAGCGGCGACGAACTCGACATGAGCAAGGTCGCGACCGATGCCTTCGTAAACAAGGGCGTAGGGCTCGACATCAAGAAAAAGCTGGGGCAATAACCCCTCCTCAATCGCGGCAGGCATGAATGAACAACGGCGACGAGAATGACGACACCGAACTGACCGGACGGGACAAGGTTCTCGGACGCAGGCGGCGCATTCTCGGTGCAATACGGGCTGCCGCGATCGATGAATTTGCCGAAAAAGGCCTTGCGGGGGCATCCACGCAAGGCATTGCGCACCGCGCCGGTCTCACCAAGCCGCAACTGCACTACTATATTTCGAGCAAGGAAGAGCTTTACGAGGATATCATCGTCTACATCCTCGAAGAATGGGAAGACATATTCCTCGGGGCCAGTACCGAAGATGACCCTGCCAAGGTGATCCGCCAATATATCCGCGCCAAGCTCGAATATAGCCAGAAAAGCCCCAAAGCCTCGCGCCTTTTCACCACCGAAATTGCCAATGGCGCACCTTATCTGAGCCGCCATTGGAAAAAGCACGTCGCAGCGACCCATAATGCAGTGAAACTCATCCAGTCGTGGGTGGATGATGGTCGGATCAAACCTGTCGATCCCCTACTATTTCAGATGCATATCTGGGCCGTCACCCAGCATTATGCCGACTTTGAAACGCAGGTTCGCAGCATGATGGAACTCAACAAGGACGAACCGCTCGATCTCGAAAGGATCGAGAAAGAGGTTTCGGCGCTGTTTCTGCGGGCCTGTGGGTTGGAATAAAACGCGTACCGACAACCCTTTCAGCGTAATCCTTCAAGTTCCGCGATGCGGGCGGCACTGTCTTTTTCAAGCATTCTGGTCATTTCGCGAATGACCGTTTCCGCCAGCACAAAGAGCGCTGCCGAAGAATCCCAGGCTGACGGTACGGCCGTACGTCCCGCCAGAACATGGCGCGCCACGCGTGCAATCGGTGAAAGCCACTGGTCGGTCACGAGGATGACTTCCACGCCTCGTGACCTTGCCGTCTCAGCCAGTTTCAAAAGACTGTCCTGATAACGACGAATATCGAAAACCACCAGAACATCACGCTTTCCCATATCGAGAAGACGGTCACGCCACACGCTCTCCTGTCCGCCCAAGTGAAAGACATGCGGGCGAATGACCGTCATATGCGCCGCCATATATTGCGCAATCGGATCGGTGAAGCGCCCGCCAATCAGATAGACATTGCCCTTGGCGTCACTCAAAGCCGACACGGCCTGCCGCAACTGCTTTGCACCCAAATGCCGGAAACTTTCACGAATATTCTCAAGCGTATGTTCCACCGCCGGATAGGCTGTGTCTCGCCCGGTTCCCGGCTGTTCGTTGCGGTGGTGCGGTGATTGCAGTTGAGCCGCAAGTTCATCCTGCAAGCGCGCTTGAAAATCAGGATAGCTCTGAAACCCGAGCCTGTTCACAAAGCGCAATATCGTTGGGGAGCTGACACCGGCCAAGCCGGAAAACTCCGCGACAGTTTTTAGTCCCAGCATCGGGTAATTGGCGATCAGCGTCTGGGCGGCACTGCGCTCGCCCGCTGGCATCGTGTCGATCCGTTCATTGATCAATTCCGCAACGCTTGCATGCACCGGCACAGCACTTCCCATTCCTGAACACCCTTTTTGAATTCGGGCGAAATTGTGTTTGACAAATAATCATAGGACGTATCAAATAATCCGCAATAGCGCATAATTGGAAAAAACGTAACATAAGTTACAGCGCGGGGAACGAACAGAATGACGGACGAGCGAGAACATCGCACGGCTACGTGCGAGCCTGTTTCTGTCTTCAACAAGAATGGGGAAAGTCCCTATCTTCTTGTCTGCGAGCACGCATCCAATTTCATTCCCGAGACTTTCAAGGGGCTCGGTCTGGAGGGAGATGCCTTGCAGGCACACATCGCGTGGGACCCCGGCGCGGTGGAAGTCGCAAGGCATCTCGCCTCGTCCCTTCACGCGCCGCTCGTCGAAAGCCAGCTTTCGCGACTGCTGATTGATTGCAATCGTCCACTCGACGCTCACGACCTCATTCCGGAAATCAGCGAGACAACCGTGGTTCCCGGAAATCACGCGCTCAATTCCATGGAACGTCTGGCACGTATCGATCTTTCACATCGGCCATTCCACACTGCTGTCGAACACGTGATTGCAGAGCGTGCGCGACGAGGACAGGCATCCTGGATCGTGACGATCCACTCCTTCACGCCCATCTATCGCGACGTCCCCCGCCCCTGGCCGATCGGCATCATCCACGACGAAGATGACCGGATCGGCAAGCCGTTAATCGCCGCACTGCGAAAAGATCCAGCGCTCAATGTCGGCGTCAACGAACCCTATTCACCAGCCGATCGCGTCTATTACACGCTGGAGCGGCACGCGCGTCCGCGCAATGCGCCCTGCGTGATGATCGAACTTCGCAACAATGAGATTGCCGATGGTCCGGCACAGATTGCCTGGGCCGAAAAACTCGCAACGATATTGAGGGACATTGCGAAAGCAATTGACCCTCGCAACACAGAACAGAAAGCCTGAAGGAGCGGGAAATGCCGAAGCCGATCAGACTGTTCGTCAAATATGTTGATGCAGTGAATTACTATGTCGGGCGCTTCGCGATGTATCTCTTCTTCGTGCTCGGTGCCTGCCTTCTATATTCGACTTTTTCGCGTGTTGTTCTCGGAGTACCGGTCAACTGGGTATTGGAAATGTCCCAGTTTCTGCTCTCGGCCTACTATCTGCTCGGTGGAGCATACGCCATGCAACAGGGCGCGCATGTGCGCATGGACCTGTTCTTTGACCGTCTTTCACCGCGCAGGAAAATGATCACCGACATGATCACCATCCTGTTCATCATCTTCTATCTCGGTGTGATGGTCGCCGGTGGCATTTCATCGACCAACTACGCCATCGTTTACAGCCAGAAGAACTATACCGCCTGGGCGCCGCTTCTCTGGCCGATCAAGCTCATCATGACTGTCGGTATTCTCCTGCTGCTGCTGCAATGCGTCTCCAATTTCTTCAAGGACTGGGCCTCCCTGCGTGGACAGCCGATCAGCACCATTGCGGGTCCTGCCATTGAGGAAGGGCATCACATATGAGTTCGGAATTCATAACGCTCTTCATGTTTGCAACCATGATGGTGCTGCTCATGACCGGGCAGCGCGTATTCGGCGTGATCGGTTTTGTCGGCTCGCTCGCCGCGCTTCTGCTTTGGGGCAAAGGCTCGTTCGAGATGCCGTATAATGCCACCTTTGCGGTGCTGAACTGGTATCCGCTTATCACTGTGCCCTTCTTCGTCTTCATGGGCTACATGCTCTCGGAATCGGGCATTGCCAGCAATCTCTACCGCATGTTCCACGTGTGGTTCGGCGGCATTCGCGGCGGTCTGGCACTGGGTACGATCGGCCTGATGGTCATTATTTCCTGCATGAACGGCCTGAGCGTCGCAGGCATGGCAATCGGCGCTACCGTCGCACTGCCAGAGCTTCTCAAGCGTGGCTATAACAAGGTTATGGTAACGGGCGTTATCCAGGCGGGCAGCTCGCTTGGTATCCTTATTCCGCCAAGCGTCGTGCTGGTACTTTATGCGATGATTGCCCGGCAGCCGGTATTGCAGCTCTGGCTCGCAGGGATTGGTCCCGGCCTTCTCATGGCCGCGCTCTTTGCGATCTATATCTACATACGCTGCCGCCTCCAGCCCGAGCTCGGACCGACTTTGCCACAAGAAGAACTGGACAGGATCACATGGCACGACCGCTTCGTCGCGCTACGCGCAGGCATTCTGCCACTCGTGGTCTTCGGCGCGATGATGGGCCTGTTCCTCACCGGCGTTACCAGCCTTGTTGAAAGCTCGGCCGTCGGCGCATTACTTGCAACGCTTGCCGCGCTTTTCACCGGACGCCTCAACAAGATTGTCTGGGAAACCACGTCACGGAACAGTCTCACCGTCACCTGCATGTTCCTCTGGATCATTCTGGCTGCACTCTGCTTTTCGTCGGTCTACGATGGCCTCGGAGCGGTGAAAGCCATTGAAAGCGTGTTGCTGAACACCTTCGATCTGTCGCCCTGGACAATCCTGATACTGATGCTGTTTTCGTTCATCATATTGGGCATGTTCCTTGATGACACGGCAATGCTGGTCATCGTGGCACCGCTTTACATACCGCTGGTCAAGAGCCTCGGCTTCAACGCCATCTGGTTCGGTGTGCTCTACACGATCACCTGCCAGATCGCATATATCACGCCGCCTTTCGGGTACAATCTATTCATGATGCGGGCCTTGGCCCCGAAGGAAGTCACGCTGATAGACATCTATCGTTCAATCGTACCGTTCTTCTTCCTCATGGTGCTGACCATCATCCTTCTGATGATCTTTCCGCAGATCGCGATGTGGTTGCCCAACTGGTACACCGGACGATGACGATAATTACGGGAGAATGCGCATAAGCCGGTGACAAGAGCCAGAACGGCCAGACCGGAACACATAAAGGGTGAACTCAAACAAGAGTGGGAGAATGGGCATGAGTGAGAATAGCAAGCTTAACAAACGCGATTTTCTCAAGAAAGCCGGGCTGACAACTGTTGGCGCGCTGGGTGCAAGCACGCTTGCAACGCCATATGTGAGGGCGCAAAGCCCAATCAAATGGCGGCTCCAGACTTATGCAGGTCCGGCACTTGCAGAGCACGTCATCAAGCCGTCTATCGACGCCTTCAACAAGGCTGCCAATGGCGAGATGGTGATCGAACTTTATACTGCCGACCAGCTTGTGCCGCAGGGTGAGCTGTTCCGCGCGGTTCAGTCCGGCACAATCGACGCCGCGCAAAGTGATGACGACTCCATGGCGTCACCAGTCGATGTCGCGGTGTTTGGGGCTTATTTCCCCTTCGCATCGCGCTACAGCCTCGATGTGCCTGCCCTGTTCAACTGGTACGGACTCAATGAAATCTGGGAGGAAGCCTATAAGGAAATTCCGGGCGTCACATGGCTCAGCGCCGGTTCCTGGGACCCCTGCAATTTCGTAACCACCAAGCCGATCCGCAGCGTTGCTGACCTAAAGGGACTTCGGGTCTTCACATTCCCGACCGGTGGCCGCTTCCTGACCAAATTCGGCGTCGTGCCTGTCACGCTGCCTTGGGAAGATATCGAAGTCGCTATCCAGACGGGTGAGCTTGACGGCGTTGCATGGTGTGGCGCGACCGAGGCCTATACAGTCGGCTGGGCCGACATCAACAAATACTATCTGACCAACAATATCAACGGCGCATGGGCCGGTTCCTATTTCGCGAATACCGAGAAATGGGACGCTGTGCCGGATCACTTGAAGACGCTCTTCAAGCTGGCAATGGACTCATCGCATTATTATCGCCAGCATTGGTACTGGTGGGGCGAAGCTCACTATCGCACCACCGGTGGGAAGCTGGAACTGACAACTATTCCGGAATCGGAATGGAAGCAGATCGAGGACGCTGCCGAACAGTTCTGGGATGAAATCGCAACCAAGAGCGAGAGAAACGCGAAGGTGGTCGCAATCCTGAAAAAATATCAGGAAACCATGCGAGGTGCGGGTGCACCTTACCGTTATGCCTAAGGATTTTGGACGCGGCACACTGTGCCGCGTCCATCACTTTTTTCCGTTCTGGAGCGAGCATAAATGGCCGGACAATTGACTTTCGATGCATTGAAAAAAGCTGTTGCGAATGATGAAATCGATACGGTTCTCGCATGTTTTGTGGACATGCAGGGACGCTTGATCGGCAAACGCTTCTACGGGCAGTTTTTCGTGGAATCTGGTTACGACGAGACCCACGGCTGCAATTATCTTCTTGCCGACGATATCGATATGGAACCGGTGCCGGGCTATGAGGCCGCCGGATGGGACAAGGGCTATGGTGATTTTGTCATCAAGCCGGATCTTTCAACCTTGCGCGTCGCCACATGGCTGGAAAAGACCGCCATCGTGCTTTGCGACGTGCTCGATCATCACGACCATCAGGATCTGGCGCATTCCCCGCGTGCTATCCTTAAGAAACAGCTCGCGCGCCTGCACGAGCGCGGCTATCGCGCCTATTTCGCGTCTGAGCTTGAGTTCTATCTTTTTGACGAGACCTATAAGACAGCCCGCGCAAAGCACTGGCAGGATATGGAAACGGCATCTCCTTACGTACAGGATTATGTCATCCACCTGACCACCAAGGAGGAACCGGTTCTACGCGCAATGCGCAACCAGCTCGCGGCAGCGGGAATTCCGGTCGAAAACTCCAAGGGCGAATGGGGTCCGGGACAGGAAGAACTGAATGTGCGCTATGCCGAAGCGCTCGAAATGGCAGACCGCCATGTCATCATGAAGAATGCGATGAAGGAAATCGCCGAAGCACACGGCAAATGCATCACCTTCATGGCCAAGTATGATTACGGCAAGGCTGGAAGCTCCAGCCACGTGCATAATTCCATCTGGAGCGCCGATGGCAAGGAACCGCTCTTCTTTGATCCGAAAGCCCCATACACTATGACGCCGTTGATGCGTTCCTGGGTGGCCGGACAGCTCAAATACGCCACCGACTACACCTATTTCCTGGCGCCCTACATCAATTCCTACAAGCGCTTTCAGGCAGGCACTTTTGCGCCAACGAAAATCATGTGGAGCCAGGATAACCGCACTGCAGGTTTCCGCCTTTGCGGCGAAGGCACGAAAGGCATCCGTATCGAATGCCGCATCGGTGGTGCTGATCTCAATCCATATCTGGCCTTTGCAGCGCTTATCGCATCGGGCTTGCAAGGCATAGATGAACAACTGGAACTTGATGAGCCCTTTGTCGGCGATGCCTATAGTGCGGTCAAACTCAAGGAAATTCCTTACACGCTCCGGGAGGCCGCACAGGCGCTCAAGAACTCGTCGTTTCTCAAGGAAGCTTTTGGGGAGGCTGTGGTCAACCACTATGTCCACACCGCCCATTGGGAGCAGATCGAATACGACCGGCGCGTGACCGACTGGGAACTACATCGCGGTTTCGAGCGCTATTGACCCGCGTGACCGGTCCCGAAATGAATAACGCAATGCCAGACTTCAGAGGAAATTGCAGATGAGCGGCACGGCCAAGATCATCTCTCCGATAGACGGCTCGGTATATGCCGAGCGTCCTTTTTTAAATGAGGCTGCAATCGCCTCGACGGTGGCGGCAGCGCGCGCTGCGCAAACAGGCTGGGCTCAGTTGAGTATTGCTGAGCGCGCGCGCTATTGCCGGGCCGCACTGGATGCGCTTGCCGGGATGCAGGAAGAGATTATCCCTGAAATCGCATGGCAGATGGGGCGCCCGACCCGTTACGGCGGGGAGAATGGCGGCGTTCAGGAACGCGGCCAATATATGATCGACATCGCCGAAGAGGCGCTGAAACCTTATGTGCCCACACAGAAGGATGGTTTCCGTCGGTATGTGAAGCACGTGCCGCTCGGCGTGGTTCTGGTGATTGCACCGTGGAACTATCCCTATCTCACCGCCGTCAACACAATCATTCCCGCACTTATGGCCGGGAATACCGTGATCCTCAAACATGCAACGCAGACACTTCTGGCTGGTGAACGCTTTGCAAAAGCGTTTGAGAAGGCCGGGCTGCCCAAGGGTGTCTTCCAGAATATCGTTCTCGATCACGCATCGACCGAAAAGTTGCTTGCATCCGGCACAATTGACCACGTGAATTTCACCGGCTCGGTTGGCGGGGGGCGCGCCATCGAAAAGGCTGCTGCAGGCACATTCATGACGCTCGGGCTGGAGCTTGGCGGCAAGGACCCGGCCTATGTGCTTCCTGATGTCAATCTGGACCATGCCGTCGCCAATCTGGTCGATGGTGCTTTTTTCAATTCCGGCCAGTGCTGCTGCGGGATCGAGCGCATCTATGTTCATGAAGCAGTCTATGACCGCTTCGTCGATGGTTTCATCGACCTGACGAAGCAATATGTCGTCGGCAATCCGCTGGATAACTCAACGACGCTTGGACCAATGGCGCAGGCGCGCTTTGCCGATCTCATCCGCGAGCAGAAGGCGGAAGCGTTGCGCAAGGGTGCGAAGACCCACGTCAATATGAGCGTCGAGAATGATCGCGCGGGCTCTCCCTATGTCGCGCCGGAAGTGCTCACCAATGTCGACCACCAGATGAGCGTCATGCGTGAAGAAAGCTTCGGCCCCATCGTCGGCATCATGAAAGTACGCAATGACGAGGAAGCTCTCGCGCTCATGAATGACAGCATCTACGGCCTCACAGCTTCGCTCTGGACAGCAGATACGGACCACGCTGCCGCTCTCGGTGACCGCATCGAAACGGGCACGGTTTTCATGAACCGCTGCGATTATCTCGACCCCGCACTTGTCTGGACCGGGGTCAAAGACACTGGCAAGGGTGCTGCCCTGTCACCCATCGGCTACGGCAACCTCACGCGACCGAAATCCTTCCACCTGCGTGAGAAAATCTGATCTGAATTGAATTTCTGGAAAGCAATCGACATGACCACTTTGACTGCCAAATGGAATTTCCCCACCACCGTGCTTTTTGGCCCAGGCCGCATCAAGGAATTGCCTGCCGTCCTCAAGGCCGCTGGCATTCAGAATCCGCTCTTTGTGACTGACCCCGGTCTGGCAAAACTTCCAGTGGTGGCGTCCACGCTCGCTATTCTGGATGAAGCCGGTGTGAGATACGGGGTTTTCTCCGACGTCAAACCTAATCCGGTCGAAAGCAATCTCTATGCGGGCGTTGAGGTCTTCAAAAGCGGCAAGCATGATGGTGTCATCGCTTTTGGTGGTGGTTCAGCGCTCGACCTCGGCAAGCTGATTGCCTTTCAGGCAGGGCAGACACGACCGGTCTGGGATTTCGAAGACATTGGTGACTGGTGGACGCGCGCTGACAGCAAAGCAATTGCCCCGATCATTGCCGTGCCCACGACCGCTGGCACAGGATCGGAAGTTGGCCGTGCAGGTGTCTTGACCAACGAAGCGACCCATACCAAGAAGGTCATCTTCCACCCCAAGATGCTGCCGGTCACAGTCATTGCCGATCCTGAGCTTTCCACCGGAATGCCCCCTTTCATCACTGCGGGCACTGGCATGGACGCACTGGCACACTGCCTTGAAGCCTATTGCGCTCCGGGATTTCATCCGATGGCCGATGGCATCGCGGTGGAGGGTATCCGTCTGGTTCTTGAAAACCTTCCCACCGCCTATGCCGATGGCAAGAATATTGAAGCGCGTGCGAACATGATGGCAGCGGCCGCAATGGGTGCAACGGCCTTCCAGAAAGGGCTCGGCGCAATCCATTCGCTGTCGCATCCCATCGGTGCCCTTTATGATACCCATCATGGCATGACGAATGCGGTTTTCATGCCCTATGTCCTGCTTCAGAACCGATCTGCCATCGAAAAGCGTATAGAACGGCTTGCCGATTATCTCGGCATCAAGGGCGGATTCGACGGATTTCTGGCAGCAGTCATGAAATTGCGGAGCGATTTGAGCGTCCCCAATACGCTGCCCGAATTCATCAAAGGCCTCACAATGGATGACGCCCGGAAAGACCTGATTGCCGAGATGGCTATCGTCGATCCGACCGCTGGCGGCAACCCGATTGAATTGACAAAAGAACGCGCGTTGAAGTTGCTAAATGCTGCACTCGAAGGTAAGGTCTGACACGCTGAATTCAGGCTCGGCGAGGGCCATAGAAGTAAGCATCGCACCACCTATGGCGGGGGGCGATGCATTGGGGAGCAGGTTCTTGGGGAGGAGCCTGCTCCCTTTCATTTTGCGCAACATTCAGGCCTGCCCAAAATAGCGAAAACCCGGCTTTCCGCCTGTAGAGAAGCGGGAACAAATCGATATTTCAAGCGTTTACCTTAATCACCTAAGACGGAGGGTTGCACGTGAATATCTTCAAACAGACCTGTGTCGGTGCGTTGGCCGTGATCTTCGGAGCGACGTCCATCGCGCCGACAATGGCAGCGCCTTTGAATCTGGAACGTCCGGTCATCAATCATAATGTGGAACAGGTGCGCGATCATCGCCGCCCGCCACGTCACTATAATGGCCATAGGCCCCACCGGCCGGGATACTGGAACGGTCATCGCGGCTATCGGCATTATCGTCATGGCTATCGTCGCTATAATGACGGGTGGTGGTATCCGCTGGCAGCTTTCGGCGCAGGTGCCATCATTGGCGGTGCCGTAAGTCAGCCTCGCCCCGTTTATCGTGCACCGAGGATGTCCAACGCGCATGTTCAGTGGTGCTATAACCGCTACAAATCCTATCGCTCCTCGGACAATACATTCCAGCCCTATAATGGGCCGCGCAGACAGTGCTATTCGCCCTATTCTCGTTGATAATTGGAAAAGCGCCTTTTGAGGGCGCTTTTTCATATATTTTACGATGTGCCGAACAGAAACGTGATGAAATTTCCGGTTTCTGCGATAACCCAATGCTGGACGCCTCTCTCAAAGAGGAATAAGCAAGCCCGCGTCATAACAATGTCGCGGGCAAAATTTTCTTCGTTCCCATTCTTTTGCGACATGACGGACAATATTCAGAACGTGGATGGTGAAAGAAATGTGCTCGACTTTCTCCACGACCAGTTCAGTCCAAAGCCGGCAGTCGCTCTTTAGCTGCGTGCATTGCGCGGGCAACAGAACGATTTCGGCACAACCTTGAGTTTGAGAATGTCGCATACCACCGCCGCAAGCCCCGCTCCTACCAATGCGCAACGTCTGGCGATGACCGCTCTGATCGTTGGCGGAATCGCTATTGGCAGCTCGCCGATCTTTGTCCGACTTTCCGAGGTGGGTCCGCTCGCAACAGGCTTCTGGCGTCTTGCACTCGCAGTTTTACCGCTTCTGCTCATGGATGGTCGCGAACGGCGCGACGAAAAGGATACTACCCCGCTCACGCTGTCCGACTGTTTGCGCCTCGCCCTGCCAGGCCTGTTTATCGCTTTCGACCTCGGCGCGTGGCACTTGTCGCTGCACATGACATCCGTTGCAAATGCCACGCTGCTTGCCAATATGGCGCCGATTTTCGTGACATTGGGCGCTTGGTTGCTTTTCAAATCGCGCGTGAGCACGTCTTTCATGATCGGCCTTGCCGTCGCGGTCATTGGCGTCGTCGTGCTAAAGGGTGGACCGGGCGAGCTTCTCCAGTCCCAATCGTCCGGCGATGCGATGGCGCTTCTGGCCGCAGTCTTCTATGCCGGTTACATTCTCTCGGTTGGCCGCTTGCGCAGCCGCTTTTCCACCATGCGCATCATGCTGTGGAGCAGCGCGATTGCAGCCGTCTTTTCGCTGCCGGTTGCGTATTTCATGGAAGGTCAGATACTGCCTGCCACGCTCTATGGATGGCTTATTCTTGCAGGCCTCGCATGGGTAACTCATGCCGCAGGCCAGAGCATGATCGCTTATTCCCTCGCCTATCTTCCGGCATCGTTCTCGTCACTCACCCTGCTTCTGCAACCGGTTGTCGCAGCGTTTCTTGCCTGGACTATCCTGTCGGAACCTATCGGCATGTTACAGGCTCTGGGCGGCATCATCGTGATATCGGGCATTTTGATCGCTCGAAGAGGATAAGATATGAAAAAGCCCCGGTTTCCCGGGGCTTTCTTACGGAGCTGATTACTCAGCCAGCCATTCCTTGATGCGGTCCGGATGGTCAGCGATATATTTATCGACGGCCTTCTCATAGGACGTTTCCTGCGCATCGAACATTGCAGCTTCGAGCTCGCTGATCGGAATGCTCATCTTGGTCAGCAACGAAGCAACTTTCGGATTGTCTTCCTTGAAGCCCTTACGTGCAATGGCGTCGATATGTTCGGCACCACCCAGTGCGCCTTCAGGATCGGCAATATAGCGGAGCTTGTACTTGCCGAACATCCAGTGCGGGCTCCACGAAGTTGCCACGAACCAGCCGTCGGAACGTGTGGCGCGATCAACTGTCGTCAGCATGGCCGCTTCACTCGAAATATTGAGCTTGTAGTCCAGCCCATATTTCTTGATCGCTTCCTGCGACAGACGAGTGAGGCCTGCGCCCGGATCGATGCCCTGAATTTCGCCCTTCAGCTTCTCGCGAACTTCCGGCTTCTTCAGGTCTTCAATGGAGCTGATCTCGCTTTCCGGGATGTAAGCCGGAACAATCCAACCGAGCTTTGCACCTTCATAGAGCGGGCCTAGGTCTTCGACCTTGTCCTTCACGCGTGCATAGTAATCGGCGTGCGTTTCCGGCAGCCAGGCCATCATCATGGCATCGATATCGCCACGGCTCACGCCCTGATAAAGTGGGGCCACGTCCGTCTGAACCAGCTCAACCTTCTGGCCGAGATTGTCTTCGATCAGTTTCTTGGCAAGTTTGGTGACGAACTCAGCATCCGACCAAGGTGCCCAGCCGATCTTCACCGGCTTGCCGTCCTGCGCAAATGCTGCGCCCATAGTCATCGTTCCCGCCACAACTGCCGCCAGACCGAATTTGGTTAGTTTGCCTAACATAGCTTCTCCTTTTCGATTGGTATCAGTTCCCATTGTTATTATTGGGTTATTCTTGGTTATTTTGGCTTTCTTCATGCTTCCTGCTTGCGAAAGGACGAGGCGGACTGAGTGTCCGCCGCCTTTCTTAAAGATGCGAACCTTTTGAAAAATCCGGCTCCGCCCTTGCCGAAGCTCTGGGTAATGCGGTCGAGAATGACCGCCAGAATGACCACTGCAAGGCCACCTTCAAAGCCGAGGCCCACATTGAGGCGCTGGATGCCGGTCAACACTGTATTGCCGAGGCCGCCCGCACCGATCATCGACGCGATGACCACCATTGAAAGCGACAGCATGATCGTCTGGTTGATGCCGGCCATGATCGAGGGCATGGCGTTTGGAAGCTGCACTTTGAACAGAAGCTGCCGTGACGTGCAGCCGAAGGCCAGCCCGGCTTCAACGAATTCGGCATGTACCTGCCGGATACCAAGATTGGTCAGACGCACAACCGGCGGCATGGCGAAAATCACCGTCGCAATTGTTCCGGGCACGGCACCGAGGCCAAAGAACATTGCTGCCGGAATGAGATAGACGAAAGCGGGCATCGTCTGCATGAGGTCGAGCACCGGGCGCACAATCGAGGCGACTGTATCGCTGCGCGCCATGGCGATGCCAAGCGGAATGCCGATCACGACAGCAATAACCGTTGATGCCAGCACCAGAGAGAGGCTTTCCATCGTGCCCGTCCACAATTCCATGTGGATGATAAGGCCCAATGCGAGAGCCGTGAATATCGCGAACTTCCACCCCACACGCCACAGCGCGAGCAGTGTAAGAATTGCGACCCCACCTATCGGCGGGACTGCGAGAAGAGCGTTTTGAATACCGTCAGTCACAAAACCGATGGCGGCTGCGATCATATCGAGCGCAGGCGTAAAGTGGTCGAGAATGTAGTTGACCACAACATCCGCCCATCCGCCGACACTGAAATTCAAATCCATGTTTTACCGTCCATTTCCGTATTTCTTCTGGATTGGACCAATTCTGCCTTCATCAGGCAAAAGGCCGTTGGCGCGCAGGTCTCAGCCCGCGCGACCAAGCGTTTCAAGCAAGGCCGATTTGCTGATAGCACCGACATAACGGTTCTGGCGGTCAGTGACCGGGACCGGCCAAGGGCTTTCCGCCACCTGTGTCAGCAATCCGGCAAGCGGCGCTTCGGCTTCGATAGCAGAGACGCTATCCAGTCTCTCGCCATCCTGCGCGACAGCACCCTTTGCCAGCGCATCACGACTGACCATGCCGCGATATGTGCGGTCGGCATCGATCAACACGCCGAACGTCTTGCCGCTCGCGTCGAAACGCTCGAGCGCCGTCGCCAGCTGTTCGGGTTCAAACACGATCAGCTCGTCGTCGCGAGCCACATCAGCGGCTTTGAATACGCGGGACACGTCGACATTGCGGAAGAAGGAACGAACATAATCGTTGGCCGGTGCGGACACGATTTCGTTCGGCGTTCCCACCTGGACGACCTTGCCGTGCTGCATGATGCAGATACGGTCACCGATACGCATGGCTTCGTCCAGATCATGGCTCACGAAAATGATCGTCCGGCTATGTTCAGCCTGCAGCCGCTTGAGTTCATCCTGCATTTCGGTGCGGATCAGCGGATCAAGGGCAGAAAATGCCTCGTCCATCAGAAGAATGGTCGGCTCGCTTGCCAGCGCGCGCGCCAGTCCGACACGCTGCTTCATACCGCCGGAAAGCTGATCCGGCATACTGTGGGCATATGGTTCAAGACCAACAGCAGCGAGTGCTTTCAGTGCCTTCTGGTGACGTTCAGCCTCACCCATTCCGGCCACTTCGAGACCGAACGACGCATTGTTCAGAACCGAACGATTGGGCAGGAGCGCAAAAGACTGGAACACCATGCTCATGTCGCGACGACGAAGATCGATCAGCTCGCGCTTCGTCATTTTGACGATATCGCGGCCGTCCACTTCGATGGAACCGGCAGTCGGTTCGATCAAGCGATTGAGCAGACGCAGAAGCGTGGATTTGCCCGAGCCGGAGAGGCCCATAATAACGAATACTTCGCCTTCATAGATGTCGAAGGTCGCATCATCGACGCCGATTGTTGCGCCAAGTTCGCTGTGAATCTGGGTTTTTGATTTACCTGCGCGCAATTCTTGCATTGCACGCTCCGGGTCATCGCCGAAGACTTTAAAAACTCTCTTCAAGCTTATTTTCGTCTCAGCCGGCGACTTCATACTTTCTTCCTTGTATAAAATACCATGCATTAAGTTTAACCCCGCTGTGCTGGCGGACTTAATCTCCTTTTTAACATTGATAGAACTTCATTCCAGCGCAAAGTGCCCACACGCGATCTGCGTTCCGCAAACGGTCCGCATGGAATGATTATCGATAGATTGCTTGATTCTATATAGGTCATTTCCCGACATGTCCACCCACAGCCGTGAATTCATCTGAATGATCCGTCCAGCAACCGTCCCCTTGAATGATTTTTTTGAAGGGTTGCACGACGCATTTCGAGGGCTGTTCGACACTGCCTAAAGCAGGAGGCAATCGACCAGCTTGAACACAATAGTAGTCCCGATCCAGTCAATTACCGGAACACCCTGCGACAAATATGCTATCAGCTGCGACATCGTCCGAATTAGTACAATTCGGGATAAAAATGACTATAATTACAGAAAAATAGTGTGATTATACTGTCGCTCGGAATTATCTAGTCTATACATAAAGACGACGCGGATTGAGCAATCCGCGCCGTGATAGACCTGTTTCAAAGGCCTGTTTCTTCAACGATAAGCCATATATCCGACAAAGCCGGTGATCTTCCAGCGTGCCCCGTCGCGACGACAAAAATAAAGCGTCTGCCAGTTGAGGCGATCGATTGTTCCGTCCTTTCTGGCGATCGTTCCATCGAATTTTTTCCGTGCGAGAGCGACGTCGCCGGTAATATCGATCACACTCAGGTTGGTCGCACGAAAGATACCGTCCGCCAGAGATTCGGCATATTCCACCGCTGCACTCTCCGCTGCCTGTCGCAGCCATTCATCGCGATAACTTGCGAGCGTCGGAAAACCGGCGTCCCAATTGTCAGGATCGCGATCATTGTGCGCATGAATGCCAAGGAAGCGCACCTCATCGAAATCATCGGCCACCAATGACCAGTCCTGCGATACGAAGGCCTCGATATCGCGCCGTACAAGCATCTCCCAAATCTGCTCGCGATCCTTGTCGCCAGCAAACGGATTGGCCGCACCCTTCATGCTATCCTCCTGATTATCTTAATTTTCCACGTGCGGCGACCGGCAGGATATCGACGACATCCTCGCCCGAAACAAGATGAACTTCATCAAAGAGATTGGAAACGACGCAGACGTGGTCGGGAATAATTCGGAGCCGCTCACCAACCTTCAGACCCGCGACATCACCAACCAGCTTGCCGTGCTCCTCACTCAGGCCGATCACACGGGCATCGGGACGGCCCATCACTTCACCAAAGTCGCTCAGTCCCAGCGTATCGCTGGATAGTGCCTTGGACCCGGCATCAATGATCGCTCGTTCTGATGTTGGATGGCTGACGACCGTTGAAAGCACCGTCAAGGCGCAGTCATCCACTGTCGCCGCGGCCTTTTCGACCTGATAACGATCGAAATAGATATAGGTGCCGGGGCGATATTCGGTGACGACGCTGTCGCTGGGTTTGCGCCACATATCGGGCGTGCCGCCGCTTGAAATCGTCTCGCAGGGAAGGCCATTCGCCTCCAGCAACTCACGGGCCGAATAAAGCCATTGTTCAGCCTCGTCCGGCTTACCCGCTGCGGGATAGGTCATCAGACCACCGAAACGCAGTCCTGCGCTCTGGTCTATAATGCGTGCCAGCTCCAGGGCTTCGGCTGGCGTCTGCACGCCACAGCGCCCCATGCCCGTGTCGCATTCGACAAGCACTTTCAACGGATGCTTTTCATCAGTGAAACGCGCCGCCAGTCCTGCAAGGGAGGTTCGATTATCGACCGTTACAGACAGGGTGATGCGTTGATGCAGCGTATGAAGGCGATCAAGCTTTTCCTGTCCGAGAATATTGTAGGGCAGGAAAATGTTCGTCAGCCCGGCATCGGCCATGACTTCTGCCTCGCCTAGCTTCTGGCAGGTGATCCCGGTCGCGCCCGCTTCCACCTGCATTTTGGCGAAGAGCGGCAGCTTATGCGTCTTGATATGCGGGCGCAGTTTAACCCCCACCGCATCCGCATGGGCCTGCGCCTTGGCGATGTTCGCCTTCACGCGATCAATATCGATGAGGATCGCAGGTGTATCCACCTCGTGAACGGTTTTCGGTCTGGTCATGGATCAGTCTCCCAGCGGCAAGCGCGGATCGTCTATGGTGAGCGTATTGAGGCTATGCTTGATGCGGCGCAGGCTTTCCAGCACCTTCGGGCCACGCGCTTCTGCTGTCGCCGTGGCGATCATGTCGAGAATGGCCAGCAGCGCGAAGCGTGACGATGTCGGCTTGTAGATATTGCCGTCTTCATTGGCCTGATATGGAATGAGCACATCCGCCGCCTTGGCGAGATCGGAACCGGCAGGCGTGATCGCTACCGTCTGCGCTCCATATTGCCGCGCAACCAGCACGGCCTCCACCACCGAACGCGCAAAGCCGGAGACGGAGAAAGCGATTACCGTTGTTTCATGCGTGGTGACGGCGGCATACATGCGCTGTAATTGCCCATCAACCTGTGCGCTGACCGGAATACCGAGCCGGAACAAGCGGTTCTGCATTTCTGTTGCCAGCATGGACGAGATGCCGCCAGACCCGAGACATAGCACAGGGCCACCGGCGGCAAGCCGTTCGGCCACTTTCATCAACACGCCCATGTCGAGCCCGTCGCTGGCGCGCTGGATAGCAGCAACTGCCGCATCGGTCACAGCCGTCGCTATGCGGCTTTCACGCACATCCCGCGCGGGGATTTCAGCCGTCAGATACTGCCCGCCGATGGCCAAGGCCTGCGCCAGAAAGAACTTGAAGTCACGAACCCCGTCACAGCCAAGTGCCCGGCAAAAACGTGTCACCGTGGGTTCGCTGACACCTGCTCTGGCCGCAATTTCCGAGATTGCCGCCTTGGAAGCATAATCGGGATCGGCCAGCACGAGTGCAGCCAGCCTCCGGTCGGATTTCGATCCGTCCTGCGCCACGACATGCAGCCGCGTGATGATGTCGGCAACCTTGCTCATCGGAAATTCAAAGCGGGAGACCGCTATCCTTGTCGAAAAGATGTATGTGTTCGCTCTTCGCAGTTACAGGCACTTGCTCGCCGGGCGCAAGACGTATGCGCTCGCGAAACACAGCTCGTATAGGCTGTCCTGCAATCCGGCCATAAATATGCGTTTCCGGACCAGTCGGCTCGATCACCTCGACGGTGAGTTTCAGCCCCTTGCCATCCGGCGCGACCGTAAAATTTTCCGGTCGAATGCCTGCTTCCACCTGCCGGATTTCGGATGATCCCGCGCCAACAGCGATTTCCTCGCCCTCTCCGGTACGGAATACTCCGTCTGACACAGTTCCCGGAATGAAACTCATCGACGGCGAGCCGATAAAGCCCGCGACAAACTTGTTGGCAGGACGATCGTAAAGATCCAGCGGTGCACCGATCTGTTGAATCTTACCCTGATTCATGACCACAATCCGGTCGGCCATGGTCATGGCCTCAATCTGGTCATGGGTGACATAGATCACCGTCGACTTCAGCCGCTGATGTAGCGCCTTGATTTCCGTGCGCATCTGCACGCGCAATTGCGCATCCAGATTGGAAAGCGGCTCATCAAACAGAAATACCGACGGTTCGCGAACAATGGCGCGCCCCATGGCGACGCGCTGGCGCTGCCCGCCTGAAAGCTGGCGTGGGTAGCGATCAAGATAGGAATGGAGATTGAGGATGGACGCCGCCCTGTCGACCTTCGCGGCCGTTTCTTCTGACTTCTCGCCGCGAATGCGCGGACCAAAGCCGATGTTTTCACGCGCCGTCATATGCGGAAACAGCGCATAGGATTGAAACACCATCGCAATATTGCGCTTTTGCGGTGGCAACTCGTTAGCCCGTTCCCCACCAATCAGAAGGTCACCACCGGAAATGGGTTCAAGCCCGGCCACCATCCGCAAAAGCGTGGATTTTCCGCAGCCGGAAGGGCCAACCAGTACGAGAAACTCTCCACTTTGAATATCGAGGTCGACATGGTCGAGGACCGTTAATTGTCCGAAAGTCTTGGTGATGCCGCGCAGAGAAACCTCTTTCATCGGTCAGTTCCCTCCGAGAATATCTTCGATGAAAGGACGGCAGCCCGCAGTCAGCCCGGCATCGACCGGAAGGATCGCGCCGGTAATCCCCGATGCGCGGTCAGAGGCCAGAAATGCTACCGTTTCCGCCACTTCACGCGTGTCAACGATGCGCCCCAGCGGATAAAAGCGCTGTAGGCGCTCCAGCACGCTCGCATCCTGTGCGATACGATGATCCCATGCGGGTGTTCTTATCGACCCCGGACAGACGACGTTGGCACGCACGCCCTTCCTTCCGAACTCAACCGCAATACCACGCGCAAAGGCATTGATTCCGGCTTTGGCAGCCGCATAAGCCGGGTTTCCGAAATGCAGGAGACCGTTGACCGAGGAAATGAAGACGAAAACGCCTTGTCCTCGCGCTGCCATGGCCTGCGCCATGACATTTGAAAATCCGGCAACCGCAGTCAGGTTGAGATCGATCTCAGCGTCGATGTTGCCCTGATCCAGCCCATCGAAGGTCTCGGCACGGGTCCAGCCCGCATTGTTGATGACAATATCGGGCAGGCCCGATTCCGCTATTATCCGCTTTGCAGCCAGCTCCAGCCCGTCGCGATCAAGCAGATCAAAGGCATGACGCACATGAAAATCATCGCCGGTCATTGCCTCCAGTGTCGTATCGCAACCGATCACGCGGGCGCCGCGTTCAGAGAACAGCTTGACCAGCGCTCTTCCAACACCGCCACCGGCTCCGGTAACCAGCACCGACTTTCCGGTAAATTCGCCTGCTTGCTCCACGCTATTCCCCTTTTATGCGGCAGCTTTCTGCACCTGTTTATTCCCACCAGCGTAAAAGTCAAAATGTAAGTTTGCAACAAAACTTTTCGCTTGAAAGTGCAGATTAAGCCGATAATGTAAGAAAATAACAAAAATAGATCGTCTCCGCACCAATGCGGGGCAAAACAAGGGAACGGGAAGATGTCTATCAATAAATGGAAGGCCGGCCTGCTGGCCGGATTGAGCGTTCTGGCGCTGTCATCGGTTGCGAATGCAGGCGAAGTGCGCATGACCGTCGCGGAGTACAGCTCCAAGACCGGCCCCTACTTCGAAGAGGTCAAGAAGGCATTTGAAGCTGCCAATCCCGGCATCACGCTCAACTTTGAAGTGGTTCCATGGGATGTACTTCTGCAGAAACTGACCACCGACATTTCAGCAGGCACCAACGCAGACCTTTCGATCATCGGCACACGCTGGTTGATCGATTTCGTGCAACAGGGCATCGCCGAACCGCTCGACGGTTACATGAACGACGAGTTCAAGGGCCGGTTCATCGAGACTTTCCTGTCTCCGTCCATCCTTGAGGGCAAGACTTACGGCCTGCCGATCGCAGCCTCTGCCCGCGCTATGTATTACAACAAGGATCTGCTGGCCAAGGCAGGCGTCGAAAACCCGCCCGCAACCTGGGACGAGCTGAGAGCCGCCGCCACCAAGATCAAGGCACTTGGCGGAGAGAATTACGGTTTCGGCCTACAGGGCAAGGAAATCGAGACCGACGTTTATTACTATTACGGCATGTGGTCCTATGGGACAGAAATTCTCAACAAGGACGGCACGTCGGGCCTCAGCACACCCGGTGCACTTGAAGCCGCAAAGCTTTACAAGTCGCTGATCGATGATGGCCTGACCCAGCCTGGCGTCACCTCCTATGCCCGTGAAGACGTTCAGAACCTCTTCAAGCAGGGCAAGGTCGGCATGATGATTACCGCGCCCTTTCTTTCCAATCAGATCAAGGAAGAAGCGCCAAACCTCAAATATGGCGTTGCAGCCATTCCTGCCGGACCGACAGGCGCGCGTGGCACTTATGGCGTGACCGATTCCGTCATCATGTTCCAGAATTCCAAGAACAAGGAGGAAGCCTGGAAGGTGCTCGACTTCCTGTTCCAGACTGAATGGCGCGCCAAGTTCACGCAGGGTGAAGGTTTCCTTCCGGTCAACAAGGAAGAAGCGAAGATGGATTATTACGTCAATAATGCCGATCTTGCCGCCTTCACCGCGCTTCTGCCGGATGCCCGCTTTGCACCGATCATTCCGGGCTGGGAAGAAATTGCCGACATCACGTCCAACGCCATGCAGAGCATCTATCTCGGCAAGGGCGAACCTGATGCCGTGCTGAAGGACGCCGCCGCCAAGGCGGATGCAATCCTGAAGAAGTAACACTCCCCGCCTGCCCGGCAGTGCCCTCGCTCTGCCGGGCTTTTTTTCTTTTCAGGGATTTTGATTGCCAATGCAAAGCCGCACCCTGCCCTATCTCCTGATCCTGCCGAGCCTGCTTCTGGCTGCGGTGGTGATCTTCTGGCCCGTGGTGCATCTCGTTGAAATTGCCAGCCATGACGTAAACCGCTTCGGGCAGCTACGCGATTTCAACGACGGCGCAAATTTTACTGCACTTTTCGCAACACCCGATTTTCTGAATGCACTCTGGCGCACCGCACTCTGGACCGTCGCCGTGGTTGGCGGGGCACTTATCGTCTCCATTCCGGTCGCCATCATCCTCAACATGGATTTCTATGGCCGTTCGGTAGCGCGGGTCATCGTCATGCTGCCGTGGGCAGTTTCGCTCACCATGACAGCCATTGTCTGGCGCTGGGCGCTCAATGGCGAAAGCGGAATGCTCAATTCCGCACTGCGCAATCTCGGTATCATCGACAGCAATATTCAATGGCTGGCGAGCGCGGCCACCGCCTTTCCAATGCAAATACTGGTCGGCATTCTGGTCACCGTGCCGTTCACGACCACCATATTTCTCGGCGGACTGTCATCCATCCCGGAGGATCTTTATGAAGCGTCGTCTCTCGAAGGCGCTAGCCTGTGGCAGCAGTTTCGCGAAATCACGTTTCCGCTGCTCAAGCCCTTCGTCAACATCGCCATCGTGCTCAATACGATCTATGTCTTCAATTCATTCCCGATCATCTGGGTCATGACGCAGGGTGGACCGGCAAACTCCACCGATATTCTGGTAACGCATCTCTACAAGCTGGCTTTCCGCCTCGGAAAGCTGGGAGAAGCCTCCGCCGTATCGCTTATCATGCTGGCAATACTCCTCGTCTTCACGGCGATCTATATCCGCCTCGCAATGCGGGGAGAACGCGCATGACCGGCTCGAAGCTGAAACGCACAATCATTGCCTGGGCCGTTCTGTCGCCGCTTATCGTGCTGACACTGTTTCCCTTCGCGGTGATGTTTTTCACCGCCGTCAAGCCTCCACAGGAGGTCCTATCTCCAACATGGTGGCCAAGCAGCTTCCGCTGGCAGAATTTTTCGGAAATGTGGGTTCAGACCAAATTCGGGCAAGCGCTTCTGAACTCGCTTTACGTTTCGGTTATTGCTTCCGTCGGTGCCATCATTGTTTCCATTCCTGCCGCCTATGCCATGTCGCGCTTCCGCTTTGCAGGCCACGGTGCATTCCGGCAATTCCTGCTGATTTCGCAGATGATCTCGCCCATCGTTCTGGTGCTGGGCCTTTTCCGGCTGCTCGCCGCCTATGGATTGATTGAAAGTGTCTCCGCGGTCGGCGCGGTCTATATGGCCTTCAACATCGCCTTCACCGTGTGGATGCTGCAAAGCTATTTCGACACCATACCGCGCGATCTGGAAGAAGCTTCGTGGATGGAAGGCGCCGGGCGCGGCAAGACACTGATAAAAGTGTTTCTGCCGCTCTGCCTGCCCGCCATTGCCGTCACGGCAATCTTCACCTTCATCAATGCATGGAACGAATTTGTCGTGGCGCTGACCATGCTGCGCAGGCAGGAAAGCTACACCCTGCCCATTCAGGTCTTCTCGCTCGTCGCGGGGCGCTACACGGTCGAATGGCACTACGTCATGGCAGCCACCTTTCTTGCAACACTGCCGGTCGCCATCCTTTTCATCTGGCTCCAGCGCTATCTCATCAAGGGACTGGCCCTTGGAGCAGTCAAATAACCGGAGAAAATCATGTCCAGAAAACAGGTCTTCGGCGCATCACATGTGCCACTTTCCCCCGCCGTTCGCGCAGGCGACACAGTCTATATTTCGGGTCAGGTACCGGTCGGACCAAACGGCCAAATTGTTGAAGGCGGCATCGAAGCCCAGACAAAACAGGTCCTCGAAAACGTCAAGGCCGCACTTGCGCTTGCAGGCGCCACAATGGAAGACGTGGTCAAAACCACCATATGGCTGGAAGATGCTCGGGATTTCGGGCGGATGAATGCCGTTTACGGCACCTATTTTCCAAAAGAGCCTCCCGCGCGCACCACGGTTGAATCCCGCCTGATGATCGACATCAAGATCGAAGTCGAAGCCATCGCCTACGCACCACAAAATTAGCACGTCACCTCCCCGCACAGAGTATTTCCATGCGCATTTTCACCGCATCGCTTGCGACAGAAACCAACACGTTCTCGCCGGTTCCAACCGACAGGGCCTCGTTCGAGATGGCTTTTTATGCCGCGCCGGGCAAGCATCCGGAAACGCCGACGCTTTGCTCTTCGCCCATTGTCGCATTGCGCAAGCGTGCGGCAGCGGAAGGGCTGACCGTCATCGAAGGCACTGCCACCTGGGCGGAACCGGGCGGATTGTTGCAGCGGCAGACGTTCGAGGAATTGCGCGATGAAATCCTTGACCAGCTGAAAGCCGCAATGCCCGTTGATGCAGTCGTGCTCGGCCTGCATGGCGCCATGGTCGCTCAAGGTTACGACGATTGCGAGGGGGATCTTCTGGAACGCGTGCGCGCCATTGTCGGGCCGGATATTCTGGTTGCCAGCGAATTCGATCCGCATAGCCATCTGACGCCGAAGCGTGTCGAAAACCTCAATATTTTCGCGTCGTTCCTCGAATTTCCTCACACGGATTTTTATGAGCGCGGCGAGCATGTGGTCGATCTTGCGCTGGACGCCCTGAAAGGTCACATCAAGCCGGTCATATCCACATTCGACTGCCATATGATCAGTGTTTTTCCCACAAGCAAGGAACCGATGCGCTCCTTCGTCGACCGCATCAAGGCGATGCACGGCAAAGACGGAATTCTGTCGATCTCCGTCATTCATGGCTTCATGGCTGCCGATGTGCCGGAAATGGGAACCCGTATTCTCGTCGTCACAGACAACGATCCGGCAAAGGGGGCAGCACTTGCCGAAAAACTCGGGCGTGAACTGATTGCGATGCGCGAGCAGACATTGATGACCATGTTCGACACCGATCAGGGCATCGACCGGGCGCTGGCTGCCCATGCAGCCAATCCCGCCAAACCTGCGGTGATCGCCGATGTATGGGACAATCCCGGCGGCGGGGTTGCAGGCGACGGAACCTATGTCCTTCGCCGCCTGATCGAACGCGGCATCGACAATATAGGCATTGCTACGATCTGGGACCCCATCGCAGTGACCTTCTGTCATGCGGCAGGCGAAGGCGCGGTGATCGATCTTCGTTTCGGCGGCAAGTCCGGTCCGCTTGGTGGCGAACCCATCGATGCGCGTGTGACAGTCATGAAAACCCTTGCCGAAGGCTGGCAGAGTTTTGGCCCAAGCCGCGTGACGCTGGGGGCCTCGGCAGTCGTGCGCCTAGAAGGCACCGAGACCGATATCATTCTCAACACCAACCGGACGCAGACATTCGAGCCGGATATCTTCTCCAATATCGGCATCGATCCGATGAAGAAGGATATACTGGTAGTCAAATCCACCAATCATTTCCACGCAGGCTTCGTGCCGATTGCTGCCGAGATTATCTATGTCGCGGCGCCCAGCTCCTATCCGAGCAATCCGCGCACGACCAATTACCGCAAGCTCAGCCGTGCCATCTGGCCGCGTGTCGAAAACCCGTGGTGAACAAACGAAAAAAGCGCGGGAATTTCCCGCGCTTTTTTTGAGCATTTCCGGTTTAAATTAAAACATTGGAAATGCTCTATCTCTTTGTTTTTTCGTATTATCCGACGCAAAACCGCTTCGCACTTTTGCTGGAAATGCTCTAATGAGCCAGATAGGTTGAGATAATCGGCACGTAAGTGACCAGCGCCAGCAGGATGAACAGCGCCATATACATGCTGAATGCCTGGCGGGTGAAATCTCCCACCCTCACCTTCGCAATATTGCAGACCATCAGCATGACCGTTCCGACAGGCGGTGTCAGCGTGCCAATCGACAGGTTGATAATCACGATGATACCGAAATGCACAGGATCAATGCCCAGAGCCTTTACCGTCGGCATCAGAAGCGGCACCAGAACGATCATCAGGGCCGTGCCCTCGATCAGCGCGCCGAGAATCAGCAAGATCACGTTGACTGCCAGCAGGAACGCATAAGGATTGCTGGTGAAGGACGAGATCAGCTGCATCAGCGACTGGCCGGCCTGTTCAAGCGAAAACACCCATGCGAGCGCCGATGATGCCATGATGACCAGCATGACGGACGCGGTCGATTTCGCCGTTTCGATCAGCGAATCCACCACATGCGAGACGCGCATTTCGCGATAGATCACGAAGCCGATTATCAGAACCAGCGTAACGGCAACTGCACCGGCTTCCGTCGGGGTGAAGATGTTCAAGCGGATGCCGCCGATGATCGCGAACAGCAGCAGCACCGCAGGCCATGCCGAAGCAAGCGTCGAGGCAACTTCGGCGCCGCTCATCCGCTTTTCACGGCTTGGCTTGTAGCCGCGCTTTACCGATGTCGCATAAGCCGCGATCATCAGGATAACGGCGCCCAGAATGCCCGGCAGCACACCTGCCATGAACATCTTGCCAATGGAAACATCCGCAATCAGACCATAGATGATGAGCGCAATGCCGGGAGGAATGATCGGCGTAATCAGCGAGCCAGCTGCCGTCACCGCGCAGGAGAACGCTTTGTCATAGCCACGCTTGACCATTTCCGGCACCATCATGCGGGTGAGCATGGCGCTGTCGGCCAGATTGGAAGCGCTGACGCCACCCATCAGGGTGGAAACCATGATGTTGGTAAGTGCCATGCCGCCGCGCATACGACCGACCAGAATTTCCGCGACCTTGATCAGACGTTCTGCAATGCCGGTATGCGACATCACCGTACCAAGCATGATGAAGAACGGAATGGCAAGCAGCGACGTGTTCTGTGCCGGGCTGATGAAGCGCTGCACGGCAATCGCTATCGGCATCTGATTGAAAAAGGTGAAATAGGTGAAGACCGCAATCAAAATGGCCACATAGAGGCGCATATTGAGCGCGATCAGCGCCAGCATGATGAGAACGATGGTTGTCAGGTTCATGCCTTGCCTCCCGCAAAAGCGGCGCGCAAGGATTTGAATGCGCCTGCAAACATATAAAGAGCGATAATGACGAAGCCGACCGGCACAGCGATATCGATCCAGTAATAGGAGACCCGCAGCACGTCAGTCACTTTGAACTGAGCCGCAACCGAAAGCTTGTAACCGGCATAGGACACGTAAAGCAGGAACAGTCCCGACAGGATGGAGACGATGGCGTTGACGACATCGCGCACCTTTTCCGACAGCAGATCCACGAGCATCGGAATGGCAAGATGCTGGTTGCTGCGTTCTGCGGCGACACTGCCAAGCATCACGATCCAGATCATCAACAGACCGGCCATTTCCTCGGTCCATTGCAATGGCTGATGCATCCAATAACGCATGACGACGGCAATGTTGAACATCGCAAGCAGGATGAACAGCGGCACAGCAGCCAGCCATTCGATCAGTTTTTCAAAGTATTTCATCGGATTGAGTTCCACGATCGAGCCATGCCGCGGCAAACCGCGACACGGCATTATCCGAGTAAGGATGGATCAGTTCAGTTCGGCTTTGATCTTGTCATAAAGGCCGGGCGACCATTCCGGGAACTGGGTGTAGACCTTTTCAGCAAGTGCCTTGAAAGGAGCGCGGTCGACATCGATAATCTCGACACCGGCTTCCTTCATCTTCTCGATCATTTCATTGTCTTTTTCGATCGTCAGCTTCTGGCTGTAGAGACCCGCATCGTAAGCGGACTCATGGATCATCTTGAGCTGATCTTCCGGCAGCGTGGAGAAGAAGGCTTCGCCGCCGACAATCAGAGCAACGTTGGTCAGATAGCCGACCTTGCTCAGATACTTGGCTTCTTCCTGGAACTTCTGGCCGTAAAGAACCGAGATCGGGTTCTCAACGCCATCAATCACGCCCTGCGCCAGCGCCGGGAAGGTTTCGCCCAGCGGCATCGGGGTTGGCGTTGCGCCCATGGCTTCGAAAGTCTTGATCTGCATGACGTTGTTCGGCACGCGAATCTTCATGCCCTTCAAATCTTCAGGCGTACGGATCGGCTTCTTGGAAATGATCTGACGAATGCCGTAGAGATAGTTCGGCATTACGATGTGAATGCCCTTCTTCTTCAGCTCTTCACTCTTTTCCTTGAACCAGGGACCATCATAAACTTTGAAAAGCTGTGCCGGATCATCGGTCAGGAACGGACCGTAGAGTACGCCGAGGTCCGGGTCATATTCGGCCAGAAAGCCAACGTCGGAAATGGTCACGACATTGAGCCCCATCATGGCCTGCTCGGTCACGTCCTTCTTGGAGCCAAGCTGCGAGCTTGGATAGAGTTCGAGCGTGATCTCGCCATTGCTGCGCTTGGCAAGATCATCTTTCCAGTAATGCATCACCTCATCGAAAGGCTCGCCGGGGTTGTTTTCATAGGCAACCTTGATCGAAACATTGGCAGCATAGGCAGCCATGCTTCCTGCCAGCAGCATGCTGGCGGCGATCATGCCGGTAACGAGTTTCTTCATCTTTGTCCTCCCATATGGGGTCATTAAACAATTGGCCTTAGGGCCGGTTTCCTCCGTTAGAGCGCCATGCGTCCAATTTGGACGCATAAAGGACGCTCTAATTTCTTCAGTTTACGCATCGATTTTCCATCGATGCGTGGCAGCCCACGTCTTCCTTCCCGACGTGGAGCATTTGCTTCGATTTCAGTCGCGTTCGATGATGATCTTCAAAACGTTACGGTCGCCGTCCCAGTAAGGGAGTGCCGCTTCAGCCTCATCAAACGGAAATATCTTCGAGATCAGCTTGTCGGCATCCGCCCCAAGCTTTTCCAGATGCGCAATGACGGCCTCGAAATCGGTCAGCGTCGCATTGCGTGATCCCATGATGTCGAGTTCCTTCAGGTTGAAGAACTGCGTCTGATAGGTGACTGGCGCCTTGGAATAGCCGACATAAACCACCCGGCCCGCAAAGCCCGCCAGGTCGACAGCCTGCGTGAAGGTGATCGGCAGGCCGACTGCTTCGAAAGCAACATCCACGCCGTCGTCGTTGGTCAGTTCCTGAACCTTGGCGACGACATCCTCACCGCCCGGCAATGCGTGCGTTGCGCCGAATTGCAGTGCGAGTTCGCGCTTTTCGGCACTTGGATCAATGGCGATGACCTTGGCACCGCGCGCCAGCGCGCCGATGAGAACACCCATACCGATCATGCCGCAACCGAGAACAGCAACCGTATCACCTGCCTGAACACGTCCGCGCTCGACGGCATGGAAGCCAACCGAAAGCGGCTCGACCAGCGCCAGATGGCGGGGCGCCAGTGTCTCATTGAGGATCAATTTTTCGGCAGGCAACACGATCTGGTCGGCCAGTCCGCCATTTTGCTGCACGCCGAGCGTCTTGTTATAACGGCACGCATTGAGCCGACCTTTGCGGCAGGACGAGCATTCACCGCAATTCGTATAAGGCAGCACGATAACCCGCTTGCCTTTGACATAGGCAGCGCTGACACCCTCTCCGGCTTCCATGATCTCGCCGCCGATTTCATGCCCAGGAATGCGGGGCAGCTGCACCAGCGGATTAAGCCCCTTGAAGGTGTTCAGATCGCTGCCGCAGAGACCCACGTGCCGAACCCGCACACGGACCTGACCGGCCAGCAACGGCGCTTCGTCGATTTCTGCAAAACGTGTGACGTTTTCGCTCTCGATACGCAGAGCTTTGACCATCGAATTATTCCTGTCAGTCGTCATTAAAGAAAGGGATCAGGTTACGGCGCCGACCTGCCAAGGCACGAATTCGTTGTCGCCATAGTCGTAGACTTCACTCAACGTCTTCTCGCCGGATGCGACCGCGATGATATGTTCGAAGATGCGGATGCCGGACTGTTCGATGGTCTCGTCGCCGGTGACGATACCGCCGCAATTGATGTCCATGTCTTCCTTCATGTGCTCGTACATTTCGGAATTCGTGGCAATCTTGATGCAAGGCGAAGGTTTGAAACCGGAAACCGAACCACGGCCAGTGGTGAAGCAGATCACGTTGCAGCCACCGGCCACCTGTCCAGTCACCGCGACGGGATCGTAACCCGGCGTATCCATGAAAGTGAAACCCTGTTCCGTGACGGTTTCGGCAAACTCATAGACGGCCTTGAGCGGCATGGAACCACCCTTGGCAACTGCACCGAGCGATTTTTCCAGAATGGTGGTCAGCCCGCCGAGCTTGTTGCCATGCGATGGATTGTTGTTGAGTTCGTCGCCATTGCGCGCCGTGTAATCACGCCACCAGTCGATGCGCTGCAACAGCTTTTCAGCGACCGCAGGCGTTACTGCGCGACGGGTCAAAAGATGTTCGGCACCATAAATTTCCGGCGTTTCCGAAAGAACGGTCGTGCCGCCATTGCGCACGATAAGGTCCGAGGCATAGCCCAATGCCGGATTGGCCGAAATGCCGGAATAGCCATCCGAGCCGCCGCATTCCAGCGCTACTTTCAACTTCGACAGAGGCTGTTTGGTGCGCACCGCCGAATTGACCAGCGGCAGCATTTCCTTGATCTCGGCGATCGCATGATCGATGGTCTTACGCGTGCCGCCATGCTGCTGGATCGTCATGGTGCGCAGGCGCGAGCCTTCTTCCATGCGGTAATGTTCGAGGATCGGCGCGATCTGGTTGGTTTCGCAGCCAAGCCCGATCAGCAGGATGCCGCCGAAATTCGGGTGCTTGGCATAGCCCTGAATAGTGCGCGTCAACAGGCGATAGCCTTCCGACTTGGTGTTGAGCGCACAGCCGCTGCCATGTGTCAGCGCCACGACGCCATCGACATTGTCGAAACCATCGAGACCGCCCATGCGGTTGAAATAATCGGCGATGTAACGCGACACCGTGGCCGAGCAATTGACCGACGAAATCACCCCAATGAAATTGCGCGTGCCGACACCGCCAGCACCCCGGTCATAGCCCATGAAATGACGACGCTCCGCCTCGGGCAGCATACCGCGCTCTTCAATATCGATGGAGAACTGATGCTCGTGTTCGGAGGGCAGCATGGCGAGATTCTGCAAATGCACATGCTCGCCCTGAGCGATATCCTTCGTCGCAACGCCGATCACCTGACCGTATTTCAGGACTTCCTTGCCTTCCGGAATATCACGAATGGCAACCTTATGCCCGCGACCGATCAGTTCGCTGGCCCTGATCCCGTCAAGGCCGATCGGATCACCGGCGCGAACCGAAATGCGCGCAACGGCAACATCATCCGACGGATGCAGCAGAATAACCGGCGCAACCGCTGTATCAACGGATTCATTCATTTGTCTGACCTCACTCCCAAATCGTCCCGGCTAACTACTCGCTGGGTTCATTATCCATCCAACGCTGCTTGGACCGGTCCAGATGCGTTCGCATGGCAGCCTGCGCCTGAAGCGGATCCCTCGCTTCCAGCGCCGCATAGATGGCTTCATGCTCGGCCAAAGCCAGAGCCCATGTATCGTTGTCCTCGAAGCGCGTCCTGATATGCGACGTCAGCGGACTATGCCGCTCGTCAAAAAGGTCGCGCACGATGCGCACCAGCACGGAATTGCCCGATTGTTCGGCAATGAGCAGATGAAACTGCCTGTCGAGCTCAATCGCCTTTCGCCCGGCATCGACATTCACCTTCATTGCGTCAATCGTTGCGCGCAACTCGGCAAGCCTTTCAGGCGTCATGCGCGCACAAGCCGTGACGACCACGCTGCCTTCGACCATTTCGCGCGCCTGCATGATTTCTAGCGGGCTCTCGCCGATGGAAGCGCCATGTAAAAGCGAACGCTTTTCCGACTCTGCCGTGACATAGATGCCGGACCCCATGCGGATTTCGACATTACCGGCGATTTCGAGTGCAATAAGCGCCTCGCGCAGCGAAGGCCGCGACACGCCAAGTTGCTGCGCCAGCTCGCGTTCAGCCGGTAGCCTACTGCCAGCAGGAAACTGGCCGTCCTGGATAAGGCTTCTCACCCGGTCTGCAATCTGCTGATAAAGCCTGCGCGGTTCCGCAGTTGCCGTAAAATCGCTCATAGCGCTCCCAAATCCGCCTCTCCTCGAATTGGCCTTACCATATTTCCAACCGGACAGAAGCGCAATATGCTTAAAAACCCGATTAATTGCGGCAAATCGCGCATTTCATCATGTGGAACCGAACCAATCGTTCGATAAAGAATCCTACTGGCTTGACCAATTTACCCTGCATCGCTTAGTTAAAACCACTGATTTATGGGAGAAGGTCATGCACGAGAAGCCAGCGATCCTGCAGTTCGGCACCAGCCGTTTTCTGTTGGCTCATGTCGATTTCTTTGTTTCAGAGGCGCTTTCCAAGGGCAAAGCCATTGGGACAATTGCCGTCGTGCAGACGACTTCAAACCCGCAGAGCAGCCAGCGCATCGCGGCTTTGAACGAAAGCAACGGCTATCCTGTGATGATCCGTGGGCTTGTCGACAGCAAGCCATCCGAGACGGAACATCAGGCGAAGGGCGTTACCGCTGCCTATTCCGCACATCACGACTGGGCGGCGATTCTCGACCTCGGTGCCAGCGTCGATGTGATCCTCTCCAACACCGGCGACAAGGGCTACGAACTCGACAGAAGCGATGACAGCTCGCTTCTTGCGAACCCGGATGCTTTGCCGAAGAGTTTTCCAGCCAAACTTCTGGTGCTTCTACATCACCGCTGGCAGCACAATCCCGATGCGCCATTGTCGCTGTTTCCCTGCGAGCTGATCTCGCGCAATGGCGACAGGTTGCACTCGATCCTCATCGATCTTGCCCATAACTGGAAACTGCCGGACGGTTTCGTGCAATGGCTCGAAACCCGATGCATTTTTGCCAACAGCCTTGTCGACCGCATCGTTTCCGAACCTATCGAGCCAATCGGCGCCATCGCCGAGCCCTATGCGCTCTGGGCAATCGAGAAGGCCGATGGCCTGACGCTTCCTTGCGAACACGAAGATATCGTCGTCACCGACGATCTTGCGCGCTATGAGCATTTGAAACTCTACTTGCTCAACCTTGGCCACACATTCATCGCGGAACAATGGCTCAAGGGCAGCCGTCCGAAAGACGAGATCGTACTGGAAGCCATGCAGGACGAAACGATCCGGAATGAACTGGAAGCGGTATGGCGCGAGGAAGTCCTGCCGGTATTTGCTGCGGACGGCCTTGGCGAACAGGCCGAAGCTTACGTGGCTTCGGTGCGAGAGCGGTTTCTCAACCCTTTCCTCAAGCATCGCATCGCAGACATTGCTTCCAACCATGACGAAAAGAAGCGGCGTCGCTTCGCTCCGGTCATCGCCCGTGCGTCGGAACTCGGCCTCAATCTCGCACAGAGCCGTTTGAAGGCAGCTGTCGGCTAAGCCATTCGTTCAGTTCGATTTCTGCGCGTTCCAGCGCACTGTAATTCAGTAGTTTGCGCAAAAGCGCTACCGTCACGGCACGAGCCCGGAGGTTGAAACGCCCTTCCTCCGGCTCGCCTTTCTCCTGATAAACGCCAAGTTTTTCATAGAGTTGCTGCAATCTGTTCTGGACGCTTCTCAGCGACAGATTGCGGCGGCGCGCAATAACGCGATCCGTAAGCCCCAGCGCAATATCGACCAGAATTTCATACTCACTTTCGCTGAAACCGCTGGCATGACCGAGGCTCTTTTGCTGCAGGCCGCGCACCTCGCGGTCGATGACGCATTGTGCTTCGACAAAGATGCTGCGCAATGCCAGCCGCAGCTTATCGTCGGACGCCGATTTTAGCACGTAGCCATAAGCCGCCCCTTCCGGCACGATGCGCGACACACCGCGCACATAGGCTTCGTCGGCATAGTTCGACCAGAACAGGATGCGCGTTTCAGGATTCTCCTTCCAGATGGTGCGGGCGGCCTCAATACCATTGCGCCCGCTCATCTGCAGGTCCATGACAATATGGGCTGCGCGGTGCTGACGGGCCAGCTTCTCACCTGCCGAGCCGTTGTCGGCTTCCAGCACATCGCTGCATTCAGGCAATGCCGCACGCACAGCCTCGCCAAGATAGGCGCGATGCAATGGATCATCTTCCACGATCAGAACATGCATTTTACCCTCCCGTCTCCCGGCACATTTCCACAGGCAGATGGATCGTCACGCTGGTGCCACCGCCTTCCCCATTTTTCCTGATAGCAAAACTTGCAGAAATCAACCGCGCGCGCGTGCGCATATTGTCGATCCCATGTCCGACGCCATGCCCGTCACTGGAACGTTGCACCTGGCGATCCATGCCGATGCCATTGTCAGCGACTTCGACGTGCAGGCGACCGCCCTTGTCGCGAAACGTAACCTGCAACCGGCTGGCATGAGCATGGCGGATCGTATTGTTGATCGCTTCCTGCACGATGCGGAACAGCGAAGTCGCAACCGTTTCCTCCAGCCGATCGGCCATGCCGTCGCTGCGGTCGTCCAGCGTCCATTCGATAGACGATCCACTGTCGCGCACCGAACGGTCAAGATGGTTTTCCGTCGCTTGCACAAAACCGAACAGCTGAAGAATCGAAGGCTTAGCTTCTTCAATGATTTGCCTGAGATCGTGCATGCAATGCTGCAGCCCGCGAAACAGCGGTTCAAGCTGCTCGCCCGAGAGGTCCGGTGCATGGGTAAGCCGCTCCACATGACGCGCAAGGCGTGTCAGGTCGGCCAGCGTCTGGTCATGCAAATCCATACCGATGCGATGGCGCTCTGTCTCCAGTGCTTCGGTCAGCTTCAACGCGCCGAAACGCAAGCCTTCCTCGCGAGCGCGCGCTTCCGTTTCCACGATAGCGGAACGCTTGGCCTGTTCCGCCGCGCGGATCGCAAAAAAGTATGGTGCAAGGAGATCAGCAATCGACTGGGCGTTTTCCACGTCCCGCATGGTGTAGCAGGCGGGCGCGAGACTGGAGCAGCTGAGCGCGCCGATAATATCGCCCTGCGCCTTCAAGGGCACATGCAGGCGGCCTTTCAGATCATGCTCGATGATCGGACTGGAAAAGGAACCTTCAAAGTGAAAACGCTGATCGGTGCGCGCATCGTCGGTCAGAAGATGGTCGACTTCGCCGGAGAGCACTGTTCGAATGGGACTGCCCGACAACAGGGCGGGAGGATTACGGCTCCAGGCCGTCGATATGCCGCTCTCATAGGCGATGTGGAACTTGCCATCGACCATCTTAATGCAAACGTCCAGATGATCATAGGGCACGATATGCGTGATTTCCGCCGCCACCGCCTGAATAATGGAATCGAAGTCGAGTTGTCCCGCCAGCAATCTGGAAATATTCAGATAGTGGTCGAGCAACCTCTGGGGCACGAGTTCGGCCAAGCGTTTCTCCTCCAAACGCAAATTGCTCCTGAAGCACTATAATACGCCGTCACATCCTCGGCGCGTCTTGCGGGTTCCCGCAATTTTGCTGCGGGAACCCGCAAGACAGTTGCTTCATTCGGCCTTCACAGAAGGCTTGTCTTCTTTCATCCTCGCTTCACCAGAAAATTGCCCGCAAGACAAGAGCGTAAAATCGCGTCAGGTGCAGACTGGTGCCGTTGAGGAGCGGCGGTGCGGGAGGCTCGCATCATAATCAATTCAGACGATCCGAAGTGCCGGGGCGCTGCGGGTCGTACACTGGCAACCGGGAGGAAAGAATGAAACTCGCAAGAATCCTTTTCGCATCCGCAGCACTGGCAGGCGTTCTCGCCGCTGGCAGCGCGATGGCTGACACATCGTCGAAGAAGATTGCATTCTCCAACAATTATGCTGGCAACTCATGGCGCCAGGCCATGCTGCAAAGCTGGGACAAGATTACCAAGGAAGCCGTGAAGGCCGGTGTGGTCGCTGCGGCTGACCCGTTCACGACGGCTGAAAATCAGGCCACAGAGCAGGCCGCACAGATCCAGAACATGATCCTGCAGGGCTATGACGCCATCGTCATCAACGCGGCTTCACCGACCGCCCTAAACGGTGCCGTGAAGGAAGCCTGCGATGCGGGCATCACCGTCGTCTCCTTCGACGGCATCGTCACCGAGCCTTGCGCGTGGCGCATCGCGGTCGATTTCAAGGCAATGGGCGAAGGCCAGATCGACTATCTCGCAAAGCGCTTCCCCGATGGCGGCAACTTGCTTGAAATCCGCGGCCTTGCCGGTGTTTCGGTCGATGACAATATCCATGCCGGTATCGAAGAAGGCGTGAAGAAGCATCCGAAATTCAAGATCGTCGGCTCCGTCAATGGCGACTGGGCGGCGGACGTCGCACAGCGTGCCGTCGCCGGCATCCTCCCAAGCCTGCCGAAAGTTGACGCAGTCGTGACGCAAGGCGGTGACGGCTATGGCGCTGCACAGGCCTTCGCCGCCGCCAAGCGCGAAACGCCGATCATTATCATGGGCAACCGTGAAGACGAACTGCAGTGGTGGAAGCAACAGAAGGACGCCAATGGCTACGAAACCATGTCGGTTTCGATTGCACCCGGCGTTTCAACGCTTGCTTTCTGGGTTGCCCAGCAGATTCTCGACGGCAAGGACGTGAAGAAGGACCTCGTGGTTCCGTTCCTCAGCGTCAGCCAGGAATCGCTCGACAAGGATCTGGCCAACACCCAGAAGGGTGGCGTCGCCAATGTCGAATATTCGCTGGAAGACGCGCAGAAGGTCATCGCCGCGGCCAAGTAAGCCGGACGTCACATAATCGAGCGATTGGGGCGGGTTTCGTTCCCGCCCTTTTCCATCGTCTATTCTTCAGCATTTCCAGCAATCAGTTGAGCGTATGACAGAAACAGCAGAGAAACGGGAGGTCGTCGCCGCGCGCAATATTCGCGTGCAGTTCGGTGCGGTGAAAGCACTGGATGGCGCCGAGCTCGTGATCCGCGAAGGTGAATGCGTCGGGCTGGTCGGCCACAATGGCGCGGGCAAATCCACCATCGTCAATGTCATCAATGGCGGGTTGTCGCCACATGAAGGCAGCGTTTCCTATCATGAGGAAGCAGGATACGGCGTAGCGATGGCGCGCAAGCACGGCGTGCGCTGCGTCTTTCAGGAATTGTCGCTGCTTCCAAACCTGACCATTGCCGAAAATGTCCGCATCATGCAGCGCGACCTGACGGGCGCTGGCTGGCGCGGCAAGGCGGTCGATCTGATTGCCAAAAAGCTCAACGAGATTTTTCCGGGCCACAAGATCGACAGCAGTGCCACCATCGACGAGCTTTCCATCGCCGAACGGCAGATGGTGGAAATCGCCATCAACTTTACCGCGCCCGGCACTGCGCCAAAACTGGTTATTCTCGATGAGCCGACCTCTTCGCTTGATGCAGGCATCGCCGCGCAGCTCATGGCCTATGTGCGCCGTTTCGTCAGCACCGGCGGCGCGGTTATCCTGATTTCGCATATGTTGGGTGAAATCCTCTCAACCTCCGACCGCATCGTGGTGATGAAGGACGGAAAGGTGGTCGCCAACCGCGCCGCAAACGATTTCACCAATCGCAGCCTTGTCGAAGCCATGGGCAGCGTCGAGCGCGAAAAGGCTGCGCGCCGCGTTGCAAAGACCGATATGAGCGGCACGCCCGTTCTGTCCTTTGCCAAGCGCGCCAGCGACATCAAGCCGTTTCAGGCATTCAGGGGCGAAGTCATTGGTCTCGCCGGTCTTGCCGGACACGGACAGACCAGGATGCTGCTCGATCTCTACTATGCACGGCGGCCGAACTGGGTTCCGGCTCGCAATTGCGAAATCGCCTTCGTTGCGGGCGACCGCAGCCTCAACGGCACCTTCCCGCTGTGGAGCATTCTGCACAATCTCACCATCGGCTCGCTGGACCGGCTGTCGTCGGCAAAGCTGGTTGACCAGAAGCGGGAAGACGTCCTCGGCAGCGACTGGAAAGACCGCATCCAGATACGCACACCGGATATGGGTAACCGCATCCTGTCACTGTCGGGTGGCAACCAGCAGAAAGTGCTTTTCGCCCGTGCACTGGCAACCAGCGCCAACACTATTTTGATGGACGATCCGATGCGTGGCGTCGATGTCGGCACCAAGCAGGAAGTCTATGAAATCCTGCGCCATGAGGCCGAAAACGGACGCACATTCGTCTGGTACTCCACCGAAATGGACGAAATCGAACTTTGCGACCGTGTCTATGTTTTCCGCGACGGTGCTATCGTTGCGGAACTGACCGGCGAAGACATTACGGAAAAGAACGTGCTTGCAGCATCATTTGAGGGAGGTCACGAATAATGCGCCTTTCCTCTTCCTCCATCCGCCTGCTGACGCCGGTTTTCTCGCTGGTTCTGCTGCTTGCCGCCGTCTTCTACATGCAACCACGCGCCATGAGCTATACCGGGCTGAATCTGCTGTTCAATCTGGCCGTCCCCATTGCGCTAGCGACCATCGCCCAGATGCTCATCATGGCGGTCAACGACCTCGACCTCTCGATGGGCACCTTCGTGAGTTTCGTGGTCTGTGTTGCCGCAACCTATCTCAACACTGCGCCCGTCATCGGAGTGCTGATCCTTGCCGCAGCCATTGCAGCTTATGCGGCGCTTGGCGCGCTGATCCACCTGCGCAATCTGCCTTCCATCGTCGTCACGCTTGGCATGAGCTTCGTCTGGGGCGGGTTTGCCGTTCTGCTGCTGCCCTCGCCCGGCGGACAGGCGCCGGACTGGGCGCGCTGGATCATGACCGCCAAGCCGCCTTTCATGCCGATGGCCATTGTCGCCAGCATCCTGATCGCGGTCGTCACGCATTTCATCGTCATGCGCTCGACCTTCGGCGTGCTGATGCGTGGCGCGGGCGGTAACAGCCGTTCCATAGAACGTGCGGGCTGGTCTGTGACCATGATCCGCGCCGGAACCTATGCACTGGCGGCCTTCTTCGCAGTGCTTGCAGGTATAGCACTCGTCGGTCTCACCACATCAGCCGATGCCAATATCGCGTTACGTTATACGCTTCTGTCTATCGCAGGCGTTATTCTCGGCGGTGGTGAATTCGTCGGCGGACGCGTATCGCCTATCGGAGCCGTCATCGGCGCACTGACGCTGACGCTTGCCGGATCCTTCCTATCCTTCATGCGCATTTCGCCGGACTGGCAGATCGGTGCGCAAGGCGGCATTCTCATCGTGGTGCTGGCATTGCGCCTCTTCCTCAATCGCCTCGAAAAGAGGGAGAAAAAGCAATGAGCGGTCTCACCATCCTGACCAACCGTCCGTGGATATGGTCGTTCATCGCCACTGCCGTCGTCTGGATCATCACCATCCTCTTTACCGGCGGTGCTGGCGCGCACGGGCTCTCCCACGCAGCTTTCACTTTCGCGTCCTTTTCGGTGATTGTCGGCCTCGGCCAGATGTTCGTCATCACGCTCGGACCCGGCAATATCGATCTGTCGGTCCCGGCCAATATGACGCTCGCCGCAACACTGGCGCTCAAGCTCATGGATACGCAGGACGGCATGGTGCTGGCGGGGCTTGGTGTTGCCATTCTGGTTGGTGTTGCCATTGGCATCTGCAATTATGCGCTGATCAAGCTTCTACGCATTCCGCCCATCATCGCCACCTTGTCGATGAGCTTCCTGATCCAGTCCACCGCCATCTGGAGCAATCGCGGCCTGCGCGTGAAACCGCCAGAAAGCCTAGCGCAGTTCACAACATCCTCCACGTTTGGCGTTCCCAATGTTGCCCTCGTGGCGCTGATCCTGTCAGTCATTGGCTGGGTACTGTTGAAGAAGAGCATCTATGGACGCTGGATTTCGGCAATTGGCCAGAATCCTTTCGCTGCACGCATGGCGGGCGTTCCGGTCGATGGCACCCGCTTCGTAACCTATCTGCTCTGTGCAGTGCTCGCTTCGCTATGCGGCTTCCTGCTTGCCTGCTTCTCGGGCGGCGCAGCGCTAAACATGGGCGCGGAATATCTTTTGATGTCGATTGCCGTCGTCATCATCGGCGGCACGGCGGTTGCAGGTGGTGATTCCAACATCCCTGGTATTTGGGGTGCCGCCCTCTTCATGTTCCTCATAGTTTCGATGCTCAACACCTACGGCTTCGGCGCCGGTGTCCGTCTTGTCCTGACTGGCCTCACCATCATTGCGGTGATCATCCTCGCCAGTGGTCGACGCGCCGAGCGCTAATTATCTTCGGAGTATCTCCCTTGTCTCAGACTGTTTCGATTTACGAAATCCACGACGAACGCTTCAAGCAGATGATCGTGCCGAGCGCCGATCTGGACGAACTTTATAGCGGCTGCCGCTGGGCGGAAGGTCCGGTGTGGTTCGGTGACCAGAACTGCCTTTTGTGGAGTGACATTCCGAACCAGCGCATCCTGCGCTGGGTCCCAGATGGCGGCGTTTCAGTGTTCCGCCAGCCCTCCAATTTCTCCAACGGCAACACCCGTGATCGTGAAGGACGCCTCGTCACCTGCGAGCATGGCGGTCGCCGCGTCACCCGCACGGAACCAGATGGCAGCATCACTGTGCTGGCGGACAGCTATCAGGGCAAGAAGCTCAATGCGCCTAACGACGTCATCGTGCGCTCGGATGGAACGATCTGGTTCACCGATCCGACCTACGGCATCATGGCCGATTACGAAGGCTATAAGGCCGACCCGGAACAGCCGTCGCGCAATGTCTATCGCCTCGACCCGAAGACCGGCAATATCGATGCGGTCATAACTGACTTCCACCAGCCGAATGGTCTCGCCTTTTCACCGGACGAAACAAAACTCTACGTCGCCGACAGCGCCTATAGCCACAATGAGGATGCGCCCCGTCACATCCGCGTCTTCGACGTTGTGGATGGCGGTAAGCGCCTGACGGGCGGCACGGTTTTTTGCACCATCGACATGGGCCTGCCGGATGGCTTTCGTTTCGATACGGATGGTAATCTATGGACCAGTGCTGGTGATGGCGTGCACTGCTTTTCGCCGGAAGGGACACTACTCGGCAAGATCAGGACGCCGCAAACTGTCGCCAATGTGACTTTCGGCGGTCCGCGTCGCAATCGGCTGTTCATCACAGCAACGAAGTCGCTTTATGCGGTCTATCTCACCGTCACCGGTGCCCAATATCCTTGATAAAACAACGGCGGCTTTCCAAAACGAAAAGCCGCCGCTCTTTATAAGTATAATAATTCATTGAAAAAACTGCATTCGCCGCAAGTCGCATTCATGCGAACCTGCCAATAAGGTTTCTTTATTTAAAACGGATCTTCCCGGCCCAAAACCGGGGCGACCCGCATATCAGAACCGTGAATGACGGAACAAATCAAAGAATGATCTCTTCTGTCCTTCAGCCTGCACTCAACAAGAAAGGCCACAGCCTTACAAGTGAATGCATGCCCTGATGCGCTGAGGCTGTATAGCGCAACCGTCAACGCGATGGAAACAGTTTGTCAACAAAACCGCTCACATTACTGTGAGTAAACTCTGAAAAAGCTACAACTTTTCATGATGTTATCCGAAAACATCAATATTAATATTAGTAATACCTATTTTATAATCCTATTTATTTCCCGTTTATTAGAAGTACCGCAGCAACCGAAACAACGACTTGCAGCCTGACCGATCATGCAGAATGTCTGAGTTCCAACGGGCGCTGACCTGGAGCACGATAGCGGATGTGACAGCCGCTGATGCCCTGATATTCGACGTCGACATCGACACCGAAGACCTCGGCGATACGCTCTGCCCGCAACACCTCTCGCGGTGTGCCGAGCGCGACGAGATTGCCCTTGTCCATCACCGCGATGCGGTCGCAGAACATCGCGGCATGGTTCAAGTCATGCAAGGCGGCCACGACTGTCAGTTTTTGACGACTGACAAGATCAAGCAACCCGATCTGGTGCCCGATATCGAGATGATTGGTCGGTTCGTCCAGAAGCAAAATCCGCGGCTCCTGCGCCAGGGCGCGCGCTATATGCAGGCGCTGCCGCTCTCCGCCGGAAAGCGTATGCCAATAGCGGTCAGCCAGATGGACCATATCGACATTGACCAGCGCCTGGTCAACGATGGCATCATCCTCCGCCGACCATGGCGACAGGGCCCCAAGATAGGGCGTTCGCCCGAGTTCGACCGCTTGACGCGCCGTAATGCGCTCGGTTGTTCCCGCCTGTTGCTCGACCAGCGCCAGTTGGCGCGCAATCTCGCGACGACTAAAACTGTCGATGGATGCACCGCAGAGGTTCACTTCGCCAACGCGGCATCTGCGAACACCGGAAAGCAAAGACAGAAAGCTGGTCTTTCCCGATCCATTCGGCCCTATGATGCCGAGAAACTCACCTTCCGCCACTTCCAGCGAAACATCGCGCAAGATTTCGACACTGCCCGCCGACCAGCCGACATTGCATGCTGAGAGGATCATGACGACGCCCTCCTTTGTCCAAGCAACAGGGCGAAGGCCGGCGCACCGAACAACGCCGTAATGACCCCGATCGGCAGAACCTGACCCGGAATGATGATACGCGACAGAATATCGGCGACGATCATAAAGATTGCTCCGATAAGGGCCGCCGCGGGCAACAACCTGCCGTGCCTGACCCCGACCACCATTCGCGCCGCATGGGGAATGACGAGACCGATAAAGCCCACAGAGCCGACGATGGAGACCATGACCGCCGTCATCATGGCGCTGACGCCGATCAGCACCGCGTAGACGCGGCGCACCGGTATGCCGAGAGAAGCTGCGGATTCCGTTCCGAAGGTGAAGGCATCGAGCGCACGCGCATGCCACAGACAGATGGCAAGACCGATCAGACAGGCAGGCAGAGCAAGAGTGACATCGGGCCAGCGCACGCCGGAAAGGTTGCCAAGGAGCCAGAACATGATACCGCGCGCCTGTTCGGCATTTGCAGCTTTGGTGACGATGAACGAAGTCAACGCGTTGAAAAGCTGTGAACCGGCAATACCCGCCAGAATGATCGCGCTGCTGCCCCGCCCCGCCCGCAGCGCCAGCAAGGAAACAAGGCAGAAAGCAACAATAGCGCCAATGAACGCACCTAGCGAGAGTGTCAGCACGCCAGCGCCGATGCCGAGAATGGCAACGGCGACGGCTCCAGTCGAGGCGCCGGCGGAAATGCCCAGAATATACGGATCGGCGAGCGAGTTTCGGAGCAGCGACTGCAGAATGACGCCGGATATTGCGAGTGACGCGCCGCAACATGCAGCGATAACCGCACGGCTGAGGCGATAGCTCCAGACAATCCCTTCATCGATGGGTTCGAGCGGATATCCGGCATTCCACACCCGATTGGCTACGGTTTTCGCAACCACATCGAGCGGTATCGCCGTTTCGCCTATCGCCGCTCCGAGCCAAAGGGCAAGAAGAAGCAGGACAAGCGAAAAGGCCAGGAAGAACACGCCGGAGCGGGCCCTTCCCTTCTGTTTGAAGCCTGTTGTCGCTGCCCGCGCCGTCACTTGTTCAGGTCCGAGGCGGCGATATCGGCTGCAAGTGTTTCGATGCCTTCGATCACGCGAAGCGAAGTGCTCATCGACTGCGCATCCATGTCGAAGACATGTTTGTCCTTGACTGCTGGCATCAGCTTCGTCACCGCATCGTTCTCAAGAAACTGGTGCTTGACAGCGATATCGTCAGCCGGATAGCGGCGGCGATCCAGCTTTGCAGCAACGATCATCGAAGGGTCTGATTTTGCAATCGTTTCCCATCCGACCGTCGGCCATTCTTCCTCGCTGTTGATCACATTCTTGATGCCGAGCGCCGAAAGAATATAGGCGGGCGCGCCGAACTTGCCTGCGACGTAAGGATCGGCATCGACCTGCGTGCTGGAGAACCAGACAACGGCAGACAGCTTGCCGCCAGCAGACCCAATTTTTTCGCGCGCGGCCGCTTCGCGCGCCTTCAGGTCGGCGACGAGTTTCTCGCCGCGATCCTGCACATTGAAGATTTCCGCCAGTTCGGTGATTTCCTGATAGACGATATCCATCTTGAAGGCTGCCGTACGAACACCGTCGCCACCGCTGGAATTGTCCTTGCCAACACAATCGGAAGGCGATGTATAGGCCGGAATGCCCAGTTCCTCGAATTGTTCAGGCTTCGCAACAATGCCGGTCGGCCCGACATGCCACTGAAAATCCGCCGTCACGATATCCGGCTTCCGCGCCAGAACGCTTTCGAAACTCGGATCGTTATCGGCGAGCCGCTTTACCTTGGCATTCACCTCCTCAAAACCTTTGAGAACAGGCCCGAACCACACTGCCGTGCCGACGACCTTGTCGCCGAGACCAAGGCTGTAAAGAATTTCTGCGCTGCTCTGGCCGACCGCAACCGCGCGGCTCGGTGCCTGCTTGAAGGTCACGTCACGACCGCAATTTTTCAGCGTCAGCGGATATTGCGTTTCCGCTGCCTGTGCAGCCAAACCGCCTGCGAGAAATGCAACCGCACAGAGGGCGGCGCGAAACGGCATCTTGCCGAGAATATTCATGAAAGTCCCCGAAATGATGAGAAAAAGACGCCCTGTCAGCTGACGGAAAAAATCCGATACGGAAGACGGACAGGCATATCCGGGGACATGTCGAAATCATGTGATGACGATGGAAGGATGCGTCCTGCGACGCGGAAATCTGTCATAACCGGCTCCTGCTCCGGGCATCCCCGCCCGTGACAATGGACAACACTAGACGGCAGGTCTCCTGGCTCACGAATATCTGCTGTTCATCTGCCTTCCCGCGCTTCTCCGGCACAGTGGCATGACGCTTTCAACGTCACGAGGATGAACGGCAATCCGCTTACAGTTGCGGGGGCAGCCACGGTCTTGGCCCCTTTTCGGGTCGTCCTCACCGTGTTCCCTATTAATCCCCTTCGCTCTCGGTCGGGGAACCGTCGTTACACTATTACGTTGACCCGATGTCGCCGTCAAGCAGGTCTCGATGGCTATTTCCAACACACGGTTTTCAAGCGATTCGAAAGCCCGTTATTTAAATTGCGGCCAAACTATCGTCGCATGCGCTGGCCTATTGAATTTGTTTTCGCTAATCTCCATGTAGTTTTCTCCCGCTAGAGGAGCGGGACTTTGGGGAGGTCCGCCGGGAGGCGGCATACATTCTATCTGGGAGGACATATGCGTAGATTTATTCTGGCCCTGACGTCGGTAGCGGCGTTGGCTATGGCAGGCTCTGCTTCCGCAGAAGACTACAAGGTGCTGGCGCCTGCGGCTCCGGGTGGCGGCTGGGACCAGACGGCGCGCACGATGCAGAGCGCGCTTCAGGACGAAAAGATTTCCGGCAGCGTGCAGGTCATCAACGTTCCGGGCGCTGGTGGCACTATCGGCCTTGCCCAGTTTGTGAACCAGAACAAGGGCGACCCGAGCCAGCTCATCGTCGGTGGCTATGTCATGGTCGGCGCTATCCTGACCAACAAATCGCCGGTCACGCTCGACGCCATCACGCCGATTGCACGCCTTACCGGTGAATATGAAGCCATCGTCGTGCCTGCTTCTTCCGACATCCAGAACCTTGGCGACCTTGCCGCGAAGCTGAAGGCTGATCCAGGCTCCGTTTCGTGGGGCGGCGGTTCTGCGGGCGGCACCGATCACATCACCGCTGGCCTCTTTGCCAAGGCAGCAGGCGTCGACCCGACCAAGGTCAATTACATCGCCTTCTCAGGCGGCGGCGAAGCACTGGCAGCCATTCTCGGCAATCAGGTAACCGTCGGCATTTCCGGCTATGGCGAATTCGACGCCCAGATCAAGGCCGGTACGCTGCGCATCATCGGCATTTCGAGCGACGAGCGCGTGGAAGGCATTGACGCACCGACCTTCAAGGAAGGCGGCGTGGACGTTTCTATCCAGAACTGGCGCATGGTGGCCGCTGCTCCCGGCATCACTGCCGAGCAGGAAGCTGCCATCAATGCCGACATCGAGAAAATGGTGAAGTCGGAATCCTGGCAGAAGGCTCTGAAAGACAAGGGCTGGGCGGATACTTATCTCGCCGGCCCGGCGTTCAAGGAGCAGCTTGCCAAGGACGTCGCTGCGACTGAAACCATCCTCAAGGAAATCGGCCTCGTCAAATGACAGGAACAGAACCGCAGGAAAAGCGCCGCCCGGAAGGGGCGGCGCCAGATTTCGCCGCTCTTGTCATCGCCCTTGTTCTTGCCGCTGTCGCCATCGCCATTGCCTGGTCGACAACCTATGGAAACGACGTGACGAGCTACTCGCCGGTCGGCCCGAAAACCGTTCCCTATGTCGTCGCAGCCGGATTGTTCGGCCTTGCCATCTGGACCGTATTCGAGGCGCTTCGCGGTGATTTTCCAGAGCGAGAGCATCAGGAGATCGCCCCGATGGCATGGATCATCGGCGGTCTGGCCATCCAGATGCTGACGATGAAGACTGTCGGCTTTTCCTTGTCCACCGGCCTGCTTTTCGCAGCAACCGCACGTGGCTTCGGCTATCGCAAATTCTGGATCAGCGTTCCCGTCGGCATCGTCTTCGCCTTCGTGATCTGGTTCATCTTTGCACGCGGCCTGCAGCTATCGCTGCCGTCCGGCTGGCTCGAACAATTCGTTTAGAGCATTCCCAGTTTTGACTGAAACATTGGAAATGCTCTAAGTCCTTGTTTTGTCGCATTATCCCACGCAAAACCGCTTCGCATTTTTGCTGGAAATGCTTTAAAGGCTCAGTGCCATCATGGATACTGTCGCACTTCTCGCCAACGGACTTCTGGTGGCGCTTGAACCATCGAACCTTCTTTACGCGCTGATCGGCGTCACGCTCGGCACCGCTGTCGGTGTTTTGCCGGGTATCGGCCCTGCACTTACCGTCGCGCTCCTCCTGCCCGTTACCTACAAGCTGGATCCATCCGGCTCACTCATCATGTTCGCGGGCATTTATTATGGCGGCATGTATGGCGGGTCGACCACGTCGATCCTGCTCAATACGCCGGGAGAAAGCGCCTCCATCGTCACCGCATTGGAGGGCAACAAGATGGCCCGGGCCGGGCGTGGCGGGCCAGCGCTTGCAACGGCGGCCATCGGCTCGTTCATCGCAGGCCTGCTCGCCACACTGGCGCTTGCCTTCGTCGCACCATGGGTCGTGAAATTCGCCCTGTCCTTCGGACCGTCCGAATATTTCGCGCTCATGCTTCTGGCCTTCATGACGGTCTCGGCAGCATTCGGCGATTCCACGCTTCGCGGATTGACATCCCTGTTCATCGGACTGGCGCTCGGCCTGATCGGCATCGATCAGCTGACGGGTCAGGCACGTCTCGTCATGGGAACGCCGAACCTGCTCGACGGGATCAATGTCACGACATTGGCGGTGGCGCTGTTCGCCATCGGTGAAACCCTTGCGGTCGTGTCGAAGAAGCTTCGACCAGAGGATGAAGTCATCGCCGTCAAGGGTTCCGTCTGGATGACCAAGAATGACTGGAAACGCTCATGGATGCCGTGGTTGCGCGGCACCGCCATCGGCTTTCCAATCGGAGCCATGCCAGCAGGCGGCGCCGACGTGTCGAGCTTCCTTTCCTATTCAGCGGAACGGCAGTTCTCGAAACATCCGGAAGAATTCGGCAAAGGCGCTATCGAAGGCGTTGCGGGACCGGAGGCGGCCAATAACGCTTCGGCTGCGGGCACCCTCGTGCCGCTTCTGACGCTCGGCCTGCCAACCACGGCAACGGCAGCAATCATGCTTGCCGGTTTTCAGCAGTTCGGCCTGCAGCCCGGCCCTCTCCTGTTCGTGACCAATGCCACGCTGGTATGGGGTCTGGTGGCGAGCCTTCTCGTGGCCAATCTGATGCTGCTGGTTCTCAACCTGCCACTGATCGGCCTGTGGGTGAAGATGCTCACCATCCCGCGCCACTGGCTCTATGCAGGCATTCTGGTTTTCGCAACGCTTGGAACAATCGGTGCGAATGCCTCCACCTCGATGCTGTTCGGCCTGCCGGTTTCATTCGAGCTCGGCCTGCTACTGGCATTCGGTGTGCTGGGCTACGTGCTGCGGCGCTTCTCATATCCCATCGCGCCGGTTGTTGTTGGCCTGATCCTCGGGCCAATGGCAGAAAAGAGCCTGCGTCAGGCATTGCAGATCAGTCAGGGCAACCCGATGGCTCTGGTGCATTCCTGGGTATCGATTGTACTGATCGCACTGGCGATTGCAGCAGTCGTTGTGCCGATGATCATGCGCCAGCGCGGCAAGGGTGCCCTGCTGAGCCAGATGGCGACGGACGAAGACTAAAAACAAAAGCCCCGGAAATCCGGGGCTTTTTTACTCAGATACGCATACGCTTACTTGATTGCTCAACCCTGAATACGACGGAACTGGTCAACGTCGATACCAAGCGTCTCAAGGTCCTGGGCAGTAGGCTTCTGACCAGCGCGCACAGCAGCAGAAGCACGAATGGCGCTGCCGAATTGCGCGAATGCACGACCGAAACGATTATTGAAGCGGGTAAACATTTTTCTCTCCATCACGGACACTTCATTGGTCCGTGCCCATGAGATGGGGATCGCACTGACAACTTAGAAGATCGGCATTTGCATGCCAGCCATGCAGTTTCCGCATATTCCTTTCCGCTCAACTTGATCGCGATCAATGCCTTTGGCTCGCTGGCTTGCGAAGCTCTTTTCAACAAAAGAAGGAGCTAAAGAATGTCGAACACCCCCCATACACTTGGAGAAGAGTTTCCCGGCCAGCTCGACGCCATTCACGCATTGAAGGCAAAGGATGCGCATTTTGCCCGCATTCTGGAAGAATACGATTCCGTCAATGACCGCATCCACCGCGCTGAAACGAAGATTGCGCCAGTAAGCCAGGAAGAAGAAACAAATTTGCGCAAACAGCGCCTTGCCCTGAAGGACAGCATCGCCGAAGCGCTCGCCGACGCTTGATCCGTCACTCCGGCAAACTGTTGGCTCGGTAACCGCTCAGGAGGTTTTGTCCTCGACTTTGCTGTTGTCCGGGCCAACCGAGTTTTCCATCCTGCCCACCACGACCAGAACCGTGACGGCAATCAACGTCGCCATGATTGCGATATGCCAGAGGCCCAGACCACTGGCGAGCCCCACTGAGGCTGCAAGCCACATGCCAGCGCCGGTCGTGATGCCGGTTATTTTTCCGCGTGCGAAGATGATGAAACCCGCCGCCAGAAAGGCGACCCCGCTGGTGATTGCTTCAACGAGCCGCGAAGGGTCCATCCGGATATTCTGATCGTTGAATACCGGCACATTGACCAGTTCCAGCGAAACAATCGTGAAGGTAGCGGAGGCGAGACAGACGAGCATATGGGTTTTCAACCCGGCCGGTCGCCGACGCCATTCCCGCTCCAGACCGATAATGGAACCGAGCAGTGTTGCCAGCAGCATCCGCGCCAGAACCACCGGCAAACTGATTACATTCTCATGCGTAAATTCAGCCCAGAATTGTTCCATGCTTCACAACGGGCACCATTGGGTTTGGTTCCGCTATAGACGAATGTACCAACGACGCGCACTCGCAAGCAAACGATCATTTCGCCGACGCCGGTGGGACCGATTCCGTCGTGGCGGGTGGCAGGGAGTTCTCGCCATTGGGCGTATTCTCATCGGGAGAAATAACGGTGCCGTAGATTTCGACCAGCACCCACACGACCAGTGCCGCCGCGATACTGACCAGCAGCACGATGAGAACGGGCTTGCCTTCGCGCCCCTGCCTTGCCTCAGTCGGGTTGACCTGTTTCATGGATCAAATCCTCCTGTTGGTTTCAGCGGCATAAGATTTGCCGCTACAGACCTAATGGCAGGGTAGGCTATTGGTTCCAATTAAAGCATCGAGCGCGCTATCGCATTCCTGCAATTCGCGTCAAACTGTTGTTTTTATAAATTTTTCTCAGATCTACGAACCAGCGTTTTATCGCTGATTTAAACTCGCAACGAATATATGAGAGACAATGGTACGGTCGGTTGGAGCCACTAGCAACTTTATTGCTCCAAAAATCCATGTTTTGTGGGTTTCTAGGTTTTTTGTGCGCCGTTATGTGTACTTATTTATGCGCCTATATGTGTACCCATACTCCGGCTATTTCATACCTGATATCGACGCACCGCTCACGGCCCGCGCGAGGTCCAGCACCGGCTTAGAAGGCGGCAACATACCCTGCAATTACAGCAGGAGTTCCAACTTTTCTTGATCCGGCAAGATATATAAATAATACAAAGTTGGAACAAATTAGCCCCTTCGAAGGGGATACGATTCGAAACCGCGGGAGGTCGTATTGGCAGAACAAAACTTTCTCAACTTGACAGAGAAGCAACTTGATGAACCAATCTATCGGATAATGAAAGAACAGTACGTTTTAGATCTTTTCGTCCAAAAGAAGAATGTGATTAGTCAAGTTAAGAACTGGAAAGATAAATTCGAAAATTTTCAACTGGCACTGGGAGGAGTGCTCGACGGCAGAAAGTTTACCTACAGCTTTAAGGATGACTTTGGTGGTCAGTGCTGGAGCCGAAGCTATCTTTCCGAGGCCATGTGGGGAATTTACGCCAATGATCCTACGGAGCGGTATCTCCGTATTCGTTCTACTCCCCGTAAACTCCTCGCGGGGCTTACTCAGGCGCATGCATCGACATGGCATCAGACATGCTTTCTTGGCAAAGTCTCATACTGCACGGAAAAACGTCTCATAGAATTCCTGGGTGAAGGCGGACCAATGCCTTTATCGGCTCATCGTTTCGCGCAGTCTTTGCTACTGAAGCGGCGTGCATTTCGACACGAGAACGAAGTGCGGCTTCTCTTTTTTGGCAACAATGGCGATTTCAACAATCGCGGGCTTTATCGTTATGACGTAGATCCGCACACTATGATCACTCAGATAATGGCAGACCCGAACAGAAATCGCACCAATTGGAAGTCAGATAAATCCAAGATACGGGACGCAACTGGATTCACTGGTCAGATTAAAAGATCGAAGACTTACGACCCGCCAGTTTGGCAGCCGCCGATCTACACTTCTGGAGGCTAGATCTTCATCCGCTATGCAGCAGATGCAGCGCACTGTTAGATGGGAGTACCGGAGGTTCTAGGGATTTCCGGCCTTTTCAATAGCTTGCAGAAAAGTGGGGCAGAAAAGTATTCGTTGCAAACATTATGTTTTTTCATGCGCCTGCCCCACCTTCTGAAGGAAAACAGTGCCTTGGATTCGATTCGACCCGAAGTTGAGGCAATCGCTCGCCGAAAGATTCAAGGTGCAACGCAATTTCCTTGTGAACAGGGAACAGAACCCGGCTTGACCTTGTTAATTTTTTGATCCACATTTGTGGTAAGAAAAATTAACAAGGTTTGAGCAATGAGCAGCGTCAAGTCAAAGTACACAATTGTAGAAGCACACTCCGCAGAGGCTCGGTTAACTGCGCTGGGACTATCCAAAGATGGCATTCTCACGATTCGCGACGTGGCGCACGGTTATCGTCTCGATGCTGGTCCACTAATGGCGGCGAACGCACCCGGTTCGCTCGCATATCACTTTGGTGTCGAGTCAATGCGCCAACAGTATATCGGAAGCATTTGGCGCCTTGACCGAGATGGAGGCCTCGAAGGAATTGTTAATATCAATACCGGGGTAAAAGTATGTTTCCAAAATATCGATGTAGCGTGTGATCCGTTGACGGAACCCAAGCCCATTTCGGAAAAAGGTGCGGGCGCTGAGCGCGCGTGCCAAGGAAATCTCTTCGCAAAGGCAGGCGTAGCGGTTCCACCCAAGCCCACCCCTATTGGAGCTCGATCTGCAATATATTTTGTAATGGTCGATCAAAAGGGCGGCGTCGAAGTATCGAGACCTATCGTAGCAGAGAAGAAATTCATTGATTTTGTTGAGAGAATTTTTGTATCTGATGGCTCAGATTTCGGGAAAATTGAGCTAGATGCGACCCCGCCTCAACCGGCAGACGAATTCGACGTAACCATTTCGAGACGTTAGTAGAGACCATGTTTAACCGTAAGCGCTTCACCCTCGCCCGCAAAAGGCGAGGGATTTCTGGTATCCAGCTGGCAGAAATGTCCGGCATTACGGCTGTTACAATCTCGCGCATCGAAAGTGGCCAGACACGGTCGCCCGATAACGATACTGTCGGAGCTTTGGCGCAGGCTTTAGGATATCCAGCAGAGTTTTTTGAAGTTGATATCGATCCGGAAGAACTCGATCCCGAAACAGTTAGTTTCCGCAGTTTGAAGAAGATGAGTGCCAAAGAGCGCGATACCGCGCTCTGTGCCGGTACGTTGGGCTTGGAGCTCTACGACTGGGTTCAGAAGCATTATAATCTGCCACAACCCGACCTTCTGGATCTCAGTTCACTTGATGATCCAGAAGGAGCTGCGCGGCTTGTGAGGCAACATTGGGGTATCGGGGATAGACCAATCGGTAATGTGCTTAAACTGCTGGAATCGAAGGGCGTTCGCGTACTGTCGTTGGCGGAGAACAATGATAACGTCGATGCCTATTCATTCTGGCGCGACGAAAAACCTTTTGTTTTCCTGAACACGTGTAAAAGCGCCGAGCATAGCATTTTTGATAGCGCCCACGAACTGGGCCACCTCGTGATGCATAAGCATGCGGGTCCCCGTCCTACAAAATCTGCGGAAATAGAAGCCAACCAATTTGGGTCAGCCTTCTTGATGCCTGAGAATGACATAAAGGCCACAATGCCGAGAAGGGGTATTAGCGTCAATTTGATCATCAGCGCCAAGAAGCGATGGAGAGTTTCTGCCATGGCCCTTACTGTTAGATTGAACCAGCTAGGCTTCTTATCCGATTGGCAATACCGTAGTTTCTGTATCGACCTAGCGAAACGCGGTTACCGGAAAAGTGAGAAGATCGGCATCGAACGAGAAAGGTCAACGCTTTGGCAGCTCGTTCTCACGGATCTCTGGCAGCGCAAAATGACTAAAGCAGATATCGCGAAGGAGCTCGGGTGGCCCCACGATGAAGTTGAAAAATTGGTCTTTGGTTTGACCGGAGCACCAGGAAGCCCAACCGGAGGGAACAAAACTGGCTTGAAGCTGGTCTGAGCCCCCGTGCAGGCCTGTTAGGCTGCACAGTCGAAACAATTTGGATACAAAACAATCCACGCAATTCTAAACTTTAGGCGGGACTATGGCTAATTGGAATGAAATCAGGTTTCACGACAACCTGAAGCGTGAACGAGACAGACTGGCGGATTGCCCACACATCACGAACATCGAAAACGAAACGTTTCGTGCGGTTATCGATGAAATCCTTCAAGCGGTAATGTCATCACATCCAAGCCCTATGGGCAGGGAGTCACGCCCAGACGCCACATTTATACAAGGCCTCAGAGACGCTGTTCGTGAGCATCAGAGGCAACGCGAGGCAGCGGGCAATCAAATCCATACGTATATTCCACTTGATCATCTTACAGAGGAAGAGGCCGCGAGGGATTACGGGAATAAAGTGAAAGTCGTAGATTTCTCAAAGAACATCAAGGATCAAGCGGATTAGTAGGAGGACGGGGGAATCCGCTTTCTAGGGTACGCGCCGACGCTGACTGACCTCCAGCCGCCAGCATGGCTAAGCGCGTCCAGATGGGAGAGATGGGAACTGACCCGGAGGAATAGCGTGGCGCTCACAGCGGAACCATTCCCCCTCCCCAGAGTTTTAATGATGCAAGAACGATAACTTCGCGCCAGTTCACCTCTACTGGCACCAGAACCATCGCGCGCAGCCCTGCCTAGCTCGTCCCTCGGCAGGGCATTTTTCAGTTATTCGCTGGGTCGTACGAAGCTCAGCGGATAGAGCGCACGGCAAGGTCATGCACCTCAAATGCCGAGCGCGACCCCGACGCCGGCCGAAAGCGTCGGGGCTCTACTTTTTATCTCGCGTGATTAGAATTTTGGTCAGGTTCATTATACCTCCCCATTACCCCGCGCAGTTTTCGCTGCGGGGTTCTTTTTTTAAGCCGCAGAATCAATTTTTAATAAAACAAGAGCGCTACTCTTGTAAAAAGCGTTGATTAACGCTAAATGATGTCCATCGACTTTGTTATCGAACGACGTGGCTAAGATTTAAAGCCCCTCTTTTTCTTTCAAATCGTAAAACTCGCAGCGAATTAATTTTCGTTATTATTTAACCGTTCGATTTGAAGGATATTCAATATGACCAACGGAACAGTAAAATTCTTTAATGGCGGCAAAGGCTTTGGATTTATCCAACCCGAAGACGGATCTCCAGATGTTTTTGTTCACATTTCCGCAGTTGAACGCGCAGGATTGCATACGCTCAACGAAGGTCAACGGGTTAGCTTCGAACTCGTAGCTGATCGCCGTTCTGGCAAGAAAGCCGCAGATAATCTGCAAGCACTTTAGTTTTAGTGTTCAGACATTGCCTTCGATCCATGACCACGGATGTACTGGCACTGATCGTTGAGGCGATTAAAAGGTCGGGTTTTCCCGGCCTTTTTTGTTTTTTGCCCGTAAACAGAGGTTAAAACATCCAAACGGTGTTCTCGCATTGATAGGATAGATATCAGCAATTCCAATTATGTCGGCGAAACCGATGTTACGGCGATCATATGGAGGCTTGTCCCCCACCCATTCAATCCTTCACGGAAAGTGTGACCTTTCCAGAACCAGGACAAGGACAAGGAAAATGCTTGAAGCAAAATCGACCGAACTAACTAAAGATACGCTTTTCAAGAAACCGTTGTCACGTACGGAAGCGAAAAACGCGATAACGGACAACGCCGCAAAAGCTATTCTCGAGACAGAAAAAGCAGCTATAGACGCCAAAACAGAGCGGCTGCGAGCTGCGCGATTAGAACATAACCAACCACCAAAGCCATAGTTAGGAATTTAATGCAGGTACTTGTACGAGATAATAATATTGATCAAGCGCTGCGCGTGCTCAAAAAGAAGATGCAGCGAGAAGGCATTTTCCGTGAACTTCGAGAGCGCCGAGCATACGAAAAGCCATCCGAAAAGCGCACCCGCGAAAAGGGAGAGGCTATTCGACGTGCACGTAAGGATGCGAAAAAGAGGGCACAAAGGGAAGGCTTGTTACCCAAACCTAAGCGCAAGGCACCGACCACGCCCAGGCGAAGCCAAACACCTTCTTAACAACTTTTAATTAGACCCTGCTAACCAATAAGCGCCGTCGCAGAAACGCGTAGCTATGATTTAATGAATAGCATGGTTAATGGCGTACACACGGGTGATAAGAGAACTATTCCCGAAGAATGGTCTGGAGCTCCCGCCGCGGAACCATTCCCCCTCCCCAGAGTTTTAATGATGCAAGAACGATAACTTCGCGCCAGTTCACCTCTACTACTGGCACCAGAACCACCGCTGGCGCAGCCCTGCCTAGCTCGTCCCTCGGCAGGGCATTTTTCAGTTATTCGCTGGGTCGTACGAAGCTCAGCGGATAAAGCGCAAGGCAAGGGCATGCACCTCATTTGTCGAGCGCGGCCCCGACGCCTCCGGGAAGAGCGCGTCGGGGCATCTAATTCGATTGTGGGCAGAGGGGGCAATGAAAAATTCAGAGATCGAAAGGGCGCTTCGACGCCTGCAGCTGCGCGAACCATTTAGCGCTAGGTTCGTTCATCGTGCTTTGCCTGACGTGGACGTTGCAAAAATCGCAGATCATCTGCGCAAGCATTCTGTCAAGACCAACTATCAGCATAAGCCAGCCTACATCCGAGTGATGCGAGGCTGGTACCGTTTGAATGAACGTTAAACATCGGGGCTTTACAAATCCGAATCCCTCAATAAAATTTTGGGTGCCGATGATGACATATGACTTCCAGCCCCGCACGTTCTTCGCTGCGGGGCTCTTTTTAGGTCAAACCTTTTTATCCTGCGCTAGAACGGCGAGCACTTGATCGAGGCGCTTGTTCGTCTCTTTCAGGCCTTCTCTGGTTTCATCCCGCATTTCCTTCATGCCGTCGCGCAGTTGCTTCACGTGGTCGTCCAGATCTACACGTCGGACATATTCGTCGCGAACGCGGTTAACCCGTTCATGCAGTTGATCGTCGCCCGCCTTGATCCCTTCGGCCAACCGATCATCCCCGTTTTTTATGGAGGCAGACAGGGATCTGAATGCGGTGAGAAGCGCTCCGCCGAAGAAAGTCGCCAAACCGAGAGCCGTGCCGATCAACCATTGCAAATCAGCATTCATTGAAGCCCCCTCTTCACTTCATCATAAAAGCCGGCGCACCGGTCAGTCCGTGCGTTCTGCCTATCGAGCGCCTCACGCTCACGTTTCAAGATCGATAGCTTTTCCTGCCCCTCGACGAGCGGCGCATGCGCTTCCTTGCGCCGGCAGTCTTCAGGGTAGTCAGGCAGGGTCGTTCCTGCAGCGGCCCGCCCTTGTGCCTCGCCTGCGGCAATCAGCTTTCTTTCAGCGGCGCAGGAACTCAATATCGTCGTTATCAAGCAGGCAAGCGCGGCCCGCCTCAGCAAGCTTGCGTTCATAGTCGGCGATCTCCTGTTCGGTTTTCTCAGTCCGGGCGGCTTCACTGGCCCAGACATTGCGGATCTGTTCCTGATAGGCGGCAGTCACGAACTCGCTGACTTTCAGCTGGCGCTGCAGCTCATCCCGCTCGGCACGTGCTGCAGCAAGCTCGAACTGGGGAACAAGGCCTCTCTTCGCTTGCCCCTCGAACAGGAATCCGACTGCTGGCAGATCCTTGAGAACCGGAACGCCATTGAAGTAAATCGAGGCAAGCACGATGCCAGCGACCACACCCAGCCCGATCTTGATGTAGTCCAGAAGCCCGAACATCAACCCAGCCCCGCGAGGCAAAGCTCCAGTTCGCCGACGCGCTGCGCGTCTCCGTATTCCCTGCGCTTTTTCAGGCCGTCGATCACCTTGCCGCCGGCGCGGTTATAGAGCGTCATCGCTTGGCAAGCGTCTCGCCATTTACGTTCGGCCATGCGCCGCGCTGCTGTCGACTTGCAGGCCGCACCTATCCCGACGTTATAGGAAAGATCGAGCATGGAGGCCTGCACGCTGATCGGAGCAAGATCGAAGGTGACGATACATTTCTGCAGGGGTTTGCGGAAATCGTTCTCAAGCCGCTTTTCCAGCATCTTGAGGCATTGCGCATCGCTGTATCGGTCGCCTGGCTTCACGCCCTTGGTTTCGCCTGCGCAAACCGTCCAGACACGGCCCAGCTTGTCGTAGTAGGCCTTGTTCTCGACGCCCTCCCACGGAACGGTGAGATATGCCGCGGTCATCGCAACAAGGCCAAGTCCGGACGCCAGAGCGCCCTTTGCACGTTTACTCATTTGAGGAATCCTTTTGGGAAATGATGCGCGCCATGAACGCCGCTATCGTCACGACGAACATCAAAAGGCGAAACCATTGATCGGGGATGAGGGATGTGTCAGCCAGGTAGGGCAACACAGCTTCTAGGCCGGTCAGGATGCCGGCAGCGATTAAGAGGCGGATGGACCACGCATAGCGAAGCACCCACCTCCAGTCGGAGACGAGTTTCATAAGAACCTCGATATTTTGAATTTTGAACTATTTTGTCCGTTCGCCGTTATCATCAGCGGGAGGGACGCCATGCATTGGTACTACTGGATCGAAGGCGCTCTGGTTGCAGCGCTTCTGGTAATCATCATATGGATGATCTGGCGGGAGAAACGCAGGTGACGCAATCAGCCAGCGAGTAGTTCAGCTGCCCTGACTTCTCCAAACAGTTCGATCGCCATCTGCTGCAGGAGTGGCCACAATTCATGGTCGGAACAAAAGGTGTTTGCTGTCAGGAAAATCTGCCGGGTGCGGAACGGTTGTGTTGCCATGACAGCATTTACTTGCTCCGCCTCGGCTTCAGTCAGGCGCTCCCAGAGGCTTACAGATGGAATGACGACAACTGAAGGGCTTTCCACCGGCTCCGGTGGCGGCGGGGTTGTAAGCGTGCCGTCCAGCGATTGCCACAAAGCAATACGCTGTGCATCTGCCCATTGTTCGTCGGTAACAGGAACCGCATCCATTGGAATATCAGGGTTCCGGTTTCCGTCTTCGGTCGGCGGATAGGTGACCTCGTCATAATAGAAGAGCGGGAAACCCTCCGGGCCGAACTTGATGAACTTGTATTTCATAGTGCCCTCACATCAAAAAGCCGGTCGCAGAACACCGAAAGGCACCCATGTACGGGTTGCCCTGTACGGCATCCAACACTAGCTTGAATTCTACGTAAGATCCTGTGTTGAGCCATATAGCGGCTCCCACGTTTCCTCCGGCATAGAACCGCTGCGCACTCTGCGGCCCGATGGGGGCAACGACCTCACTGTAGACAGATGATGGATTTGTACCGTTACTGACGAATATCTGCGGGATGAACTGCCCGGCAAAGCCATCGCCAATCGTAATATTCAACATGAAGAAATAGGTGCCTGGCTGGGTGATGGTAAACCTGCCGCCTGACCACCCGTTGTTGACATTCAAAGGCGCTGCCGTGAAGGTCAGATTAGTCGTGCCGTTATAGACAAGCTGATTGGAAGCGAGATGCGCTTTGAATGCCGGTCGATTATAGCCGATGATACGGCGCTGCTCGGCCGCATCTGGTGAAGCCAGAAAACTGCGCGACCATGTCGTGAGCGTAGCGACAGAAAATTCGTCCGGTCCAATTGCGTATAGAAACTGGCCGTCCGCGACTGGTGGAGCCTTTAAGAGCGCCACGCCGGATGACGTTAACTGAGACTGTTCCATTGCTCCTTCGGCGTTTGTCCGAAGAACCATGTTCGCAGCCAGCTGCAGCGCCGCCAGCTTGGCGAGACTGCCGTTCGGGTCTTGCAATCCGAGTTCCGATTTATCAATCAGGTCATAAAGACCAGCAACGTTGCCGATTAGAAGCTTGCCATCCTGCACGCCGATGTCAGCAATACCTCGCAGAATGCCATTGGCGAGAAGATTGATCAGAGCCGTGCTTTTCGCCGAAAAACGGGCATTGTCTGGCTGATAGCGCATCCGATAGGAGAACGTACCGCTTGCACCCGGCCACGGCTCGGTGAACTGCCCTGTCGTGTTGGACAAGATCAGCGGATCATCGTCCGACGTACCGGCGATCACTCCGGTGAAGCCCTGTAGAAGGACGGTATCACCCTCTCGAAATGCAGCACTTCGCCAGAGCGTGTCCGTTCCCGTGAAATCAACCGATCCATTGGTTACGGTGATCGTGCCATCGGTATAGTCCGACAGAACAGCCATGAAATACCTCCCCGCGCTGTTCACGCGGTTTCCTATGATTGGATTTTGATGAAGGTCAGCGCTTCCAGAAGAGCGCTTGTACGGTCCCGACAGTATTGTTCACTGTTGTGGTTCCGCTGCTGGCCAGAACGGTTACCTGAAGCCCGTAGACGTTGTTTCCGGCAACCGAACTGAAATCGACATTGCTGCCGCCAAGGGTCAGTGTGTTGCTACCGCCCGAAGCCGTGCCGGTGTTCGAGATTATCTCTGCACCGGTGGTTATATTCAGGAGCGCCAGTTTCAGCGTCATTGAACCCGTAGACGAATAGGTCAGGGAGACATTGCAGCCGGGGATAGTCTTGTTGCCGACCGGATTGTTAATGGTCAGGGCCGCAACAGCTCCGGTTGATCCGTTCAGAAGCTGGTTGAATGAAGCGCGTGAGCCGCCTGTGACTGCCCCGAAATCCAGATTGCTTGTTCCGACGACCAGATTATTGATAACGGCATTCTGTATCTGTGCCCACTGGATCGAAACATTTACGATCTTCGCCCAATCCATGACGAAGCCTTCGCCGTACATCACGTTGTTCTGGATGACGAAAGGCTTGAAGAACTCGGTTCCGTTCGAAAATACGATCTGCTCCGCAATAAGAGCGATACGCGCTTGGGTGCTGGTAACATCAAGGAACAAGCCAGCACTTTTGAAGCTGTCATCTGTCCCACCGCGCACTTCCATACCGATACGAGCATTCCAGCCCGATGGAGCATTGTAAGTGCCCATCCGGAACGTGGCATTGGCTGACACTTCACCGATATTGGAGGAAAGCTGCGTGATGAGATTGGCTTGTGCCGCTACATCATCCTCGACACCATCAACCCGCACTTGCAGCAACTGAATGATGCTCGCGCCGTTCACGTCGAACAGCTGAGCATTGATCGTCGTGAGTTGCTGCCCGATGGCGCTGTTTGGCCCGGTGGCGACGAAAATGGCTTCCTCCCACTGTGCTTGAGCACTGCCGAACGTGCTTTCCAGTCTGCGGACCAGCATCTGCCGGTCCTCATAGGCATTGGCATGGTTGTCAGCAATTTGTGTCACCAGCTCCTGACTGAGACGGATCAGTTCGCGCACCTGTGGCCCTATCCAGCCGAGATAACCTTTCAGATCATCGGCCAGAGCTTCATAATCGATCGGGTTTTGATCACCTTGTGCATTCAGCGTCCGAAATGGCTTTGCCGCGGCCCACGCCACAGCACGCCCATTATCGACACGCAGGCGCGTCCGAACGAACCAGTCCGTAAGAGAGGTCAGGCCTTCGACCAGAAGAACGTTCACCACGTCCCACGTCACGAAGCGCTTGAATACCTGGTTTGGATCGTTGGCCGGCCAGTACTCGATATCGACACCGACAACAGAAATGTCATCGATCGTATCCCACAGCAGTCGGGCACCCGGTAGTTCTCCAGCTCCATCAGCCTTGACGATGGTTGGAATGACATCGAAGTTCTGCACCTCGGCCAGATACTGCGGCGGCGGGACAACGATGATGTTGGGCGGATATAGCGCGGCGATCAGGATGAGACGCGGGCGACAATCTGGATGAGATTCTTATGTCGCGGTCGAGTTGAAGTTATCACGTTGAATGTCGCTGGCAAGCTCTTCGTCGCTTTCTGATTGTCGCTCCGCGGCAATCACCGTCGAGGTTTTGATTGTCGCAAAAGATGCCGGTCGTCCGCGTTGGCGTTTTTCCTCCAGCGCCGTTCTTCGCCGGTAGCTTTCGACATTCATCTCGAAGATCGTAGCGTGATGAACAAGCCGGTCGACCGCTGCGAGTGTCATGGCAGGATCTGGGAAGACCCGGTTCCACTCTCCAAATGGCTGGTTTGCGGTAATCAAGACCGATCTGTGCTCGTAGCGTGCCGATATCAGCTCGAAGAGCACGCTCGTTTCGGCCTGATCCTTGGTGACGTAGGCGAGATCATCGAGGATGAGCAAGTCGAACTTGTCGAGTTTGGCGATAGCAGATTCGAGCTGCAGTTCCCTGCGCGCGACCTGTAGCTTTTGCACGAGGTCGGTTGTTCGGGTGAATAGCACGCGCCATCCATTCTCGATAAGTGCGAGGCCGATAGCGGCAGCGAGATGGCTCTTTCCTCCACCGGGTGGGCCGAACATGAGGATATTGGCACCTTTGGCGAGCCAACTGTCGCCAGCGGTAATTGCCATGACCTGGGCCTTTGAGACCATGGGCACGGCGTCGAAAGCGAAGCTATCCAGGGTCTTTCCAGGTGGCAGGTGTGCCTCAGCGAGATGCCTTTCAATCCTGCGGTGGGCACGCTCGGCCAATTCGTGCTCGGCGATGGCCGATAGGAAGCGTGCGGCCGGCCATCCTTCTCGATCGGCCTGTTCGGCAAATTGCGACCATAGAGTCTTGATTGTCGGCAGTCGGAGTTCGTTGAGCATGATGCCGAGCCGCGCTTCATCGATGACATGAGCGTTCTTCATGCTGCTTCTCCTGTCCCGATCAAGGCCTCGTAGCCATGAAGCGATGCGAGTTGGACATGGACGGTCGGCAATTTGGCTGGATCGGGACCGAAGAGCGCTTGCATTGCAGCCAGATCGGGCAGATCTCCGGCATCGAGTGTCGTGGCCAATTCTTCGGCAAGTTCGCGCTCGCAGCCGCGATCATGCGCCAGCGCCAGAAGCTCGACGGTGATCTTGCAGGCCTGCTTGTCGGGAAGATGCTCGATGAGTGTCTCGTAGGCTCTGCGGTATTCCTGCCGTGGAAAGAGCTTGTCACGATAGACGAGACCACGCAGCGCCATCGGCTTTTTGCGCAGGGAATGGATGATGTGGTGGTAATTGACGACCTGATCATGCCGCCCGTCGGCATGGCCACGTCCCCTGCGCAGCGTCATCAGGTGCGTACCCCCGACAAAGACATCAAGCCGATCGTCGAACAAGCGCACCCGAAGTCTATGCCCGATGAGGCGGGACGGCACGGTGTAGAACACCTTGCGCAAGGTAAAGCCGCCGGTGCGAGATACCGTCACGACAACCTCTTCGAAGTCCGTGGTCCGGCGCTCGGGCAGCGCCTGCAAATGGGACCGCTCGGCATCGATACGCTTGCCATGGGCGGCGTTGCGCCGGCTGACAATCTCGTCGACAAAGGCGCGGTAAGAGCTGAGATCAGCGAATTCCCTGGTACCGCGCATCAGCAAGGCATCACGAACAGCATTCTTGAGATGGCCATGGGAGCTTTCGATCGAGCCGTTCTCATGTGCGATGCCCTTGTTGTTGCGCGTCGGCGTCATGCGATAATGGGCACACAGTTCGTCATAGCGATTTGTCAGGTCGACCTTGGCATCGGCATCGAGGTTGCGGAAGGCGGCCGACAGACTGTCGCTGCGGTGATAAAGGGGCGCGCCCCCCACAGACCACAGGGCGTTCTGCAACCCTTCTGCCAGCGCAACGAAGCTCTCGCCGCCGAGAATGACATGAGCATGCTCGAACCCAGACCAGACAAGCCGGAAGTGATAAAACAAATGATCGAGCGGCTGGCCGGCGACTGTGATGCCGAGGCTGCTCATGTCAGTAAAATCCGAAAGGCCCAGCCGACCAGGTTCATGCGTCTGGCGGAAGATGACCTCCTGGGCCTCACCGTGAACAGCACGCCAGGACCGGATGCGACGCTCGAGCGTGCGGCGGATACCTTCGGGCAGTTCTGGATGCCGCCGTAGCATCTCGTTGAAAACGGCCACGGCGCGGATGCCCGGTGCTGCTTTGAGGAGCGGAACAACTTCCGTATCGAATATCGGCTCAAGCGGATCAGGACGACGACGCCCGCGTGGTGCTTTGCTTTGGGATGGAAGTTGCGTCTCCTTATCGAGACGATAGGCCGTGGCCCGGCTGATCGACGCTTTTGCAGCGGCGACCTCTACTGAATGCATTTGTCGATACTTCATGAATAATCTCATCTGATGATCGGTTACATGACGACCCGGCACAAACTGGTTCTCCAATCCAGAAAACCTGAAATGTATCGGACCGACCGCGATCATGAGACGTCGAAAATCTGCGCCGCGCCGGGATATGACTACGGTCGGGCTACGCCCTCTCTCCGTCACACCCCGGCGCGAGTCTCATCCTGATTGACGCTGAATCTCACCTTGATTGTCGCTACGCAGGCGGATTTGTTTCGTATGCGGTCGGGTCGAAGACCCCGTTGCTGATCTGCTGCAAAGACAGCGAGATATCGCGAGCGCCATCGGTATTGATCCCACCAAGCTGGCGGGTCAGCACCTGAAACGTGCGATCGCCATACTTGGCGCTATTCCAGCGAACCCACCGGCCTTCCTTGATCGTGTCGAGGAACTTCGGATGAACGACGATTTCCGCCGACGCCTGATAGCGAGCGCCACGAATTGCGATGTCTGCCAGCCTGTCCACCTGCCGTACATCGGTGACGGCGGCGTAAGGAATGGCGCTGGCCAGCGTTTCCCGATCTTCGGCCAGAGCGCCTGCATCGATGCGGGTTGCCGCGTCCTTCGTCTCGTAGAAATCTTCAGGTGAGACATAAGAAGCCGCAACAGTGTTGATAAGCTCAGTCCGCTTGCGTTTCGCGCTGAAGCGAAGCGGTGCACCACGCTTGATATCGTCGTCCGTGATCGTGGCAACGATTGCCTGTGGCGCGCCTGCAATCGGGAATTCACCATCAACGCGCTCAACCCATGAGCCGCACATCGCTTCTAGGATCGGCATCAGGTTGGCATCGTGGTTCGCTCCGGGACCATCCTTGGCAATCGCATGTGCACGATAACGCTTCGAACCGTCCGGCATGGATTCATCGCAGATGTTCGCAGCCTGGGTATATTCTGCCAATGGGAGGCGGCTTGCACGAACGGCCTTGCCGACCATGCGCTGGGTTCCGTTGAAGAAACCGCGCTCCAGATTGTAGATCTGGACTGGCGGATTATCGGAATATTCCCACGTGCTCTGGTCATTCCAGCGATGCGCGCCCGAACCGCCCATGGTGCTGTCCTTGCGCCAGTCGTACAGCGGAGCGCCAACGACTTCGAACAGCAACTTGGCTGGCGAGGTCAGGCCATCGCCGTTCTTGCGCAGTTCCGAAAACACGATGGCATAGGCAATGCCAGCGCCACGATGGTTCGCAGTCCAGCGACCGGCAGGGCGGGCATTATTGATCAGCGTCGGCTCTGCTAGCTGATCCATCGTGCCGTAATAGAACTTCACCCGGACGTTGTCGTGATCGTCGCCACTCGTCCCTTCGTTCGGCACAAGCCAGTATCCGTCAGCATCTTGCTGCACTAGCGAACGCCACTCACCGTTGTAGCGTACACGCGGCACAGCGGTGATACGGAAGCTGGACAGGACGAACACGTCCTGAATGAGACGCCCGCCGCTGCCGTAGCTGTTGCGATAGATATGATGACCTTCGGTCGCACACGTGCCAAGAATGACTGAACGCGGGATGTTTGCCCCGTACTGAGTTTCCAGTTCGGAAGCGCGGCTCTGCGTCTTTGGCGGAAATATTGCATTGAGAGCAAACTTAGCTGCAATGCCGAAGGCTGTCTGCGCAATACCGGCAAGGATCGGGCTTGCTGCCGCCCATGCGGCAACGCTGGACACAACGCCTCCAATGAAAGCGCCAATAGGTGCTAGGAATGGCATATGGAAGCCTCATGCACGCGCAACAAAAAAGGCCCGCTGCTGGCGGACCTTCAAAGGCGCAAATTGTAGTTGTGGTTAGCTGCCGACCCTGTAGGCCTGCTCGATATCGGTCACCGGAAAGAACGTGAGCCCGTGCGGCTGTTTCACAGCAAAGCCTGATCCACAGATGAACCCGGCCACGTATTCGTCGTTGATGATCATCACGCCGACATCACCCCGGCGGGCGGAGAGCCGATTAATTGGCTCAAGCCGGAGATAGGTCTCGAACACGTCCTTGACGTTCTCACAGCCATTTGCGCGCATCTTTCGAGCCGCACCGGCTTCGGTTTTGTACTTGCCTCGAAACTCAGCAAGTGGGTTTTCACCGGTGACTGCCTTGATCGCATCAGCTGCCGTCATCAGGCAGTCTGAAACGCCCCATTCCGGAATGATCGACACGTGAGTGGTTGCAAGGTCTTCCAGCGCTCGATCCCAGCCCGCAACCCTAGCCGAACTTGATTTTGAAGAATTCATTCTTGGTCCTTGCTGCGTATTCGAAAAGCATATCGCCCGGCGAAACAAGCTGCTGATCCTCATGTGAGGCGTATCGATAGCCTTCGCGGAAATTGTCGACTGCGCCGGTCTCGATATGGCCTTCAAGCCAAACCTCGTCGCTTTCCTCGCGGTGATCGATGGTATCGACATACCCGTACCACGTCGGCTCAACATGAAGGAAAGCGTTGGTGTCAGGGTCGAAATAGAAGTCGTAGAAAGTGACAGGACGGTTCTTGTAGTCTTCCTGCTCGATCTGACCGAGCTTGTCTGGGGTCAGGCCAAAGTCGGCGGCAGCTGGCAGTCGCATAGTCACTGGCTGCGCTGCCGTGCCGAGCGCATACATCGGCTCGTCGATATCGATCAGCGTATTGCCGTGATAGGTCAGGCCACCGTAGTCCTGACTGCCCTTACCTGAAAAGAATCCATAAATGCCGGTGCCGAACTCGAACTTCACGGCAGAGGCGATCTTGCCCCTGCCCTCGTTGAGCAATTGCTGTAGACGTGCTGGGAAAGCCATGTGATAAACTCATCGTAATACGAGCGATCGACGATTTTTGGAGGCAAGACGATGCAGCGGAATGTTCGATTGCTTTTCGTACCTGCTGCATCAATTGTCTTGGCCGGTTATGGACCACCCAAAGAATACGCTCAGCAGGAAATAGAGGAGCTCCGAACGGAAATAATCCAGTGTGTATCCAAGTTGAGTAAGGTCAAAGGGATACCACTAGACGGCAAAGCATCGATCAAACTCGTTGTCTCGGAAGGTGGAATATTTCAAGAGATTGAAGTCAGACACAACGGAGACGACGGCAACGTTACATTCGGGAAAGACGCTTCAGATCTGATTCTGGAATGCGAACCCTTGAAATCGAAATATATCGGCCCCGTGAATTTCACTATTGAGTTTCGGTAACATTCATTTCGGCACCTCAATGATTTGAAACTTTGCCGTTGGCATTACGCCATCTTCAACTTCGGTCGATCCCGGAACAATCCGGGTATTCAGAACCGGGTCTTTGAAGCGAACCGTTGCCCCGTTGGCGATATACGATGGCACCGGAGGCTCGACGGGAAGAGTGATTGTCGCTCCTGCGGTTGCATTAGCAGTTACTCGATGCAGGCTGTGATATTCACCGGTCGTAAGCGAGATCAAATCGCCCTTTGTCATCGCCAGTCCAACCGTTACGCCTCCGATCAGCAGCGCTTTCCCATTCGTCACGGATGTAAGAGTACCATTGTCTGCCGGAACAGCACTATTCGGATTGATCCAATAAGCACGAGGAAGCGATTGCTTGCCCAAAACCGTGTAAACAATCGTCTCCATGCCGTTCTGTGCCTGAGCAAGCCAGCCTTCGAACTCGGCCAAGTCTTCATCATACATTGGCTGTGTTTCGATATTGACCGTCCACCACTCATCACCGTTCTGAATCATTGATATGGCGCGTTCACCATACCGAGACATGGAAATCGGCTTGTTCAGTCGTGGACGGCCAGCCTGATACTCGATGAAGTCAGGGAGACTGATACTCATTTCGCATAGCCTCTCTGGTTCACCTGACGCAGATCACGAGCAGCACGAACGGCGCCGCCCTTGTCGTATTTCTGAATACCGGCCTTGAAGGTCTTCGCAGAACCTTCCTCAACTTCGCCCTTGATATAGTTCTGAAAGTTTCCATCGTTCACGAAACGAGTTTCGGTGATGACACGAACAGTCTGTCGACCGCCGCTAACAGCAGCCTCTCGAACACTCGGCAAGGTGGAGCGAGACGGCATAGAGACGACATTCCCGTCGACCGGACCACCATAGGCAAAACCGCGCAACTTGTTATCGTTCATCGCCTGCAACCACGGCCCGAATGCCTTGGTTGCCTGGGCATTCATGACGAACTCACCATTCGACAACCATGCAGGAATGCTGTCAGAGGTCGCAGAGCCGGGACCGGATACGTAGCCGCCACTTGCAAGCCGCAGGCCTGACCACGGGTCTGCCGATTTACCGCCGAACAACTCGCCTAAGAGGCTGCCAAAGCCACTTCCGCCAAAGAGCGAATCTATCCCGCTATCGATCAGGGCATCAGCAATCTTGGTGATCGCATTTACCGCAGCGTCGGCAAGTGAACCCCACAAGCCTCGCCCATTGGCAAGACCGTTCGCCATATCGGAGAAGAATCCCTTAGTTGTAACCTTGGCGAAGTTGATCGCATCCTGTGCCTTCTGGATTGCTGATTCCAGACCCGCCATGGTTCCGGCAAGCATCTTGATATAGTCAGCCTGCTTCGGCGTGAGCTCGATACCATGCTGTTGCGCCTGATTGAGCATTTCCTGCTCGTACCGAAGCGCATTGGCGGCTTCTTCCGTCATGCCAAGTGCCTGCTGTTCGACCAGAAGTGACGCTATCCGCCGATCAGCACCGTCAATGATGTCCTGATAATATTCGGCATCAGTCTTGCCCCTCCGCTTCCGACCCTTCTTCGACTTATCGTCAACGTCGGTTAGGCCCTTGGCAAGCTCTCTCAGCTTACCCGCTGCGGCAGATGCCCCGCTTTCAATAGCTGAGTACGTATTGCCGACATAGTCAGTCTTTTGCGCATCCTGAATGGATTTTAACACACCTTTGTCAAATGCTTGGGCTTGGCCTGCATAGGGATTTTCAATTTGACTAATCTTGTAGTTGCGCAATGGCCCCAGATCGGGAAACTGCGGCGCCGCTTCCCGATCCATTCCCAATGCTTCAAATCCGTTCCGAAGCGACCCGTTGATGCTTATAATCATGCCGTTCACGAGGCTTACAGTCTCGCGCACCATATACTGGATACCGCCGAGAAAATTATTAGCGACCTGAATGGACAGATCAGCAAATGCCCCGGGAAGTGCCGACCATCCTTTTACAATAGCATTGTAGCTTCCGACGAATACCCCGATGATAGCATTGACCCCGCTTTTTGCGGCCCCGACGATGTCCAGTCCGAAGATCCTGGTCAGTTCATCGCGGAATATATTTGCGGCAATGACGGCTGCGGCAAAACCAGCCACCAGAGCGGTAACGGGATTAGCGAGCGCGAACGATGCACCCATGCTGACCGCAGCGACCGATACACGTCCCATCCAGGCGATGAGATTTACCATTCCGGCGATCACGGATGGCGCATAGATTAGCGCGAGTGCCGCAGCAGCCGTTGCAGCGTAAGGAGCAATGGCCTTAAGATTGTCGGCAAGGAAGATGAGAGCCTGAGCGGTGCGCTTTGGCCAATCGACCATTTGCAGACCCGCCGCAGAAAGCGACACAAGGCCGATGGTCAGGAGGCTTACTGGCGAGATGACGGACATGAATGCCGCGCCGAGACCGCGTAACGGGTTTTCCATCATGCTGATGACCGCTGCAAGCTGCGTGCCCTGCTGCAAGCCGATCTGGAATGCGCCCATTCCCATCTGCGCAGAAACGGCGATGTCCTGAAATTGTGCCGCGATGTTGGCTGTATTGAACTTGCTTGCTGCCTTGATGTTGTCGTTTGCGGCAGCACTCGCCAACCGAAGTGACTGTTGTGCTTGCCTTGCAGCGCCCGCAACACGTTCCAGTCCGGCTTCGGCGTTATTCGTTCCTGCCGCAAGCCGCGAAGCCGCAGATGCGGCACCTGAACTGGTCGAGGAAAAGCCGTTTACCGCTGCTTCTGCCCGTTTTGCCGCACCGGACATCTTGTCGAGCGCACGAGTGCCTTTCTCAACCTGATCACTGCGCACTTCCAAGCCCAGAGTAGCGATGTCAGCCATGTTGCGTTCCTTTCAGGCGAAAGCTATCGTCCTCGCCACCTAAGAAGGAGACGGGGCATGAAGTATTTATTCATCGGGGCAATGATTGCGGGGCTCTGGGCCAGCACGGCAGCGGCTGAAACCGCAGACTGCGGTAACCTTAATTCTCAACTGCTTACGATCAAAGATTGGTCAGCGAAACCGGGAGATTTCGGGAGCGTATCCGTCAGCATGACCCTACAAAGCAACAGCGACAAACAAATCCGCATGCTCAAAGCCGTCGCACTGTTCGTTGACCCTTTTGGCGAGAAAATCGCAAACCTTGCACTCGATCCTGACACGGTAATCAAGCCCAAGGCAGCCCTTGTGGAAAAGGGTTCTTGGAGCGCCGCTCGGCTAGCAAAAGTCCGGCCTCAAGACGTAACCGCTAAGATATGCGTTTCCGCTGTCCTGTACGAGGACGGGTCGAAGGAAGAGTTCAAATGATTAGGTCAAGTGTATTTGCATTGGCACTGACCTTAACCTCTCCTGCTATTTCTCAGCCAATTGAAGTTGCACCAGAAAAACAGGAACAGTTACAAAAATCTCTCACTCGGTTGATCTTTGCGGATCAATGTAACAAGCGGCTAGATATGCCAGAAATCGTTGAAGACGCCCAAAAGGCATTGATCAATTTTTTGGCCTCGGCTGGCGTGAAAAACCCCTCTGAAACGGCAAGCAATGCTTTGAAGAAACTTGCCGACCAACCGCAGGAAAAAGAGCAAACCAATTTCTCGCTGTTCAATCCGACCATGTGCGGGAAGTTGGCAACATCATTGAAACAAGAGCTAGGAAATTAAAAGCGGCCCGTAGGCCGCTCCTTATGCTGGGAGTCTGCGCCGCTGCTGGTTGACCGTTTCTGGAAGGGCTTATGCGTCAGAAGATGACTGATCTCGGACCTGAGGTTCACAATACTTCTCCACAGATTTATCCATTTCAACCGTATCTACCGGAGCATCAACATTCATTGTCAAATCAGGGACGATCGCTAACTGGCAACCGCTAATTCTTCCCATTCTCTTACTAAAGCTGCTGATCGAAGCTTGATCAAAAATGGGTTCAATCGCGACTGCTTGTCCGTTCTTTCCTGTCCAGTTAAACCCAAGGCTCGACTTGCTCCAGGTCATTTCAAATTTCGTCGCATACGCATAACGCTCATCGCCGACCACAAGCAAATTTGTAAGAAGACAAGACATTGTCCTTGGAAGCTCAACGGATGGGGCATCCGTTTTAAATGTTAGTGGGCTCAATGCCCCAGGATCCCTGAACGAATAGTACGCTGCATCAATGGCATCTTTGGCATCATAAATATCCTTTATGGAAATCTCTTTATCAGGCACTGCGGCTTCATTGCGCAGATATCCAAATCGTTCGACAAGAGGCAGTAAACTTAGCCACCCCTGATCGTCGATCAGCATAGGCTCATCAACATGACCAACTCGATGTTCTTCGCCATCCCGGACCACCCAAAGCGCGAACTTCCCTTCCTTAAATATCTTCAAGACCCTTAAAATATTCAACCAAGAAAAAACCGTAGCGATCGAATATTCATTTAACCCATTAGTAATACTGAACTTTAGGCTTCCGCCCCCAAATATGAAATCCACCATATTTGTCTTTAATCTTACTTTAAAGTACTCAGCTGGCAAGTTCGGTATGTTAGGGCTAATTACTTCGCAAACAAATTTCGCAAAATCTTCATTCTCCATTGACCGCACGACCACCTCAGCTTTTTCCGAGGAACTCGCTGTGATGGTCATCGTTCCTTCCGTGAAGTCGTATGGAAAGATTTCTTTGTCTTCCAGCTTAATTTCGAAGCGTTCTTCGTATGCCTTTATACTTTGCACATTGAGTGTCTTAAGGCCGAGCATACCATCAACAATCTCACCCATGTCCTTGGCATCAAAAGTGGTATTCACACTGAAGAAATTTTGCTTATATCCGAGCAATTTACGCTGACGGGTTTTTTCCGCCGCATATCGATCCATGTCTGGACCGATGGCGCGCTGTAATACTTCCACCAGAGCCGTAGGCGCCAGATCTACCTGTTCGCCTTCTCCAAACGAAAATGAAATACTATGCTCATTTAGTTTAGTAGAGCCTTTTGCGTATTCTTCTCGTAGACGTTTTAGAATTTTAGCTAGAGGATCATTCAATAGATGCAATAGACGCATCTCAACTACATCGTCCTCTGGACCTATTTTGAGCATCGCCACGAAAACAGGATGGGAATCCGCGATCAAACGAGCAGCGACAGAAAGTGACAGCGTTACTCGTTCGGTTGTTTGCTTCACTGCCTTAATTTGTACGGCACATTTTAGAGGTGGGAGTTGCTTGTCAAAAGAGAGACACTCGTCTCGTTCTGGAAGTTTAAACTCAATTATTCGGTCTTTTCCCACACGATCAGGGTCGATCTTCCCAACGAGCAACCTTGCCTTATTCGCTAGCCCTTGGAAAAAATCTTCTCCAACCCTGCCTAAGTGATCGGCCTCCGAATATTCAGACATATCGCCCCCTGCATGATTCCGAGCACGGTAATTTGAGTACCCAAGCAAACACCGGTATAATTATAAATTGCAAACATTATCTGCATCCATCGACACCTACCAACTCACGAATCGAACGCTATAATTCCCCAATAGAGGGGAACCCACATGAAAGCACTTGTGACCGCCAGTTTCGCCCTGCTCGTCCTTTCCAGTTGCACAAGCAATAGGGCGCCTGACCCTGAGTACAAGGAAGTTCGCTGCAAGCAGTTGCTCAGTCGGACGGAATACCCGGCCATTCGGGAAATCGAGCGAGTACAGGCCAGAACCGAAGCTGCCCAGTTGGGTTGTTATCAGCAAGGTTGAACGAGGCTCGACACCTCCCGGCGACTGCTTGTCCATCGCTCCGCGTGCGATCTCCTACCCCTTCTTCCGTTTGAAGCCGCGCAACAGCGATGCAACGCCATGCCCGTCACTGGCTGGTGTTTCATTCTTCAACTGGTCGCTGGATTTCGTTTTCTGCCCTGCCCGCGTAACAGCGAGGATGGCGTTATCCAGTAAGCAGATCAGTTCGACCTCCCATGTCAGCATCGAGATGCCATGAACACGGCTATAGGCGTCGATCTCTCCATACGAGATCGGATTTGCAGACATGCCAACTGATCGGCGGGCGTTCAGATCAAGGAACCAGCCCCAGACGTGCCGTAAATCGTCTGGGAAGTCTGGCAGTACGGTAGGCCGTCGTTTAGCGAAGACGGCCTCGCCGAACGAAATTAGGTCGCTGGCGAGGCTTTCACGAAAGCCAGTTGATTATCCGCCGCGGCGTCGATTTGCTCGGCAATGAACCACAAATCCGGGTTGGTCAGCACTGCTCGGACGTTTTCCGTCGTGCATTCAATGGCCTTGCCGCCTCGCTCGAATCCTTCCCACGAAAGTACAGCAGCCACCATCACATCAATTGCGCGATCTTCGATTTCTTCGACCGTCTGAACTTTCTTCGGATTGCGCTTCTGGTCGCGAATATTGGCATTAGCCAAGCGACGCTGGACATCACGAACGCGTTGCGACTGATACGACGCAACGCGAACTTTCATGCCCAATTTCTTGCCTGTGGTCGGGTGAACAATATCCACCTCGAAACCTTCGTCAAATGCCTTCGCCGCACCGTCAAATACTGACAGATCCATCTGTGAACTTCCTGTTGATACGTCTGTGGAGAAGCGGTTGATAAACTGTTGGAATTACGGGGTTCCGGCAGTGGCTTCTTGTTCAAAAACGGCAGTCGTAATGCCGAGATTGAAAGTCGTAGTGACCACATCATCGGCTTCGCCGTAGCTTTCCTTGGCCGACTGTACGAGCGCGTGAAAATAGAACTCGGTCGGGGTTCCGGTTTCATCTGGAGCATCGTTCGCGATGATACGGATAGCGTAAGCCAGATTGGTTTTTTCAGCCGCCCTCAGCGCGATCTGGCCGGCGTCGAGAGGATCACGACCACACACCAGGGCGAGAACGCCAGCATCCCGAGCACCCTTAAGATGGCGCACCCGGGCATCCGACAATGACGTGAAGGTCACGTCATTGGCTTCGTCGCCGAATTCGCCGAGGTTCTGGACCTCGCCAACCGGAACAAACGCCAGAGCCTTATATGCTGTGATGATAGCGGCCTCATTGGCACCGGTTACGGGAGTTGCAGGCCCGATAGCAATCGTAGAGCCCGAAGCAGTTGTAATCATGGGTCTTCTCCATATGAAAAAAGCCCCGGATCGGGGCTGTTAACGGCTCAGGCCGGATGAAAGTTATGCGAAACAGTCGTATGAGATCGTCACCGGCACTTGCCAGTGCGTCTCGTCGCTGAACCCTCGCGCGATGTCGGGCGCCTTGGTGATGCGAACGGACAATCCGTCTTTCGGCAGCATAAGGTCCGTCGGGAAATGTTCGGCCACCTTCCCTGCATTCTCTGTCGAACTTGTTGTGCCACCGTTCAGCGGCAGGAATACGTCAATCTGAAGAATGCCGCGTCTTTGGTGCGGCTCAGTCGACCCGACGAACCGGCGGCGCGATGTGTTCGGGACATGTGTCACGCGCAAATATCCCGTCGCAGGCCGCTGGAACGCGATATTGGGCCAAGCGACCGGAAGCGCAGGATTAAGCACCAACGAAGCCACACGCTCGAACAGAGCGTTTTCTATACTCTTCTCGATAGTCATATCAGAGCTTGAGCCTTTGCTTCACTTCTTTGGCTTTGGCGGCAACGATTTCCTCCCACCGCTGAGCGATGAGCGTTACCCACGGGCGGGGAGCCGAACCTTTGGCACCGTAGTGCACATAGGCCGCATAGTTCGCCGTGTAGCCGAGATAGATCGTATCGCCGAGATCAGCGCTGTTGATCACCAGAATGACTGGCTGCAGATCAGGAGGAACCGACCCGCCGGGATTGTCACGATACAGCCTCGGCATGGCTTCACGCGATGCCATCAGAGACGCACGAAGATAGCCGGTTCGCCGGTATTTCTCAGACGATGGCTGGTCATAGACCATGTCAGACAGAAGCTTATCCATCTGGCTGACTAGCGCCTGCGCGCTCTCTTTGAACACGACTTCTAGCGCGCCATCGACCTTAACGGCCCACTGTCCGACGGTTGCAGCAAAAGACTTGGCCATTATTCCACCAACTGAGCGACGAAATCGATCTTGTATTCGGCGATGCACTTGCATCCGATCTTGTGCCGAGCCGGAATGCCTGGCGCATGCGGATACATAATCAACGTCCCGTCAGGCGCGACAAAAGGCTGGTCATATCTGACCTTCTGGCCTCTCATCGCCACGTGCTGCGCTCTCGGGTGCTCCTGCGGTGTATGCCGCCAAGTCTTGGTGACGATGTCTGCCGAAAGGTTCCCGTTATCGATCTGCTGACGAAAAGCGATGTCTTTGGCCGCTGCCATCGCATCGAATGTTTCATTCAGCGCTATCGTATCGGCGCGAAGTTTCAACAGACCCGCACTGTATCGATTGACGATCCTGTCCACGACATCCGCCGGCAACGGGGTTTGCTCTTTGAGCGCCTTCATCACCGTTCGGTCAAATCGCTTATCCCGCCGGCCGCGCTCCAGGTAGTTCCGCAACAGCGCAGGATCGCCGGACAGCAGTTCATCGCGAGCGCTCTGGACGAACCGGGCCAGTGCTGCCGTCAGACCGATAATCCCACCTTCTCGCTTTCCAGTAGCCCGATTCACCGGCCCAACGATGGATTTTGCGGCCTTCGTCGGGTTGTCGCCTCGAGCAAGGCTCTCCGTCAGAGCGGTGCGGATGCTTTCGACCTGATCAGCGACGATTCCCGAAACAAGGCTTGCTGAATGATCGCGTAGCCAGTTTTCAGCAACGACATTTCGCGCATCCCATCGAATAACGACGGTGTGGCCCTCTGGGTCCTTGAGAGCTGGCATGTTGGATACAGTGTCGACGCCGCCCGCGTTGAACGCTTGACGTAGAGCCTCTTCGAGCGGATTGAATGCCGCCTCTTCAATGAACATTGCATCAATCGCGCCGGATATATCGCCCTTCTCCAGCCGTTCAACGACCCTCCGAAGGACAATGTTGGACCGGATATCATCCACGGCTGCCATAAATGCGGCGCGCAGAATTGGCTCGTATGTCGCGATAAATGCTTCAACCCGCTCGCGGGGCGTGAGACGCTTGAGCATTTTACACTCCGTGATAAACAAATGTGTGGGGAATCATTTGGGGTGATAGCGTGACAGAATCCGGGCTCGAACCTATTACTACGGCAATAGATCCACTCAGCTGGGCTGATTGGTTTGTGTCCGCCCCTGTTATGGGCTGGGTTACCTGGATCGGCTTTATTCTAACTTTCGTTGGGCTAATCTTTGCGATTTATCAAGCAACTGCTGCCAAGCGCGCTTCTGTAGCTGCCAAAACAGCCGCGGACGCCCTTAAATTGCGCATTGATGCATCTAACGCCGCCTTTGCTAGCGGTCAGCTAATTGCGGTCTCCAGCGCTATCCAAAATAACCAATTCTCGGTCGCACAAGCGTTGTTTGACCCAATCAAGAGAAGCTTACATATACAGTCTCTGCACGCCGAATTTCTCGAGTCTGACGCTCAAGATCTGAAACGAAGACTTGGAATTGTTGACTATCAATTGATCCTCGCGATTGAACCCAATCAGAAGTTCAATCGCGTTTCACTTACTAAGGCAATTTCTGGCGTGATGGAGATCAGTGCCAGATGGGAAGCCGTGGCCCAAACAAAAGCGAGTGCACAGCTATGAAATTATCCGAGCTAATAATCAAAATAACCGAGGCCACTGAAACAGGGAAGTTCGAATGGACAGAACAAGCGCACGAAGTTTACGTTTGTAAGCTAGGAAATGTGGTAGCCGTGACGCGCCAGTACGTTGATGATGATACCGGCGAGCTGGGTTACACTTTTGCTATTCATAAGAATACCTACTATGCGCCCGACTCCACGAACTTCCTAGATTCAGAGTATGGCGATAGGTACTCAGGACGGTTTACTGAACTTGAACGAGCATACAAAGCCGCAAGACGCAGCGCTCTCAAGCTGAACGAGACATATGACGAAATTTCTAATCTCATCGATAGTAGAATGAGATAATTATCACGACCTAGTTTGAAACTCGAAAAGCACGATGATGCCCGCCGGATTGAGTGGCTTTGCCTCGACGATCGTGCTGACAACACCGCCGATAATAACCTTATCGGTTGTCGTCGGCTGGATTGCCAGGCCCTTGATGGCGACGTAGACCTTTTTGTCGGTCGACTTGATCAGTGTCCCGTCAACGTCCTTCTGGTCATAATCCAGCGCGACCAGAGTACACGGATAGTCCGTATCACTCGTACCGGGGTTCCACGGGTCACCCGATGTCTCGGTACGCCGGATAGCGCCAGTCTGACCGAACTTATCAATCAAACGGTTCGCCGTGGCTACCGAGCGGGCATAATTGAACTTGGCCATTATGGCGCTCTCCAATGGATCAAATCCCCGACCAAATGCGTTGAAAAACATCGGGAACCGAAGGAGGACAACATGAACGTCGCAAACTTGCAGCTCGAGGGTCTGTGCCTCGCTTTCGCCGCGATCAATCATGCACTGGTCGAGAAGGGCATTCTCTCTCAGGTTGAGATTGACGAAGCCCTCAGACGGGCCGAAGCAACCGCTCGTGGAGATGATCGCTTTGTTGAGGACTTAAACCCGTCCAATCGCGATGCAATCTGCTTTCCCATCAGGGTTCTTCAAATCGCCAATACCACCGGCGCAGAACGTCCGTGGAACTTCACCGAACTTGCCCGTTTGGTTGGCGAAACGAAGCAGCCATATAACGATATGCTTTAGGCTCTTGCTGCCGATCCGAACACACCGGGGCCCTTGCCGCGGGTGAACCCGGCAAGGATGCCGTCGACGATGCTCAAAACGGGTAGAACATCGGAGGCTCCACCGTTCGTATCCTGATAAGTGGTCGAGATTGGCCCCACTACCTCCTGTTTGATCGCTTCGGCTGGCACGTAGTCTGGCGAAAGGCTTCCCGGTGCACTCAATTCCCGCCAAGCGGCTTCACACAGCGCGTTCTTGACCTTTACCGGAACAACATCACTCGGAAGCGCAGATCCGCGCCATACGGCGTTCTTGCGAGGCCATTCCAGTGCTTGCTCTACCGTGGCGGGTTCACCGATGAATCGCTGTCCGTAAGTTCCGTCTAACCATATCGTGCCACGGCGCAAGGATTGCTCAAGATCGGTATCTGTTTTCCCTTCAAGGTCATAGTCGACTTTTCCACAGTAGGCCTTGAACTCGTCCAGATCGACGTAGCTGTCAGCGTCAGGATCGCCAGGAGTGATGATGAGTGGCATCAGTTCAAACCTCGCGTTTCCTGAAATGCTGAGAGTAAGCCCTGGAATATCGCCTGCATCGAATATGCTTCGAATTCTGGCGACGGGTCTTGCTCACCAATGTCATTGCGGATTGTCTGCCAGACGTGAGTAGCCTCATGGACAAGAAGGCCGGTGATTTCAGTAATCGACCGTTCATTCTCACTCCCGTCGCGGATCGTGACGATGACAACCACCTTCCCGTCATTCGTGAAAGTGGTGCATCGCCCGTCGGTGTCTGGATAAGGTTCCTTGCAGTCCAATCGCTTCATTTCGCGCTTCCATGCCCTCTTTGACGGGCAGAAGCCGAAATAGACTGGTTGCCAACCGCGATCACACCAAATCACGCGGTCTTTGTCGCTCATTCTGCGGCAGCCTGGGCATTCAGTTCATTGAACTTGTCGATCAGCGTTTCAAGCTTGGCTGAAGGATGAGGAGCCTTGCCGGTTGCGGCTTCAACTGCCGCCCGGAGCTGCTCTTCGCTGAACTGGTCGCCGCTGTCCGTGCCAATGCCGTTGGCAGGCGGCGTCTGCGACTGCTGGCCTTCGTCCTTCCCGCGCTTCTTGTGCGGGTTGATCACCTTTGCGTCTTCCGGCGCGAACCGAGCATCGATGATCTTGAAGCCATCGGCCCGAAGCTTTTCTTTGAGCTTCTGCGATACCGGGTGAACGACATATGCGATTTCACGCTCTTTCGACATGGGAACCCTCAAATAAAAAGGGCGAGCCGAAGCCCGCCCAGGTTGATGATTAGGCTGCGGCCACAGTCAGAACGCCGGCCGTGTGTTTGATGCTGGTCGCGACCTTGTCCCAGTTCGTGCCGGTGGCGATCTCAGCGTCGGACGGCGACTTACCACCGTTGGCTTCATCCCAAGTGTAGCCCTTAAGACACAGACCGAACGAATAGTCCATCTGCATAGTCGTCTCGATGCGGGTCTGGCCGTTGGAGGTTTCGATGTTCGTGATCACATCGCTGCCGTCATGAACAATCGCAGCACTTTCCGCGAGAGAAAGCACCTTCAATTTGTTCGGCGTTCCGGCCTCATACAGAGCCGGTGCATCGGTGACGATCACGGGCTTGCCGAGGATATCGACCACACGGACATTCTGCGCCTGGAAGAGCTGAGCCGTGTTGACGAGATTGGCGCCGATGAGCTTGTGATAGGCCGTGCCGTTCATGACCTGAGCGATCAGATTGCCCGAATGATCACCGAACTTTGCATGCGCATCGTTCATTGCCACGTACGACAGGGCCGGATCGGTTGCCGCGGACACATCATTCGTCGCGTCCGGCTGATTGCCGATGGCGGCGACAAGTCCAGCAATAGCCGTGTTGAGTTGGTCAGCCATCATGGCTTCGGCAAAGTTGCGGGATGCCACTTCGATACCTTCAGCGGTCGGCTTCTGAAGCCAAGTCATCTGCGATGGTTCGTAGCGGATCGGGCCGAAGCCGCCGGCGATCTTGACCGAAGAGTGCTTCTGCTGGGTCAGATCGGTCGCGGCTGCTGCGGCTTGTGCCGCATACCGATCAACACGACGCTGTGCTGAGTGGATGGATGCAAAGAACGATTCCTGAAGGAAATCGCCCTCAAAACCCTCCGTGGTGAGACGGATTGCGCCGTTGGAGGCGGCATTGAACTTCTGCACCATCTGCGCCAGCGTTTCGATGATGGCGGGCATGAAGTATTTGTTGAATACCTGCATCTGGGAAAGAGACATGGAAAGCTCCTATGCTGTGTCTCGGGATTGTTGGTTGGATGGGCTTCCCGCCCGCTTGATGCCGCTTCTCATCCCGAGACAGCAGCAGAGAGATTTGAGGGGCTTAGCCCCTCAGTTCGGGGAACTTCGAAGCGATAGCGGCTGCGCGCTCTTCCTTCGATCCGCCGAAATTACCGCGTTGCGGAGCATTACCACCGCCACCTGCGCCCGGTTGTTTACCGCTGCCCGACTGGCCGGAACCTTCAAAGGCGCGTCCGAACGCGTCAGATTCCTTCATTTCGGCAACCAGACCAGAGATATCCATCGGCGTACCCTTGGAATCCGCGATCTTTGCGTTGCCGTCCTTGTCGATCACTTCGACCGTAAACTTGCCGTCGACTTCCTTGACGCGGGTGTGAGCCCGTACGTGAGGAAGGAGCAGTTCCACCGAGCCCTTGGCTTCAGCCAGCGCAGAGGTTGCAGCGGCGTCAATGAGCAGACCCTCAACCGTCTTGGTCAGATGCCCGATACGCTCATCACGGCTCGTAAGCTCGCCGGTGTGCTTCTCCAGAAGCTGGGCCTTGGCAGCCTCGAACTTCGTATTCGCGATCTTGTCGGCTTCCTTGGCAGGGTCGATGCTGGTCAGTTCTTCCAGCTTGGCCAGAGCCTCGCGAGCCTTGTCTGGGTCAAGGTCCTTGAACTTGATCACATCGCGCTCAAGACGTTCGCGTGTCGTGCGTTCCTTGCCGAGTGCAGTCTTGAGACCATTCACGTCTTCCAGTGCGAAGCCGTCGACACCCTCCACATCAAGAATGAACTTGCCGTCCTTCTCGACATAGAAAGCCGAGATTGCTTCATCGATACCATCAAGCGATGCCAGAATTGCTTTGAGAGCCATGTTTATCCATCCCGGATAGTTGTGCGCGTCCCGCGCATTGAAAAAGGCCCGGAAGGATCACCCTGCCGAGCCGTGTGAAGTCAGATTGTCGTTGAGCTATTCCGCCCGTTCTTTCACCGGGGGAGTGACGGCAGCGGTCAGATCATCCTCAGTGTCGTCAGCGGGGAGTTCATCCATGATCCGCTTTTCCTCTTCGTCCGCGTCGAACTCGGGCGAAAGGATGCTTCTGCGCTTCATTTCCTGCCAGAGCGTCTGTGTGCTGAGCTTGCCGCGCTCGTTCATGGTCAGAAGCGTGTCAGGCGCCTTGTCCTCGCCGAGTTCGATTGCGAAGTCAGTATTCACGTAAACGGTCGGCTCGAGCTTCACCTTCAGCCACATCGATGTGAATACGTATGCCCGCTCCAGACAATCCTTGAGCATGAAAGCCCAAGCCTGTACGGCGCTGGCTGACTTCTGGGAAGCGAAGGCGGCTGCAACCTGCGTAATTCCGCTTGTGCCCGCTGTCAGTGGCTGACGGCCAAGCTCGCGCATCTGTGTCTCGGTCTTATCCACCTCCTCAGAGAGAAACTTGAGAGACGATGCCGAAGGTTCGATAAACTGCCACTGCCCGCTTTTCGTGCCATCCGGCGTCGGAGGCGCATAGAGAACGACCGATGGGCCAATCGGCGCCATGATCGGCTTGCCATTCTCATCTACCGGCGGCGTCACACCATTGCCCGCCAGCATCGGAAAGGCGGTCAGTTCCTTCGCAGACTTGAGATTGGTTTCCTGCTGATAATGTTCGACCTGCAATTCAGCGACGTTTCGCATCGGTGGGCGAATGCGCCATGTCGAGCCTTCGCGTCTGCCGGTGAAGAACGGCACCAATGCAATCACACCAATCGAGATCGGCCCTTCCGCGATCAGCGTCCAACCCGCATTGTTCGTTGTGGCCTTCTCCCAGATTTCATATCGGGCAGGACCATACTGACCACCTTCAAGTTCATCCCGGAGCAGGATGCGAACACGATCGATGCGCTGTTCCGTACCGGTTCTGTCTCGCTGGGTGACGGGCTCGTAAATCTTGGCGTAGGTGAACTGTTCCTTGCCGTTGATGACCTTGCTTTCGACCCAGAGCATGTCGGTAGCGGGTATATTCACCCAGTACGGCCGCGCACCCATCCGCTTCTCATCGGCAAGCGTGGCACCTTCCGGCACTGTCGGATAGTCGACCAGTATCCAGTCAATGGCGTTGTGAATCCCGTTGAAGAACACTGTGTCGGCGAAGACGTGCAGATGATTGCCGCCACCGTCGATATCCTCGGTCACAACCTTGATCGCTTCCGGCACGGTATCGTTGGCGAGCGTCACTTCCTTCGAAAACGGCTTGGACGCCAAGTTCTCCACGATATCCGAATAGATGTCAGTGAACTTCGAGTTCGCCAGACGATAGTCGTAGTTCGGGTCACTCTCATTGGGAAACTGCGGAAGATAGGATTTACCAGCTTTCCGCATGGCGTCGACGCCACCGCGGATCGCCGCAACCTTCGTCCAGTAGCCGAGCATCGCCTTATAATCGGCTGATGTAGCGAGAAAATCTGTATCAGCCATTTATCCGTCCATAGGTTCCGAAGACAGCTTTCGGCATCTCAGCACCAAGCATCAGTTCAGTGATTGCCCATACAAGGGCGTCGGCACGGTCAGGCGATCCATCACCCACGTAACCGGAGGCAGTGAAGTTGCACATCTGGTCTTCAAGATCGGGGAAAATGCGCACGTGATGCACTTTGCCTTGCTCGTACAAGGCGCTGATCGGCTCGGCTCGAACGGCTTTGCCACGACTGGCAACAACTTCCTTGAAGGCAGCCTTCTTATCGGCGGTCGCCACCGTGAAGCGCACCATGTCGCCGCCGTAGTTCCGCTCACCGACAATCCGGTCAGCCTCGAAACGGTGATAGAGGTCGACTGCCCGCCTGCCCCATCCTTCCGGCGACAATTGGCAAGTGCCGTCCTCGAGAATGTATGCGTGACCATCTACCCCACGACCTGCGACAACAATGCCGATGTCGTCGCCACCGTCATCACCCCGCGTACCCGAGGGGTCGACAGCAACCACAATTCGAACAAGTTCCGGGGCCTGCTTCACGCGCAGGCTGTCTATACCCGGCATGATTTTGCCGTCGGCAGCCATGCGGTCATCCAGCGCCCACAAGGCGCCGTTGACTTCACTTGCCCATTCACCCGCTTCAAAACGAAGCCGCTTTGCTGCCGACATCGAGGCCAGCACGTCGAAATACTCCGCCGGCAGGTTATCGGCATTATCGGATGGGTTTACCTTCATCTCGACGTAGTCGTCGGGATTGGGAAGCGCCTCTTTCGTGCCAGGCTTCATCTTCGACCGGAATAGCTGAAAGCTCCAATGCAGTTTTGACGGCGGGTTACAGTCGAAATAGGCCTTAAGCGCCAGATACTGCCGTCCGGTGGCTTTCGCTATTTGAGCGGCGAGCACACACTTCTGGGCCAGGCGGGACATTGCGGTTTCCACCGATGCCCACGGAATCTGACTGCTTTCATTGAAATAGAGGGTTGCGTATTCCTGCCCGAGAATCTTCTCAACGCGCTCCTTGTCGTCCAACCCCGCAATCCAGACCTGAGAACCGTTCGGTAACTCGACATAGAAGTCAGTCTTGTCAAACCGCACGCGCAGCGATGGAAAGCACAGTTTCATAACCTTTGGCAGCGTATCGGACCAAACCGAGGTCTTGGCATGGTTGAACCGGAAACGGAAAATGACATGCCGAGAGCCTGGCGCATTGATTGCCCGCTGAATGATGGCTCGGACAAGTACGAAGGTCTTTCCCGACCGGGATCCGCCGCGCAGCATGATGTTGCGCGCAGGACCAGCCAAAAGGCGGTTAGCCTGTCGTTGTTTCTCCGTAAGTTGAATTGAAGCCATGTCTCACAGTTCAGCGTCCTCTTGCGACACAGTCAGAGATATCTCACCGGAGTGCTCGTGCTTCTCGATGAACATCCCGAGGTGTTTACCAATGTCGACAAGCGCCGCCTTCTTATCATGCAGCTTCAACTTGATCCCGCCGGTAGAATTCTGGCTGATCTCTGCAATTGCTGCCGCCGTGTCGTCGTCAATCTCGTCGCTCGAAACGAGCTGCACGTTGTTCGTGACCACGTTCTTGATGACCAGCACGTCGCCGCCACCGGGATTGTCTTCCTCGGTTACGAGCGATCCTTGCCATTTGATGGCTTTACGGATGTCCGAGAACCCGATCTTGGCGAGTTCTGCGAGCACTCGCTCTTTGGTGATCGCAAGCTTGTCGATGGCCTTTTCAGTGGCCTTGCGCTCTACCGTTTGCTCCCACTCGAGAAGCTCATTCACCCGTTTTGAAATGCTTTGTTTCTGCTTTAACGTCGCTGCATTCCCTCGGTTCGGTTTAAACCCCGCAATCCTGTATGCTTCATCCGCAGTCTTTCCCTTTGCGAGCTCTTGTGCAAACGCTTCGTGACGGGCATTTTTCAGAACAGGCATGGGATAACCTTGGGGAATACAATGAAAGTTACAGCAAATGGATACGGTCGCAACGTCGTCGGCTCACATACTCTTACCGAGGCCGATTTAAGTCAGTCCGCATTCTTTCCAACCGATGATGGCGTCGAGATTTATGTTTCTCGTTCGAAGAAGCTCGCTCTCAGTGGTCACTTCCGGCTGCATATTTTCCTCTCCACTAGGGAATTACGTGAGGCTATGCATTCGGCAACAGTCCGGAGACTTGAGAAGCGGATAGAAGAGCTGGAAACTAAGTTGTCGAACACATAGTTCGGTGCATTTCCGATCTCCATGTTAAGCGACAAACCGCTCTTGTTTCGGCGTGAGACTCACGGTTCAATTCCTGATGGGTTTAGACGGAGGCGATTGAATGGCTGACTATTGGCCGAATATAATTACTGGTCTTTCAGGGCTTATCGGAACCTTAGTTGGAGCTGGCTCCACGCTAATTGGCCAGAGGATTATCCGGCGAGACGCCAACAAGGAAGAAGTGGCAGGTCTTAAGAACGCTCTTGCAGCAGAGATAGAGGCCTACATCCATATGGTGCGCCTCAGAGACCAAATTCCGTTGGCTCAGCAATTAATCGAGGCAAATCGCGCGGCACTAAACCACGGACATTTCACTTCTTCATCATCAGTACTTCCAAAGGGATGGCTAACTTCTTTTGAAAAGAACAGCGAAGCGTTCCCCGTCTTCCGAAATAATGTCGATAAAATTGGCAAGTTAGGATCAGTTTGTGGCGGTATTGTTCGATTTTATAGTCAATCAGCTGCGATACGACTTACGTTGATTGCCACGGACGAAGGAAAGTTCGACAAGTGCGGCCCTGCTGAGGTTATTGATATTGTCCAATCAGAAATCGACCTATGGAACGAAACTGAAGCCCTCGGCGAGACGTTAATAAAGCAGTTGCGTTCAAAATAGACTCCTCTTTAGCACTCATATTCAGATATTCCCGTTGCTCGCGGTAGGTCTCCCCTCGGCAATCTGGCGTTGGCGGCGGGCCGCTTCAGGGACGCCGTTTGGCTTAAATGTGCGTCCACCGAGACGAATACGCTTGCCTGACGATCGATGCCGGTAAGGAAATCTCCAGGAGCGGAGAAACCATTGCTCCGCCAAAGAATCCACAAACAGACGACTTCAGCGCCGCCGCCATGACACTGAACCCAAAGCGCATATCGTTCTCCACATTTTTTGGTGATAGAGATCAAGCCATCCGAACCCAATGGAGAAAACACATGGCTAAGATCGGTCGTTCCGGCTTCAACAAAATACTAGGCGCGGGCTATACCGTACTCAACCAAGACCCTCTGGTCGGGATTCTCACACTCAAGACCGATACAGGTACAATCGAACTGGCAATGATCAAACCTGTCGCCGAAGCCTTGATGGGTGAACTGATCGATTTCCTGCAGGAAGGCAAAGGCGACGACGCTCCGAGCTTTGCTGTCGAACGAAGTCAATGAAAAACCCCGCTCAATGACGAGGCTAAACCTGTGCTTTGTGCGGAAACTATTTGGGCGCTAATAGAACTGTCGGTTCAACAATCGACGGTTCAAAGCAATGAACGCTCTCAGCTATTCCGACACAATCGCCACATTAATGCTTCTGCTCATGCTTGCCGATTTCTATCGGCGCTGTTGACCAGAACGGGCCGGACGCTACCCCGGCCTCAAGTAGCTTGAATTAATTCGGTCAGTTGTTAAATCACGGGAATATTTAACCACTTATTTGATTTTGCATCCATCTTATAATACATCAGTATTCCAGCCGGCAGCTGAGAGCTCACAACGTTTGCTATATTGCGCGCGATTAGCTTCTCATCACGTGGAATAATTGAAAGTAACGCATTGCCAACGTCACTGAGAAGATTGGTTGGAAGATAAGGTTTATTGTCATCCTTAGATAGGATTTTACTATTGGTGTAATCAACAACAGCATCTTTTGGATATGCTATTGCGAAATCTCCTAATCTTAGAAACCACACTGTGGTTCCGTCAACCAAAGGCGCCTCGGTAAAGTATCTTACCTGGCTTTCGCCAACGTCTGTGATCAGACCGGCAGTGAAGAGATTAACCCTTTCAGTATAGGCTAAATCTCGTGCAATGGGCCTAAACATCGCTCCTTGTATGCAAAACTTTGATATGTCTTCAAATAGTGCTGCGATGCTAGGCTCTAATTCGTCAATTGCTCTTAATACTTTTCGGCTAAAAGTGCCTGGCTTGCGAATTTCTCCCGATAAAATTTTACCCCAACGCTCTCGCAATTCCTCAGTGGAAGCGCCCTTAGCATACTCCTCGAAGCGTCCCAGAAAATCTTCACTCAACTCCTCAGGACCTGCGCTCATTGTATCTTCACTCATTGGATCGCTGCGCAAATCCTGAAGAGCGTTCACAACAACCGCTTCTTTATTCTCTTGTTCTCGCAATATGCCTTTGTAATGTGTTTCAAAGGCTCGCTTAGCAAAGTCGTGATCAGTATGCATTTCTTGTATCCCGAACTCAGCCGCCTTACGAATAATAGCAACTTCGCCTTGCGTTTTTTCTCGACGCTTTTCCGTAAGCGCTTCAATTTGTGCGCTAAAAAAGTCAGCTGAACTGCCGACTAACCGATCAATTCCAGATAAAGCTCTACTTTTGGCGGATGCCTTAACGCTGTTATCAACTACCTCTGCCGATACAGAAATCTCATTTGAAAGATGATCTTCTTTTTCCATAACTCACCCCAATGGCCCGTAAAGCATTAGGCTTCTGTGAGTCTGGTCACTTGGTCAATAAAACTTGCGATCTAAATTCTGCGCTAGTCGGACCCTTTCAGGAGAGCTGGCTCGGGAAATTTGAACAGGGGGATAAGTGGAATTTCTGCCTGAGTTCGGCTTAGATGCCGGGAACAGGAGATACCATGACGAGACGACCGCGCCGGAACCATAGCCCGGCTTTCAAGGCAAAAGTGGCGCTCGCCGCCATTCGAGGCGAGCAGACGCTGGTGGAACTGTCCCAACAGTTTGACGTGCACGCCAACCAGATCAAGCAATGGAAAGACCAGCTCCTTGAGGGGGCGACAGGCGTTTTCGGCGATGAAGCGAAGGCGGAGCCGACGGGGCCAACTGTCGATGTCAAAACGCTGCACGCCAAGATCGGGGAGCTGACGCTGGAGAATGATTTTTTAGCCGGAGCGCTCGGCAAGGCGGGATTGCTGAGCGGAAAGAAATGATCGACCGCGAGCACAAGCTGTCCGTCGTGTGTCAGGCGAAGCTTCTCGGCTTCAGCCGTGGCAGTGTCTATTATTCGCCGCGTCCGGTGTCTGACGGCGATCTGGCTCTGATGCGCCAGATCGACGAGTTGCATCTCGAATACCCGTTTGCCGGAAGCCGGATGTTGCAAGGGCTCTTGAGGGGAGAAGGGTTACAAACCGGTCGACTGCACGTCGCCACGCTGATGAAGAAGATGGGCATCGAGGCGATCTACCGTCGCCCGAACACGTCGAAACCGGCACCTGGGCACAAAATCTATCCCTACCTCCTGCGCAAGCTGGCGGTTACCAGACCCAATCAGGTCTGGGCGATGGACCTGACCTATGTTCCGATGGCTCGCGGATTTGTCTATCTCTGCGCCGTTGTGGACTGGTTCAGCCGGAAGGTTCTGTCGTGGCGACTGTCGATCACGATGGAGGCAGCCTTCTGCATCGAAGCAGTCGAGGAAGCGCTGGCCCGTTATGGCAGACCCGACATATTCAATACCGACCAGGGCTCGCAGTTCACCTCGATGGACTTCACGACGGTGCTGAAGAAGGCGGAAATCGCCATCTCGATGGATGGCAAGGGTGCGTGGCGGGACAACGTCTTCGTCGAGCGGCTCTGGCGTTCGATCAAATACGAGGAAGTCTACCTCCACGCCTATAAAACAGTGTCCGAGGCCCGCGCTGGCATCGGCCGCTATCTGACCTTTTACAATAGCCGACGCCCACATTCATCCCTTGACCGGCAGACACCGGATCAGGCCTACTTCAACGCGCTGACGCCAATGATGGCGGCGGCATAATCGAGGCGGAAATCCACTTAGCGAAACGCCCGAAACTGTTCAGACAAACCGAGCCACCTCTCAGGCGAGGCTCTCACAACGTCTTTACGCCACCCTTAACCGACTACGGCTATCTTCGCTGGCCGTCAGCTACTTGCGAGGATAGGCGTTTAATACGCTCGATGTGTAAAACGCCTTCGCATTCCATGGAGGCCCTACACTTCGTTCATAAACCAATGCCTGTGCATCCGAGTTAAGAAGGCGCCATCAATTGGATAGCCCGATGCGTCACCAATCACTGAGTCAATGCTGCAATGGGGACAAAGGGCCGTGTCATCGTCATCAACCCATTCTGTGATTGCACCCGGTTCGAATATTTCCAGACAGTAGAAGCACCCGCACTTCCCGCTGGCCTCTATCTCAGGTCGGTGATGGATGGAACGCTTATGAGCTTCGATAATATCCACTATCGCAACAACCTTGCCGTCAATTTCCCTTATAAAGCGCCCCTAAAGCCGCCTATTGGTGCCCATCCGCTATGCAGAGGGTCCCATTCCCTTAGCCTAAATGCCTGCCAAGAATAATTGTGATACCTGCAACCAACACGATTACCGCCAGGTGTACGAACTTGAACAAGGTTGGCATTGGTAGTTTGAGGCAAACATATGCCATAGGCGCACAGATCAGCAATGTGAAGGCCGCTAAAAATGCGGTGAACATCGGCTCGCCTAAAACAACAAAGCGGCCCGAAGGCCGCTGAATTCTTATCAGGACGCGATTTTGCACCCTGAAACTATGCGCAGATTATTCTGCTTCGCCCGATGTGACAAGACACTTATGCGACTTTCTTACGAGTTTGTGTGAAAAAATGTCGATGAAGTGCATTACAAGCGAGACGAATATCCCCTATCATGTGAGGTAAGTATTGGTCGTTCTCAAGCATGAACTGCACGGCAGCGAATAGGTTCGAGTTTCGTGCCTCAAGCTGAGCCTCTTCAATGGCCCTCCGCGCATCGCTATAGGCTTGTTTTGCCCGAACAACCCATTTCTCGTAATCGTCTGGTTCAGATGTTCCGACGGTGCCTGTTTGGTCGTAATGCGCAGCCGGAGAGCATTCGGCCTTGCGCCGGTCATTCAGCACTTCACGATAGCGCTCGGCGGCGTCGTACTGGCTTGTGCTGATGCCTTCCGATTTGTCGCGCTTGTACGCCATGTGAAGCCTACCGAGATTGTCGCTTGCCAGATCCGAAAGCGCTTCCGATGCTGTCATGCCGAATATCCTCATCCTCGCAAGCTGGGCCATTTTTGCTGGCGGCTCCTTTGCTCTGCTAATCTGGCCAGAAGGCGTACGCAGAGCTCCTTCCTTCTTCGGCCGTCCGCGTTTCGCCTTGATCTTCGCCGCTTTGGTTTTCGCCATGTCTGTTCCTCGTTGACGTGGGTTATGCTGCTATCTCGATACCGAGAATTTCGTTTCGCGCCTGATGCAGGAGTTTTTCAACTTCGGCCTCCGTCTTGTTCATTATCTGGGCAATCTCGACCGTATCCATTCCCTTGCGGAACAGCCGGTGCGCCTGAGAACGGCGGGAGTTTCCCGTCAAGAACTTCTTCTGCGCCTGCAATCTCCTGATGAGAGACGGTGCATAGCCGTGATATTTGCCCATGGGGTGCTCTGCTGCATCGTGCATCATGCTGCGACCTTGCGGATAGCATCCGCTCCAGTTAAATCAGTCAAAACACGGGGGATTGGGGAATGAACACTATTAAGTGGTTTTATGCGGCCTGCGCGGCCTACGTGTTCGCGATATACACACTGACACAAACTTGGCCAGTTAGCCTTCTTATTCATTTTGTAAGTTACATGAGCCAACAAGAAGAAGTTTGGTGGCGCGAGTGGATCGGGGCGCTGAGCGGATGGGCAGGCGCTATTGGCGCCTTGGTTGCTGCTGGTTGGACTATATCCCACCTGAGAAAGCAGATTTCCGATCAGAGGCGACAAACTGACTTTATTCTGGGCAACACCGATCCAAGTTTCGAGCTCTCCATTGATTCCGCGATCAGTGCTGGCATTTTGGTTCAAAACTTTAATCGCAGGCGTGTGGAGATTGTTTCGGTTACAAATCTCACACCATTTCAAGTAAAAATGTACTGGGACACCAATAAAGATATCGGTTATTTCAAACCGGGCGAGACGCGAACCGATTTTCCTGACCGACAGTTTGTTGACGGAAATATTCGACCAGATCACGCTCCGCCGTGCAAATTGATAAAGTTCAATGTAAAAGGTCCCCATCCTGAATCTGGGACATATAAATGGCAATTTGAATTCAAAGTTAAGTTTCGTAGTGAGCGTGGAACAACTCGAACTTACACTGTCGTGGACCACTTTCGAGTCTGATATCATCATGCTGCCCTCCCTACTTGCTTGAATGATCCGCTTGGCGCTGACTTGAGATTGTCGATGTTGAATTTGTGGCCGTTGGCTTCTGCCGCCGCCTTTAACCGAGCCATGCAGGCTTCCGGGCTAACGTCATACTGATCACGCTTGGCGTCATCCTTCGCGCCTTCTGCCTGCATCTGGGCTTTGATCTGCTGCCATTTGGCTGATGCGCGCTGGCGGCTTTCTGGCGTCCACGTGGATTGCGAGTGCTCACGCTGGCGTTTTTCTTCGCGCTGCTCCTTGAGGATTTCAGCTTCGCGGCGGTCGCGGGCTTCTGCTTCTCGGATCGGTCGCATGACCTCATCGCATTGCAGGCGCATCTCTGGCGGAGATGGCATGAAGCCGTGTCCAAGGGATCCGCGCAGGATGTTATCGACGGCCAGTTCCAGCCCGTGCTTCGTCACGCCGTCCAGAGCCTTCATGTAGGCCATTTTCTCGGCGTCAGGATTACCCAAGGCGCGAGTAGGCAAGACGGACAGACCCGCCATCGCTGCGGCTATATCCGTCGCCGTGGCTAAGGTCCAAAACTGATCCTTCTTCGCTAACTGGTTCATGGCTCTGTCCGCTGTGTTTGTTGAATTCGTCTATCCACATCTGTTGCCGTGGATTGGCGCGTGATGATTGCTTCGGAGGGGGAGCGGCACGCTTCGGAACCGTCTCATCCAGCCAGCATTGGCCGTTGAGCCACGTCGAAGCGTGTTTGGTGAATTCCGGGCTTTCGCCTTGGCGGTCATCCGCGTATCGACGGACGCCAGCGAGGATCGTTTCAAGCTCGGCCTGCTTTCGAGCCGAACGAAACGCCTTGAGCGCTTGCCCCTTGCCGACACGACGCGGATAGATCGGCCAGAACTGTTGCTCGAACTCGCTGTCGAAATCCGGTTTGATCGATACATCTGAACGAAGTGAAGATGTTATATCTGTATCTGTATCTGTATGGTTGAACGTCTGTTGAACGTCTGTTGAATTCGACCGTTGTTTTTGTTGCCTTTTTTCGGCACTTGCTTTCCCGGCCTTGGAATTATTTTTCAACTTGTTCGCACGACTTGAAATTTCAGCTTCAGCACGATGGTTCGTTATCATGCCATCGATAAGCTGAAGCTTGCCAAGCTCGATAAGCTTTTCGACTGTCTTGACGAACGTGTTCTCACGCATTCCGCAATAGGTGGATAGGCGCATGACGTGGAATTCAACGGGGCCGTTTTCTTCATAGATGCGGCAGAGCATCATCGTGTAAACGCCGACTTCCTGCGCCGACAGGCCACGCACGCCGTGCATAAAGTCGGAGGGGTAGAAATCGAAATAAGGGATACGGTCGCGGCTCATGCTGCTTGCGCCTCCTCGGCGCTCTGCAGGATAACGACGCATTCCTCTTTCAAACCGGCGTCCCACGTCATTGTGAGGCGTTCGCAGAGGCTGTCGTTCTTGATGACCTTGTAGTGCTGGAGAACGTCCAGAAGCGCTTTCATGCGGTTGTCGAGGTCCATGCGCTTATGCGGACGCTTCAAGGCAACCTGAATGCTGAATGGGCCTTCGATGAAGCCGTTCTTCCCATTGAGGAAATAGCCGCAGTCGCTGCGCCACTTCGCATATTCCGGCGAAAGGCGGCGCGCCTTGCCCCATCCAACGTAAATATCCCAGACAGAAGGTGGGAATGGGAGCGCAAGCTTGATCATGCCGCCTCACCTTCTGCCTTGCGGCGGTCAATCTCGCTTTCGATCAGTTTGACGACCTGCAAACGATGCTGACGAATACGCTCATGCTGCGCGATCCACATATCTGGACGCGGCGGCTTGGACGTGCGGCCTTTGCGAAGCAGGTCATCCATCGACCGCACTTCGCCTATGGCGATATCGTGCATCTGGCGCAGGGAGAGCATCAGGGCCTCACGCTATCCGATAGGTTTGCGAGCCACCCGGAAACAAATCGTCTCCAGTTGCTGCTACAAAGCCATTTTCGATCAGCCATTTCCCCGAGGCAGGCCCCACAGATTTGCCGTCTGGCAATGTGAAATAAACGAAACCGCCGCCCTTTATGGCTTCTTCCGTCTGCGATACCTCGTGAGCAAGGGTTGCCCCCCCATAGAGACGGCCAAGAGCTGGCTTCACGTAATGCGGTATTTTCTGGGTTTCCATTACATCCTCCATACGAGATAGAGGCCGATCAAAAAGATCAGCAGGATTGTCAGAAGGGTGGCGAGAGTGGCCGCGGGTAAAGGGTTCATTTCTCACCCTTCTCTATTCGTGTCGGGAATGTCTTTTCGTCCTTCTCCCGTTGAACCAGTCTCAACCAGTACTGGCGCAATTTCCGCCACGCTGCTTGCATAAGGCGTTCCAGCCAGAGCATCCGCGATGCCAAGAAGTTTCGAATTGCGCGCATGGGCTAGTTCCCTCTCAGCCGCATAGGCTCTTTCTGATGCTTCAAGCGCCGCTTTGTAGGCGCGAGCGATGGCCGCATATGCGGAAACAGGCATATCTTTGATTGATCGATAGCGGAGGCGATGCATCCAAGAAGCCGGAGCGCCATACATGCGCTCAGCCCGGTGCATGGCAGCGTCAACGGTATCACCCGGCCCCCGGTAGGTACTTTGAAGGATGAAATCACTCATCCCTCTCGCGCTGCTGACAAACTCGACACTCATTTTGTCAGATCCTTCAAAACCTTTGTCGGACATTGCAAAGCTCTCCAGCTACGTTTCAGGACAACAGCAGCCGACTGAAACGAAACGAGAGCAGGAGTAGAGGTTTGGAGCACATCGGGCATGCCGCATGGCGCGTTTTGCAGAACGCACGAAAAGCAGCAATTGCCCGAGGAAATGTCGAAGAAGCGGGAGAGCGTGATCCTGCCTTGTTCAAGGTTGCGACGGGTAGTTACCCGGACACGCGCCAGAGCGCCGCTTCTCCTACCGTGGGAGAACGCTCTGGACTTGAAAGAACGCGCAAAAAGCGCCCCACGGGTTCGTGAATTGGAGATTGAGCGAGGCTTGTTCCTCATCGCCGCCCCTCGCTCGAAAAGGGAGCCTCACCGCGCTTATTGAAGGCGGTGAGGCTTTCTTCGTCAGTGTGGGAGGAGTTCACCAACGAATGAAAATTCCGCAATGCGTGTGCATGCGTGCGACCGCTCGCGCTCCTGCCGGTCTTACGGCAAGAGGCGATGAATGTTCCATCATGGGTTGGGAAAACGGTCGCGGTCATGGCTTACGACATCCCCAAAGCGTCCATGTAAAGCTGAAGCATCGCTTCTTCTTCCTGACGCTCATGGTCTTCCTTGCGGCGGAGACGGACGATTTCGCGGACAATCTTCTTATCGAAGCCGCTGCCATCTGCTTCCGCGTAAACTTCCTTGATATCGTCGCCGATGGTTCTTTTTTCTTCTTCGAGGCGTTCAATTCGTTCAATGAAGGCCCGAAGCTGGCCAACGGCAATCGTCTGCGCTTCCGATGTGATATCGTCGCTCATTATACGGTTCCTGATAGGGTTGGTGGTTGGTCGGTTGTTTTCGCCTCTTTGCGCGGGCGGGAAGCCTGTACGTTGGGCTTTGCGCGCTCGGCACGGATGTATGCGCGAACTTCCATCTCCGTTTCAGGCCAAACTCTCCCGCCAGAACGAAGCCTTTCGACAAGGCGACCGTTCTTGATCGCTTTCATCCCAAATCGGAAAGCGCCGGTTCCTGTTTCAGCCATGAAGGCTTCAATTTCTTCGAGAAGTTTCGTGCTCATAACCGACATATACACGCTATCGCGTGCATGATCAATACACGCAACAACGTGTGCACGCTTTTCCGTGTACGTGATAAAAAATTGCTATGGAAGAGAACTGGAAAAGCCGCCTTTTGAAGGCTGTCGATGAAGACCCACGATCAGATCGCGCCATTAGTTTGGCGACGGGTCTTGGCGTCAACACGGTCAACGAACTGCGAAATACTGATAAGTCGCCCAGCATCGAAAAAGTTATGAAGCTGAGCGAAGAGCTAGGCGTAAGCTTGGCTTATCTCTTCTGGGGCGCAGAAGATGACAAAGCCCCTATCCGTGGTGAACACGAAATCAGAGCTATGTTAGGTCGTGTGCAAGGGCTGAAGCCAGACGACATAGGGCTACTTTTGGGTATGATCCTGAACACCATCAAGGCGAATGCTTACGAACGAGAACATAGCCGTACTGATGATCAATCTGAGACTGCCAATCCCCACCGTGAACCAACTCCATAAGATCGGATAGTCGCTGGCTGATCTTTTCAATTTCCCTTGCCGCATTTAACTCGTTGCAGGAAAGAGCTTGTTCGAGCATTTCATCCACGGCTGATTTCTTTAGAATTTTACCGCCTGAGACATAACGGATCAATTCGGCCTCCGGCGTTAGATTTTTTCCATTTCTTCGATTTGGGGCGGCAACGGATCGCCATGAGCATAAATCAGCTTAGGTTCTTCGAAATCTCCGGTATCTGCGTCGCCTGTATTGGCGAAGGCAATCACCATGGGGCTGCTCACTGCCATGCGCTTTGCGTGGGCCACGTCCTTCGCGACGAAGGGTGTGTCGGCAATCAATTTGCCCCTCGGCCCCTTGCTGTAGCTCTGCACGATAAAATTGGTTTGCATGCTCATACCCGTTACTCCCTGTACGCTTGTTATGTGCGACAGGATGACTCAGATATTAGAACAAAACAAGAACCTTCTTGATGAAACTTTAACGGCATTTTGCCGCCGCTAGATGTGGAGCGGCGAACAAAAAACTGTCGGCTATAGACAGCGATGCAACTAGCTGTATCCTAATAATGTGGGAATACCGATGCTTAGATTCGCAGCCACCTGACACAACGCGACTATAGCGCTTGTGGCTTTCTTGGCGACAGCACAACTCTTCCGCAGTTTACAGGGATTTTAGGGGTTACGGGGTATGCAAAATAACGATTCCAATATTACCATTCATCGCAACAATGATATTGCCGATCCGGCAAATGATAAGAAAGTAAACGAAATTCTGGAGCTAATCAAAGCAGAGAACGATGAAGTTACCTTTACCGCTGTTCAGTCGAATGGAATAGTCAAAAACGCGATACATGGCTTGTGGCGCGACAAATCAGTCGGAATAGTAATTCCAGACAGCGAGGCAGAAGCCAGAAATGTCTTGAATAATATTACCAAACTGTTCTTTCCATCAACACTTTCTGCTATCTACCACAAATCTACTAGATCGCTCGAATTCATTTGGTCCGCGTTTCTTCCCTCTCCTGCAGGAGCCGAAGTTATCGGGCGTCAGTTTGAATTCAGATTTGAGGGAAGATCTTACCAATGTCGATTTGCCCCTAGTAGCAACGAACTGCATATCCTTGCTGAAAATTTCATTGAACTAGGTGCCACCGAAACCGACTACCGGAATTTGCGTTCATTTCGTTCATATCTCCGGGGACAGAATGACGCAAAATTAGACCGAAAAGGTATCTTTGGTTCCCCCAGATGCTTCTGGATTGACAATATAGAATATGATGAGGATCTAATTGAGGCAACGTTGGACAGTCTAAACTTTTATTTACATTACTATGACAACAAATCACCGTCCATTTTGATACATAATGAAGCTAAAAAATCATATGAAACAAACTCCGTAAGGTACATCCATGGAAATTTCCCCACAAAAATTTCCGCACGTCCTTTAGATCGCAATCTAACCAATTTCTGGTCAGCAGCACAATCAAACGATTCCTCTCAGAGATTTCTTTATTCATATCGCATAATTGAGTATGCAGGAACGAACTACATTGAGACCGCACCAAAACAAGCAATCCGAAAGGTTTTGCTATCACCTCATATTTCCGATAATATCGACCAAGCTTGCGCTGATATTATCACAGCGATGAGCAAATCGAAAATCGATGATTACAATAAATTCGAAGCAATAATGAAACTGTCGGTTTCTCCGGATGTACTGTGGCGATACATTGAGAAAAATTTAGATGCATTTGCCAAGAAGCTTGAGTTCGACGGAGGGCATACCGTACCACCCCTGGTCAGCGGGCCTGAAAGTTACAAGGATTTCTGCAACAACGGTCTGTCGATTTTCGCATCTACCATCCGAAAGATCAGAAACGCACTGTCACACGGAAAAGATGAGAAACAACAACAGGTTATCTTACCTACACATAAGAATGCACATAACCTTGCAGCGTGGGCTGAATTGACCCGCCTTGCTGCTGGTGAGGTGATTCTGTTCGAGTCGTGTTGAGGAATCGTTGACTAATCAAACTGTATAACTATTATATTGACTATATCACTCGTGATTGTCGTAGAAGGGGCTTGCTATGTCTAACGGCGGTTAATGAGACAACCCCGCTTCGGCGGGGTTTTTGCTTATGCAAGCGAGTAAAACCAAAGCACCGGCGCGACGATCAGGAAAGCAGCTACACTCCAAGTTACTCGCCATCCAACGCTCTTCGTTCCCAGAAATGCGTAACCGCCCGATTGTTACCGTGGTGAATATGTCTTGAGGCGGGCGACGATCTCTTCGTCATCGACAAAGCATTCGAGGAATTCTTGCCATTTTTCGACTGATTTACGGGCGTCAGCCAGCATCTGTCTTAGCTCATCAATGCCGTCGTCCGTCAGGGCGCTTGTAGACTGGTCGTCTCCGGTCACGACACTGATGATATTGCCATAGGTCAAGTTGTCATCATTGTAGATGATCGCCTGAAGAAGATCGACATCCTCTTCGAGCATTTCGGCGACATAGTCGAGCGTGTAAACAAATCTGACCGTGGTCATCAGGCTGCCTTTGCATGTTCAGCTGCGAGGGGCTTCCAATTCCACGGGAGCAACTCATCGAGCCGATTGATCTTGTGGTCGTGAATGCGGTCGAGCACATCGGCCAGATAAGCTTGCGGGTTGATGCCGTTCATCTTCGCTGTTTCAATGATCGTCATGGCGCGTGCCAAGGTTTCCGCGCCGGTGTCAGCGCCTGCGAACAACCAATTCCGGCGTCCTACTCCTATCGGTCTGAGGGCTCGTTCCGCAGCGTTGTTGTCCATGGCCACGCGTCCGTCCTCCAGGAACAGGCAGAGTGACGGCCATCTGCTCAGCCCATAGCGCAAAGCTTTCGCAAGTTCGCTTTTTCCCGGAATGCGAAGCAACTGCTTTTCTGCCCATGCGTGCAGTTCATCGATCTTTGGCTTGCTGTGCTTTTGACGCGTGGCGAGCCGTACATCGGCGGGCCGGCCTACAATATCCCGTTCGATATCATACAGCGCACCGATCCGATCGAGAGCCTCGCGCGCAATCCCGGATTTGTTCGCGGTCCAGATGTCATGAAAGTCACGCCGCCAATGCGCCCAGCATGAAGCTTCCCAGAACCGACGCTTTCCGTCCGATCCCGGCTCATATAGCTTCGTATAGCCTTTGTAGCCATCGGCCTGAAGAATGCCACTCGCCTTTTCGAGATGGCGATGAACGTGCTCTTCCTTCCAGTCGGGCGCGAAGTAATAAACCGCACCTGGTGGCGCACTACCTGCCCATGGACGCTGATCGCGGACATATGTCCAGATCCTGCCCTTCTTCACACCTTTGCCCAATCCCTTGTCGCGCAATGAGCGATCCAGCACCCGGATCGGCGTATCGTCAGCATGGAGGAGATCGCTTTTCATGATCTCAATCTCAATGCGCTCGATCAGCGGACGGAGCACCTGCATGGCACGACCGCACCAATCCACCAGTGTGCTGTCAGGTATATCGGCCCCCATCCGCGCGAATATCTCGTTGAGGCGATAGAGCGGCAAGCGAGTCGCGCGAGGGGATTTCACCCTCACGCGCTCCCAGAACCGTACGTGAACCTCTCGGTTCATACGGCTCCCAGTATTCAACCATTTGCGTAAAGAAGAGACCAATGGGCGAACAACCCCGGCGTGGATTTCACAAGTCTGGCGAGCCAGAGTCGCGCTTGCCGGGGCCGCTGCTTAAAGCGTTTATGCTTCCGCATCACCCATCGGAGCAAATGAGCGTCAATCAGACGAAGTGTCGGATAAAGCGCCGATTTGTAGAAACACCTGAAGTAGCCGATCCAACCTTTAATCTGTCGATTAAACATACGGGCCAGATCGATCAGCCCCTTGTCGCTACGCCGCTGCAATCCCCAATTGCGTACCCGACGTCGAAACGCCTTGAGCGCTTTTGGGCTGGCCGCCGGAAGGTAGGATACGCCAAACAACCCTCCACGCCAGATCGCCAGCCGGGGCTGGAACCTGTAGCCGAGAAAGTCGAAAGCAACCGTCGGGAACGATCTTTTCCGGTTGGTATCCTTGCAGTAGACGATCTTTGTCTTCTGCGGATGAAGCGTCAGTCCACAGTCAGCGAGACGATCTTCGACCTGCTGCCATAGCCTGCGTGCTTCATCTTCCGTCCGACAATGGCAGATGATGTCATCCGCATAGCGCTCGAACGGCACTTGCGGATTCTCTCGATCCATCCATTTGTCGAAAGCGTAATGCAGAAACAGGTTAGCCAGCAGCGGCGAGATCACCCCACCCTGCGGCGTTCCGCGTTCCTGCGAGACAAGACTGCCATCCGCCATCATCACTGGTGCCTTTAGCCACCGTTCGATATAGAGCAGAACCCAGCGACAATCCGTATGATGGCGGACCGCCCTGAGCAAAAGTCCATGATCGATAGTGTCAAAGAACCCTTTGATGTCCATGTCCAACACCCAATCGTGACGCCAGCATCGCTGACGCGCCGTCCGGATGGCGTCAATGGCAGAGCGATCAGGCCGATACCCATAGGAATCCTTGTGGAATACTGGTTCCACAAGCGGCTCCAGATAAAGCCGGACGACCTCCTGCGCGATGCGGTCCGTGACAGTCGGAATACCCAACGGCCGTTGGGTCCCGTCTGCTTTGGGGATCATCACCCGGCGTACCGGCGATGGCATGTAGCTGCCCGAAGACATTCTGTTCCAAAGCTTGTAAAGGTTCGGACCAAGCCGTTCCCCAAAGCTTTCGAGCGTCTGCCCGTCTACACCAGCTGCTCCCTGATTGGCGTTCACATGCTGGAACGCCTCCCAGATCTCTCTCTTCTCAATTGTAAACGGTCTTGCCTCTGTCATCCAGCTCATCCTGTTACCAGTTGGCCAGTGGCAGCGGCTGAACACCACAGCCCCTTTGGTCCAGCACCATTACAGCGCCTTCAACCCTACTACGAGCTGTTCTGTCCCTGTGCCCCGCATCGGTACTCTGGCCCTTTCGGGGGCTGCCCGATCGGTCCTCTCCCTTGGCATCGGGACGACAGGTTCTCCTGTTCCGCAAAAGAGCCTGACCCAGATTCACGCCGCCTTCGAGCCGGATGCCGTGTGGGCCGGACTTCAGGGCACCGCCCATACTCATCCCGGGATGACCACCACCCCCGGTTCTGACATCAACCATACGCTTTCGGCAGTTCATCGACGGTTCGCTTTCGCTCGTCTCTCTGGATCTTACCTGACGGGATCATGTCCCGCCGTTTCCACAACGCTCACCACCATCGCTCTTTACGACAGCAGCTTGTGGTGGTTTGGGATCGGCTCCTGATCGCCGAACCCGAGGGGCCCACCCTCATCTCTCTTGCAGTTACGTACCTCCTTTCCATGTTGGTACTCAGGACACACGATGATCATCGAATTTGGAGACCAGAATATAGGCCAGAAGCCCGGCACCAGCCATACTGCCCGGTATCGGGCGGCTGGGAGCAGGAACCTGCACCATCTTCTCACAGCAACGGCATGACTTCTTTGGCCTGGCGATCTCGATGACCTTCATCGTCGCTGCGATCATGTCGAGGATTTCGCTGACATCCTCTCCAACAAAACGCAACTCGCCTCCGCACGCAGGACAGCAATGACCGGGATCCAGTTCACGACGTTCGCGAACAGCATTTTCCGACACACGTGGACGCCGACGTGATGACTTGGGCTTTAAAGTCTCCTCCGGACCGCAAGCCGTATCGTTTTCAAGCTCTTCGACGGGCCCGGCCTCATGCTCGGCGCTGGCAATCAACAGATCCTCCAGCGCCAGTTCCAGTTGCGCAATTTCCCGCTCGATTTTTTCAGAAGACTTGCCGAAGACCTGTTTCTTCAATCGCGCAATGCGTAGCCTCAGACCCTGGATCAGGTGATCGTGTGCTTTCAACGCCGCCGACATCTTCGCATTCTCCGCCTGCAAGGCGGTGATCATTGCCTTCAGAAAGGCTGGATCATCAGGAAGAATTGAGCTCGCATTCGACATGATCCTGACTAGCATAAGTCAGGACAGAACGCCATAAAAACAAGTAGTTTCAGTAAGATAAAATCAACCGACGCGGGCGGGCGGAGCACCCCAGTCCGGACGTCTCCAATCTATTCCTTCCCATAGCATCGCCAGCTGCGCTGCTGTCAGTCGAGCCGTCCCATCGGCCGCTGAAGGCCAGGGGAAACGCCCTTTCTGCAGGATTTTATAGTAAAGGCAAAATCCCTGGCCATCAAAATACAACAGCTTCACCCGATCACCACGCCGCCCGCGAAAGGCGAAGACAGCTCCACCTGTCGGCTTCTGGCGCAAGACATCCTGCGCCAACATCGAAAGGCCCTCAATACCTTTCCTCATATCTGTCACGCCGCAGGCAAGGTAAACCCGAACGCCAGTGCCCGGTCCAATCATGCCTGTTCCACCGTCCGGATGAGCCGTGCCAGCACCGTATCCTCCAGCGTGCTCGTGAAACGAAGGCTGCGACCGCAGCGCAAGTGCAATTCAATCATTGAGGACGAAGCATCAGCGTCATCGCTAACCCCAGAAGGGATCTGCTCACTACCCATATCAACAGGAAGAAATACGGCTTCCCGCGAAGAGAGCAGAAGACCCTTCTTCTTCAGTTCCCGTCGCCATGTGTAAATCTGCTGACGGGTCACATCGTACCGCTGAGCCACATCCGTGACCGTCGCACCGCCGATCCCAATCGACATGACGATATCCAGTTTCTTCTGATCGCCCCAGCGACGACGCCGTTCCGCGCCAAGAACCTCAACTCGCATCCAATCCTCGCATAAGACACGTCGCTAACGACGTCGTTAAACACGTGTCTTATGCCACGAGGCCTTGGTTCAAAAGGCGGCAGCAATCGGGACGTTACAGAAATGCCGTCATGACTATAGCTGCCGCGACCATTACGGTAATCGGCCAATAGATCGACATGATGACGAGAACGGCAACCCACCAAGGAAAAGATATCATATCGCGCTTGTAGCTGGTGACATTAAAGCGGGCAAGTTGGCACACCCGTTACGGTTGGATGTGCTGTTCCCCGCGAAAGCAGCTTAACAGACAACCCCGCTTCGGTGGGGTTTTGCTTGCGCAAAAGAAAACTCCCCACCCGGCAAAATGGGGAGTTATCAGTGAAAAATCACTTAGGCTTTATCGACAACGGACTTTACGGCGTCTTTTGCTTTACCTTTGGCTTCCTGAGCCTTGCCCTTCAGCTTCTGGGCCGCACCTTCTGCTTCAACCTTTCGGTTGCCTGTAAGCCTGCCAGCTTCTTCCTTGATAGCTCCGCCAGCCTGATTGGCTTTTCCCTTAATTTTGTCCGTGGTGCTGCTCATCTCATCATCCTTTGATTGATATGAATTTCTTCGCCAAGCGAAAACGGAGAGAGCGCAAAAACGTTCCGATGAAATCGATGTTAGACAATTATCATTGTAGAAGCGCCACGCGTTGCGGTTCTTCCCACCTATTTTGACTCGACTTGCCCATGTAAATCGGCTTCGATGTTCGGTGGGGACACGTTCAAGGGGGAGATCATGGCGGGACATATTTTCGGTGGGCCGGACACCGAAACCAAGCTTCAGTGCCTCAATGAGTATCTAACCGCATTTTCCACTGCGCTTCGCAAACAGCAATTCGCCCGCATTTATATTGATGCTTTTGCTGGCTCCGGTGAACGCACTCAAGTGCGCCCGGCGTTGCCGCTACTTGGTTCAGAGTTCAGCGAGCCTGAAGAAGTTACGACACCTGGATCGGCGCGCCTCGCACTGGACGTTGATCCGCCACTGAACACATTGGTACTTATTGAACGCGATCCGCATCGTTACAACGCTCTCATCCAGTTGCAGGCCGAATATCCGGAAAGGCGCGTAATACTTAAAAATGGTGATGCGAATGAACTAGTGCAGCGTTTGTGCAAAAGGACCCCGTGGCGAGGGCCAAATACGGTTGGACGTGGCATTAGAGGCGTTATATTTCTTGATCCGTATGGAATGGAAGTAGATTGGCAGACGGTTTCTGAAATCGGGAAAACTGAGGCGTTGGATTGCTGGTACTTCTTTCCCCTTTCAGGCCTTTACAGAAATGCACCTAAGCAAGCTCCAAAATTGAGCGCAGATAAACGACGAGCGCTCAATAGACTCTTTGGTACAGAAGAATGGTACAATCGCTGGTACAACCATGAAACAGTAACAACCGATTTGTTCGGCGATCCAATTGCAACGGCCAGGACTGCTGATGTCGACGCCATTGAAGCCTATGTGGCAGAAAGATTGTCAGATGCCTTCAGGGGTGCAGTACTGAAGCCGATCCGCTTGCATCACAAAAACGGCGCGCCTCTCGCCTCTCTTTTCTTCGCAATTTCAAATACGAGTCCGCCCGCTGTCAAACTGGCTTCAGATATCGCGTCTCACATACTCAAGCGCGGGAGCTCATCCCAAGTGCGTTCACGATAAACGCGGCCGGTGGCTTTTTTGTTTTTGCCACCCCACTGCTTGAAAAAGAATGCAGCGTCAGCATCCGTGCACTGATCAAAAATCTCATCAATCCAGCGCGGATCCATTGGTCGGGCATTCGGTCCGCTTTCGCCGCCGACGATTGCCCAATGTATGTCTCTAAGTTCTCCGCCTGCAACCGAACCAATTAGCGGCTCGTATGAAACAAACCGAACCGCAGCAGGAACTTCGCGAAGCTCATCAAGTCGGTGTAGCACACGGCTATCTTCCACACTGGTCCCCAGCCATACATTGGGAAGGACTTTAAACCCGTCCTTCTGGAGAATTTCCGCCATGCGGTCAGGACGTTTTGTAAGTATCTGATAAGTGTGACGACGGGTGCGCGCCATGACATCCCAGACTTTCCTCACAAATTCTTCCGGCACATCGGTGTGAAACAGGTCGGACATCGAGTTGACGAACACGCGCCGAGGTTTTGACCAAGTCTCAGGGATTTGTAAGGCGTTCTCATCTAGAACGATTTTACCTGTCCATTTTGCACGCCCACCTGATTTGCGTGTCGTGCCGACGTACTTTTCAACGCCCATGGCTTCTAATCGAGCCGCCATGCGCATCGCGTAGCAATTAGTGCATCCAGCGGTAAGAATCGTGCATCCGGCAGCCGGGTTCCATGTTGCATCTGTCCATTCAATCGACGTGTCAGCCATCACCCGCTCCTAGCATCCCTTTATGGTTAACCGATGGCGGTTGATGAACAGTAAAAATGGCCATCTGGGATACCGCTGATTCTAGCACATCACGGGCTGGCGTCAAAACTAATTGCACGTAATTGCGTGTATTCTATTGCAATGCACGCAGAAGCGTGTATATTCGATCTCAATAAACGAGATCGGAGCGCAACATGCACCCCTCAATCCAGACAACCTACAACGACCTTGCGCAGGCTCTTACGGGCCTGAAATCAAGCGCACCAAAGCCAGTACGTGAAACCACCCGCCAAAAACGCGTCATGCAGCTTGCATGGTCCATGTACCGCGCAAAACAGGCGGCAGAACTCAAGGACATTGAACTGTACCGCGCCGAGGCTACGCCGGAACAGTTTGAGCGTTGGTTCAAGCGCAACACATCATTCAACGCCAAGCAGTTCGGCTACGCGCTTCAGGACGCCCATCACGCTATTCGCATGGAAGAACTTGGCCCGGTTTTCATCACGACCAAGCAGAGCTTGCTTATCGGCTCTGACAGCCGGTGGGGGTAAGCCATGACCAGTCACGCCGATCACCTCAGCGCTGAACAGGTTGATTTGTATCTGACCGCAATCAGCACAGACAAGCCTATCGAAGATCGTATTGAAGCCGCTGGCGATCTTCTCGCCCGTCCTCTCCCATATGACGCCCGTCGTGAAATTCGGTCGATTTACCTCGACCTGACCGACACACGCGACCTTGTTCAAGAAGGAATTGCAGCATGACGCATACCTATGAATTCTGGACCGCCGCGCTTGCAGACCCGAAAGAAGTGGGCAAGGGCCTGCCAGTCCACGAAGGCGATGCACAGCCCGGTTTTTACCGCAAGCGCAACGGCAAGGATGGACCTTGGCTTCCGGTCGCCATCTGGGAACAGGACGGCCAGCTTGTTGCAAAGATTGGCGACAAAATGGGCGATCCGGTTGACCTATGGTCGTGGGTTTGCCGTTTCCCGGTTTCCGAGGCTGCATATCGTAAGGCCGTTGACGGCAACGGTTGGGATGATGACGCGCCGGTTGCTCCAATCGGTCACAATCTGCCGGATGATCCCCACGAAGCGCTTAAGCTAGAATTTCAGGCCGAGAAGGAGTTGGCCGATACATTCCTGAAAACGCCTATCACCACTCAGGAACAGGCCGACAAGGCGGCGGTGTGGTCAAAGAAGCTCGCCGGTATCGCCAAGAAGGCAACCGATCTGCACAAGGTCGAGAAACAGCCTAGCCTTGATGCTGGTCGTGCCGTTGATGACAAATGGCGCGACCTCAAGGAAGAACCCGCCGACTTATCCAAGAAGCTCAAGCGCCATATGGACGCATTTCTGATTGAGCAGCAGCGCCTTGAAAACGAGCGCCGCCGTAAGGAGCAGGAAGAAGCAGACCGGTTGCGCCGAGAGGCTGAGGAACGCGCCCGTGCAGCAGAGCAAGGCAACGACGAAACTGCATTGGCCGAGGCGGAACAGCTAAAGGCAGAAGCTTCCGAGCGTGAGAAAGCCGCGCAGGCTACGAATGCTCACGCCGGTCGCACTGGGGCAAAGGTGAGCCTTCGCACGTTCGTCTCTGCCCGGATCGTTGATTACGACAAGGCCTTGGTTGCCCTGAAAGATCACCCCGAAATGAAAGCTCTTGTCGAGCAGCTTGCCAACCGTGTGGTTCGCGCCGGTGTCGAAGTTGCTGGCGTTGAGCGCTTTGAAGAAAAGAGGGCCGCATAATGAACGCTGTAGCTCATCACGAAAGCAATCGCCTCCCATCTTTGCCAGCAGGCGGCAGGGTTAGCGCAATAGTCCCGCAGGATTTTGACGGCGCATGGCGGATTGCGTCAGCAGTTTGCAAGGCGGGCATGGCCCCAAAGGGACTGGAAACGCCAGAAAAAGCCATGGTTGCAATCATGCACGGTATGGAAGTCGGTTTAACGCCGATGGCCGCTTTACAGTCGATTGCCGTCATCAACAGTCGTGCCACCCTCTGGGGTGACGGTGCACTTGGTGTCGTGCAAGCGTCTGGCAAGATGGAGAGTTTCAAAGAATGGTTTGAAGGCGAAGGCGATAACCGCAAAGCGCTCTGCCTTGTGAAGCGCAAGGGCGACCCTGAAGCAAAACTTGGCGAATTCTCCGTTGCACATGCCCGCAAGGCTTCCCTCTGGGGTAAATCTGGCCCTTGGTCGCAATATGCCGACCGCATGCTTAAGATGCGTGCCCGCGCCTTCGCGTTGCGTGATGGGTTCTCTGATGTTCTTCGCGGCTTGGGCATTGCTGAAGAAGTGCAAGACATTCCGGCACAACAGGAAGCTGTCAACGTCACGCCACCGTCACCACCAAGCCCACCTTCTCCGCCTTCGCCTTCTATCTCGGCGCCGGCTCAGGAAGTCATTGAAGAAGCTGAAATCATCAATGGTGGCGAAGCCTTCGACATTGATGCGTTTCTGTCCGAGGTCGATGAAGCCATGGCGACCGGAAAGACCGAGGAACAGATTATAGAAATCTGGGATGACTTCGACGTTGAGGCAACCTTGACCGAGAATGAAGAAGCGCTTCAGCGCGCCTTTGACCTTCGCAAGCATCAGATCGCCCGCGTTCTTCGCGCAATGCTCAACTCTCACCCTGTCAACGCGGGGTGAGCCATGAGCAAGCGAGAAAAGCCAGTCTACGGTTTCGTCCGCAAGGGGAATTCTCTTGTTCCGGCAATGGAATTCGACATGGCCGCGCTTGATGGCGTTGCTCAAGGCGAATTGGTCAACATCGAAATCAAGCAATTCAGAAACACTTCAAGGCTTCGTGCGTATTTCGCCATCCTCCGCGAAGTCATCAATGCTTGCGACCTACCTTACACCAAGGAAAAGTTGCACGAAATTCTCAAGCTTCAGAATGGCGTCATTGATCCTGTCACGCTTCCAAGCGGCCTCACCATCGCTATTCCGGGTTCCATTTCTTTCGACAAAATGAGCGAGGCCGAATTCCAGTCTTTCTTCAAGAAGGCTGAGAAATGGCTTGCCGAAACCTACGGCTATGTCCGTGAGGAGGTTGCGTGATGATCCCCTCTTTCATTGCAAAATTCTTCAACTGGCTTTTCCCCGAACCGGAGCGCCGCGACCTTCAGGCCGAGATTAACGCCAAGATCGCAGAAATCGAAACGGCCAAGCGCCAGCATCGCCCGCGAAGCCACCTTTACGACGAACTCAACGGCCTGATGGCCGAGCAACTGGCCGAAGAACTCGGCTATGCGAGGCACTGATATGGCCCGGAAAGAGTTCACCCGGAAAATCCGCACCGCCGCCATCGCGCGCGCATCCGGTCACTGTGAGAAATGCAAGGCCGCTCTCAAAAAGGGAGAGGCCGAAGTAGACCACATCTTGCCTGATGTTCTCGGCGGCGAGCCCGTATTGGCCAATGCTCAGGTTCTTTGCAAAGTCTGCCATATCGAAAAAACGGCAGATGATATTCGCCGCACACGTCAGGCCGACCGCCAGCGGGACAAGAACAACGGCGCGATCAAACCATCTTCAAAGCTTTCCGCCAAGGACAAGCAGCCGAAGCGCCTCACAAAACAACTCCCTCCCCGTAAGCGCGACATATTCGGTCGCCCTGTTAGCGAAGGTGCGCGAGCATGACCACAGTACCGGAAGAAGCCGTGAAGGCGGCAGCAACAGCCTTGGCGAACTACATCGGCCACGGAATGACTGAAAAATGCGTCGATAAAGCTACGGTTGCCCTCACTGCCGCATTGCCTCACCTTCCGCAAGGGGTGGGTGTGAAGGAACTGGAGTGGCGGCAAGAGGAGAATGGCGACTTCATCGCGGAGAGTATCGTTGGCTGGTATCATATCGGTTTGCCTCACAGGATGTGGAACCTCACCAAACCAATCGGTGAAGTATTTAGCTTCTGGACGCTGGATGAGGCCAGAGCCTCCGCACAGGCTGACTATGACGCCCGCATCCTCTCCGCGCTTGAGCCATCCGCAGCGCGTGAGCTGGCATTGGAGGAACGACTTCAGGCTATAGAACAACAGCTTGTCGTCAATCTTGGATATTTCCACGATGAAAAGCGTATCCTGCTCGAAACGCTTCAATCACATATCATTTCACACATCTCCGCCATCCGCGCCCTTGGAACGTCCCGCGAACAGCTAAATAAAGCTGTCTCTAATGTACCGGATCAGCAGAAGAACGAACCGGGAGCGCATGGCGAATGGGAAACGGTGTTGGATGAAGTCATTGCGCTTTGCAGGGACTACGGCGAAGACAGCCAGCCCGACAGCGAATACCGTTTGGCCTGCAATGACATTATCGAGGCCATTCAAGAACGCCGCTCCCTATCCTCCCCGGACCATGCCGACGCCGGTAAGGTCGAGGGGGATGGGTGCAACAGTCGCGAGCTAATGCGCCAAGAAGTCGTTCTGATGATTGAACGCTTCTATTCCGACTACACTTGGCATCATCAGTTGATCGCCAACGTTATGGCTCTCCCATCTGCACCTTCTCAGGAGGCATCGGAATGAGTTTCTGGGAAAACAACGGCCCATCTGATGAATGGTACACGCCAGCTTATGTGTTCGGAAGGCTCGGTTGTCGGTTCGATCTGGACGTTGCGCATCCTGCATCGCAGAAAACCCACGTTCCTGCTGATCAGCTGATCGCAAGCAACTCTCTAGATCTTCCTTGGCATGGTTTTATCTGGATGAACCCGCCATTCGGTGGCCGTAATGGCTTGAAACCGTGGCTCGATAAGTTCTTCAAACATGGCAACGGCATTGCGCTCACTCCAGATCGGACGAGTGCGCCTTGGTGGCAGGAGGCCGCAAAGAAGGCCGATGCCCTGTTATTCATTGCTGGAAAGGTCAAATTCATCCGGCCAGATGGCAGTGTTGGTAAATCACCGTCCACAGGCACAACCCTTTTTGCATCAGGCTCTACCGGCGTAACTGCGCTTGAACGAGCATTTGCGGATGGTCTTGGCCTGCTTTCCTACCCATCAGAAGGCGACCGTCATGGCGAGTGAAGACCTTTTGAAGAAAGCAGTCGCTGCATTCAACGCCCTGTCGCCAGAGCAGCAGCACGAAATGATGGAAGAACAGCGCCAATCTTTTGCCGAGAACAATGTTGCACTTTCACGCATTTCGACCGCGCCTGCGGAGCGGCCTAATGACTTTTCAAAGTTTGTAGAACGTCAGATTGAAGAATATCTTTTGGAGACATGGCTTTATCGCCATCATGACAGGGAAACAGTCACCTATCGAAAAGTCATCGACTGGGTGAGTGTCGAAGTACTTCAATACAAACTGGCCTACCTCAAGGAAAAAGTCGAGCGGATCGAGTTCGCCTTGCGCGCAAAGGATGCTGGTCATGGCTGATGGCATATCCGGCCATTCTCAGCCTATCACGCGAGAGCGCATCGAGCGTGCGATGGACGCACTTGCCCAGTGGATGGTGAGACTTGGCGCGGATGGAGTGAAATGCCTCCCTATATATGAACGCCTTGAGCGGGAGCTGGAGGCGCTTTCATCCACAGAAAGCAAAATGGCGGAGATCTTCGCTCGCGCTAAACGATCGAAGCATCAAACGGCAGTGCAATCTTCTGCAGCTCAGTATGCCGCCACTCCAGAGAGCCGCCCTCCCCATAATTAGGCCTGTCGATGGTGTGCCCCATCAACGACCGGCGCAGTTCTGCATCCAGACCTGCTTCTTTCATCCGATCTTCGAACGCGTGTCGAAACGAATAGATCTTGTGCTTGTCGGTTGGGAACAGCCCGTTATTTTTGAAGAACTTATTCAGCGTGTTCGACATATGGGTTTCTTTGTGCCGGTAACGGGGAAATCCCCCATCGTGCTTTTTAAACACTTCAACAGCGATACCCACGAGCGGAATAATCCGCTTGGATGATTCCGTTTTGATCTCCCGCTTGCCTTCGCCATCTTCGATAGCTGTTACCTCTATGTAAGGCAGCTTTTCGTTTGCATGTATATGTTCAGGCAGGAGGTTGCAGATCTCGCTGGGGCGCGCGCCTGTCTCGATCATAGCGAGAACAACGCCTCTCGCTTCATCATTCAGGCCAGCCAAGGCACCTTTTTTGAGAATGCTATCCTTGATCCACGTGGCGCTGAAAGGCGGTCTGGATCTCTTCTTCTCGATAAAACCGAGATCTGCGAAAGGGTTTTCGCGGTTTTTGTCACCAATGTGAGTGAAGTAACGACCGTAGAGAATTTTGAGATCCGACAGGATTCGGTTGCCAGCCGTCGCTGTGTGTGTAGCTTCACCCTTGTCAGGGGCTATCCGCTTCAACCAGAAATTATAGACCTTGAGCGCGTCAGCGCGGGTAATCTCATCAATGTGCTTATCTTCATTCAACTCGACAAAATAATTCACCGCCGACTGCTTCTGCTGCACCCATTTGCGGCGCTGCGCCTCGCTCTTGTCGCGGAGCTGGTCAGCTGCAATTTGAGAGCGATAAATCTTGAACGCCTGATTGATCGTCACCTTGGGCGCATCGACGGTACCCAGAATGGCAGCGGCCTGCATAACCGGCGCGCTCGGCGCGAGGATGGTCTCAATGCGCTTGAGGATCTTATCCAGCGGCTCGGAAGCGATTTCCCTTGCCGTATGAAAGGTGAAGCCCAGAGCCTCCACGCGCTTAACTGCAGCGTCGTATTTCGCTCTGGCCTCGTCCTTGTCACCGCCCATAATTAGCGAGGCCCAAAGCTCGCCATCTGCCTTTTCGAGCAGATCACGCTTGGACCGCGCAACGACCAAATCTGTCGTTTGCAGTGACTGTTTAATGATGGGAGAGCGCGAATCGAGCGTCCCGATGGTTCCCGGTACGCGACGGCGGTAATAGTAAATGCCCCTGATTTTGGTCAGATGACGGTCTGCACTGCTATCGTCAATCCTGCGCCCCATAGGCAGCTCCACATATGCAATCCGGCGATTTGTGCACCCATAAGTGCGCCCGTTTGTGTCCGCATATGTAGCCAAATTTTCCGCAAGCGACAATAGCAATACAGCGCGATTGTCATTTCTCGCTGTAAATTCAATGTCTTATAGTGATGGCCTGAAAGTGAAATTGGTACGGTCGGTTGGAGTTGAACCAACGACCTCAGGAGCCACAATCCTGCGCTCTAACCAACTGAGCTACGACCGCGTACCTTTGTGTCGGCTGCGTGACGCTCTGGCGTCGCCGACAGGGGGTCACATACGGAGAATCGATCCATATTGCAAGTGATTATAGCTCTCTTTTTTGAGAAATTCCCAATTGCGGGATTCAATATCAAATCCTGCTGTTAACGGTCACCGGCTGGTAACCATTATAGGTGACCGGCTGTGCACAACCCGGATATTGGCCCGAGCCTGTAAAATTGCCTTTCCCGTATTAACTAATGAAACAGAAAATGCAGCCCATACCAAATGGCAATGTGGACCCGCGCCCATAAGAGGCTTATTAACAGGGTGTTAACGAGCACTGCGGGCGGTCGAAAGAACAGGTAAGGACAGGTATGTCAGGATCATACCCCTTCATCGATATTGCCGCGCTGGATTCTATCCGCGAGGGCTTTGCAAAGGGCGATGCGCAGCTCGTGCTGACGCACGACCTGTCGGCAGTGCTTTGGGTCAACGGCCCCGGCGCGAAGCTTTTCGGCTTCGATCGCGTGGAAGACATGATCGGCGGCGGACTTGATTTGCCCATCGCCACACGCCGGCAGATCGCCTCTTCGAACAGCAATGCGGAGGGTGAAACCCGAACCGTTTCCGTTCGCCTCGGCGGCGGACTGCGTTCCGACCTTACCCGGTTCAGCGTGTCGCATATTACGCTTCCCGACGGCGTATCCGGGCTGCTGCTGACTGCCGATGGCAAGGACGCAGAAGCTGAAGACATCATTTCCGGCCTCAGCGACGACAGCACGCATATTGCGCTGATCGACGCGAACAGCCGGGTGATTGCCGCAAGCCCGCGTTTTGCTGCGCTCGACATTTCCTCCACGACGCTGGAAGACCTTGTCATCGAAGCTGCAGATGCGACCGACCGTATCGTCAAGCGCCGTATCCGCGCCGGAAAGCATTCCGTGCCGGGAGCGATTGCGCGGCTGACCGATACACCGCCCATGCATCTTCTTTGCATCATCGGTGATGCTCCCGTCGCGACATTGGAAGCACCCGCTGCTCTGCAGGGTGAAGCCGAAGAAATTCTGGAAGAGATACTTCCAGAGCCTGTGGAGAGCGCAAATACTGAAGATGCTTCCGCCGATCAGCAGAAGCCCCGCAGTTTTGTGTTCGAACAGGATGCTCCGCCCGCGCGCTTCATCTGGAAGGTGGGACCGGACGGCACATTCAGCGAAATATCGCCGGACCTCGCCGCCACGATTGGGCCGAATGCGGCTGATGTCGTCGGGCGTCGCTTTGCCGATGTGGCCAATGTCTTCGGCTTCGACCCTGATGGCAGTATTGCGGCGCTGCTGGACAAGCGTGACACATGGTCGGGAAAACGGTTGATGTGGCCGGTGGAAGGCACGGATTTGCGCGTGCCGGTCGAGCTTGCCGCCCTGCCCGTTTATTCGCGCGATCGGGAATTTACCGGTTTCCGCGGCTTTGGCCTGGTGCGTCCGGCTGAGGCCGAAAAGGACCCGGAAAAAATCGGACTGGTGCTTGCAGGCGGCATTCCGCAGGCGCGCAAGCCCGTCAGCGAACCGGTCGAAACGGCAACGCCTGTCGAAGACGACGATGTTCTGGCGCTAGGCGAAGAAATTGCCAATGACGACAGTCCTGTCGCAACGCTGCCCAAGCCGCCGCTGGATATCGCGCCAACACCGGGACGCCGGGAATCCGATAAGGTGATCAGCTTACTGAACGCTTGCGCAGAAGAGAAAGTGGCTGCGGACCAGGCACGGATGCTTAAAGAACGGGAGCGCGAAGAGCGTCCCGAAGGCGGGCTGACCAAGACCGAGCGCAACGCATTTCGCGAAATTGCTGATCGTCTGCGCAAGCAGGGTCTTGCCAATTCGCGCGCCGAAACCGAAACGGTCGCCATATCGGACAAGACCGTTATTGACAGCTCGCAGCCGGTCGAAAAGACCGAAGTGAAAGCGTCGCTCATCGACGAAGTTAGCGCCGACGAAGCATCACTTCCGTCATCCGGAATGGCCTATGGAGATGAAACGGCCCTGCTGGCCAATCTGCCTGTGCCGGTCATCATTCATTCGGGCGATAAGATCCATTACGTCAATCAGGCCTTGCTCGATCTCACCGGCTATGAATCGCTTGATGATATTCGCGGTGCGGGTGGCGTCGATGTGCTGTTCAACAGCGAAAGCGACGATGGCGAAACGCGACAAGGCATGGTGCTGCGCCGCGCCAATGGCAGCGAAGAACCTGTCGATGCGCATCTCAACGCCATTTCCTGGCGCGAAGGCCGCGCACTCATGCTGAGCCTGATGCCGGTGGCAGCTGCACCGGTATCCGTTGAAGCCGTTGCGGCCCCCGCTGAAGCGCCGGTTGCGATCGACAAGGACGACGAGAAGCAGGCACTTGCGGATCATGTCGAGGAACTGAAGACCATTCTCGACACGGCGACGGATGGCGTTGTCCTTATTGACCCTGAAGGCCGCATCCGCTCGATGAACCATTCGGCCTCGGCCCTCTTCGGCTATGAACGCGACGAGACGGAAGGCAAGTTCTTTTCGATGCTGTTCGCCATCGAAAGCCAGCGCGCCGCCATGGACTATCTGCACGGCCTTTCCGGCAACGGCGTTCTGAGTGTCCTCAATGATGGGCGCGAAGTGATCGGCCGCGAAGCCAAGGGCGGCTTCATTCCGCTGTTCATGACCATCGGCAAACTGCCGCACACGCGTGGGTTCTGCGCCGTTCTGCGTGACATCACGCAGTGGAAACGCACCGAGGAAGAACTGACCAATGCGCGCAAGGAAGCTGAACGCGCTTCAAGCCAGAAAACAGAGTTTCTGGCACGCATCAGCCACGAAATCCGCACGCCGCTCAATGCAATCATCGGTTTTTCCGAGCTGATGGCCGATGAAAAGTTCGGCTCCATCGGCAATGATCGCTATCGGGATTACCTGCGCGACATCAACCGTTCCGGCAATCACGTGCTGGCATTGGTCAATGATCTGCTCGACATTTCAAAGATCGAAGCTGGCGCTCTCGACATGCAGTTTGAAGCGGTCTCACTCAACGATGCCATTGCCGAAGCCATCGCACTGATGCAACCGCAGGCCAATCGCGAGCGCGTCATCATCCGTTCGAGCTTCCAATCCAACCTGCCCGACATTGTTGCCGATACGCGTTCAATCAAGCAGGTAGCCCTGAACCTTCTGTCCAACGCTGTGCGCTTCACGGCTCCGGGCGGTCAGGTGATCGTGTCGACAAGCTATGAAATGAACGGCGATGTCGTGATGCGGGTGCGCGATACCGGCATCGGCATGACCAAATCCGAGGTCGAGCAGGCACTGAAACCATTCCGGCAGGTCAACGCGCTGGAACGCCGCAAGGCCGAGACCGCGAAGGACTGGCGCAGTGAAGGCACCGGGCTGGGCCTGCCCCTGACAAAAGCCATGGTAGAAGCCAATCGGGCGCAATTTGCCATCGATTCCACTCCGGGACACGGAACGGTGGTCGAGATTGCCTTCCCACCGACACGCGTACTGGCTGACTGATCGGCACCTTGAAAGACTAAAGAACCTCCCCTTGCGGGAGGTTTTTTCATGTCCTGATTCAACTCAAAAAAAAGCGCCGGACGAACCGGCGCTATCAGAATCTCAGAGACAAAGGACACAAAAGCAATTCGCAACGGAGCGCCGGAAACGGCAGCTCGATCATCACTCAGTGTTGCATTCCTTATCGCGTGAAGCCGGTTAACGACGCCTTAAGTTCTTCGTTCAGAATTTACGCATTAGTAGCGACTGTAAAATCAGGGTTAATTTCCGCGCAACAATTGATTAACCATAGGAAAGAAGCAGCGCTGGTGATTTGATTCCGTTCTCTGCAACCGTAGACGACTTATCATAAAACTAGCGTCTTTGCTTTGACCCATTGCTGGTTTACAGCTTGAAATATGTCGCGCAAAAGTGCTCAGCAGTTTTGCGATAACGATATGCAAAAAAACGAATACCAGAGGCGCGGCGCGAAGAAAAAACGTGGCGTGTTTCTATGAAACTTCACTGATTGGATGGTTGATGCGCTGGCCCCGATTTACGCGCCTCATAATTGCGCTCGTCATTCTCTGCGCCGCGGCTGCAGCAACCTTGCTGGCCGTGGTGCCTTTTATCGTCTCTACCGATGCCATCCGTATCCGCGTTGCACAGGAAATCAGCGCCTGGACCGGCTATAGCGTTGAACTGCGACAAGCCCCTCGCCTGAAGGTGTTCCCCGTTTTGCGCGCATCGTTGAACGGCGTGACGCTCAGCAAACTTACCGATCAGGGGCAGAAGCCACTCATGAGCGCTGATCGCATCGATGTGGAGCTTTCTCCGCTCGATGCCATCATGGGACATATCTCGTTTTCCGAAACGCAGATCGTCCGTCCGCATGTGAACCTCGACGGACCGATTTCGAATTTCTCACAGCTCCTCGACGCCATCGCCAATTCCAACGGACGCCTCGGCACCGCGATCCGTGCGCAGCGCGCCCTGCAAAAAGACGGTTCCGGAGATAATGCACAGGCAACGCAGCAGGCTTCACAACCGTTTGGCCGTGTCGTGGTTCGTGATGGGACGATTGCCTTCAACCGTCCGGATAGCGAGCCCGAAATCACCAGTGACGAACAGATAACCGATGTCAACGCAACGCTGGAATGGCCGCGCACATCGAGTGCCGCAACGCTGAAAGGCAGCGCCAAATGGCGCGAAGAGACCTCCCAGTTCAGCCTGACTGCCGCACAAGCGCTGCCGCTTCTGGCGGGCGGCACATCGGATGTGACCGCAAGCCTGACCGCCAATCCGCTAAGCCTCACATTTCAGGGCAAGGCGAATATTTCCAAGGATCGTTTTTTCGAAGGCGATCTGACTGCCAAGACCCCGTCACTCAGCGGCGCGGTGCGCTGGCTCAGCCTTCCGCCAATTGCGGGCAGCGCCGAAATCGGTGCATTCTCGCTGGAATCTACCATAACCGCGACACCGAAACGGCTGAAATTCGCCGATGTGGAAATGACCGCCAGCGACAGCCCGGCCAAGGGCGTGATCGAGATCGGTCTGGAACAGGAACAGCCTGCGGTAACCGGAACACTGGCTTTCGACAAGCTTGACCTTGGTCGTCTGTTTTCAGCCTTCATTCCACTGCCCGATAGCGGCGCGCGCTCGCCGAACGAGCGCAACAATCACGACCGCGACGTGGTCGATACGAGCTTCATTGATCGCGCAGAAGTCGACCTTCGCCTTTCCGCGCAGAGTGCCACGGCGGGCCCGGTGAACATGACGGGTGTAGCTGCTGCGGTTCAGATACGAGGCGGACGTGCCATCTTCGACATCGGCGACGCCAAAGCCTTCAACGGCATCATGCAAGCCAATGTGCAGATCGTGCGTGACCTGAAAAGTGCGAGCGGCGAATTGCGTTTCAACGCCTCGGATATCGACAGTTCGCAGTTCTTTACGGCACTTGGCTTCGATAAGCCTTTCGTAAGCGGCAAAGGCAATGTTTCCCTGTTCATGAGAGGTCCGGCCAATCGCTGGTCCGGCCTTTTGACCAACGCGCAGGGCAATGTTTCCATCCAGCTCAACAATGGTCAGATGCAGGGCTTTGCCGTGCAGGATTTTCTGACCAAGGCGCAGAGCCAGCGCTTCTTCGCTCTGGAACGGAAGGAAAACGTGGCGCTTGCCTTCAATCGTCTGGATGTGAAAGCCAATCTTTCCGATGGTGTGGCGACGCTGGAAAATGCGCGTCTCGACACTTCCGATGGCACGCTGACGCTGGCAGGCATTGTGCCTTTCGTGGATCGCAGTCTGGCGCTGAGTGGTGAAGTCGTTTTCCCGAACAGCCAGCCGCAGCAGCCAGAGGAAGGCAGCACAGACGGTCAGGATAGCCAGCCGCCAGCCGAAACTCCGCCCGCCAAGCCGCCGCTCAATTTCTTCGTCGGCGGCTCGTGGGATCGGCCATTTATTTCACCGTCATCCATGGGAACGGGGCAGTAAGCCCCGTTTTTCATTATCCCATACGGAATGCCGCCTGCTCGTCGCGGCGGCGCTGCACTTCACGGCGCTTGTTGACGACCGAAGCAATAATGACGCCGATGGTCACCAGCGCGATCAGGATTGTACAGACAGCGTTGATTTCCGGCGTCACACCAAGACGCACCTGGCTGTAAATCTTCATCGGCAGCGTGGTTGCGCCCGGACCAGAGGTAAAGCTTGCAATCACCAGATCGTCTAGCGACAGGGTGAATGCAAGCATCCAGCCTGAAACCACGGCAGGCAGGATGACCGGCAGAGTTACCTTCATGAAGGTCGTGACCGGCGGCGCACCCAGATCCATTGCCGCTTCTTCCAGCGAACGATCAAAGCTCACCAGACGCGACTGCACGACGACCGCCACGAAACACATCGAAAAGGTGATGTGTGCAAGCGTCACCGTCCAGAAGCCACGGTCGAAATTCATCGCCACGAACAGCAGCAGCAATGAAAGACCGGTGATGACATCCGGCATGACCAGCGGTGCGTAAACCATGCCCGAAAACAGGATGCGTCCACGAAAGCGCGTATAGCGCGTCAGCGCGAGTGCTGCGAGCGTGCCCAGAACAGTTGCAATCGTTGCAGACAGAAGCCCGACACGGATCGTCACCCATGCCGCATCCATCAGCGCCTGATTGCGAAACAGCTCGACATACCACTTGGTCGAAAACCCCGCCCAGACGGTAACGAGCCGGGATTCATTGAACGAGTAGATGACCAGCAGGACGATGGGCAGATAGAGGAAGGCAAAGCCCAGAGCCACCGATGCGATATTGAAACGGGACCAGTTGTTTTGCATCCTATTTCCCCTTTTCCTGTGCCCGCGCCTGAACATGCTGGAAAAAGACAATCGGGATAATCAAGATACCAAGCAGAACGACAGCGACGGCCGATGCCACAGCCCAATCGCGATTGGAAAAGAATTCGCTCCAGATTGTCTTGCCGATCATAAGCGTCTCAGACCCACCAACCATGTCCGGGATAACGAACTCGCCGATCGCCGGAATCATGACGAGGAAACACCCAGCCAGCACGCCGGATAGGGATAGAGGGAATGTCACCTTCCAAAATGCAGCGAATGGTGTGCAGCCAAGATCCTGCGCTGCCTCGATCAACGAATAGTCAAGTTTTTCAAGCGAGGCATAAATCGGCAGCACCATGAATGGCAGGTAGCAATAAACGATCACAATATACACCGCAGTGTCTGTATTCAGAATTGTGAGTGGCGTATCGATGACATTGAGCCACATCAGGAACTGGTTAAGCAGCCCTTCCGGCTTGAGGATACCAATCCACGCATAGACACGGATGAGGAAGGACGTCCAGAACGGCAGAATGACCAGCATCAACAGCGTCGAGCGGATTGTTGTCGGCGCGCGCGCGATGCCATAAGCTAAAGGATAACCGACTAACAGTGCCAAAAGCGTCGATAACGCCGCTATGCGTACACTGGATAGATACGCCTTTATATAAAGCGGATCATCCATCAACCACACATAGTTATCAAAACTAAGCTGCTTTATCTTTTCCCAGTTTGTCGCAAAGCCATCAATCAAATCGAAAGTTGGCATGTAGGGAGGAATCGACATCGCGACTTCCGACAGGGAAATCTTGAAGACGATGAAAAACGGGACAAGAAAGAATACCAACAGCCAGAGATAAGGCACTGCGATGACGAGGCGACTGGATATGGAAGCAATCAGCTTTTGCATGGGCTTGCCTCCTCAAACTGTCAGTACCAGACCGGCATCGGTATCGAAGGAAACCCAGACGCGCTCGTCATAGGTCAGCGGATTTTCGGTTCTGCGCGCGGCATTGAGGCTTGCAGCCTTGATCGTGCGCCCATTTTCGAGCCGCACGTGGAACACCGTCATGTCGCCGAAATAAGCAATATCCCAAAGCTCGCCTTCCACCGCATTGACCGACGCATCGTCCGGCTTTTCGCGTGTGATCCGCGTCTTTTCAGGACGCACCGCATACCAGACCTTCTGGCCCGGATTGAGTTCTTCGCGAGTCTCGGTCTGAATGTGGAAACCGAATTTTTCGGTAGCGATCTCGGCCTCGCCATTGGCGGCTTTCACCACTTCGCCTTCGATGATGTTCACATTGCCGATGAAGTCGGCCACGAATTTGGAGCGCGGCGCCTCATAGACTTCCGCCGGCGTCGCCACCTGCTTGATACGGCCCTTGTCCATCACCGCGATGCGGTCGGACATGGTCATTGCTTCTTCCTGATCGTGGGTGACGACCATGAAGGTCATGCCAAGCTTGACCTGCAAATCCATCAGTTCGAACTGGGTTTCCTCGCGCAGCTTCTTGTCGAGCGCGCCCAGCGGCTCATCCAGCAGCAACACCTTGGGGCGCTTGGCGACAGAGCGGGCGAGCGCCACGCGCTGACGCTGGCCGCCAGACAACTGATGCGGCTTGCGCTTGCCATATTGCTCCAGCTTCACGAGCTTGAGCATTTCAGCGACGCGCGCATCGATTTCCGACTTCGCCATGCCGTCCTGCTTGAGGCCGAAAGCGATATTATTCTCGACCGTCATATGCGGAAACAGCGCATAGGACTGAAACATCATGTTGACCGGGCGCTTATAGGGCGGGATGCCGCGCATATCCTGGCCGTCGAGCGTGATGCGGCCCGATGTCGGCTCCTCAAAGCCTGCCAGCATGCGCATCAGCGTGGTCTTGCCACAGCCCGAAGCGCCAAGCAGCGCGAAGAACTCGCGGTTGAAAACATTGAGCGAGAGATCATCGACGGCGGTAAAATCGCCGAATATTTTCGTCACATTCTCAAAAGAAATGAAGGGCTTGGCCGCCGGATCGTTCCAGGGCGCAAATTTGCGGCGAAAACTGCCAAAAGATTCCATTCCGTTCCCCTATCCGATCTACCCGGAACCAAAAGCCTGTCTATAAAGCGGGACCGCTCTCGATAATTTGCTGTATTACAAGACGCAGAGCGGCCCTCCGTCTGCACAGTGGGCCGCTCTTCACGATGTCGGGCGGGACATATCGGTCCCATAGTATTTCGGCTCTTACTGGCCGGTGACGATCTTGGTCCAGGCGCGGGTGACCACGCGCTGGGTCTTGGTGTCATAAGGCGTGGGCACGAACAGCTTCTTCATGACGTCTTCGGTCGGATAGATTTCCGGATCGTCAAGAATTTCCTTGTCGATGAACTCCTGCGACGCCTTGTTGCCATTGGCATAGAACACGTAGTTCGAAGCCTTGGCAGCCACTTCCGGACGCATCATGTAGTTCATGAATTCAAGCGCTTCCGGCACATGCTTGGCGTCTGCCGGGATCGCCATCTGGTCGAACCAGATCAGCGCGCCTTCCTTCGGGATCGAATAGCCGATCTCGACGCCCTGCTTTGCCTTTTCAGCGCGATCACGTGCCTGGAAGATATCGCCCGAATAGCCGATGGCCATGCAGATATCGCCATTGGCCAGCGCATTGATATATTCAGACGAGTGGAACTTGCGGATATTCGGGCGGATCTTCAGATAAAGGTCCTGAGCCTTCTGCAGATCGTCCGGCGACGGCGAATTCGGGTCGAGACCCAGATAATTCAAAGCCGGGCGCAGCATTTCGCTGGCAGAATCAAGAAGATAGATGCCGCAACCTTTAAGCTTCGCAGACTTTTCCGGGTCGAAAAGCACGTCCCAGGAGTCGATTGTGTCGGTGCCGAGCGCTTCCTTGATCTTGGCCTTGTTGTAGCCAATGCCGGTCGTGCCCCACATGTAGTTGACGGAATATTCGTTGCCCGGATCGTAGGTTGCCGCGCGGTTGGAGATTTCATCCCACATGTTCTTGAGGTTCGGCAGCTTGTCCTTGTCGAGTTTCAGGAACACGCCTGCCGGAATCTGACGGCCAAGGAATTCGCCCGATGGCACCACGAGATCGTAGCCGCTGCCACCGGCCAGAAGCTTGGTCTCCAGAATTTCGTTGGAGTCGTAAACGTCGTAGACGACCTTGATCCCGGTTTCCTTGGTGAAATCCTTGAGAATGGAGTCGTCGATATAATCCGACCAGTTATAGATATTGACCACCCGCTCCTGCGCGCTCGCGGAAAATGTGGCAGCCGCTACAAAGCCCGTCACGACGGTCGTTGCCAGAAGGAAGGATTTGATCCCCATCATTTGCTCCAATCTGCACGATAAATTCCGGTGCAGGTTCAAGGTGGATATACTGTTTCTTTATTGCACTTTTTTAGATTGCACAGCATTCGTCAACAGGGTCGTGACAGGACGAACATAAAAATTGCATCGCAGGCCCCATCCGCCCCCATCCGTGGGGCAATGAGATTTCGGTTATGCCTGACAAACACCAGCTTACTATTGGAAGTCGAAGGCAGATAACCCCGCCACCATCTCATCCAGCCCGAGCGGACGTGTCAGCGGTGGCTCGGCACGAGTGATGCAGCCCTGCCTTTCGCACAGACGACAGGCCGGACCGATCTCCGTATTGCCAGCCTTTGAAAGTGACGCGCCATAGACCGTGTCGCTCCCCGCTTCCAGCGCACAACCAAGCAACAGCGCTGTCCGGCGCGGGCGCTCACTGAATGCGCCCTGCGGCCCTTCCAGCGTGCGGGCAATTGTCAGGAAAGCCGAGCCGTCCGGCAGTTCCGCCGGTTCCACCAGCACCTGCCCTGCCTGAGCGAAAGCCGCATAGACCGGCAGCTTGGGGCATTGACCGCCGAAGCGGGTCGGAAAACCTTCCGCCCCTGCAACGCGCAGTCGATTGCCTGCATGATCGATTTCCATCACGAAGAAGGGCAGCGCACTTGCCCCCTGTCGCTGCAAGGTGGTCAGCCGGTTTGCCGCCTGCTGGAATGAAACCCCGAAACGCGTGCGTAACACATCGACATCATAACGGGCCCGCACAGCTGCATCACGAAACTGGCGATAGGGCATCATCAAAGCCTGCGCCGCATAGCGCGCCAGTTCGAACCGCGCGATGCGCCTCGCTTCGCCCGACGACAGTTTCAAGTTCTCCGTCTCTGCGCCGATCACCACCTGCATCCGGATCAGCGCCGCCTCCATGGCAATTTCCTGCAGCTGATCGAAGGGCGACAGACGCTCCGAGATGAAAAGCCGCTGCGAATGCCGGTCATAACGCCTGCGCCAGTTCGGCATGGTGGCGACCGGCAACATGCGAACCGTGATGCCATGCTCGCGGCGCAGCCAGTCCTTCAAGGCGCTGGGTAAATCCCCGTCCGGCTTAAGGAGGGTGTAAAAGCTCTCCGCCTCTTCCTCGATACGCGGATAATGGTTGGCCCGCCGCGCCATCACATCGCGCACTTCATCGAGCGGCAGGCGCGTCGCGGAAAGCTCAGCCCCGCTTCCCTCATGCGACAGCAATTGCGACAAATCGGACAAGCGTTGCTGCTGCTCGCGATAGGCACGGTAAAGTTTCATAATGCCGACGGCAGCATTGGGCGCGGCCTCGCCGATTTCGACCAATTCCTGATCGCCCGGCAGTTCACCGGTCAGAAGTGGATCGGAAAACACTTCCTTCAGCCCCGTGATCGTGGAGCCGCTTTCGGCCTGAAGACTGTCGAGGTCGAGCTTGTAAACACTGGCGAGCTTCAACAGGAGCTGCACCGTCAAGGGCCGCTGGTTGCGCTCGATCAGGTTGAGATAGGACGGCGAAATGCCAAGCGCCTCGGCCATCGCCGTCTGGGTCAAGCCTCGCTCGTTGCGGATGCGCCTGATGCGTGGGCCGGCAAATATCTTGCGTTCGCTCACCTGATCCTCCCGACCCATAACGGCAGTTTTACAATTCATGACAAAATAGCTGTAAAATTCAACTTTGACAAGATTTACAAATTTACAGTGCCATCCAGTCAAAACTCCGACAGCATTACCTCAATTATAAGCTCTTTTTATTGGTTTTTCTGGCGCACTAACAATCTCGATTGTAAATCTGGTCACAGAAAGAGCGCATACAAATTGCTCTTCCAGAACCAGTCCAAAGTGTGAGGAGACACCGAAATGACAGATTTTTACAGCCTTATTCCTTCGGCACCAAAGGGTCGCTTCGACGGCATCCAGCGTGCGCATACGGCCGAAGATGTAAAAAGGCTGCGTGGTTCGGTGGAGATCAAGTATTCGCTGGCCGAGATGGGCGCCAACCGCCTCTGGAAGCTGATCCATGAGGAAGATTTCGTCAATGCGCTGGGCGCGCTTTCCGGCAATCAGGCAATGCAGATGGTTCGCGCCGGACTGAAGGCAATCTACCTCTCCGGCTGGCAGGTTGCAGCGGATGCGAACACGGCTTCGGCCATGTATCCGGACCAGTCACTCTATCCGGCGAATGCCGCCCCGGAACTGGCCAAGCGCATCAACAAGACGTTGCAGCGTGCCGACCAGATCGAAACCGCCGAAGGCAAGGGACTTTCGGTCGATACCTGGTTTGCCCCCATCGTTGCCGACGCTGAAGCAGGCTTCGGTGGTCCGCTGAACGCTTTCGAGATCATGAAAGCCTTCATCGAGGCGGGTGCAGCAGGCGTTCACTACGAGGACCAGCTTGCCTCGGAAAAGAAGTGCGGCCATCTCGGCGGCAAGGTTCTGATCCCGACGGCAGCGCACATCCGCAACCTTAACGCGGCGCGCCTGGCTGCTGACGTGATGGGAACGGCAACGCTGGTTATCGCCCGCACGGATGCGGAAGCCGCCAAGCTTCTGACCTCGGACATTGACGAGCGCGACCAGCCCTTCGTCGATTACGATGCGGGCCGCACGGCTGAAGGCTTCTATCAGGTGAAGAACGGCATTGAGCCATGTATCGCCCGTGCGATTGCCTATGCGCCTTATTGCGATCTGATCTGGATGGAAACATCCAAGCCGGATCTTGAACAGGCCCGCCGCTTCGCGGAAGCCGTACACAAGGCACATCCGGGCAAGAAGCTCGCCTATAACTGCTCGCCGTCGTTCAACTGGAAGAAGAACCTCGACGATGCCACGATTGCCAAGTTCCAGCGTGAGCTGGGCGCGATGGGCTACAAGTTCCAGTTCATCACGCTGGCCGGTTTCCACCAGCTCAACTTCGGCATGTTCGAACTGGCACGCGGCTACAAGGACCGGCAGATGGCAGCCTATTCCGAATTGCAACAGGCGGAATTTGCAGCCGAAGCCAACGGCTACACCGCGACCAAGCATCAGCGTGAAGTCGGCACCGGTTATTTCGATGCCGTGTCACTCGCAATCACCGGCGGCCAGTCTTCGACCACCGCCATGAAGGAATCGACTGAAACAGCACAGTTCAGACCGGCTGCTGAGTAACAGCCCGGCGACAAACAGGAGGAATAGTTCCATGAATTCGCCAGCACGCGTCAAGGAAAGAGCAGAAGAACAATCTTCAAGCATGACCACGGATCAGCAGACCGTTATCCGTATGCTCGCCAACGATCTGCATCGCCTCAACTACACCGTCATGAAGGCGGTCGAGGCAGGCGTTTCCGTGGAATTGGTCCGCTCGGCCCGGCATCATGGTGGCGACGGCAACTGGGGTGACCTACTGATCCCAGTCATTGTCACCCACGACAAATGATGACGGTCCTCGCTCTCATGCTCGCTGCCATGCTCACACACTTCTCTTTTGGCAGCGACACAATGTCCAAACTGGCAGTTGCCCGTAAAATTCGATGAAACAGGGTTGATCTGCCACTCGCTTTATGGTCGGATTTCCTCAACTGACCTCCCCGGCTGGCCCTGCCAGTCGGGGCTTTTTTTACATAAGAAGATAATCGACTGGTTGAGGAAGGTCGGGCAGGTTTTCCTCACCCAATGCTTCCCGCAGATTGATTTCGATTGTATCGGCGATGGCCCCGATGGGCAGATCGTTGGGCAATGTTCCGAACGGCTCCTCCAGCTCGTCGCCCAGCGCATCCAGCCCAAAGAAAGTATAGGCCACCAGTGTCGTCGCAAATGGCGTTCCCCAACCAAGCATATCGGCAAAGCCGAACGGTATGAAGAAACAGAACAGATAGGCCGTGCGATGCAGAAGCAGCGTATAGCCGAAAGGAACCGGCGTGAACCGCAACCGCTCGCAGGCCGCCTGAACCTCTGCCAATGCGGACACTGAACTGTCAAGCGTCTGGAAATCGACCGGATGCAGAGTGTCTTTCACACGCATATCCGCCAGAGCAGCACCAAGCCGACGCAAGATGAAATCAGGCTTGTTGCGGCTTTCCGCCAACGCTTTCCGCTCTTCCGCAGACAACCATTTGTCGTATTTGTTTGAGCCACCGGTTTCCTCTGGCCGAAGATGGCTGACCATGGCCTGCGAAAACGCAATCGCATAACGGAGCAGCTTTTCCCGTCCGCCTTCCAGTCCCGGCACATTCTCCAGCAACAGCGTCTGACGCCCCAGACCGCGCGTCGTATAGACGAGCTTGCCCCAGATTTTGCGAGCCTCCCACCAGCGGTCATAACAGGCGTTGTTGCGGAAGCCGAGAAAGATCGAAAGCGCAATGCCGAGCAGCGCCAAAGCCGTCCCGTTGTTGACGGCTGGCACCCAGCCGGGAAACGCGCGATGCGCCCACACAACCAGCACCGACAGAAGGAAAACCGCAAAAATCTGCGGCAGGATACGCAGGATGATGGAGCCCTTGAGTATGAAGAAGAGCTTCCACAAAGGGGGGCGCGGGCGAACGATCATTTCAAGTGGGTCCGACGAAGATGAGCAAATGCAGCCTATACGCCTTCTTGCAACACACGACCAGAAGCACCCTGTATTTTCTTACCGTATAAGATAATACAAAATTATATTATTCTAAATAACAGTATTACTTCTCATAAAATTGTTCTGACAAATATTATTTTATCAATTTTCATGGGTGAGAAATGTCAATCCAATCCTTGATAGACAATATTGCCTCAAACGCCAATATAGACCCTGGAACCGCCGAGCAAACAGTTGGTATATTGCTCTCCATCATCCAACACGAGGCTCCGATTGTCGCGCCGCAAATATTCAACCTGATTCCCGGAGCGCCCGCACTGGCACGCGCCAATGATGTGCTCAACCCTGAAAATTATCATGCAGATGGGATCCTCGGAACAGTTTCGAATGTGGCCGGAAATTTTGCGGGCGAGAGAATAGGCGCTCTGGTCTGCGGTCTGGCGGCATTGAAATCCACCGGCATGAGCATGGATCAGGCCAATCAGGCATTCCTGACAGTCATCCGTCATATAAGGCAAAAAGATCGCGAGCTTGTGCGAAAGCTCTTTGCTTTCGTCCCGGCACTGAAAAGCCACTTCAATATTCCGCAAACTGAATCTTGACCGAAAATTCACCGAACTCCAACAAAGCCGCGCCTCATGCATTGACGCCGGTGCACCATTGGTGGTCCCTGCACCCCGATCCGGCGCACAAGCCTGCGGGTCACTTGTGAATGGTTGGTCGTGGAAGCCATAGGGTTTGCTCGCCGACTGCGGTTTGAACCGCCCCTTGCGGGGGCAAGGAATTTGGAATTTTCATGTCTGTTCAGTCTCTCATTGATAGTATCGCCACCAAGATCAACATCGATCCGCAGCTTGCAGAAAAGCTGGCTGGCTCGGTGTTTTCCGTTCTGCAGCACAGCGCACCGGAAATCGGCAACAAGATCTTCGCACTTCTGCCGGATGCCCAGCAGCTCGCCAGCGCCCACGATGTACTTGCAACAGGCACGGGCGGCATTATGGGTGCGCTGTCGGGACTGATGGATAATGTGGCTGGCGAAAAGATGAGTGCGCTTCTCAAAGCCGCTGCCACGCTTCGTTCCAGCGGCCTCTCCAGCGACCAGATCACCGAAGCAGGCGGGCAGGTGATCAATTATGTGCGCGACCATGACCCGCAGCTGGTCGACCAGCTGGTGGCAAACGTGCCTGCACTCAAGGGTCATTTCGGCCTCTGACGCATCAAATTTCTTTTGTGTGCGCTTTCTGCGATGGCGCACACAAAAGCTTGCCGGACCCATTTGTCATTGAGGCCGGTCGCAGCTATCATGCCACTATCGAAATCATTTTCTGGTGATTGATGTCTGCTGATACGACGGAAAAGAAGGTTACGCGCGCCCCGCGTCGCCGTACACCTGCCTATGTCAAATCTCTTCGCGGTGTGAAGAACTGGAAGCAGGCGACCGAATGGCTTGCCTGGCGTGACATCGAAGACATCGAATGCATCACCCCTGATCAGGCCGGGGTTGCCCGCGGCAAGATGATGCCGTCGAAGAAGTTCACCTCCAATACCTCGCTGGCATTGCCTTCGGCCGTCTTCATGACGACGATTTCCGGCGACTATCCGGAAGACGGCTACGGCTTTCATTACCCGGAGGATGACGGCGACCTCAAGCTGGTGCCGGACCTCTCGACCCTTTCGGCTGTGCCGTGGGAATCCGATCCAACGGCACAAGTTATCTGCGATCTCGTCTATCAGGACGGACGCGGGGTGGAATTCACTCCGCGCAACGTGCTGCGCAATGTCGTTGCCGCCTACAGCAAGCGCGGCCTGAAACCGGTCGTTGCCCCAGAAATCGAGTTCTATCTGGTCCGCAAGAACCCCGACCCCGACTATCCGCTGACGCCACCTGTCGGTCGCTCGGGTCGTGCCATTGGCGGCGGTCAGGGCTATTCGATTGCAGGCGTGAACGAGTTCGACGAACTGATCGACGACATCTATCATTTCTCCGAAGGCCAGGGGCTGGAGATCGACACGCTGATCCACGAAGAAGGCGCTGGCCAGCTTGAGATCAACCTGCGCCATGGCGACCCGGTAGAGCTCGCCGACCAGGTTTTCATGTTCAAGCGCACCATCCGCGAGGCGGCGCTCAAGCACGACATGTATGCCACCTTCATGGCCAAACCCATTCAGGGCCAGCCCGGATCGGCAATGCATATCCACCAGTCCATCGTGGACAAGAAGACCGGACGCAACATTTTCACCAATGAGGATGGCAGCGAAAGCGAGGCTTTCCGCCATTTTATCGGCGGCATGCAGCGTCATGTGCCGAATGCACTTGTCATGTTCGCGCCCTATGTGAATTCCTATCGCCGCCTGACGCCAGATGCTTCCGCACCCGTCAACGTCAAATGGGGCTACGACAACCGTACCACCGCTTTCCGCGTCCCACGCTCCGACCCCAATGGGCGCCGCGTGGAAAACCGCATCCCCTCCTCCGATGCCAACCCCTATCTCGCGCTGGCGGCTTCGCTTGCCTGCGGCCTGATCGGCCTCGTGAACAAGATTGAAGCTGAACAGCCTGCGACCACCAGCGTCAACACCAAGGAAATCGAACTGCCCCGCGGCCTGATCGACGCGGTGGAACTGTTTGAGGAAGACACGGAGCTGCGCAATCTGTTCGGCAGTTCCTTCGTCACGACCTATGCCGCCATCAAGCGTGCCGAGTTCGAAACCTTCATGGAAGTCATCAGCCCGTGGGAACGCGAGTTCCTGCTGCTCAACGTCTGACCGGTTCCACATGCCCTACCAAAGCCCAATCTCGCCCGGCATTTCCTGGTACGAAGCGAGTGTCCCTGATCGGCCGCAATATCCTGAAATGGATGGCTCGCGGCAGGCCGATGTCGTTGTCATTGGTGGCGGATATACAGGGCTTTCGGCTGCCTACCATCTGGCGAGACAGGGCGTGGACGTCACACTCATCGACGGAGCGCGGTTCGGCGATGGGGCGTCGGGACGCAATGGTGGCCAGTTCGGCACCGGCCAGCGCACATGGGCCGAAGATCTTGAAGCGGAATATGGCTTTGAGCGCGCCAAGGCTCTGTTCGACGTGGCGGAAGAAGCCAAGGCCTATCTCCTTGCCTTTGCCGACGAACACAGGATCGACATGGAATATGTGCCCGGCCAGATTTCGGTCGTGCATAAGCCGCGCTATCTGAAGTCGTATGAACGCCATGTCGAGCTGATGGCGAGTCGCTTCAACTATCAGCACCTGCGTCTGCTCGACCGCGCTGAAACAGCGAGTCTGCTCGGTTCAGAGCGCTATTTTGGCGGCGTTTATGATGCAGGCACCGGCCATATTCATCCGCTGAAACTGCTTGTCGGAACTGCAAAGGCCGCCCATGCGGCGGGCGCAAAGCTGTTTGAAGACACCAGAGCCACCAAAATCAGCACCGCAAGCGGGCGGGTCGAAGTCGAAACCAATCGCGGAACCATTGTCGCGAAAAACGCCTTCATTGCCGTTAATGCCTATGGCGGATTGCTTGAGCCGGTCAGCGCATCGCATGTCATGCCGATCCGCTCATTCATCGGCGCAACAGTGCCGCTCGGCGACGACAGCCCCATTATTCCGGGCGGTGAATCCATCGACGATTCCCGCTTCGTGGTGCGTTATTTCCGTCGTTCAAAGGACGGAAGGCTGCTGTTCGGCGGGCGCGAAGCCTACACTGCCGACAATCCGCGCGATATCAGCACCCACATCCGCCGCCAGATAGCCGAGATTTATCCGGCGCTGGACAAGGTCGAAATCACCCATGCATGGGGCGGTTCGGTCGGCATTACCATGCCGCGCCAGCCCTTCGTGCGGGAGGTGATGCCCGGTGTCATTTCCACAGGTGGCTATTCCGGTCATGGCGTCATGCTGGCAAACTATATGGGCAAGCTCTATGCCGAAACCGTTGCTGGCAATCGCGACCGGTTGAAACTGTTCGAAGAACTGCGGATTCCCGCCTTCCCCGGCGGCCGTACTTTCCGCTCACCGCTGCTGTTCCTCGCCCTGTCGTGGTATGCACTGATGGACAGGATTTAGAGCGTATCCCGAAAAGTGTGAAACGGTTTTCGGAACAAGATGCGCGTATCGATCTGATTGAATAAGATCGATACGCGCTCTAAGCCGTTACTTCGGCTTGTTCGCTGCGCGCTCCAGCTTAGTCAACACACCGATCAGATTGGGGGCAAGCTCGCGTATCTCGGCAAGGTGCGCGGCGCTGAGCCGCTCAAGAACCTGCTCGGCCTTGTCGGTCAGCGCCAATGTGTGGCGGCGGCGGTCCGAAGGATCGACCATCCGCATCACCAGATCGGCATCCGCCAGCCTGCCGACCAACTCCGTTGCAGTATGCGGAGCAATGACAAGCCATTCCGCAAGGTTGCCAACCGTCAACGGTGCATCAGCGGCATGGGCCTTGATCGCAAGCAGCGCCTGATGCTGTTGCGCCGGAAGCCCTTCCGCTTCCGCAGCCGTTGCACTGAAACTCATGAACCGGCGCAAACGATAGCGAAGTTCCGCAAGCGCCTGATAGTCGGCTTGTGTCAAAGCATCCGGATTTTGTTTCACAACAGGCTTCTTCCCTGACCTCAATATAAACACGCCCGTTCGGCTTTTCCGAAGGCGCTTTGCAGCAATCCCTTCCCCAATAGCAAGCCCCTTGCCCAAACACAAAGATGGCAATTGATTTATATCGTATTACGATATATTTAACCCGCCGTTTAGGTGCATCCCGAAAAGTGTGAAGCGGTTTTCGGACAAGATGCGCGTCAAAACAAACATCGAGACGCGCCGATCTGATTCAATCAGATCGATACGCGCTCCAAGACGCTCTCCCCCAAGCTAGCGTATCCGCCGAGAAAGACAGGAGTTTGCTATGGCCCGGCAAAACGAGTTTCGAAGACCGCACGATTTCACCGGCGGCGTCGCGCGCCGCGTCGCGGGCGATTTTACCGCCGACAGGCGAATGCTGCTCCTGATCGCGATGGCGATCGTTATCGGTGCCGCCAGCACCGCTGCCGCATGGGTGCTTGTAAGCCTGATCGCCCTGGTCACCAATCTGGTCTGGTTTGGCCGCATCAGCATTGACCCGGCAACACTGGCGCACCTTTCGCCGTCCTTCTGGATCGTGCTTATCCCCGTGGTGGGTGGCCTCGCCATCGGGCTGATGGCACGTTACGGCTCCGAGAAAATTCGCGGGCACGGCATACCGGAAGCGATTGAAGCCATCCTGATCGGCGGCAGTCGCATGTCGCTCAAAGTGGCGATACTGAAGCCACTTTCATCGGCGATCTCGATCGGTACAGGCGGCCCCTTTGGCGCCGAAGGTCCGATCATCATGACGGGCGGAGCTATCGGATCGCTTTTTGCGCAATTGTTTCAGATGAGTTCAGCCGAGCGGAAGACCTTGCTCGTAGCCGGTGCCGCCGCAGGCATGACCGCCATTTTCGGTACGCCCATTGCCGCCGTGATGCTAGGCGTCGAATTGCTGCTCTTCGAGTGGAAGCCCCGCAGCTTCATTCCTGTGGCAGCTGCAGCAGCAGTCGCTCACACAAACCGACCCTTGTTTTTCGAAACAGGTCCGCTGTTCCAGACCCATTTTCATCTGGCATTGCCCTGGTGGGGAATAGTCGCATGTGCCCTGATCGGCATTGTCGCCGGCCTGCAATCCGGCTTGCTCACGACCCTTCTCTACAAGCTGGAGGATGCATTCGAGCGACTGCCCATTCACTGGATGTGGTGGCCGGCAATCGGCGGCATTGCCATCGGCATTGGCGGTCTGATCGAGCCTCGTGCGCTTGGCGTCGGCTATGATCTCATCGACGGTTTCCTCAATGATAAATTTCTGGCAACCACAGTGCTGGTGGTCCTGCTTGTCAAAAGCGCGATCTGGCTCTGCGCTCTGGCATCGGGCACGTCCGGCGGTGTTTTGGCCCCGCTTCTGATTTTCGGCGGCGCGATGGGCTGGCTGCTCGGCTTGATCCTGCCAGGCGGCGAACCCGGCTTCTGGGCGCTGCTCGGAATGGCCGCCATGATGGGCGGCACGATGCGCGCACCGCTGACCGGCACGTTCTTTGCAGTTGAAGTCACTGGCGATTTCGGCCAGATCGTTCCGGTGTTCGTGGCGACGGTAACCGCCTATGCGGTCACGGTTCTTCTGCTCAAGCGTTCAATCCTGACCGAGAAAATTGCGCGGCGCGGACAGCACATTACGCGCGAATATGGCGTAAGTCCGTTCGAGTCCGCCCGTGTGCATGAAGTCATGGTGACGAATGTGGACACGCTACCGGCAAGCATGACCGTGCAGGAAGCCTCTGCCTTTTTTGCCTCGGAAGCGGCACGGCATCGGCTTTATCCAGTCATCGATAACGACCGGATACTGATCGGCATGGTGACGCGCGCTGATGCGCTGGAATGGCAACGTAAGAGCGAATTGTCCAGCCAGACGCTTGCAGATGCTGTTTCCGACACCTCCAATCCCGTCGGCCATCAGGACGACAGCGTGGCGTTCATCACCGACATGATGATCGCTACCGATTGTGGACGTATCCCGATTGTGACACGCGACGGAAAACTCTGCGGACTGGTCAGCCGAAAAGACCTCCTGCAACTGAGAGGCCAGATCAACGGCAGTGAAATGGAACGGAAATCCTTCCTGCGCACGGCAGAAGCTGGCTAAACTCGGTTCACGAGAAAGGCGGGGCACCAATCAGCGCCCCGCCTTTCTTACCACCGCCCGGTACTATTCATTATTCTACGCTACGCTTTCACTCGTCTTTGCTGCCAGACGCTGATAGGTTTCCTCAACCACGTCGCGCAGCGGAAGAATGCCGCTCATGCACAACAATGCATGCATGTGCTGGCGGGCACCTTCATAGCCCATAAGCGGCGCATAGGGCCGCATGATGATATTGGCTTCGTCCGGATATAGTTCCTGATACTCGGCAAAGTTGGTGAAGCCCTTGTAGCTGTCGCCGCGCATCAGGTAGGTTTCGACGGCTGCCCCTTCCGCCAGCACGGCATCATGACTGTCGAGAACGATGTTGTAATAGTCGATTGTCGTATCCATCGACACGCGCGCTATGCTCTGGCCGTTGACCAGATCCTTCGCGCGGATCAGAACGCCGTCGATAAGCAGCGCATGGTTGGGCGAAAGGTAAAGGTCGCGCTGCGGGGTTTTGCTGTCGATGGCATAACGTTTGACACGGATCGGCATCACGCTCTCATTCCATTGCGTGCCGCCTTTTCTGCAGCTCTGCCATCCGACCCACTTGACCGGACGCGTTTCACCGCAAGTCGTGGTCACAAGATCGCCAACGGATAATGTCTCCACCGCCACCGGGCCGGTGGGCGTTTCGATAAGTGTGCCTTTCAAAAGACAGTGCGATCCGGAGCCTCCTCCGCCACCATGACCACCATGCCACCATTTCGTGCCCAGGGCTTGCGACGGGCGTGATGACATTGTTGAAGCCAGAGCACCCAGTGCCACAACCTTGGCGGCAGTGGCTGCTGTGAGACCCAGAAAATGTCGTCGCGCACGACTTCGCGGCGAATGCCCGTTCTTTTCTGAAGACATGAATCCCTCCGCTCTTCTCGTTACGGCACCGGCCTGAAAATCAGCGTGGATTTCTAGCAAAGCACGATGCACAGCTTCAAAATCTGAAGCGTCGTTCCGTGTTGCCCGGATCAGCGGCGCTTCAGTGCTTTGCCCCAAGTTAACAAGTCTGATCTTAACTGATCCCGACCTCGAAAAGATTCCGGCAATCAGGTCTAAAGCCTCCTCGAATAGGCGTAAGCCCTACATCGAAAGGTGAGTTTTTCTGCCGTTGAAAGGCGTTGCCAGCGGTTGCTCCTGCTGATCGAAGTTAAGTCGGCTCCTGAAAGTGTGATTTGTAGCGCTCCAGAAAATAGTATACCCCCCTATTCTAATAGAGAGGCTGTTTTCATGAGCGCGCATCATCACTCCCACCATTCCGGGCATCAGCTGAGTTCCAGACACGACCATGTCTTTCTGGGAGAAAACCACCGGCGTAATGAAAAGCGAACCTGGATCGTGATCGCCATCACGACAGCGATGATGATAATCGAGATCACAGCCGGAAACCTTTATGGCTCCATGGCGCTCACTGCCGATGGCTGGCACATGTCCACCCATGCAGCGGCAATGCTGATCGCGGCCCTTGCCTATCTCTATGCGCGCAAGCACGCACATAATTCGCGGTTCACGTTCGGCACAGGCAAGCTTGGCGATCTCGCTGGCTTTGCCAGCGCAATCGTTCTCGCACTGATCGCCCTCCTGATCGGCTGGGAAAGCTTCTGGCGCTTCAGTTCCCCGGTAAACATCAATTTTCACGAGGCTATTCTCGTCGCAATCATCGGACTGATCGTCAACCTCGTCTGCGCCTGGCTTCTCAGGGACGATCATTCACACCATCATGGCCATCACCATGACCACGATCACGATCACGCGGGTGGCCACGACCAGAACTTGCGCGCAGCCTATATGCATGTGCTCGCCGATGCGCTGACATCGGTGCTTGCCATCGCAGCGCTCCTGCTGGGCAGTCTTTATGGCTGGCTCTGGCTCGACCCGGCAATGGGCATTGTCGGCGCTGCGGTGATCGCACACTGGTCATGGGGGCTGATCAAAGACACCGGCTCGACCCTTTTGGACTATCTGCCCGAAGACGAAGACCTGCCGGACGAGATCGCGGAGATCATCAGCCGCGAGGGCGGAGAGATCGCCGACCTGCATGTCTGGCAACTCGGGCCGGGCCATCACGGTGCCATTGTGTCGATCGTCGCGGAGCAGCCGAAGGCACCGTCCTACTATCGGAACAAGCTTGCGGCGATCCATGATTTGTCGCATGTGACGGTGGAGGTGGAAGCGCGCGCTGCCTGAAAATCGCAACATTGCCATGAAGGACCGAAGTTCCCATGACCCACACTATCCGTGAAAAGCAGAAGCTCATCAATCGCGTGCGTCGCATTCGTGGCCAGCTTGAGGGCGTGGAACGGATGCTTGAGGAAGAGAAGGGCTGCGCCGAAGTCATGCAGGTGATTGCGGGCGTCCGTGGCGCGGTCAACGGACTGATGGCGGAAGTGATCGAAGACCACATCCTGATGCATGTTGCCGATGGCGCCCTTCCGCAAAAGGAACGCGACGAAGGTGCAGGCGAACTCGTCGACGTGGTTCGCGCCTATATGAAATAGACGGTGTGTTGACATCTACCAAAAGCAGGAATAGCAAGGCGGCATGAACAAAGCACTCATCAGCACCCGGTCTTATTACGCCCCGCTCATATAGCGGCGGGTTTGCTTTGTCATAGTTCAACCGCTGCATTGCCAGCGGTTGAGTTTCAAGGACAGCGCCTCTGGCCATGCGGCCCTAAAGAGGTCAGTCCATGTCTTGCGACAATAATCAGCATATAAAAATTGGCATTATCGGCTTTGGTGCATTCGGGCAGCTTATAGCCCGTCACCTGAACCCGTATTTCCAGTTGTATGCCTACGACCCCGTCGCAGACCTTGAACAGACGGTGCTAATGCATGGCGTTACCCTGACCTCCATGGAACAGGTCGCCCGGTGCAATATCGTCATCCTCGCAACGCCGGTCGCGACGCTCGACCGCGTGGTAGCGATGATCGCGCCGCATCTGCGTCCCGGCGCGCTTGTTCTCGACGTCGGTTCAGTCAAGGTCGGGCCTGCCGATATCATGCAGCGCGGCCTGCCCATGCATGTCGATATTGTCGCCACACATCCGCTCTTCGGTCCGCAGAGCGCGCGTGACGGCATTGCCGGTCTAAAAATCGCCGTCTGCCCCGTGCGCGGTACAAAATTTCGCCGCATTGCAGCCTTCCTGAAAAAGCATCTTGCCCTCGACGTCATCGTCACCACACCAGAAGACCACGACCGCGAAGCCGCAATGGTTCAGGGTCTGACGCATCTGATCGCCAAGGTTCTGGTGCAGATGGAGCCGTTACCAACCCGCATGACGACAAAGAGCTTCGACCTTATGATGCAGGCGGTCGGCATGGTCCGCCACGATGCACCGGAAGTGTTTCAGGCCATCGAGCGCGCCAATCCTTATGCTCCAAAGGTACGCAAACATTTCTTCGCACTTGCCGACCGCATCAACGAAGAACTGGATCATCAATCCCGTCGACACAGCTCGCTTGACGATATGCAACCAATACTCAACGAGAATACAGCTAAACTGCTGAATATGGCCGACGCCTATCCGAAATAATAGGAGTTTATTACTCATCTTTTTTCGTACTGTGCTAACAGCTTGATAATTCCTTCGGCAGATTCGGGTTTTCAACATGGCGTCCACTCAGAAAACCGCATCCATACCGTCAACGGTGTGGATTCTTGGTTTCGTCAGCCTGCTGATGGATATCTCTTCGGAAATGGTACAGACGCTGCTGCCACTCTATCTGGTGGCCGGTCTCGGCGCTTCGGCCATGATGGTCGGATTCATCGAAGGGCTGTCAGTCGCCATAGCAACGGTGACCAAGCTTTTCTCGGGCGTCATCTCCGACTGGACAGGCCGAAGGAAGCCGCTTGCCGTCGCAGGCTATGGGCTGGCAGCCATTTCCAAGCTTATCTTCCCGCTGGCAACGACAGCGGGCGGCATCGTAATGGCCAAGGCGATAGACCGTGTTGGCAAGGGCATACGCGGCACGCCGCGCGATGCCTTGATTGCCGATGTGACACCGCCGGAAATACGCGGCGCAGCCTTCGGGCTACGCAAGTCTCTCGATACGGTCGGCGGCTTCGTTGGCCCGCTCATTGCCATAGGGCTGATGCTCGCAACCGGCGGCAACATCATCACCATTTTCTGGATTGCTGCCATTCCGGCTTTCATTGCGGTCGCGCTTTTGATTGTCGGCATTCGTGAACCGGAAACGCCCTCTAAACGCCCCCTTGCTCGCTCCAAGGGATTTCCACGATTTGCCGATGCGGGCAAGCTGAACGCGACCGTATGGATCGTGATTACAGTTGCATCGATCCTTACCGTGGCTCGTTTCAGCGAAGCATTCCTGCTCCTTAAGGCGCAGGAAGCCGGGTTTGCAGCCGCATGGGTACCGATCACCATGGTTGTCATGCATGCCGTCTATGGGCTGACAGCCTATCCGGTTGGCGCGCTCTCGGACAGGTTGGGGCGCAAGGGCCTGCTTGCCGCCAGTCTCGGCTTCCTGATCGTCGCCGATCTTGTGATTGCCCAATCGACCACGATCTATCCGTTCCTTGCGGGCATCGTTCTTTGGGGCCTGCATATGGGTTTTTCGCAGGGCATTCTCGCAACGCTCATCGCCGACACGGCACCAGGCCACCTCAAGGGTACGGCCTTTGGCATGTTCAACGTGATAACGGGTCTTGTCATGCTTGTCGGCAACATCGGCGCCGGTTGGCTGTGGGAAAGCTATGGCTCCTCCGCCACCTTCCTTGCCGGTGCAATTCTATCCGCCGTCACGCTGCTTAGTCTGGCGCTGCTGCCCGGCATCGCCGCCCGCAAGACAGGTTAGAGCGGCATTTCGGAAGTCTGCTTGACTGTCTGGCTCGGTACGTCGGTCTTCAGATTCTGAACGCCCTTGATACGGCTCAGATATTCCGACTGGAAGCGGCGGTAATCCTCGATATCCGCCGCCACCACGCGGATCATCGCATCATAATCGCCGAGCATGAAATAGCATTCGAGCACCTGCGGCAGCTTCAGGATTTCCTTGGCGAAAGTCTGAAGCGTTTCCTCATCCTGCTGGTCGAGCCGGATGCGCGTGAAGAAAGTCAGCCCTTTGCCAACCTTGGCCGGGTTCAGCACGGCGACATAACGGTCGATCACGCCCGCCTCTTCCAGAAGCTTCACCCGCCGCAGGCATGGTGACGGCGAAAGGCCGACCTCGCGTGCGAGATCGTTATTGGCGATGCGGCCATCGCGCTGCAACACGCGCAGAATCCGTTTATCGATATCATCCAGCTTCATTGGCGTTCGATTCCATTTATGCTGACCTTACTGGCATTCTCTGCCAAATATTGATGCATGAGGGCATAATTCGCAACCAAATTGCTCAAGAGATTGGTTATAGTCGCGAAACTTCTCAAGCAAACACGCAAGAGACTGAGCAAGGGGCAACCAGTTACCGGTTGGTCAACGGGAATTTTATGGATATTTCACAGGCCTATGTGCCTCAAAAAAGCAGATCCGGGCGCGGCTCGGAATTCCGTCGCGGGGCCGCAGCCGGTCTGCCGGTTCTGCTTGGCATTATTCCCTATGCGCTGGTTCTGGGCGCGCAGGCCGCACAAAAAGGCCTCAGCGTCATCGAAGTCCCCCTGATGACCGGACTGAATTTTGCAGGCGGATCGGAATTCGCAGCCATCCAGCTCTGGACCTCGCCGCCGCATGTCCTGCTGATTGTTGCGATCACCTTTCTGGTCAACAGCCGCCATCTGCTGATGGGCGCGGCTCTGGCCCCCTTCATCCGCCATCTGCCCAAGCGCAAGGCTTTTGCGAGCCTGTTTCTGATGTGCGATGAAAGCTGGGCGCTCGGACTTGCCGATGCGAAACGTCGCCAGTCGAAAGGCGTCAATCCGGCACTGAGCCTCACCTTCTATGCCGGTGTGGCCATTCCTTTCTATCTCGCATGGGTTCTATTCACCACGCTGGGTGCCGCCTTCGGGCCGATGATGGGAGACCTGCGCCCTTATGGTTTCGACATGGCATTTCCGGCAGTGTTTCTGGTTCTGCTGGCGGGCATGTGGAAAGGTTTTGCGGCCGCGCGCCCGTGGCTGGTCAGCCTTGTGGTGGCCGCGCTGACCTATCTCACCATTCCCGGCGCCTGGTATGTCGCCGCCGGTGCCTTGTCCGGACTCGTTGCAGCCTATCTGCTGGCAGGTGAAGAATGATCGATCCATTGGCCGTTCTGACCATCGTTCTGATGGCAAGTGTCACCTATCTCACGCGGATCGGCGGCTATGTGCTGCTGCGCAACCGCACGCTCAGCAAGCGCGCGACGGCGGTGATGGAAGCAGCTCCCGGCTGTGTTCTGATTTCGGTCATCGCGCCCGATTTCGTGTCCGACAAGCCTGCCGACCTGATCGCGCTTGCAATCACGATCTTCGCTGCGACGCGCTTTTCCATGCTGCCAACCGTGCTGATCGGCATCGGCGCGGCAGGCGCTTGCCGCTACCTGATCGGGTAAAGCATGTCTCCAAAAAGTGGAAACCGGTTTTCGGATAAAGACATGCTTGAAAGCAAATAAACATGTCTCCCGAAAGTGGAGACCGGTTTCGGGACAAAGACATGTTTGAAAACAAATAAGCATGCTGCCCGAAAGCGGGGCCCAGTATTGCTCAGTGCAGATGCTTTAGCTTGTCCGGGTTGCGCACCACATAGATACCGACAATCTTGCCGTCTTCTATATCGAGAGCTGTCGTCTGGATTTCCCCATCGGCTTCACGCGTGATGATGCCGGGCAAACCATTGATGAAGACCGCACGCAAAAGCGTGGACTGGTTGCCACGGAAATAGCCCGCCAGTTTCTCGTGGGTTTTCATCACCTCTTCGAAGCCGAAAACAGGCTTCGGGAAAGCTGGGCGCTTGCCGCCACCATCGGCCTGAAGGTTGACATCTGCTGCCAGCATCGCACCAAGCGCATTCATGTCGCCGCTGCGCGATGCATTGAAGAAGGCCTGCGCCAGTTCGAGCCCGCGCTGCTTATCGACCTGAAAACGCGGACGCTCCTCGCGCACATGCTTGCGCGCCCGTGCAGCAAGCTGGCGGCAGGCAGCGGCATCGCGCTGGATTGTCCTGGCTATCTCGTCGAAATCCAGCCCGAAGACATCATGCAGCAGGAAGGCCGCGCGTTCCAATGGCGAAAGACGCTCCAGCGCCAGCATGAGCGGAAGGGTGACATCGTCATCCGCTTCCTCTTCGACAACCGGATCGGGAATCCATGGCCCGAAATAGGTTTCGCGCTGGTTGCGACCGGATTTCAGAAAATCGAGGCACAGGCGGGTAACAGTGCGACGCAGAAAGGCTTCCGGCTCGCGCACTTCGCTGCGATCAGCGTTCATCCATCGGATGAACGCCTCCTGCACCATATCCTCGGCATCGGCGACCGAACCCAACATGCGATAGGCAACGCGGATCAGTTTCGGGCGCAGCGGATCGAAGCTGTCAGCTGCATCGCCTTGCAAGGATGTGTCAGCCATCAGACGGCTGCCTTTACTGCCGGCTTCTTGGCTTCCGGCTCGAACCAGAGGCCGAAGCCAACCGCCATGCGGTTCCATCCATTGATGATGTTGATCATCAGCGTAAGGTTCACTTGCTCCTCCTCAGTGAACTGTGCCTGCATGGCAGTGCGGGCGTCTTCCAGATCGTGACCTTGTGACAAACGGGTCAGCGCATCGACCCATCCCAGAGCCGCACGTTCGCGCTCAGAGTAGCACGGTGCTTCGCGCCATGCGGACAACAAATAGATGCGTTGTTCGGTCTCGCCAAGAGAACGTGCTTCAAGCGTATGCATATTGATGCAATTGGCGCAGGCATTGATCTGCGAGGAGCGGATTTTGACAAGCTCGATCAGGCTCGCTTCCAGACTGGATGCGATGGTCATCGAAGCGTTCAACCAGGATTTCATCGTGGCAGGGGCAACATCGAACGGGTTGAGCAGAGGGGTCATGGCATTGTTCCTTTCGGTTCAAGGGGTTCGATAGACATGACGAGACAGCAACGCCGAATGTGACATCCGGTGGAAAAAAATTTGAATGCCCGACATTTTGGTTCTTATGCGATGGAACAAACTGCCTCCCACGAAACCAATCGACGGAACTAATCGCCACGTTATGGTGAAATTGATGTATGAGAACGCCACAAGATAGGCTGCTTTTCCGTGATCTGTTTAAATCCAAACAGCACCAATCCGCTCATCCTTTCCCCATTTCCTTTCACCTGCTCCCACCTTTCCAACGCCCATCTCCCGGTTCCTCCTTCTACCCTCGCTCCGCCCCCTTACCCCATCTTCCTGCCTCTCCACATTGACAACATACCAACCGGTCGGTATTATTTAGCGGAGGAGATTTTCCCGATCATATCGGGAACCGCTCAGAGCAAGCGACAGCAGGCTGCCACTGAACCGGCGCACGGTTTGCAACACACCTTGCGAGCAGCTGTGCTGTAGTGAGGAGGAACCATCATGAAAAACGCGTCCACCAACAGCAACAGTCCGAAACGTCCCGTCATCACCGCATTTGAAAATTCGCCCGATCGCGGCCGAGGGATGGCGCGTGACATGCCCGTTCGATGGGCGCTTGAAGAGACCGGGCAGGACTATGATGTCCGCCTCGTCTCGTTTGAGGCGCTGAAAGCCCACCCCCATCTCGATCTGCAACCTTTCGGGCAGATACCAACCTATGAAGAGGGCGATCTGGCGCTGTTCGAATCCGGGTCAATTGTGCTTCATATTGCAGAACAGAACCCAGGCCTTCTGCCGGATGACGCCAATGGCCGGGCACGCGCCATCACATGGATGTTCGCCGCGCATAACACCATCGAGCCAGTGATCCTCGAAAGGGAAGTTGCCGGTTTCGTAGAACGCAAGGAAAGCTGGTACGAGCAGCGCATCCCCATCGTGGAAGCGCGTATCCGCAAAAGACTTGATGCCCTTTCCGCCTGTCTTGTCAACAAGGACTGGCTGGAGGGTGCGTTCAGTGCCGGTGATCTTCTGATGGTGACCGTGCTGCGGAGGCTGAAGAGTTCAGGCATATTGAACGACTATCCGAACCTTGCGGCCTATGTGGCGCGCGGAGAAGCCCGCCCCGCCTTCGAGCGTGCGTATGACGCCCAGCACGCGGTTTTCCTCGCCGTGTCGAAAGGTTGAGCCTGTCTTGGCAGCTATCTATCCGCAGTCGAGCTCGCTCAATATCCATTCCCTGAATGCGCGCACCTTTGGCGTATTGCGACGGGATTTGGGATAGACGAGCCAATAAGATCGTCCATCATCGCCAAGAATATCGAACGGCTGGATAAGCTGGCCGGTAGCGATTTCCATCTGGTGGAAAGCAGGCGTGAGAATGCCCACCCCCTGCCCTGCGACTGTCGCCCGACCTTCAATATGCTGCGCTCCGAGCCGGCTCTGCGTATTGCCTTGCATTTGCGGGTTTTCGATCCCCGCCGCCTTGAACCAGATATTCCACCACGGATCGCTCACATCGATGATCTTGAGCCGCAGAAGGTCCGCAGGTTCTTTCACCCCGCCTATAGTGGCCGCCAAGGCCGGGCTCAGCATGGGCGTGAAACTCGCCTTGATGAGCTGATGCGCCTCCAGCCCCGGCCATTTGCCGAAGCCACTTCTGATCGCGATGTCCACATTGGTCGTCGCAAAATCGATCATGCTGTCGGACGTATCGAGCCGGACCGCGAGTGACGGATGCCGCATCTGGAACGAACCAAGCCGATGCGCCAGCCAGTTGGCGGCAAAAGTGGCAAGAACGCTGATCGACAGCGTACCTTCCGCATCTTCCCGCAGGCTGGCAAAGGCATTGCGCATCGTCTCGAACGCTTCCGTAATCGCGGGAGCAAGCTGCCTGCCAAGTTCGGTCAGTTCCACCTGTCGCGGCATACGTAAGAAAAGCGGTGCGCCGACACGCTCCTCCAATATCTTGATCTGATAGCTGACCGCAGCCTGCGTCATGCCCAGCTCCTCCGCAGCGCGGGTAAAACTTGCATGGCGGGCGGCGGATTCAAAAACGCGAATGGCCGATAAAGGGGGAAGCGCTGTCGTCATGATGCATAAGTCCTCCTTATGCATACTAATCGAGGTTCGATTGGAAAACAAAGGTTTTCAGGCGCATACCTATAGGCAGAATTTAACAAGCAGCTGCCTCCCACAGCCGCTTCATTCGATAGGTGAGATCATGAAAAACGTCGATTCTGCCTGCACAACCGCCACAGCGCCCACGATCAACCACAGACCGGAAAGCGGCTGGAGCGCGCTGTTCTCCCGCCTGTTTTCGCGCAAACGTACTCATATCGTCGTTACCGAACATTCGCCGGAATATCTCTTGCGGGATATCGGCATCGGTGATGGGCGCACGCAATATTATTCGCGAGACGGCCATAAGCTGCCCGAATGGTAATGATTGCGTCACGCACTGATGACGGCAAAGCCCCGCGCCTTGAGCCCGCGCCGGTCCTCGTGCAGACTATTGACGAGGCGGCTGCGGCTTCCGTCCAGATGCGCGCTCATCAACGCCGTCGCCTTGTCGGCATTTCCTTCGCGCACCGCATCGAGAATGGCGCGGTGTTCGGCCCATGCGCGAGCGAGCGCCGCCTCGTCGCGCACTTCCAGCCAGCGCGCCCGTGAGAGGCGCTGCATAGCATCGCGCACGCCACGGCTGAGGAACTCATTGCCGGACAGGCGCGCCAGTTCGATATGAAAATCCATGCCGATCCGGTGCCATTCCTCGCGCGATGTGTCCGCATCACAGCTATCCAGCATAGCCAGAATCAGCTCCGCACCGCTGCGATCTTCAAGCGCGCAGGTGAGCTTTAACGCGGCAATTTCCAGTGCTTCACGATAGACACCGATTTGTTCAATTTCGCTGAGATTGATTGGCGAGACCGTCCAGCCACGCCCTTCACGACAGATCAGGCCTTCCGCCTCCAGCCGCAGAAGCGCTGCCCGGATCGGCGTGCGTGAGGCTTCAAACTGTGCCTCGATCCAGCGCTCGGTCAAACGTTCGCCCGGCCCCAGTTCCAGACCGAGGATCATGTCGCGAAGCTGCGTTTCAACCTGCCTCATCTGTGACATTGGCGACCATTCTCCATTTTAGAGCATAATCCGACCGGAGTGAAACGAGGATCGATAAGATTATGCTTCAAATAAAAGGGCTTAGAGCGTTTTGATCTGATACAATCAGAACAAAACGCTCTCTAAGGCAGCGCTGCAATTGACAAGTCTCATCAACAGGCGCATTCATGCATACCGTTTTGGTATCCCAAAATGGAATACATTGCAATCGCGAGACATGACATGAGCACCGCCCAAGCCGCTGCAAGCGACGAAACCGTCGCTGCAGCCCGCCAGGAAAATATGGCCGTCGAAGATAATCACGAGCGCTACTGGAAGCAGAATCTGCTGATCTGCCTCATCGGTTCGTTCACGACGCTCATTGCCATGTCGCTCCTCCTCCCCTTCCTGCCGCTCTATGTGGAACAATTGGGCGTCACCGATCACGCGGCAATCGTGCAGTGGTCAGGTATCGCTTACGGCGCCACCTTTCTGGCAGCAGCCTTCGTCGCACCGCTGTGGGGCAGGCTCGGCGATCGCTATGGACGTAAGCTGATGCTGATCCGCGCCAGCCTCGGCATGGCCATCGCCATGTCGCTGATCGGCATGGTGACGAGCGTCTGGCAATTGGTGGCGCTGCGCCTGTTCGTGGGCATTGCGGGCGGCTATTCGTCCGGCTCGATGATCCTCGTCGCTACCCAGACGCCAAAAGAAAAGACCGGCTGGGCGCTGGGCGCGCTTTCGGCTGGCATCATGGCGGGCAATCTGGCCGGCCCGCTGCTCGGCGGCGCTTTGCCGCCGCTGATCGGCATTCGCGCAACCTTCTGGCTGGCTGGCGGCGTGATCTTTCTCACCTTTCTGGCCACCACCTTTCTGATCCGCGAAGAGCGCAAGCCACCGAAGCCGACCAAAGAGCAGAAGGCGGAATCCATCTGGGCTGCCATTCCTGACAGGAAACCGGTTATCGCCATGCTGGTGACGGGTATGCTGCTGCTTTTTGCCAATATGTCGATTGAGCCGATCATCACCGTCTATGTGATCCAGCTGATGGACGATCAGACGAAAGTGACACTGATTTCCGGCGTGGTAATGGCTGCTGCAGCCCTCGGCAGCATCATGTCATCCTCGCGACTGGGGCGCCTTGCCGACCGCATTGGCCACACCCGCGTCATCATCGGTGCACTGTCAGTTTCCGCGCTGCTTCTGATCCCGCAGGCTTTCGTGACGGAAGCCTGGCAGCTGATCGGCCTGCGTTTTCTGATGGGGCTGGCGCTGGGCGGATTGCTGCCCTGCATCACCAGCGTCATCCGGCACAATGTGCCCGACCGCGTAGCGGGCGGCATTCTGGGCTATTCCGTCTCGGCCCAATATGTCGGGCAGGTTGCAGGCCCCGTCGCTGGCGGTTTCGTCGGCGGTCACTTCGGCATGCGTTCCGTTTTTCTCGGCACATGCCTGATTATGGCTCTCGGCGCATTTTATAACTGGACCGTCCTGCGGAAGAACCGATAATTTCGGCCATCTCCCGAATCCGCAAAACCCACGGCAGAACCAGAATGACAGCACATATCTTCGCGCCTTTCGCAACGCTTGCCGAAAGGCTGCTGCCTCATGCGCTCGAACACGGCGAGGACGGGTCACATGACCTGTCCCACCTTGCCCGTGTCTGGAAAAATGCCGCTGCGATCCAGCGTCAGGAAGGCGGCGATGCCGAAGTGCTTTGCGCCGCAGCCCTGCTGCATGACTGCGTAAGCGTGGAGAAGAATTCGCCCGACAGAAATCGCGCCTCGCGTCTGGCGGCAGAAAAGGCGACAACGCTGCTGCGCAGTCTCAGCTGGAATGAAACACACATCGACCTCGCCGCCCATGCCATCGAGGCGCACAGCTTTTCAGCCAATATCGAGCCTGTCACGATGGAAGCGAAAATCCTGCAGGATGCGGACCGACTTGATGCCATTGGCGTGATTGGAGCTGCCCGGTGTTTCTACATTGCGGGCCGCATGGGCAGTGCGCTTTACGACTGGCGCGATCCACACGCCGAAAACCGCCCGCTGGACGACAAACTTTTCGCGCTCGACCATTTCCGCACCAAACTGTTCGGCCTCGCCTCCGGTTTCAAGACGGAAACCGGAAAGCTCATGGCCGCCGAACGGCACAGGCGGCTGGAAGCCATTTTTGATGACTTCCTTGCCGAAGCCGATGGCTAGATTGAGTAACCACCGTCGATATTAAGTGCCGTACCCGTCACCATGGAGGCGGCGTCCGAGGCCAGCCAGAGTGCAGCTTCGGCCACATCCTCCGGCGTCGAAAACCGATTGAGGGGAATGGTGGCCTTGAGTGCTGCACGAGCCTCCGGCGTGTCCTCCTCCAGAAACAGTTTCAGTGCCTCACCGTCGCTTTCGGCCGGGCAGATGCAGTTCACGCGGATATTCTTGTCCGCGAGTTCCAGCGCCATCGCCTTGGTCGCGCTGATGATCCAGCCCTTGGACGCGCTGTACCAGACGAGACCCTTGCGCGGACGCAGCGCGGTTGCCGAAGCCGTGTTGATGATGACGCCTCCGCCCTGATGCTCCATGATCGGTACAACGATCTGCGTCGAATAATAAAGCGCCTTCATATTCACGGACGCGATCAGGTCGAAACTGTCCTCCGTCACTTCGGTCAGCGGCATGTTGCGATGCGTAAAACCGGCATTGTTGATCATGATGTCGATGCGGCCGAACGTTTCGAAGGCTGTGCGCGCCACGCGCTCCATGTCGTCCTTGCGCGAGACATCGGCCTGCACGGAAAGAGCGTTCTTGCCGATATCGGCAAGCTCATCCTCGACACGCTTCACGTTCACATCGGCGAGAACGACCTTTGCACCTTCGGCTGCAAATCGGCGCGCCATGCCTGAACCGAAGCCCGAGCCGGCACCGGTGATGATTGCGACCTTATCCTGCAGCCTCTTCATGTCATTCTCCTTTTGAGCATTTCCAGTAAAGTGCAATCACTTGAATCCAGATTATTTGTTTCAATATGGCGTAAAGAGCCTGAACCAAAATGAACATGTCATGTATGCACAACCCGTTAATCCGTCAATTATGGCAGGGCGCCTTCAATTTCGTGCGATTGCAGCATTGCGACTGTTGAATTTAAATCGATTAGATAATAGACAAGGGCAGCTTGAAAATCGCATGCTGCCCACAGGCAGACTGATTTGCGCAAGAAGAGAAGAGAGCGATAGATGACCAGCCAGACAATTCCGGTAGAGCCTTTCGACTGCATCGTGTTCGGCGGTTCCGGCGATCTTGCCGAACGCAAGCTCATTCCGGCACTGTATCAGCGTCAGCGTGCAGGCCAGCTCACCGACCCAACGCGCATCATCGGCGCATCGCGCAGTGCCATGACCGATGAGGAATATCGGCAGTTCGCACGCGATGCCATCCACGAGCATGTGAAGGCTTCGGAAGTCGACGAGAAGGAAGTCGACAAGTTTCTCGCCCGTCTCAGCTATGTGGCGGTCGATGCCAAGTCCGAAGAGGGCTGGGATGCGCTCAAGACGCTGATCGGCAAGAAGCCGGAAAAGATTCGCGCTTTCTATCTCGCCGTCAGCCCCACGCTCTTCGGTGATATCGCCACGCGCCTCAAGGCGCATGGCCTGATTACCCGCGATACACGCATCATCGTGGAAAAGCCGATCGGTCGCGACCTGGAATCCGCCATGGCGCTCAATGATACGCTGGGCAGCGTTTTCCGCGAAGATCAGATTTTCCGCATTGACCACTATCTCGGCAAGGAAACCGTGCAGAACCTGATGGCGCTGCGCTTTGCCAATGCGCTTTATGAGCCGTTGTGGAACTCTGCCCATATCGACCATGTGCAGATCACGGTTGCCGAATCTGTCGGCCTTGAGGGCCGCGCCGGTTATTACGACACGGCAGGCGCGCTGCGCGACATGGTGCAGAACCACATTCTTCAGCTGCTCTGCCTTGTCGCCATGGAACCGCCATCCTCGCTGGAGGCCGATGCCGTCCATGACGAGAAGGTCAAGGTTCTGCGGTCCCTTCAGCCGATTACCAATGCAAATGTTGAAGACTTGACCGTTCGCGGCCAATATCGTGCAGGCGCATCCGCAGGCGGTCCGGTCAAGGGCTACCTGGAAGACCTCGAAAACAACACCAGCAACACCGAAACCTTTGTGGCGCTGAAAGCTGAAATCGCCAACTGGCGCTGGGCTGGCGTGCCGTTCTATCTGCGCACCGGCAAGCGGCTTGCCACGCGCGTTTCGGAAATCGTCGTCACGTTCAAGCCGATCCCGCACTCCATCTTCGGCGAAAGTGCTGGCAAGGTCATCGCCAACCAGCTTGTCATCCGCCTGCAACCGGATGAAGGCGTGAAGCAGTGGATGATGATCAAGGATCCGGGTCCGGGCGGTATGCGCCTGCGTCACGTGCCGCTGGATATGAGCTTTGCCGAATCTTTCAGCGAGCGCAATCCGGATGCCTATGAACGTCTCATCATGGATGTCGTTCGCGGCAACCAGACCCTCTTCATGCGGCGCGACGAAGTTGAGGCGGCATGGCGCTGGGTCGACCCTATCCTTCAGGGATGGGAATTGAACAGCCAGCCTGTGCAGGGCTACACAGCAGGAACTTGGGGACCGTCATCGTCCATCGCGCTCATTGAGCGTGACGGACGCACATGGCACGAAAGCCTCTAGAGCGCATCCCGAAAAGTGTGAAACGGTTTTCGGAAAAGATGCGCGTCAAAACAAAGAGATAGAGCGCCGATCTGATCCAATCAGATCGAAACGCGCTCTAAGCATTTCCAGCAAAAGTGCGCAGCGGTTTTGCGTAGGATAATGCGAAAAACAAAGAGATAGAGCGGCTTCACGATTTTATCCGATTGAAACCGCTCTGGTTTCTGCTTTGGAAAGGTATGGAATGAGCATTGAACGGCACGATTTTACCAGCGGAACGGAACTGGCGCAGGCATTGTCGGAAGCCATTGCGAACAAGCTGAATGCCGCCATCGCTGAACGGGGACAGGCCACCTTGGCCGTCTCTGGCGGCACCACGCCGCTCAAGCTGTTCGAAGTGCTCTCCCGCAAGATGATCGACTGGAACCTCGTCACGATCACCCTTGTGGATGAGCGTTTCGTCCCCGTCGATAGCGACCGTTCCAACGAAAAGCTGGTGCGCGAGCATCTTTTGCGCGATCATGCGGGCGTGGCCAAATTCGTCGGCCTTTACAATCCGGCGGCGACGGCCGAAACGGCGGCGCTTGCTGCCGCCAGCCGCATCGATGCGTTGCGTCGTCCTTTCGACGTGGTGGTGCTTGGCATGGGCAATGATGGTCATACCGCCTCCTTCTTTCCCGGTGCCGACCGGCTTGATCAGGCGATCAACCCGGAAACAAGGGCGCTTGTGCTGCCGATCCATGCCGAGGGTGCTGGCGAAAAACGTCTGACCCTGACCCTTCCCATCATTGCCGAAGCCGACCTGCTGGTTCTGCATATCGAAGGCGCTGCCAAGCAGGCAACGCTGGAAAAGGCGCTTTCCGGCGATGACGAGAATGAAATGCCCGTGCGGGCTGTCTTCCATCATGCGCGCACACCGATCCAGCTCTACTGGACAAGTTAAATTCGATTCAAGCCAGATTGGCACAGGTGATACCCATGCCCACCGAGACGGCACATAAACGCATTCAGGAAATCACCGCGCGCATTCGCGAACGGTCCAAGCCGACACGCGAAGCCTATCTTGGCCGTGTGCGAGAGGCTTCATCCAACAAGCCAAAACGCGCAGTGCTGGGCTGTGCCAATCTCGCGCATGGTTTCGCCGCCTGCGGCCCGCACGACAAGGCGGCGCTGATCGGCGACGAGATTCCGAACCTCGGCATCATCACCGCCTATAACGACATGCTGTCGGCGCATCAGCCATTCGAAACCTTCCCGCAGCTTATCAAGCAGGCTGCACGTGAAGCGGGTGGCGTGGCGCAGGTTGCTGGCGGCGTGCCTGCCATGTGCGATGGGGTTACGCAGGGTTTTGCGGGTATGGAACTGTCGCTGTTCTCCCGCGAAGTGATTGCGATGGCAACCGCCGTCGGCCTGTCGCACGATATGTTCGATGCAGCCGTTTATCTCGGTGTCTGCGACAAGATCGTGCCCGGTCTCATCATTGGTGCGCTGACCTTCGGCCACCTGCCCGCCGTGTTCGTGCCTGCCGGTCCGATGACCAGCGGCCTGCCGAACGACGAAAAGGCCAAAACCCGCCAGCTCTATGCCGAAGGCAAGGTCGGGCGTGCCGAACTTCTGGAATCGGAATCGAAGTCCTATCACGGTCCCGGCACCTGCACTTTCTACGGCACGGCCAATTCCAACCAGATGCTGATGGAAATCATGGGCCTGCATCTGCCGGGCGCATCCTTCATCAATCCGGGCACGCCGCTCCGCGACGCCTTGACCCGCGAGGCTGCCAAGCGCGCGCTGGCGATCACTGCCTGCGGCAATGAATATACGCCGGTCGGCGAGATGCTGGACGAGCGTTCCTTCGTCAATGGCGTCATCGGTCTGAATGCGACCGGCGGTTCGACCAACCATACCATCCACCTGATCGCCATGGCAGCTGCGGCCGGTATCAAGCTGACATGGCACGATATTTCCGAGATTTCGGATGTGGTTCCGCTTCTGGCCCGCGTCTATCCGAATGGCCTTGCCGATGTGAACCATTTCCATGCCGCTGGCGGCATGGGCTTCCTGATCCGCGAACTGCTCGATGGCGGCATCCTGCATGAGGATGTGCGCACCGTGTTCGGCGAAGGTCTGCGTCCTTACGCGATCGAACCGAAGCTGGGTGCTGACGGTACAGTCGTGCGTGAGCCGGTGCCGGAGAAAAGCGGCGACGACAAGGTTCTGGCCAAGATCCATACGCCATTCCAGCCGACCGGCGGCCTCAAGGTTCTGACCGGCAATATCGGCAATGCGATCATCAAGGTTTCCGCCGTGAAGCCGGAGCGCCAGGTCATCGAAGCGCCCGCCAAGGTCTTCAACGATCAGGCAGAAATGCAGGCCGCGTTCAAGGCTGGCGAGCTGACCGGCGATTTCATCGCGGTGGTTCGCTATCAGGGGCCGAAAGCCAATGGTATGCCGGAGCTGCACAAGCTGATGACGGTTCTGGGCATTCTGCAGGATCGCGGCCAGCGTGTTGCTCTTGTTACCGACGGTCGCCTGTCCGGTGCATCAGGCAAGGTGCCCTCCGCTATCCATGTCACGCCGGAAGCTCTCGATGGCGGCGCCATCGGAAAAATCCGCGACGGCGATGTCATTCGTCTGGATGCCGTGAACGGCACTCTGGAAGCTCTGGTCAATGTGGCCTTGCTGAATGATCGTGGCGAAGACCGTCCTGATCTTTCAGGCAACGAGCATGGCATGGGGCGCGAATTGTTCCGCGCTTTCCGCCAAATCGCGGGACGGGCCGACGAAGGCGCTTCGGTGTTCTGAAAACAGTCCGAATGAAATTAAGGCAAAACAGCGATTTCAGCTGTTTTGCCTCTCAAACCATCAAAACCGGAATAAAACTGCGCAAAAAGCGCGGCTCAATTGTGTCAAAAAACTGGCTTTTTCACGCCAGCAGTGCGGCAGGCCGCAGTCAGCGTGTTGGCCATCAGCATGGCGATGGTCATCGGACCGACGCCACCTGGAACTGGCGTGATCGCTCCGGCAACTTTTTCGGCTTCCGCGAAATCGACATCGCCGACCAGTCGCGTCTTACCCTCGCCCCGTTCCGGTGCCGGAATGCGATTGATACCGACGTCGATCACCGTTGCGCCCGGCTTGACCCAATCGCCCTTGACCATTTGCGGGCGTCCGACCGCCGCCACCAGAATATCCGCAGTGCGGGCAATCGCGGGCAGGTCTTTCGTGCGGCTGTGCGCAACCGTAACGGTTGCATTGGCAGCGAGCAGAAGATTGAACATCGGCTTGCCAACAATGTTGGAGCGACCGATTACCACGGCATTAAGGCCCGAAAGATCATGGCCATGGATGCGCTCAATCATGATCATCGCGCCCGCGGGCGTGCAGGGAACGAAAGCCGTTTCAACTTCGCCGGTGCCAAGCTTGCCGACATTGATAAAGTGAAAGCCATCGACATCCTTGTCGGGTGAAATGGTCTGGATCACCCGGCCCGAGTCGATGTGCTTCGGCAGCGGCAACTGCACCAGAATGCCGTGAATGGCGGGATCGTTGTTCAAACTCTCGATCAGGTCGAGAAGCTCCTGCTCCGACGCCGTTTCCGGCAGATCGTGCTGCACCGAGTGGAAACCGCATTCCTTGGCCTTCTTGCTCTTGGAAGCGACATAGACCTGACTTGCCGGGTCTTCACCGACAATCACCACCGCAATGCCGGGCACGATGCCGGTTGCGGCCACGAGCTTTTCGGTTTCGGTCTTCACCGTGGAAACCACATCCTCGGCGAGCTTCTTGCCATCAATCAATTGAGCCATAGCGAGCGCTCCGTTCTTTTGTGATATCGGGCTTAAGTGTCTGGGAGATACACGACATCTTTTTCGTACACATGCCCATAAGCGTCATGATGCCCGATGACAATTGGCGAATGCGCGACAATGCAGGATTTTATGAAGTTTCAGAACGGAAAGTCCTGCGAGAACCGGTCAGGACTTTGCGACACGGGATGAGCGCACATCATCGATGGCACGACCGAGGGCGGCATTTTCCCTGGTGCTGTTGGTGCCTTCATTCTCGGCTTCCCAGCGCGCATTGGCTTCGCGGATAACGGCAGCAAGCCGGGTTTCGCCATAGGGTTCCAGTACCTCGTCCGGATCGGCTTCGCTTCTGACCGACGATCGGGGCTTGCGACCGGCCAGCATCATCGCAAGAAGGCCAAGCAAAAACCCGCCCAGCAGTCCAAGGGCGATAATCCCTTGTGGAGAGAGAGTGCGCGGGTTCGGTTCCGCCATCGCTGGCGTAACGATCCGCACTGTCGCAGCAGACCCCGCCGAGGCAGGTTCGCCCCGTGCCGCACGCATCTGCAAATCTTCAAACAGCGCCTGCTTTGCCGCCGCATCGCGTTCCAGCATCTGCAGGCGTGCTTTGTCTTCGTCCGTGGCAGGCGTCGAGCCGAAACCGGCAATAGCAGCTGCTGCCTTTTGCTCGCGTTCGACTGCATTCTTAAGATCGGCCTGTAACACACTACGCTGGCTGGAAATCTCCTTGTCGATTTCCGCTTCGATCTGGTTCGCGTCAGCCCCCTGCCCTGCAGCGCGATAACGCTCCACCAGAGCACCCAACGCTCCAGATCGCATGGTTTCAGGCACGCCCTTACCGGCGAGGCTCTCCGCAGTCGCGCCGTTCAGGCTGTTGGCCTCCGCTGCGATGCGCGCTGTCTCGGCCTTGCTGTCGGCGAATTCACGTTGAAGTGCGGCCTTGTTGTCGTCGTCGCCAAAATCGCGGCTGACGCGAAAAGCAGTTGCCGCCTGCTGCGCCGCTTCGGCGTCTGTTTCCAGACTTTGCAGGCGCGTCGGAAGATCACCCTCAGACCCGCTCAGTTCCGCGCCACCCTGCAGATGATCGCGAAACGCCTGTGCAACGGCATTGGCCAAAAGTGCTGCCGTTTCCGGCCTGTCAGCCATAGCCTCGACATTGACCGTGCCGCTGTCGAGTGCCTGTGTAAAATCAAGACGCTGGCGCAGCAATTGCGCACCCGACATCTTTTTGTGTCCGGCCAGGGCCGGAGATTGCTGGTCTTCGGGCAACAATAGGGTCAGGCGAAAGTGCAATTCCTCCAGAAATGAAGGAGCGCCGAGATCGGCTGCACGTTCAATGCGCGCCATCTGTGCAGCGCGCTCAAGCACGGCATTCGAGGCAATTTCGCTCCGTCGCTCGGGCGGGAAAACCTGCAAGGATGCTGTCGCGCTATATTGGGGCGGCTCCAGAACAGCATATGCGGTTCCGATAATTCCGCCCAGCATTGTGAAACCCGCCAGAAGCCCCCAGCGACGCCTGCGGCGTGGCAATTGTAGCGGCTTTTCAAGCTTCGGGACGATGGTTGATGTGGGGGCAGCTGGCGCGGGTTGCGTCTTGACCGGTGCACCGTCGAGATTGGCTTGCAGCGCCTCCCGCACGGCATTCATCCGGCCCTGCATATCCGCCTTCGGATCAACTCGCTCGCTCGCTTCAGCGTCTAACAAATCCTGTTTGCGGCGGAGCAACTCCTCGCGGCGCCTTTGATGTTCGCGCTCTTCGTCATTGTCTTCGGTCGCGCGAGCGGATGGCACAGGCACAAGGAATTCCGGCGCATAGGCCAGAAGTGGGCGCGCAGCGGCACGTCTCCTTTCTCCGTCCCTTTCCACCATCGCTCCGTCCCGTTTTTCACCCGTGGCTATTAATCCAGATTAGTATTCATCATGGCAAATAAATCGTTAAAATTGCAATTATATGTATTGATTCATACAGATAAATCAGGAGGCCGTTGTGAGCACCGAAACGGAGTACCCGACCGATCCAGAGCGGCTGAGTGGCATAATCGAGTTTATCCAGAATGCAGAGCGGCTGAAAAGCACTTTGCGATCCGGTCATACCTCACAGGGCCGACCGGAAAGCACCGCCGAACATAGCTGGCGGCTATGCCTTCTAGTTACGCTGTTCGACCGCGAGCTGGGCGATTGCGACCGGCTGAAACTCATCAAGATGTGCATCGTCCACGATCTGGGCGAGGCGATTTCCGGCGATGTGCCCGCAATCCACCAATCTGCCGATGACGGGCGAGCCGAGCGCGAAAAAACGGACCTCATGACGCTGTGTGCCCCGCTGCCGGAGGATCTGCGCGCAGAAATCATGGAGCTGTGGGCGGATTACAGCGAAGGCAAATCGACTGAAGCTATTTTTGCCAAGGGCTTCGACAAGCTCGAAACCATGATGCAGCATAATATCGGGCTCAATCCGCCGGATTTTGATTATGCATTCAATCTCGACTACGGCGTCAAGCAGACAGCGCGCCACCCGCTGCTACGCCAGTTCCGCGAAATCGTGGACGCGGAAACCCGGCGCAATGCCGAAAAGCGTTAGAGCATTTCCTGTTTTGATTGCACCATCAGAAATACTCTATCTCTTTGTTTCTACGCATGTCTTTATCCTATCGTTGCGGGATAAAGACATGCTCTAACTCAACGTCGCGAAGTGGCGCAGTGTGAAGGTGATCTGGTAAATCAGCGCGGCGGCGGCGAAAATCGCATGATAGCGCCGGTTATCCCAGAACACCGCAATCAGACTGAACAGGATAAAGCCTGCAACCTGAATCGGATATTCAGTGCCATAGAGCCGGTAGTGATCGGCTCCCTTCAACAACGTATCGATGAAATCGGCCACATAGACCAGCGCCAGAATGCCGAAAAACCACTTGCGCCGGGAAATGAAGTAATCGCGGTAGCCGGTATATTCTTCCATACTGTCGGGGAAGAGCAGCGTGCAGAGCAGGAAATACAATCCGGCATAGAAGATTACGAACAGATACTTCTCGAAAGTCCAGAGCGGAATGGTTCGCAAGCTGAACTCGAACCACCAGAAATGGATGACCGAAAGCAGGATGAAACCCACCCAAGCCAGATGGACCGGGTAAATTTTCTGCTTGCCGGGATGCTGGATAAAGCGTGCCAATCCAGTCAAAAGGCGTGAAACACACAGGCCGAGGATCATGCCTATGATGATGCGGACATGGCCAAAGGCTTCGGCTGGCGGCACACCCGTTGTCAAAGCCGGATCCATTCTTCCCCTCCGAAGCTTCACTCAACTTTGGTTCATATTGGTCGATATATTTTGGGCGATCAATGATTTAACCTCAGAAATTCGTGGATACGCCGCATATACTTGCGGAGTGTAATAAGGCGGGGCTATACCATCGCGGGCCATGTCCAAATGAAATCCAAAGGTGGAACAATCAATATGCATGACACGGTAATTCTGGTCGGTTGCGGCAATATGGGCTTCGCCATGCTGAAAGGCTGGCTCGATAGCGGTATCCTCAAGGCAAAAGACGTTTATGTCGTGGAGCCGACCGAAGCGCTTCGCGATCGCGCCGCTGGTGCTGGCGTCCATGCATTTGCCGATGCTGAAGCCCTGCCCGGCGATCTGAAGCCGCGTATGGTTCTCGTGGCGGTCAAGCCGCAGGTCATGGCACAGGTTCTGCCAGCCTATAAGCGCTTCGCACCCGCTGCCACTTTCGTCAGTGTTGCAGCCGGTATTCCGGTCGCCCTTTTTGAAAGCAAGCTTGGTCACGATGCAGCCGTGCTTCGCTGTATGCCGAACACGCCTGCCGCCATCGGCAAGGGGATGCTCGTCACCTACAAGAACGCCAATGTGACCGACGAGAACGAAGTCTTCGTAGGCCGCCTGCTTGAGACATCCGGCAAGGTCGCAAGTGTTGACGATGAAGTGCTGATGGACGTTGTAACCGCCGTTTCGGGTTCCGGGCCTGCCTATGTGTTCCACTTCATCGAGGCGCTGACCGATGCCGGTGTGACCGCCGGTCTGCCGCAGGAAACGGCAGCTTTGCTGGCCATGCAGACGGTGATGGGTGCAGGCGCGCTGGCCGATGCCAGCACGGACACGCCGTCAAAGCTGCGCGAACAGGTGACAAGCCCGAACGGCACCACCGCTGCCGCGCTCGAAGTTCTGATGGGCGGCGACCGCCTCAAGACGCTGGTGGCCGAAGCGGTGGAAGCGGCTCGCAAGCGTTCGGTGGAACTGGGCAAAAGCTAAACTGAGAGACGCGGCACCGCTTCGATGAGCGCCTTTGTAACAGGCGCTTGCGGTGCCGCTATCAGCTCCCGCGTCGGGCGGCATTCAACAATCTGCCCGCGTTCCATCACCGCGATACGGTCCGCCATCTGCGCTGCCACTGCGAGATCATGCGTGATGAAGAGATAGGCTGTCTGTTCGGCTTTCTGTATATCCCGCAAAAGGTTGAGAATGGCGCCGCGTACGGTGACGTCGAGCGCCGAAACAGCCTCGTCCAGCACGATCAGCGACGGAGTAGTTGCAAGCGCCCGCGCAATTGCGACGCGCTGGCGCTGCCCACCGGAAATCTCTTGGACGCCGCGCCGGGCCAGTGCCGGATCAAGCCCCACCGCTTGCAGAAGACTGGCAATATCGCGTTTCAGCCCATGAATGCGCAGCGGTTCGCGTAAGAGATCGTAGACGCTCGCACGTGGATTAAAAGCCGAGAGCGGGTCCTGAAACACCATCTGCATGCGCGCCCGCTGCTTGCGGAGACTAGCCCCTTTGAGCGCCAGCCAGTCCTCGCCTTCAAAACGGATTGTACCGCTTGCAAGCGGGTGAAGTCGCAGCAGTGCCCGCGCCAGCGTGGACTTGCCGCTGCCAGACGGACCGACCAGCGCCAGTGTCTCGCCCGGCTGGATCGTCAGGCTGACGCCGTCAAGCGCAAGGGCGTCGCCATAGCGAACCACAAGCTGATCTGCATTCAGAAGCGGATCAGCCATGGGCCGCCTCCAGCACCGGCACGGCGGTGATCAGCGCTTTCGTGTAATCTGTTTGTGGGTCAGAAATGATCGTTCGAGCGGGGCCAAGTTCCACCAGCACACCCCGCCGGAAAACCGCGATGCGATCCGCCAGTCCCGATGCCAAAGCAATATCATGGGTGATGAAGATCAGCGTCATTCCGTCTGCGCGCACCAGTTCCTGCAGAAGAGAGACAATCTCCTTCTGCACAATGGTGTCGAGCGCGCTTGTCGGCTCATCCGCGATCAGCAGGCGCGGCCCGGCGGCAATGGCGAGCGCAATCGCGATACGCTGTTTCTGCCCGCCCGAAAACTGGTGCGGATAGCGCGAAAAACTTGCTTCGGGTTGCGGAATGTGAACCCGCTGTAAAAGGCTTACTGCTTTGGCTTTCGCTGCCGCTCGGTCAATTTTTGTGTGGGCGCGAATGGTCTCGACAAGTTGCGCGCCCACCGTCATCAGTGGGTCGAAGCTCGATGCCGGGTCCTGAAACACGAAGCCAATGTCGCGTCCCGGCAGCAGCTTACCGTCTGCCCATTCCATATTGCCCGAAATGCTTGCATTCCCCGGCAGGAGCGAGGCCAGCGCGAGCGCCAGCGTGCTTTTGCCCGAACCGCTTTCGCCGATGATTGCCAGAGTTTCACCACGTCGGACATCAAGATCGATGTTCTCCAGCGCCGTTTCACGGCCATAGCGCACGGAAAGCTGTTCCAGCCGGACGATCACCGTCATGACTGCACCTCGCGCCGGGACAAGGCGTTCGTCAGTCCTTCGCCCGCCAGATAGACACCGACGACAGTGAACGCCAGTGCCAGTCCCGGCAAGATCGAAAGCCAGGGGGCGGAACGCAGGACCGTGCGACCCTCGGCGATCATGCCGCCCCAGGTGACGCGGTTCGGATCGCCCAAGCCCAGAAAGGACAAGGCCGCTTCGATCAATATGGCGGAAGCGACGATCACCGGCACCAGCGCCAGAACCGGTGGCAGAGCATTGGGCAATATCTGGCGGAAAGCGATTTCCATCGGATGCATGCCGATGACGCGAGCCGACGCCACGTAATCGCTTTCGCGAATTGTGAGCACCTGCCCGCGTGTGAGGCGCGCAGCCTGCGTCCAGCTTGAAAGTGCAATTGCTGCAATCAGCACCGGCAGCGACGGCCCGGCAATGCTGACCAGCGCCAGCGCCAGCAGAAAGCCCGGCACGGTCTGGAAGGCTTCCGTAATCCGCATCAGGACTTCATCGACGATACCGCCCGCAAAACCGGCCAGCGTCCCCACAATGCTGCCGAGGACGACTGCGGCGCAGGCCGCGGCCAGCCCGACTGCAAGCGATGTGCGCGCACCATAGAAAAGCTCAGCCAGAACATCACGTCCCAACCGGTCAGTTCCAAGAATAAAATCTGCATTGTCAAAGGGTTGCAGCAGCGGCGTTGAGACAATACTTAAAGGATCTGCGGGAAAGAGTAGCGGAGCGGCAAGTGCTGCCAGCACGAGCAGCACCAGCAGGATTGCACCTGCTATACCCTCACCCGTTCTGAAATAACGTTTAGCCCCGCTCATGCCCTACCGCCTCCGGCAGCGATACGCGGATCAAGCCAGAGATAGATCAGGTCGATAAGGAAATTCACCACGATCACCATGACGGCGCTGATCAGAATGACTCCGAGCAGAAGCGGCGTATCGCGGCTTGCGACGGCCTCCTGTGCAAGCCGCCCCAGCCCCGGCACGGCGAAAACGCTTTCGATCACCACGCTGCCGCCGAGCATGGATGCGGCCTGCAAGCCCAGCACGGTAAAGAGCGGCAACAATGCATTCCGCGCCACGTGGCGCAGGACAATACGCGAATGCGAAATGCCCCTCGCCCGCAAGGCGCGCACGAAATCCATGCGCCATATGTCGGCCATGGCGGCGCGCATGACCCGCAGGTAAAGCGCCAGATAGATCACCGCCAGCGAAACGACCGGCAACACCAGATGGACCGCAATGTCGCCTGCCCGCGCCAACCCGTGCTTGTCGGAAGCGATTGTTTCAATGCCGCTCGACGGCAACCAGCGCAGCCTGATCGAAAACAGGATGACCAGCACGAGCGCCAGCCAGAAACCGGGGATCGCATAAAGAACCAGCGATGCAACGGAAAGAAACCGGTCGCTAAAACTTCCGGGCTTCGCCCCTGCCACGATGCCAAGGAGCGACCCCACGGCAAAAGACAAGGCAGTCGCCGCGCCCATTAATAGAAGCGTGTTGGGCAGGCGCTCCAGAATAACGTCGAGAATGGGCCGGTTGAAACTGACGGACCAGCCAAGATTACCCTGCACAAGGGTTGCCAGATAGGCCCCGAGCCGATGCCAGACCGACTGATCCAGTCCCCAGCGCGCCCGCATTTCTGCAATCGTTGCCGCATCACCGCCGAATGTTACGGCATAAGCGTCGACGGCATCGCCCGGCGCGCTTTCCAACATAAAAAAGCAGCCGACAATGACAATCACCAGCACCATAATGCTGCTGATCAATCGTTTGCGGAAAAGGGCCAGAATCTGTTTCACGGTGGCAGGATACAATCAATCCACGAGGTTCGTCACTGTTCCAGCCACGTATCCGCCCAGTTGGAAACTACCCAGCGCGGATTGCTGGAAACATTCTTCACGCGGTCGCTGGCTACGGTGATGAAACCCCATTCCGCAACATTGATGAGCGGCAAATCTGCGTCCACCATCTGCTGGAACTGATGATAGAGCGCCGTGCGCTTTTTCTCATCGATTTCGCGTGCGGATTTGGCGATCAGCGCGTCCAGTTCAGCATTGGCATAGCCGCCTTGATTGGAAAACGGCACGCCTGCCGGGATACCGCCCTCAACCAGAATTGTCGTGGATATGGCCGGATCACCACGATAAACCGTCGGCGCAATGGCCAGATCAAAATCGTGGTCAGTGTAAACTGCCTTCTGGTGCGCGGCGGAATCGTTGTTGACGATGCGTGCATCAATGCCGACCGCCGCAAGCGCCTGCCGCAGATAATCACCGAACTGTTTCGTTTCGTTGAAATAGGGCGCCGGAAGAAGCTTGAGCGTGAAGCGCGTTCCGTCCTTGCCCCGCTCGTAACCAGCCTCGTCCAGAAGCGCATTCGCTTTCGCGACGTTGAACGGATAGGACGGCACGTCATCGGTATAGAACTGGCTGTCATAACGCGGTACAGGACCGGTCGAGGTCTTGGCGTAACCGAGGAAAATTGTCTTCACCACGAAATCACGATCGATGACATGGGCGATTGCCTGCCGAACCTTCAGGTTCGCCAGTTCCTTGCGGCGGTGGTTGATTTCCACCACGAGCTGGTAGGTCAACGCCTCATAGCCCTTGGAGATGACCGTGAGGCCCGGAACCTTCGAAATGCGGTCCAGATCGGCGAGCGGCACGGCGGAAAAGGCGGCGAGGTCGATTTCTTCGGCCTCCAGCGCGCCAGCCGCTGCGGCGCGATCCGGCAGCACGCGATAGACAATCTCGTCCAGATAAGGCTCACCCTCGCCCCAATAATCGTCGTTGCGTGTCAGCCGGTAATATTCGCCGGTCTTATGTTCGGCATATTTGAACGGGCCGGTGCCTACGAGCTTTTCATTGGCCGGGTTGGCCATGACGTCACTGCCCGCGAAGACATGCTTCGGCAGCACTGCCGTCAGCGCCGGCAGGGCATTGCGGATAAGCTGGAAGGGCGTCGGCTCGGAGAAATGGAAAACGGCAGTGAGGTCATCCGGCGTTTCGACCTTCTCCAGCGCCTTGAACACGACACGTCCCAGGTTTTGCAGCGGTTTCCAGACTTCCATGGCCGAAAATGCCACATCCGCCGATGTGAAAGGCGTGCCGTCATGCCATTTGACGCCTTCGCGCAGGTGGAACGTCGCCGTCAGCCCGTCGGTCGAACCTTCCCAGCTCGTGGCAAGCCGTGGCGCGAGACCATTTTCGCCCTCGAAGGACGCTTCCGCCAGAGGTTCGATCACCTTGCTTGCGACAAAGAAAACGCCATTGGAGGCCACGATGGCCGGGTTCAGATTACGTGGCTCTGAATCTGCGGCCACGACCAGTCGCCCGCCTTTCTGCGCTTCACCAGCCGCATTCGACCGTTGCGGCCAGACGGCGACAGCGGCCAAAGCGGTCGATCCCGCCAGAAAAGCCCTACGTGACAGAACCAGTTGAACCATATCCATTGCCCCGCAATCACATTTTCATTTGACGACTTTTTATACCAGTCACCCGTAAATGACAGGATCAAAACCTGTTACCGGAACAATAAATATCGAAAAACACTTCGCTTTCCGGCATCTTTAACCGTCAAGTAAAAATAATATTTCAATTATTTGCTAGCTTATTATTGAAGTATTTCAACCTATGCGTTTGAATTATTTTTTCGATTAAACCCAATTTAAAGAAAATCCCCTCTTGCCAAACAGGGCTTCTTCCGTAGATCATGGTTAATTATGTGTTGTCGTATTTCGTGAGCTTCCATTTCGACACGGCACGCATAGACCACTGAAGAGCAATTCATGGCTCTTATTTGAATGCATTTGTGCGCCCCATTTCATTCATCTGGCGGCAAATGCCCCCTGAAAGCTGAACCCATTGGAAGAGAGGAAACAGAAATGTCTAGTTTGCTGCCCCCGCTTCATGACGGTCACGCACCGATCTATCTGCATCATGCATTCCAGGATGCGGTCGATGCTTATGAAGATTGGGCTCTGGAAACGACCGAACCGTCCGTTCAGGTCAACGGCAAGGTCACACGGATCAGTGTCATCTTCCGCCGCCTGTGGAACTGCACCGACATGGTGCCGCGCCACACGCTGGAAGCGCTGAGGGATATCGTTCCGACCGGCATCATCCATGCTGAACACTGGAAGGAAACGCCCACATTTGCAGAAGCTGCCCGCATCATGCGTGCCGCTCTGGAAGGGCGCAAGGCACGACGGCTCCCGGTCGTGTGCTGATTTCCTGAAACCATAAAGGAAACGGGCGGATTTTCCGCCCGTTTTGCATTCAACTGCTGATCCTTCGACAAGCTCAGGATGAGGTTCGACAGTTCTGGATGAAGGAAGCCGAGCCTATTCAGCCACCAGCGCTTAAGAGCCTGAATCAAAAAGCTGCATGTGTGTGCGAAAATGGTGATTTTCGAGTACCGGAGCGCAGTGTACTTTTGAGCATGGTCCCCAAAAGTTGCAGACTTTTCGGATAAGACTATGCACCAGAGAAAGCTACATGAGCGCCGGAACGCAGACAAATTGCCATTTGCAGCCACACAGGATGGCTTTTGGAACAGGCTCTAAACAACAGGTTCAAGTTTGCGGAAGCGCACGCGGGCGCTGCGTTCGATGGCGGCAACGGTCAGTTCATCCAGTGTCCAGCGGTCACGCAGCATCTGGAGAAATTCCAGTTCTTCCTGCTCCACATGGAGATCGGCAGCAGCGACTTCGACAGCCAGCGCATAGGCCGTATCGTAGAGACGTTCCGGCAGTGCTTCATGGGCAAGGTCGAGAATTTTTTCCAGGCCGTCTTCATCGGCAAGAAGCGCATAGCAATCATTGGCAATCTGCGGCAGGCGCCCGGTATCGAAACCGCGGAAAACCGGCAGGCGCGTCACCACATTGCCGATGGATTCCAGCTCGGCATCGGTCATGGTGGTGTCGGCGGCAGACGTCGTAATCATAATATAGACGAGTGCATCCTGCTGGGTGATCTTTTTCATCGGGTACTCCTGCACAACAATAGCCGGAATCAACTTCAACGGCCCAAATTGTTTTGAAAGTTAGGAAGCCGCATCCCGTTGCGCAAGGAAATTCGGTCGCAACCGTTGACGGACAGTGGTTGCCGCGCCATAGAGCAGTATGCGCCTCCCTTGCGCGCAAGTTTTCAATGAATAAACTTTCTTCACAGGATTAAACCATGACCTCGCACCGCCTTCCCGAAATCACGCTGACCCCGGAACTGACCGCGGCGGCTGCGGAAGCGAAAGCATGGCCTTTTGAAGAAGCGAAGAAAATCCTCAAGCGCTATGCAAAGACCGGCCTGCCGGAAACGGTGATTTTCGAGACCGGTTATGGCCCTTCCGGCCTGCCGCATATCGGCACGTTCGGCGAAGTGGCGCGCACCTCGATGGTGCGCCACGCCTTTCGCATCCTCACCGAAGACAAGGTCAAAACACGCCTGATCTGCTTCTCCGACGACCTCGACGGCATGCGCAAGATCCCGGACAACGTGCCGGACAAGGCAGCCCTTGAACCCTATCTGCAGATGCCGCTTTCCGCCGTTCCGAACCCGTTCGGTGGCGACTACAAGAGCTTTGCGGACCATAACAACGCCATGCTGTGCCGCTTCCTCGACACTTTCGGCTTCGATTATGAATTCGCCAGCGCGACGGAATATTACCAGTCCGGCAAGTTCGACGCCGTGCTTCTCAAGGCTGTCGAGCGCTATGACGACATCATGAAGGTGATGCTGCCGACGCTCGGCGAAGAGCGTCAGGCGACCTACAGCCCGTTCCTGCCGATCTCGCCGAAGTCCGGTCGCGTGCTTTACGTGCCGATGAAGAGCGTGGATGCCAAGGCTGGCACCATCACGTTCGACGATGAGGATGGCGTTGAAACCACGCTGTCCGTCACAGGCGGCAAGGTGAAGCTGCAATGGAAGCCGGATTTCGGCATGCGCTGGGCAGCGCTCGGCGTCGATTTCGAAATGTTCGGCAAGGACCACCAGACCAATGCGGGCGTTTATGACCGCATTTGCGAAATCCTCGGGGGTCGCGCGCCGGAACATTTCGTCTACGAACTGTTCCTCGACGAGCTGGGCCAGAAGATTTCCAAGTCCAAAGGCAACGGCATTTCCATCGATGAATGGCTGGCCTATGCGCCGACTGAAAGCCTTGCGCTTTACAATTTTCAGAAGCCGAAGACCGCCAAGCGGCTTTACTTCGATGTCATCCCGAAGGCGGTGGACGAATATTTCACCTATCTCTCGGCCTATGAGCGTCAGGAATGGAAGGACCGGCTGAACAATCCGGTCTGGCACATTCATTACGGCAACCCGCCGAAGGTGAACCTGCCAGTCACTTTCGCGCTGATGCTCAATCTGGTCAGCGCATCGAATGCCGAAAATCCGGCTGTGCTGTGGGGTTTTATCTCGCGCCACGTGCCGGGCGTTACGCCGGAAAACAATCCGGAACTCGACGCGCTCGTCGGCTATGCGATCCGTTACTTCAACGATTTCGTGAAGCCGACCAAGCAGTTCCGCGCGCCGGACGATGTGGAACGCGCAGCGCTCGAAGCGCTGGATGCGAAGCTCGCAACGCTGCCTGCCGGCACCGATGGCAACGACATCCAGAATGCCATTCTCGACGTTGCCCGCGCCATTGAGCGTTATCAGGACCACACCAAGAAGAGCCCGGAAGGCGGTCCCGGCGTTTCGGTTTCCTTCTTCCAGATGCTCTATGAAGTGCTGATCGGTCAGGAACGCGGACCGCGCTTCGGCTCCTTCGTCGCGCTTTACGGCATCGACGAAACCCGCGCGCTGATCAAAAAGGCGCTGGCTGGCGAACTGGCCTAAGTGCCCAGACACTACAGGAAACAGCCCCGGTTTTCCGGGGCTTTTTTCATTGGATGACCGACATTGCCCTGGGTCACATATACCCATGCGCTGAAAAAGCGCCTGATCTGCGGGCTCTGCGCGGTTTCAATAACCTCCGCCGCCCAGCTGCTATCTATCACTCGACCCCAATATGCCTGGGATGATGAGCAACCACGCTTCCTATGCTGAACCAATCCTGTTGAGGAGCCATGGTGGCCTCCCGGTCACCTATTCACTTCTGCGCTCCGGCACCGGAGTATTTCAAAGTAAGTTTAAATATACTCTTGATTGTCATTTCGACTTTTCTTGTATTAACATATGTTAATCTGAAATAATCTCTATTAAAAGACGAAAATGGAATATAAACCAAAGATTATTTGGTAATCCCACCATCATCTGTGATAGGATGTATGGATAATATCCAATCTTCACACACAGTGCGAGCATCCCTTTACTCCATCGAATGCTAGATTCGATGGACATTCGGAACTGTCGAGAAGACCTCCGGCGATTGAAGAAACGGAGCCTGCAGTGTCAACCGAGTTTGAAAAGATACGGCGCACAGTGCGCAGACGTCGGACCATGATCATCGTGGCCAAACATACGCTCGTGCGGACATCCATCGTGAAATTCCTGGAATACGAACTTGCCGATTGTAATGTCGTTGGCATGGCCTCTTTAACAGAACTGGTCAAAGCCAGCAGACGTGACATAGCTCTTATTGCGTTGGATCTGGGAGGCAGAGCGATGGATAGCTCCGCACTGCGGGAAGAGCTCCTCACCGTTGAGAGCCACTTTCAAGCGCCGTCGATTGCCCTTTTCTCTGACAAGGACGATGTTCTGCTGGAGTCACAAGCGATTAAAATGGGCGTGCGAGGGTTCTTTACGTCGTCCCTTCCGGTAGAGATCGCTCTGGCTGGCATTCGGCTGGTGCTCGCGGGAGGCATATTCTGTCCGCATCCGCAGGGCGCTCAGAGTACGATTCAAACAACGATCTCCCTCAAAGACAGATCAACGACTGAATTGACCGACGATGGAACCGATAGTGTGAACTACAGCTGGTGCCAGCCAGCCATTACCGGTTTCACACCGCGGGAAGTTGACGTTCTGACTGAGTTGCAGCGCGGTCATTCAAACAAGGTCATTGCTGAGAAGCTCAATCTTTCCGGCAATACCGTGAAGATGCACTTGCAGCATATTATGCGTAAACTACATGTTCAGAACAGAACTGAAGTCGTTCTGTTGCTTGGTGCCAAAGCGACTGCCAATGGGAGCGCCATTCAATAGGCGCAGATAATTCAGTTTTCGCGGAAAGCCCGGTGAAAACTGTCCAGCAATGGCCTGACAGCATAAAGTGCGACACTGCTTTCCCCGGTTTCTATCAGGGCCTGCACAGGCATTCCGGGGATCATTTCCACGTCTCCGGCCTGCATCAGTTCATCGTCGGTCACGCGGATCGTCGCGGCATAGTAGGGCTGCCCGGTCTGTTTATCGATAAGCCGGTCGGCCGAAACATATGTCACTTGTCCTTCCAGAAGAGGCACGCGTCGCTGATCATAGGGCAAAAGATGCACCTGAGCGTTCAAGCCGGGACGCACAAGGTTGATATCCTCGGGCCGAACATGCGCTGACACGATCATGTTGCCATCCTGCGGCACCAGATCCAGCAACGGCTCGCCTGCCCCGATAACGCCGCCCGTCGTGTGAATGCGCAAATCCATGACAATCCCGTTCTCGGGCGCCTTGATATCTGTCCGGATCAGTTGATCGTTGATTGCGCGGTATCGTTCGCTTAACAGGAAAAGCTGGTTTTCGGTCTCGCGCAGTTCCTTTGCGATCTCGTTTTGGCGATCACTCTCCAGCTTGACGAGATTGGCCTGTGCTTCATTGATCACCTGATAAGCGCGGGACATCTGAGCTATGGTCTCTCCCAGCTGTCCATCCAGATCAGCTTTCTCGCGTGCGAGATTCAATACGCTCGTTTTGCGCTCGAGTCCCTTTTTCACAAGCGGGTTTATCATGTCCAGTTGCTGGCGCGTGATCTCGATGCGGGACGACAAGGCCATTTTTTGCGCTGCCAATCCGGTTATCTCTTCCTTCACCTGCCCCATTTTCTCGTGCGTTATGGCAATTTCAGATCGATAGACGTCGCGACGGGCTTCAAATATTCTTCGTTGTCCGACGACAATGGCGTTGACGGCCGGGTTATGCGGCGCGAGTTGTTCCAGCTCCGGTGGAAACAAAAGTTGCATCTCGTTCGCCTGTTCAGCGACCAGCCGAGCCCGGCTCGCCTGCGCGTCCCACAGCTGCCCCTGAATGCCAACCAGCTCCGTCCTGGGCTTGGTATCGTCCAGCTTGATCAGAGTCTGGCCGTTGGAAACCAGATCTCCATTGTGGACATAGATCTGCTGAACAATACCACCTTCCAGATGCTGAATGGTCTTGCGGCTGGATTCCGCTTCGACAACACCCACAGCAACCGCCGCACTTTTAAGCGGTGCGAAAACTGCCCATATTCCGAAGCCTGCAACGAATATCAATACGAGCAGGTTTCCTGTCCAGGCCACGCCGCGCAGCCTTGGCCGTGATGTAAGCGGCGTTGGCAAAGTGTTTTTCCCAGGCAGCAACAGCGGGAAAGACGGGAGCTTCAGCTGTATTGCCCGCAAATGAGCCAGCAGCAGCGAATACTTCAACGCATTTGCTACCTTCACCGGGAGTTCGATGGGAACGAGGGTCATGACGAGGCATCCCTTACGGTCCAGTTTTCGCGGGGACGCGAAGGAAAGCATCGAAGATTTTCTCGCTATCTCCAAAAGCGCTCACCATACCGTCGCGCATCACAGCGATTTTGTCGGTCACGGGCAGAATGCCCATTCGATGCGTGATGATCACAATTGTAATTTGCCTGCACTTCATGCGCTCTATGGCGTCGAACAACAGCCGCTCACCCTCATAGTCGAGACTGGAATTCGGATCATCAAGGACCACGAGAGGAGGGTTGCCATAGGCTGCGCGCGCCAGTCCCAATTGCTGGCGTTGCGCCCGCAGAAGCAAGGCGCCACCTTCGCCGATATCGGTTTCGTATCCCTGCGGCAATCGCATGATCGTCTCATGCAGTCCGACGAGTTTGGCAGCTTCGATAACCTTACGCGGATCCGAGCTGTCGAGCCGACCGATGACATCTTTGATCGCACCGCCGAAAAGTTCAATATCCTGCGGCAGATAGCCGATATGGCGGGCATTGTCGCAATGGCGAAGCAGTGAAATATCGATGCCGCCCAGAAGAGCACATCCGCAGGTGGGCCGTGAAACGCCGGCCAGAATTCGTCCGAGAGTGGATTTTCCCGATCCTGAAGGGCCGATCAAGGCAACACAATCGCCAGGAGCAACCTGAAACGATACGCCTCGCAGGATGAACCGATCCGATGAGGGGAACCGATAGCCGACATTGTCGAGAACGAGCTGGCCTTTGGGCTCCGGTAGCAGAATGGTTCGCTTGTTGTCTCCGGGTGCAACCAGAGTGAGCATCTTATTCAGGCGGTTGAATGCGCCGCGCACGAAAGCCAGTGCCCGCCACGCGCCTATGGCGCCTTCTACAGGTGCCAGTCCACGCCCCAGCAACAGACTGGCGACAAAAATAATTCCGGGGTTGCTGTTGTTCTGGAGGACGAGCCATGTCGCGGCTCCCATCATCAAAATTTGCGTCAACGCACGCACCGATTTCGAGAATGCCTGAAGCACCTCTGTTCGACGTGCCACACCGTCCTGAGCCGCTCTGACAGCCTCGGCATCCCGATAAATGAGGTGAGCTGCGCCATGTTGCATCCCCATCGCGCGGATTACACCGATATATTTGAGAGCCATTGTGAAGCGGGAATAGCTTCGTGCCTGCGCAATATTTGCCTGTTCATTCAATTCGCGCGTCGTGAATTCATTCAACAAGGCCAAAAGCAGCAGGCACAATGCACTGCTCAAGCCGATAAACCCGAGGAGCGGGTGAACCAGAAAAAGCAGCACAAGAAAAACTGGGGCCCAGGGAATATCGAACAATAGCGCACATGATGGGGAATCCAGAAACTGGCGCAAAACGGAAAGGTCACGATAATTTTCAGCGGCTGTTCCGGCATCGGTGCGCGCCGCATATTCGAAGGATGCATTCATGACGACAGGACGCAATTGACGGTCGAGCCAGCTACCGATCCGGGAAAGCGCGGCGCGGCGTACGATATCGAGCAGAGACCCGACAATAACAGCTATCGCGATGATGATCGTGAGCATCAACAAAGTATCGACGCTGCGGCTCGACAGAACACGATCATAGATCTGAAGAAGATAGAGGGAGGGAGCAAGCAGAAAGATATTATAGCCGCAGCTATAGGCGAAGACCAAACCGAAGGCACCGGCACACCGACGCAAGGCAGCGACCAATGGGGTCACCGTATAGCGCGCTTGCGTAAATGCCGCTGTCATGTGTCGTCTCCGTCGAGATCTCCATTGTTATCGTAGGTTCACAATACCCATTGGCCTGTGAGGCAATGTCAGCGTATCGGCAATTCCGGGTAAAATGGGGAGCAACGATTTCAACCGTCGCTCCCAAGTCGGATTTCTCGACTACCCAGCAAAAGCCAATCGCCGATCACAGCGGCAAGTGGCTCAGATCGATATCGTGAAAATTGTCGTTAAAGCTGTCGATAAAGTTCGCTATATCGTTGGTCGTCGTAGTGGTTGTTGTGGTCGTCGTTTCCGGATTGGAGTGCACGAGCGCAGAGGAAATATCACCGCCGCGAGCCATGTTCCCATCGCCGCCGTTGCCACCGACCCCTGCAAGGATCGTTGCGTGCTGGTCGGCCAGAAGTTCGGTATATTGAACGGCACTGGTGTCCGCCTGACCGGCTGCTACATTGCCGCCGCTCGAAGAACCCAGACTGCCGTTGGAATTCGCGTCGCCGCCAGCACCGCCAGCACCATTGTTGGTGATGTTGGCGAGAAAGCCATTCGCTGCATCGGCTCCGCCACCATCTCCGGCATGGCCTGCGTCCCAGCTGGCGTTTAACCACGGGGAATCGCCACTATGCACATCAACGGCTGCGCCTGTTACGTTTTGCGTATTGGCCACGACTGCACTTGGATTGTAATTGATATTCCCAAAATTATAGCCATCAGCACCGTTACCGGCATTAGCGTCGCCTGCATAAACGTCACTGAGATGGATTGTGTCGGAAACTCTCGGAATAGGCATTGTTTAATTCCTCCCTGTTGAGCCCCAGCCCTGTTTCGGATTGAACATCAGTCTTGGTGGTCGGCACTCCCAGATAAGAGATTGGTAAAATCGCGTTACCGACCGTGTTCTAAAGAGTGCGCGTGTTGATGTTACGGGACTAGCTAGAAATTCGGGTACCTACTTTAGGGTGGATCAGACCGGAATGTATCAAGCGTGAAGAAGGCCAAGAATGTCGTTTGCAAGAAGCGCATCATGGCTTGTGTCGGTCAGATTATCGTAGCCGCCTGAACCACCGATACCGGCAATCTGTAAAGCATGCTGATCGACAAGCAGATGGTCTATCTGCTGGGCATCAGCGGTTCCGCCAGCGGGAACTGCAATATTGATCGGGTGGAAATACCCGATATTCACGTCCACCATACTGCCCAGGGAAACACCGTCACCACCGCTTCCTGCAGCTGTATTGCCGGTGAAAATTGTGTCCGAGGCCATGTTGAAGCCGCCGCCATTACCGCCGATCCCGGCAATCCGCGTGCCGCCCTGATCGAAAATCACGTTGTTTGTCTGGTGCGCCTCTGCATTGCCGCCAGCGGCAGCGACAGCGATATTGATGGGGGAGAAAATCGCCACGTTCACATCGATCATGGTGCCGGCAAAAACACCCGCGCCACCATGACCCGCATAATTATCACCGGTGAAATAATAGGAATTTCCAGCGTCTGTATGTATCGGAGAGGCCGAAACGGACCCGGCGGCATTATGATCTCCACCCGAGCCTCCAATACCCGCCATCTGGTCCGCGCCTTGCAGGAAGGCAGCGTTGTTGGTCTGGTTGGCAGACGCTACGGAATTGGATCCGCCTGCAACCGCAGCATTGACGGGAGCAAAAACCGCGACGTCAGAGCTGACAAGTCCCCCGAAGAAAACCCCGGCGCCACCGCTTCCTGCATGATTGGAGGTCGCGCCTTCTGTACCTCCGATCACGGCGTTGCCGTTTCCGCCGTCTCCCCCCATTCCAGCCATTTCAACGACATGCTGATTAATCAATGCATTGTTGAACTGGTCCGCGCCCGCCCCGGCTCCCGGACCGGCAATTGCCGTATTGGACGGAACGAACACAGCGGATGCGTCGCTGCTTATCACACCGACGCTCAGTCCCATTCCACCGCTTCCAGCGGAATTGCCAGTTGTGCCTGAAGCGACACCGAAAGGGAGCCATGTCGGCACGAGCGCCAGATGTCCGGCTGCGGTAGTTAAAGACGTACCTTGAACACCACCTGCAGTGAGGGTCTCGTTGGATATGGGACGTAGTTCATTCATCACCATTTCTCCTCGCCGGGCCCAATTCCCAATGGTGTTGAGAAATATTCGGCTCCATGGCTATTGTGCCGTCAAATGACGCAAAAGAAGAGCCGGTAATTTGTCTACATCTGTTTGGGTGTAATGCACCCTTCGGGTTCCGTGCGGGTAACTTGAGCTTATATGGATCCGCTGCTGGAAACGTGCTCTGCACGGACCATGGCTATACCGACAGCCACCATTTCACATGGCGCGCGACGGTCTGCCCACATTTCGCAAGTGAAACAATTATCTTCATTTGACTTTCTTTTTGTTTTCGATTTTCATTGTTTGGCTTTCACACTCGCAATGGCCGAACGTGTGAACAGGGGGAGGAACATGTCAGTTACGAGTGCGCATGCCCTCTTCTCGGACAGTGGCGATAACGGTGTTCGGCACCATCGCCAAAGCGACAAGCTGCGTGCTTGTCGAAGTCATCCAAACCGAGTTTGTTCAAGCGTTAAAGATCACGGTCGCGCTGCCGCATCTGCTGGCTCGCGCTCATTGAGCGCCGGGTTCGGTGTTGTGTTAAGCTGGATGAAATCCGTTGGGAAACATCCTGTTAACAGCGCCCGGATTGTCGTTGGAACTTGCATGTTTCCTGAGAAAGTGTGGAAGCGGTCCGCAGAACACGGATTGCTCATAAGGGATAAGGCACAGTCCCTGGAAGTTCATATTGAGAGGAATTGCCAATAAGCGCAATAATTCCGACGGTTGGAGGAGGCCTCGGGACATATGCTGGAATTGCGAAATATCTCGAAGACGGTTGGTGGAGCCACCCATATCCATCCGACAAGTCTGGTACTGCCTCGCGGGAGCCTGAATGTGCTGCTCGGACCGACCTTGTCCGGGAAGACCTCGCTCATGCGCCTCATGGCGGGTCTGGACAAGCCAAGTGAAGGCTCGATTCTGTTCGACGGACAGGATGTTACAGGCATGCCCGTGCAGAAGCGCAATGTGGCGATGGTCTACCAGCAGTTTATCAATTACCCGGCTCTGACGGTCTATGAAAACATTGCTTCGCCGATGCGCATCGCCAGAAAGGCACAGTCGGAGATCGACAGCGAGGTTCGCAAGGCGGCGGACCTTCTCAAGCTGACGCCTTATCTGGACCGCACACCGCTTAACCTCTCCGGCGGACAGCAACAGCGCACTGCGATTGCCCGGGCCATTGTGAAAAAGGCCAATCTCGTCCTCCTCGATGAACCGCTGGCCAATCTCGACTACAAGCTGCGTGAGGAACTCCGTGAAGAGCTGCCGCGCATCTTTGCCGAATCCGGTGCGATCTTTGTTTACGCAACAACCGAACCTTCGGAAGCACTGCTGCTCGGCGGCAATACGGCGGCACTTTCAGAAGGCCGCATCACGCAGTTCGGGCGCACAATCGATGTCTATCGCCGCCCTCTCGACCTCATCACGGCACGAACATTTGCCGACCCGCCCCTGAACACAGCACGCATGGTGAAGTCGGGGGATCGTTTCCTGCGCGCCGACCGCCCGGCCATTGCCGTACCAAGCCAATTGGCTGATATAAGCGACGGTCCACTGACGATCGCGTTTCAGCCACATCATCTGCTGGTCCGTCCGGCGGAAAACGCTACGGTTCCCATTCGGGCCCGCACGCTGGTATCCGAGATCGCAGGATCGGAAAGCTTTATCCATCTCGATTACGAAGGCGACCGCTGGGTCATGCTGGCGCACGGTATCCAGATCATTGAGCCTGATCGCGAAATCGAGGTCTACCTCGACACGCGACACCTGATGGCATTCGATGAAACTGGCCGCGCGGTTGGCCGCACGGTTGGTTTGGCGGCATAGGAGGGCGACGATGGCACGTATCACTCTCGATCATATCCGCCACGCTTATAATGCGAAGGCGCAAGCCGCAGGCGAATACGCTCTCAACATGGTCAATTACGAGTGGGAGGACGGCAGCGCCTACGCGCTGCTCGGCCCGTCCGGTTGCGGCAAGACAACCCTGCTCAACATCATTTCCGGCCTGCTGCAACCGACTGAGGGGCGCATCCTTTTCGACGGGCAGGACGTAACCGGCCTTGCCACCGAAGACCGCAACATTGCGCAGGTCTTTCAGTTTCCCGTCGTCTACGACACGATGACCGTGTTCGACAATCTGGCCTTTCCGTTGCGCAACCGACGGATGCCGGAAGCGGAAGTGGAACGTCGCGTCAAGGATATTCTGGAAATGACCGATCTCGGCGGCATTGCCGGGCGACGCGCACGCGGACTGACGGCAGATCAGAAACAGAAGATTTCGCTCGGTCGGGGACTGGTACGCGCGAATGTGAACGCAATCCTGTTCGATGAACCCCTGACGGTTATCGATCCGCATATGAAATGGGTGCTGCGCTCGCAGCTGAAACGCTTGCACCGCCAATCGGGTTTCACGATGGTCTATGTCACACATGACCAGACGGAGGCGCTGACATTCGCCGACAAGGTCGTGGTGATGCATAACGGAGAAATCGTGCAGATCGGCACGCCTGCCGAACTGTTCGAGCGCCCGAAGCATACATTCGTTGGCTATTTCATCGGCTCGCCGGGTATGAACCTCATGCCAGCACGGATCGACGGCCAGACTGCCACAGTCGGCGCGCAGGCCATTCCACTGCCCGGCATACCGCAGATTGGCGATGCAAAAAGCATCGAACTGGGCATCCGGCCGGAATTTGTCAGGCTCGGTCGCGAAGGCCTGCCAATCCACATCGACAAGATCGAGGATATCGGGCGCTACCGCATCGTGCGGGCAGGCTTCGAGGGGCAGAAACTCGCCGTCGTGATCGGCGAGGACGACGAGATACCAGCCGAACCGCGCGTGACCTTCGATCCGAAGGCAATCGGCATATTCGCGGATTCCTGGCGCGTGGGAATGGAGGGCTGACCATGGAAAAAAGCTGGAATAACAAAGCCTGGTTCCTGGTCCTGCCGGTGCTGGTGCTGGTCGCCTTTTCCGCCGTCATTCCGCTGATGACGGTGGTGAACTATTCGGTGCAGGATACGTTCGGCAACAACCAGTTCTTCTGGGCCGGGACGGACTGGTTCGAGCAAATTCTTCACTCCGGTCGTTTCTGGGATGCGCTCTGGCGCAATCTCATTTTCTCGTTCATCGTCCTCGCGATCCAGATACCGCTCGGCATCCTGATTGCGCTCAACATGCCGAAAAAGGGCTTCTGGGTCCCCGTCTGCCTTGTCACAATGGCATTGCCCCTGCTGATCCCGTGGAACGTGGTCGGCACGATCTGGCAGGTTTTCGGACGCAGCGACATCGGCCTGCTCGGCTATTACGCCAATTGGCTGGGGCTGGACTACAACTACGTCAACGATCCGTTCGACGCCTGGGTGACGATTATCATCATGGACGTATGGCACTGGACCAGCCTCGTGGTGCTGTTGTGCTATGCAAGTCTCGTATCCATTCCGGATGCCTATTATCAGGCAGCCAGAATCGACGGAGCTTCGCGGTTTTCAGTGTTCCGTTACATCCAGCTGCCGAAGATGAAGCGCGTTCTGCTGATCGCCGTCCTGCTCCGTTTCATGGACAGTTTCATGATCTATACTGAGCCCTTCGTGGTGACTGGCGGCGGACCGGGCAATTCGACAACATTTCTGTCGATCGATCTGGTCAAGATGGCGCTGGGTCAGTTCGATCTTGGACCGGCGGCGGCGATGTCGTTGATCTACTTCCTCATCATCCTGCTGCTGTCATGGGTGTTCTACACCGTCATGACCAGCCACGATCAGGAGGTGTGAGATGAACGCCATACAGGGAACTTCCGTGGGCAGTGCACCTGCAATTGCACCGGTCTCAAACGCCGTCCGACAAAAATCGAGCAGACGTGAGAGGTCGCGGTTCGGCTGGCTGATACCGACAATCTACATCGTTCTGCTTCTGATACCGATCTATTGGCTCATCAATATGAGCTTCAAGACCAATCAGGAAATCCTGACGTCGCTGACGCTCTTTCCGCATGAGCCAACATTGCAGAACTATCGCGCCATCTTCACCGACTCCGCCTGGTATTCGGGTTATATCAACTCGATCATCTATGTGGTCATGAACATGGTGATTTCGGTTTCGGTGGCGCTGCCTGCAGCCTATGCCTTCTCGCGCTACCGGTTTCTGGGCGACAAACACCTGTTCTTCTGGCTCCTGACCAACCGCATGGCGCCTCCGGCGGTGTTCGCCCTGCCGTTCTTCCAGCTCTATTCGGCATTCGGGCTCATCGATACACATATCGCGGTCGCACTGGCGCATTGTCTGTTCAATGTGCCGCTGGCGGTGTGGATTCTGGAAGGCTTCATGTCGGGCGTACCGAAGGAAATCGACGAGACAGCCTATATCGACGGCTATTCGTTTCCAAAGTTCTTCGTGAAGATCTTCATGCCCCTGATCGCATCCGGCATCGGCGTGGCAGCCTTCTTCTGCTTCATGTTCTCATGGGTGGAATTGCTCATCGCCCGCACGCTCACGACGACAGACGCGAAACCCATTGCAGCCACGATGACACGCACCGTTTCTGCTGCCGGTATGGACTGGGGGCTGCTCGCTGCGGCGGGTGTTCTGACGCTGATACCCGGTGCGTTGGTGATCTGGTTTGTTCGCAATTACATCGCCAAGGGCTTTGCCCTGGGGAGGGTATGACGATGTTTCATATACCCGACTTCTCATGGATGGCCTGGACCTGGCAGACGGCGGCGTTTTTCTGCGCCATAGCATTTCTGCTGCTGGGCATGGGCGTGTGGGAATATATCTCGCCCGGCGGCTCGCCGCGCAATGGTATCCTGCGCTTCGAGACAACACGCGGCGACCGCCTGTTTATCTCGCTGCTCGGCAGCGCATTCATCAATCTGGCATGGCTCGGGCTGGTTGGTCCGAACCTCTGGTGGGCTCTTGCCATTTCAGTGGTCTACGCCATCGGCGTATTCCGCTTTGTGTGAGAAATCCGGAGCGGAAGGTTTCCGCTCCGCGCAAAATGGGCTCGGGGGACAAACCGCGCCCGGAAGTCGATATGCAATGCACTCGCAAGCTTTGGGAGGATCAACATGCGACGGCATCTAATGACGACTACAGCACTTATCGTGCTGGCAATGACAGGGGCAGCTTCAGCGGGAATGGATGAGGCGAAGCAATTTCTCGACAAGGAAATTGGCGACCTTTCATCCCTCTCGCGCGCCGATCAGGAAAAGGAAATGCAGTGGTTCATCGATGCAGCCAAGCCTTTCCAGGGCATGGACATCAAGGTCGTTTCGGAATCGCTGACCACCCATGATTATGAATCGAAGGTGCTGGCGCCCGCATTTACCGCCATCACCGGCATCAAGGTCACGCATGACCTTATTCAGGAAGGTGACGTCGTCGAAAAAATTCAGACCCAGATGCAGACCGGCCAGAATCTTTATGACGGCTGGGTCAACGACTCCGATCTGATCGGCACGCACTGGCGCTATCAGCAGGTCCGCAACCTCACCGACTTCATGGCCAATGAAGGTAAAGATGTCACCAATCCGGGCCTCGATCTGGACGATTTCATCGGCAGCAAGTTCACGACGGCTCCGGACAAGAAGCTCTACCAGCTTCCCGACCAGCAGTTCGCAAACCTCTACTGGTTCCGCTACGACTGGTTCAACGACGAGAAGAACAAGGCCGACTTCAAGGCCAAGTACGGCTACGATCTTGGCGTACCCGTCAACTGGTCTGCCTATGAGGACATCGCCGAGTTCTTCACCGGTCGCGATGTCGACGGCAAAAAGGTCTACGGCCATATGGACTATGGCAAGAAGGACCCGTCTCTCGGCTGGCGCTTTACCGATGCGTGGCTTTCCATGGCTGGCAACGGTGACAAGGGACTGCCAAACGGTCTGCCGGTCGATGAATGGGGTATCAAGGTTGATGACCAGTCGCGTCCGGTCGGCTCATGCGTAGCCCGCGGCGGCGATACCAATGGACCAGCTTCGGTCTACGCCATCCAGAAATATCTCGACTGGATCAAGGCCTATGCTCCGGCAGAAGCTCAAGGCATGACCTTCTCCGAATCCGGTCCGGTTCCGTCGCAGGGCAACATCGCCCAGCAGATTTTCTGGTACACGGCTTTCACCGCCGATATGGCCAAGCCCGGCCTGCCGGTCGTGAACGAGGATGGCACGCCGAAATGGCGTGTTGCCCCCTCCCCGCATGGCGTCTACTGGAAGGACGGCATGAAGCTGGGCTATCAGGACGTGGGTTCCTGGACCCTCATGAAGTCCACCCCGGATGACCGGGCCAAGGCTGCCTGGCTCTATGCGCAGTTCGTGACGTCCAAGACGGTCGATGTGAAAAAGAGCCATGTGGGTCTGACCTTCATCCGCGACTCGTCCATCCATCATCAAAGCTTCACGGATCGGGCACCGAAGCTCGGCGGTCTGGTCGAGTTCTATCGGTCGCCGGCCCGCGTCCAGTGGTCGCCAACCGGCACCAACGTGCCTGACTATCCAAAGCTGGCTCAGCTCTGGTGGCAGGCGATCGGTGATGCATCGTCGGGTGCAAAAACGGCACAGGAAGCGATGGATTCACTTTGCGCCGAACAGGAAAAAGTTCTCTCGCGTCTGGAACGTGCGGGGGTACAGGGCGACATCGGACCGAAGCTCGCCGAGGAACATGACATCGAGTACTGGAACAAGGATGCCGTTTCCAAGGGTAACCTCGCTCCTCAGCTGAAGATCGAGAACGAAAAAGAAAAGCCGGTTACGGTCAATTACGATGAACTGGTCAAGAGCTGGCAGAAGTAAGCCTTGCGCATAAACACTGTCGGGAAATCCGTGGGATGACACGACAGGCTGAACATTGAACCGCATTGCGTACATTCATTGCGCAATGCGGTTTTCATATCAACTTGAGAACAAGAAGAAGGGCGGCAGGTAATGCCGCCCTTTTGTATTTCGGTCACAATCAGCCACGCTGTGAATCGAGCTGTTCGTGGTTCTTTTCGACTTCCTGCGCCTTCATGTAGCTTTCGATGAGAAGCTGGTAGGGAGGGAAAATCTTGGTGTAGACATTGGCCCATTCCTGCGCATCGTCACGATGCCATGTCTTCTGGAGTTCCGAAGCCACCGCAGCCGTGTCCATCGGCACGACACCGGCCTGAACAACACGAGCGAGCGTAATTTCCTGCGCCATCTTGGAATAGGTTCCGGATGCGTCCACCACGGCGAAAACCTTGTAGCCATCCTGAACGGCACTGATTGCCGGGAAGGCCATGCAAACGCTGGTGATGGTGCCTGCGATGATCAGGGTCTTGCGGCCCGTGGCCTTCACGGCAGCAACGAAATCCGGATTGTCCCATGCGTTGATCTCGCCACGGCGCGCTACATATTTGGCATGAGGGGCGTTCTCATGAATCTCGGGGATCAGCGGACCATTGGGGCCCTGCGGCACGGATGCCGTGGTGATGACCGGCATCTTGGTCAGCGTGGCCATCTTGGCAAGCGCGGTCGCATGATTGCGCAAAACAGGCATCGGCATGTCTGCGACGGTCTGAAACAGGCCGCTCTGATGGTCGATCAGAAGCATGACGGCGTCGTTGGGGTCGATAACCGGACGCTGGCCATTAAAGTTAGCTGGGCTGCTCATTTTAAGTCTCCTTCTTCAGGCTTGGACGTATTCAGGGCCGAAAGCATTTCCGGTCCGGGGATACCCGTGGTTCATACTGACACCAGGGGAATGGATCAGGCAGGAATGGTGCCGAATTTCCCTGTTCGGAAATCCGCGAAAGCATCCTGCAATTCTTCATTTGTGTTCATAACGAAAGGGCCACGCATGGCGACAGGCTCGCCAAGCGGTTCGCCACTCAGCAGAAGGACGGTTGCGTCGCTGTCAGCCGTAATCTCGAAACTGCCACCCTTTCGGTCGAGCAGAACGAATTGCGCATCCCGTGCCGATCTGTTGCCGTTGACGGTGATCGTTCCGCGCAAGATTGCCAGGCCGGTCGTATGTTGATCGGGAAGATCAAACACAACGCTTCCGCCCTGTTTCAGGCGCAGGTCCCATAGATCAATCGGCGTGAAGGTGCGTGCTGGTCCGGCATGTCCGGCATAGTTCCCGGCTATGACACGGACAATTCCAGCTTCATCCGGCAGGGCCACGGTCGGAATATCCCGATCGAGCACCGTCTGGTAAGCGGCGGGCGCGGACTTGTCCTTGGCAGGCAGGTTGACCCAGAGCTGCACCATTTCCAGCGTGCCTCCCTGTTCGGTAAACGCCTTCGAATGGCGCTCCTCGTGCAAAATCCCGGCGGCAGCAGTCATCCATTGTACATCACCGGGACCGATCATGCCTCCGCTTCCAGTGGAATCGCGATGTTCAACTTCGCCCTGATAGACAATGGTCACGGTTTCAAAACCGCGATGGGGATGGCTGCCAACACCGCGCGGGGTTGCCGTGGGTGCAAACTGTTCCGGCCCGGCATAATCAAGATGCAAGAAGGGGCTGATGTGTTCGCCCATTGTCGCATGGGAAACCATGGAGCGAACCGGAAATCCATCACCCACCCAATGGGGCGATGAGCTGCTGTAAATGCCGATAACCTGTCTCATCTCGATCTTCCCGATTTATTTCGTTGCCTTGCGGACACTGAATTGACTGTCTGAGAGCAAAATAAATCTGGAACAAATTGACCGGTAGATCGAAGTTCAGGCTATACTGTCCTGAAAACAGGACAATGAAAGGCCCGGCCATGGCTGATCTCAACGATATGCGGCTTTATGTGGAAGTCGTGGAGCAAGGCGGCTTTTCCGCTGCGTCCCGAAAACTGGATATGCCGCGCTCCAGGCTGAGCCGCCGGATCGCCCTGCTGGAAGATGATCTCGGTGTCAGGCTTATCCAGCGCACCACCCGACAATTTGCCGTGACGGATATCGGCCAGGAATTTTATCGCCATTGTCTGGCGATGATGGTTGAGGCCGATGCCGCACTGGATGTGATCGACAGAATGCGCACAGAACCGCAAGGCACGGTGCGGGTGAGTTGCCCGGCATCGGTCATTTATTTCCAGGTCGGTGAAATGATCGCCCGTTTCATGGCGCGATACCCAAAGGTGAAAATACATCTGGAAAGCACAAACCGGCGCGTGGATGTTATCCGCGAAGGCTTCGATCTCGCTATCCGCGTCCGCTTTCCACCGCTCGAGGATAGCGATCTCGTCATCCGCAAGCTGGCGGAAAGCGAGCAACGACTGGTGGCAAGCCCTGTATTCGTCAAGGAGGGATGCAACGCCGTCCCCGCCGACCTCGTCGACATGCCCGGCCTTGCCTGGGGATCATCCCACAACAGTTTTGAATGGAACCTGCTTGGTCCGAACGGCACCACGGCTGAAATTCCCTATCAACCGCTGCTGATCACGGAAGATATGGTTGCGCTGCGGCTGGCCGCTCTTCAAGGCATCGGCGTTTGCCAGTTTCCTACAATGGTTGTCCGGGATGATATAAAGGCTGGGCGGTTGGTTGATCTTCTGCCCGACTGGGCACCCCGCAGCGGCATCATCCATGCTGCCTTTCCCTCGCGGCGTGGCTTGCTGCCTTCGGTGCGCGCGCTTCTCGATTCTTTGGTCGAAGAGTATGCCGCTTTATCCGCAAGCGAACACAGGTCATGACGACCCAGAGACCTTCTCGGACGTATGGTCTGCCGCTGGCTAAAGAATAGTTTCGTCGATGGCCTTGCGCTGAACGGCGCATTCCCGCGCCAGAAAGTCGATCAGGGTACGCACCGAAGGCAGCAGGCCACGCCTGGATGGAAATACTGCATGGACGATACCCGCGGCCGGGCGCCATTCGGGCAAGACAGGCACCAATGTGCCTGCGGCAAGGTCACGCCAGATCATCATGGTTGGCAACTGCACGATCCCGGCACCGTCCAGCACAACCAGATATTGTGAACTGCATCGCGACTGGCGCAACGATATTGAAGGTCTGGGTACGCTGTTTGCAAACCACATTCCAGATTATCGCAACCTGATTACCAGCTACAACACGATGGCATCCGGCAAATAAGCCGCCGCGACAATTCCGGTAAGCGAGCTGTGCTTGTCGGTTGGAACGTTGCAAGAGAACGCCGGGTTATAGCCCGGCATTTTTGTCACTTCTGATGAGTCAGGCTTGAGAAGCTGTTATCGCTTCACGGAGAACGGAGCGCAGCCGTCAACTGCCAGATACGCCCCGAAAATATGTAGCATCCTGTGCAGTTTCGATTCAGCGTAGGCAGCCGTCCTACCTATGGGACATTGAGTACCGTAATCCGAACTGCATAGCACCATGCCGTAGTGCCAGCCAGCGAGCCAAACGGCTCGCGTGGCTATGAGAAGCTCTAACGGTTTGCTTCAACACGCATCTCGTTCCGACAACCGTTCCACATTTTTCGGAATACGCTTTAGTATCAATCAGCCACCTGCTGGAATACCGCGTCGGCGTTTCAGCTGAGGAACAATTTGACGAGCAGCGGCACAACGAGTGACGTTGCAATAGCGTTCAGCGCCATGGCAATCCCGGCGAAGAGCCCAGCCGTCTCATCGACATCGAAAGCACGTGCAGTTCCGATACCGTGCGACGTCAGCCCAACAGCAAATCCACGTGCGGCGTAATCCCTTATCCGCATGGCATTCATGAAAGGGGTGACGACAAGTGCGCCGATGATACCGGTAAGTACGACCAATACCGCGGTTAGCGACGGTGTGCCGCCAAGTGTGGAAGAGATCGCCATGGCAACCCCGGCAGTTGCGGATTTTGGCAGAAAAGAAATCAGCACTTCATTGGAGAGATTGGCCCATTTACCCATCACCACAATGGAAAGAACCGCAAAGAAAGAGCCGACGACCAGCGCTGCTCCCATTGGGATCAGCGCTTGCCGCACCTGATGCCATTGGCGGAATAGAGGCACGGCGATGGCTACTGTGGCTGGACCGAGCAGGAAGTGGATAAACTGGGCTCCTTCAAAGAATCGTCCATAGGGAACATCAAAAATCACAAGCAGGCTGGAAAGCAGCACGATGGAAATCAGTACAGGATTGGCCAATGGATGGCGCTTCAGTCGAACGGAAATATGCGTCGCCGCGATCCATGCGCATAATGTGAGAGTGAGCCACAGCAAAGGTGATGCTGAAAGGTAAACCCATAGTTCCAGTGGATGTTTCATGACGCTACCTCCGCCCCATGAAGCGTTGCACAAGAATGAAGGTCCAGACCGTCACCGCCAATGTGAGAATTGCCGAGATCACCACGATAGCCAGAATTGCCGTGGCCTGCCCCTGAATCTGGCTCCACATAGCCACCACTCCGACCCCCGCCGGGACAAAAAGCAGGCCGAGATTACCAAGAAAACCATCGGCCGCCGTTTCTGCTTCGGCAAATATACCCCAGTCGAATATCTTGCACAGTTGCATGGCAACGAACAGAAGCACGAGCCCCACAACGGGGCCCGGTATAGGAAGCCCGCTCATGAAGATAAAGCTTTCGCCAAGCAGCTGAAACAACAATAGCAGCGCTATACCCTTGATCATGAAGGCTTCATCTCCGGTTCAAATCTCAAGAGCCAAGGTAACCGACCGGCCGTCCTACCGTCTATACGGTCGGCAGTGATAGTGTTTCTGATTTGCAAGAACATATGCTCGCCGAGCAGGCCCCGGGGCTTTGCTCCCGGCACAGGCACGCCTGAGGTTGGCGGCGTGCAGCACCACAGTCCAGCCGGAAATTCAATATACGGGGTGCCCCCCGAGGCGGGTCTACCGAAGGATCATTGCGCGCGGCGCACGGTTTCCGATGGGAGATAGCCGAAGCGCTGTCGGTAATCCGCTGAAAACAAGCCCATATGATTGAAAGCCCAGGCCATGGCGATACGCGTGATATCCCCCGGCCCGGCGTGGCCGCGGACAAGCTCTGCATGCACCTTGTCCAGCCGCATGTTCTTGAACACGCCGAGCGGCGTGTTGCCCCGGACACTGCGAAATGTGCGGTGCAAGGTACGTGCGCTGGTGCCCGTTGCATCGACAAGCTCCTGCAAGGTCAGCTGCTTGTCGAGATTGTCGAGCATGAATTTTTCAGCACGCTGGACATAGCTCGGAACCGCACTCGTCAGCGGCCTTGCGCGCGGCTGCGTGTCGAGCGCCGCTGCAAGCGATGCCATCAGGCTGTCTTCGAGACGCTCCGACAGACCGCCATGGAAAAATGCTTCCTTATCCTTCTCGATTTCGTTTATGACGAAATGCGCCAGCTGATAGAAGGCATGCCCCACCAGAGTATCGAAGGATACGACGCGCTTGTTATGGGTAAACTGCTCGATAAATTCCTTGCCCCCCAGAATATCGATCTGGGTATCGTTCAGGCTGAAGATCAGCATGCGCGTGGAAGGGTGAAATTCGAGATCAATCGCCGAATGCGCGTCGACCAGCTGCGCATTCATGCCGGACTGATACAACAACTCGTCACCGCGCCGGTCGCGCGAGACGAAGATGCCCTGCAACGGAACCTGCAACAAAGTCATGTCGTTATGCGCTTCAACTTCGATGCGGGCATGGCCGCCAATGCGGATCGCAGTCAGGCCGAAGGGACGCATGCGCCCATGTGAAACTTCCGTCCGGTAGGTCCGGCTGGATTTTTTCGAGATGCGGCAAGGCCTGAGGAGACCCGACATGGTGTCCTGGAACGAATCGATGGACGGCGAAAGCCTGTGCATATAGCTCGTAGTCGGCATCACGATATTCCCCGTATCTCATTTAGAGAGCATTTTATTTTAAGATTAAAGTATCACGCTGGAGCGAGAGCGCAAGCGCCACGAAAATTTTGCACGAAAGCGCGTTTCTGGCGGTTTCCTGTTAGGAATGGCGTTTTGGTGATAGACAGCATTGTTCCCGCTTTTATCGTTGGTCCCAGGCGCCAAAGAGCAGCCACGAAAAAGGGAACCGCGAATGAAAGCGATTATCGTCGGAGGGGGCATCGGTGGCCTCACGATGGCATTGATGCTGCACGCACGAGGCATTGACTGCCAGATTTTCGAAGCAGCACCGGAAGTCCGTGAACTGGGCGTTGGTATCAATGTCCTTCCGCACGCCATCCGCGAACTGGCTGAAATCGGCCTTCTGCCCGCGCTGGACGCCACCGGCATCCGCACCCGAGAGCTGATTTACGCTACACGGCAGGGTCAGGAAATCTGGCGCGAGCCCCGCGGCATCGATGCAGGCTATGATGTGCCTCAGTTCTCAATCCATCGCGGCTATTTGCAGAAACTGCTTTATAATGCCGTCATCGAACGGCTTGGACCGGATGCCGTCATCGCGAACCAGCGCTGCGTGAGCTACACCCAGAACGAGGGTTCTGCCACGGTTCATTTTGCCGAAGGTTCAAAAATTACCTCGGCAACTGCCGACATCATTATCGGCGCGGACGGTATTCATTCCGTCATTCGACATCAGATGTTCCCGAACGAAGCCGGTCTCAAATGGAACGGCGTCATGATGTGGCGCGGCGCTGTTGAAAGCGATCCGTTCCTTGACGGTCGCACCATGATCGTCGCTGGCGGCTTTACGTATAAGCTGGTGCTTTACCCGATAGCCAAGGGCACCACGCCCGGCAAGATTCTCAACAACTGGGTCGTCACCTATCGTCCCGGCGCCGACGGATCGCCTGCGCCGAAGCGCGAGGACTGGAGCCGTCGCGGCACGCATGAAGAGCTGATGCCCCATGTCGAAAAATTCGGCATCAATGTCGTGGACCTTGCCGCTTTGGTGCGCGCAACCGATACATTCTTCGAATATCCGATGTGCGACCGCGACCCCGCCCGCTGGTGGACGGATGGCCGCGTGGCGCTGATCGGCGACGCCGCCCATCCGATGTATCCGGTGGGGTCGAACGGCGCGAGCCAAGCGATCATCGACGCACGCACGCTTGCCGACCATCTTGCCGCTGCGGAGCACGGTCGCGCGGCGCTGGCGGCCTATCAGGCAATCCGGCTGCCCGCGACGGCGGAAATCGTCCGGCTCAACCGGCTGGGCGGCCCGGAAGGCGTCATCGATGAGGTTGAACGCCGCGCTCCATCCGGTGTTGCCGATCTGGACGGCGTCATCAGCTTTGCCGAGCGCGAAGCCATTGTTCGCGGCTATGCCGCAAAGGCTGGCTTTTCAACACAGCAAGTCAATCGGGGAGTGTCTCGGGCCTCTGCCTGAAACCTGCGTCGGAATAATTTTTAACGCGCATCTTTTCCGAAAACCGTTTCACACTTTTCGGGGTGCGCTCTAATGAAAGGGAATTCGAGTGACTGTTCTTCAAGCTGGCGTGACCAAATCCGGTTCCTCCGTGGACGGTGTTGTCTGGCATATTCTCGGTCAGACCTATGTGCCCAAGCATGTCTGCGAAAGCTCCATGTCCTGGCACGCAACCTTCCCTCCCGGCACTTTCGTTCCGCCACATATCCACACCACGCAGGAAGAATTCATCTACGTGCTGGAAGGACGCTTCGACCTGCTTCTCGACGGCAAGGAAGCCGTTGCCGAAGCTGGCGATCTCGTCTGCCTGCCACGCAACGTGTCGCACGGTATTTTCAACAAGACCGAGCAGCCAGTGAAGTGCGTTTTCTGGGTTTCGCCGACCGCAAAACTTTGGGATCTGTTCGTTCGTATCGACAATGTCGGTGATCCTGCCGAAATAGTTCGCATTGCACCGGCACACGAGGTTGAATTTTTGCCCGCTCCAGCAGAATAATGCATCCGCCCGGCAGAAGTATGGGAGTACATCTGCCGGGTATCAGAGCATTTCCAGCAAAAGTGTGAAGCGGTTTTGCGCCGGATAATGCGAAAGAAAAATAAGACAAAGCAGAACGCTGCAATCGAGGTGGAACAATGAAAATTTCGACGAAAGCGGCCTTCGCGCTGCTCGCCGCAACCATGTTGAACGGAACCGCGCAGGCCGAAGAAGGCAAGATCAAGATCGGTTTGATCTATACGCTGAGCGGGCCAGCGGCCTTGCTGGGCGAACAATCCCGCGACGGTTTTCTGCTTGCCATGGACAAGCTGGGCAACAAGCTCGGCGGCCTCGATGCTGAAATCATCATTCAGGACGATGAGCAGAAGCCGGATATCGGCGTCAACAAGGTCCAGCAGATGATCCAGCGCGACAAGGTGGATTTTGTCGTAGGTCCCATCTTCTCCAATGTCCTGAACGCTATCGTCAAGCCAGCGACCGATTCCGGCACGTTTCTGATCTCGACCAATGCAGGCACGTCCAATCTGGCCGGTAAGGATTGCAACCCCAATCTGTTCGTCACCTCCTATCAGAACGACCAGATGCATGAAGTTTCCGGCAAGTATGCCGAAAAGCAGAACTACCAGCGCGTCGTGCTGATCGCCCCGAATTATCAGGCTGGCAAGGACGCTCTGGCCGGTTTCAAGCACTCCTACAAGAACGAAGTCGCGCAGGAAATCTATGTGCCGCTTGGCCAGCTCGACTATTCGGCAGAACTGGCGCAGATCGCAGCCGAACAGCCTGACGCCGTCTACGCCTTCCTGCCCGGCGGCATGGGCGTAAATTTCGTCAAACAGTATCGTCAGGCCGGTCTTGAAGGCACCCCGTTCCTCTCGGCATTTACCGTGGATGAGACCACCCTGCCCGCGCAGCAGGATGCGGCAGTTGGCTTCTTCGCCGGTTCGAACTGGGCGCCGGATCTTGATTCCGCACCAGCCAAGGAATTTGCCGCCGCCTATGAAGCCAAATTCAAGCGCATTCCGGCGACTTTTGCGGTGCAGGCTTATGACGCCGCCATGCTGATCGATGCGGCCGTCAAGCAGGTCAACGGCAATATTGCCGACAAGGATGCCTTGCGGGCCGCCATGAAAGACGCGAAATTCATCTCGCCGCGCGGTGAATTCAGCTTTGGCGACAACCACTTTCCGATCCAGAATTTCTACCTGACCAAAGTCGTCAAGCGTGACGACGGCCAGTTCGCCACGTCCTACGTTGAAACGGTCTTCAACGATTACAAGGATAATTACGCAGCTGAATGCAAGATGTAACCCGGTGGAAGGCGGGTGCTCCGATGAGCCCAGTCCTCTCAATTTCCAAGTCTGAAACAGTTCACGCCAGTTTGTCTGGCGTGAAACGGACTTCAGTACAACGAGTTCCGGACGTCCCCCATGCTCAATCTTTTTCTGCTGCAGTCCCTTAACGGGATTCAGTTTGGCATTTTGCTCTTTCTCGTCGCAGCCGGTTTGACACTGATCTTCGGCGTCATGGACCTCATCAATCTGGCGCATGGCGTTCTTTATATGGTCGGCGCCTATCTGACTGCGACTTTCACTGCCATGACAGGCAGCTTCTTTTACGGCATCCTGATCGCCCTGCCCGTCACCCTTGTCATCGGCATTGTGTTGGAAGTGCTGGTCTTTCGACGATTATACGAACGCAGCCATCTCGATCAGGTTCTGGCTACATTCGGCTTGATCCTGATCGTGAACGAACTCGTGAAGATCATCTGGGGCGCGGCTCCGCTCAGCGTGCCGATGCCGGATTCCCTATCCGGTTCCATCCAGCTCTTTGGCAACCTGCGCTATCCCGTCTATCGCCTGCTGATCATCGCCGCTGGCCTCGCCACGGCGGCAGGTCTTTATGTCCTCGTCAATCACACGCGCATCGGCATGTTGCTGCGTGCCGGAGCGACCAATGGCGACATGGTCTCGGCTCTGGGCATCAATATACGCCGCCTGTTCATGGTGGTCTTCGGACTTGGCGCGATGCTTGCAGGCTTTGCCGGTGGCATGATCTCTCCCATTCTCTCCGTTGATCCAGGCATGGGCGATTCCATCCTGATCCTCACATTCGTCGTCATCGTGATCGGCGGCGTCGGTTCCGTGCGCGGTGCTTTCGTTGCCGCCATAACCGTTGGCCTCGTCGATACGCTTGGCCGCACCTTCGGGCCGATGCTGCTCCGCAACCTGCTCGATCCGGCCGCTGCCTCCCAGATGGGCCGCACGCTGGTGCCGATGCTCACCTATATTCTGATGGCAGCCGTGCTCTATTTCCGTCCGACAGGTCTCTTCCCGGCGCAGGGAGGAACCCGATGAGCGAGATTACCCATAACAGCACCCGCGATACCGCCATGCCGGAAACGGCAAAGAGCCGAACCTCGCCTTTGCTGGATGCGGGCCCGTGGCTGGTCTTCGCCGCCTTTGCAATCGTTCCGCTTCTCGCATCCGTATTGAACGACAGCTTTCTTCTCGTGATCGTGACACGCATCATGATCTTCGCGCTAGCCGCGCTTTCGCTCAATTTCATCATGGGTTACGGCGCGCTCGTGTCCTTTGGTCATGCCGCCTATATCGGGATCGGCACTTATGCAGTCGGCATCCTGTCCAGCTATGGCATCGACGATCTGGTCCTTCAGCTGGTTGCGGCCATCGTTGTTGCGGCGTTCTTCGCCCTCGTCACCGGCTATATCTCGCTGAGAACCAGCGGCGTCTATTTCATCATGATCACGCTGGCCTTCGGGCAGATGGCCTTCTTCTTCATGGTTTCCCTGTCAGCCTTTGGCGGCGACGATGGAATGACGCTGTCCACCCGCTCAACGCTGTTCGGCAATACGCTGCTTTCCAGCAATCTGGTGCTGTTCTACTTCGTGCTGGCGGTTCTGATGGGCGCATTTTTCATCTTCCGCATGCTGGTGCATTCACGGTTCGGTCGTGTGCTGCGTGGAACGCGGGACAATCCGGTGCGTATGCGCGCCATCGGTTTCTCGCCCTTCTCGTTTCAGCTCACCGCCTATGTGATTGCCGGTGTGGCAGCGGCCATTGCCGGTGTTCTGCTAGCCAACCAGATCCAGTTCGTTTCGCCTGCCTTCATGAGCTGGCAGCGTTCTGGCGAACTGATCGTCATGGTCGTTCTGGGTGGAATGGGCACGCTGATCGGCCCGGTCCTCGGCGCAACTGCCTTCATCTTTCTTGAGGAAGTGCTGGCGCATTTCTCAGAGCACTGGAAACTCGGCCTTGGTCTTTTCCTTGTTCTCGTCGTGCTTTTCAGTCGCGACGGTATCGGCGGGCTGCTCCGCAAGCTGCGTGGAGGTTCCGATGTCGGATGAACTGCTTCAGGTTCATGACCTGCATAAAAGCTTCGGCGCGCTCAAGGTCACGGATGGGGTCAATCTCACCGTCAAACGCGGCGAAATTCACGCGCTGATCGGCCCCAATGGCGCCGGAAAGACGACATTGATCCACCAGCTTTCGGGAAATCTCAAAAGCGACCGCGGTTCGGTCATCTTCGATGGCCGTGACATTTCCGGTCTGCCTATGCCCAATCGTGTCCATCTCGGCCTTGCACGTTCGTTTCAGATCACCTCGGTTCTTGAAGGTTTCAGCGTGCTGGACAATGTTGCACTTGCCGTTCAGGCACGATCCGGTTCAAGCTTCCGCTTTTTTCAGGCGGCAAACAAGGAAGCCGATATCAACGAGCAAGCCATGACTGCGCTTGCTCGCGTCCGGCTGGACGACCGCGCCCATCGCCGGGCCGGAGCGCTGTCGCACGGCGAAAAGCGCCAGCTTGAGATTGCCATCGCGCTCGCCACCGAAGCGCAGATGCTGTTGCTCGATGAACCACTGGCTGGCACCAGCCACGAGGAATCCGTGGTGCTGGTCGAACTGATGCGCGCATTACGTCAGACGCATACGCTGGTTCTGATCGAGCATGACATGGATGCCGTTTTCTCGCTGGCGGATCAGGTGAGCGTCCTCGTCTACGGACGCGTCATCGCGTCCGGAACACCCGCTGCCGTGCGCTCTGATCCGGACGTGCGCGCCGCCTATCTCGGCGAAGAGGAGGCCGCGTGATGCTGAAGGTCGAAGGACTCCAGAACGCCTATGGCCAGTCTCGCATTCTCTTCGGCATCGACTTTGAAGTCAGTGCGGGAGAAGTCGTCACGATCCTCGGCAGAAACGGCATGGGGAAAACGACGACCATCAAGTCGATCTTCGGCTTGCTGCCGCCCAAGGGCGGCAAGGTGTTCGTCAATGGCCATGACGTTACCGGCAAACCGCCCTATGCAATTGCCCGCGAGGGGCTCGGTCTGGTCCCGGAAGGGCGGCAGATATTTCCGACGCTGAGCGTCGAAGAGAACCTGCTGGCCACCCGGCGTTCGGAAGCGCGCTCGTGCAAATGGACGCTGGAAAGCATCTATCGGATGTTCCCACGCCTGAAAGAGCGGCGGCGCAACATGGGCAACCAGCTTTCCGGCGGTGAGCAGCAGATGCTGGCGGTTGGTCGCGCATTGATGACCAATCCGAAAATGGTCGTGCTGGACGAGGCTACGGAAGGCCTGTCGCCGCTCATGCGCGAAGAGATCTGGTCCTGCCTGCGCAACATCAAGGACGAGGGCGAAGCGATCCTCGTCATCGACAAGAATGTCGATGCGCTGGCGCGCTTCGCAGACCGTCATGTGGTCATCGAAAAGGGCCGTGTGGTGTGGAGCGGTGACAACGCCGCCCTTTTGAACACCCCGGACATCAAGGAACGTTACTTGCACGTTTGACCCAGCAGTCGAACGCAAACTGGCATTGACAGGAGACGAGCATGCACCCCAGCGCTCATGTGGACACATTCGTTCTGGATAATCTCCCGGCTGCGGAATTTCTACCGGATATCATCAACCTCGACGCACTCGGCTACCCGGAACAGCTCAATGCCACCACCGAACTGGTGGATGCACATCTTGCAAACGGCAAAGGCGACCGCATTGCATTGCAGGCGCCTGGCGTGCGCTGGACCTATAGCGATCTCGCCGCAATGATCAACAAGATCGCCAATGTGCTGACCGACAAGCTCGGCATGAAAACAGGCAATCGCGTGATGATCCGCTCGGGCAATAACCCGACCAAGATTGCGCTCTATATGGCGATCATCAAAGCGGGCGGCGTTGTGGTCGCGACCATGCCACTCCTGCGCGCCCGTGAACTGGTCCAGATCATCGACAAGGCCGAAATCAGCATTGCCTTTTGCGATCACGCGCTGATCGGCGAGATGCAGAATGCCGTGGCACAGACCGATTTCATTAAAACTCTGGTGACCTGGGAGGGCAATGCAGGCGGAGAGCTTGGGGCATTGCTGGCCGGTGCCTCCAGCGATTTCGAGGCGGTCGCGACACGCGGGGATGATCCGTGCCTGCTCGGCTTCACATCCGGCACCACCGGCTTGCCGAAAGCGACGATCCATTTCCACCGCGACCTGCTGATCGTCTGTGATTGCTATGCACATCATATATTGAACGCGACCGAAGATGACATTTTCATCGGCTCACCGCCGCTGGCCTTTACATTCGGGCTTGGCGGACTGGTCCTGTTTCCCTTCAGGATCGGCGCTTCCACAGTGCTACCGGCAAAAACCGCCCCGCATGACCTCGCGATCGCTATCGGGGAATATAAACCAACTGTCTGTTTCACAGCGCCGACCGCTTACCGAGCCATGCTTTCGAAGATCGATCAGTACGATCTTTCGTCCCTGCGCAAATGTGTTTCAGCTGGTGAAGCCCTGCCGCTCCCTACTTTCGAAGCGTGGAAGCGTGCGACCGGGCTTTCGCTGGCCGACGGCATCGGCGCGACGGAAATGCTGCATATCTTCATCTCTGCGCCGGAAGACGACATCAGACCCGGAGCGACTGGTAAACCCATCCCCGGTTATGAAGCGCGTGTCATCGATGACAATGGGCAGGAATGCGCGCCCGGCACCCCCGGACGACTTGCCGTTCGCGGGCCGCTCGGCTGCAAATATCTGGCCGACGCGCGCCAGACCAAATATGTCGAGAACGGCTGGAACATCACCGGCGATACCTATGTCATGGATGCGGACGGCTATTTCTGGTATCAGGCCCGCAATGACGACATGATCGTTTCTGCCGGATACAACATCGCCGGACCGGAGGTCGAAGCCAGCCTGCTCGCGCATCCAGCCGTGGCGGAATGTGGCGTGGTGGCGGCGCCCGATGACGAACGGGGCTGCATCGTCAAAGCCTATGTCGTGCTGAACGAAGGATATAATGGCGACACGAACTTGCAGGAAGCACTGCAAAGTCACGTCAAAAGCGAACTCGCGCCTTATAAATATCCACGCCTCATATGCTGGGTTTCAAGCCTGCCCAAAACAGAATCCGGAAAATTGCAGCGATCCGCCCTGCGCGCGCAGGCGGCAACCGAAGCCCGCGCCTGACGTGCGGCTTCAAGCATGAAATACGCAGGAGACTTCTGTGCTGCACGACTACGATACCGCTTACGACAATATGAAGGCCATCAGCGATTCCGCCACCTATCCGCCGCGCTGGACGAAACTGGCATCCGGCTTTCGCGAGAAAATGCGCGATCAGGGTCGCTTGATCCCTGACATCGCCTATGCCGACGGCGCGCGGAACCATTATGACCTCTTCCTGCCGGAAGGCACGGCCAAGGGCACACTTGTTTATGTCCATGGCGGCTATTGGAAGGGGCTGGACAAAAGCTTCTGGTCACATCTGGCGCAAGGCGCGCTTGCGCGCGGATATCGCGTTGCCATGCCAAGCTATACGCTGTGCCCCGAAGCGCGCATTTCTGGTATCACACGGGAAATTGGCCGCTTTATCGACCATCTGGCGCAGGAAGTGGACGGCGATATCGCCTTGACCGGCCATTCCGCCGGAGGGCATCTGGTCAGCCGCATGGCGTGCGAAAATGCGCCCATTGCCGTCGCAACGGCGGAACGGATCAAGCGTGTTCTTTCTATCAGCGGGCTGCACGATTTACGCCCGCTTCTCAAAACCGCGATGAACGATATTTTCTCTATGGACGAGGCCGAAGCTGTCGCGGAGAGCGCGGCACTCCAGCGCCCGCGTACAGATATTGCCGTTCATTGCTGCGTCGGCGGCGATGAGCTGATGGAGTTCAGACGGCAAAATGCGCTGCTGGAAAACATCTGGTACGGGTTGGGGATAGAAACCAGCGCTTGGGAAATCGATGGCACGCATCATTGCAATGTCATCGACACGCTGTGCGATCCCGAAAGCCGCGCCGTTAAATTCCTCTGCCCTTAGTAACGCGGAAAGCGTTTTCAGAAATGCTCTATGGGAAGGCCGCGCCGTTCCTGTCCCGACAGGACAAATCCGGCCGGCTCGGCTTTCCTCGCACCGCTCATGCGGTTGATCAGGACGGCCACTTCGGTTCTGTTACGAACACCGAAACGCTTGATCAGATCGTCGACATAATCCTTCACCGTATGGGGTGAAAGCTCCAGATGTCGGGCAATCTGCTTGTTGGTATTGCCAGCTGCAAGCAACCGGGCGACCGTCGATAGGCGCGGCGACAGGTTGGTCAGATTGGCGCTGGGCGTCTTCGCCGGACGTGCTTCCTGAATGTTGCGCAAGGCAAGCGCCGACGAACGGCACAGCAGCGAAACCTGTTCTTCGAGCTGTGTTGCGTGCATCTCGAAACCGGCGGCATAGATCAGCGCCTGTATGTTGTCGCCAACGTAAACCGGACAGCACAAGTTATCGTTGTAGTTCCATCGATAGAGCAGCGTTCGCATCAGCGGCACATTCCCCGCCGCATTCTGGGGCAATCGCGAGCCCGCAACCGCGCCGGCATTCTGCACCACTGCCGCAATCATCGGATCCGAATCCGCAAGCCCATTCTGATATTCAAGAAGAAAGCCGGTGGGCGTGTTGATGCTGTGAAAAAGGCGCGGCCGATTATTCTCCAGCAAATAAATTCCAAGCGATCGCACCCGCAGGACATTCGCGGCAAAATAATCACAAGCTATTGTAAAGTCGTCATAATTGCGACTCTCCGCAACGGAAAGCGCTGCAGATATCCGCTCGTCTGTCGATAATATTTGCCTGGGCATTCTCTCTCCCGAGTTCCCAAGCCCCCCATCTGGGGGGAATGTCCGTTCCCACTCTTGTCCGTATCATTCCTGCTTATAACCACTAAATCAAGGGGAACTAACTTGGATACCAGCGTGCACCGGACTCACACAGCCGACAACTATTCCGCAGTCCTTCAGGGCTTCAATGACCGCCTTCAAGCGATTCTACCCTTGATTGAAGAAAAGGCAGAAGAGGCAGAGACACTCGGACGGATGCATGACGACGTCGTGGACGCCATGCGCAAGGGTGGCTTCTACACAATGCTGTTTCCCAAGGAAGTCGGCGGCGCGGAATTGCGACCCATCGATGCTATGAAGATCATGTCGGCGCTTTCCTATGCCCATGCCTCATCGGGCTGGTGCACGATGGTCAACAATATGGAAGGCACCACCATGGCGATCTACCTCGACGACGAGGGGATTGCGAATGTCTTCAAGGACGGCGTCGACATCACTATTGCAGGCAATGGCGTGCCGCGCGGCTTTGCCCGCAAGGTCGATGGCGGCTACATGATCCGCGGCAACTGGGCTTATGGAAGCTCCATCTTCCACGCGGAATGGATTCATTCCGGTTGCTTCCTGCTCGATCCCAAGGATCCGAGCGGCAAGGCGCTTTTGAAAGACGAAACCGGCGCACCGCAGATCATCGTCGCACATCACCCGCGCTCGACGATCCAGCTGCTTGGCAACTGGGATGTGCTGGGCCTGCGCGCCACCGGCAGCTTCGACTACACGCTGGCAACCGATGAAGACCTCTTCGTGCCGGATTCAATGACCTATAGTTTCACGCAGTCCGCACCGAAGCGCGGTCAGACACAGGGCCATCTCGGGCTGGCAGGCTACAGCGCCCTCACCCATACAGGCTGGGCCATCGGCGTCGGTCGCCGGATACTCGACGAACTCGCCAAGGTGATCCGTCAGCGACAGGATCCGTTCGGCAAGAGCGCAGACAGCGCCAGCCTGCGGTTCCAGTTTGCCAATGCCGAAGCCCGTTACCGGGCCGCACGGGCGCTGGCCATGGAAACATGGGAAGACGTCTCGCAGACCACCGCATCCGGCGGTGTCCCGTCCCTCGACCAGATGACGATGGTGAAGCTCTCGCTGCGCTATATACACGACATCGTTTCAGATGTGGCGACATTCGCGCATCGGGCGGCTCGGGGCGCATCGCTGCATAACACGGCCATGCAGCGCTTCTATCGCGATATCCATTCCGGCACCCAGCATATTTTGCTCGCCGACCAGATCGTCGAGGAATGCGGCAAAGGGCTACTTGGCCTTTCAGGCGCCGATGCGCGATGGACCGTTTTCGGCATCAGCGAAAACTGAGACCGGCCATGGCGCGAAATATTGTCAGCTTCGTCGGGTGTGACCGCCCGACGAAAGTTCACCGGCTAACCCAGGCGATTGCCGCAAGGCTGGAAGCGGAAGACGATGTGTCGGTCACGCATCTGGACCTGTCGCATGCCGGGCCGAACCTGTTTACCGTCAATCGCAAGGCGCTGGACCGGCAATCCGAAAGCCTCATTTCAGAGATTGAACATTGCGATGCTTTGATCGTCGGTTGCCCTGTTTATCAGGGAAGCTATCCCGGTCTTTTCAAACACGTGTTCGATCTCGTCCATCCGCTCGCGCTGCGCGGTCGCCCGACCGTGCTGTGCGCTGTGGGCGGCGGGCATCGTCATGCGCTGGTCGTCGAGCATCATCTGCGTCCGCTCTTCGGCTTTTTCGAAGCGGGAACCGTCGCAACGGGCATTTATGCCTGTTCGGCGGACCTGGAACCGGATGGGCTTCTGCCCCCGGCCTTGGAAGCGCGGATCGACAGCGCCGTCGACCAGATGAAAAAGCAATTGGTCCAGTCACACCAAGCCAGCGGCATAAGGTGGAAAGATGTTGAATTACTCGAGCAGTTTTGAAAAACGCACGGTCGAAATCCGAGGCAAAACCGTCACCTATCTTGTGAAGGGTGAAGGCAAGGATGTGGTCTTTCTGCATGGAACCGGGACATTTCCCGGCTTTGACAGCCTGGCCGACATTGCTTCGCGAAACCGGCTCATCATTCCGTTTCATCCGAATTTCGGTGAAAGCGACGACGACGCCGATATCGTGCAGATTGGCGACTATGTACTCCATTACATGGATTTCTTCGATGCACTCGCGCTGGATCAATTCAGCCTTGGCGGCTTTTCGCTTGGCGGCTGGATTGCCGCAGAATTCGCGATCAGGCAGCCGGACAGGCTCGCCGCGCTGTTTCTGGCAGCGCCCGCCGGACTTGACCTTCCGGCAATCCCTCTTCCCGATCTGTTTCAGGTCGCGCCTGCCGATATCCCAGCCCATCTCACGCATGATCCGTCAGTTGCACTCCGCTATTTCCCAACTGCGCCTGACAGCCGGTTCGATGAAGCACTGGGACGCGAAATGGGTGCGCTGGCGCTGGTCCACGCAACTGACGGACGCGGCAATCCGAAGCTTGGACACTGGCTGCACCGGCTTCACATGCCGACCCTGATCCTCTGGGGCGAGGAAGACAGGGTCATCCCCGCGCAATATGCCGAAGAATGGCAGCGCGGGATCGATGAAGCACGGCTGGAAAAACTCGGCGCGACCGGACATTTGCTGTTTGAAGAGGCGCCAGCTGCGGCGACACTTGTGCGCGATTTCCTGTCTACGGTCTGAGATCCGACTTCAAACATTGGGCACAGCACGCTCCCGCGAGGAAGCATCATAACTTTGCAGGTAAAAATAAGGGGAACCAGCCATGCAATGGGAAAGCCTATCGGACTTCGATCAATCCAGAATAAAGCGCTGGCAATGGGGCATGCTGGCGCTGGCGCTTTTATGCGAAATGTTTCTCGCCGCTGACTGGTACGCCTTTGCGGCAGTGATACCGTTCATTTCGGAAACGCTCCAGCTTGATTCCGCGCAGGCCGGTCTGGCACAGGGGATTTTCGCACTGACCTATGGTCTCGGCATGATTGTCTGGTCACAATTGAGCCGCCGCATGAATGCCCGGTCGCTGCTGCTGATCGGTCTGTTCTGCACCGCTGTCGGCATGGTGGCGCAAGTCTATGTACAGAACTATGCCCAGCTGATTGCGTTGCGCCTGTTCATCGGTTTCTTCGATGCCGCAATCTTCCTCGGCAATATGAAACTCATCATCGGCTGGTTCCCGCAGAAGCGGCGCGGCAGCATGATCGGCTTGATCCTCGCGGCCTATAGTCTTGCAATCACGCTGGACTTTGCGATTGGCATTCCGCTTTCCATCACCTACGGCTGGCGCACCTTCTTTGCTATTCTTGCCATCGGAACGCTGGTGACGGCGGCGGCTGTGCTGCTCTTCACCCGCAACAATCCGGCTCATATCGGCTATAAGGATTTCCGCTGGGAGCCGGAAAAGCAGCAAACCTCCACGGCGTCTCTGGCCAGCATCTTCCGCTCGAAATGGATTATCGTCGGCAGCCTCGGCATTTCGGCCTGCACGATGGCCATTGCCGGAACCGCCACCTGGGTCATTCCCGGATATATTGCCGTGCATCAGATGCCGGTGGAAGACGCAGCACTGATCGGCACCTTGATGGGACTGTCGCAGGTCGTGTTTCTCGTCATCGGCGGTTACGCCGCCGACCGCCTGAACAAAACAGGGATGATCAAGTTCGGAACCGTGCTTGCCGTCCTCGTCGCTGCAATGTTCACGGTCGGCATGGCCATACCGCTTGGCTTCGGCTGGCTCATCCTGATGGCGCTCCTGAGCGGCATGGCACTTTTCGGCGGCGGTGCAATCTTCGCCTTTCTCAGTGAAAAATACCCAGAAGAGCTGGCAACAGCAGCGGTTGGTTATGCTGAAATCTTCGCCATCCTTGCGACGTTCATTTCGCCCTGGGTCATGGGCGTGGTCATCAAGGTTTCGGGCGGGTCCTTTGTCAGCGCCTTCCTGACCTTCGCGATCATGGAAGCGATCATTCTGGCTATCGTTCTTGTAGTCACCCGCGAGAGTTTCAGCCTCAACGACGACAAGGTTGCCATTGCCACCAGCGGCAACGGCATCTCGAGTGAGGCCTCCCGCCCCTGATCCAGAAACAGCAGCGGATGCGATTGCAAGATCGCATCCGCCTTTTTCTCTGGCATCTTTCCACAACCGATATTAACACCGATGAGAGCGCCTTGTTGCGCCTGATGCCTCACCGCATCGGGCGCATGACTATTGTAACCATGATCTAAAGTGAGGGAATTCATGGAGGAACGCTTCTCAGGTACGGTTCTGGCTTCCGAACATCAGGAGGAGAACCCCGCGCGTTCGCTGGGCGAAATCGGCCTGAACAGTTTTGCGCCCTACCTGATGAACCGCCTGATGGCACGCTACAATGCGAACCTTGCGGAGGCGCTGAAAGGCCGCCAGATCACGACAGTCAAATTGCGAACGCTGGCCGTCTTGAGTGTCACGCCTTCGGCCACGATCAATGAGCTTGCGGTCTTTACCGTGACCGAACAATCAACGATGAGCCGCACGCTCGATTCCCTTGAAGAGCAGGGTTACATCCGCCGTCAGGCGCGTGCAGAAGACATGCGCATTCGCGATATTTCGATGACCGAAGAAGGCCGCAACATTTTTAACGAAGCATGGCCGGTCATGTATGATCTGCTGTTGCAATTGTTTGAAGGCATTGATGAAGACGAGCATCGCGCCTTTGTCGGCACCTTGCAGAAAATGCTGCGCAATATCCGTAAGAACGAACTTTGATAGTATGCTGAATAATAGGCCGATCCGCTCTCAAGTGCGGATCGGCCTTTTCGTGGCTTAGTCCGTCGAGCGTGACGGAATCAGCGCGGTTGCCACAGCGGCCAAAGCGGCGACGATGGCAAAGATATAGAAGTTCCACTGCGGGCCGACATTGAGGCTTGCGATCAATCCGCCCAGAAGCGGACCCGACAGCGCGCCAATGCGCGAGAAGCTCAGCGCCCAGCCGGTTCCGGCAGAACGGATCGAGGAATCGAGCCGCTGGGCAAGAAAGCCCGTGAGAACCAGCGACGCGGACACGGTGCCAAAACCGGCAATCGCGACAAACACATAGTTCATCATCAGCGAGCCCTTGAAGGCGAGCGCCACAATGCCAAGCGCGCCCAGCGCATAGGAGCAGGCAACCGTGCGGCGCACGCCAAAGCGATCCGCCCATGTGCCCAATACAATACCGCCAATCGCCGAGCTGAGGCTGAAGACAGCAAGGAACAGCAGGCTGTTGCCAAGATCATAGCCATTCTTGCGCATGATCTGCGGCAGCCATTGCGCGAGACCATAGACCAGCAGTAGCCCCATGAAGAGCGCGATCCAGAAACAGGCGGTTTCGAACGCCTTTTTCGGGGAGAAGATTTCGCTGAAAACGGTGCGCCAACCAACCTTGCCATGCTTGCGGACAATTGCCGCCGGAACGCCGACGCCCATGCGCGCTGCCGTCTTGCGTGCTGCATCATGCTTGCCGCGCTGGACCAGCGATTCCACGCTTTCCGGCAGGAATGCGAGGAAGATCGGAACAAACAGCAGCGGGATTGCGCCGATCAGCACGATGGTGCGCCAGCCATGGACTTCCAGAAAGCCACGACCGCACAAGGCAGCGGCAAGCAATCCCATTGAATAACCCGAATACATGAGACCGTAGTTGAAGCTCTTCTTCTTGATCGGGGAATATTCCACCGTCAGCGCGGCGGCGACCGGTATAATCCCGCCAAGACCAATGCCCGAAATAAATCGGCTCAATCCGAAGATGAAAGGCGACGGCGCCATGGCGCTGACGATCATGCACAGCGAAAACAGGGTGATACAGGCGACGAATAGCGGTTTGCGCCCATGAAGCTCGCTCAGCGTGCCAGCAAGAATACCGCCGATCAGCATGCCGATGACCGTGTAGCTGCCGATGGCGCCAAGCTCTATCGGTGTCAATTGCCAGACCGGATCGACGGACAAGGCGGGCAGAATGGCCCCGATGACGCCGACATCATAGCCTTCCGCAAAAATGGCAAGCCAGCACAGGCCGACGACGAGCAGGCTTTTGCCTGCCGATATTTCCTTTCCGGCAACAGCCGGCGCATCTATGCTCTGCGCTTGAGACATAGTCCTTCCCCTTTTTTCTTTGAAATAGCGGCGCGCTTCTCTCAGAGCGTCGCGATTGTTTTCAGCGCGCCATCAAGCGCGATACCCTGTTCGTCCAGCAAGGCTGCCTGCCGCAGGCGCCGCAACCAGGCCGCGCCGTCGTCCCGCTCGGTCAGAACAGGCAAGGCGGACAGAACGCGGTCGAATTTCGACAAGCCGCGCGAATGCGTGTCGGAGTAACCCTTGACCAGACGGCGGCAACCAAGCACCTCGACCGCGAGATCGTAATTCTTGGGTAAGGTGGCCAGCGCCTGCGCCAGCCAGGCTTCGCGATGTTCGACCTCACGCTGATGGCGCAGGCTGCCGCGCCGGAAACGACGCAGGCCAGACACGACATAAAGCCCGGTGAACCAGAACAATGTTCCCGTATTCACCCGGCGACCCTTGCTGATGCGCTTGTCGAGCCAGGCAAAGAGTTTTGGTCGATTTTCGATCCAGGCGCCGATGCCTTTGGGCAAAGTGCCGCACACTTCTTCCATGCGCGGATGCATGTATTCGGTCGTATAGGCAATCTGGTCTTTCTTGAGGCCGATTTCCTTACGCACCCGCTCGAACCGCGAGCCGCGCACCTTGATATCGGCCACCCGGACCACATCGTCATAGGCCATGGCGATAGCGACATATTTTGCCGCCTGTTCGGTGAAGGCAAAGCCATGCGCCGTGCCGCCATTATCGCGATCCGCCTTGAGCAAGGCAGCGCAACGGGTCAGATATTCATCCGCATAGGCCGGGTCCTGAAACTCGGTCAGTTTCTTGATGCCCGCAAAAAACATCGGATGACATTCACCCGGGAATTCGCTGCGAATGCGCTTGATAAGCCCGTCAAGTGCCGGATGATCGGACCGTTCGGGCAGAGGGTCAAGCCGCTTTGCGGGCGTTGCCGCAAGCTTGTCATTCGCGCCGCCAAGTGCGCGCTGATAGGCAGCTTCAAAAGCCCTGAGACTTGCCTCGATGCCCTTGCCGCCAGACTTGATGGTCGCTTCGAAGGCGGCCTTGTCGAAAGGCAAAGCGCCGGCAGCCGCAAGCGCGCCGAACAAAGCCGAAGATACCACGCTGCCGCTTTTTGTCGCCAGCGCTTCCATGTCAAAGGCAATGGTCTTGCGCGCTGCAAAGGCCGTCGCGTCCTCAACCACCACCGGATTACCGGTGCCGTCGCCCGGCTTTTCCTTTTCGCCCACCGCGAAGGAGCGATGGGTGGAGGTGATGAGCAATGTCTTGTCGGGCGTCACGAGGCCGCGCAGCACCGAGCGCCCCGCTTCCATCAATTCAGCCGCGATGACGATATCGACGTCGCCGGGCGTGGGCATCAGCGACAGGATCGGATGCGCCCCTTCGCGGGCCCGCAACAGTTCGAGATAATAGATCGTCGCGCCGGTTCTCTGCGCCACGCCGGGCACGGATGTGGTCTGCGCGACCCAGCCATTGGTTTCCGCCAGCGCCACAACCCAGTCGGCCAGAACGCCGCCGCCCTGACCGCCCATGGCGAGAATAGCAATCGATAGCGGCTTGTCCTGCGAAAGAGGGGCGGACGCCGATGCATTCAATGTAGACATGGCCTGTTCCTCAATCCGCAAAGACAATGCGCGACGCGCGGCGGCGCTTTTGCAGCCAGCCGATGACGCCCGAGCGCAGGCGATGCACGAACTTGTCCCAACCCGTCGGGTTGTGGATGACATCGGCGCGATAGAAGGACGGGCACAGAACCGCCGCTTCCGAAACCTCACCGCAATTGCCGCAACCGACGCATGAATTGTCGATGGCCGCGACCGGATCGTCCTTCAGCGGATCGTCGGTGTGCTTCACCGAAAGCGAAGGGCAGCCCGACAGACGAATACAGGCGTGATCGCCGGTGCACACATCCTCATCGACACCGAAACGCTGCTTGACCATCCGCTTGCCGTCTTTAACCGCCTTGGCGAATTGCGGCTTCACGCGGCGCTGCTTGTTGAGCATGCATTCCGACGACGCCACGATGATCTTTGGGCCTTTTTCTTCCGTCGTCAGCGCTTCCTTCAGCGTGTCGCGCATCTTTGCAACGTCATAGGTGTGGTCGATCTGGCGGACCCAGCCCGCACCAATTCCCTTGACCGCATCGACGATGGAATTGTTGGTCTTGCGGCGCGGATTGATCGCTCTGGAGGACATCACGTCCTGACCGCCCGTCGCCGACGAATAGTAATTGTCGACCACGAGGATGACGCCGTCCTGCTTGTTGAAGACGGCATTGCCGACCGAAGTGGCAAGACCGTTGTGCCAGAAACCGCCATCGCCCATCACCGAAATGGAGCGCTTGCCCGCAGGCACGTTGAAAGCCGAAGCCGAGGCCGGACCAAGGCCATAGCCCATGGTCGTGCCGCCAAGATTGAACGGCGGCAGAATGGAAAAAAGATGGCAGCCGATATCGGCTGACACGTGATGCTCGCCGAGCTCCTTTTCCACCAGCTTCATGGCGGCGAAGATCGGGCGTTCCGGGCAACCGGTGCAGAAACCTGCGGGGCGCGGCGGCACCACTTCGGCCAGCGCCTTGACGCGCTCATCGGCCAGAACCGGCGACGGATCGGGCAGCGGCGGACGGTTGCCGAGCAATTGCGGCGCATGCGCATCGAAGAACGCCGTCAAGCCCTTCAAAAGCACAGGCGTTGTGTATTCGCCGCCAAGCGGCAGCACGTCCTTGCCGGACAGTTTTGTCTGTATATCGCGGCGGCGCAGCAGCGTATGCAGCGCCTGCTCGATATATTCAGGCGCGCCCTCCTCCAGCATCACCACGGCTCTTTTGCCGGCAACGAAGTCGATGACCTCGTCGTCTATCATCGGATAGGCGACATTCATCACATAGAGCGGAACCCGGCTTTCGCCGTAAACATCGGCCAGCCCCATTTGCTGCAAGGCGCGCATGGCGCTGTTGTAAAGCCCGCCTTGCAGGATGATGCCGACATCGCCCTCTTTCGGGCCGAAATATTCGTTGAGACGATTGGCTTTGACGAACTCGACGGCTGCGGGCCAGCGCTTTTCGAGCTTTTCCTTCTCATGCAGGAAAGATGCAGGCGGCAGGACGATGCGGTTGACGTCGCGCCTCGGATTTTCCAGTGCTTCGGCCAGCGTGTGGGTAGGCCGCTTGTTATCCTTCGCCACAAACTGACCATGCACGTGGCAGCTGCGAATGCCGACCTGCAACATGACCGGCGTGTTGGAGGCTTCCGACAATTCGAAGCCTTTTTCAACGGCTTCCACAATCGAGGGCAGGTTGGGCCGCGGCGTCAAGAGCCACATTTGCGATTTCATCGCATAGGCATGGCTGCGCTCCTGCATGATGGAGGAGCCTTCGCCATAATCCTCGCCGATGATGACCAGCGCGCCGCCGGTCACACCGCCAGAGGCAAGGTTGGACAGGGCGTCGGAGGCGACATTGGTGCCAGCCGTCGATTTCCACGTCACCGCCCCGCGCACCGGATACATCACGGAGGCGGAAAGCATGGCCGCAGCCGCAGCTTCCGACGCGGACGATTCGAAATGAACGCCCAGATCTTCCATCACGTCCTTCGCATCCGCGAGAACGTCCATGAGGTGGGAAATCGGCGAACCCTGATAGCCGCCGACATAGGACACGCCCGACTGCAACAGCGCCTTGGTGATGGCGAGAATGCCTTCACCACTGAAAATTTCGCCTGAGCCGAGTTTCAGATCCTCGACCTCGCGGGCGAATGACCGCTCCGCCATGATAGTTCCCCTTTTCCGTTTGCCGGAATATCAATTCATTTGCATCAGCATATTTTCCAATTCTAAACTGTGTCAATAGCGGTTTTTGGTGTGATTATAATTATTGCATTTGCATATTTTAGTTCACAGCCATTTCCCCTGTGTCGTAGGCGATATGAAAAAGATGGCGATTTTTTCACTTGACGCGTCGAAGTCGCCAATTATATTTTAAACTTAAAATAATTAACCGGCGCCGTTCGGCAGCATATCGGAAAGGGAACTCAACATGCGTATCGTGTGTATTGGAGGAGGTCCGGCCGGCCTTTATTTCGGCCTTCTGATGAAAAAACTTCATCCGGAACATGACATTACGGTCGTGGAGCGAAACCGCCCCTATGACACGTTCGGCTGGGGCGTGGTGTTTTCCGACGCGACCATGGAGTCCATGAAGGTCTGGGACCCGGAAAGTGCGGCCGAAATTCAGGACGCCTTCAATCACTGGGACGATATCGAGGTGCTGTTCAAGGGCACGCGCCAGCGCACCAGCGGTCATGGCTTTGTCGGCATCGGCCGTAAGCGCCTGCTCAACATTCTTCAGCTGCGCTGCGAAGCGCTGGGCGTGAAGCTTCAGTTTGAAACCGACGTGGAAAGCGATCTCGATTTCCCGGACGCCGATCTCATCATCGCTTCGGACGGTCTGAACTCCCGCATTCGCAATCGCTATGAGGATGTGTTCGAGCCCGATCTGATCGTGCGGCCCAATCGCTATATCTGGCTCGGCACGGAAAAGCTGTTCGACGCCTTTACCTTCGACTTCCGCAAGACCGATCACGGCTGGTTCCAGGCGCATATCTACAAGTTCGACGACAAAACCTCGACCTTCATCATCGAAACCACCGAGGAAGCCTATCTGGCGCATGGCCTGGACCAGATGGACCAGACTGCATCCATCGATTTCTGCGAAAAGCTGTTTGCGGAAACGCTGGAAGGCGTGCCGCTGATGACCAATGCGCGCCATATGCGCGGCTCGGCCTGGTTGAACTTCAACCGTCTGATTTGCGGAAAGTGGAGCCACTTCAACGGCAACTCCCATGTGGTGCTGATGGGTGACGCAGCCCATACCGCGCATTTCGCCATCGGATCGGGCACAAAACTCGCCATCGACGACGCGATTGAACTGGCCAACCAGTTCCAGAAGCTCGGTCACGGCAAGGAAGGCATTCCTGAAGTGCTGCATGCCTATGAGGAGATCCGCCGGGTCGATGTCGCACGCATTCAAAACGCTGCGCGCAATGCCATGGAATGGTTCGAGGTCGTAGGCCAGCGTTATGCCGACACGCTGGAGCCGGAACAGTTCATGTATTCCATGCTCACGCGCTCGCAGCGCATCAGCCACGAAAATCTGCGCCTGCGCGACAAGAACTGGCTGGAAGGCTATGAGCGCTGGTTTGCCCGCAAGCAGGGGCTGAACGTGACGGAAGACGAGCGTTGCCTGCCGCCAATGTTCACGCCCTATACGCTGCGCGGCGTGACGCTGCCAAACCGCATCGTCGTGTCGCCGATGGCGATGTATTCCGCGACCGATGGCCTGATCGATGATTTCCATATGGTGCATCTGGGCAGCCGCGCCATGGGCGGCGCGGGACTGGTCTTTGCCGAAATGACCTGCGTGTCGCCTGATGCGCGGATTACGCCCGGCTGTCTCGGCATCTGGAACGATGCACAGGCCGAAGGCTGGAAGCGCGTTGTGGATTTCGTGCACAACAACAGCAATGCCAAAGTTGCCATGCAGATCGGCCATGCCGGGCGCAAAGGTGCTACCAAGCTTGCATGGGAAGGGATCGACCAGCCGCTGGAAGAGGGTTCATGGCCGCTTCTGTCCGCTTCCGCCCTTCCCTATCTCAAGCACAGCCAGACGCCGAAGGCGATGGACCGCGCCGACATGGATCGAGTGAAAGCGGACTTCGTCGCCGCCACCAAACGCGCCGCAGAAGCTGGCGTCGATTGGCTCGAACTGCACTGTGCGCATGGCTATCTTCTGTCGAGCTTCCTCTCGCCGCTCACCAACCGGCGCGAGGACGAATATGGCGGCAGTTATGAAAACCGCGCACGCTATCCGCTGGAAGTCTTCCATGCGATCCGCGAAGTCTGGCCACAGGACAAGCCGATCTCGGTTCGTCTTTCCTGCCACGACTGGTTCGAAGGCGGCAACACGCCGGAAGATGCGGCGATCTTTGCGGAGATGTTCAAGGCCGCAGGTGCCGATCTGATCGACTGTTCGTCGGGTCAGGTCTGGAAGGAAGAAAAGCCGGTTTATGGCCGTCTGTTCCAGACCCCGTTCTCCGACAAGATCCGCAACGAAATCCACATTCCGACCATTGCCGTCGGCGCGATTTCGGAAGCCGATCATGCCAACTCGATCATTGCTGCCGGGCGCGCCGATCTCTGCGCCGTGGCCCGTCCGCATCTGGCCGATCCGTCCTGGGCGTTGCACGAAGCGGCAAAAATCGGCATCAACTCCATCGCATGGCCGAAGCAATATCGCTCCGCCAAATATCAGTATGAAGCCAATCTCGCCCGCGCCGCCACAGCGCCGCAAGGCGCGAAGTAACGGGAGATTGCGATGAACGATGCCGCTGTTGGTCTTGCCCTTTCCGGCAAGCATGCGCTGGTCACCGGCGCCGGTAGCGGCATCGGCGCCGCCATCGCCGTCGGTCTTGCGCGCGCCGGGGCCAATGTGACCCTGGCGGGTCGCCGCCGCGAACCGCTGGAAGCAACCGCCGCCCTTCTGGACTGGCAGCGATGCTTCATTGCCGATGGTTTCGATGTGACCAACCGCGAAGCCATTGCAACCGGGCTGGACAGCGCGCGCGCCGCTTTCGGGCCGGTCAGCATTCTTGTCAACAATGCCGGGGAAGCACCGAGCGCACCTTTCGAGAAAACCAGCCTCGACATGTGGAGCCGTGTACTCGACGTCGATCTGACCGGCGTTTTCAATGTAACGCAGGCCACCCTTGACGATATCAAGGCGGGCGGCAAAGGCGGGCGCATCATCAATATCGCCTCCACGGCGGGCCTGAGCGGCTATGCTTATGTCTCGGCCTATTGCGCCGCAAAGCACGGGGTCGTCGGGTTGACCAGAGCACTGGCGCTGGAACTCGCCCGCAAGGGCGTGACCGTCAACGCCGTTTGCCCCGGCTTCACCGATACGCCGATCATTTCCCGCTCGATTGCCGCCATTGTCGCGAAGACCGGGCGGTCGGAGGACGATGTGCTGGCGGAATTCGTCAAGGCGAACCCGCAGGGACGCCTGATACAGCCGGAAGAAGTGGCTGAAACCGTGCTGTGGCTCACATCGCCCGGCGCGCAATCGATAACTGGACAGGCGATTGCAATCGCCGGTGGGGAGGTAATGGCAGGATGAGCGACGGCACTGTTTCGATGGCGAGCAATCTGAAGCCTTTCAAGGATTATCAGGCGACGCATTTTCTATGGCAGACGAGCGAAGACGGTCGCGTTGCCACGCTGACCCTGAACCGCCCGGACCGGAAAAATCCGCTGACGTTTGAAAGCTATGCCGAGCTGCGCGACCTGTTTCGCAATCTCGTCTATGCCTCCGACGTACGCACCATCGTCCTGACCGGCGCTGGCGGAAACTTCTCGTCGGGCGGCGATGTGTTCGAGATCATCGAACCGTTGACCAAAATGGCGATGCCCGACCTTCTGGCTTTCACGCGCATGACGGGCGATGTCGTCAAGGCCATGCGTAAATGTCCGCAGCAGATCATTGCCGCCGTTGACGGCATTTGCGCTGGCGCTGGCGCTATTCTGGCCATGGCATCGGATTTGCGCATCGCAACACCGGAAGCAAAGACGGCTTTCCTGTTCACCCGCGTCGGTCTCGCAGGCGCCGATATGGGTGCCTGCGGCATTCTCCCGCGACTGATCGGTCAGGGCCGCGCATCGGAACTGCTTTATACCGGACGCTTCATGAGCGCTGACGAAGGCGAGCGCTGGGGCTTCTTCAACGCGCTGCATCCGGAGGGCGACCTCATCGGCAAGGCCGAAGCGCTGGCGCGCAACATCGCCGATGGCCCATGGTTCGCGCATGGCATGACCAAAACCATGCTCAATCAGGAATGGGCAATGGGCATTGAAGAGCTGGTGGAATCGGAAGCACAGGCGCAGGCCATTTGCATGGCGACGCAGGATTTCCGCCGCGCCTTTGAGGCTTTCGCAGCCAAGCAGAAGCCCGTTTTCGAGGGGAACTGACGATGGATAGTTCCGCAGCAAAACCGCTCACGCGGGAGCATCTCGACTGGCCGTTTTTTGACAAAGCCCACACCGACTGGGCCGCAAAACTGGATGCCTTTGCTAAAAGCCCGGCGCTGGCCGGTGTCGACCACAGCGACACGGACAATGCCTGCCGCGCGCTGGTGAAGGCACTCGGCCAAGCCGGACTGCTGGAAGCAGCAGTCAGCCTGACTGGCGGCGAAGGTATCGATTCCCGCAAGCTTTGCATTGCCCGCGAGACACTGGCCTACCACGATGGTCTCGCTGATTTCGCTTTTGCCATGCAGGGCCTTGGCACCGGTGCGATCAGCCTCACGGCATCGGACGAACTCAAGCAGACCGTACTGCCGAAAGTGGCAAGCGGCGAATGGATTTCGGCCTTTGCCCTGTCGGAAAAACTGGCGGGGTCCGACGTGGCGGCAATGAGTTGCGCCGCCAGAGCCGACGGCGATGACTATGTGCTCGACGGTGAAAAGACGTGGATTTCCAATGGCGGCATCGCCGATGTCTACACCGTCTTTGCCCGCACGGGCGAAGCACCGGGAACACGGGGCATTTCGGCCTTTGTTGTTTTCGCCACCGATCCCGGCTTTTCCATCGCGGAACGCATTGATGTGATCGCGCCGCATCCATTGGCCACGATCCGCTTCGACAATTGCCGCATCCCGGCCTCGCGCCGCCTCGGCGCGCCGGGCGAAGGTTTCAAGATCGCCATGCGCACGCTTGATATTTTCCGCGCATCGGTTGCCGCAGCAGCACTTGGCTTTGCACGCCGTGCCGCCAGCGAGGCGCTGTCCCATGCACGGTCGCGCCCGATGTTCGGCGGCGCATTGGCCGACTTGCAGCTGACGCAGGCGACGCTTGGCGACATGGCGACCGATATCGACGCCGCAGCGCTTCTGACCTATCGCGCAGCATGGCGGCGCGACGTTCAGAAGCTGAACACCACCAAGGAAGCCGCGATGGCCAAGATGGTTGCGACGGAAAACGCCCAGCAAACCATCGACAAGGCCGTGCAGATGTTTGGCGGTCGCGGTGTGAAAAGCGGCGAAATCGTCGAGCGGCTTTATCGCGAGATACGCGCACTTCGCATCTATGAGGGCGCAACGGAAGTGCAGAAACTCATTATCGCGCGCGAACTGCTGAAGGCCAACTAAGCCTGTCCCGCACGTATTTTCTGGAGACACAACATGCATAAGACACTTCAGCCGCAAGGCTGGGCCCGCCCCATCGGATATGCCAATGGCGTTGAAGCGCGTGGGCGCACCGTCTATATCGGCGGCCAGATCGGCTGGAACGAACAGCAACAGTTCGAGACCGACGATTTTGTCGAGCAGACCGAGCAGACATTGAAGAACATCGTCGCCATTCTGGCGGAAGCTGGCGGCAGGCCGGAGCATATCGCCTCCATGACCTGGTATTTCACAGACAAGGCTGAATATAACGCCAATCTGAAAGGCATCGGTCGCGCCTATCGCGATGTGATCGGCAAGCACTTCCCCGCCATGGCGGCGGTGCAGGTGGTCGCGCTGGTCGAAGACCGGGCCAAGATAGAAATACAGGCTTTTGCCGTGATACCGGACTGAGACCACCATGGCCGATAGACGCGAATTCTCCCCCGTTGTGACAGGCATGGTTGTCGATGGCATTCTTGTCGTCACGATCGACAACCCGCCGGTCAATGCCACCTCTGCCGAGGTGCGCAAAGGGCTTGCCGCAGCCATTCACCATGCTTCCGCAACAGCTGCGATCCGGGCGACCGTGCTGAGCGGTGCAGGCAAGATCTTCATCGGCGGGGCGGACATTCGCGAATTCGGCAAACCGCCGGTTGAACCGACATTGCCGGATGTCATCACGATCATCGAAAACGCCGACAAACCCGTGGTGGCCGCAATCAACGGCCCCGCTTTGGGCGGCGGACTTGAAGTAGCACTTGTGGCTCACGCCCGCATCGCATCGACCAGCGCCTCCTTTGCCTTGCCGGAAGTCAAGCTTGGGATCGTGCCCGGCGCTGGCGGCACACAGCGCCTGCCCCGATTGATCGGGTCGCTCGCAGCACTGGACATGATCGCCATGGGACGCCAGATTGCCCCGGACGAAGCGCAGCAACTGGGCCTGATCAACCGGATTTCGGACGGCGATCTTGTGACCGACGCCATCGCGCTTGCCCATGCGCTGGTCGGCAAGCCTTTGCGCCGGACCGGCGATCTGCCGGTTACCGCGCCCGATGCCGCCACCTTTGAACAGGCCAAAGCGAAGATACTGAAGAAAGCGCGTGGCGCGACCGCCCCTGGCGAAGCCGCGCGGCTGGTGCAGCTTTCCACCACGATCTCGATTGCCGAAGGTCTGGCCGAGGAACGGGCAACCTTCATCCGCCTGCGCGACAGCGAAGAGGCGGCCGCCTTGCGGCATCTTTTCTTTGCCGAACGCGCCGCTGGAAAAGTCGAAGGCATGGAGGCAAAACCTCTGGCGCTTTCGACCATCGGCATTGCCGGGACCGGCCTGATGGGATCAGGCATTGCCGTCGCCTGCCTTGCCGCTGGCTACACGGTTATCGGCTATGAAACGACCGCGGAAGCAGCTGCCAAAGGCCATGCGCGGATCAGCGATATGATCCAGAAGGCTGTCGATACCGGCAGGCTTTCCACCGAAGCCGCAGACGCGCAACGCGCAAAGCTCTCCGTCAGTGCCGATATGGCTGCGCTTGCCGATGCCGATCTCGTCATCGAAGCCGTCTTCGATGATTTCACCGTCAAGGCATCGCTGTTCCGCGAGCTCGACGCTTTGCTGCCTCCGGCAACCATACTGGCAACCAATACCAGCTATCTCAATCCGGATGAACTGGCCGCCGTTACGAACCGCACCGACCGGGTGCTGGGATTACATTTCTTCTCGCCAGCCAATATCATGCGGCTTCTGGAAGTGGTGCGCTGCGCGGAGACCTCCGACGAGACGCTTGCAACGGGTATCGCCTTTGCCCGCAAAATCAAGAAGCTGCCCATCGTCACCGGTGTCTGTGAAGGCTTCATCGGCAACCGGATGTTTTCGGCCTATCGCACGGAAGCCGAGAAAATGCTGGCTGAAGGCGCCTATCCCGAAGATATCGATCGTGCCATGGAAGCCTATGGCTTTCCGATGGGACTCTTCGCGGTTTACGACATGGCCGGCCTGGAAATTGCCTGGGCGCGGCGCAAGAGAGCGGCGGCAAGCCGCGATCCTAACCTTCCCTATTTCGACGTTGCCGACAAACTATGCGAAGCCGGGCGTTTTGGCTGCAAGGCCGGTCTCGGCTGGTATCGCTATGCGGACGGTGTCCGCACAAGCGACCCCGACGTCCACGCGCTGATCGACGATTACCGCGCGCGCAACGCCATTGTTCCTCGCAGTTTCAGCGATGAAGCGATCATGCAGCGCCTGCTCGCCGCCATGGCGTATGAAGGGGAAGCCCTGCTTGAAGAAGGCATTGCGCGCCATTCCGACGACATTGATCTCGTTTTGGTCAACGGCTACAGCTTTCCCTCGATCAAGGGCGGCCCCCTGTTCGCGACACGCCAGACTGGAGAAACCCGATGACAGAAGCTTTCATCTGCGACTACATCCGCACCCCCATCGGGCGTTTTGGCGGGGCGTTGTCCAGCATCCGCACGGACGATCTTGCCGCTATTCCGCTCAAAGCGCTGGTCGAGCGCAATCCGGCACTGGATTGCGAGGCGATTGAGGACGTGATTTTCGGCTGCGCCAATCAGGCCGGGGAAGATAACCGCAATGTTGCGCGCATGGCGGCACTGCTTTCCGGTTATCCCGTTACCGCCACCGGTACGACGATCAACAGGCTTTGCGGTTCCGGGATGGACGCCGTGCTTGCCGCCGCGCGTGCCATTCGTGCAGGCGAAGCAGAACTTATGATTGCGGGTGGTGTGGAAAGCATGAGCCGCGCGCCCTTTGTTTTACCTAAAGCAGACAGCCCGTTCTCCCGCCGCGCAGAAATTCACGATACGACAATTGGCTGGCGTTTCGTCAATCCGGTGATGAAAGCTCAATATGGCATCGACTCCATGCCGGAGACCGGGGATCACGTGGCTGTCGATTACGCGGTCACACGCGCCGATCAGGATGAATTCGCCTTGCGAAGCCAGAAGAAGGCTGCAGCAGCACAAAGCAACGGCCGACTGGCGCAAGAAATAACGCCCGTTTCCATTCCTCAGCGCAAGGGTGATCCCGTGGTCGTCGGTGCTGACGAACATCCGCGTGAAACCACGCTGGACGCACTGGCCAAACTGAAACCAATCAACCAGCTGGAAGGTGCAACAGTTACAGCTGGTAATGCGTCGGGCGTCAACGATGGAGCGGCAGCGCTCATCATTGCTTCGGAAGCCGCTGCCCGCAAGTTCGGCCTCACGCCTGTTGCTCGAGTTCTGGGTGGTGCTACGGCAGGAGTTCCTCCACGCATCATGGGTATCGGCCCGGCGCCAGCCAGCCAGAAATTGATGGCACGGCTGGGAATGAAGCAGGAGCAGTTCGGTATAATCGAACTGAATGAAGCTTTCGCCAGCCAGGGATTGGCCACGTTACGTCTTCTTGGAGTTGCCGACGACGACATCCGCGTCAATCCGAATGGCGGTGCCATCGCTCTCGGACATCCGCTCGGCATGTCCGGAGCGCGCATCACCGGCACGGCAGCGCTGGAACTGAAACTTGGCGGTGGTCGTTTTGCGCTCGCCACGATGTGCATCGGTGTGGGGCAAGGTATCGCCATCGCGCTTGAAAGGGTTTAACGTCCATCGCAACGATCAGCCCTTTAGAGCGCGTCAGTCTGCAATCAAGGCAAGCGTATCTCGATGCCTAACAAAGTTTCTGCAAAAGTCGTTGCGTTGCTTCAATGTCCTGGATCATCAGACTGCCCGCTTTTTTTGCGTCGCCGGCACGAATGGCATCCAGCATTTCGTAATGATAGGCTGAATAAGGATGGATAATACCCTGGTCCACTTGCTGACGGACATGATTGGAAAGAAGGCGCATATAGGGTCCAAGTCGCAGCCACAGCGTTTCAATCATCTGGGGTAATGTTTCCGATCCCGATAGTTCGTAGATCGTGAAATGAAACTCCTGGTTCTTGCGCAGCATCTCATAGATCTTGCCTTCTTGACCGAGAGCTTCATGCTCCCGCGCGAGCGTCAGACAGCGGTCAATATCGGCAGCCGTCATCCGCGGCGTTGCAAGTTCGGTGGCGAGCCCCTCGAGAGCAACGCGGACCCGACAAATGTCATCCAGCCGTGTCCGCGAAATATCAGGCACACGTGCCGATCCATTACGGGCGATTTCCAGTCCGTTCTCCGCCGCCAGCCGTCGCAGCGCCTCACGTACGGGCATATGGCTTGTGCCGAACTCCTCGGCAAGTGAAGCGATCGTCACCGCCTGCGACGGCTCGAATGAGCCCCACATCAAAGCCTGGCGAAGCTGTTGGTAGACACCGTCCTGCACAGTTACGCGCGAGGATACCTTCAACAGACGGGTTTCACCGATCATTTGCTTCAAATCCCTTGTCTCCGTGTTCCTCAGTTATAGCATTTTACCACCCGATAGGATCACCGGGTGTCGCATAAATACGGTGAAAACAACAGGTTCGAGCAGAAATCGGCATGGAACCAAAAGGCTTAATCGAGCGCCAGCCTATCCAGCGCATCACACAAGGCTTCCGTTTCCATCAGGGAGGTCACCGACCCAGGTGAAAACCGCAGAATACGACTGCGACAATCACAGTAAAAATTTTCAACCTTCAATGCGGTCACGATCACGGCCGCCTTTTCAGCCGAAACCGCTTGCACCATCACGCTGCCGCCGCGCTCTTCAGGCCTTTCTGGAGAGACCAACGACAGTGCAGTGTTGGCAGCGACCCGTTCCACAATCTTGCCGGTCAACAGTTCGTTATGCCGGGCCAGCATGTCGACACCTGTCGCGGAAACAAAATCAAGGCCGGGTTGCGAGGCTATAGCCGCCAGCACGGCAGGCGTGCCATGGTCGAAGCGCCGCGCATCGTCGGCATAGGCAAAAGTATCAAGATCCCAGGAAAACGGATTAGGTTGACTAAACCAGCCACGCAATTCCGGCTTGCAAGTCGTCAATAGTCCCGGACGCACATAGATTGCCCCTGCTCCCGAACTTCCACAAAGCCATTTGAGAGACGATCCCACCACGACATCTATCTCTCCGACGGAAAAGGGGCGGATGCCTACGCCCTGGGTGACATCTGCAACGATGATCGTGCCGTGCTGCCTGCCGTGTTTGGACATCAGGTCCAGGTCGGCGCGCTTCGATGTCGTGGACGACACCCATGTCACCAACGCAATCGCAACATCGCTGCCCCAAGCATCGATGAAATCCTCGTCGCGTACAAAACTCTCGCCCTGTCTCATGGGTACGGTTTCGAGCGTAAATCCGAACCGCGCCTGCAACCCAGCCAGCAAAAAATGCAGACTCGGGAAGCAATCGGCGGCGGCCAGAATTCGGCGGCCGCGCAATAATTCCTCAGGCAGTGCACCGATCAGACTGTAAAGGGCCAGTGTCACATTCTCTGCAGTAGTCATGGAGCCTGCGGGAGCGCCAATCAGGTTCTCCCAGCTTCGGATGAAATGCCCGCGCTCCGCCAGCATTGCCGGCCATTGAGAGTCATTTTCTGCCGACCAGATATCCGAATAACGACTAAGTGCCGCTTTCACCTTTTCCGCTTTACCCGGAAAGGTACCGATCGAGTGATAGAGAAAATAACCGCTCATATTATGCCTGCCATATTGCTATTGCCGATATCCGTCGATGAAACCGAAATTGGAACTATCGGACTCTCTCCTTTTTGAACCGCGCCTCAAGAAGCGCGACCAAGCGCACAAGCGGCAGCAGGAGGATGAGATAGATAAGCGCTGCGCCGATCAATGGTGTCGGATTGGCATAAAGCGCCTGCGCGTCCTGCGCTTCCTTCAAAAGCTCGGGCAGAGCCACAGTAGACGCCAATGCGGTGTCCTTGAACATGGAAACACAATTGCTGGTAGTCGGCGGAATGATGATACGGATCGCCTGTGGCAAAACCACTTTCCACAGAGTAACCGGGAATGGAATTCCAAGCGCAGAAGCAGCTTCGAACTGGCCGCGTGGTACACTTTCGATGCCGGACCGGAACACTTCCGCCGAATATGCCGCCATAACCATGGAGAAAGACATGATGGCAGAGGTCCAGGCAGAAAAGCGTATCCCGATGAATGGCAGTGCATAATAGATCAGGATCAGCACGACCAAAACCGGCATGGCGCGGAATACATCGATATAGGCGATCGCGAGATAACGAAGAACCTTCGGTCCGTATATACGGACAATACTGATCAGCAAGCCCGACAGAACACCAAAGAAAATGCTGGCGATACCGATGAGAAACGTATTGAGCAGGCCACGTCCAAGCGCTGGCAGGCTCGAAGCGAGAACATCGGTGTTCAGGAAGGTTTCGACGAATGTCATATTGGCGTCCTTCGCAGGCAAATCCTGGGAGCGCACGACCGGTCAGTCTGAGAATTAACGGTCGAAGATGGGCCGATCCTGCAAATGCGGCCCATCTGTCACCAACGTCAAAAGATTACGGCTTGGGGATCGGCACGACGGTGACTGTCGAGGAACTGGCTGCAGGTTCCGTACCGAACCACTTTTTGTGAATAGCCGCAGTGGTCCCATCCTGCTTCATGGCGGTAATCGCATCGTTGAGCTTGCCAAGCAACGGATGGTCCTTCGCCATCATCAGACCATATTGCTCCCCGGTCTGAATTCGGTCTTTCACGGCAAACCCCTTCATCTTCAGAAAGAGATGTTCCATGCCGGGTATGTCGGAAATGACGGCATCTATGCGGCCTGCACCGAGATCAAGAAACAGATCCTGTTGCGAGTTATAGCCTTTGATATCGACGAAGCCTTTGGCCTCTTTGTTTTCCTTGACCCATTTTTCGCCGGTAGAGCCGGAAAGGGCACCAACGGTCTTGCCCTTCAAATCGGCCAGTCCGGTGACAGCACTATCGGTCTTGGTCGCAACCCCGATGTCTGAATCGTAATATGGCTGGGTGAAGGACTGTGATTTCAGGCGTTCCGGCGTAATTGTTATGGACGAAACCGCCACGTCGATACGCCGGGAAGTCGTTGCAGCAAACAGGGCCTGAAACCCGTAATCAGCGATTTCCGGCTCTAGACCGGCCCGTTTGGCTGCCTCGGTCGCGATATCGATTTCGAAGCCTTCGAACGTCCCATCGGCATTTTTCAACTCGAAAGGAGGGTTACTGGGATAGGCACCGATATTAAGTGCATCGGCAGCCAGAGATGCAGATGTCATGGCAAAGGAGCTCGCAGCCAGAGCGCTTGCAAGGCCTGCCATAGCCAGAAAATTACGGCGACAGATCATCATGTTGTTATTCCCTCTATGGGTCGTTTCTTTTCGGCAGAAGTTCCTGCTCCTACCTGCGTCGACCTATTTGATTATTTGATCATATGGAATTTTAAGTTTCAACTAAAATCGCATTGGTCTGAGCAACCAGACCGCAGCGAAGATGCTCCAGTCATTCAAAGGGAACCAAAGAACCGCTGAAGGCGATCCATGGCTTCATTGACACGTGCAAGCGATTGCGAACCGAAGCAGACACGCAAATGCCCTTCACCGCCCGCTCCGTAAAAACTCCCCGCTTCCAGCACAACGCCCGCCTCTGTCATGATGCGTTCGGCCATGTCCTGCGACTTAAGACCCAATGCAGCGATTTTGGGAAACGCGTAGATCGTGCCTTCCGGCCAGTCGCACGTGACACCAGACATTTGATTTAACCGCGACACGACAATGTCGCGCTTTACTTTGTCTTCCGTCACCAGTTCGGCCAATATCTCCTCTGGCCCCGAGACCGCCGCCAGAGCCCCCGCCTGAATGAATGTGTTCACGTGAGTGACGTCGTTGGTCGTGATCTTCAGGATACCTTCGATCATATGCCGCGGTGCGGTGAGATACCCAAGTCGCCAACCATCCATGGCGAAACTCTTGGTAAAGGCGAACATTGAAATCGTTCGCTCCTTCATGCCGGGCAACGAAGCGATCGAAACATGGCGCGCGCCATCAAACAGTATCTCTTCGTAAACCTCGTCAGAAACCACCACCAGATCGTGACGGCGAGCAATATCCGCCAGAACTTCCAGCTCCTCGCGACTGTAGACCCGTCCTGTCGGGTTACACGGATTGATCAGAACAATCATTTTTGTGCGGGCCGTGATCTTGGGTTCGATCAGTTCCGCCTTGATCGAGAAACGGTCGCTGGCATCCAGCGGCGCCAGAACAGGTTTGGCTCCGGCGAGTTCTATCTTGCCGATATGCTGAGGATAATAAGGTTCCAACAGGATCGCCTCGTCGCCCGGGTCAAGCAGCGCCATGAAAGCGGCAAAGGACGCATGGGTCAGCCCGTTAGTGACAACGATATCGGAGGCTGAAACATCCATGTCATTCTTCTCACGCAGACGGGCGGCCAGGGCTTCGCGCAATTTTGGAATTCCCTGAAAATGCGAATAATGGACATCGCCTGCCATCAGTGCATTGACCGTCGCCTGCTTGATATGCAGTGGCGTATCGGCATGGGGGCTGCCAAGCTCCATGTGAATGAGGTCACCGGCATTCGCTCCGAGTGCTGCCGCCCGGGCATACATGCCAAAAGATTTGCGGGAACTTTCGGTGATGCGTCTGGCAAGGCGGATCATAAGTCTTTCTCTCCTGTTGTTTTCCGTCTCAGCCCTGCCCCTCAGCGAGTGTCAAAGCCGGCCTTCCGGGAATCTGGTCAGCTGGCGCATTCAAGCCAACACCGTCCTGTCCCTTTGTTTTCACATCTTCGTCCTGAGCAGACTGCATAAACGCAGCTTCAACCTGGATTGGCTTCCCAACATGCGCGTATCTAAAGATCATTTGATCAAATAAGCAAGTGAAATATTCCCTGATAATTTCTGCAAGTGCAGGAATTATATCGTTCCTTATATCCAATTGTTATTATTGTGTTTTTTATCGTATCTCAACGCGAGGGCAGAGAGTAGGTCAGTAATCCATATCGAACAGCGGATATGGGAATGCTATTCCTCATTGTCATCCATGAGGTGATTGCCGACCGATTTTTTGACACGCTTCATATCTCTCAGCAACGAAGCGATCGTGTCGCGATCGACCTCGGCCATCAGATCACGTAACCAGCTTTCATGGACCCGTGCCATTTCTGCGAACACCGTCTGCCCAGAATCAGTCAATCGCGCGACGGTAACGCGTCTGTCGGCACCAGGTGTTTCACGACGCACAAGACCGTCGGCTTCCAATCGCTCAATCAAGCCGGTGATGTTGCCATTCGTCACCATGGTCCGACGCGAGAGTTCTCCCAGCCGCAACCCGTCCGGTTCCCGGTAAAGCTGGGCAAGAATGTCAAATTGTGGCAGCGTGACACCAAATTCATTGCGCAGACGGCGGCGGATTTCCTGTGAAACCAGTCTGGTTGTTGCCAGCATACGCAGCCAGAGGCGCAATTCCTGCTTCTCGCCCTCATCGACTTCGGTGACTATAAATTCGAGATCCATTATCCGCCCGGTGCATATCGTTGCGCTGCAATCAATGAGAATTGCGCCAGACAGCCGATATTTCAAGCCTAAATTAACCTGACCGCTACACCCCTGCCCTTTGTTGGTCGGCAGATCACACAAAAACCTTCCCTTAAAGCAATCGAACCGTGAAGAATGCCGTCGACATGCGAGCCCAGTTTTTTACAGATGACCGATATTATACTTGAATGCATATAACTGCATTACCTTGCATGAGGTTTTACTACCAGTCACAGAAGGACGTACGGACAGAAAAGTCCAGAAATTTGGTCTATTGGCGAACGCTCTTCTGCCGCGAGAAAATTCCTAGAAGATTTTGTAAAAGAGATACTTGCAAGAGCATATTTCCTGCCATAGGCTTCGAGTGAACGTCCGAAAGAGACCGGTTCATCAAGGACCGCACAATAAAGCCGGCGCCGGCTCAGGGCGAAATGGGGATTTCATGAACGATACATCTGCTCTTTCCAGCCTTGCGTCCGGACTGCTGTCTGGCACCGTCAAGGTCGTTGACATCACCGCACCACTCGGTCCGGATACGCCCGTCCTTTACCTTCCCCCGCAATTCGGCAAAAACACACCGAACGTTAAAGTTCACACTATCAGCCAATACGATCAGAATGGTCCGTTCTGGGCCTGGAACTGGATAGAGCTTGGCGAGCACACCGGCACCCATTTCGATGCCCCGTGTCACTGGATCACCGGCAAGGATCACTCCAACAACACCACTGATACGATCCCGCCACAGAACTTCGTTGCTCCCGTAAACGTAATCGACCGTTCCGCACAAGCCGCCGCCGACGCTGATTATCTGCTGACGGTTGATAGCATCAGGGAATGGGAAGCAGAGCATGGCGAAATTGAAGCTGGATCATGGGTTTTGATGCGTACCGACTGGTACAAGCGCAATGGTTCAGCCGATACATTTCTGAATGCCGATGAAAACGGCCCACATTCTCCGGGACCAACGGTTGAAGCAATCGAGTATCTGCTTTCCAAAGGCATTATCGGTTGGGGTCAGGAAACAGTCGGTACGGATGCAGGATCCGCAGGAGCCATGACCCCTCCATTTCCGGCACACAACCTCATGCACAAGGCAAACCGATACGGACTGGCAAGCCTGAGCAACCTTGATCAGCTACCAGCCAAGGGGGCGATCCTGATCGCAGCACCCCTGAAATTCGTGAAAGGAACCGGCTCGCCGGTCCGTGCACTCGCACTCATCGTCGGAGAAAAAACGACCGGACAGTAGCATCTGCGACAAGGAAGTCCTGCACAGAGCCAAGAAAGACTACGTCACATACTATAAAGTATGTTGCGATTCACTGTCTCCAGCGATTGGAGGCAGTGAGAGTGCCTTTGATTGAACTGATTTCGAATGGTCGGTGATTGAACCACTTCTTCCGACCACAGTGCGCGGCAAGCCTCATGTCGATGAACAGCACATTTCGAACGGTATTCTCTGGCATCTGAGAACAGGTACACCCGCATTCCAGTTCGATACGATCCTCTTCTTGGAGGCTTGCTTTAAGAGGCTTGATCTCTTTTCGTCATTGTGCAGGCGGCGCGGGCGGAAAATCACCCTGCGGCTGCGGCGACGGCGAGGATGGTTGCGGCTCCGGTTCAGGGGCCAGCGGCGACGGATTATCCATCATATTGCCGCTATCTGGCTCCGGATTGGGCAGAGACGTATCGGGCTTGTCGCCGAAAATGCCGAGACGCGCTTCCACAGCCTTACGACCCGCTTCGTCATAGGCACCGCCCGGAGCGGCCTTCGCCCAGCCATTGGCAACCAGCCATGCGGCTGCATCTTCATTGCCCAGCAAGCATTCGGTCGCCACCGCGCCACCGCTGTCGTTTTCAGGCAGGCGGCACATGACGGCACGGGAGCGCAGCCATTGCCGGAAGGCAGTGCGCGCCTGCATGCCGCATGGCCAGCTTTCACCGGAAGCGGTCTGGCAGGTCTGTTCTAAGGGTACGATTTCGATGCCCTGCAATTCAATAATACGGCCCTGACTTTCAAGCCGTCCGGCCGCCACAGCGACAGGTCGCTGCAAAAGCTGCATCTGTTCACCCGCATCGACAGGCGTGGCCGGTGCCGGTGGCTCCGGCGGCTTGGGCGTGGATGCAAGACCGAGATCGCTCAGCGGTGGACGCGGTGCTTCGCGTTCAATGCCGTTGTCATTCACCTGGTCGTTGACCTTGCCGTTCTCTTTCCACGCAGGCGGCTGCCCTTCAACGGGGGCGGTTTGGCCCGGTTGCGGCGACGTCTCCTCCGAAGCATTGCCCGTTTCAGGCGATGTCTCCGGCTCGTTATAGTCAAACTGTTCGACGACGATACCGTTTCCCGTACCGGATTCTGTCTTCGTATCACCGGAGTTGATGACGACCACCGGGCGATCCAGTGCACCATAGAACGGCGCCACGAAGGCTGCGATCAGAACTGCGCCTGTTATGCCAGCCAGACCGCCGAAAACGGCGCGTGCATGGCTTCTATCCTGCGATTGCGCCATTACTGGCTCGCCCATAAAATGCGGGCGACCCATTCGATATCCTTGGACTCGAAAATGCGGTTCGGATGTTCGGGATTGAGCGAATGAAGCTCAATGGTTCGTGGCGTCTGGCGATGCAAGATCTTGGCCATCACTTCTCCGTCTTTCGTCCGCACCACTACGCGATCGCCCCGGCGAATGGCGGTATTGGGTGCTACGATCAGCGTATCGCCATCACGGTAAAGGGGCAACATTGAGTCGCCCGAAACCTCCAGCGCGTACACACCTTCCCCCGATCCGGCCGGGAATTCCACAATGTCCCAGCCTTGTCCAGCCGGGAAACCGGCATCGTCGAAATAGCCGCCAGCGCCCGCTTCGGCCATGCCGAGCAATGGAATGGACTGCATGTCCTGCGTATATTCGCCGAATTGCGGCGTGCGATTTTCGCCACGGATGAGCCGCGTGAATTCATCGAACGTCGAGCCGGTTGCTTCCATCACCTTGGCCAGCGATTCCGTCGAAGGCCAGCGCGCACGCCCATCGGAAGCATAGCGCTTGGATTTGTTAAAGGTCGTAGGGTCGAGCCCTGCACGACGCGCCAGCCCGGACGCGCTCAGGGAATGACGTTCAGCCAGGGCATCAATGGCCGCCCACACGCTCTCGTGAGAAAACATAGTAATGATCCGCCACCTAGGTTCCGACATATCTTCCTGAATAATCCCCATCAGGAAAGATATGTTTCAAAGGATTTTAAACCTATTATTCCGTCCCATCTTCGGCTTCAACCTACCGAAAAAGCAGTAATTGCGCAAGACGGCTGAATTAACAGGGAAAATTTTCTTATCCGGGGATGCTGCAGTTCAGCTATGACAAGAAGCACAAACAAAAAGCGCGGCATGAAACATGCCGCGCCTGATGATCTTGCGAAGGGTTAAGCTTACGCTGCCTTCTTTGCTTCCGTCTTGTAAGGGTTGAAACGCTGGTAGAAGCTTTCACCGTTTTCGGCCATGTCGAGCAGAAGTTTCGGCGCCTTGAACTGCTGGCCGTACTTCTTCTGCAACTCCTTGGCAAGCTTGACGAATTTCTTCGCACCCATGCCATCGATATAGGACAGCGTACCGCCGGTATAAGGCGCGAAACCAAAGGCAAGAATGGAGCCGACATCGGCTTCACGCGGATCGGTGACAATGCCTTCTTCCATCACGCGGGCAGCTTCCAGAGCGATGGTGACGAGGAAGCGCTCTTTCAGCTCCTTTACATCGATCTTGTCCGGATTCTGCTGTGGATAGAGATCCTTGAGGCCCGGCCACAGATGCTTCTTGGCAGGCTTCGCCGGATAATCGTAGAAGCCCTTGCCGTTCTTGCGGCCCTTGCGGTCGAACTCGTTGACGAGACGATCCACCAGTTCTACATGGCGCGGATCGACCGCCTTTTCACCGAGATCAGCAAGGGTTGCCTTGAGGATCTTCTGTGACAGGTCGATAGCGGTTTCGTCGTTGAGCGCCAGCGGACCAACCGGCATGCCAGCCATACGGGCGGCATTTTCGATCATGGCCGCCGGAACACCTTCAACCAGCATGTTGTAGGCTTCCGACATATAGCGCAGCACGCAACGATTGACGTAGAAGCCACGTGTATCGTTGACGACAATCGGCGTCTTCTTAATCGCACGAACGTAATCAAGGGCTACGGCCAGTGCCTTGTCCGAGGTCTTTTTGCCGAGGATCACTTCCACCAGCATCATCTTGTCGACAGGCGAGAAGAAGTGAATGCCGATGAAGTTCTTTGGACGTTTCGAGACTTTCGCAAGACCAGTGATCGGCAGGGTCGAGGTGTTGGAAGCAAAGACTGCGGAAGTCTTGAGCACTTCCTCGGCCTTCTCAGTCGCAACACGCTTGACTTCACGGTCCTCGAACACGGCTTCGATCACCAGATCGGCACCTTCGAGAAGCGCGTAATCCGGCGTTGCCGTGATAAGCGACAGGAGCTTTTCCTTGTCGGCTTCCGTGGCGCGGCCTTTCTGCATTTCCTTGGCGATAAGGTCAGCCGTATGTGCCTTGCCCTTGTCGGCAGACTCCTGATCGCGGTCGATCAGCACCACCGGAATGCCTGCCTTGGCGGTCACATAGGCGATGCCTGCGCCCATGAAGCCAGCGCCGATAACGCCGATCTTCTTGAGCTTGGTCGGCTTTTCATCGACCGGACGGCGTGCGCCCTTGTTCAATTCCTGCAGCGACACGAAGAGCGAACGGATCATCATGCCCGCTTCGGTCGTCTGGAGGATTTCGGTGAAATAGCGCTGCTCGATCTTGAGGCCGGTATCGAACGGGACCAGCAGACCTTCATAAACCGACTTCAGGATAGCAAGGGCTGCAGGATAATTACCGGAGGTTTCGCGACGCAGGATTGCCGTTGCGGCAGGCCAAAGGTTCGCACCGGCAGCAGAATAGATCGCGCCGCCGGGCAACTTGAAGCCCTTTTCATCCCATGGCTGAACTGGCTTGAGACCGCCCTTGATGAGCTTCTTTGCGGTTTCGACCAGCTTCTTGGCCGGAGCAATCTCGGTGACGAGACCCATTGCCTTGGCGCGCTGCGCCGTCAGGCTGGAACCCGTCGTCATCATCTGGAGCGCGTCCTGCTGATTGGCAAGGCGCGGAACGCGCTGCGTACCGCCAGCGCCCGGGAACAGGCCGACCTTGACTTCCGGCAGTGCCATCTTCACGCCCGGCGCATCGGATGCTACGCGGGCATGGCAGGCGAGGGACATTTCAAACGCGCCGCCCATGCAGGTGCCGTTGATGGCCGACACCCACGGCTTGCCGCAGGTTTCAAGCTTGCGGAAAAGACCGCTCATCTTGCCGACATTGTCGAACAGGGTCTGGACCGCGCCCTGCGGGTCCTTGGCCTTCTGCTTCTGGAATTCCTTGAACATGCCTTCCAGCATGGTCAGGTCGGCGCCACCAGAGAAGCTGTCCTTACCTGACGTAATAACAACGCCCTTGATCTTATCGTCGGCCGTCACCGCGTCGATGATGGAATTCAATTCCTGCATCGCATCGACGGTGAAGACGTTCATCGACTTTTCAGGCATGTCCCAAGTGACGAGAGCAATGCCATCGGCGTCGGTTTCAACTTTGAAATTTACATAAGCCATTCGTAAAACCTCCCTCGCCTTAAACGCGCTCGATGATCGTCGCCGTGCCCATGCCGGCACCGATGCACAATGTCACCAGCGCGGTGTTGAGATCGCGGCGTTCCAGTTCATCCAGCACCGTACCGAGGATCATCGCACCGGTTGCACCGAGCGGATGGCCCATGGCAATGGCGCCACCATTGACGTTCATCTTGTCGTGCGGAATGTCGAAGGCCTGCATGTAGCGCAGAACAACGGCAGCAAAGGCTTCGTTCAGCTCGAACAGATCGATATCCGAGATTTTCATCTTCGCCTGCTTGAGAAGCTTTTCCGTCACATCAACCGGGCCGGTCAGCATGAGCGCCGGTTCGGAGCCGATATTGGCGAAAGCACGAATGCGCGCACGCGGCTTGATATCGAATGCCTTGCCAGCCTTCCTGGAACCAACCAGAACGCCAGCCGCACCGTCGACGATGCCCGACGAGTTACCGGCATGGTGGACGTGGTTGACGGTTTCGATTTCCGGATGGGCCTGAATGCCGACCGCATTGAAGCCGCCCATTTCACCCGGCATCACAAAGGATGGATTGAGCTGGCCCAGCGCCTGCATGTCGGTTGTCGGGCGCATATGCTCGTCATGGTCGAGAATGGTCAGGCCATTCTGGTCCTTGATCGAAATGACCGAATTCTTGAAATAGCCCTTTTCCCACGACTTGGCGGCACGCTTCTGGCTTTCGACGGCATAAGCGTCGACGTCATCGCGGCTGAAACCATATTTCGTGGCGATCAGATCGGCGGAAACGCCCTGCGGCATGAAATAGCCCGGGAAGCCGACCGATGGGTCCATGTACCAGGCACCGCCCGACATGCCCATGCCGACGCGCGACATGCTTTCCACGCCGCCTGCAATCACCAGATCGTCGGAACCGAAGGCGACCTTGGCTGCCGCCAGATTGACCGCATCGAGGCCGGAAGCGCAGAAGCGCGAAATCTGGATGCCCGGCGCCTTGAAGTCGTAACCGGCTTCAAAAGCTGACGAACGCGGGATGACCGCACCAGCTTCTCCCACCGGATCGACACAGCCGAAAATAATGTCATCGACCTTTGCCGTGTCGATACCGTTGCGGTCGCGCAGGGATTCCAGAACCTTCGCGCCCAGACGAACGGCAGGCACTTCGTGCAGGCTGCCATCCTTCTTGCCACGTCCGCGCGGTGTGCGCACGTGATCGTAAATATAAGCCTCAGCCATTTTTGCTCCTTCCCGCTAAGTTCGAAAACTTAGCCTGATCTCTAACTCAGCCTGATCTCTAACTCAGAATGTGTCCGCGTTGAGCGCCATCATCGAATCCGCGCCCGACTGGATGCGTGCGAGATGTGCGGCGCTTTCCGGCATGATCCGCTCGAAATAATAGCGCGCGGTAACAAGCTTGGCTTCAAGGAACGCCTTGTTGCCTTCGCCACTGCCAAGCTTTTCTTCCGCGATCCTCGCCATGCGCGCCCACATGAAGCCAAGCGCCACCAGTCCGAACAGATGCATATAGTCGTTGGAGGCGGCACCTGCATTGTCGGGCTTGGCCATCGCATTCTGCATCAACCACATGGTGGCAGCCTGAAGATCGTTGAGGCCCTTCTTCAGATGCTTCGTGAAGAAGGAAAACTTCTCATTTTCGCGGTTGGCTTCGCAGAAATCGCCCACTTCCTTGAAGAAGGCAGTGATTGCGCGACCACCGTTAAGCGCCAGCTTGCGACCGACGAGGTCAAGCGCCTGAATGCCGTTTGCACCTTCATAGATCATCGCGATGCGCGCATCGCGCACATACTGGCTCATGCCGTGTTCTTCGATATAGCCGTGCCCGCCGAAGACTTGCTGCGCCATGACGGCGTGTTCAAATCCCTTGTCGGTCAGAACGCCTTTCAGAACCGGCGTCAAAAGACCAACGAGATCATCCGCCGCCTGACGTTCCGCCTCATCGCCTGCGCGATGGGCAATATCGGAGTTGAGTGCGGTCCAGAGGATAAGCGCGCGACCAGCTTCGTTGAAAGCACGGATATTCATGAGGTTGCGGCGGATATCCGGATGCACGATGATCGGATCGGCCTTCTTGTCCGGTGCCGCGGCACCCGAAAGCGCACGACCCTGAATACGCTCACGCGCATAGATAGCGGCATTCTGGTAAGCAGTTTCGGCAATCGAAAGGCCCTGCAAAGCTACACCAAGACGCGCTTCATTCATCATGGTGAACATGGCGCGCAGGCCTTTGTGTGCCTCGCCAATCAGGAAGCCCGTCGCATCATCGTAGTTCATGACGCAGGTGGAGTTGCCGTGAATGCCCATCTTTTCTTCGATGGAACCGCAGGACACGCCGTTGCGCTCGCCCGGATTGCCGTTCTCATCAAGAATGAACTTCGGCACGATGAACAGCGAAATGCCCTTCACACCTTCCGGCGCGCCGTCGATACGGGCCAGCACCAGATGGATGATGTTGTCCGACATGTCGTGTTCGCCAGCCGAGATGAAAATCTTCTGGCCGGAAATTTTGTAGGAACCGTCTTTTTGCGGCGCGGCGCTGGTGCGCAGCAAGCCCAGATCGGTACCGCAATGCGGCTCGGTCAGGTTCATCGTGCCGGTCCAGGTGCCTTCCACCATCTTCGGCAGATAGGTGTCTTTCTGCTCATCGGTGCCGTGGGTCAGGATCGCGGCAATCGCGCCCTGTGTCAGGCCCGGATACATGGTGAGCGCCATATTGGCAGACGACATATATTCGCCGACAGCCGTGTGCAGCAGATAAGGAAGCCCCTGCCCGCCATATTGTTCCGGCACGGCGAGGCCGAGCCAGCCACCTTCGCGATAAAGGTCGTAAGCCTGCTTGTAGCCTTTCGGCGTCGTCACCGAACCGTCCGAATGACGCTTGCAGCCTTCGCGATCAGCGGTCTGATTGACCGGAAACAGGGTGCCCTCGGCAAGCTTCGCGCCTTCAGACAGGATTGCCTCGACGACATCGGGCGACGCGTCGGCAAAGCCCGGTAGATTGTTGTAGCGCTGATAATTCAGAACGTCATTGAGAACGAAATTCGTATCCTCAACTGGCGCGCGATAGCTCGGCATAGAAATCCTCCAAATTCACCACCTGAGCCGTTCCGCGATGGCTGGAACGAGCCCGTAACCGCGTTTCATGCCTGCATGCCACATTATAGCAAAACGTTGTGACAGCGCGCATGTTGCAACAAAAAGGGATGATTTTCTCCGAAAACAGCCATTTTTGCCGCTTTTTTGACTGACCACATCACGGAATTCGCGCTCGTCCAGTCAATTTCGGCTCGAAGCTAACCTACTTTGACGTTTCCGTAAACGTCAAAAATTACACAAGTTCGTGCGGGACGGGGAAATGTTCATGTAAAGACGCTTTTCATCCTGATAGTGGTCGAAGGGAAAGTGTGATAAGCGCCTGCAAGCAACAACAGGAGTATAGTGGTGAGCGAACCTACTGTAGCGGAAGCGACAGACCGAATTTATGAATCGCTTCAGGCGGATAATGTCGACATCGATTTACATATCGCCGCCCTGAAAGCAGCGCTTGAGCGCGCGGGCCTGAAAGAGGCTGTGTTCGATCCGGCCAAGCTGGTGCAGAACAATCGCTCCGGCAGGAAGCTCATGCAGGCATATTTTCGCCAGCGTGGTGTTATGGTCAAGTTTACGGCTTCGTGAACGGTCATTTTTGACCGGTAACGCGAGCTGAACGGTGAAAATCACGCCGATTGCGTAGACCGGATGACCAGATGTGAGACATGAGAAAGGCGGCAATTCTGCCGCCCTTCTACTATTAATCGATCCTTGAAGGCTTACTTGACCCATACAACGCGGCGGGTCTGCGTATCGATCAGAGCCGGACGATCTTCCACATAAACATAGGAATAAGTCGGCTGCTCAGGAACAGCCACCAGAGGCACATCCTCGGGGATGACCATACCTTCGGCGATATCTCCTTCGATGATGACCGGATCAACCGGATTGGTTTCGATGTAGGTCACGACTTCATTCGGCACCAGCGGACCAGCATTCGGCCCTTCGGTATAATAGACGACCTGACGGTTCTGCATGGAAACGATCACCGGTTCACCATTGACATAGATGTAACCGAAACCCGGATTGTCGGGGATCGGATGAACCGCGATTGCATCGGGGAGAACATAACCGTCACTGATTTCGCCCTCAATGACGACCGGGTCCGAAGGATTTGCGATGACATAATCGCGTGCTGCCTGAGGCACTTCGATAAGCACTCGATCCTGCGCCAGCGCAAAACCGGAGCTAGCAAGAAACGCCGCTACGGTCAGAACAAGAGCTTTTTTCATTGTCAGCCTCACTTTCGCATCAGAGCGAATTCGATCTGATTGGATCAGACCGGCGCTCCATCTGTTCGTTCTGGGCACATCTTGGATGCGCCATCAGTCGCAAGGCTGGAATAACCCCGTCGATGCGTCGAGGTTCCCACTCCAGGGCACACTTCATGCAACAGGCTGAAACATTCGGACCTGTCAGGCGGAGTTCGCTCTGACTTCGATCTGGCCGAGGCCGCACATTCGTGGATGCGCACATATACCCAAATTAAAAAGATGACGGCGAATAATTGTGAACCGTAGTTTCATTGCCCAAAGCCGCCCCAGAGCGCACTTGGCGAGACACAAGTCGATACAAGTTTTCAGGAATCCCAGAACGAAGCCTTCCGGAAGCTTCCTTGCGGATAAATCAGTTATTCGAAAATTACATTTCAATATTTAGCGTTAGTTAAATTAGCCAATATAGATTGAGAAATCTTACCCAGCAAGTTGCTATTTTAAGATCGATCTAAATCCAGTTAAGATGGCCTTGTTTTCAATGAACAGGAGGTTTTAAAACTTTTTCTTATTGCTAAACGCGACCCGTTCTCGCCCTGCAAGCAACATCTGTGTTGGTGGATTAGACCAAACACAGCCTGCAGAGCAAAAATGGAGGATGCAAAATGGCTTGTATATTACCGATACAAGACAGGCTGTTCCGTCATTCCCCGTATGGCGTCAAAGTCTAGATTGCATTCTAAAAGCGTTGATTTTTATATATATTTTTCATTACGAGCGAATAGGCTGCCCTTATCTGTCCTGTCAATCAGATAGGGGCAGCCACATTTTCAAACTTCACACACCCGCAATCAAAACGATTGTCGCCCCATTCGTGCGAGGATGGTTCGCAGCTCTTCGACAGACTGATCAACCTCGTCCTTTTTCTTCTCAAGCTCGACCAGTTTTTCCTTGAAACGCTTGCGTAGCTTCTCCACTTCGACAGCGTCGCGGGTCTCATTTTCCCACACGCTGATCAACTGCCCCATCTCGCTCAGCGTGAAGCCGATGCGTCGTCCAAACAGGATGAGACGCAAGCGTGTATGGTCGTTGTAATCATAAAGCCGCGTCACGCCCGCACGGCGCGGATTGAGCAATCCCTTGTCTTCGTAGAAGCGCAAAGCGCGCAACGTCAGGTCGAACTCCTCCGCTAGATCGCCGATCCGGTATAGTTGACCGCCTGACTGACCTTCCTTTCGCATATTCACGCTTGTGCCGGTTAGCAAATCCGCAATTGCTAAATCTGCGACCAGCCCTGGTGCGTTAGCCTGTTTACTCATGTCCTACCCTGTTTCCGCCCCCGGAAACGCCCGGTCACCGCGCGATTGCGCGATGGAACCACTGTTGATGACAGCTCACATTGACATTGCTGTCAGTGCCGTAGCTTCGATTTACATTTTGCCGCCGCGGTTCACGCATCTTTCGTATTCGATAGATCCGCTTTTCATGCCGGGTTGCGTTTGACACGCTGAATTCAGCCCGCTCAACCATGGGATGCTATTCGGCATCCACGAAAGCACTCACTTAGCCGCATATATTAACGAGTTATTTACCACGTTTGTACAAATGTAAGCAGAGCAAATTCTTGCCTGTTGCGCTGGTGAAATTTGCTCCCGGCGGCCTCTATCATTAGAAAAAGTGAATTTATCATGGCAAATCCAGATATGGCGTCAGGTTCACGATCAATTATTGACGATTTGAATGCCCACCGCGAGCGCCGAGCGTCATCGCCTGCCATGGAAGAACTTAACCGCACGCTGGCGAGCCTTGAAAAACGCCTGATGGATCTGGAGCACGACAGCGCCCCGGACGTACGCGATATTCTGCGTTCCGAACGTCACCCAGTTCGCCATCCTGACGAGACTGTAACTGGCCTCGCCGAAATTGCCGAAAATCTGCGTCGGATGCGCGGTAGCCATGAAGAACCGCAGCCGCATTATGCCTCAAGCGCCGAGGTCAGCCGTGCCAGCCGCGAGATGACCCGCCTTCAGCGCGCCGCAAGCGAAGAAGGCTTTTCACAGCAGATGAGCGATGATTTCGAGCGTATCAACGACAGCGTACGCCTTCTCGCCGAACGCAGCAGTGAGGCAAACGCGCAGGCGCTCCGCCGCCAGCTCGAAGAGCTCCATCGCACCGTCCAGAGCCTCGCGCGCGAAGAAACACTGCATCGTCTCAACAATCGTTGGGATCGCTTCGACGCGCGTTTCGAGGCCTTCGAACAGCGCCACAACGCCGTCGATCCGGCGTTGGATGCGATCGGCTCGCGGCTTGAGCAGGTGCGCGACGCCATCGGTACGTTGCCCCAGTCGAACCGCCTGAGCGCAATCGAGGATCGCATCGGCCAGCTCGCGAATTCCATCGAGGAATCGCTCAGCCCACAACACGCGTCGTCGCTCGATCAGAGCCGTCTGCAGCAGATCGATGAGCGGCTGGACGAAATCAGCCGCGCTATCATCGCCACCAGCCGCGCCCAGCGCCCGGATCAGGACAGTGCGCGCCGACTGGAGCGTATCGAAAGCCGTTTGGCAGAGCTCGCAGAACAGCTCGCCACTTCGGCAACGCAGCAGAATTCCGATACGCTCTATCGCAAGCTCGGCGAACTTTCCTCTCGCATCGACGGCCTTTCAAGCGGCTCAGCGCTACCGGAAGGCGTCATTGACCAGCTCGCACACCAGATTAACCTGCTTGCCAATCAGGTTGGCAAGGTCATGGAGAATCTGAACCAGTCCGACTATCACGCTGTAGAGGCACGTCTTGAAGCCATCGGCGAGAAGCTCGAAGCTGCCGAGCGCCGGGTAGAGGAGCCGCATCCTTCCGTTCTGGACAAAATCGACCGCCGCTTTGCAGAACTGACCGAGCGTCTCGACGCGCAATATGCCACGCAGCATGTCGACAACAGCGCGATCCACACTCTGGAAGGCCGCCTCGACGATCTTTCGCAGCAGATTTCACTGGGTCTCCTTCAGGCGCCGACCTATGACGGCCCTGGACTGGATGTGAAGGCAATCCGCAGCCTCGAAGATCAGATTGCAAATATCGCCCATCATCTTGCGCAGCCCGTTGCCGAGCTCGCAGAATTGAAGCCGCGTCTCGTTTCCATCGAGCGCTCCATCGCCTCCAATCGCGAAACAGTGCTGGATGCAGCGCGCGAAGCTGCCGAAAGTGCTGTCGCGCGCGTTCTGCAGCATGGATCACATGGCGACAGCGTGATCGCCCGGCAACTCGCCGAAGACATGAAATCGCTTGAGGCCCTGGCGCGCAATTCCGACGAGCGCAACGGCAAGACATTCGAGACCGTCCACGACACATTGGTCAAGATCGTTGATCGTCTGGCCAGGCTTGAGCAGGACGTGGCAGGCAAATCAGACACGTCGGACACTGAAAAGTCGGCCTTCACCAGCCCCAACGCTGGATCGCCGCGTCCGTCGGCACCGCGTTCCCCGGCTGCAGCGGCAGCGGAAGCAGCTTTTGCAACCGTCCAGAGCGAAGCTGGTCCCGCCGATATGCAGGCAGGTGACTTGACCGGGAAGTCATCGCTCTTCGGCGGTTTCGCGAAAGCTATACGCGGTCGCCGCGCCGACAAATCCGTCGGAAAGAACGACGAAACACTCGAAGCCAGCGCTTTTGACGCGACGCTTGATGCGCCAGCCTTCGAAAGCGATCTTGCGGCCATCGAGCCGATCACACGCGAAGAACCGGAGCTGGAAACGACTCCATCCCCTCGCCCTCAGGGCGAAGGCATGCCGGACCTCAATTCGATTATGAAGCGGGTGCGCGAAGAACGCCGCCAGCGCGAAGACGCTGCCGATCTGGCCCTTGCCGCCAACGGCAAGGTGGACTTCATCACGGCGGCGCGTCGCGCCGCCCAGCTTGCCGCCGCTGAATCCGAACAGCTTCAGAAGGGCACGACCAAGCGCACTGGTAAGAAAAAGTCATCAGTCGGCGACATGATCCAGCGCCAGCGCAAGCCGATCCTGATGGCAATCGGTGCTGTGATGATCGCGATGGCTGGCCTGCAGATCGGCTCAGCTTTCCTCAACCGCGACGAGCCGGTGGAAGCCGCACTTGATACGGTGCCGCCTCAGATCGACACAACTGCCGCCGATAATACACCTGCGCCAGCCGACGAAATCGCTGCAAAAATCGCGTCGGACACCACACCTGCCCTCGAACAATCCGCGGAAACCACGCCCGTAATCGCAGAGCCCCGCGCGGAAAAAATTGCGCAGGAAGAAATCCCGAAACTAGCGAACGAGCAACAGGCAGCGGTCGAAATCCCCACACAGATTGAACAGCCTGCCGCAGCAACCGGAACAACCGTCCATCCGGTAGCCCCTGCGGAAACGGCTACATCAACCGAACCTGCCGCACAGCCTCAGGCCACCATTCCGTCTGTACCGGAAGAAGCCGGTCCGGCAGCGCTTCGCGAGGCTGCAGCCAAGGGCGACGCCCGTGCCCTCTTCGAGGTCGGCAATCGCTACATGGAAGGTCGCGGCGTTGCTGCCGACTTTGCCAAGGCGGCGAAATGGTATGAGATTTCTGCAGGTCAAGGCTTTGCTCCCGCGCAATATCGTCTCGGCAACTTCAACGAGAAGGGCCTTGGCATGGCCCGCGATCTCGAAAAGGCCAAGACCTGGTACCAGCTTTCAGCGCAACAGGGTAACGCCAGCGCGATGCACAACCTCGCCGTCCTTTTCGCAACCGGTGCCAACGGCAACCCTGACAATGCTTCCGCCGTGCGCTGGTTCACCGATGCCGCCGAACTCGGCGTGAAGGACAGCCAGTTCAATCTTGGAATCCTTGCGGCCAAGGGACTGGGCATGCCGGTCAATCTGGAAGAAAGCTACAAATGGTTCTCGCTCGCCGCCAATGCTGGTGACAAGGATGCTGCCGACAAGCGCGACCAGATTGCCAAGGCATTGAAACCGGAACAGCTTGAACGCGCCAAGGATTTAGTCAAGCTCTGGAAGGCCAAGCCGCTCGACCAGGCAACCAACTCCATCGACGTCCCGGATGCTTGGACCGAGAGCAAACCGCTCACCACCGGCTCGGTGGATATGAAGAAGGCTGTTCGTAACATCCAGCTTATTCTCCAGAAGAACGGCTACGACGTCGGCACCGCCGATGGCTTGATGGGCGGCAAGACCCGCGCTGCAATTGCTGCCTTCCAGAAGGCGAATGGCCAGACGCCGACCGGTGACGTTGACCAGAAACTGGTCCAGCTTCTTCTCGAGAAGAACAAGTAACGCATTGAAGTAAATCGGATTTTTCGAGGGCAGCAGATGCTGCCCTTTTTTCGTTTTGGCCACAAGCGTCTGAAAGAAGTGACAGGTTGAATCGACTCGTTGAGCCTTATTATCTAAGCCCTATCAACGAGGGATAGACGATGCTCTTGCACGTAAACAACGACATGGAAAACGGGATCATCGCGAAGATTCCCCTCGCGCTCGACAAGGACATCAAAAACTTCCAGGGAGATGCGATCGACTTTGAGATTTCCTCTGGCGACAAGCAACTTATCCCTGCCGAGGATATTCATCCGTACAAATCCATTTTCAAAGTCCTATCCGGCAGTTTCGAGCTGAAGAACATCTTCATAGGCGTGTCGTTCAATGCGAATTTCACCACACCAGACGGCAAAAAGACCTGTCTCACACGGTCCAGCCCGATGGAAGAATGGAATGTCATGAATGGCAACTACTATGCCGAAAGCATGAACTGCTTTGGTTTCAAGTCCAGCAGCCGCTTTGCTGGAAACTTCAGCGTAAACCTGACCAATCCCTATCTTTATATTATAAAGAACGGCAGCCTGACCGACAGTAAAATGTCCGACAACATTTCGATCCGTGCACAGTTTTACCCATCGTCTGGCCATTCCATCATCACGCCGAAAGAAGATATCAATATCGTCATCAGCAACCGACAGAATGCCATCGACTGATCGGCAGTGCATCGTGGCCAGATTGCGCTCATGTATTTCCTATATATTCTATGGGATTATACCAACAATGACTGTTTTAAGCTCTCTTCAAGGCTCTTTTTGTTGTTCTTAAACAACACCTAGCATTTTTCCTCGAATAGAGTTTCGCGAGATAACTTTATCAGCAATCGGCGTTTGACTTCGCGATGGCGACAGAGCAAGACATTATGAGGAGTGGTCGGGCTGAAACTCACGTGTGAAGTTAAGCCTAACTACTTGTTTTCATGCATTTCCGCACGCAGAACAGTTTCATAATTTTGCCGGAGATGTTTTAGTAGAGTGAAACATCTTGCGGAGAAGCGCGACCGCAAGCAACTGTGTGTCATGCGTTCGTGAAAGCCGGGTTCGGAATTGGGTATTTATCTTCCCATTGCGGAATTATCGGTCAACATGCTGGTTCTTCTCGGCATGGGCGCCGCCGTGGGTTTTCTCTCCGGACTGTTCGGCGTCGGCGGCGGCTTTCTGATCACGCCGCTTCTGATCTTTTATAACATTCCACCTGCAATCGCGGTCGCCACCGGTGCCAATCAGGTCATCGCCTCGTCGGTTTCCGGCGCACTGGCGCATTTCAAACGTCGCACGCTCGATATCAAGCTCGGCCTGTTTCTCGTGGCGGGTGGTGTATTGGGTTCCCTTGTCGGTATCTTCGTGTTCTCGTGGCTGCGCGATCTCGGCCAGTTGGACCTGATCGTTTCCATCCTCTACGTCTTCTTTCTCGGCACTGTCGGCGGTCTGATGCTGGTGGAAAGCCTGCGCGCCTTGCGCCGTGTGAAGAAGGGACAAGCAGGTGCTGTGCGGCGATCCGGCCAGCATACGTGGATACACCGCCTGCCATTCAAGATGCGGTTTCGCGCCTCTACCATCTATGTCAGCATCATTCCGGTTCTCGGCATCGGCTTCTTCATCGGCCTTCTGTCATCGGTGATGGGTGTCGGCGGCGGTTTCATTATGGTTCCGGCGCTCATCTATCTGCTGCATGTTCCGACAAATGTGGTTGTCGGAACCTCGCTGTTTCAGATCACCTTTGTGACCGCAGTCACGACCGTCCTGCAGGCAACGACCAACCAGTCCATCGATATCGTGCTTGCTTTCCTGCTGATGGTTGGCGGCGTGATCGGTGCGCAATATGGCGCACGCGCGGGCCAAAAATTGCGCGGCGAACAGTTGCGCCTTTTGCTGGCGCTTCTCGTGCTTGCCGTTGGCCTGCGCCTCGCCTTTGGCCTGTTCGTGCGGCCCGACAATCTGTTTTCCATTTCGATTGCGGATATCTGACATGCGGAGCCTTACGCTTTCCTCCGCATTGATGTTCCTTCTAATGACGGGAAGCGCACTGGCGCAGGTCGATTCCAGCGGCAACGGCAACACGGTTCCGCAATTGCAGAACCCTGCGGATGAAACCATCGAAATCGGACTTTCAACCGAAACCATCGCCATCACATCGAATTTCGGCGGCACTGACCTCACCATATTCGGCGCGCTCGACAATGCCGACCCGATGATCCAGCGACAAGGCCGTTACGATATCATCGTCGTGCTGCAAGGCCCCTCGCGCGATCTCGTGGTGCGCAAGAAGGACCGTTATCTCGGTGTCTGGGTGAATTCGGATTCGGAAACCTTCATGGGCGTGCCGCTCTCCTACTCGCTGGCCTCTACCCGCAATCTGCAGGACATTACCGAAGAGAAAATCTACCGACAACTTTCGGTGGGCGTGCGCAACTTCTATCTCGTCCCGGAAGATCCGGGCAGCCTGTCGGGCAATATCCCGACATTTGGCAACGAACTGCGCGAAATGAAAATCCGCCAGGGCCTCTATACGCAGCGCATCGGGGGTGTGGAGTTCATTTCCCGCACCTTGTTTCGCGCCACATTGAACCTGCCCGCCAATGTGCCGGTCGGGCGCCACAAGGCTCGGGCGCTTCTGTTCCGCAACGGTGTTTTTTTGCGTGAAGCCAATGCCAGTCTGGAAATCGTCAAGGCTGGTTTTGAACAGAGCATCTACAACGCCGCCCACCAGAACAGCTTTCTCTACGGCCTTTTTGCCGTTTTCCTTGCCGTCTTCACCGGCTGGTTCGGACGCATTCTGTTCCGCAGGGATTAACCCCCATAAAGCGCACCGCGCGCAATCGGGTAAACCTTACCCTGTCCCAGCATATAGGCGCGCAGGGTCTCGTCAGCGAACAGCCCTCGGAAAGCGCGATCCAGAATATTCAGCGCACCCGTATAGGCTCCGAAAGCAGGCATGATGAGCCTTTCCCCGTCGCTAACAAAACAGGGGCGGCGTACTGATCGTCCACGTCGCACGATGCGGGCCGCGGGGTGAAGGTGCCCTGCAATCTCGCCCTGCCCGGCCTTGCGCGATGGTTCATGCCGGAAGGTAAGCGGCCCGACTGCCAGTTCCTCCACACAATCGCCCGGCAGGTCGACCGGGCGATCCGGATCATGATTGCCAGTGATCCAGAACCAGTCCCGATGCTCCATAAGCGATTTCAGCCGGATGGCATAAAGCGACGGCAGGCGTTCGCTGGCCGTCGCATCGTGAAAACTGTCGCCAAGGCTGATGACGGTTCGCGGCTGATAACGCGCGATGGCCAGCGCCAGCATGTCGAGCGTCGCTGCTGTGTCATAAGGCGGGATGAGCTGGCCGCGCCGGGCAAAGGATGAACCTTTTTCCAGATGCAGATCGGAAACGATCAGCATATGGAGATCAGGCAGGAACAGTGCACCGGATGGATCGCACACGGCTGCAACGCCACGCACTTCCGTATGGGCCAGACTGTAGGCCTCTCCATTGCCCCACACGGCAGTCTTCATTGCATCGCCTCTTTGATCAGGTCGTCTGCGGCCTCTTCAAGCAACATTTCATCGCCATCGCCTGCCACACGCTCGCGTCCGATTTCGAGCATCACAGGCAGCGCCAGCGGTGAAATCCTGTCGAGCGGCTTGTGCAGGAGATGACCTTTCACACGCGCCAGCATGTCGCCAAGACGCTTGATATCCAGAAGCCCGGTCGCGGCATCCGCGCGCGTCGCCTGCAGCAATATGTGGTCCGGCTCATGGGTCCGCAGCACGTCATAGATCAGGTCGGTGGAAACCGTAACCTGACGGCCCGTTTTCTCCTGTCCCGGATGACGGCGCTCGATAAGCCCTGAAATCACGGCACAATTGCGGAAAGTGCGTTTCAAAAGGTAGCTTTCATCAAGCCAGGCTTCGAGATCATCCCCCAGCATATCCTCGTCAAACAGACGGGTGAGATTGAGCTTTCCCGTGCCGATCAGCGCGCCCATATCCTTGAGGCCCCAAAGCCCCAGCGAATAATCGGTAGCGACAAAGCCAAGCGGATGCGCGCCCATGCGTTCCAGACGGCGCGTCAGCAACATGCCGAGCGTTTGATGCGCCAGCCTGCCCTCGAACGGATAGGCGACCATATAGAAGCGATTGCCGCGCGGAAAGGTTTCGATCAGCAGCTCATCCGTTGCAGGCAGCACGGATTTCCACTGCTGCACTTCCAGCCATTCCCGCACCTGTTCCGGCAAAAACTGCCAGCGCGTGCGGTCGGCAAGCATGGCGCGCACCTGCGCGGCGAGATAGGTGGAAAGCGGAAACTTGCCGCCTGCATAGACAGGAATCTTGGCATCCTGCCCGGCAGCATTGGAGGCGATGCATTCGTTCTCACGGATGCCTTCAAACCGCAGAACCTTTCCGGCAAACAGGAACGTGTCGCCAGCAGTGAGCGTCTCAAGGAAATATTCCTCGATGCGACCAAGAACACGTCCGCCGCGCGCATTTCCGCCCTTGCCGCCACGAGTAAGCCGGACATTGAGCTCCGGCGCTTCGACAATCGTGCCGATGTTGAGCCTATATTGCTGCGCAATGCGCGGATTGGAAACCCGCCAAGTGCCGTCCACGGTCTTGCGGATTTTCGCGAACCGTTCATAGGTCTTGAGTGCGTAGCCGCCGGTCGCCACAAAATCCAGAATGCGGTCGAACGTGTCTCGCGGAAGGTTCGAATAGGGTGCGGCACTCTGCACCTCACGATAAAGCTGATCGGCGTTGAAAGGCTCGGCACAGGCCATGCCGAGCACATGTTGCGCCAGCACATCCAGCGCCCCATCGATCAGGGGTGGCGTATCCTGCGCACCCAGATAATTGGCATCAAGTGCGGCGCGACACTCCATCACCTCGAAGCGATTGGCGGGTACAAGAATGGCGCGGCTTGGCTCGTCCATGCGGTGATTGGCACGGCCAATGCGCTGCGCAAGGCGACTGGCCCCTTTCGGTGCGCCGACATGAATGACTAGATCGACATCACCCCAGTCGATCCCGAGATCAAGCGTCGAAGTCGCTACCACAGCCCGCAACGTGTTGGCGGCCATGGCCTGCTCGACCTTGCGGCGCTGGCTGGCATCGAGCGAACCGTGATGCAGCGCAATGGGCAGCGTGTCCTCGTTGACCCGCCACAGCTCCTGAAACAGCATCTCTGCCTGACTGCGCGTATTGACGAATAAAAGCGTCGTGCGGTGCTGGCGGATCGCCTCGTAAATGTCAGGAATAGCATAACGTGACGAATGGCCTGACCATGGCACCCGTTCGTCGGAATCGAGAATGGTGATTTCCGGCTTGGCTCCGCCGTCCACCGTCACAAGTCCGGCCATCGGCCCGGTGCTGTCCTGTTCCACCAACCAGCGGCGCAGTTCATCGGGCTCAGCCACCGTTGCGGAAAGGCCGATGGTCTGCAATTGCGGCTGCAGGCGGCGCAGCCGCGCCAGCCCCAGCGCCAACAAATGCCCGCGCTTGGAAATCACCAGCGAGTGCAATTCGTCCAGCACCACATAGCGCAGCCCCTTGAAGAACTGTTCCGAACCTTTGGATGCGATCAACAGTGCAAGCTGCTCTGGCGTGGTCAGCAGAATATCCGGCGGTGCCAGCTTCTGCCGCTGGCGTTTGTGCGCAGGCGTATCGCCGGTCCGGGTCTCGATGGTGATGTCGAGACCCATTTCCTCGACCGGCACCGTCAGATTGCGATGAATATCGACGGCCAGAGCCTTCAGCGGCGAGATATAAAGCGTATGCACGCCGCGCTTCGCCATACCCGGCTTTTTACGGCCATTTCGTTCCAGGTCCACCAATGCAGGCAGAAACCCGGCCAGCGTTTTACCTGCCCCGGTGGGCGCAATCAGAAGCGTGGACTGGCCCTGTTCAGCACGGGCCAGAAGCTCAAGCTGATGCGCGCGCGGCGACCAGCCCTTGGCCGCAAACCATTCAAGAAAACGGTCCGGCAAGGGAAAAGCGGCAGATGCGGCGGCGGGTTTCAGGTTCAGTGTCACGCCGTCAATCTAATCGCAGCGAGGCAAGCCGCCAAGGTGTTTGTTCACTTTTGTTCTCATTTTGTCAGCAGATGCAAGTTCCCTCTCTTTTCGGCGCGAACTTCGTGACCTATCTTGAAACCATGCGTTTCAACCAGCTTCTCTGCTCCTCTCCCAAAGGTCTTTATTGCCCGCCCGGCGATTTCTACATCGACCCCGTGCGTCCGGTGGAACGCGCGCTCATCACGCACGGACATTCCGATCATGCCCGCTCGGGCCACACCCATGTACTGGCAACGCCCGAAACGCTCGACATCATGGCGCTACGCTACGGCGCGAACTTCTCCGAAACCACGCAACCGATAGGCCTCGGTGAAACCCTGACGATCAATGGTGTCCGGGTCAGTTTTCATGGCGCAGGCCATGTGCTCGGTTCGGCCCAGATCGCAGTGGAGAAGGACGGAACCCGCATTGTCGCTTCGGGCGATTACAAGCGCGCAGCCGATCCAACCTGCGCACCTTTTGAGCCGGTCGCCTGTGATGTCTTCATCACCGAAGCAACCTTTGCGCTGCCAGTGTTTCGTCACCCTGATGCGTCACACGAGATCGCAACGCTTCTCAAATCAATCCGGCAATTTCCTGAACGCGCGCACCTTGTCGGTGCCTATTCGCTGGGCAAGGCGCAGCGGGTTATCAAACTCATACGCAACGCAGGCTACTCGGAACCGATCTATATTCACGGTGCACTGGAAAAGATGTGCGATTATTACCAGGCACAAGGTATCGATCTCGGTCCGCTTGAACCGGCAACCCTGGAACGTGACGAAGCGCAGCCGGATTTTGCAGGCAAGATCATCGTCGGTCCTCCATCGGCTTTTTCCGACCGTTGGGCGCGGCGTTTTCCCGATCCCATTTCGGCCTTCGCCTCCGGCTGGATGCGCATCCGCCAGCGCGCCAAGCAACAGGGCGTTGAACTGCCACTCATCATTTCCGACCATTGCGACTGGGATGAACTGACGGCGACCATAACGGAAATCGCACCTGCCGAAGTGTGGGTCACGCATGGACGCGAGGAAGCGCTTGTTCGCTGGTGCGAGTTGCAGAACATACCGGCCAAGCCGCTGCATCTCATCGGCTATGAAGATGAGGGCGATTGATGCGTGCTTTCGCTGAACTTCTTGACCGGCTGGTTCTGACACCGCAGCGCAACGGCAAGCTTCGTCTGCTTATTGACTATTTCCGTGCTACTCCCGACCCGGATCGCGGTCTGGCATTGGCGGCAATCACGCGCGATCTCGAACTGCAAAGCGTGAAGCCCGCCATGCTGCGCGCACTGATAGCCGAGCGCACCGATCCCACACTCTTTGCCTATTCCTATGATTATGTGGGAGATCTCGCCGAAACGATTTCGCTCACCTGGCCCGGCCCCAGTGAAACCGCGCCCGGCGCAAATCTGCCACTTGGGATTGTGGTGCATGAATTGCGGCTTGCGTCGCGCCGCGAAGGCCCGATGCTCGTGGCCGGATGGCTCGATCTGCTCGGCATTTCCGAACGTTATGCACTGTTGAAGCTCGTCACCGGCGGTTTGCGCATCGGGGTTTCGGCCCGTCTGGCCAAACAGGCTCTTGCTGATTTCGGCGACGTCGACATCGTGGAAATCGAAGAACTCTGGCACGGCCAGTCACCGCCTTATGAGGCGCTTTTCGCCTGGCTTGAAGGTCGCGGTGAAAAGCCTGCTGCCACCGCGGCCGCACCGTTTCACCCCGTCATGCTGGCGACAGCACTCGACGAAGCTGAAATCCCCTCGCTTGAGGCATCCGCCTACAGCGCCGAATGGAAGTGGGACGGCATTCGCGTTCAGGCTGTCGCGGAAAGCGGTGTACGCCGCCTCTACTCGCGCACCGGTGACGATATTTCCGGCGCATTCCCGGACATTCTGGAGGCCATGGATTTCGAAGGTGCAATCGATGGCGAATTGCTTGTCGGTCATCACGGCGAAACCGGCATAGAAACTGCCACGTTTTCCGATCTCCAGCAAAGACTGAACCGCAAGACCGTGAGCGCGAAGCAGTTACGCGACTATCCCGCTTTTGTGCGGGCCTATGATTTGTTGCAGGACGGGAACCAGCAGACTGGCGAAGACCTGCGCGCCTTGCCTTTCTCCGAGCGCCGTGCCCGCCTGCAAGGTTTCGTCAGCAAGCTCGACCCTCGCCGCTTCGATCTTTCGCCAATACTGCCTTTCGCTGACTTCGAGGAATTGGCGCAGTTTCGCGCCAATCCACCCCATCCCGTCATCGAAGGCGTCATGTTGAAACGCCACGACAGCACTTACCTGCCCGGACGCCCGAAAGGGCCCTGGTTCAAATGGAAGCGTGATCCGTTCACCGTCGATGCCGTGATCGTTTATGCCCAGCGTGGACATGGCAAGCGCTCCAGCTATTATTCAGATTTCACCTTTGCCGTCTGGACGGGACCGGAAGGCGAGCCAGTGCTGGTGCCGGTTGGCAAAGCCTATTTCGGCTTTACGGACGAAGAATTGAAATTGCTGGACAAGTTTGTGCGCGAGAACACCACCGAGCGCTTTGGGCCGGTTCGGTCCGTGCGTGCCGAGCCCGATCATGGCCTGGTGGTGGAAGTTGCTTTCGAGGGTCTCAATCGCTCCACGCGCCATAAATCCGGCGTTGCCATGCGCTTTCCGCGTTTCTCACGGCTTCGCTGGGACAAGCCGCCCCGCGAAGCGGACCGGCTTGAAACACTGGAAAAGCTGCTAAGTTGATTATTCAGCCGCCGTCGAAACGCGGATTTCATAGATATTCACCGGCTTGCCGGAACCGCTCAAATCTGAGTTGACCGTGATCGTGCCTGCGCGACCTGCCTTCTGGCCGGACGAAATATCCATATCGAAAAGGAAGTCGCTCACGGAATCGCGAACGTCGTAGCGCCTTCGCCCACAATCGCCAAGACCGCCGAAATCACAATTGACTGACATCTGGGTCGTCTTGCCATCATCCGCTCGCGCAACAATGTCGAAGGTCGCCTTCTTGCCTTCCAGCTGGTTCAAAATGCCTTCGCCCACATCGAATGTGACCGTATCTTCGGCACCGGAAGATTGTACACGTGCAAAACTGCGTGTGCCTTCCTGCCTGATTTCCGCCGTCGCACGTCCCTTGACGGACATTCGTGTTGCCTCAGATGGCTGGAAAATCGTGATCCATTTCAATCCGCCGGGCTCTTCGCCTTCTTTCAAAGGCGCAATACTGCCATCGCTATGCAGCGGATTGTTCGCCGGTCCACGGCTCAAATCGATAAAGCTGTTATAGAGCGAATAACCGATGAAAGCGGCAACAGCGAGCACAAGCGCCGGAATACCATAGCTATAGAAAGGCGAATGGCGTTTCTTTTTCCTGCGGTCCTTACGCGAAACGCCGCCCTCATAACCGAGATCGGCATTGCTGCGCTTCTTCTGCCGCGAGGTCGCACGGATGTCGCTGGTATCGAGCGCAGGCGATGCCTCTTCCGCCTTACCGCCAAGGATCGGATCTTCCCTGTGCGGAGCATCAAGTGACGGGTCGTGACGCTCAGTCTTGTCACCACCGGTCTTGAATTCCTGTTCAATGTGCGAGATCGCGTCCTTTAGCTTTTGGCGGCGCTGTTCCTTCTGCACATCGCTGAGCGCGGTATTTGCCGCAAGAGCGCGCTCATGCGCACCCCAAGCGGACTCATAGATTCGCTGGCGGGTCGCCGGATTATGCGCATCCGCCTTGGCAAATGCATTCCTGATCGCGCGCTCAATACTTTCCAAAGGTTGCTCTTCCCTTGTTCGTTCTTCCCGCCGTTTCGTCACGCCCTCAACAGGAGCAAGCGGTCTCCGATGCAGACGATTTCATAAGCCTCAGCGAAATTAACGTCTGAATCAAGGCATTTAGCTGTTCATCACCCGCTTTGACTAGCCAATAAGCATGTCGGAGACACCAAATATTAACTCTGACTGCGGTTTTCCCCCATCCGTATGGTTTTACAGCGCCAAACTGCGCCATGCGAATGAACGAGACATCCCAAAGTATGTTGGCGATTCCCTCCCCTCCCGGCATTTCCGCTTACCATAGAGTGTCCGTGCATCAAGAATGTCCCAATCAGCTGGTTTCCGTCGCTTCCTGTCAAGATTCTCGGAAAACCGCAGGCGACCTGTATTGATAGGTCGGCTCGCGCGCTTTTGATATTGCCGTTGGACAAAGAGCTGCTAGAAATATTACGTTTACGGAAACGTCAATCACGGAGGACGATTGAAGATGGCCTTGCCGGATATTCTGAAAAGCAGACTGCGCATCCCGGTGGTTGGTGCTCCCCTATTCATCATTTCGCATCCGGCTCTGGTCATGGCGCAGTGCAAGGCAGGCGTCGTCGGTTCCTTTCCCGCACTCAATGCCCGTCCTGAAGCACAACTCGATGAGTGGCTGGCAGAGATCACGGAAGGACTTGCCGCTTACGACAAGGCCAATCCGGATCGGCCATCCGCGCCCTTCGCGGTCAACCAGATCGTGCACCGTTCCAACAAGCGCCTTGAGCACGATCTTGGCCTTTGCGTGAAATACAAGGTGCCGATCGTCATTTCCTCGCTCGGCGCTGTGCCGGAAGTGAATGCGGCAATCCATTCCTATGGCGGTATCGTCCTTCATGACGTCATCAACAACCGCCATGCCAATTCGGCAATCCGTAAGGGCGCGGACGGCCTCATCGCGGTGGCTGCCGGTGCTGGCGGCCACGCCGGTGCGCTATCGCCCTTCGCGCTTGTGCAGGAAATCCGTTCTTGGTTCGACGGCCCCTTGCTCCTTTCGGGCGCCATCGCCAATGGCGGATCGATCCTCGCCGCTCAGGCCATGGGCGCCGACCTCGCCTACATCGGCTCGCCTTTCATCGCCACGACCGAAGCGCGCGCGACAGATGCCTACAAGCAGATGATCGTCGACTCGAATTCATCCGACATCGTCTATTCCAACTACTTCACCGGCATCGGAGGCAATTATCTGAAGCCGTCGATCGCCAATTCAGGTCTCGATCCGGAAAACCTGCCGGAAGCCGATCCGTCCAAGATGGATTTCGACAAGGCTCAGCAGGAAGGAGCCAAGGCCTGGAAGGATATCTGGGGCTGCGGCCAGGGTATCGGCGCCATCCATGAAGTTGCGCCTGCCGGGCAACTGGTCGACCGGCTGGAGCGTGAATATAACGACGCCCGCCAGCGTCTTTGCGCAGGCGTTTGATTCTTTGATGGTCACGGAACCGCGCCAGCTTGAAGGCTGGTGCGGTTCCAACGTTTCACACTCTACGGATCATTATCGCATGCCCGCTGTAAAACCCGGTTGATTTCCGCCCCGTCTGGTACTGCCGATGTACATGTTGTGAAACCTTTCTAACAAACAACGATATTGTTTGATTTGGGCCTTGCTTTCCTCCGTGCTTTTGGTTATCAGCGCACCGTTCAGTCGGAAACGGTTGGCTTCCTTCGGGAAATTGGAATGTAATGTTCCGGGCCGCTTTAGCTCAGTTGGTAGAGCACATCATTCGTAATGATGGGGTCAGGTGTTCGAGTCACCTAAGCGGCACCAACACACTTTTTCAAACAGTCTCAATTGATGTCAGTTAGGTTCTTCAATCGGACCTAAGACGCTGTTTGCGCAAGTTTTCTTGAATTTCCGTTGTGTCAATCAGTGTCATTCAGTTCCGATTGGAAAAACCCTCTAGCAACTGAAACACATGGTATCGTGCATGGTATTGCGCAAAATCCTATTTTTTAGGATACCATGGCTTCGAAGGGAGAAATTCTCGGATGCCATTGAGCGACGTTCGTGTCCGCAACGCAAAGGCGGCAGAAAAGGACTATAAGCTATCGGACGCTTTTGGGCTGTATCTGCTGGTTTCGACAACAGGCGCGAAGCTTTGGCGCTATAACTACACATTCGACAAGAAGCAGAAAACAGCCGCCATTGGGTCATATCCGCTAGTGACGTTGACGGCCGCTCGGGAAGAGCGAGATCGGCTCAAGAAGCTACTCGCCGAAGGAAAAGACCCTAACGAAGAGAAGCGCCTGCAAAAACTCGCAGACGCGACCCTAAGAGGCGTCACGTTCAAACTCGTCGGTGCCGAATACCTTGAACGTGAGAGCAAACGAAAGCCTCCACTCGCACCAAGAACCTTGGAAAAGAAGCGCTGGATCATCGAAGACATCGCGGGCCCGGTCCTCGATCGTAGACCAGTTGCCGAAATTAAGCCGGTCGAAGTTCTCAATATCCTTCAAAAGTTAGAGAGCAAAGGACATCTCGAAACTGCCCGAAGGACACGCTCTGTCTTAGGCGGAGTTTTTCGGTTTGCGGTCACCACTCAGAGAGCGGAAAGTGATCCGACACCAGTCCTCCGAGACGCCGTTGCTGCCCCTCAGCCCACTCACATGGCCGCAATTATCGACGAGAAAGAGTTCGGCATTTTGATGAACGCTATCGACGAGCACAGCGGTTGGCCGACTCTTCGCATGGCAATGCGCTTCATAGCGCTCACGTTCTGTCGTCCAGGGGAAGCCAGATTGGCCAAGTGGGATGAGATCGACTTCGACAATAAAGTTTGGAGTGTTCCGGCTTCACGCATGAAGATGCGTCGCCCGCATCGAGTGCCGCTGTCACATCAGGCGATCTCAGTGCTATGGGAGGCCAAAGAATTTGATCCGAGAAGTGCTTGGCTATTTCCTTCCATCAGAACCAATCGGCGCCCATTATCGGACAATGCCATCAATCAAGCTCTCCGTAGGATGGGTTACTCAGGGAGCGAGATGGTGTCCCATGGCTTCCGTTCTTCCGCCAGTACCATTCTGAATGGTAGAAAATTCGACGCTGATGCGATTGAATTGCAACTTGCTCATCTGAACACGGATCGCATCCGCCGCATCTATAACCGTGGAGATATGTGGGAAGACCGGGTCCAATTGATGCAAAAGTGGGCGAACATTATCGATGAACTGCAACTAGCCTAGACGAGCTTCTAGAGGCAGCTGTCAACAACAGGTCGTTTCAATCGGTGTCAAATAGCGCTTGCTGATTAACTTTTTAAGTGATAATCACTTTTAAAGTTAATCAATAGGCTTAATATGACATCGATTGATCACTCCCACGAAGACCTCCGGATGCTCCGCATCGACAAAGTGCTGGAGCTCTTTCCGATTTCCAAGGTCTCGCTTTATCGCCTCATCAAAGATGAGAAGTTCCCGAGGCCAATGAAGCTAGGCGCTACCAACGTCTGGTCGAGTGCTGAATTGAGGAAATGGCTGGATGACAATCGGCCCAAGCCTTCCGGTTCTCGCTCCCGTCGTCAACGCAGGGAAATCGATGATCTGGCATGAGCACATGGAAGGAACAGCGTCAGCGTGATCTGGCCGAGTTAGCCGGAGACGTCCTCCCTGAGAAGCGCGGCCGTGGTCGCCCTCGAAAGGGAGAGGTCGTCGAGCCGAAACGTCCGCCAGTAAAGAAGAGACCTGCAGAACCCGAAGAGGAGTTCAGCACCTCTTCGCGCGACATTTACAAAATCGTCAATGGTGTCTCCGTGCAATGGCTCGCCAAAGCATTCGGTTACACGCGACATCACGTCGAGAAACGCATCCGCGGATGTCGGATCGTCGGGAGCGGCGACTACGGTAACCCCTTGTATGACCTGCGTGATGCCGCCGCTTATCTGGTCGAACCGAAGATCGACCTCGAAGAATACTTTTCCAAGATCAAACCCGAGAAGCTCCCCGAACGCCTCCGAGAAAGCTTTTGGAACGCCAAGCTTAAAGAACAGCGTTGGAAGCGGGCCGCCGGCGATCTTTGGGAAACCGAGAAAGTCATGACAGTGTTTGCGGAAGTTCTCAGCAACATCCGCGACAAGCTCCAACTCATTCCCGACACCGTGGAACGTCTTGGCGGCCTCGATGTCAAGCAGTGGCAGATGGTGCGCAATCTCGTCGACCAAGCTCAGGAAGAGATATTTGCCGAAATGACCCGCTTTGCTGCGGGCGACACCACCCTCAACCAGTTGGGGCAAGAGGAGCACGAGGAAGAAGAGGATTTGGCATGAGTTATCATTTCCGCACCTTCGGCAACATGCTCCAAACCCTCGCTGCTGGCATCAAGCCTCCCGAGCGAATGCCGGTTTCGAAGTCAGCCGAGAAATATGTCTACCTCCGCGAGGCCACTCATAGCGGTTGGTTCGATAACACCATCGCTCCTTACCTCGTCGACATCATGGATGAGATGGAGTCGCCATTCTATAACGGCGTGATCTTTGTTGGTCCCGCCCGTTGCGGCAAATCCTACGCTTTCAACAACTGGCTCGCACATTCTGTCATGACCGATCCGGGTGACATGATGGTCGTTGATATGACGCAGGCGACGGCGCGTGAGTGGTCGCAGGGCGAACTGCGCAAATTCTTCCGTCACTCCAAGAAAGTCGCCGCTAAGCTCATGGGCGGCAGACAAAATCTGAATACTCACGACATCAATTTCGTGAACATGCGCCTGCTTGTGAAGTGGCCGACGATCACCGAACTCTCGGGCAAGACGCTGCGCCGGGTCTGGTTCAAGGATTATGATCGCATTGAGCAAGACATCGCGGGCGAAGGTCCGCCGTTCTTCCTCGGCCAGAAACGTACTCAGACATTCATGCGCAAGGCCATGACGGTCGCCGAATCGTCACCGGGCTACGAAGTGACAAACCATCGCTGGATGCCTAGCACCCCGCACGAAGCTCCGCCCACACTCGGTATCCTATCGCTCTACAATCAGGGAGATCGGCGCCGGTACTATTGGCGTTGCGTGGACTGCAAGCAGCCCTTCGAAGGTGATTTCAAACATCTCGTTTACCCCGACAGTGCCGATTTTATGGAAGCAGCCGAGATGGCGACGATGCGTTGCCCTCATTGCGGATATGACCACACCCATGATCCGGGTCCAGGTCAGCCGGGCAAGCACGAGCTAAACCAGATTAACCTCGGCAATGCTCAGTGGGTAAAGGATGGACAGCTCTGGATCCCTCGGCAGCGCAATGAAGCAGAGATTCGCGGCCGCCTCGAAGGCGATGCACGCAAAAGCAAGATCGCATCTTTCTGGCTTAAGGGGACAGCTGCGGCATTCATGCCGTGGAAGGAAATCGTCCTCAACTATCTCAATGCGATGGATGACTATGAGAGAAACCTCGACATCGGGCCTCTCAAAAAGACCGTCAACACCGACCAAGGACATCCATTCACACCTCCGATCCTCGTTGGCGACCGTCTCCCTGAGCATCTGAAATCCCGTGCGAAGGAAATTGGCGAGAAGGTTGTGCCCGATGGCATTCGCTTCCTGACGACCAGTATCGACGTTCAGAAACATATGTTCATCGTGCAGGTCCACGGGCATAGTTCTGACAATTCTATAACGGTGATCGACCGCTTCCGTATCAAGAAATCAAAGCGCCTCGATGAAGACGGTCATCCATATCCTCTCTCCCCTCATGCTTACGAAGAGGACTGGCACGTCCTCGTCGAGCAAGTCATTGAGAAAACCTATCCCCTCGCTGATGACAGCGGTCGCCACATGCGCATTAAAGCAATCGCTTGCGACTCCGGTGGGCGCGAAGGTGTGACAACGAGAGCGTATGCTTTCTGGCGCTGGCTTCGCGATGAGCATCCCGGAAACCACCATCGCCGTTTTCAGCTCATCAAGGGAAATCCTCAACGCACGGCACCTCGAACGGCGCTTTCATTTCCTGACAGCGACCGTAAGGATCGACACGCTGGAGCTCGTGGCGAAGTGCCGGTTCTCCTGCTCAATGTGGATATGCTCAAAGATCAGCTGGATGGCATGCTCGATCGCATCGACGGTCAGTCCTCGTCTGTATATTTCCCTAAATGGTTACCTGACTGGTTCTTCACCGAATTGACCGTCGAGGTAAAAATCCCGAACAAGGGATGGGAGAACCCCAAAAAGCTCCGCAACGAGGCGTGGGACTTGCTTGTCTACGCTATAGGTATTTGCCTGACAGGTCGGCATATCGGTATCGAAAAGATCGATTGGGAAAATCCTCCCGCATGGGCTGCATTGTGGGATGACAATGACATGGTGTTCTCTCCGAATGACGGACTTCCGTTTACCACTGCCGCAAAAGACTCTGGTATCGACTTTGCAAAGCTCGCGGCTAAGCTTGGCTAAATAATCACTTTTAAGGTGATGACTTACTATTAAAGTGATATATGCTTGCCTCACATCTGGAGGTTAGAATCGGTTTGGCTACAAAAGCAGAACTCGAACAGCGATTGGCGGAAGCGGAGCGTTCTCAGCACCTCCTGCTGACCGGGAAATCTGCGCGCGTACTCGTCGACCAGAACGGCGAACGCATGGAGTTCACAGCCATCAATGCATATCGCCTCGCAGCCTACATCCAGGATTTGAAGCGACAACTCGGCCTCCTGACGACCGTAGGTCCCATGAGGGCTTGGTTCCCATGAGCTTCTTGGCCAACGATCCTGAAATGTTGGAATTGCTTGATCTCGATCAAGCAACCCCGCCAGCGCAGGGGGACGTTCTCCTGCCCGGCGCTGGCGGGGGCAAAGAACGTGCCATGGTCGGCGGGGCATATGACGCGGCGAGCCGCTTCGACAAGGAAGTAGCGCTCTGGACCCCTTCCATTCGATCCGCCGACTCCGACCTTCTACATGACAAGCCTGTCATCGACGCCCGTGTCCGCGATACTGCGCGCAACGACGCTTACGCCGCTGCCGGTTCAGAAATCCGCAAGGACAACATCGTCGGCTCGATGTTCCTACTCAACTCGAAACCGAACGCCAGGGTGCTCGGCCTCGATGAGGTATGGGAAGAGGAATATCAGGAAGAGGTCGAAGCGAAGTTTACGCTTTGGGCTGAAAGCCAGAACAACTACGTCGACGCTTCGGCAATCAACAATTTCACGGCGTTCATTCGATTGGGCGTCGGAATTTCCGGCCTCACCGGGGAAATTCTCACGACGGCAGAGTGGATCGAGGACGGTCGACCGTTCAACACCGCAATGCAGATGATCGACACGGATCGCCTTTCGACACCACCTAACTTGCGTGGCACGGATCGCGTTCGAGGTGGCGTTGAGCGCAACAGGTATGGTCAGCCGCTTGCTTATCATATCCGCAAAGCTCATCCGACAGATTTTCTGAACCCGGATTCCTATCAATGGAAGCGTGTTGCTGCCCGCAAGCCCTGGGGTCGCCAGCAAGTCATCCACATTTACGAGCAGTTCAGGCCCGATCAGAGCCGTGGCGTTTCTCGCATGGTCTCGGCCCTGAAAGAAACCCGCATCACAAAGCGCTTCCGCGATGTCGTCCTGCAGAATGCTGTCGTCAACGCCACATACGCGGCTTCCGTTGAGTCCGATCTGCCGACTGAGGCCGTCTACGCCATGCTTGGCGGCGGGCAGCTGGACGCCGCGACGGTAGCTAATGCCGTCCGTTCCTTCGCTGGCGGATACATGGAGACCATCTCGGAATACATGTCGAATGCTAAAAACCTGAGCATCGACGGGGTGAAAATCCCGCATCTGATGCCGGGGACGAAGCTTCAACTTCGGCCAGCAGGTCAGGGCGGCCCCCTCGGAACCGAGTTCGAGCAGTCGCTCCTCCGTTACATCGCCGCCATGCTCGGAGTATCCTACGAGCAGTTGTCGAAGGACTATAGCCGGACAAACTATTCGTCGGCCCGTGCCGCGATGAACGAAACCCACAAAACGATGCAGGCGAGCAAGCGGATGACCGCAGACCGCCTCGCAACGTCAATTTTTATGCTCTGGCTTGAAGAAGCTTTCGCCAAGGGGGAGATCACTTCTCTCCCGCGTCGAGCGCCAAACTTTTGGGAAGGTCTCAACCGCGAGGCGTACTCAGCCTGCGAATGGATCGGCGCTTCTCGCGGCCAGATCGACGAATTGAAGGAAACGCAAGCCGCCGTCCTCCGCCTGAAATACGGCCTCTCTACCCGCGAAGACGAACTCGCCCGCCTCGGCAAGGACTGGCGCAAAGTGTTCGCTCAGCTTGAGCGTGAAGAAGCCCTCGCGAAAGAACGCGGCCTCGTCTTCATGGAAGACGACAACACGATGAACGCGACGACCGGCGCTCCTCGCGAGAAAGAGGCCAAAGACGAAAAAGACGACGGCTCGGAGGATAACACCGATGCTTGAGACACTCCTCGCTCGTTTCAAGGACTCCCCTGCACTCGTAGCTCCCGAAGGTCAGCACACCTTCGAGGGATGTCTTTCAGCGCTCTCGAAGATGGAAGACTTCTCGAAGTTGATGACCGAGCGCTCGACGAGCGACAACGACGATAACTTCTGGCCCGCACCCGACAACTGGCGTGCAGGCTATCGTCCGTACAGTGTGCGCAACGGCATCCTGACGATTCCAGTCAAGGGCGTACTGCTGCACGACTTCTCGTGGCAGATCGGCTCGTGGGCCACCGGCTATGAATATATCTGGCGTGCCTTCCAGCGAGGACAGAACGACCCCGAAGTGCGTGGCATCGCCTTCCTGATCCATTCTCCGGGCGGCGATGTTGCAGGCAACTTTGACATGGTGGACCGGATGTTCGCGATGCGCGGGCAGAAGCCGGTGCGGGCCTTCGCGAGTGAGTTCGCCTACTCGGCGGCATACTCCATCGCATCGGTCGCTGACAAGCTAGTCATGTCTCGCACGGGTGGCGTTGGTTCCATCGGCGTCGTCACCGCGCATTTCGATGTGAGCGAGATGATGAAGGAAAACGGTTACAAGATCACCTTCATCCATTTCGGCAAGCATAAAGTTGACGGGAACCCCTACGAGGCACTCAAGCCCGAGGTGAAAGCCCGTATTCAGGCTCGCATTGACGAGCTTGGTGGAGTGTTCGTCGCCACGGTGGCGCGAAACCGTGGGCTGGATGAGGACGCGGTTCGGGGGACCGAAGCGCTCACCTATTCAGCCTCCGAGGCAATGTCTATCGGCCTGGCTGATGAAGTTGGTCCGCTTGATGACGCCATGGCTGCGTTTGCAGCTGATCTTTCCAACGTAGAAGGAGATGAGCAGATGGGTGACAAGACCCCTGCGGCGGTCGATCAGGCCGCCATTGATACCGCGCGCACCGAGGGCATTGCTCAGGGCAAGAAGGAAGGTGCGATCGAGGAGCGTCAGCGTATCTCGGCAATCCTCGATTCCGAAGAAGGCAAGAAGCGCCCCGCTGCTGCTTTCGCTGCCGCCCTCGACACTGACATGAGCGTCGAGTCCGCAACCGCCTTCATCGCCAAGCTTCCAGAAGAAGCTCCGAAGGCTGCCGTCGTGGAAAAGCCCGCCGAAGAGGAAGGCAAGAAGACGGCTGCCGAACAGGGGGCTGATTTCAGCAAGGCCATGAAGGAATCCGGCAATCCGGAGGTCGGCGCCGACGCTGGCAAAGGTGGCTCCGAAGAAACCCGTGCGCAGCGTACCGCTCGCATGATGGGCTGGACGGACAACAAGGCGGCCTAACAGTCGCCCGGTTCGTCTTCCCGAAACAATTCTTGAAAGGGTAGTTCAATGGCTATCGAAATTCCAAATCAGGAGCACACCGTCGGCATTCCTTCTCAGTGGAAGGATACTATCGCGGCTCCTCTCGGCGCTCTCTTCTTGAGCACCCATCCGCCTGCACTGACGTTCGATTATGTCATCGCGGCCAATCAGGACATGAAGGCCAATACCGTCGTCGGCTTCAATGGCGACAATGAGATTGTGCCTGCAGTCAAAGGTACGGTTGAAGCGATTGGCGTTCTGCCGATTGACGTGAAGACCGGCGCTGCGCCTCTCGTCGGCACTGGCGTCTATCGCGCCGGCCACTTCAACCACAAGCGTCTCGTTTGGGATGCATCCTACGCCACCGACGCCGACAAGGTGATGGCGTTCGAGGGTGCTCCGACCCCGACGAACATCCGGATCGGTACGCCTCGGAGCTACACCCCATAAGGGGTGTCTCCTCCGGCTCTGACGCAACACTGAATCGATAAGGAAGACATCAATGCCTTTGGAATTGTGGACGCAGCGCGACCTGATGGGTATCCGCAAGGATATGAAGCTGGAAGGCGCTACCAACTTCTGGCGGAGCACCTTCTTCAAGGGCCGCCACTTCTCCCGTAACAAGGAGATTCACTTCGGCGAGATCGGCGGCCATCGCATCATGGCTCCGTTCGCTCTGCCGAGCAGCATGGGTAAACCGATCATGACGGAACGCGGCGCAAGCCTCGAATCCTTCACGCCTGGTTACATCAAGCTCCTCGATGCCGTGCGTCCGGAAGATGCGACGACCGTCACTCCGATGGAAATTCTGACCGGCGAGCAGATGAGCATCGACGCTCGCTTCGACGCTCGCACCGCCGAGATCAGCAAGGAACATCTCACCGCAGTCGAACGCACCTGGGATTGGCTCTGCGCCCGCGCTGCCATCGACGGTCGCGTCGAGATCAAGTACCTCGCGGAACAGGGCATGCCTTATCCGTCGGTGATCATCGACTTCGGTCGCAGCGCCGCTCATACTGTCGCTTACGGCTCCGGCGCCGATTGGTCCGATCCGTCACTCGATATCTTCGCAGAAGTGCAGACGTACATCGACACGGCTCGCAAGTCGAAGTTCGGTGGCAATCTCACGCAGATGATTGTCGGCGCGAACGTTGCTCCGTATTTCGCCAACAACGCCTCGATCGTCGACAAGCTCGACACGCAGATTCGTGGCGGCGAAGGAACTCAGTTCACCCGTGGCCTGCAGTTCTAGAGCGTTTCCCTGCCTGATTGAATCAGCAGGCTTTGCAAATCAGTTACTTTCTGATTCAAGCTATCTGCCGATGGAGGTCGGCAGATATGTCGCGAGCCCTTTCCATTGATCTTCGAATACGTGTAGTTGCTGCCGTTGATGGCGGTGCATCGCATCGAGAGGCTGCTGAGCGTTTCGGTGTAAGCGCAGCCAGCGTTAGCCGTTGGCGTAACCTTCAACTCCAGCAGGGAAATGTTCGACCCGGTCCACTGGGCGGCGACCGCAATTCTCACAAGACAGAAGCTCATGCTGATCAGATCATGATCTGGCTCGCCGAACACAGGGACGGTACTCTCTTCGAACTTCGCAGTGATTTGGCCGCCCAAGGCATCATAATCAGCAAGTCGGCACTGCACCGCTTTCTTGTCCGGCACGAACAAACGCGTAAAAAAAGACTGGCCATGCTGTAGAGCAAAGCCGTCCAGACGTTCTGGAAAAGCGGCAATGCTGGTTCGAGGAGCAACTTGATCTCGATCCAGAGCGGCTCGTGTTCATCGATGAGACCTGGACAGCGACCAATATGGCCCGTAGTCATGGGCGGTGCCGCAAGGGTGAGCGGTTGCGAATGGGTTTTCCTCACGGCCATCGCAAAACGACCACGTTGGTTGCGGGGCTGCGCAATACGGGAATGGTCGCGCCACTTGTCATCGACGGCCCCATCAACGGTGATTGGTTCGAGGCGTATGTCGCTCAGGTGTTGGTTCCAACATTGAAACCAGGTGATATTGTCATCCTCGATAATCTGTCCAGCCACAAACGACCGGCAGCAAGAGAATTGATCGAGGCGGTCGGCGCGACAATGATGTTCCTTCCACCTTACAGTCCAGACTTCAACCCGATCGAAAAGGCCTTCTCCAAGCTGAAGGCGCTTTTACGAAAGGCTGCCGAGAGAACAGTCAATGGGCTTTGGGATCGCATCGGTCAGATGGTTGAACTCATCGAACCGCAAGAGGCTCAGAATTACTTCAACTCGTGCGGATATGATCCAACTTGAAAGGGAAACGCTCTATAACGAAGACCAGAACGTGCCGACCTATCTCGGTCGTCTCGGCGGCAACGGCGGCTCGATTGACGTGTACGCCTACTCGGATCAGCAGTACGACGACGCGGGCAACGTGCATGAAATGCTCGACCCGAACGACGTGTTCCTGTCGGCTCCGGGCGTCGATGGTGTCATGGCATATGGCGCAATCTACGACCTCAAGGCCATCGGTAATGGCTCGGGCGCTCCGACCGACGTGTTCCAGAAGCAGTACGAGCAGGACAACCCGTCTCAGCTTAACCTTCTGACTCAGTCGGCCCCGCTCCCGATCCCGCGTTTCCCGAACCGTACCTTCAAGGCGACCGTTCTGGATCAGTAATCAGCCCATTTTCACCGTCCCCGCAGAATCACTTTTGCGGGGACTAATCACCTTAAAATGGAGAACAACAATGAATGCTTATGCGCTTGTGACGCTGAAATACCTCAATACTGAGGGCGAGAAGTCGACCGCCGTTGCTGGCACCGTATTCGCAGATTTCGATCCAGACGAGTTTGCTAAGTGGGATCGTAAGGGTTACGCCCGCAAGGCCACCGTCGGCGAAGTAGCCGAAGCCAAGGACAATGGCACCTATCGCGGCCCTGTCGAAAGCGACGCTCCTGGAAAGAAATCATCGGCCAAGAAGGTTGTCGCTCCCTCTGACAAAAAGACCGCCGCCAAGGAGCAGAAATCGGAAGATGGCGCCAAGAAGGGTGCGCCCAACAAGGACGACGACCTCGCCTGATCCGAAGGGAGACCGACATGACTGACAGCAAACTTGTAGCCATCCACACGGTTGAGGTCGGACCTCAGAATGCCCGTGAGTTGATCGGGCCGGGCAAGGACATCCCTGCTCACATTCATATCGATGTGGACTTGGAAGCCGAACTCGTCCGAGCTGGAGCTATTAAGCGTGTGCCCGTCGCGTCTCCGGTATCGAGCGAAGTCTCCGAGGTCGAGGTGGTCGAAGATCGCCGCGAACGTTTTCCACGTCGCGCATCGCGTTTCAAGAAGAGCTTCTAATGGGAGTCTTTCGCGAACAGATGCGCGATGCCCGGCGCACCCTCCACGGAGACATGAGCGTCCCTGCTATGTACTTCATGGAGGATGAGCCGGAAAACGCCATCCAGATCACAGTCCGTCCTCATGAAAAGTGGATGGCCCTCGGCGATCTGAAAGGGACGAATTTCAATTATGCGGAAATGGAGTCCATCACTCCCCGCGTTATTTTCATGTTGTCGGAAGTAGACCCGGCCCGCAACGCGATTATCTCGGTCGAACCGGGCGTCGCATACCGGATCGATACCCCGCTGGAACCTGACGACATCACCGTCACCGCTACCGTCTCGAAACTGCGTCCGGAAGAGACCGTAGGTTTTCCGCTACCAGAAGGTGTCTGATGCTCGAATATGCACTGTTTGTAGAGGGGCTAAGCGAGCTGACCGACCTCGACAAGCAGGTTGATCCCCGAATCGTGCAGGCGGCATACCGGGCCATAAATTCCACGGCAGATCGCGCCCGCACAGACTCAGCAGACGAAATTCGTCGGCAACTCAATTTCCCCGCCGCATACCTGAAGCCCTCGCAGGGTCGCCTTATCGTTTCGCAGCGCGCCAATAGCAGCAGCCTCGAAGCGATCATCACAGGCCGTCGCCGGGCAACCTCCCTCGCGCGCTTCGTAACGAGCGGTACTCCTGGGAAGCGTGGTGTAAACGTGGCAGTAAAGCCGGGGCGCAATGTTGCGATGCCAAGTGCCTTCCTTATGAAACTGCGCTCAGGCAACGACATAGAAACCAAGAATAACCTCGGTCTAGCCATTCGAACCTCCAAGGGTGCGCGACCTGATGGAGCATACAAACCGACGCGCATCGCAGACGGTCTCTGGCTTCTTTATGGACCCTCTGTTGATCAGGCATTCAAGAGTGTTCGAAAAGACGTGACACCGGATGCCGAGCGTCATCTTGCATCAGAGTTCTCACGTCTTCTGGATCTTCGGATATGAGTATCGACCCGTTTCGCCTTCGCGTCCTGAAAGCGCTCACACAGACCCTCGAAGAGGTCAATCTCGATAACGGGTACGCGCACGATATGCGCAAAGCCGTCTTCCGTGGCCGCGTTCGCTACGGCCCGAGAGACCCGATACCGATGCTCTCAATCCTCGAAGCGCCGATCCCGCTCGATGTGATCCAGAGCCGGGGAGCGAACCCTAATTCGAGCGGCCCTTGGGAGCTTCTTATTCAGGGCTTCGTGAAGGATGATCCCAAGAATCCGAGCGATCCTGCTCATCATCTCATGGCAGAAGTGAAGGCTGTACTCGCCCTCGAAAAGCTTCGTCGTAACGACCGTGAGCCGAACATATTCGGCCTCGGTGGTCGCGTCATGGAAATGCAGATCGGGCAAGGGTCGGTGCGTCCGCCAGACGAGGTTTCCGACAAAGCGTTTTTCTGGCTCACTCTGACGCTGCGCATCGCGGAAACGCTGGACAAACCTTACGAGTGAACATCCATATTCGTGTATTATCACCTTTAAAGTGATTCTATCCCTTTAAAGGAGATTACCGAAATGGCGAACAATCTTACTTTGGGTCGTGGTGAGCTTTGGTTCGCCAAGTACAAGCCCGGAACCCGCGACCCGGAAGGCGAGCGTTACATCGGCAACTCGCCGGAGTTCAACGCAACCATCGAGTCTGAAACGCTCGATCACTTCGACTCTGACCACGGAGTCAATGAAAAGGACGAGTCGATTACGACGCAGACAAACCGCTCTGGTTCTCTCATCACCGACAACGTTGCTCCTGAAAACATTGCCCTTTTCTTCCTCGGCAGTTCGAGTGCGCTGACTATCGCCGCCGCTACTGTCACGAGCGAAGCTATCAACGGCGTCATTCCCGGTCTCACCTACCAGCTTGGCATGACGGAAACCAATCCGTCGGGTGCTCGCCTCATCGATGCTGACAAGCCGTTCAAGGTGACTGACGACGCAGCGACCGATCCCGTCGAGTTCACTGCAGGCACCGACTACAAGATCAACCATGATCTCGGACGCCTGGAAATCATCTCGGGCGGAGCAATCACCGCCGGCATCAATTTGCGCGTCACTTACGACACCAAGAGCGGCACTCGCGACCGTATCATCTCCGGTGCGGAAGCAGTTTCCGGCGCACTTCGCTATATCGCCTACAACCCGGTTGGCTCGAACTTCGACTGGTACATGCCTTACGTGAAGCTCTCCCCGAACGGTGACTACAACCTCAAGGGTGACGAGTGGCAGCAGATTCCTTTCAGCATCGAAATCCTCAAGAAGGCCCCTCTGGAAGCCATCTACATCGACGGTCGACCTTACACGCCGACCCCGTAGTTCTAGCTTCATCGATCCTCACCGCCATAACAGGAGAACACCATGGCACTTGAAGACTATGAAATCGCAACCGAAGAGGTCTCTTTGCCGAAAGGCAAGAGCTTCTCGGTTCGCGGGATCGGATTGGAAGACGTGTCTGTGCTTCTGCGCAGCCGTGGTCCCGAAATTCGCATCTTCTTCGCGAAGTACAGCGGCATGCAAACAGGTAAGAGCGGTCTGCCTTCGGGATTTTCCTCTGACTTGGGCATGCAGCTCCTCGACGCGGCCCCTAAGTTGGTTGGCGAGATCATCGCATGTGCGGCTGACGAACCGAAGATGGCTGACAGGGCAACCAAGCTCCCGCTGAACGTTCAGCTTGACGCACTCGAAAAGATTGCAGCGCTTACCTTCGAAGCCGAGGGCGGCCCAAAAAAATTCTTCGAGGCCGTCATCCGCATCATGGGCGGAACGACCAATCTGATGATCGACCTGAATCAGTCGAAGATTGGATCGTTGGCGTCCGCAGGCAAGTAAGTCTGTTGATTGCGCACGGACACCTGCATGCCGCTCGCTATCCCATCGGCAAGGTGTTCGTGGAGTCAGAGTTCGTCGTCGAGCGCATCAATCGAGAGGAAGCGACGAGGGCAATTCTGGTTCAGTTGGCGGCCTCATCTCTCTTCTCGAAAAAGGGCGGCAAGGCGTTCGACAAAAAGATCAAAGAACTGACGGGCAACGGCTGAGTACGAAATCACTTTTAAAGTCAGTTATCACTCTGGAAGTGAGATTCAGGAATGGCAGATCGCGACGTAAAACTCATTATTCGGGCAAAGAACGAAGCGACCCGCACGATTGAATCCGTCAGTAGCGCTCTTAATGACCTCGAAAAATCCCAAAAGAAGGTTGGGTCGTCCGCAGCAAAAACGGACGACCTGATCGGTCGTTTGGGGCAAGAGTTCCAGAAACTCAATTCGCAAGTGTCCGCGCTCGGTGCCCTCGACAAGGTTGCGGGCTTCCTCGATCGTGCTGGCAGCGCCGTCGGCAATCTCAAGCAGGGCGTCAGCGGAGCCGAAGCAAAATTCGCAGAACTATCGAAGTCTGCAACCGAAGCTGCTGCTTCCACTAAGGAACTCGAAAAGCAGGCCACGGCTCTCAATGAACGCCAGAAACAGCAGCGCTCCGAGATGGAAGCCGCGCGCAAGGCCACGCTGCGCAACTCCGAAGCGCAGAAGGAACTAACTCAGGCCCGGAAAGCTTACAACGATGCCCTCAAGGTGAAAGAGGGTACAGCCGGTCGCGATGGAGGCATCGCGACCACCAAAGCGACGCTCGACGCTGCGCAGGCTGCGGTCAATGCCAACGTCGAATCCTACAAGCGTCTCAAGGGCGAATATACCGGGACGAAGACAGAGGCCGCGAGCCTCGACAAGCAAATCCGTGAGTCTACGAAAAACCAGAACCAGCTTGCGAATGCTGCTTCCGACGCCGAGGTAGCACTTGGTCGCCAGCGCACCAATCTCGCGAAGGGTGAACATGAATTTGCTCAACTTCGTACCGTCATTGATGGGGCGGCGTCTGCCCTCGGTAATGTCTCCACGAAACAAAGTGATCTAGCTGCTTCACTCGCTACACTGATTCCGCAGGCAGAACGCCTCGGACGCACTATGGCTGCAATGCAGCGATATTCGACGGGCGGAGGCGCATTTGTCGATCCGAAGTCTGCTGCGGCCTTCCGTGCGCAACGCGCCGAGATGGATAAGACTGAGCAGACTTGGCGCACCTTGCAGTCAGAAGCGAAGCGTCTTGCCAGAGAGATGCGAGGTGTCGCTCAGCCGACGCAGGAACAGGTTGCAGCCTTCAAGCAAGTGACTGCGGCAGCAGCCGCCGCCAAGGCTGAATACAGGGCGAACCAGTCCGCCCTGTATGCTTTGCAGGGAACCGCCAAATCCACATTCGCTGAATTTGCCGCCAGTACATCCCCGTTGAAGCGGGTCGGTCAAGATCTAGAAGCTGCACGTCAACGCACGGAAGCGCTGGAGGCCGCTGTTAAGCGTTATTCTACGGGAGCCGGAGGATTTGCTAACGCCGAGCAGGCGGCGTCGATGCGCAAGCAAGCCGATGCAGTCGATGTTGCCCGTAAGCGTTATGAGCTCCTTCGATCTGAGGTACAGCGCTTTCAGGCGCAAATCTCTGCCAGTGGGGCTTCCACTGCGGGAGAAGCGCAGCAATTGCGCAACCTTGCTTCCGCAGCAAATCTGGCTGAGAAGGAATTTCGCGAAGCCGCTTCTGCCATGAAAGGTATGCAGCAGAGCAGTCGCTCTGGTGGTCTGTTCGGCGGCGCTGCGCGTGAATCGCGGCAGGCCATGTCCCTTTTTCAACGCCTTCGCGGTGAACTTCTGTCGTTGTCGACGGCGTATGTTGGTCTCTACGGAACGATCTCCAACATTGGCAATGTCATCGGGGCTTACCAGAAGTTTGAGGCAGCGCAGAACCGACTTGGCGCGGTATTCGAGCAAAATGCATCCTCCATTCGTAATGAGATGGGCTGGCTTGAACGCCAAGCCGCTCGCCTCGGCATCGGCTTCGATGTTTTGTCGGATGAGTATTCCAAATTTGCTGTAGCCACAAAAGCTGCTGGATTTGAATCGGAAGCAACCCGCAAGGTTTTCCTGCGTGTCGCAGAGGCCGGGCGCGTCAACAAGCTGTCGATGCAGCAGATGTCGCTCATCTTCCTTGCCCTCCAGCAAATGATCTCGAAGGGTAAAATCCAGTCTGAAGAACTCCGCCGTCAGTTGGGTGACCAACTGCCAGGTGCGTTCAACATCATGGCGGACGCGATCGGTGTCACGACGGCCGAACTCGACGACATGATGAAGAAAGGCGAGGTGATCGCCAATCAAGACACCATGCTCAAGTTCGCGGACGAGCTGAATAAGCGGTTCGGCCCGCAGTTGTCAGAAGCTCTGCGTTCCACGACGACACAGATCGGTCTTTTGAGCAATAACCTCTACAGGGCTCAGCTGATGTTCGCCAAAGGCGGCTTCATCCAGAGTTTCACTGATCTTCTCCGCGACATGAACCAATGGTTCCAGACAGACGACGCGGTAAGCTTCTTCATGTCTATGGGCGCAGCTGCCGGTGGCGTCGTCGATATCGTGCATGCCCTTTTCGATAATATGGACCTCGTGCTCAACGTCGTCCGCATCCTGGTCACGATGAAGGCAGCTTCGTGGCTGACTGGCATCGCGAACAATGCCGTGGCGGCCTCGCGTAATATGTCCTTGCTGAGTGCAGAGACAAAAGGACTAGCAACCGCACAGAACGTAGCTCTCGGCAGCACCAACAGCTTTTTCGGTCTCCTCGGCCGCAGCACCGGCCTAGTCTCCTACGTAAGAAATCTGAGCCTCGCCGAAACGAAGGTGAAGCTGCTCGAAACCGCAACAAAGGTCTACGCCGCAACTACAAATCTGTCACAGGCGCGTATGGCAGCTGCGTCGGCAATGACGAGTGCGTGGGCTGGTTCGCTTGCGGTTCTTCGCGGTGGACTCGCTGCGGCGCGCGTCGCAGTCACGGGGCTACTGACGGCACTTGGCGGCCCTGCCGGCATAGCCATTGCCGTGGGTACATATTTTGCTACCGAACTCATCGCGAGTTGGGTCGGGGAAGTTGATAAAGCCACCGAAGCAATTGAGAAGCATAAGAACTTCGTCAATAGCATCGTAGAGAAATACGAGTCACTTCCCGAGGCCACCCGGAGTTGGGCCGAAGCTCTCAAGGGCATCCCTCTTGACCAGATCGATGGGAAACTCAAAGAAGCCAAAGACACCGTTGCTGGTCTGAAATCACAGCTGGTCGGTAACGTCACGCCCTCGATGAAATCGTGGTGGGGCGGATGGTCAGCTGAACGCGACGAACTGGAAAAGCTCCGCGGGGAGTTGAACGACGGACAGATCACGGCCAAACGATACCGTGAAGCAATTGAGCGCATTTATAACGGACTGTCCGATGATGGTGCCAAGGAATTCGTGCGCAACCAACTCGAAGTTGCGCGCCAACTCGAAGAAGCCTCACTTAACGCCGAGCGCCTTCAGGATGCTTCCGACAAGGCCCGGCAGGGCATAGACGGACTGCGTGGCACGCTCAGCGATGTGAAAGGTCCGCTTGACGAAGCCACTGCTGCTGCCGACGACAACGCAAAAGCCTTCGATGCCGGTGCGGAGTCCGCTGAGGCGTACAAGGAAGCTCTCGAAAAAATCAAAGGATTCATCCCCGGCCTCGCCGCTGAGATGAAGAAAATGAAGGACCTCACTGAGATACAGTCTCAGTTTGGTTCCATTGGATTTAATAACATTACGCCCGAGATGGCTCGCTACGGAAAGCAGGCTGTTGAAGCCGTATTGTCCGAAGCTGATCAGAAAATCTTTAAAGAAATCGCGGGCAATACAAAGGTTTCCAAGGAGATGTTCAATGACATCTTCAAGGAAGAAAGTTTCCGCAACAAGGCTTATGACGACGGATACGGCACGTGGACCATCGGTTACGGGTCCACCCGACTGAACGGCAAGGCCGTGCAGCAGGGAGATTACGTCACCAAAGACGAGGGGATGAAACAGGCAATCGGCGATCTGGACAAGCTGATCGCACAGATCGAGTCGATGGTGAAGGTTGCCCTTTCCGACGGCCAGCTTCGTGCCCTTGTTTCATATGCTTATAATGCGGGCATCGGCTCCCTCAAGCGAGACGGCATCCTCGCGCCCTTGAATCGTGGCGACTACGCAGGCGCCGAAGCGGCGATCCGCAATGGTGTTACCACCTCCAAGGGAAAAGAAGTACCGACTCTCAAAAAGCGTCGTCAGCGTGAAGCTGATCTCTTCGCGAGTGGGGCTGACGATCCGAAGGTCGTGAAGCAAGTCGCTGAGCAGAAGGAAAAAATCGCGGAAGCCGAAAAGAAAGCCGGCGACGCGACCAAAAAGCGTATCGAAGACCAGAAGTTCGAGATCACTCAGCAGGATCTAAAGAACGTCGGCAAGGAACGTGAAGCTGCCATCGAGAAGGCCATACGTGATGCCAAGGCCGAGAACCCGAAAATCTCGGCAGAGGAACTCGAAACCATTCGTCAGCAGACGGGGGCTCTGTGGGACAAGCAGCAACTCAAAAAAGCTGAGAAGGAAGAGAATAAGCAGATCAAAGAGGCGATGAAGGAAGTCAACCTGCTGGAGCAGCAGCGGAACGCCCTCCTCGCCACTCGCAAGACATATCAGGATCAGGGTAACACCGAGAAGGTCAAAGAGGTCAATGCCGAGCTCGCTGGCGTAAACACAAAGCTGCAGGAAGCCATCGACAAAGCCATCGCCATGCACCAGGCACTCGGGGGCGCGACGGCAGATGCGACTATTGGCAAGCTCGAAGCGATGAAGGGAAAGATTGTCGCGGCCGGCGATGGCATGCGCAAGATGGCGATGACTGCGGGCGAAATGCAGTCGGCCATCTTCTCTAATCTTGAGAGCGGCATCATCAGCGCCTTTGATTCCTTCGCCCAGGCTGTCGCTAACGGCGAGAACGCTATTCAGGCTCTTGGCAACGCATTCCGTCAGTTTGCAGCAAGTTTCCTTATGGAAATCGCGAAGATGATCTTGAAGCAGATCATGTTCAATGCCCTGCAGTCGATCAGCCGAGCTCTTACTGGTGGCATTATGTCTATCGTCGCTCACACGGGTGGCATCGTAGGTCAATCGGTCAGTGGCTCCCGAACCGTCGCTCCCGGCTGGTTTGCTGGCGCCACCCGTTATCACACTGGCGGCATTGCTGGTCTCAAGCCGAATGAAGTTCCAGCGATCCTTGAGGTAGGCGAGGAAGTGCTCACTGAACAGGACGCTCGCCACTCGAAGAACCTCGGCAAGGGAGGCTCCGACGGGGCGTCGGGCCGCACCAAAATCGTCAATATGTTCGATGCCGCCAGCTTCCTATCGGAAGCGATGCATAGCGCCATCGGCGAAGAAACCATCCTGAACTTCGTGCGGGCAAACCCCGCCGCGTTCAAGGCTGCAATGGGGTAACGATATGGCATTTCAATCAGGGACAGCCGCAAACAGCATCGATCTTTGGGACAAGCTCATCGCATTCCTGACGACGAATCCAGAGCTTGTTGCAGCGCAAGAGGCATGGCAGGTCGTCAAGACATATACGGAAAACGCTCAGCCTCGCGTGGTTCTCAAAGGACCGGGAGCATCAGCTACTGATAGCATCTATGTGGGGCTCGCCCGAACCGACACCGCGGATACGGACACGAAGAATATCCGCATCAGAGGTATGACGGGCTATCTGCCCGACTCCACTTCCTGGAACACTCATATTAACATGTCGCCGGAAGTGCGCATCTGGCTCGACGGATCGCCGATGAAATACTGGTTCGTCGCCAGCGGCCGTCGCTTCATCGTCGTAGTGAACATGAGCACCGTCTATCAGATGGCCTATGCCGGGTTTTTCCTGCCCTACGCGAACCCGCTCGCATATCCGTATCCGATGTTCATCGGCGGCTCATCGAACAATTATTCCGGTAGCAGCGTAACGCCTGTTACGAGTTGGCGCACACAGTCGAACCTCCACGCCATCTTCCCTTACGGCCCCTACAACACGTACGGGGACGCCAGCACCTATACTAACGCTTGGATGCTGTCACCAACCGGAGAATGGCTGACCGTGGCCGGAGTTGATACCACCGCCCGCATCAATATTGCCCCTCGCAATGTCAATGGAGGTGATCCGGACGGAACAAATCGATGGAAGCTTTACAATAGCTACTCCTATAGCGGCGACCGCTACGGTTGGGATGACATCCGTTCCCGCATCACACAGAATTACGGCGGCGGTTTTGCGCTGCTGCCTTTCACGCTGATTCAGAGCGTCCCCGGCATTCAGAACTTCGGCGTTCTCGACGGTCTTTATGCGGCACCCGGCGTCGGCAACGCCTCCGAGAACATCATTGAAATTGACTCGATAGACCACCTCGTCGTGCAAAACGTCTACCGCACAACGACGAAGGACTATTGCGCCCTGCGTTTGGAGTGAACGATGGCTTATCAGGAATATTCAATTAACGCGATCACAGACATCCCGGCTATTGTCTCTACCTTTGCGTCAAGCCTCGGATGGAACGTACCTGACACGAACACGCTTCGCCATCCAAACTACGAGGGTGCCGGGCCGGGCGGCCTTGCCTTTAAACTGACTGCGGACATCGACGGTCTCAACCATAGTTTGCGCTGGACGTGCGCGACCCCTCCCTACAATACGAAGTCGGCTGTTCTGCGCTCGCCTATCTTTTCGACAGTCGCCGCCCCGACCGTAGGTGTGACACAGACGCCGACGAAATTGTTCCTGATCAGCCGACTTGAGCCTGAGCCATACATCGCCATCGTCGTTGAATATGGCTACAACCTCTACCGCCACCTTTATTTCGGCTTCATGGAGAAGATTGGAAATTACACTGGCGGGGAAGTAATTGCCTCCTCGAACGGCAATGTTGGTCAGACTGTCTACGATACTCGCCTTTGGTACGATGACGGCGGCGCTACATATCCCGGCTGCCATTACCTCTTCAGGCGTTACAATAGTGTTTGGTCTCAAGACGCTTCGGGTGGGGTCCATTTGGAACATGCTGACAACGCAAATAAATGGCGACACTTCCGTCGTTCCACGACAATTACCGGGGTTGAGAATTGGGGGGTTGCCTTCGACGGCACCGACGCTCTCGGTGGCTTCGGAGACTCGTTCAACGACCTCTACGTGGCGAAGGGGAAGAACGCTCTCGCTGGCGCGAGTGTCCTGACCCCAATCAACCTCCTCGTGTCTCAGCCGGTGACGGGTGACGCTCGATTCATTCCCATCGGATGCCCGACTGGCGTCCGTATGATCAACATCGAGGAGTTGGAAGCTCAGAGCGTCGCGGAAGTGGGCGGTGAGACGTGGTATGTTTTCGCAGCTCATCGCAAAACCAACGACCTTTACACGCGCGGACCCACGAACTCTTACCGTTATCCGGTCAGTGAGAGCAGCTATTACCTTGGCTACGCATATAGGGGGGATTGATGGTCACTGTTTCCGGTGCGCTCCCTTTTCCATCTGTCCCATTTCCTGTAGCGCGGACTACCATTAAGCCTACGGACGGTCTCGTCGTCGGAGATTATGGTGTGCTGCATACGCAGGGTGCGAGCTACGGTTCGTTCCACATCGAGCAGCCGGTCAACTTCCTGCCACGCCATTATATCGGCGCAAGGATGCGGTCATATTTCGAGGACTATTATGAGCGCGTCTGGTTCGTGCCGACGACGCTGGACTTCGGACCTATAACGGCCACGACCTCTAAGCAGGTGTATGTCTGGAACGCGCATCTTCGTCCCACGACGCTCAACCAGATCACGATGCCCGATGATACGACCATCACTCTGTCGGGCCTCACGCCCCCGACGACATTTCACGCGCTCGGGGGTGCGTTCTTCGACGTATGGGTGGACGCAAATGGACAGCCATCCATTGACGATGAGTTCACATTTCAGTTCCTCCCTGTCGAAACTGTCAAGCTCCGTACCGTTGGTATTCGGTCGCGGCTGTGGGAGTTTCCGCCAAATTGGGATAACGGTTTTGAGGTAACCCTCGAATACCGTAGCGAAATCATCACATCAGACTCCGGTAAAGAACAGCGCCGTGCATTACGGCAGACGCCGCGCAAGTCCTTCTCATTCAACTCTCTCGTCCATGAGGAACGCTTCCGTCGCTTCATTAGACATATGTCGGTCTGGCAGCAGCGCAGCACGGTTGTCCCTGAGTTCAGCAGAACAGCGCGACTAGCTGCCCCGCTCTACAATGGATTTAGTAGCGCGAGCGTCGAGGTAGTACCTGACTGGCTCAAAGCAGGTAGCCTCGTCGTCCTCATGGATCGTGAGAGAGCGCTTCTTCGCACGATTGAGGGTGTCAGCGGTAACACGGTCTCCTTCTCATCCTCGATCGAGGGTGATTGGCTCGCCGGCTCACGGCTGTTCTCGGCATTGTCCGGCCGCCTTGCTACCAGCATTCAGGCGACTCAGCACACGAACAGAACGGCTACAGTCGGCCTCAGTTTTAATGCTGACCCCGGACTTGAAGATTGGGCTGATCCCGCGGCTCCATCAGTCACGCATCTCGGGCGAGAAGTCTTCCTGAAGCGTCCGAATTGGGGAGCCTCCGTTTCGCCAGAGTTCGCCGCCGTTATCGAGCAGGTGGATTATGGTGTGGGTCGCATCGACAACTATCTGCCGATACTCTTCAATGACCGACTGCATAAAGCCGAGTATCTCGGCGTCAATGTGGGTAACGTGAAGGAGTACACTGACTTCTTCCGTCGGCAATTCGGTCAGGTGGGTGAGTTCTTCATGCCGACCTTTACAGAAGACCTCCAGATCAAGTTGCCCTCGCCCGCAACGACAAGCAACCTGCGTATTGAAGGAGCGGGGACGGCCGACGACTACACAAATGGGACCGTTTATCGCGATCTCATCGTCTTCCTGGCTGACGGCTCGTACCTGCTCCGGCACGTGCAGAGCATCTATCAGGTCGATGATGCAATCGGGAATGACAGCATTATACAGGTAACCGAGCCGTGGCCCGTCGAGCTGAGTGATTACAACGTTCGGCAGATTTGTTGGATGCCACTTTGGCGCCTCCTCTCAGACAGCATGACGATTCAGTACGTCACCGACGAGGCTGCTCAGTTCGCACTCAATATGAAGACACTCGAATACAACGATGCGGAAGGATAAAATATGAGCTTCGGCGGAATCGAAAAGACCCGCTACAAGGGTCGCCCGACCAATCTATTTCTCGTGCGCTACGGTGCGGCACCGAACTCGTTCTACGCCTATACCGATGCCGAAAAGACTATCATCAACGGCGGCATCGAGTACACGCCGATTGCCATCACGCGCGGCAAGATCACTGCCAGCGGTACACTCGACAAGTCGCAGCTCGAAGTTCGCGCCACATTGAACATCCCCCTCGCCGAACATTTCCGGGTTTATCCGCCATCGCAGGTCGTCAACATCACAATCTATCAAGGGCATCTGAGTGATCCGGACTCGCAGTTCCTCGTAGCATACGCCGGCCGTGTTGTGAGCGCCAAACGAGACGGGCACGAGCTTGTCCTGTCTTGTGAGCCGGTCTCGACATCTCTCAAGCGCATCGGCCTGAGACGCCACTATCAATACTCTTGCCCGCACGCTCTCTATGGTGAGCGATGCCAGGCGTCGAAGGCCGCAGCGACGATGGGGGCGACCGTGGAGTCTGTCAACGGCACAACTATTGTCCTCCCCGATGGTTGGGTCACACCCGAGCGAGCCTCAAAGTACGTCAATGGAATGGTGGAGTGGGAGAACAAGGGTGGGGATACGGAAATTCGCACCATCCTGCAGGTGGGTGACGGTCGGCATCTCATCGTTTCCGGAACAACCCGTGACCTGAAAGCTGGTTCCCCGATCCGCGTCATTCTCGGCTGCAATCACGGCCTTTGGAAGAACGCGAACGGCATCGGCCTTGATCAGAAGACTGACTGCCACTTCGTTCACAACAACATTAAGAACTTCGGTGGCTGCTTCGCTATCCCCACGAAGAACCCTATCGGCTTGACGAACCAGTTCTATTGATCGTGTATAATCACTTTAGAAGTGATTCTAAGGTGAGCAATGGGATTTTTTCTCGGCCTGATTATCGCTTTGGCATTGATGGTGGTTTCGTACCTGATCATGCCGAAGCCGAAGCAGGCATCCCCCGAAATACAGGACATGGACGACCCGACTGCGGAAGCCGGGAAGCCTATGCCTGTGGCCTTCGGAAAGATGACGATCAAGGGGCTCAACGTTCTTTGGTACGGCGAGAAACGTTATCAGAAAAGAAAGATCAAGGCATGAGCGAGGACCTCGTGATCAGCATGGAGGACCTGCGGAAGTGCGGCATGTGCGCTTCCGGTGTTCGCCGCTGGTTTCTCGACCACAATCTTGATTTCAAAGACTTTTTGGCGAACGGCATCGCATCTTCGGCTCTCGTCGAGTTGGGAGACGCCCTCGGCCTTCGTGCCGTCGAATTGACGAGGAAACGCCGTGGGCTCTAAATCTCCAAAGATGGAAGTCACCCAATACTATATGTCGATTCACTACGGCATCTGTGTTGGGCCCGTTGATGAGATCAGTCGCATCCAGATCGACAAGAAGGATGCATGGACAGGCAGCGTCACCGCGTCGACGGACCTCGCCATAAATAAGAGCGAGCTCTTCGGAGGGTTGAAAAAAGAAGGCGGCGCCCAAGGTACGGCAACCTATCTTGCGGGCGACTCTCTCCAGAGCTTCCCCGAAATCCTCGCAAATAAATTGGGGCTGACGCGAGACACCTGCCCCGCATATCGCGGCTTGTCGTCGATATTCTTCCACAACGGTCAAGCTCTCGGCTTCAATGATGGCGAGCTACCTAAGACGCCATTGGGCGAAGCCATCCGTATGTTCGGTGGCGGTGGCACGGGAAGCGGCGGCTTCTACTGGCGCGCAAATACACCTTACTTGCCCGGAACGTGGATAACGGTGAAACGCCGCCCGCGCGGCCTTGATAGCGCTACCGCTATGATCGGCGATGACGCCAATGGCGCTCACATCATCTACGAATGTTTGACGAACACTGATTGGGGAATGGGCGGTTCTCCGCAATCGATCAATATCCAGTCCTTCCTCGATGCTGCGCAAACACTCTTCAACGAAAAGCTCGGCATCTCGCTGCTCTGGACGCAGCAAGAAACAATCGAGAATTTCGTAACTAATATCATCAACCACATCGAAGGTGTGCTATTCGTCAATCCGCGCGACGGCCTAATCACTTTAAAGTTGATTCGAGGGGATTATAGCCCTGACGGTCTCTTCGTCATCAATCCGGGCAACGCTAAACTTTCGAACTTCGCCCGTAAACTTTGGGCTGAAACGACCAATGAGATAGTCGTCTCTTGGACAAATCCTGAGAGCGAGGAGACCGAGACTGTAACCATTCAGGATCTCGGCAACATCGCCATGCAGGGCGGCGTAGTCAGCAGCCCGAAGGACTACAAAGGCATCCGGAACGCCGATACGGCTATGATGGTAGCTGCGCGCGATCTCCGCGTCGCGTCAGCCCCTCTCGCCAGCTGTGAGGCTATCGTCAACCGCGACGCATGGGACGTTGTGCCCGGTAGCGTCGTGAAGGTCACCTGGCCCGAGCACGGCATGGATGAAGTCGTCATGCGTGTCGGTAACGTCGACTACGGCAAGACAAGCGACTCTGCGATCCGCGTCCAGCTTGCGGAAGACGTGTTCTCTCTGCCCCAGGCGCACTATGTTACCCCACCTTCATCAGAATGGATCGATCCTTCTGAGGCTCCAGTACCGATGGTGTGGGCATTGGCTATGACGATGCCTTATTTTTGGGTGCGCAATCTGGCCGAAGATACAGCGACAGGCACTTATCCGCAGGTCGTGTCGGCCGTTCTCGGCGGTCAGCCCGGTAGCGACACGAAGGAGTTCCTTCTCGCTTATGAGGGCGCCAATCCGGCCGGTGAGATCGGCTGGCAGGCTGGCGCTCAATTATCAATCACCTCGCGCGGATACATCGACACTGCTCTTTCGTTTGGCCCGACGAGTGCGGTCGCAATCAACGATCTATCGCAGGGGTTGGGTGTCGCCGTCGGCTCGTTCGGCATTCTCGGCACGACCGATGAGAACATGGAGCTTGTCGTCGTCACCGACATCACCGGCAACGTCATCACGGTCAATCGCGGTGTGCTCGACACGACGCCGAAGGAATGGGCTGCGGGCACCCCGATTTGGTTCGTCGACGACGAGAGCATCATCGCGGATGCCGAAATCCGCGTTGGCGGCCAGGGTGTCGAATACCGGCTGCTGACGATCACTTCCAAGGGCAGACTCAATGTCGAGGATGCCCCCACGCTCGAAGCTGTTCTGACCGAACGCCCTTGGCTCCCGAGCCGTCCGGCAAACGTAAAGATCAATGGCATCGATCACGGCCTAGTAGATGCGGTCGACGCGACCAGCATCACTGTCACTTGGTCGAACCGTAACCGCGAGATGGAAGATGCCGTGGTGCTGCGTTGGAATGAAGCAACGGTCAATCCGGAGAGCGGACAGACGACGACCATTAGAGTCCTCGATGTCTCGGGCAACGTCATCACGACGCACGACGGCTTAGTCGGTACGAGTTTCGATCTGCCGAAAGCATCATTCGGCGGCAAGTCGGTCGGCATTGTTCGCATCCAATCAAAGCGTGAGGGTCTCGAATCCCTACAAGGTCACGAAATCAAGGTTCAGGTCGCCGAAGGTGGATACGGCCTCGCCTATGGCATGAATTACGGAGGCTGAAATGGCTGAAAGGCAACTTCCAGGACTCGGCTTGACGGGCTTCTGGCTCACTGGTTCGGATGGATGGGACACGGGGATGGACGGCAATCTACGCATGCTCTCTGCCGTAACGCAGATGGGCGTGCTCTCGAAGGTCACCTCCCTTCCCGCATCACCGACTGATGGTCAGATTTACATCGTGCCGAGCGGCGGCGATGCGAACAAGATTGCGATCCGCGACAACGGTGCGTGGGTGTATCTGACACCGAAGGCTGGCTGGCGCGCGTGGCTGGCTGACACTTCGTCATTCGCGCACTTCGACGGATCGGCGTGGGTGGATGAGACAGACAGCGAGGGCCTTCCTGACGCCCCCTCGGACGGCAAAACCTATGGTCGAAGGGACGGCGATTGGTCCGAAGTGACGAGTGGTGGCGGTGGAGCGTCCTCTGTCGCTGTCAGCGTGTACGTGCCCGGCACCTATGGCGTAAGTCAGAAGCTCTTGGACTACCCTATGCTGTTTGATGCATCGCTCTCGGTCGGAGCAGTGGGTAGCGTGGCTAAGGCCGGAACGGCACCGTCGGCTGCCAAATCCCTCACGATTCTGAAAAATGGCATCTCCGTTGGAACGGTCGACTTTGCCGCGAGTGCCACCGACGGCACTTTTACCGTAGAGTCGGGTGTCACTTTCGTCGCGGGCGACGTGCTCGGCATTTCAGCGCCAGCGACAGTCGACAGCACTCTGGCGGACGTTGCCATCTCTCTGAAACTGTCGCTGTGAGGTTGATCAAATGGCCCTTCTTTTCATCGGAGCCGAAGACATCGACTTCAATTTTGTCGGAGGAGCTGCAAGCAGCTACGTGGACCACTCATCCTACATGCAAACTGCCTATTCTCGTGTAGCAATACGTGCGATAACGCGGCTAGAAGGCAAGAAAACTTTCAACACGACTGAAGCCTGGTTGCACTTTGTAAGCGTAATAGGCACAGCAAGCCAGAACCAGTTCAATGGGGCTTGGGGCTTTTGGTCTCCGGAGAGAAATGATTCTCAGGTGACTGTCCAAACCAATCCGGGGCAATCGACTGCCCGGCTTCAGGTTTATGACGGCTTGAGCGCGTATATCGTGTCGGATAGTTTTTTTCTTCCCAATGTATCGACATTGAGTACTTGGGACATGCATGTCCGTGTTGATGGTCTTTCCCTACTCGTGGAACTATATAATAATGAAGTTCTCGTACGGGCCGAGAATTTCACGCTCTTACAGACATATACTCTCACGAACTTCCGCCTCAGTCATGGTTCGTACACGTCATCCTGGGGATGGCTGTATTCACAGGTGATTATTGCGACGGAACCGACGCTCGGTTGGAAATTAAAGACCCTCGCTCCCGCGGCTGCCGGTGATCTTGCTGAGTTCTCCGGAACCTTTGCTGGCATCAATGAAACGACACTCAACAACGACACCAAGATCAGCGCTGACGAAAGTGCACAGTCGAGCTTCAAGCCCGCGTCGTGGAACGTACCGGCTGGTTTCGAGATAGCGGGCATCAGTTTGAGCAGTTATGCTCTTTCAGACACGACGGCTGCGATCAGCAATTTCGTCCGTCTCGACGGTCAGAATTACGCGGATATCCCCGAAACCTTGAATGTCGGTTGGGCCACTTTCCGCTCTTTGTGGCCGACGAACCCGGCGACGGGCGCACCTTGGCGGCCAACGGACATTAACGGGACTGCCCTGCAGTTCGGCATTGGAGTGACGGTATGACCTCCGACGTTTCGAAATTGAACGCTTATGCCGTCCTGAAACCTCCATCAGGCGCAAAGGTTTCGAAGGTCAATGCTTATGCCATCATAAAGCCGAAGGCGGTCGAACTATCACCGTCGCCCGTCATCAACACGGTATTCTTCAATGAGGCACCCGCTCCAGAAGGCTATCGCTTCTGGCGTCTCCTATTCCCTGACGGGGCGGTCAGCGACAACTACCTCGAACTCTCTGAAATTGAGTTCCGTGCGTTTCCAACGGAGAGTTCACTCGACACAACAACAGGTGTCGCCAGCGCGAGTAGCGCTTGGGACACAAGCTCTTACGCACCGCAGTTTGCGTTTGACGGTTTAAGGAATACCGCATGGGGTAGTGCTAAAAACCAGCACGTCGGCTCGTGGATCGCATATGAGTTTCCAGAGCCAAAGAACATTGTCGATGTAAGGCTCATCGGATTAAATTCCTTAGCACCAGGACGCTTTCCCAAATCCGTGCAGGTCCAGTACTCCACGGACGGAGTTGCTTGGGTCGATGCATGGGAACCTTGGATACCGCCCGCAGGAGGGTCGGCCAATCGTTGGAACTACAACATCAAGCCAGGTGCCGTAACCTATGACGGTACGCCGCATAAGTTCTGGCGCATGGAGTTCCGTGAGCGGCGTGGCGGATACGTCGATATTTACAACTTCGATATGTACGACGGTGACCTTCTGCTTACCACTGGCGGGATCGCATCGGCATCGAGTCAATATGGTGCCGCTTATAGTCCCGCCAATGCCTTCAATCAAAATACCTCAAATGAATGGTGTACTACGTATGGCGCAGGCAATACCGATTGGCTGCAATATGAGTTTGCAGCGCAAGTATCGCCAACGACATACTACATCAACCCTATCAAGACTGATGGAAGCATGGGCGACCCCAACTTCTTCCTCTGGTCGTCTGATGACGGGACCAACTGGAAGCTGGAGTCCTTCATTCAGGAAAAAGTCGGCACGGGATCGGCGATCACGAGGGCGATAGCGCGTAACGCTTGATCGAGTCATCACTTTAAAAGTGTATAATCACTACAAAAAGTGATTCCCTTGCCAAAGATTAGAACAGGTGGCGGCCATGGCGAAAACGGAAACAGTCAAAGCGACCAATGAGTGGACGCTCGCGGCAGACGATGCAGCGAATGTCGCCATTCAACTCCGGACGCAGGGTCGGCTCATGATTTGCATCTTGGAGAATGCACCCGAGGCAGATGCACCCGGCCTCGTTATCACCGGAACACAGACATTCTCGGCGAGTGACATCCCGGCAGGAAGCAAAGTTTACATCCGTTCGGTAGGGTCGTCCGCCGATGCTGTAGTCATGAGCTATTGAGGTTTTGCCATGGCTATCTCTGTCAACAACGATAATCCGCACATCGGCTTCACTTCTTCCGCAGGAGGCGGTTCGCCGGTGAACAGTGAGCCAATTCTGATCCTGGCGTCGGGTCAGTCAAACATGGCTTATGTCTATGACGAGGAGACCAACAACGTCGCGTATGCCGACAATCTCCATTACTGGAATTTTCCGGGTTGGGACGGGGAAGTAGGAACGTCTTTCCGCAAACCTGCTGCGACTGAGGTCAGCGTGGCGATGTGCCTCGGCAACGAAATTGCGAAGACGCATCCGGGGCGCAAAGTGTATGTCGTGAACGTCTCCTTTGGAGGCACCGCGCTCAGTGCTTGGTCAGACAACACGCCTATCGCAGCACGGGATACGCTTGTCGCTAATGTGCAAGCTGCACTTTCGCACATTGGGATCAACAAGCCGTTCGACTATTTCTTCTGGTGGCAGGGGGAAAACGACACCAACTACACACTCGCAAACCAGTACACTGAAAACTATCTTCGCTTTATGGAAGCCTTGGACAGTAATGACTGGTTCGACTGGCGCGCAACTCAGACATTGATCTTCGGGATTATGGATGCACCTCGCGTCGAATGGGCTACGAACAGCAACATCAATCGGATATTACGGGCTCTCGTTTCGCGCCTTGGCGGAAGCGGTGTTTTTGTTCCCACCGCCACCCTCGCTGAGTCAAAATATTGGTTGCCTGACGGCGAAGGTGGCTTAAAGGACGTTCATATGTCCTCTCTTGGCTATGAAACCATATCCAAGATCGCAAGCGTCGCTCTTCGATCAGGCGGGGCCTCTACGACTATCGCATTCGATGATGACCCTTACAGCGAGGCGCTGCGCATCTACGGTCGCGGAATCAATTTCGGCTCGGGCGATTTCGATGAGATATTCGATTTCAAATCGACCGACGGCAACGGTCGGATGAGCACGTTCCGCACGGCCTATTACAACACTTTGACCGTCGCTGGCGGCGATGTGCCTGGTCAATGCACCTACACCCGCAACTCTATGTGGGCCATGAGAAGCGGAGAAACCACATTCTTCTGCGGTTTCCTTGTTTGGGAAGGCCATACAGGCTCCGGAGCCATGACCGCGCCCGTCATGCCTTATGATAACGTTATGGGCCTCGATCTTCCGATCCCCGTCCATGTCGAAGGCGTCGGGAATACGAAGCCTGTTGTGGCAAGATGGAGGGCTTGGACGAAGGATATTCATTTTTATGAGCAGGAAGCGGACGGGACTCTGACGCCGCTAATTCTCCCCACATCTGGTTCGTTCAGCTTCCAGACTATCGGCTTCCTCGCCTAAGCAGGGAGGCGACATCACTTTAAAAGTATATAATCACTTCAAAAGTGATTCTGACTTATCCGGAAACGGTGAAAGTGATGCGCCTCTCAGACTCTCAGATCGCCGATCTGGTCGCCCTCGCAAAGCCCTACGAGATTGAAGTAGCTGCACTCGCTGCCATTATAGCTGTCGAGAGCAACGGCATTATCTTTGCGCCCGAGACCAAGCTCCCCGTTATTCGGTGGGAAGGACATTACTTCTACCGTTTCCTAAAGGGAGCCAAGCGCGACAAGGCAATAGCAGCCAAGCTCGCGAGTCCTACTGCCGGAGCAATCAAGAACCCGACTTCCCAATCCGCTCGCTACGACCTCCTGAGCCGGGCGGCGGGGATCGACAAGGACGCCGCGTACTCGTCGATCTCCATGGGAGTCGGTCAGGTCATGGGTTCTCATTGGAAAACTCTCGGCTTCGCGTCCCCTTATTCGATGTTCACTCGTGCCTGCTCCGGCTTCAAGGGGCAGGTCGAAGTCATGCTCAAGTTCATTGAAGAGAACTCCCTCGTCGATGAAATCCAGCGCCGCGACTGGTCAGCCTTCGCGCGCGCATACAACGGCCCGGCATATCAGAAGAACAAGTACCATACCAAAATGGCAGCGGCTTATGCCGAAGCCATCGCGGACCCGCGTATTGCAGAACGCAACGTCGAAAACAATTCGAAGGGCAGCGCATCTTCCATGTTGCGGCTCGGCTCGAAGGGCGCTCGCGTCCGCGAGGTGCAGCAGCTCCTTGTACGGGCAGGCAGCGTTCTTTCCGTCGACGGTGACTTCGGTCCTGCGACACGCGACGCAGTGAAGTCCTTCCAGACGATACACGGCCTCGAAGCGGATGGCGTCGTTGGCCCGAAGACTATGGAAACTCTCGCCACTTATCGTTCCTCGATCGAGGAAAAGGTCGGTCAGCCAGCGCTGATAACCTTGCCCGAAACAACCACTGGCGGCGCTGGCACTATCGGCGGCGTAGGCACGGCTGTCGCGGCCGACAAGATCAACGAGATTGCTGAGAAGCTTGGTGGAGCTGAGGGCATCTTCAATCACATCTCCAACGGTCTCTATACGATCAGCGCCGTGCTGGTCGTCGGGGGGATTATTTGGGCCGGTTACGGCTGGCTCAAGTCTCGGCGCACCTATGAAGGGGTAACAGCGTGAAGGTCAAGAATCTCAAGCCCGGATGCAGCGTAGTACTCGGACGCGGCGAAGTTTCCATTGACGGCCGTTACATCGGTAACACGCCAAAGTTCGACCTCCGCATGTCGAAGGCGGGAAAGCTGCGCGTCGAGTTCGACTGCGACGACATCAGCCAAGAGAACATTCAGATGTTCTTCACATGCGATGCTGGTCGGGTCTCCTTCAAGGCGCGCAACGTTGTAGGGCCGAACATCGACATTTCGATCCCTCGCGTAGAGTTCAAGCGGCAATGGTCACTCAAGACTGCCGACAACTGGATGGCACTGCGGTTCACCGGGAAGGCGGTCGCCGTTAACGGCACCCTCCTCGAATACACATATCCCACCATTTTTCAGGTCACTCAATAATCAACTAACGAAGGAACTCTGAAATGAAAGTCGAAACTGAAAACCTGAAGCTCCCGCTCCGTACTTCCGGCCACGTCCAGATGCAACGCTCCGTTCGCGACGGATTCGAGAAGATCGACCAGGCAGTGAAAGCCCTGCAGACTGGTGGCAGCGGAGGTGCCGATCCGCGCATTGATGCTCTGCTCGCCGATGTAGCGGACCTCAAAACCCGCGTCACCGCACTCGAAACCCCCACCCCATAATGTCGGTGCTCTCCGACTTCTTCGGCTATGATGTTCCATGGTGGTTGTGGGCCTTCCCTGCAACCGCCACGCTGCTGACTATTTTTATATTCGTCAGCCGCACCTTCGGCGTTCGCAGCGCAATCATCGCAGCCTTTGCAGTCGGGACATCGCTCCTCGTCGCCCTCTCCTACCGTCGCGGAAAACAGCATGGTTGGCAGGAGCGCATCAAAAGGGAGAAGGAATATGAGGCTCACATCGCCAAGCGCGCTCGGGCCGCTCGTGATCGCTCTCTCGCTGCCAATCCTAGCCGGCTGCGCGACGACGACGGATTCAAGCGCCGGGATTAGCATTTACTGTGATAACGCCGAACCGATCATGTGGTCGGAAAAGGATACAGACGAAACCATTCGCCAGGCAAAGGCGAGAAACGCTGTGTGGAAAGAACTGTGCGGGACCAGAACGAGATGATCCACAATGAAGAAATTCGAGAACTGGTCAAGGATACGGCTGAGCACGCTGCGAAAGAAGCAGTCCGCCAGACCCTTCTGACTCTTGGGATCGATACCCAAGACCCTATCGAAGTTCAGGCGGACATGCGGCATCTACGCGAATGGCGGAAGTCAGTTGCTACCGTAAAGAAGCAATCACTGATGACCGCCATTGCCATCCTTACAAGCGGCATTATCGGTGTTATTTGGCTCGCTTTGACATCGAAAAGCGGCGGATGAACTGGATAGCGTCAACCGCCGCTAATGCGAACAGTGGGATGGAAAACCATCGCCAGCTCGAAAACGCGACCGAGAGTGCCATTCCGAATTGAATACAAAAAAGTGCCAAGGAGACATACCAGCTTTCCAGCGTCTCCTTGAGCACGATCAATCGGGTGCGTGTCGTGGGGCTCATCCAAAAAGTCCGCGAATGGCCATTTGAGAAAGAGCAGTGAAGAAGCCCACTTCAACGCCCTCCTCCAGCTTTTCCTCCGCAGCAATAGCCGAGGTAACCAGAGCCATAATCCTCTGATCCTGACTGTTCTTTATGTAGGTAGTTAATTCAACAGCAGCTTTGCGCCCCGCTGCACAATCGACATCCCACGCTTCAGTACGGGCCGGAGCCCAATACTTAACTGCCCCGTCGTCACCAACTGAGATGAAACTCAAAGTCGATGCGAGCGCCCGATGCCTTTGCAAAATGCACACTGTAGTTACTCCTAAAACGATGTGTTGCCTTGGTGTTTTTCGGCGGCTTTCCGCCCTTCCACTTTCATTTCCTCCCCATCGGGGGTCACTCACGCGCGAAGATCACTAAAACCTAACGCGCTTAAATACTCTGTGATCGAAAAGGTAACTGGCTCACTAATGCCGAGCCTCCGACGGATGTCGCGGCAATATGTCTGCTCTTGTTCGATCAGGACGCACCGCATCCCTTCCAGCAATGCCGCTGCCCCGGTGCTGCCTGAGCCAGCAAACGGATCGAGTACGATCCCGCCCATCGGAGTCACATGGCGAACTAGCGACTGCATTAGGCCGAGAGGTTTGATTGTGGGATGGCGCGATCCGCAACGGTCGGAATTGTTCGCCTTCGGATGATAAATGATCGGCACTCCTTCGAACGGCATGTTCTCAATTTGTTCCCCACTTTCGCAGACGTCGAAGGGGTGAGGATAACTTTCGTAAAACCGTGCCGAAGAGCCGGATTGATCTCCATAAAACGGCCCAGGCACCCTGCCAGCGAACTGCCCGTAAATTTCTTTTGTCGGGCTGGAAGGCTCAGTCCCTTTCACAGGGGCTTTCGCTCCTTTGCTCTCGGGGAACAATGCGACAACCTCAGCCGATCCATCGTGAATGAGATTCGCAGGCCAGCGACCCTTCGGATCGCCACCGCGGGGGCCGGGCTTCATGGCGAAGTTCGTCGAGCCGTTCTCACGATAGTCGCGTCCCTGCGAAGCTTCGCCTTCACGGTGCTTGCCGCCTTCCGATGGAACCCGGCAACCGTCGATGTTCACTGCGCCGACGCCGTGCTTCAGGATATTGAGTGCGCCGTTCTTCTCGGAGAATGGCTTCTGGCCGACATAGATCGGCTCCATCGCCGGTTTGCGAGCTTGGCCACCATAATGCCAGCCATCCCACTCCCGCGCCTCGTCGCTCGCCGGGACATACTCTCCCGGCTGATATTCCCGGTCAGCAAGCTTTTCCCATGATCCGTCTTTATTCTGATCGGCTCCGGGCCGAATGCGGCGAACCGGATTTCCCGTCGGCACAATGTCGCCACGCTTGCCGAGGGTTTTGTCGATTGCACGGGCGGCGCTGTGGGCCTTTGGCATACCGCTGGCGTAAACCCATCCGATCATAGGATGAGTGATGAAGCCAGCAGCTTCCAAGGCAACCTGCATATGACCGTATGTCCGACTCGACGAGAACGCTACGATGTAGCCTCCCGGTTTGAGCACCTGATAAACTAGTTTCCAGAACTCTGGATCCTGAGCGATCTTGGTGCCCTCGTCGTCAGACCCGTCCCATTTCTGACCCATGAACCCGGCCGAAGCTCGTGAATAAGCACCGTCGCGACCGAATTTCGCAGCTTTGTAGCCTTCCTTCCCAAAGCGCTTCACCATGGAATCGAGGTGGTAAGGCGGGTCAGTCGCTACTGAATCTACCTGTTCGCCCAATGCGATCATTCTTGTGAGAACTTGCCTGCTATCTCCCTCGAAGAGCCTGACTGATCTGATCACGATGCTGCCTTTACTGCCCGACGGATATGAGCGCGAGCGTTCTTCAAAACTCGTTGGTTACCGAGACCACCCTTCCCGTGAGAAATGACGAGAGCGAGTTTTTCTCGAATGAAAACCTTGATGTGCCGTTTGCCGTTCAGCGCGCGCCACGGCAGTCCGCATGCGTCGAGATCGGGTCGAATGGCAGCCAGATGCGCGTTGCGATCGAGGCGAGGTTGGCTCATGACAATGCCTCGTCGAGGTCGGCAGATTCGCGAATTGGGTGGCTTTTTAGGTTCATACTCACCTCTTATAACTATTATAGTTAATATGTCACTTTAAAAGTGATTCAGCGCGCACAACAATTTCGTCATCGCTGTCAATGATCTGGCCCGTGGCTTCGAGGAAGTCCTCGATGAAGCTGACGGCGACCGGAAAGACGATTGCGTTTCCCACGCCTTTGAGGATTTCTTGGCGAGACTTGCCTTCAAAGGGGCTGCCAGAACCCAATCGAAAGGCAGCCCCATCAACCAGAGGGAATGTGCCGGATTCAACTGGCCGCCACTTTCCATCTCGGCAGAAGAGCCAGTCAACATTTCGCCAGAAGCCGTTAACCGGGCCGGACCAATCGTTTTCGCCATAACCTGTAGCGATGTTATCGCTGTCCGCTCGGCTTCCGATCCGTCTCGTTCGCCCATTCTCTTCTTCATCGCCAAATGCGCCTCTGGCGATTTGTTGTCGTCGTTCGCCACCGTCGTAGGCCATCCGCTCAGCATCACGAAGTCGTTCAGTTCGTTCGAGCGCTCCTTGTTGAACGCCCTCTTCGCCTGACTTCCCCCGCTGCCGTTCGAAGCATTCGGCGTCGGCCACGCTGCCAGATGCGCCGCGTCGATCATCGACGTTCCCGTGTTCGCTCCGCGAGCCTTCTTCGCTTCGGGCGTCTCTGGTGATCCTCTCGTCGCATCTGTCGATGTTGCCGTCGGCCACCCGGCCAACGAAACTTGACGCGGCAACTGATCCAGCCTCACCCTGCCGTCTTCGGTCACTACCGTCATGCCCGGCGAGTCCTTCCAGTCCCGAGCGCTCGCCGTCGACCAGCCCGACAGCGCCGCATCCGCTGACAATGCTCCCCCGGCTTGGTTCGGGCCGCCATTCGAGCCGTCCGTCGCTCTGGGAGTGTTCCATCCGCTTCGCAACAAAGAAGAGACGCTGACGGATATGGGGCGCCCCACTGCCCGCAGCCGGGGTATCTCGAACCCCCACGGCGTATATTGCTTCTTCCAGGTCAGCGCATATAAGGTCGAACCAAGCTGTCGGGATTTGCGCATCGCGATCCGGGTCATAGAGGCCGTAAGGTCCAAACTCGCTCGTCTTATTTCGAGCTTTTCCGACGATGAGGGCGCTTTGAACCTGTTCGCCGAAGATGACAGGCGGTTTCCCTTCTTTGATAAGTCGATACCAGTCAGGCCAGAGGTGACGCTCGTCGTTGAACCCGCGTTGCTGGCCAGCTGCCGAGAACCCCTGACATGGGCACGACCCTGTCCAAACTGGCCTCGAATCCGACCACCCTGCACGACGGAGTGAGTACGACCAGACGCCGATGCCGGCGAAAAAATGGCACTGAGTAAAGCCTCGTAAATCGTCGGGCTGAACCTCTCGGATGTCACGTTCATCTACTTCTCCCGGGGCGATCAGCCCCATTGTGATCAGGTTGCGGAGCCAAGCGGCAGCGTGGGGGTCGAACTCGTTGTAATAGGCCCACGCTGTCATGCCAGTTCCTCTATTTCCTGACGACGAGATGGCTTCATAAAAACCAGCCAGTGCGTCTTCATTGCTTTCCCGCTGCGATTGCCGAACAGAGGTTTCCGATGAGTCAGCGCCAGCAATTCCGAGACGGGAATTTCATGCTCGTTCCATTTGAAAACGAGGGTGCCGTTGTTTTTCAAAACGCGGAAACACTCGGCAAAACCAGCACGAATGTCGTCTTTCCAGTTCTGGCCGAGTTTGCCGTACTTCTTCGCGAGCCAGCCGCTCTTGCCGTTGTTGAGCAGATGCGGCGGATCGAAGACAACCAGATAGAAGCTGTTGTCGTCGAAGGGTAGATCGGTGAAATCGAGTAGAATGTCAGGCTCGATAACGAGCTCGCGTGAGCCCCCTGTCGATGACGAGTCGCGCAGAATGTGACGCTCGCTGCGCTTGTCGCCGAATATCGCTCGCGGGTCTGATTGGTCGAACCAGAACATGCGACTGCCACAACAGACATCGAGGACTTCCGTCATCCGATTTCCCCGAGCAGCCGACGATACTCGACGGGACGGTTGAACTTCTGCGCGGATAGAATGCCCTGCTGCATGCCCTGACTGATACCGAGATCAATGTAGACAACCGTCTTCAGGGCATACTGCCCCCACATCAAACCTGCTTCGATCCCAAGGGCACGCTGCGCCGGAATATCGTCGTTGAGAATACCATCCTGCGTGTAGAGCAGGTGCGATGCGAATGGCGCTTCCCCGCGTTCCAAACAATCGCGCATGCAGCGGCGTGCGTAACCGATATTTCGCTCACGCTCATGGGGTGATCGACCGGCAAATGGCGATTCAATAATGACAGGGATCATGCCAAATCCTCAATATCACGACGCCTCTTCGCCTCCGGGCGATTAGCTCCGGGCTTCGGCGGTGTTCTGTGTCGGGGGAAGGCGAGTGCCGTGTTGAGGGCTTTCAGGAGGGCCTCGTCTGGCATGTCGTCCATCTCGACGGTCCATGATCCGTCCTCATGCTGGACGTTCGCCTGGAAGCCCCCTTCTTGACGCGGCCAAAGGGTGATGCCCTTCTTCTTGGAGACGAATGCTTTGCGGATTAGACGGTCGATCTCACTCATGCCGCACTCCATTTGAAATGGTTACGGGCATAAACAATCCACAATGCGGCGTTCATTGGCAGCAGCCCCCACGCAGATGTCGCAATGATCCAAACAAGCCAGAGGGCCTGACTGGCGAGACCAACGAGCCACGCATGCTTCGATTTATTCCCTGCAAGCACCGTCATGTAGATGGTGATCACAGAAAGCAGCCACGGCAGATAGTCTTTCAGGAGTTCACTCATGCCAGATCCTCGATGTCTCGGCGGCGCGATGGCTTCGCCTGCGCCTTCGGCTCCATCCTCGGAGAATGGCTTTTCACATCACGGATGCCAGCTCTGAGCGCGGTGAGAAGCGCCTTCTCTGGATCGGCGTCTTCCTTGTACTGAACATTCGAATTGTCGGTGTTCCGGTAGCCGGCGCACCAGACTTTGCCATCCCATCGGCGATGTAGGCTGATATGCAGGAGGCCATTCTTGATCGCACGGCGCAGCTCTGCGGCAAGACTATCGCTCATATGGGCCTCGTGTTGGCGCTGTTCCGCACTTCCTCGATCGCCCGTGAATTGCCGATCTCAAGGTTCTGGCCGATGATCTGGATTCCCATCTCCGGCGACATGGCGCGCTGATCCTGCAAAGCCAGCACTTGCCCGGTTAGCTGAGCGCAGATGGCAAGCATCTCACTGGCGGTCAGGTCCTCGCCGTGTTTCTTGAGCACGGCTTTGAGGTCATCCATGAATGCCGCGTGCTTGGCATCACATTCGACTATTTTCATTTTCATAAGGCTACCTTGATGAAGCGCTTTCCGGCTTCCGTGATCGTGAGCGTTGAGGGGCTGGTGAACTCGGCCAGACCTTTGCTGACCAGCACCATCACGGGGGGAGTCCGCTTCACGCCATTCATCGGGCCGTGCGCGAGGCTCCCTAGAATTGTTGCCTGTGGCATGCTGAGTTTGATCGACATGTCGCTACCGCCTGTTTCTGAGCGCGATTTCGAGAAGGTCGAGGACCACATTCAAGCCGATACCCACGGCGAGAAGTAATGGGATGTCGGCGAGCGTCATCAATTCATCCCAAGCGCATCCATATAAAGTTGCAGCATGGCCTCTTCTTCCTGCCGCTCGTGATCTTCCTTCTTGCGCAGGCGGATGATCATTCGGACGATCTTCGAGTCGAAGCCTGACCCTTTCAATTCGGCGTAGACTTCCTTGATGTCGTCGCCGATTGTCGTCTTCTCTTCTTCCAGCCGCTCAATGCGTTCGATGAACGCCCGCAATTGTCCGACCGCGATGGTCGATGCGTCGGAGGTTATGTCGTCGCCGGAGAACTTCTTGCTGTTGTGTCCGCGTGAATCGCTGCCGTCGCCAGCCAAGTCCTCGTCATCGTCGTGTCTGCGGGCCATGATACTCTCCCTAACTTTTAAAGTTATTCAGTTTCCAAGCTTTTTTCGATGACGCGGATCGTTGCCGCCGCGTAGACGATGACGCCGAGCATTTCGGCGATAGCTGCGTCAGCTTTACCTCGCTGGTGCATGCCGACGGCTTCCTGAGTCTTCTTGATCACCTGATAGGCGGTGCCGCCGACGCCAACGTTCCCAAGAAGCTCGGGGATGGTGCTGATTGGCTGATTGTCGAACGATCGGTCGTTCGCGTGCCGCTCTTTGCCCTTGCCGAAAGCCGACTGGACGAACGCTTCGCCAAGAATGCGGGCTAAGGAGTCGTAACCGGGTGCCTGCATTGTGACTGCAATTCCGCCATCTACTTTTCCGGCGAACTTTGCGCGGTGATCCTCCGCCATAAAGGCGCGAGCTTCTGCAATTTTTTCATCACTGGTCATGGCATTCTCCTTGTTAAGGTTATTATCACTTTAAAAGTGATTACTCAAGAATCAAAGATCGTGTTTTTCCGCCAGCCAGTCAGGGATTTCGATGTCGTAGAAACCCTTTTTACCTTCTATCGGGGAGATGTCACGAATTTCAGACTTAGGTAAGAACAGGACTTTCAGCGGTTTGTTTGGATGTGCAATTTGGATCGCTTCGGGTGTCTCTCTGCTGTTGAGAACGCGGGCCTGAAACAACACACTCATGTGATTACTCTCTTTAAAAGTTAGTTGCGGAAGAAAACGAAGTCGACGAGGTTACGATAGCCTCGCAGTACCTTCGACCAGACACGCTCATGCCAAGGTGCCCGCTCTACTGTGTCGAGGGCAATGAGGCTCTGGTTGGTGAGTTGGTCACGCAGATCGGGGAACCGTGTCGGGCGGCCGAAACTTTCGGTCTGCTCGAACTCGCCGCAGGTAGTGCACAGGCGCGCGTCGGGCAGGTCACCGTTCTCGGCGCTATAGTGATTGAGCCAGTTGTGGTCACACCCTGCATGTTCGCAGCTTGCAGCCGTCCGTCGGTTCATCTTGCATTCTATAAGATAGTCGGACCATGCGCGGCGACCCTCGTCAGTTAGTCGATACCATCGGGCGATGACGGGGAAGGATCGGTGTCCATACTCTTTACGACCTGTCGTTTCCTTCCTTCTCACCGCCCATCCGCCAACTCGGAGAGACCGTAACGCGCCTGTGAGTTGCTGGCCGCTCATCTTCGGATAGATACTTTGACCGATCTGCGTCGGAGTCATCTCACCGCCGTGTCCATATAAAGCTTGCGCGATTTGCTTCATGATCGGAGTGAAAGTGATCGGGTCACGCATAGCGCGGGTTCCTCTTCTTCTTTTTGACGATCTCCGGGGCCGCTCGTGTTACGCGCTCACGGTGATGCTGGCACCAACTTACGCCCGGCTCGGTTTCGTGCCCGCAAAACAGGTATGGTCCACCATCGTCGACCACGTATCGGCATTGGTTCGATTTCAGATCAAGGAGCGGTATCCGGAGAGACTTGGCGTCATAGATTTCCCTTGCAGAGGGTTCGATCTCTGGAGCCGGTTCCGGTACTGTCTCCCCGATCTGATCAAGGATTCCGAACTTGCGTTTCGTTGTCCGCGGAGACCTGCGCAACGGGCCGTTTGGTAACTCGCTCGCCGATCTTTTTATTGCTGCTCCGACTCGCATCCCGGTGAAAGGGTGGGACGTGTGCAAATTCGGATGACGCGCGTAGAAGCCGATCACCGCATTGCGGCTGACCTGAAAGCCGGTCTCATGAGAAATTCGCGCGGCGATTGCTGAGGCGCTCCCGCCCTCATCACCGTATACCTTCTCAATCGCCGAGCGCTTCTCCTTGATGCTGAGTTCGTGCCAGCCCTTCATCACGCAGCCCCGGCGTAACCGTCAGCGACCTTCTTTTCAGGAGCGAGAGCATCGAGGGCGGCCTTGATGGCCGTCTTGCTGCGACGGACCTCCTTGAGCCGAGTCTCCCGGTACATGAGCTCTTCGACGAGGATGGTCTCCTGCCCGTCGAGCTGATTGAGGTCGGCCTGAAGCTTCTCGCGATATTCATCGTCGATGCCTCGGTATGGTGCGACGGCTTCGATCAAAGTTGCTGCCAACTCGTCGCCGTCGATGATGCCGCCTTCGTTCCGTCGGTCGATTTGGTCGTACTTCGGGCAGATTAAGTCCCAAAAATGCAGAGGTGCTTTCATCACCAAATCCTTTTCTAACTTTAAAAGTTATTTCTCAACCGCAAGTTTCGCCTCTATCTCGGCCCGGAAAGACGGATGAGCGATAACGAGGTAGCCCATCTTCCAGATCGCAGGTTCGTGTCCATAGACACCGCCAAAGCGCTTTATCAGCTTCTTCGTGATACGCGCCGAGCGGTGTCGGCTGAACGGGAACAGGCGCTCCGCAGTCGGCTTAGTCGCATGCTCGCTGTAGAGGATGTTGACGAAATGATTGTTGGCGCGACCATATTCGGCGTTCAATCTGAGCTTCTTCCACATTTCCTCCACGCGGAGCGCCGTCTCGGTAGCTGTCGTGGCAGTGACTGTTTTGCCGAAGCGCCGGGCCGGAACCATGAAGATATCGCCGACCATCCGGTCCATCGCACGCTGATAGGCTTCCTGGGTCTGCCCCAGAAACTTTTGCATGGCTTCTGCCTGAAACGGCTGCAACTTGAACTCGGTGCGGTAGGTCGGCTCCCGCGTCACTGCCAGCGGTATCAAATCGTCCTCGGCTTCGGGATAGCAACGCTCGTCGTAGGGGTGGTATGACGGCTGCAAATTGAACTCGGCTCTGCGCAGTGGGTCTTGAGGCCCCATCAGTCCAACCTCATCATCAATCGAGGAATTGGTCAGATAGACCATCTCGGCGTCGGGACTTGGGTTCGGGCCGAGCAAGTCATCGATAATACTGCGCGGCTTCGGCGGAACCAGATCGCCGAATGTGAGACGGCCCTTCGGAGCAATGATAATCTTGTCGTTGCTCATTTGAGCACCTCTGCAAATCTGCTGTTCTGCAAGTCCATGATCGTCGCATCGCGCCATTTCCAATCGACCTCCTTGACCTGCAGGATAAGCCTGCCGAAGAAGCTGCGACGGTAACGGAAACTCTCAGATGACGAGATCGTCTTCATGTCCTCGACCGTCAGGTCGCGCCAATAGACGCTTTCCTGAAAATAGAAGTCGTCGTAGTAAGTATTGCTGGCGCGATATGAGATTTGAGGGATGAGCTTGCCGAAGAGCGAGCAGCGGAATCTGACCTGACCTGCTTCGCTCACCACAAGTCCTCCGAATAGAGGTTCGGTGTGTCGTCGTTCGACTTCCGAATGATCTGATTGGCCGCCAGGGCGATGTACCAAGCCTCAGTGCGGTTCACGTAGCGACCCGTCGAGGTGATGAAGCCCTGCTGCTGTGGATTGATGACGCCGCCGATCTGCATCTCGGTGTCCAACGTCTGTAAAATCGTATGATGACGGGCCGGACGCGGCAGGGAAATGATGCCGCCGTGATGGATGGCTGCCGCGACGATGAACTCCTTCGGCTTCCCTTTTCCAAGAATCGTTTCGGCTTTTTTTCTGAAATCTTCCAACGAAACGACGGCTTTGCGCATTACCCCGGTATAGAGTTCCCCAACCTTCTCAGGGCTTACGACGCCTGCTCCTTCGTCCGGCTTGAGACCCGGCTTTCCGGTGAAGCCGCCTTCGGCCCAATTCTTGGCGTTCATGGTGAATGCGAATGAGTCTGACGCATGCTCGCCGAAAAGCGTTTCGCCTGGTCCTTTGACGTAACCGCCGTCATGGAACGTCGCCACTCCCTCTAGGTTGAGGAAGTTGAGCATGCGTTCGGCGATGGCAGACTCGATTGTCTTCTTCTGCTTCCCGCGTACCTTCGTGGCAGTCTTATCGCTGACAAAACCATTGAGGGCGGTAGTATCGATGATGTTCTGCGCTAGACCGGCCGCGAATGTGTAGACCTTTTCAGGGCTGATGTTGGGTAACCGCATGGGTGTAGGTGGAGCCAAATGGCTGATCATGGTGCGTTCAAGAGCAATCTCTTCCAGCGCCTTGCTCAGTTTCTCACGCGCTTCGGTCGTATCGAGGGTGACATTCATCGACACCATGCGTTTGTTGTAACCGTCGCGGACCTTGAGCATGTCGAGTAGGCGACCGCGTGTGAACAGATACAATCCGTCGTCATCCGAGTCGGCCTGATAGTCCATAACGAACTCAAGGACGTAGCCGTCCTCATCGCTCGCTACAGTGCTATCGCGCGGGGACATCTCCGGCATCGGGAAGACGGCCAACTCTTCGACCAGATCGACGTTCTCGTTGGTTATTGCCTCCGAGCGAGGCATATACTGGCCGTTCAACCTCCACCGCATCGGCCTCGGCTTGGCGCTTTTCGTTCCCTCGAACGCGAACCCCTCATCCTCTGCGATCAACATCGGCCCACGGATGAGACCGTTTCGCTGCTTGTAATACCCGCCTTCTCGAATCTGCATGACGTTCTCCTTCTTCATAATCACTTTTAAAGTGATAATTAAAAGGAAGTCAATTTAAAAGTGATTAAAGTTAATCTCAGCGTCGTGCTCCGACGATACGAGCAGGTTGCGCGTTAGGCTGATCCGGGAATTTCATGACGAACACCACTTGGCGGGAGCCGCATCGCGGACATTTGAGGCGCTCGCGTAGCATAGAAATTGGCATGTCTCGCCCGCGCGTGCACAGCAACGTCATCATGTCCAGTTCGAACTCGAACTGACATTCACGTATCGAATACATCCCGTCACGCTTACCATGATTGCAAAACATGGTGATGCGTGCGCTGTGGGTGAAAGCGTCTCCAAGGGTCTCGATCTGCATGAGAACATAAAGAGAACATTACCACAGAGAGTCAAGAGGTATCGTTCGCAGAGCGTCGCGAGACGCCAATCGGTGAGTTAGATGGTGATTTTAGTAGCTTTAATTGTTAATAGGCTTGCAAACTCATCCATACCTTTTGACACCGGACAATTTCATGCTTGAGAAGACCTACGACGCCGAGGCGATAGAGCCGAAAATCGCCAAACGATGGGAAGATGCTGGCGCATTCAAGGCTGGCGCGGGAGCAAAGCCGGGCGCCGATCCCTTTGCCGTGGTTATTCCTCCGCCAAATGTCACCGGGTCTCTGCATATGGGCCACGCGCTCAACAACACGATTCAGGACATCATGGTCCGCTTCGAACGGATGCGCGGGAAGAATGTGCTGTGGCAGCCCGGCATGGATCACGCTGGCATCGCGACGCAGATGGTCGTTGAACGCCAGTTAGCTGAACGTCAAGAACCAAACCGCCATACCATGGGGCGCGAGAAGTTTATCGAACGCATCTGGCAGTGGAAGGCCGAATCCGGAGGCATGATCTCCAATCAGTTGCGACGCCTCGGGGCATCTTGCGATTGGTCCCGCGAACGTTTCACGATGGATGAAGGTCTATCTCGTGCTGTTCTGGAAGTCTTCGTCACGCTTTATAAGCAAGGTCTAATGTACCGCGACAAGCGACTGGTCAATTGGGACCCGAAGCTTCTGACGGCGATCTCCGACATCGAAGTCGAGTCGAGGGAATCCAAAGGCCACCTCTGGCACTTCCGTTATCCGCTGGAGAACGTACCGTTCGATCCGGAAAACCCGCACACTTATATTGTCGTCGCCACCACGCGCCCGGAGACGATGCTTGGTGACACGGGCGTCGCCGTCAATCCGAACGACGAACGCTACCACGCTCTGGTTGGCAACGACGTGGTTCTTCCGCTTGTCGGTCGTCATATCCCGATTGTCGCGGACGACTATGCAGATCCGGAAGCCGGTTCCGGTGCGGTGAAAATCACACCCGCGCACGACTTCAACGATTTCGAAGTGGGCAAGCGCAACGACCTGCGTGCCATCAACATTCTGACACCAGATGCGTCGATCACGATCAAGGATAATGCCGACTTCCTCGAAGGTCTGGAACTGACGCCACAGTTGAAGGCTCTGATTCACGATCTGGACGGTCTTGATCGCTTCGCAGCACGCAAGCGCATCGTCGAGTTAATGGATGAGCGCGGCTATCTGGAAAAGATCGAGGATCACACGCATATGGTCCCGCACGGGGATCGCGGTGGCGTGCCGATCGAGCCTTATCTGACCGATCAGTGGTATGTGAACGCGGCAGAGCTGGCGAAACCGGCGATGGCGGCGGTTCGCGAGGGCAAGACCAAAATTGTCCCGACAAATTGGGAAAAGACTTACTTCGAGTGGATGGAAAACATTCAGCCCTGGTGCGTCTCGCGTCAGCTTTGGTGGGGACATCAGATTCCAGCGTGGTACGGTCCCGATGGTCATTGCTTCGTTGAAAAGAGCGAAGAGGAAGCCAAGGCAGCGGCTCGCGCGCACTACGGTGAAGATGTCACGCTCGAACGCGATACCGACGTTCTGGACACATGGTTCTCATCGGGCCTGTGGCCGTTCTCGACGCTCGGCTGGCCGGATAAGACCCCGGAACTGGCAACCTACTACCCGACAAGCGTGCTGGTCACAGGCTTCGACATCCTGTTCTTCTGGGTCGCCCGCATGATGATGATGGGCATCCACTTCATGGAGGAAATCCCGTTCCACACGGTTTACCTTCACGCATTGGTTCGCGACAAGCACGGCGCGAAAATGTCCAAGTCCAAGGGCAACGTCATCGATCCGCTAGAACTTATGGACGAATATGGCGCCGATGCGCTGCGGTTCACCCTCGCTATCATGGCAGCACAGGGCCGTGACGTTAAGCTCGACCCGGCTCGCATCGCCGGCTATCGCAATTTCGGCACCAAGCTTTGGAACGCGACCCGTTTCGCTCAAATGAACGGTGTGGAGATCAATCCTGATTTCCGGCCGCACGAAGCTGAACTCCCGGTCAACCGTTGGATTCTCACCGAACTGACCAAGGCTACGCGCGCCGTCACGGAAGGCATCGAGGGCTATCGCTTTAACGACGCCGCCGGCGCCGCCTATCGTTTTGTCTGGAACCAGTTCTGCGACTGGTATCTGGAACTCCTGAAGCCGATCTTCATGGGCGATGATGAATTTGCGAAGGCAGAGGCTCAGGCTATCGCTGCGTACTGTCTGGATCAGATTTACAAACTGCTGCATCCATTCATGCCATTCATGACGGAAGAACTGTGGTCGCTGACCGCAAGCGAGGGCAAGCCGCGTGAAAGCGTACTCGCTCTCGCAGAATGGCCGGCCCTCACGTTCGAAGATACGGAATCGGCGGCTGACATCAATTGGCTGGTCGATCTGGTCACAGGCATTCGTTCGGTTCGCACTGAAATGAACGTCCCCGCCAGCGCAAAGGCTCCCATCGTGGTACTGGATGCGGATGCATTGGCGAAGCGACGCTTCGAACGCCATGAGGCAGCAATCCAGCGTCTCGCTCGCGTAGAAGAGATTTCCTTCGCCGAACAGGCTCCCGGCTCGTCCGCACAGCTGATGTTGGATCAGACTACGATCTGTATCCCACTCGGCAGCCTTATCGATCTCAAGGCCGAAGACGCTCGCCTGAACAAGGAATTGACCAAGCTTGCTCAAGAGATGGAGCGCGTAGGGAACAAGCTCTCGAACGAGAAGTTTGTCGCAAACGCCAAGCCGGAAATCGTTGAAGCTGAGCGTGATCGCCTGGTTGAATTGAGTGAAGCGATCCAGCGCCTCACAACCGCCCGGCAGAGAATATCTGGCGGCAACTGACTAGAAAAAAGGGGCGCTTCGGCGTCCCTTTTCACATATTACGAATATCCCGGCATGATGTCGTTGGCATCGCCGCCTGCAGCCTCATAACCCTCGATGTAACAGCCGATGTCCGTGAGCGACATCGACGATCCGCAGTTGAGACAAGTGTGCTTCTGACCGAACTTGTGTTTGCTCGGGTCCCATGCCTCGTACAGATGACGTGGACATTCGCGCCAACGGCGGTTGTTCTCTCTCACTTCGGCTAAGATTTTTCCTGTATCGATCTTGTTCATTTCAACGCTTTCTTGAGCAAGACATGGAGATTTGCGAGGGCTTCGAGCGGGGTAGCCCCTTCGGCACAGAAATCCACGTATTGATTTCCATAAGTGAGCGCCTCGCCGATGCCGACATGTGGTGACTTATTGCCGATTGCAGCGACCCACGGACAACGGCCGTACTCCTCATCTTCACACCAAAGCAGAAACGCCTTGTCGCCCTGTTTTAAACGGATGATCTCTGTGATGAGTTCGCTCTCGGTCATATTCGCCCCCTGCGACATTTTATCAATTTCACGAAATACGTGTATTTAATCTCGACTTAACTACAACTCTTAAATGAGGCGAAACAAATCCAAGGTAGTAATAACCCCATCGAAGCAAAACGCCTCGAAACGAATAATTAAGGTAACAGGGTATAGGGTTAAACGAGGGCATTACCATGATGAAGATTTTCCGCAAGTTTCGTAAGAATGAAAGTGGCGCTACCGCAATCGAATATGGCCTGATCGCCGCTCTGATTGCAGTTGTCATTATTGGCGCAGTCACCGCACTTGGAGAGAACATCTCCACTACGTTCCAGACGATTGCCGACAAGATTGGCGCGACTGGCACGACTGGCACCGGCGGCTAATTCATTCTTCACTTCTGAGAGGAGGCTTTGGTTGCTCCTGAGCCTCCAGACTAGCCGCCCGTCCCTGTGATGGGCGGCCTTTTTATTTGTCCTGATGGACGGTGAACACAAGCTCCGGCTTGAAGGCGATCTCGACCAGTAATTCTTCCGCCTTCATGATGCCCTCGGCTACTGTTTCCGGACTGCGCATGTTGTAGAGATTATCGTTGATGTCGGTGAGCACCTCGACCAGTCTCAGCACCCGATCGTCAGGCTCGCCCGCGTATCGCCGGAGTTGTTCGAAGGCTTCATCAAGGCGGTCACTCATAGCTCAATCCAGATCGGGTTTTCGAATACGCGCTGACCTGAGCGCAGGAAGTGCTCATATTCACCGGGGAGACGTGTTTCCGCCGAGACGATGATGCGTGGAAACCGCATCGCAGAGATCGAGGTTTCCCCTGCCGCAGGCCACCATGCAACCAAGTCGGCATCATGAGGATGCCTGTGCCCCCTGAACCCGGCCCGGTGCGCCATGATGCTGTTTTCGAAAATCATAAGAGTAAGGTTCATCTCAACCCCCTATCCTGCAAAATCGCCTGTGTGATCAGGAACGCCACGGATTCGGTCAGTTCGGCCTCGTCGATCATGTCGATGAAGGCATTGCGCACGTCCTTCGGCGGGGCCCAAGCATCAACGAAACTGGCTGCGATGAGGTCGATCTCAGTGCGCTCGGCCTTTGTGGCAACTCGGAGTTTGCGCATCGGACTCGCCGGGGTTTTCGGTGCATCTACGATCTGGACGGGTTTCACAGTGCCGACGATCATCGCTGATCGCATGTATTTGTGCTTCTTGTCGCTTATGACCCGCACCACATCATTGTCACTGAGGCTGATGACCGATCCGCCCGTCGAGTCAACAAACTGAGTGAAGTTGTTGACTTGAAGTTCGAGGCGCTTTCCCTCGTCATCTTCCAAGGTAATGAACCAGTCGGCATGAGACGCACGGAAACGCCCACCCACCACTGTCAGCTTATCTGAGCGATCCTCGCGGTCGTTGATCGATTCCCACTTCATGGCAGTAACGCCCAAATGACCGTTTCAAGCTCTCTACGGGCTGACTTGTAATCCCTAAGTGCTCCTTCAATGTCGTCGCTTTTGCTACCTTGATCTGAAATGTACCCCCAATGCCGCGCGGAATCGTCGAAACGGTTGATGCGCTCCACCACAATTCCAGGCAATTGCGCTCGCACATCGTCCGAAGAGGTGGGGTAAGTCTGCCTGTCAATCGTCCGAATGAACTTGTCCGCTTCCGCTTCGGAGAGTTCGCTCACCTTCTGCTTATTGACGGAATCGAGGAAAGCTTTGACCTGCATTCGGCGCCGGGCATGGGTCTCATCGTCGCCTTCCTGTAGATAGGTGCGGGCGAACTCGACTGCCTTCTTTACTGTTTCGCCCGTCATGCTCGTGCCCTCTTCCCGCTCGGCAACGCTGGATAGCCATTCGTGCGCATAAGATCGTCGCACTGTCTCAAAGTAACTAGCGCACCTGTTCCGTAATCGAGGCTGTCAATCAGCCAATCTTCATCAATTTCGCTGTAGGAAACCCCGTAGCGTTCTTCGAATAGCCGATGAATTTCCCGGTTAACCTTGGTGTGCTTCTCGGCAAGCCGACAGGCGGCTTGCAATTTCGCTGTTGTCAGCTTCGTCATGCGCGTGCCCTCTTTCGGTTCGCCTTGTCCTTGGCGCGCTTCGCCTTGATGACCTGCCGCTTCTTGCTCTCTGCCCTCGTGACGGGCTGCTTGTATGGCGCTCGTGGATGCCGGATGCCACTGAGGTCCGACCCTGCGGGTAAATCGCCCATGAGAGCAGCCCCAAGTGCGAGCATGTTCCTGAACAGTCCGCTCATCATGCCGCCTCGCAGTCAGGGCCGTCATCAAGGGAACGAGCTTCCTCGATTAGCACCTCGAACCGCTTCCGCATAACCTGCCCGTCAACCTGCACGGACTCAAGGGAAAGCCCGTGCCCGCCTCCCTCCGGGCTGCGATACTCGTAGACGCGGCAGTTGAGTTTGACGGGTGTGCCCCTGAGCAGGTGGTCGCGCCGCAGACCGCACATATCGGCGTCCGCGAGGGCAGCCTCGACTTCATTCCAATGGCCAGGCAGAGGGATCACGAGTGGGCGACGCTGCGATGAAGCAGATATGAGACCGTAACCGTTGCGATCCGGCGCACCGCGCAGGCACGCTTCGATCTTGTGCTTGAGCAGATCGGCAGCAGCCTCGGACAGCAATCGATAATCGAAGCTGATGGAATAATAGCAAGGTAACTCGACGTTGTAGATCGGCTCGTAAACGGCAACGAACTGCGCGCCCGGAACCTCCAAAATGAACTGCATCTCTGTTCTCCTTTAAGGTGATATAATCACTTTAAAAGTTATTATTCAAGTACAAAGTCGCTCATGAGTTGGCCTTTGTGAAATGGCTCAAACTCATGAGCGGATTCGTTCGCACAAACTCAGGCGCGGATTCGTTTCCGCAACCTACAAAATGGATTCGTTTTCAGCCTGGACGCGCTAAGCCGCGCCAGCGATTAAGCGGCTTTCTCTGTCTTCTTGACCACTGGCGCGATCCCGATGTCGAGGGCATGCATGATCTTCATGATCGTCGCAAACTCAGGACTGGTCTCGCCGCTGAACGCACGGTAAAGCGCCGCACGTGTCATTCCGACATCTCGCGCCAGCTCACTCATGTTACGTGCGCGTGCAACGACCCCAAGTGCCTTCGCAATGAAGACGGGATCGTCGGTTTCGAACGCAGCAGTGAGGTATTCCTCAATCGCCTCGGGCGTGTCGAGGACTTCGGCGCTATCCCACGCCGCTACCTCTATTTTCTTACTCATCTTTCCACTCCTTCGCGATCCGTTTCGCTTCGGCTATGTCCTTGTTCTGTGTCGCCTTGTCACCGCCACAGAGCAAGAGATAGACCTCTTTGCCGCGTCGAATGTAGTAAACACGATAACCCGGTCCATAGTCGATCTTCAATTCACTGACGCCCTCGCCCACCTCCCTGACCTGCCCCGGATTGCCATCGGCCAGCCGGTCGATCCTGACTGCGATACGAGCGGCGGCGCGGCGATCTTTCAGCCGCTTGAGCCAGTCGATGAATAGGTTGGTGCGCTTGATCGTGAACATGATCAAACTGTATACTGTGATATACACTTTGTCAAAGACAAAATCACTTTTGAATCACTTTTCGTCGCTCTCCTGCCCCTCCCTCGATCGCGCTGCGGATCTGCGCGAAGGACTGACTCGCAAGTTCTGAGGTAGCGCGCTGCAGGACTGAATCAAAAGCTCCAAGGTAAGGACTGAATCTCAAACGCCAAGGTAGTCCAGGTAGTGCTGGCGCTTGCTGTTCTCGAAGGACCATCTCACTATCCACGTCGCGGCTAACTGCAGACGCCCTGGTCTAACGCGAACCCGCCCCCTCGAACGCCGTCTGAATGCGTCCAGGTTCAACCAGGGCAAGGCCGTGGGGCGCGTCGCGGACAAGTCGAAGGGTTTCACACTGCCGGGGAGAACGCGCGCCAGCGTCGCCCTATGACGGTTTCGGCGAAACCGGCCTGAAATGCAGGCTATGCAACGGATCGGGAAACAAAAGGCCCGGAACCCATAAAGGGAATCCGGGCAAGTTCGCGATAAGCCAGCCGTGGCTAACCGCCCTAGAAGTGCATGGAATCAGTTGCGCCGGTAAAGCCGTTGCGCATCAGTCGACGCAAAAAGCCCGGCAAAGGGAGTCAACCTTGCCGGGCTTTGCCTATGCCGTGCGGGAGTCAGTCGCGCGGCGGTAGGAAGGGCTTTAACATGAACGCCAGTAGGGCGACGATCCAAAGGGGAGTCAAACTGGCCTGCGATACGGCGCTAACTATGCCCACAACTGCCAAGATGAGAACGAAACCGATATAGGGGTTATTCATCTGCCAAACCGCCTAATAACTGCTGTCACTTCGCGGCCTTTAATTACCATATCAGGCGACGGCACAAAGCCGGTTTCTTCTACCCGGAAAATTGCGACACAACGCGCGCCGCTGCAATCCGTTTCGACCATTTGCCAGCCTTCCGGCAACGATGCTTTACCGTTCTCAATTGCGCGCCAAAGCCGTTCTGGATTGTCGCACGGGAACGCCACTTTCATGTCACACCATGGCAGGCTCATGAGCGCGACTCCTTCACAAGGAAAACGTAAGTCTGACAATCGGAGCCTAGCGGGCATTCTGCATAGGCGTCGTGCCGCCAGCGAAAACCCGCATCCTCGCAAGAAACAGGAAGGCCGAGTCCCTCGCGCGCAATCCATGAGTCGGCTTGCCGCTTTTCGTCCGGTTCAAGCCCGGATGCATCACCATTGATAAGATATGAAGCCCAATGCGAGGGCGCGACGGCTTCAAAGGGGACAAGGTTGCTCATGATGTCACCTCATCAAGCCGGGCGAACAATGCCGGATGCAACTTGCGGGCGGTTGCCTCATCAATGCGAGTCGTGCGCGTCCGCAAATATTCATCGCTCGCGGCGCAATAGGTGACGGGCGAATTTTTAATGTCCTGAATTGCCGAAATGCATTCTTTCATCAGCCCGCCGCGCTCGACTCGCCAGTGTTCCCGATCGGTAAAAACTGCGATGACGTTCGCGTGTGAACCGACTTCCGCCATGTCTCGCAACGTCGCGCGAGTCCACGGGTTAAACATATGGTTGCCGTGCTTGCTCTTCATGGCTTCCGGCATTTCAGCGTGAAAAGTGAATCCCTTCATTGGTGCGACTCCTGTTCAGCGTCATGGGCCGCGCTCCAAATCAGATACGTTTCTGCCGTCGGTTCGTCGTCAAAATCAGACTCGGACTCGAAATAGATTACTCGCGAGGTCGCGGCCTTTTCGGCGGCAGTCGCTAAGCGGTTTTCGTATTCCCCCGCCGCATTCCGCGCGACTATGCGGAACTCGACTCCGATCACGTCGCGCACATACTCACAAGCGGGCTGGCAATCGCCCGACGCGGTGCAATCCATAACATGAGCGCTCAAAACGGGATCACACGAAACCGGCAATCCATCCATTGTGCATATGCTTGCGCGCGGCTCATGCGGGCAAATTTCAATAATCAATTTGGGCATTGCGTGACTCCTCACAATTGCGATTAACTTTAAAAGTGATTATGCGGGCGCTCTAAACGTCGCCCTTTTCGATGACGCGGCGGACGTATGCGGCGAAGTATCGACCGCGCGAGCCGTTCGCGTTCTTTGGCGCGCGGTACTTCACGGAGTCCGCCGCCCTTATGACGGCTTCTTTGCTAGCCGTGCTCATCGCGTGAAAATCTTCCATCGGGTTAAACCCGAATGACGAAGCGAGCGCGCGAGCCTGCCAATAATCAAGCCTTGCCATTGCGCGACTCCAGCGTGATTTGAACCGTGCCGACCTTGGAGTCCGTGAAGGCGACTCCCTTGGTTATCTCGCGAGCGGCGGCATTCATCGCGCGGGCAATCTTCCGGGCTTCCGTTGCGCTCAAATAGGCGGTTTCGCCCGTTTCCAGTGAAACCGCGACCTTTTCGCGGAACCTATGAACTTGCGCCATTGCGTGACTCCTAACTTTAAAAGTGATTGATTGCGCTCAATAATCGCTAGAAGCGTCTCGAATTTCCGACATGGCTTTTTCGCCTATGCCGTTGCGAACCTTCAGCGCTATTTCTAGGCATTCCCGATAGATAGACTCGGCCTTGCGGGAGTCCTCATCATAACCAAATTCACGCGCCCATTCTTCGAACCCGTAATAATCCAGCACGTCACAATCTCGAATGAGGGAATAAATCACGCTTAGCGTTTCGGGCAGGATCGGCTTGCCGCCAATGAGGGAACCGAAACCATGATTGCGCTTTGCAGTTTTGCCGTGTTCCGTCTCGAACACGATTAGGGCGGTATAATCCAGCGTCCAGCACGCCATTTGCTTGTATGACGGGCAGTGACCTACTCCCGCGCTATAGTCGGTTGTCACGATGTCGCGCCCGTCCTTAACAAGCGTCACTTTCCAGTTGAGCGACCGCCAGCTAGGCTTATTGCCCGGATCGTTTGCAGCGTTGCGCGACTTCGAAAAGGGCACAAATTCAGCCTTGATTGAAATGCCGTGTTTATCAATCGCCGCCTGAAATTCGGATGACATGGCAATGACTCCTTTGCCTGAATTGATCTAGTAACACATAATCACTTTTAAAGTGATTATACAAGCACAAAAAGTAACTATGCAAGCGCGCGCAATGCCTTTTTTGTCGGCTTGCCCTTGCCGCCTATCGCCCGCCATGCGGCGGTAACTGCTTCGCCGTCATGGTTCCACGTCGACACGCTGGCGTCACTTATTGTCGCCTTCACCGATCCCATGAACCGATCAAGCTTGGCTGTATCAGCGGCCCATGCGTAACGGTCGATAAGCTCGCTGCGATATGTCGAAAGGAAAGCTTCTTTGTTCATCGTTCTGACTCCTCATCTGTCACGGGTGCGGCCAATTCGCTAATTTCGTATGTGCCGAAGGCTTCCGCATGCGCGTATTCTTCCGCCGCTTGAGGCGTCGGGAACGGGCCATGAAAGAAGAAACCGCCACCCATTGAACCGGCAACTATGATCCATTGATTATCCATCGTCACGCCTCCCCAAAAGGCCGCGAGTGGGCAATCTGCCAAGCCTGATTCCATAGATCGGCATTGGCTTGCACATGCGGGCGCATCGGTTGCAGGCAGAACTTTTCCCATGCTTCCAACATGAGCATGTTCGTATCGCAATAATCATGCGTGGCACAAAGCGCGCCCATGCCCGTTGCCTTGTAAACCGCATTCCGTTTGTCTATGTCGACCAGATGAGCGGCAAGGTCGCGCTTCACAATGAACCGGAATACAAGCGCGAGGCATGACGCTATCGCGTCGCCTGCAGTCGCCGCTTCCATATAGAAGCCCTCGCAGTGTTCGGACGTGTAAAGCCCTATCAGCCACGCATCGGGCTTGTCGGGATTATCTGCATGCGCATCGCCTAGCCGAACGTCAACGCCTTCCGACTCCGTGATGCGCAATGACAAGCCGAGTCCGAACTGGTAGCGTTCCCATGCGAGGCAACCGCCGCCCATATGTGCGACCTCGAAACCGGCTTTCATGAACGTTTTGCCGTATTCCGTCGCGGCAAGTTCAACCTGCAATGTTTCAAGCGTTCTCATTTGTGCACCGCCTTTACAGCGGCCAATTTGCCAGCGTCGTCCAGCTCATTAAGAATGACCATGTTCGGATACTTCGAAAGCAGATGAGCGCGCCCGGTTATCGTGCCGCCCTTGCCATCGCTGAACATCTTATTCAAGTCGGCAGGCTTCATTTTGAATTGGTATTCCTTGCCGTCGTCGATCCCGATAACCTTGCGGCTGCATAGGCGCTTTGTGTCGCGCAAAATCAGAAAGTCAGTGACTTGATCAGCGCACCATGACTCAAGATCGGGCTGCATCATGAACGGCTCGCCGCGCAACGTCATGCCCGTGTCTACTTCCGGCATTGCGGCGAAATGAGCGGTTATCTTTGCTTCCGCCGCCTTGTCGAGCCAATGCTGGTTATCGCATCCACCATGGCCATGATTAGACACGACAGCGACCTTGCGCCCGTCCAAATATAGATTAGCGCTATAGGCATGGGTCTCTTCTGAAAGGCCCGCATTGTAGGAAATAGCTTTAAGTTCGAGCTTCATTGTCTGACTCCTTGGATGGATTGACGGTTTATTCCGTGTCTTCAACTTCACATGCGAGGCGCGCGCCACGGGCGCTAACCAGTTCGCCGTTATCAAGCTGGATCGTGTGAACGCCGCTCATAATGGCGGTCATGCAGTCATCGGATGTCAGGCCGCTATCAAGCACATAGACATTCCCATGCAGTGCGGCGATGAGGGCGAAAGTCTTCAACATTAAAGTGACTCCTAACTTTAATAGTTATTAGAAAGGCATGCCAAACAAGGCGAGTACGCAACCGCCCACGAAACCGAACGCTAGGGCAAGGCCGATATTCGAAAGCGTCAAGTACGCATCATCAAACAAGCTGTAGCTTTCAACCGGCTGAACCATTGCAGGACGACGAACCACTGCAGGGCCTGCCCATGCGCGACGTGCCGAACGTTCGGCCTTGGTTTCTACTGCGAGGGCGAGGCGATGAGCCGGGATAGACATGCGAGACTCCTTGTTTGTTCGTGCCTCATATAATCACTTTTAAAGTTATTAAGTCAAGCAAAAAGTGAGCGAAATGATGCGCCGTCGAAAGGCGCCAGCGCTGCAGGGCTTTAGGTGTGAGCCTGGTATGCAGCCTATAAACCTAAACCATGAGCCTATATCGAGGGATGGAATTGAATTGTGTCTATGCGTGTCATGTGGTGCGCATTGATAGCTATAGCGTGATAGTGCGCACATGCGCCTAATGGATAGCGCATGATAGAGCGTGCACATGCATGAACGTGATAGCGCGTGACTGATACTAATTGAAACACATTGACACTGATAGAGCGTGACAGGCCGTGAATGAGGCCGCTTGTGCGCGTGTGAGACCGCTTGACACTGATAGACACAAGCCCGGCTTCGGGTCCCTCCTCCTGGACGGTCGGACCGCGGGGGGCGCAGAGCCGGGGGTTATGAGAGTTTTGCGGCAAAATTTCACAAGATCACCTCGGAGAATTTTCTGCATTTAATTGCATTTAATTGCAAAGCGTTTTGCAGAAAAATAAGGGCAAAAAACAACGTAGATTCAATATGATATATAGTTAGGGGGTATTTAATTGCATTTTCTGCAAAGGGTGTTCATCTACGTCGTTTCAACGTTCGTCATTCACAGATACCCCCTCCGCGGAAAATGCAAAAAATGCAATTAAATAGAAAACCGCTATAACGACATCGAAATTGACATCAAAGCGTTCGGGAAATTTTCATGGCGAGCATCACCATTCGAAACATAACTGACGACGTGAAAGAAGCACTTCGTCAACGAGCTGCACTGCACGGAGTTTCGCTTGAACAGGAAGTCCGAAACCTTCTCGCATCTACCGCAAGCGGGGAAACACTCCCAATCCCGACCTCCGATGAAGAAAACACTCGTACTAAATCTCTACATGGCGCGAAAATTCTGCTGATCATCGGCGGAGGTATCGCTGCATATAAGACACCAGACCTCATTCGCCGACTTCGCGAGCGCGGCGCGAACGTTCGTGTCGTGATGACGGAAGCGGCACAGAAATTCATAACGCCTCTTGCAATCGGAGCGGTCACAGCAGACCGCGTGTACGCCGATCTGTTTTCGCGAGATGAAGAGCAGGACGTTGGGCACATCAGACTCGCGCGTGATGCTGATCTGATCGTCGTGGCACCTGCGACTGCCGACCTGATGGCGAAGATGGCCCATGGCCTCGCCGACGATCTCGCCAGCGCGGTCCTGCTGGCGCGCAAGATACCCGTCGTCATAGCTCCAGCAATGAACCCTGCGATGTGGGACAACGCTGCGACGCGCCGCAACAGGGAGATGCTGGCAGCCGATGGAGTGAGGTTTGTCGGCCCCGACAGTGGAGAGATGGCAGAACGTGGCGAGCTCGGCGTTGGTCGGATGTCAGATGTTCACACCATAGTCAGCGTCGTCAGCAATGCTCTCATGGGCCGACAATCGCCGCTCAAAGGACGCAAGGTCATCGTCACGTCGGGTCCAACCTATGAGGCGCTTGACCCGGTGCGGTTCGTCGGCAACCGTTCTTCCGGAAAACAAGGTCATGCTATTGCCGCTGCATTCGCCGCTCTCGGCGCCGAAGTACATCTGATCTCTGGTCCAGTCTCCATTCCGAATCCTGAAGGCGTAAAGGTGACGCACGTTGAGAGTGCCGAGCAGATGCTCGAAGCTGTTCAAGCATCGCTGCCGGCCGATGTGGCCGTCATGGCCGCAGCTGTGGCGGATTGGCAAGCTGTGAATGTTGCTCCTATGAAAATGAAGAAAGAGCCCGGCCAGGATCGGATGAACATTGAGTTCAAGCGTAATCCGGACATTCTCTCTACGGTCGGTCACGCTGAGAACAGGCCGATCCTTGTCGTCGGCTTTGCAGCAGAAACCAACGATCTGATCGCAAATGCGCAGATTAAGCTGACTAATAAGAAAGCTGACATCATAGTCGCTAACGACGTGTCGGTGGCGGGAGAGAACTCTGGTGCGTTCGGGAAAGAAAGCAATAAGGTCTATCTCATCAGCCGCAACGGCGTTGAGGATTGGCCTTCATTGAGCAAGGCGGAAGTTGCTGATCGCATTGCGCTGCGGGTTTCAGCCACTCTGGAAGCGATATTCCGCCCGCAGGCCGAGACTAACGATCCCGGCCTTGATGATTGATGTAATCTGAGTGGAGGAACCGCTTTGTGGGGCGGCCCCTCTTCGAGGTTTTGATGTTGACGATGTGAATGTCGTGAGCATTCGCAAGTCGATAGACGACTTCTTCCTGATCGCGCTTGGACATCTTGTCGAACGAGGTGTCCTTGCGCGCGATGTCAGAGTGGCACATCCCCCTGCTGCCGCTATCTATGATCAGCTTCGCAACATGGTCAGCCACACGGACGGTCTGGCTTGCGCCCATCATCTTCTGAGCGTTACGCACCATTTCCATTGTGTAAAAACGCACATAATCCCACGCCCAATCGACGTGCTTTTCCGTGATCCGCTTGGAATCAGTCGAGAGGCAGACAATCAGCGAGATGCGCTGCGTCAGCTCTTTGGAACGCGAAAAGAGCCCGTCGAGCCTCGCGGAACTATATTCGTTTTGCAAGTCGACGATTGATTGAGCGATCTCGTCAAGCCGGCGCTTCGCACGATCATTGAACTCGACGATCTCAGGCTCATCCACTTCAACAGCGCTTTCCTCCGCCATGAACTCATCATCACTGTCGGGATTTCCGTAGGCCGCGAGCCACTTTTTGAGTTCGACCGGAATTTGTTTCCATCGCCGCGGCTGCTCTACGCGACGCGGTTCGCGGCTGTTCACCACGATAAGGCGGTTCATGAAACCATTGGCAACGTCGTCTTGAGACAAGGCATCGAAGAACGTTTCAGGCGTGGATAGCCCAAGCATAGTGACTGCAGGGCGTTTGACGACCATGTTCCGCATCGCCTCGATCTGTTCCTTCGACTTCCCGTTTGTTGAGTAGGATGTGGGACGGGCTTCCGTGTCCAGTGTGCCGAACAAGCTCATGAGCATAGTCTGAGCGTCGCGGAGGTTCGTGCTTGATGCCTTCCCGGTGGAGTCGAGCAAACGACCGAACTCGTCATAAACGGTTACGTGGCGCGGCTTCCAGGCGATCTCGCCCATGATACCGGCTTCCGATGCGTACTTGTTCGGCCCCATCAAGTGGCCGAGACCGGCCTCCCCCAATGAGCGTGTCAAGAATTTGCGACCGAACTCTTTACCGGAACCTGTCGCGCCGAGATTGACCAGATAGAGTGACGTGAAATTGTCGAAGTCAGTTGAGAAGTAACGTGCAAGAACCACCGATCCAAGAGCCAATGCGCTTTGCACAGCAAACTGCGGCTGCGTTTGAACCGACGTTGCGTTGTAGTGGTCAACGGCGCTGCCGAGAACACCCGGTACAGAGAGTAGATGCGGGGGGATGCCCTTGGTACGCGGGGCTTCCTGCTTTTCTTTATCATCGCGGGTCGGCAGGTCGTCGAACTCATCGGCGATGTCGATCTCGGGTTCTTCGCCAACTATGTCATCGAACTCGTCAGCGATGGCGTCATATTCGGCCTGCCAACGGCAATCGTTCGACGCTTGGATGATGCTGGCGAAGGTGACGGGGCGGTCTTTGCTGAATTTGAATGAGCGCCACTGGTCCTTTAGGACGCGGGCCTGATATTTGCGGGACTGCTTCGAGAAGTCGGCCCATACTTGCATGGCCTCAGTGGCACCCTCGAACTCGTGGTGCAATGCCATACCGACCTTAATCCATCCCTCGCGGTCATCGCACCAATCGGGCAGGTCGAGTTGCTTCAGGTAGTCTTCTGCATCCGCATAACTGATTCCGAGTGGCTCAGCGTCGTAGTCGACGGCGTATTCCACGTCTTCGCCGGTCAGTTCGTCGAGAAGATCAGGATCGACGACCGGGATCGCCGTCTTCATGGGGTCGAAAGGTCTTTCCCAACGGTATTTTTCGCCGGTATCCGGGTGAATTGAAGGCGGCAGAGCTACCTGTTTGCCCGTCCCGAATAGCTCAATTTCAGCACACCAATGCATTTTACCATCGGCACCTTTGATTTTCTCATCAGTGTGCCAGAGCTTTTTTGAGCGATACGCATTCTCAGAAAGCAAATAGATGTGCCTGGAATCGCCGCCAGACCCCGAAATCACACTCGGGTAGTCCAAAAGCGCTTCGGAATTAGGCAAATTTAGCAGTTCTACGAGCTTTTCGCGCGCAAGTTCGGCATAGTCCGGATCTCTGATGTCCATGTCGATGACTTGGAGATAGAAACCTTCGATCCGAGATGGTTCGCCGAGACGAACGCCAATATTCCTGCCGGGAATATAGGTTTTATCCAATTCCGCAGCGGTCATTGTCGGTAGATCGGTCCAGTTGTTACCAACTGGCGCCTTTGAGCGATTTTTAAGCCAAATGACAGAAAAACCGGCCTCTGCCAGCCGGATTGCTTCTTCTAGCAACGCCGCACCTCCAATCGAGGAAACAGGAGGGATTACTTGCGGGTGATGTACGGCGTGAGGTCGGCAGCCGTGAGCTTCGAGCCCGGAAGTTCGATGAGCTGCTGCATGCGAATTGCAGGGAGCGCATTGTTCTTCGTCCAGACGTAGATGGTCTGCTTATTCTTGACCTTCGTGTCATTCGCGATCTTCTCAACATCGAGGATGTCGCGACCCTTCTCCTGAAAGCGATGCTCCGGCAGCTTGTCTACCAACAGCTTGTAGAGGTCGCTCGGCTCACGGCCGTTCACGAAGCGACCAACGCTCTCGATCTGATCGACGTTGTTCATTGTGTGTCCTTCATTCAGTGATTTGATAATAACTATAAAAGTGATTTTGTTGATTGACAACTTACTTTTAAAGTGATTTTAGTGGATCACACAACGACGATCTACCCACGATAATTTCTAACAGGAGAACACCTTAATGAGCATCGAAGAAGCCCTCAAAGCCAACACCGAAGCGCTGAACCGTAACAGCGAACTCCTTGAGTTTCTGACATCGAAGGCGCGCGACGGTCTGACTGGCAAGGACGAATCGACCAAGCCTGCCAAGGCTTCCGCCAAGGAAACCGAAGAGAAAAAACCCGCATCCCGCTCGCGGTCAACCAAGGCGCCAAAGGCACCGAGTGCCAAGGATATGTCCGAAGCCACCACAAACTTCCTCGATGTCGATGACGAGGGTGAATACAAGGACCGGCGCGACCTCGTGAAGCAGATCGTTGATAAGTTCGGCGTCAAAAAGATGAGCGAGATCGAAGAGGAAGACCGTCAGACCGCCCTGGACTTCCTCGATACTTATAAGAACGGCGACGATCCGTTCGCAGAAGACGCGCGCAAGGACGACGATCTGGCGTAACCTGATTATAACTTTTAAAGTGACGCCTCTCTTTTCGTGAGGCGTCGCACTGATCTGGAGAACAACATGAAGAGCTGGAAGCTTGAGCTGAAACAGACCGTGACCCTCGCAATGAGTGGCGAGCAGGGCGTCGTGATAGGTCGCGCCGAATATGATGGCGACACCGACCGCTACCTCGTCCGCTACAAGGCCGGCGACGGACGGTTGGTTGAGAACTGGTGGCAGGAAGACGCCGTAGGCCCGGCCTGATCGAAATCCCCGCGACAGCGGGGTCTTTCGGTGAGCGGCGGGTCGCCCCGTGAGCCATGTGGGGCTGTAACGACCCACAGCGCTGATCCGCCGCTCTCCCGAAGACCCATGGAGAACACCGTGAAAATCTCAACACCTGCGCTGGATAGCATCCGGGCGATTTTCGCTCGGTGGAATGAAATCTCTTTCCCTGGCGATCCGGAAAATGATGAACGGGCGCAGCGACAAGCGGAATATTTCGTTCGGCTGAACGCCGATATGAACCGCGAGCGCAACGCCGAACAGGCGCGGATCGCACGTCAAAAGCCATCGCTGAGGCTTGTCCATTGATCGTTGGAGTTTGGTGAGGCGCGTCAGCGATCTGGCCCGCAACGCCCCCGCCCCGCCCGAAGAACGAGGGCGCGTCTCATCAAACTCCAACCAACTTTAGGATCATCAGTATGGCCTCCCCGATCATGAAGCACTTCGCCTATGAGCATCTCCCGCTTCACTTGCAGGAGGTAAGTGCTCCTATAGGCGATCTGGCGCGTGTCATGGACATTAGCCTGCCCGACAGCGCGGAAAAGAGCGCAGGTCTCCGGAAGCTCCTTGAAGCAAAGGATTGTTTGGTTCGCGCAAAGCTGGAGTCATAATGGCTCCACGCGCTCACGCCCGTCTCAGCCCTTCGGCGTCCCGCAGATGGCTCCGCTGCCTCGGCTCTGTCAACTTCATCGAAAGCCTCGAAGAAGAAGATGAGACGAACGATGCTGCTGACGAAGGGACGATCTTGCATGGCCTGATGGAACGGGCTTTGCAAGAAGACGTGGACGCATACGATTTCATCGGCGAGACGCACACACTCAACAATGTCACCCTCGATGTGGACGACGAGATTGCCGACATGCTCCAGTCGGGCCTTGATGAGATCGATGCGATACCGGGAAAACTGCTGATCGAAAAGCGGGTCGATCTTGGCCGGTGGATGCCGGACCAGTTCGGAACATCTGACGTGATCATTATCGGCAAGCGGCGGGTCACGGTTTGGGATCATAAGTTCGGCTACATTCCTGTTTCCCCGGTCGAAAACGACCAGCTCCGCATCTATGCGCTCGGCGTCTACGACAACTACATCCGTGGTCGATATCCCAACATCGAAACCTTTCGATTGATCATCTGGCAGCCCCGCGCACCGGGCGGCGGTGGCGAATGGGATGTCAGCCTCGACGACCTGCTCGACTTCGGCGATTGGGTAAAAAAGAGAGCTCGCCTCACCCGTGATCCGAATGCCCCGTGCACTGCAGGCGAACATTGCGACAGTACCTACTGCCCAGGTGCCAAAAAGCTCACTTGCGATGAGTACCAGAAATTCAATCTGGACATGCTGGTCGCTGAGTTCGACGAGATGGACGACTGCATCGAGCACGATTTGCCGATGCGAATGCAACGTCCGTCACTGATTACTCCTGAGCGGCGCAGTTTCATTGTGAAGCATCGACCGCTCATCACCAAATTCCTCGATCGTCTCCATGCGGACACTCTGGATGACGCTCTGAAAGGGCTCCCGACACCCGGCCTGAAAGCCGTCGAAGGACGCTCACCCCCGCGAAAATGGAAGGATCAAATGACAGCCGAGGCTCGCCTCAAGGCTGTCCTGCCAGAGGAAGACATTTTCACAAAGAAGCTGATCTCACCTACGCAGGCGGAAAGGGAACTGCCAGAAAAACAGTACGGCAAATTGAAACGCCTTGTTGATCATGGAGAGAAGAAGCCGGTTCTCGTTCCATCGGATGACGCCAGACCGGCGTACTCCACAATCATCGATCTGTTCGATGACATGGATTGAGAATCACTTTTAAAGTTAGTGATGCCATAAAAGGAGATTCTAACATGGCAGAAAAGAAGAAAGACCCGGCCCGCGTTCAATTGAAGAACGTGCGGTTGTCATACGCTCATATCTACAAGGCGAAAGGCTTTGCGGGCGGGAATGGTGACGACAAGAGCGAACCGAAGTTCTCGGCCAATGCTCTGCTTGATCCAGAAACCCGCGAAGGCAAAGTTAACATCGAAAAGATGGAAGATGCCATCGACTATGTGATCGGTGAGCATAAGTGGTCGGGCGGAAAGACCCCTAAGTTCCCTGAAGCCAAATTGCCGCTTCGCGATGGTGAAAATCAGGATTCTGATGGCTACGACGGCATGATGTACGTCTCGGCGTCAAATGCAAAAAAGCCCCGCATCTTGGACCGCGACAAGCTCGACGTGCAGGAAGGCGATGACGAAGCTCCGTATTCCGGCTGCTATGTCGATATGATCGTTCGTGTATGGGCGCAGGATAACAAGTTCGGCAAGCGCATCAATGCCTCACTGGAAGGCATCCGCTTCCGTGACGACGGTGATGCCTTCGGCGCTGCTCCGCTCGATCCTGATGAGTTCGACGACGATGACGATGATGATCGCGGTAGCCGTCGCGACAAGTCGTCCCGTTCCCGTGACAAAGACGATGATGATCGTGGCTCCCGTGGCGGTCGCGGTGGCCGGTCGCGCGATAAAGACGATGACGACGGAGATGATCGCCGTAGCAGCCGTCGCGGTCGTGCCAAGGATGACGACGACGATGGTGATGATCGTCGCAGCAGCCGCCGTGGCCGCTCCAAGGATGACGACGATGGTGATGATCGCCGCAGTAGCCGTGGTCGTTCCAAGGATGACGACGATGATGGTGATGACCGCCGCAGCAACCGTCGGGGCCGTTCCAGGGATGACGACGATGATGGTGACGACCGTCGCGGTGGTCGCTCCCGTGGTCGGGATGATGATGACGACGACGGTGGCCGTGACGAGCGTCGTAGCCGTCGCTCTCGGGACGATGATGATCGCGGAAGTCGCCGTGGAGGTGGTCGCCGTTCTCGTGACGACGACGATTTGGCTTAATCTGATAATCACTTTTAAAGTTAATGCGTGGGGCGGTGTTAAACCGCCCCGCCGTTCTGAGGGGCGGCATGAAGAAGACCTGCACCAACGACACAGAAATCTATCCGAACTATCTGCTGATTGGCTTCAGGGACAAATCGACCGGGAAGGTCTGGTCTGTTGAGGCGTTCGGTCCAGACGACCGGCTGTCGAAGGAAGACCGGAATTGGCTGCGCGAGTTCATGCGCCGCAATCGGATAATCGGTTTTAATCTGAATGGCTTCGATCTTCTCATCATCTACGGTGCTATCGCCGGTCTGACCGTCCGCGAACTCAGGGAACTGCGCGACGACATTATCGTCGGCGGCATGAAGTCGTGGGAAGCCGAAGATGAATACGGCATCACAGTGCCCCGCAACCTTGATTTTATCGACCTTATCGAAGTCGCCCCCGGCAAAGCGTCCCTGAAAATTTACAATGGACGCATGCACGGCAAGCGCATGCAGGACTTGCCATATAATCCGAACCATCGGCTCAGCGACGAGGAAATCGAGAACGTCTATTCCTATTGGAAGAATGACCTCGCTGCCACGGAACTTCTCCATACTAATTTGAAGACGCAACTCGATTTGCGCACGGCCATGGGCAAGCAATACGGCTTGGAACTGCGCTCGAAGTCGGACGCGCAGCTCGCAGAAGCGGTGATCAAGAAGCAGGTCGAGAAACTCCTCGGCCAGCGCGTGAAGAAGCCAGAACTGCACGGCGGCATGAAGTTCCGCTATCGCGCACCAGACTACATTCGTTTCCGCAACCGTGATCTGAACCGCATCCTCGACATGATCGAGGATTGGGATTTCCGCATCTCACTCGGCGGCAAGGTTCTGATGCCCGACTTTCTCTCCGAAGCGGAGATACGGATCGGCGACAGCATCTATCGTATGGGCATTGGCGGCCTTCACTCGTCCGAGAAAAACCGGAAACTGCTCGCCGAGAATGGTTATCTGCTCTTCGACGTGGACGTGGCTTCCTACTACCCGAACATCATCCTCAATCTTGGCCTGTACCCGAAGCACCTCGGCAAGGCATTCCTCAAGGTCTATCGCGCTATCGTCGAGCGTCGTCTCAAAGCGAAGGCCGCCGCCAAGGCCCTCCAAAAAGAGATCGATGATCTCGAAGCCCGTATTAAGCAAGCGAACGGGCCGTCGGAGCTTATGGAAGAGCGCCTGGCGGAACTCAAAGCCGAGTGGCAGGTGGAAAACGTCGCCAATGAAGGCGGCAAGATCATGATCAACGGCTCCTTCGGCAAACTCGGATCGCCATACTCGGTTCTCTGCTCACACGACCTGATGTTGACCGTGACGCTCACGGGACAGTTGTCGCTACTCATGCTGATCGAATGGCTCGAAGACGAGGGTATCTCAGTGGCCAGCGGTAACACCGACGGCATCGTTGTGCGTCCGCACGAGTCGCAGTTGGGACTGATGCGCGAGATCATTGATGACTGGCAGAAGGCCACTTCGTTTGAGATGGAAGAGACGCCCTACAAGGCGATGTACCAGTCGAGCGTCAATTCATATTTCGCGCTCAAGGCTGGCGGGGGTGTGAAGCGCAAGGGCCTTTATGCGAAGTCGGGACTCGAGGCCAAGGTCAACCCGGCGAACGACATCTGTTCGGAAGCCGTCGCTCAGTTCCTAGAACATGGGACGCCGATCTCCGATACCATCAGGAAGTGCCGTGATATTCGTCAGTTCGTCACCGTCCGCACCGTCAACGGCGGCGCGATATACGGTGTGAGAGAGGTTGAGTTCGAGCGCATCAGCGAGAAGACTGGCAAGGTGTTGAAGCCCGGTGTCAAATTCGACGACAGCGGTGCTGAGTACCTCGGCAAAGCGGTCCGCTACTACCGCTCCACGAAGTCTCTCGGTGCGCTCCACTACAAGACAAACCTCAATCGTGTGCCTCAGAGCGACGGTTGTCGACCACTCATGGAGCTCCCCATCGAGTTCCCCAATGACGTCGATTTCGCTGCTTACGTTCGCGAGGCACGGCAAATATTACACGACATAGGCTATCACGACGATCTGGTCGGTAAGGCTCCCCCTCGCAAGCGGAAGGTAGCCTGATGAAGCCACGCTATATGAAAGACGTGGGGGAATGGGAAGTCGTCCAGACCACCAACAAAGCTGCTAAGCGTGCGGGTTTCCTCCACAGAAAGGTCGTTTATCAGGGGCGCACGGGAGCGCCTGACGACTGGTATTTCGGCGCTGGCGCCCGCCTCATCATCATTGAGCACAAACGTCCAGGGAAACCTCCGAAACCGCATCAGGAGCGCGAGATCAAGCGCCTCCGCGCCCTCGGCTTCGATGTCCGTGTCGTTAGCACAGTCGCTCAGGCCCGGCGTGTCTTTGAGATCGGGGATCTGGCATGAGCAACGGTCTCCGTCGCCGCGATATGCGTCGCGTGCAGAAATGGGGTGTGAGGCACATTTATGATCACGAGATCACAATCCTCGCTTGGGACATGGGAGCAGGTAAATCTGTCACCTCCCTGACCGCTATGGACGATCTCTTAGAAGATGGCATCGTTCGGCGCGTCCTCATCGTCGCGCCGCTCCTGGTGGCCTCTGCGACCTTCCCTGACGAGTTCGATGATTGGGGGCACCTCAACCACATCGACTGGACACTGATCCGCGCCGAAGATGAAGATGATGATGTTGTCGCCGGCAGGAAATCTGAATACCGCTTCGCTCGCGACGTGATCGGCCTCGACGCCGCGGAAGCTGCTCGGTGGGCGAATAAGCAGAAGACGAAGATAAAGGAATGGAAACGGCGACGTTTGGCCGATGACCGTGCCGAAGTGCACATTGTCAACAAAGAAGCACTGCTTTGGCTTTGGGATCACTTCGGGAGCGGCAAACGTTGGCCTTACGATATGATCATAGTCGACGAAGCCTCGATGTTCAAAAATGGCCGCCGTCGTACCAAGCTCAAGCAACTGAGCCAGTTTGGCGTCATGGCGAAAGCCCGGAAACACGCAAAGCGCGTCGTACTTATGACCGGCACTCCGGCCCCCAAGGGGCTCCGGAATTTATGGGGATTGGCCTACATTGCCGATCTCGGTGAACGCCTCGGCACCAGTCGCACGAAATTCGAGGAGCGTTGGTTTGAATCTGACTATATGGGATGGAACCTCACCCCTCGCGATGGAGCCGAGCAGCAGATCACCGAACGGCTCAGTGACATCATGTTCACCCTCGGTCCTGACGACTACCCTGAACTACCGCCTCTTCTTTCGAAGAACTTCAAGGTGGACCTCCCTCGGAAGGCGATGGATGAATACCGGCGATTTGAGAAGACTCTCGTTTCCGAGCTTTACGACGTTGAGGCAGTTAATAACGGCGTTCTGGCTGGCAAGCTGCTACAGTTTGCGAACGGCTCAATGTATCAAGACGACGGCGGCGACATTCACATTCACGACGAGAAGCTGCACGCTTTGGAAGAGATCGTCGAGAAAGCAAACGGTGAGCCCGTCCTAGTCGGCTACAGTTTTAAGTTCGATCTGGCACGCATAAAAAAACGATACAAGAAAGCAGTTGTCTTCGGTCAGGGAGATGTTCGCAAGACTAAAGCCGCATGGAACGCTGGTGAAATCGATATGCTCTTGGCCCATCCTCAGTCCGTCGGGCACGGGCAGAATATTCAGTTCGGTGGAAATAATATGGTTTGGTACGGCCTAACCCCTGATCTCGAATTATACCTGCAGTTCAATAAACGCCTTCACCGCCCCGGTCAAAAACGGCGCGTTACTAATTATCATATTATAGCCCGTGGCACTTATGATGAAGAAATGTTACCTCTTCTGAGTGAAAGAGGGCAAACGCAAGACTCCATCATGAGAGCGTTCCGCGTTAACCTTGCTGAGCGATATGATTATCACCTTAAACGTGTTTAGTCACTTTTAAGTTGACTACTTTAACTGGAAACCTTAGTTAGTATGTTAATTACGATAGCGTAGTACGAAACGTGCTGCGAACTAAGGAGTGGCACCGTGGCTAAAGTCAGTGACGCACTAAGAGAACCAGAGATCGACCCGCGGTTCGCAAAACGCATGGAGATTGCACTCGACAATCACCCACGAGCGCCGGCGATGAATGCCGGACGCCTTACTTGGCTGCTTAACGAAATGAAGATGAACGGAGCCGAAGTGACGCTCCAGTCCATCCATCGTTGGTATCATGGCAATGCGAAGCCCCGCTCAATGAAACTGGCCGCTTTGTCCAAGGTGCTCGGCGTCGATCCGACGTGGCTAACCAGTGGAAAATTGCCGGAACTTGACGATAGAGCAAGCCGTCAATTTGAAATTGTTGGCGATGGCTCCGTAAACTGCCTAATTGGTTTTATTCAAATGGCTGGCTGGCAATGCGCCATTCCTGATGCGAATGACGATAACTCGTCATTCGTGCACTTTTATGCCATCGTCAAAGGGCGACAGCTTCGTATTCATGGCTCCCCCGCAAGCGATACCGGCGAGCCCGGTCTATTCCGTTTTAGGTTCACCAATCGGTTTGAAAAATGTCTGGTACTCGGCGTCTGCCGCACGGCACCATTCCGCATTGACGTACTTCCGTTTACTGCTGAGCTTATCCGGAAGCATGGCGAGCAGAAGGACGGCATGACCGAGCTGCTAGTTAAGTGCATCGAAGGCGAGTATATTGTCGGCAACGAACAGGTCGATCCTTTGGTCGACATTGAGGAAGCACTTAATCTGTGATACTGATTGACACAGATTGATATTGATTGAGCACGTGTCCCGAGTCATGGTATCATACGTGGTATCGGGCACAATCGATGAAGTGAATGCTGTTTATTTACAATGACTTATGCTACATCATTGAGTCACCTAAGCGGCACCATAAAATCAATGATTTAGCCAGTTTTCGTTTTCACCACATTGACGCTAGCAATCAAATAGCAATCATCGTTGTGTAGCGCGCAAAATCGAATGACAACAGTTTTACGATTTCAAAGAACTGAGCGGAACGTTCATTGAAGCCCCACTGAAGGGGCCGTTAAGCCCTCCCGCTAATTATCAGTTCGTTGACCACCTTCCCCTTACCGTCAGCCGCTGCGTAGGTCAGGTCCACATCTTCGATGTCGAAGGCCGAAAAGATCGATCGGATCTCCGGCACGTCGTTGATGGACATGATAAAGCGACCCTTGATGCGACCGAGGCGCTCGGCCATCACCTCGTATTGGCCTCGGCTGAACAACTCCTTCCCATAACAGCCCTCGCTGCCCCAATACGGCGGATCGAGATAAAACAGCGTCTCCGGTCGGTCGTAGCGGTCGATGAAGGCGCTCCAGTCGAGGTTCTCAATGACGCCAGACGCAAGGCGTTCATGGGTTCTGTCGCAGTGGCGTCAGTCTCACTGCATGAAGCGGGCAATAGCACCACTACGCGGCTGAACCGAAAGGTCTTCATCATCCTGATCGGTTTCGAGCCGCTGCAGAATCGGGCAATGGGGGCGATGGTCGCCGTGACAGGCGTTGACCAACGTCGTGAGTGTCTGGGTCATGTCTTGCAGATCGGCGATCTTCTTCTGGAGTTCGTCGATATGAACTTGTGCCAAACGTTTGACTACCGCGCTCTGTCGCGTCTCGTCACGCCATAACCCGAGAAGATCACCTATCTCCGCAACGGAGAAGCCGAGATCTCTGGCTCGCCGTATGAAACGGAGCATATGCACGTCTGTGTCCGAATAGTCGCGGTAGCCGGAAGCTGTTCGGTCGGCAGCAGGTATGAGGCCGGTCTGCTCATAGTAGCGGATCATCTTGGCTGATACGCCGGATGCTTTAGAAGCTTGTCCAATATTCATGTAATCACTCCCGCAATCTTCAGGCCGGCAAAGCCTTAAGAGCATTTTCGCGAGAGCCGATCTGGAACGTGCAAGTATCGCCTTTATTGGGTAGACAAATTGCTGCGTTCTTCGTCTCTGGAGTTCTAACAAGAGCATTCATAGCTGACTCCTTTTTCGTTCCTAAATTCAGGTTCAGTTGAAGTATGGTTCTTCCAACCGTGGGAAGGTCAATGACATTTTTCTTGTTTTTTCCACTTGACCTTTCCACGGTTGGAAGAACCACCTTGCATGTCATGAGACCCAAACAAGGAGAAATCTCATGGAATTGAAAATCGAAGGCATGACCTGCGGCGGGTGCGCCAAATCTGTAACTATGGCGATCCAATCGGTAGATTCCGGCGCCAAGGTCGACACCAATCCGACAGAGCGCGCGGTCAAGGTCGAAACAACTGCGACACTGGCATCTGTCTTGAAGGTTCTCGAGGAAGCAGGTTATCCCGCAACCGCTAACTGAATAGGAACAAGATCGCGCCGATATTCATCACGGATGTGCTTGCGATCAGCGCAGGCATGGCGATCGCACAAGGCTAGATGACAACGGATAATCCATGCATTGTCACGATATGTCTGCAATGTAGAAGCCTTTGTCGAGCAGTCCTTCGACAAAGGCCTATACAGTCTCCATGGATACCATGATGAAGAAATGAAGCGCCGATCACAGCGACTAGCTGCCTGGAACCGCCGCCGCGTATCATGACCATACGCAGCGGCGGCTTTTTATCTCAGTATTATTCTCCGCCGGAAATCATCGGTATGGGGCAGTCCTGTCTGGAACGCATCTCGGAAAAAGTGAAAAGGTTTCGAACAAGTCGGCTTTCGGAGCAAAATTAAAGGGCGCAAATCTGATCCAGACCTGCGCTCTATCATCACGTTGTCCACTTCGTCGATTTGCACAGCGATTTTAGTGGCGAGCAACAATACTCTGAGTTTTCGCCGCCTGCTGCCGGCTCATCTGTTCAAGCAAGGCTCGCAACTGGTTTTCATCCACAGCATCTGCAGCCATGACAGCGCGGATTATGGGATCCGAGAGTAGTTCCTGAGCGGTTGGCTCCGGGTAGCAGTCGAATCTATTGCACATATGAATTCTCTCCCTTCATACTCTCTCTCAGGATTGACCCTTGATCCAGTTCACTGGGCTGGTGTTTGGTTAGGCCCGTCATCGGGCGTGAAAAACACATCGGCATGCATGTCCTCAACACGTAATCCGCGCGCCAAGGCGAGCTGAATGGCAGCGTCAACCATTCCCGGCGGGCCGGCGAAATAGGCCTTCCACCCATCAAGGTCCATCAGGTCGTCGGCAACCGCCTTTGTCACAAAACCACAGCGGTACTGTGTCGCTTCTGCCTCGGATAACACCACCACAAAGGTAAGATTGGCATACTGTTCGGCCAAGGACTGAAAATGCTCGACGAGGTAGAGATCACACTCGCTGCGTGCTCCGAAATAAACATGGATCGGCTGCTTCATGCCGTGAGCAAGGGCGGTCTCAACGATCGACTTGATCGGCGCAAGGCCGGAACCGCCAGCGATGCACAGCATCGGGCCGGAATGATTTTGGCGCAGATAGGAGGAACCAAGGGGAAATTCGAGTTCAACTTTGTCACCGGACTTCAGCGCGCCGTGTATGTGTTCGGACGTAATACCTCCTGCGACGCGGCGAACGTGAAATTCCAGACTGCCCTCACCTACACGGTTGGCCATGGAATAGCTGCGCATCGGAGTTCCGGTAAATCTGATCTGGGCATATTGTCCGGCGGTAAACGGCAAAGACGAGCCATCTGCAAGCGCAATTCGTATCAGTTTGATGTCGTGCGTGAGGTCATATAGTCCGATCACGACCGCATCAAGACGCCGCGGAGCCTCCACGGCCTTTTCGTCGCTGACAAGCCACGCGACAGCGACATCCGTTTGCGGCAATGCGCAGCACGCGAGGATCAAGCCGTCGGATTTCTCCTCCTCAGTCAGTGCAAAGCGCGAGTGCTGAAGCAATTGAACCTCACCCTCGATCAGGCGCGATTTGCATGAACCGCAGCGACCGGATCGGCAGCCATGAGGATAGGAAATACTGGCAGCGAGTGCAGCTTCGAGGATTGTTTGTCCGTTCGAGACTTCCAGTCGGGTCCGTGTCTGTCGTATATCAACGTTTCTTCTGGTCATCCGGCTTTCCTTACAGTCCATCATTCAATCCGAGGGCCTTGAGCAAACCTGGCTTCTGCCGCACGAATGTTCCGTAGAAAATTTCGGAACCGACAATCGTGATCGGAGCCACCCGAACCCCTGTGCGCGCTTTGGCTTCCTCGGCAATCTCCGGCTCACTTAGGTCGCGCTCCTCATAGGAAAGCCCCTGCTCGGAGAGCCAGCGCTTAAGGGCATGACAGTCCGGACAAGTCGGGGTTGTGTAAATGAGAATGTGTGGCGTACTGGTGTGCGTCATATCTGGGCCTTTCACTCGGTGGACGTGCTTGCGTTCCCAGTCCGGCCGACAATCGACTGGCGTTCTGAGCGGAATTTTTGTCAGCCTGCAGCTTCCAACACTTGTAAGGTCAAGACCGTTTTTTTGCGCAGGGACGTGACCCGATCACGAACAGTGCGAAGGCTCCGGCCCTCACATGCAAGAGCAGCATCGTTTGATCGATCGCTTCTTCTCTTTCCCGGAATATTGGCGAAACAACGCGCGAGATTGGCCGCCAAACGAGGTTGCAGCTGCCACCAATACTCTCCTTGGGAAAATAACTCTCAGGGCCTTGACCTTTCCACCGTTGGAAACAGCAAGGTCGTCAAATGACCGTCGTCATGTCCCGCTGGCAGACGCTGCGGCCCTATGAAGGAGAACGAGAATGAGTAATAGAGCCGCCGCCCTGTTCCTGGCCGGCGCCGTCATCGTTGGTGGTACCTTTTATGCGGTCTATCGAGACGATATCGAGCCATATACCCAAAGATTCCTCTCGCTTGTTTCATCCGCAGCCGCACAGCCCGCTCAAATGCCTGCTCCCCAAGTACCGGTTGCCGAGGTCGTCACACGCAATGTTGCCCCATCCGTAGAGTTTACCGGTCATACCGAGGCCACAAGGACAGTTGACCTGCGTCCACGTGTAGGTGGGGCCATAGTTAGCGTCAGCGTTCCTGAAGGCGGCCTTGTTCGACCCGGCGATCTTCTGTTCCAGATCGATGCAAGGCCGTTCCAGGTCGCATTGGATGCAGCCAAAGCTCAATTGCAGCAGGCTATTGCTTTGCTTGATCAGGCTGAGATCGATTTCAAACGCGCTGAAGCGCTGGCTCCGAATGGGACTGTATCGCGTAAGACCTTTGATGATGCGAGGGCTGCACTTAGGCAGCGCAAGGCTCAGGTGGAGATCGTCAAGGCTGCCATTGCAGCTGCAGAACTCGATCTGTCTTTCACGCGTGTCACAGCACCGATTGCCGGTCGCGTTGATCGCGTTCTTGTCACAGAAGGCAATCTCGTTACCGGCGGCAATGCGGGGGCTGCCACGCTTCTCACCACGATTGTTTCGACCGATCCACTCTATGTTTATTTCGATATCGATGAAGCAACCTATCTGGAATTCGCAGCTCGTGGACGCGCATCCGTGACGGAGGGCGAAGCAGACAGGCTTTCGGTTAAGGTCGGCTTGATGACCGATAATGGCCACCCGCTTGTCGGCGAACTCGATTTTCTCGGCAACCGCATCGACCGGGGCACAGGCACGATCAGAGCCCGTGCAATCGTTCAGAATTACGACGACAGGCTGGCTCCTGGCCTTTTCGTCCGAGTGAAGCTCGTGACTGCCGAACCGACCCAAACCGTACTCATTGATGAGCAGGCGATTGCCGTCGACCAGGGGCGACGCTATGTGCTGGTACTCGGAGCGGAGAATAAGGCAGAGTACCGCCCGATTGAACTGGGACCGATGATCGACGGAATGCGCGTTATTTCTGCGGGACTCAAGTCCGGTGAAAAAATCATCATCAAGGGGCTCGTTCGCCCCGGAATGGAAGTCGATCCGCAGATAGTGCCGATGCTCTCCAACCAGCAGGGCGAAGCTGCCCAGGCTGCAGCAGATGTTCGGGAGGCGCATCGATGAACATCCCGCGCTTTTTCGTAGATCGCCCGATCTTTGCGGTTGTCCTCTCTGTCCTGATGTTGATTGGTGGAGGACTCACACTCCTGAAGCTGCCCTTGAGTGAGTATCCGCAGGTAACTCCTCCAACGGTGCAGGTTACGGCGAACTATCCGGGTGCCAGCCCTGAAGTGATCGCCGAAACGGTCGCCGCGCCGCTGGAGCAGGTCATTAATGGCGTGGAGAATATGCTCTATATGAGCTCGCAGGCTGCCACCGATGGACGTATGACGTTGACCGTGACGTTCCAGCAGGGCACGGATCCTGACATGGCGCAAATTCAGGTGCAGAATCGTGTCTCACGCGCGCTTCCGCGTCTGCCGCAGGAGGTTCAGCGCATCGGCGTGGTGACGCAAAAGACTTCGCCCGATATTCTGATGGTGGTTCATCTCGTATCACCCGATGATCGCTATGATCCGCTCTATCTGTCGAATTTCGCCACCTTGCAGGTACGCGACCAGCTTGCGCGTATCTCGGGTGTAGGCGACGTGCTTGTCTGGGGGGCTGGTGAATACTCCATGCGGGTCTGGCTTGATCCGGCGAAAGTGGCCGCCCGCGGTCTGACCGCTTCGGACGTCGTGGCAGCAATTCAGGAGCAGAATGCCCAGGTAGCCGCAGGCTCGGTAGGCCAACAACCAGATGCCTCGGCTGCACTTCAGGTTACGGTCAATACACTCGGCAGGTTATCCAATGAGGAACAGTTCGGCGATATCGTCGTCAAGACCGGCGCTGATGGTCAGGTTACCCGGTTGCGGGACGTTTCACGAATCGAACTAGGGGCTGACGGCTATGCTCTGCGCAGTCTTCTCGATGGAAAACCGGCACTGGCGATGCAGATCGTCCAGAGCCCCGGCGCCAACGCACTCGATGTAGCCAGTGCCATTCGCGGCACCATGGAAGAACTGCAGAAGGGGTTTCCCGAAGGGATCGAATATCGCATTGCCTATGATCCCACAGTCTTCGTGAAAGCCTCCCTTGAGGCTGTCGTGATGACATTGCTTGAAGCCATTGTCCTGGTCGTAATCGTTGTCGTGCTCTTCCTTCAGACTTGGCGTGCTTCGATCATTCCTTTGGTCGCCGTGCCGATATCGTTGGTCGGCACATTCGCCCTCATGTATATGTTCGGTTTCTCGCTGAACACGCTATCTCTGTTCGGCTTGGTGCTGTCCATCGGAATTGTGGTCGATGACGCTATCGTCGTCGTCGAAAATGTCGAGCGTCACATCGCGCTCGGCGAAACGCCCAAGCAAGCTGCTCGCAAGGCTATGGACGAAGTGACGGGACCAATCATTGCCATTACGTCTGTGCTCTCGGCGGTCTTCATCCCGTCCGCATTTCTGTCCGGCCTGCAAGGTGAGTTCTATCGCCAGTTCGCCCTCACAATCGCAATTTCGACCATCCTGTCGGCAATCAATTCCCTCACACTTTCTCCCGCACTTGCAGGCGTGCTCTTGAAGCCGCATCACGGCGACGTGAAACGTGATCTCCTGACACGGGTGATCGACGGTTTGTTCGGCTGGTTCTTCAGGCTCTTCAACCGGTTCTTCGACAGTGCATCAACTGCCTATGTCTGGTCGGTGCGACGGGCCTTGAGGTTGAGCGCGTTCGTCCTGTTCGTCTATGCTGGCCTGCTCGGCATGACATGGATGGGGTTCCAGACTGTACCCAGCGGATTTGTTCCGGCTCAAGACAAATATTATCTCGTTGGTATTGCGCAGCTGCCGACGGGAGCGTCGCTCGACAGAACCGAGGCGGTGGTTAAGAAAATGTCGGAGATCGCACTTGCCGAACCCGGCGTGGAAAGTGTGGTCGCTTTCCCGGGGCTTTCGGTCAATGGCATGGTCAATATCCCGAACGCTGCTGTCATGTTCACGATGCTCAAGCCCTTTGACGAACGTAACGATCCCTCCTTGTCCGCCTTTGCCATAGCAGGCCGCTTGATGGGCAAGTTCAGCCAGATACCTGATGGTTTTGCCGGTATATTTCCGCCACCGCCGGTTCCTGGCCTCGGTACGACTGGAGGTTTCAAAATCCAGATCGAAGACAGGGCCAGCCTTGGGCTTGAAGCGCTTGCCGAGGCGCAAGGGGCAATCATGGCCAAGGCGATGCAGGCACCGGAACTCGCGGGCATGCTTGCAAGCTTCCAGATGAATGCGCCGCAGGTTCAGGTGGATATCGACAGGGTGAAAGCCAAATCGCAAGGTGTGCCCCTCAACACAATTTTTGAAACGCTGCAGGTGAACCTTGGTTCTCTCTATGTGAATGATTTCAATCGTTTTGGCAGGACTTATCGGGTGGTTGTCCAAGCAGATGCGCCTTTCCGGATGCACCCGGAAGATATTGGCCGACTGAAGGTGCGCAACATGGCTGGTGAAATGATTCCGTTGTCGGCGCTTTTGACGATCCAGCATAGTTCGGGACCGGATCGCGTCATGCATTACAACAGCTTCCCATCGGCCGATATCAGCGGCGGTCCGGCGCCCGGCTATTCGTTCGGACAGGCAACAGCCGCAATAGAACGCATAATGACAGAAACCCTGCCATCCGGCATGGCCTTCGAATGGACCGAGCTCGCTTATCAGGAGAAGCAGGCCGGAAACACGGCAATGTATATTTTCCCACTTTCCGTTCTACTCGCTTTTCTCATTCTGGCTGCCCAGTATAATAGCTGGTCGTTACCGCTCGCTGTATTGCTGATCGCGCCGATGGCTCTGCTTTCGGCAATTGTCGGGGTCTGGCTTACCGGTGGCGACAACAACATTTTTACTCAGATCGGTTTCGTCGTTCTGGTTGGCCTTGCTGCCAAGAATGCGATCCTGATCGTCGAGTTCGCGCGAGCAAAGGAAAATGAGGGCGTCGATCCGTTAAATGCCGTGCTAGAGGCGGCACGGCTTCGACTTCGACCCATACTGATGACTTCGCTCGCCTTCATTGCCGGTGTCGTACCACTTGTGATCGCAACAGGAGCGGGTGCCGAAATGCGGCATGTCATGGGCATAGCCGTGTTTTCCGGTATGCTCGGCGTCACGTTGTTCGGGCTGCTCCTGACGCCGATATTCTACGTCGTGGTGCGAAAAATCGCATTGCGTCGAGATAAAAATGTTGCAGGATCGGCACAAGAACAGAAACCATGATAATAAGCCGAAGCACCCTGACATACGGGAATGCGGAAGAAAACCTGGACTATCAAGAAGATGGTTCATGTATTCATACGAAGACAATATCCGAGCAAAAACACATTAAACGGCCAATTCCAAGAATACGGCGTCGGCTTGATCTGCGTGCAGAGTTTGCTCCCCGAGCACTGAATACTCAAATGTTCAGAGGGGGCCGTTGTTGAACAGTTTAAAAGAAGAAGGCGGTGCCATAACAGCAAAGAGGCAAGAGCCGGAACTCCAACGGATTCCGGCTAGTGCTTCGTTCTCTCTTTGCCAGACGGTCATCATGCCTTATGGGGCGATTGCTCGTAGCGATCGTGGCGGCGTACCCAGTCCATTCCGCCGACCTCGTTACGGCCCTTCGGAGCGAGATCGAGCATATTGTAAGTGCCCATCATTGCCTCGACACCGCGTCCATAAGTGGAGTAGGTGCGGAAGACCTCGCCTGCATTGTCCTTGTAGAAGGCGCTGACGCCCGGCCATTCTTCACCGTTTTCCTTCCATTCGCCGAAGTTATAGTCAATTTTTCCGCTGGCGACCTCATCGGGTGAGAAGCTCACCCGAAAATCATAGTTGAAGTCAGTGTCAAACGACGACACCCATTTGAACTCCCAGCCCATACGTTTGCGGTAACGTTCAATGTCGGCAAGCGGCGCGCGGGAGACGGCGATCATGGTAACGTCGTGATGCGCAAGGTGCTTGTTCATACCGTCGGTGTGGTCAGCCATGAAGGAGCAGCTGGGACAGCCTTCCTTCCATCCCGGCGCAAACATGAAATGCTGCACCAAGAGTTGAGACCTACCGTCGAAGAGATCGGACAGCGTGCGTGTGCCCTCCGGCGTGTCGAAGACATATTCCTTGTCGATGCGCACCCACGGCAAGGCGAGCCGCTGCTGGGCAACCTTGTCGCGAAGATGTGTCAGCTCCTTCTCCGCTTTCAGGAAATCCCGGCGAGCGGTCAGCCAGTCATCGTGTGAAACAACAGCGTGTTGCATTGTGAGTCTCCTATGGTTTGGTATTGGGGAGTTGGAAACAGGCGGCAAAAAGCTTCATCCACGGCGATAGGTGAAAGAGGCTCATCAACACGTACATCACGGCCATACTGTTGACGGCGGCGAAGGTCGATGCGCCAGAACACATCATTATGTCCTGCGAGCCGGATGCAGAAATCCACGCCATCAGCGCGAATGTCGGGGTGGCGGCGAGCCCAATCCAACCGGACGCTTTGCTCGTCAGTCTGGACGGCGAACCGACCTTTCCTGTTACGGTGCGCATTGGCATTTCCGCTTCTCCCATCGAATTGCCGTTTCCAGCGGTTGCGATACAATGAAGCTAGCTCGGATGGAGGTGCGCGTGAGAGTTACAAGTGTGACGGGATTTCAATGGACCCACTGATCGCCGCCGCTGCAAACGCTCTCTCGGCAGGCGATCCCCTCGCCGCGCTGAAAAGGGTTGCATTACGTGATGACCCGCCAGCGCTGGCGTTGCGCGGCATCGCAATGGCGCAACTCGGAGACTTTGTGCGCGCTAGGGGGCTTCTGCGAAGCGCTGCGCGTAATTTCGGTCCGAAAGAACTTGTAGCCCGTGCGCGTTGCGCCGTTGCCGAAGCCGAAATCGCACTTGTTTCGCGTGATCTCGGCCGGTCATTGCAAAGGCTCAATGCAGCCCGGTCGGCACTTCAAGCGTTCGGTGACCGCAGCAACGCGGCCCACGCCGGCTATCTCGAAGCCCGGCACCTTCTCCTGATCGGCCGTCTTGATGAAGCCGAAGCATTGCTCAGTCAGTTGGATGACAGCGCTCTGCCTCGCGCGTCGCTGGCCGGTCGGGAACTGGTGGCGGCTGGCATAGCCATCCGCCGCATCAGGACCGAACTGGCGAAAGCAGCTCTGGAACGGGCAAGACAGGCGGCGACAGACGCACGTATTCCGGCGCTCTCGACCGAGGTCGACCGGGCAGAACAAGCATTCGGCGCGCCAGCAACTCGCTTGGTAGCCTGTGGCAAAGAGCGCTTGCTCCATCTCGAAGACATCGAAAGGCTTTTGGCCTCCGATACACTCATAGTGGATACCTGCCGCAATGTAGTGCGTGGAGGGACAACAATAGTTCCACTCATCACTCGTCCGGTGCTGCTTAAACTCATGCGCGCTCTGGCGGAAGCTTGGCCGAAGGATGTAGCACGTGAGACGCTTCTCAAACGGGCTTTCAACGCGCGGCAAGCTGATGTGTCACACCGCGCGCGCCTGCGTGTTGAAGTTGCCCGGCTGCGTGAGGCCGTCAAACCGCTGGCGACACTGAATGCAACCAGGGACGGGTTTGTTCTGCAACCTCACACCACGCGCAATGTCGCCGTGCTGGTGCCGCACGTAGAAGGCGACCATGCCCAAATCCTAGCTTTGCTCAGCGATGGGGAAGCCTGGTCGAGTTCGGCATTGGCGCTCGCCTTGAACGTGAGCCCACGTACGGTGCAGCGAGCACTCGAAGAGCTTGCTCGCGACAGCAAGGTCGAGACATTCGGACGCGGAAGAGCATGCCGCTGGATCGCGGCGAGTGTGCCTGGATTCCCGACAAGCTTGTTGCTCCCCACCACGCAGATTTACAGTTAGGATGAAGACATGAAACACTCAACCGCTGAAATCATCCGTGAATATGGCCCCTTCCCCGATGCAGATGACGTGGCCGGGGTCAGCTTCGACGGCAATAAAGTTTGGTTTGCAACGGGCAAGAAACTGAATGCTCTTGACCCCGAAAGCGGAGAGATCCTGCGCTCGCTCGACGTCGCGGCCGATGCGGGAACCGCGTTCGACGGCGAGCACTTGTTCCAGATCGGTGATTCCATCATCCGAAAGATCGACCCCAAGACCGGAGAGATAGTCGCCACAATACCGGCTCCCGGAAATGGCGGAAACTCCGGCCTGGCCTGGGCAGAGGGTTCGCTCTGGGTCGGACAGCATCGCGCTCGAAAGATACATCAGGTGAACCCCGAGACAGGAGAAGTACTGCGCACGATCGAATCCGATCGGTTCGTCACCGGCGTCACTTGGGTCGACGGCGAACTTTGGCACGGCACGTGGGAAGACATCGGCAGTGATATTCGCCGCATCGATCAGAAAACGGGGGCCGTGCTTGAACGTTTGGACATGCCGGACGGAACCGGAGTATCGGGGCTTGAATCCGATGGCGGCGACCTCTTTTTCTGCGGAGGTGGAAGCAGCGGAAAGGTAAGAGCTATTCGTCGGCCCCGACATGGCATCAAATGAGCGCATCGTAGCGGAAGCGCCGGTATGGGCGGAGTGCTGTTCGGGGCGCTACTACATCCGACAGCTGGACATAATGAGCGAAAGCCTTCGCCATATGCGTTCATTGTAAACAAAAAGGGTCAATACGATCAGACTAATTGCAACAAGGTTGGTGCATGACGAATGGGCATCCAGACAGGGAAGCCGATGGCCCACGACAAGCCTGAAGCCCATCGCTTCATGTTTGGGCGATTTGAAAGCATCCATAAGCTTCGTAGACCAGCTAACACTGGGAGGCGCATCGCCGCTTGTCATACCAGAAGCCGCCCTCGCCTTTTCGTGAGCTGACAATCCTGTCGAAGTCTGCCTGTCACCAATTTGATTTCATCTACAGTTTCCTTAACTACTGACCCACACATTGAAGTGCGAACACATAGATTCCTTCATAAGAGATTTTCTTTTTATGTTGTATAACAATGTCTTATGGATATTCTTCTTACTCTCTGACCTTGCCCCGTTGAAATAATCCATTTTGAAGTAAGCTCTGGCCCATTGAGAGGACCAGAGAATGAAGCGCAACCGTTTCACAGACGAACAGATCATTGGCATCCTGAAGGAGCACGAGGCGGGCACGCCTGTCTCGGAGCTTTGCCGCAAACACGGTGTCAGCGATGCGAGCATCTATAAATGGAAGGCCAAGTTCGGCGGGATGGACGTGTCTGAGGCTAAGCGGCTGAAGACGCTGGAGGACGAGAACACGAAACTGAAGCGGCTTCTGGCGGATGCGATGCTCGACAACGCCGCGTTGAAAGACCTTTTGGGAAAGAAGTGGTGACGCCCGCAGCCCAGCGGAACGCTATCGCGCATCTGATGAACCAACATCGGATGAGCGAACGGCGGGCGTGTAAAGCTATCGGTGTTTGCCGGATGACAGTTCGTTACGAAAGCAGCCGCATCGACGACCATGACCTTCGCGAGCGAATGAAGGCGTTGGCGCATGAACGCCGCCGCTTTGGCTACCGACGCATTCATGTCCTACTCAGACGCGAGGGGCACCTTGTGAACCACAAGAGGCTCTTCCGGCTCTATCGGGAGGAAAAGCTGATGGTGCGCAAGCGCGGCGGTCGCAAGCGAGCGATCGGCACACGAGCACCGATGCTGGTTCCGATGACGGCCAATGATCGTTGGTCACTGGACTTCGTGTCGGATCAACTCACCGATGGACGCAGGTTCCGGATTCTGACGGTCGTCGACGATTGCACCAGGGAATGCCTGGCACTCGTCGCCGATACATCGCTTTCCGGTCTGCGCGTTGCCCGCGAGCTTGACCGGATCATCGAGGAGCGCGGCAAACCGAAAATGATCGTCAGTGACAACGGCAGCGAGTTCACCAGCAACGCGATCCTGCAATGGACGGACAAGACTAAGGTGGATTGGCACTACATTGCGCCTGGCAAACCCATTCAGAACGCTTTCATCGAAAGCTTCAATGGACGGCTGCGAGACGAGTTCTTGAATGAAACCCTCTTCTCGTCACTGACCCATGCTCGATCAGCGCTTTCAAACTGGCGCGGCGATTACAACGATCACCGTCCACATTCTGGCCTCGGCTGGCTGACACCTGCCGAGTTCGCTCAGACCATCAACCCGCGACGTGATGCGGTGCTGCGCAGCCGAAATGGCTCCGCACCGCAACCCGCCGCTACCGCCCCAAATACAGCAACCCAAAACCGCTGGAGCGAACTCAAAACTGGATAAAACTTGGGGGCAAGGTCATCTCAAACACAATTGGCATCATCATTTGACATTAGTCAGATCGTATGTTTGTCGTGTTGATCGAAAGATTTTTCTGTGCAACTCAGTCACAACAGAGACAGTAGGAAACGAGTATGACATCGGGCGCTCAAACACCGTCTGCGCATGCCATCCCGGCCGAGTTCGATGACGCCATCATCTGGGCGGCATGGCTCTATTACGAGAACCAGCTGACCCAGAACGAAATTGCACAGATGATTGGCGTTTCACGCGCAACCATAGTTAACTATCTGCAGGAAGCGCGACAAAGAGGCGTTGTGCGCATTCTGATGAATCCTGAAATCGCGACACGCACGCATATCGCACGTAAATTGGCTGCGCGGTTTGGATTGTCGGAAGTGCTCGTCATTCCATCGGAAAAATCATTCACGACAGAAACGCGTCTGAAAACGCTGGGCGCAGGTGGTGCACGTTTGATGGAACGCATAGTCAAGCCAGGCCAAACCATCTGTGTTTCATGGGGACGCACAGTACTCGCCGTCGCCGACGCTATTTCATTGCCGCAAGCCATGGAAGGGGTGGTCGTAGTGCAGGTCACTGGTTCCTCCATCGGCAAAAGAGAGTTTTCCGCAGAGCTTTGCACATCGATCATGGCGCGAAACATGGGAGCGACCAGCGTCAATATGCTGGCTCCGGCAGTACTGAGCACGGCCAAGCTACGGGATGCCCTTATGAGCGAACCCGTACTCCAACGACAGTTCGAACTGATCGGCCAGGCCAATATAATTGTGTTCGGTGTCGGCGGCCTGGCCGCCGACAGCACGATGCGCATCGCCGATGTGACCAGTAATGAAGAGATTGATGCTTATGCTCGTGAGGGGGCCGCAGCGGTTCTGATATGCCGCTTTCTTGATCGCGACGGTAACCAAATCGTCCGCGAATTCGACCAGCGCGTTATCGGCATCGAACTGGATGAACTGCGTGGTGTGCCAACGAGGCTCTGCGTTGCGGGTGGAGTCCAGAAGGTCGAAGCGATCCGCGCTGTTCTAAAGGGTGGTTACGCCACGCATCTGGTTACTGATATGGACGCCGCCGAACAGCTTCTTGCCGATTAGAGGGCGAGCCGATTTTCGACCGGCCCACCATCCGTCAGTTTATTGATGAACAGGCACTGTGTTCATGAACGCAAGCGTATCATCGAACGAACGGATACCCGCATCTGAACCGAGTCCCGTCGCGACCAGCGCTGCGGACGCCTGAGCGAAATTCAAAGCAGTTTTCAAGTCCATCTTGCGACGCAATGCTGTAATGAATCCGGCGTCAAAAGCATCACCGCATCCGGTCGTGTCAACAACCTCAATCCGGAAAGCAGGTTGACGCACGATTTCTCCCGATGCGTCCATGAAACAGACACCGTCGCCACCCAGCGTGAACACGCAATGCTTCACACCGCGTTCGAGGAAGAATGCTCCCGCGCCTTCGGCATCCGCTGCCCCCGAAATCTGCTTCGCTTCCTCGATGGACGGCATGAAGTAATCGATATGTGGGAAGAGTGGAGCGATAAGGTCAAGCGTGCCATCATTCGCGCCAAGCAGATCAAAGGTTGTCGTCCTTCCGCGCGCCTTTGCTTCGGCAAGCAACTTACGGCTCGGTTCGCCGTCGAGATTTGCCAGCAGGCCGGTGCCTCCCAGGTGAATGATCGGTGGTTCCAGCACTGCATCCAGCGCATCGTCGGCGATCTCGAAATGATCGGATGCACCACGTGCATGCAAAGCCGGGCGCTCGCCGTTGCGGCGGATATTCAGAATCGTCGATGATGTTGGCACGCCTCTAAGACGCTGCATCTGTGCCGTATCGACCCCAAAACGTTGTAGCGTCGCGATAACAAAATCGGCCTTCTCATCGTCGCCAACTGCACCCACAGCCAGACAGTTGAGACCGAGTTTGGCTAGGTCCACCACCGTACCGCCGGCGGTGCCTGCAACGGTCAACCGGATTTCATCTATAAACTCAACATTTCCGCCTGGCGGAATTGCATCGACCGGCCGACCGAGCACATCAAGAATATAAAGCCCGACGACCGACACATCGTGTGACATGAAAAACCTCCCAGAAAATGCACAAGACCGCATCAAGAGCGCTTAAGCCAAAGCGCGATTATTTTGGTTTCAGCCGCGATCACGCAAAGCAAAGATTGTGCCAGCAAGCAGAATGAAAATACCTACGATAGCGAGCTGCAGCGTGCTTGGAATGCCAACAAAAATCAGCACATTACTGACAATCGTGATGAGAAGCACGCCGAGTAACGTCCCCATCACTGAGCCTGAACCGCCCGTGATACGCGCTCCGCCCAGCACAACGGCGGCGATAATTTCAAGCTCCATACCTGCAAGGTCAAAAGGATTTGCAAGACGATTACTCGAAACGTGCACGACGCCCGCAATGCCGGCCAGAAGGCCCGCATAAGCAAAGACGAAAATACGCACACGGAAAAGGTTGACACCCAGTCTTTCGGCAATGCCCGGATTGCCGCCAACCGCAAAAATCGCGCGTCCCATCAGTGTCCGCTCAAGAATGAACCACGTCACGAGGGCAGCAGCCACAAGAACCAGAACCGTCGCCGGTAGAACGGAGACTACACCATTCGATGCATGATGGGTGAAGAGTGATGCCTTGCCAAATGCATCCATCGCCACCGGAATATTCATGAACAGCGCGGTCCCGACAAAGGTCAGCAGAAAGCTGCGGATCACGTATTGCGTGCCGATGGTGACGATAAGCGAAGGCGCCTGCAGCTTCTGGACCAGCAAGCCGTTCAGCGCACCGAAAGCAGCCCCCCCAATTGCCGCAAGGATCAGAATGATCGTCATCGGCATTTCGGGGAACCAGTTCGTAACCAGCATGGTAAGAGCGTACATCACAAAGGCTGCAATTGCGGTGAACGAGACGTCAATCCCGCCCGAAGCCAGCACGACCAGCACGCCCATCGCAAACAGTCCGCGCACGACGGAAGCGCGTAGAATATCCACGATATTGCTCATTTGCAGGAAATCAGGATTGGCTGCGATCACGACGACGCAGGTTACGATAATCAAAAGAAGCGTGAACATTTCAGGTCTACGGCCCATCATATCCCAGAGCCGCGCACCAATACCGGGCTGACCTTTGTCCGTAACGTTGGCTGATACGATCTCGGTCATTGTGCCACCTCCTTCGACGTGCTGGCCATGGATTGGTAGATGGCATCTTCGGTCAGGTCTTCGGCAGCATGTACTGCAACAATACGGCCCTGACGCATGATGAGAATGCGGTCACAGTTCTGCAGAAGCTCCGGCAGGTCGTCGCTGATGATGATGACGCCCATGCCATCATCGGCTAGGCGCTGGATGATGCGGAAGATCGTATCTTTCGAACCGACATCAACCCCGACTGTTGGCCCATGCAAAATTAACAGTTGCGGGTTAATGGTCAGCCAGCGACCGATCAAAACGCGCTGTTGATTGCCCCCCGATAAAGACTGTACCGGTATGGTGACATCCGGCGCTACAATCTGAAGATCCGCGACACTTTCCTCCGCAACACGGCGTGCGCGACGATCACTGATGATGCCTAGTGCACTGCGCAGCCGATCGAGGATCGGCAAGGTGATATTATCCTGTATGGGCTTTTCGAGGAAAAGGCCTTCCGTCAGCCGATCTTCCGGCACATAACCGATGCCATATTCAATGGCCTGTGCCGTCGATTGTGGTGCGATTTCGCGCCCGTTCAAGCGTACCTTACCATTCGTTGCCGGTTTGACGGCAGCAAGTGCAAGTGCAAGCTCGTTACGACCAGAATCCAGCAGTCCCGTGACACCGAGTATCTCGCCTTTTCTGAGACTGAATGAGACATCCTGAAAGGCTTCACCGTCGCCAAGCTTTTCAACTTCGAGCATGACTTCGCCCAGCTTGGGCTCGGTGCGATAGCGCGTTTGGCTAATTTCGCGACCCGTCATCCAATGACTGAATTCCGCTTTGCTATGCCCAGCGACGTCAAGTTCGGCCACTTTCAATCCGTCGCGCATGATAATTGCACGTCCGCCAAGCAATTTGCATTCATCAAGCTTGTGCGTGACGAACAACACCGCGACACCCTTGTTGCGAAGGCGTTCTACCACGTGCAACAGATTTTCAACTTCCTGACGCGTCAGCGATGTCGTAGGCTCGTCCATGATAACGAGACGCGCTTCGGACGCAACGGCGCGTGCAATGGCAATCAGCTGGCGGGTCGCCAGCGGTAGCGTGTCGGTTCGGCGCGAAAGAAACGCCTTGTCGGTTGGTAGGTGCACTTCGGCAAGCGCCCGTCGCGCTGTTTCATTCAGAAGGGAAACGTTCAATCGGCGAGCAAGGCGCCCAGAGGCTTCAACAAGCTGTTCGGTAAAGGCCACGTTTTCCGCAACGGAAAGATTTGGAAGCAGCGACAGGTCCTGATAGACGGTTTCGATCCCGGCGCGAAGGGCTCCTATGGCGCCGAGATCGCCAGCACGCGAGCCTATAACCTCACCATCAATCAGTATTTGCCCCTCATCGGCAGGTTGCGCACCCGAGAGGATTTTGATCAGCGTGCTCTTACCGCAACCGTTCTCTCCCATCAGATGGTAGATTTGTCCGGCTTCGATCGTCAGACTGACGTCTTTCAGTGCCTTCACGCCGCCAAAGGATTTCTTGACGTTTCTGACCTCAAGAAACGGTGGTACAGGATGTGTCGTGGCATTGACGGCGTGCATGGCAAATTCCTGAAATTATCGAATATTCTTTCCAGGACCGCCGTAGTGTGGTCGGCCCCGGAAGTCAGCTTTGGTGCGTTATTATTCGATCAGAACGGGAAGTCCTTGTAGTTGGATTTGTCCGCATCGACCCAGGCCTGCCCCTGGATGATGATGCCCTTGCCCGGTCCCTTGATGACAGTCATTTTCTCGTAACCCGGTACACCAAGGTCGATACCATCCTTGATCTCCTCGCCCTTCAGAACGAGATCGGAGACCTTGTTCATGACATAGCCAGCGTCTTTCGGATCCCAGAAGAAGATCTGGTCGACGGCGCCGCTTTCCAGATATGGGCCGGTATCTTTTGGCAGACCGAGACCGTACACACATGTCTTGTCTTGAAGACCGGCCTCCTCGACAGCGCGGCCAATCCCGATCACATCGATGGCAGAGGATCCCTGAAAGCCCTTGATATCCGGATATTTGCGGAGAATCTCCTTGGCTTTTTCATAGGCGCGGTTGGCATCGTTGAACGACTCGTTCTTTTCCGCCACCAGCTCCATGTCCGGATATTGCTTGGCGTTTTCTGCACCAGCATCAACCCACTGATTGTGAGTCAGGCTGCCCAGTGATCCAACGAAAGAAGTCCACTTACCGGACTTACCCATGCATTCAGCAAGCTTTTCGTTGATGCGTGCGCCGAAAGCCTTGTTGTCGAAGGCTTCGATATCGACGTCCGTATTGACCAGACTATCGCCTTCATGGGTGATGACCTTGATACCACGCTGCGAAGCGCGACGCAGTACACCTTCAAGCGCTGATGGGTCCATAGGCACGATCGCAATCGCTGAGACGTTCTTGGCGACGAGATCTTCGATAATACGGGTCTGCTGGGCGGCATCCGCTTTTGCGGGTCCGACCTGGCTGGTGCTCACGTTGGGATTATCTTTGCCATAAGCATCAACCCCTTCGTTCATACGGGTAAACCAGTTTTCGCCGGTAACCTTGACCACTGTCACTATGGTGGGCTTGTCTTGGGCAAATGCCGCCCCTGCTACGACTGTACTGGCAAGCATTGTGCCAGCTATTATTTTGGAAAACATGCTCATATGACTCCTCCATGAATATAAGCAGATTGTTTCTTTAGGTGTTTGCCAGCGTCCTTCATCTCGAAGTTGCCGGCTTTGTTTCTATTGTCGTTTTGGTCGTAACCAGTAACCCAAGTGCACGCGTGCCGATGCGAGCAACGCGAGAAGCAGAACACCCCAAGCGAGGTCGCGGAAGAAATTCGAAATGTTCATGAAGTTAAACAGGCTTGAGAGAATCTGCAGCGCGGTTGCAGCCAGCAACACACAGATCACCTTGCCATATCCACCTTCCGGCTTGACGCCGCCAAGAACGGCGATGAGGATAGCAATCAGCACATAAGACCCACCGTAATCCCACTTTACGGACGAGTTGCGTGCCGCGATGATAATTCCCGCAACGGACGCGAGCAGGCCGCACAGCGTATAGGTGATGAGGAGCATGCGTTTCTCATTGATACCACCGTAGCGCGCCGCCTTGGCGTTGCTTCCGAGCAGCATGAGTTTCACGCCAAAAGGCGTATATTTCAGCAGAAATGAAAGCGCCGCAGCGATAACCAGAAATAGCGCGAAACACATGGGAATGCCAAGAATGGGCATGTTGCCGAAATTATCCATCGGCTCGATGTAACCCATGCTGACGGCTGAACCGTTAGTGAGATAGACGGCTATGCCGGTAAAAAGAAGCTGTGTCCCAAGCGTAGCGATCAACGGAGTCAGGCGTGCATAGGCTATTACAACCCCATTGATAATGCCGCCAACCAGCCCGACAACGAGCGCTAAACCAGCGAATACCCATGAAAACAGCAAAGGCGCATCAGCAGCCGGAATGTAATGGCGTGTCAGTAAGAACGCGATAATGCCAGCGAGATTTGCTAGCGCTATGCCGGACAGATCGATCCCGCCATTGCCGGAAATCATCGCCAGCATAACCCCCAGCGCAAGAAGTCCCAACTCCGGAACCTGTGAAGCCATCGACTGCAGATTATAACTGTCCATGAAATTGGAGCCGGCCAGAAAGCCGCCCGCTGCCAGAACAGCAACATTGATCAACGCCAGAAATAGCGTCTGTCGATCCAGGCTATTCGATGACACGTCCATCCTCCCGCTATCGAAGCACCTCTTTGATCATCAAACCCTGCCGCCTCCAGACAGTCTTATGACTTGAAGATCAAACTCACTTTTGACATTTGTCAGTCACTTTTGTCTCTTGTCAATATGTTTCCCCCATTCAACGAGATCCTCTAAAAATGGAGCTGCAGGCTGAAACAGCCGAGCACATAGCAACACGCTCTGTCGAAGCCTAACAAGCGCGCAGAACTGCGCTAACAAATTGAATAGAAACGATCATTCATGCCTCCCAGTCCTTAGCCCGGTTATCAAAGGCCAGCGTTTCTCCCCTTCTTTTTACTTTCATACCGCATGGGTTGACATTTGTCGATCATTTATCGAATATTGTCAAAATGGCGACGGCGCTAACTGTTGCCAACGGAGGAACTGCATTGGAATTTCTGCTGGAAGTAGAAGGACTCAAGAAGTCCTTTGGTGGCGTTGCCGCCTTGCGGGATGGACGGCTGAAGTTGCGAGCTGGCTCAGTTCACGCACTGTGCGGCGGAAACGGCGCAGGCAAATCCACTTTCCTGAAGATATTGATGGGGATTTATACCCGCGACGACGGTCACATCCGGCGACGTGGAAAAGACGTTGTTTATTCCAGTCCCGCTGAAGCGCTTCAGGCCGGGATCGCCATTATCGAGCAGGAATTAAGTCCGGTTCCGCATATGACCGTCGCTGAGAATATCTATCTCGGTCGCGAGCCGCTCCGTCGCTTCGGCGGAATCGACTTCAAGACGATGAACCGAAATGCTCAGAAACTTCTAGATCAGCTCGAATTCAAGATCCGTGCCAACCAGTTCATGATGAACCTGTCTGTTGCCCAGATTCAGCTCGTCGAGATCGCCAAGGCGCTCAGCCACGATGCCGAAGTCATTTTTATGGACGAGCCGACTTCGGCCATCGGCGAAAAAGAAGCGCAACATCTCTTTGCCGCGATAGAGCGCCTGAAAGCGAGCGGAAAAGGTATCGTCTATGTCTCGCATCGCCTGTCGGAAATTTTCCAGATCGCCGATACCTATACTGTGTTTCGTGACGGCAGCTATATAGATAGCGGCAATCTCGATGGCATTACCCGTGCCGAATTGATCCGTATGATCGTCGGACGGGAGCTGGGCGACGAATATATCAAGACCAATGCACCAACTGAAATACCAGGCATTGAGGTCTCCGGCCTTAGCGCGCCCGGCAAGATAACCGACATCTCCTTTACAGCACATAAGGGCGAGATTTTCGGCATTTACGGATTGATGGGGTCTGGCCGATCAGAAATATTCAACTGTCTTTTCGGGCTGGATAAAGCCTCCCAGGGTGCAATCAGACTTGAGAGTAAACCCGTCACCGTCCGGCGACCCTCCGATGCCATGGCTTTGGGATTGGCCTTTGTGACAGAAGATCGCAAGCTGACCGGCCTTAACCTTGATGACAGCGTTCGCAACAATATTTGCCTTGCCAGTCTTCCCGAGATGAGCCCGCATTTTGCAATGAACCAGCGTGAGGAAACATCCGCCAGCAGAGACATGATCGAACGTTTCAGGATCAAGGTCGCGCGCGATACGATGCCCGTTTCCGGCCTTTCGGGAGGCAATCAGCAGAAGGTCGTGCTGGGAAAATGGTTCCTGAGAAAACCACGCGTTCTGCTGCTTGATGAACCCACACGCGGCGTTGATGTCGGCGCAAAACAGGAAATTTATCGCATCATCTGTGAATTTGCCGCTGAAGGCGGGACCGTCATCATGGTCTCTTCCGAGATTGATGAAGTTCTTGGCATGTCCGATCGCATCATGGTCATGCGCAGTGGACAGTCGGCAGGCATTTTTCGCAGGGAGGAAACGGACGCGCAGTCGCTGGTGCATCTTTCGACATGAAAGCCACCCCAAAAGCACCGTGTTTCGTTCTAGAGAGGTAGAACAGTGTCCACCACAGAAAACAATTCATCGACGAGCTGGTTTGGCTCCGAACGTCGCAGACTGGTCATCCAGGAATATGGCATATTCATCGCCTTTCTGCTCCTGGTTACGATCCTCTCATTCTCCAACCAGTATTTCCTGACAGCAGGCAATATCTCCAACGTCCTGCTACAGACCTCGATCAACGGCATTCTCGCCATTGGCATGACCTTCGTCATTCTGACGCGTGGCATTGACCTCTCCGTTGGCTCGGTGGTGGCATTGGCCGGTATTGTCAGCGCCAGCTTTGCAACCACGTCGGCGACTGCAGGTGTTGCAGGCGCTCCCTATTCGCCATTCATAGCCATTCCCGTTGGCCTCTTGGTGGGCGTTGGCTGCGGCGCGCTCGTCGGCACGATTGTCTCGCGCTTCGCGGTTCCAGCCTTTGTCGCGACATTGGGCATGCTTTCCGCTGCGCGCGGCCTGACGCTCATCTATGGCGGTGGCAAGCCGGTGCCTGCTCTCATCCCGGATTTCCGCTGGATCGGAACCGGAAACATACTGGGTATTCCGGTTCCGGTTATTTTGCTCGCCGTCGTCTTTCTGGCATCGTGGTGGATCCTCAACCGTTCACGGTTCGGGCGCTATATCTATGCTGTCGGCGGCAATCCCCATGCTGCCAATACATCGGGCATCAATATTTCCCGGGTGCGTTTTTCGGTCTACGTCATCTCCGGCGGCCTTGCAGGTCTTGCAGGCATGATCCTGTCAGCTCGCACCGGCTCCGCCCTCCCGCAGGCCGGTATCAGCTATGAACTCGACGCCATCGCGGCGGTCGTCATTGGCGGCACCAGCTTGTCCGGCGGCGTCGGCCGCATCACCGGAACGCTCATCGGCGCACTCATCATTGGTGTCATGAACAATGGCCTCGATCTGATGGGCATCCAGTCCTACTACCAGCAGGTTCTGAAAGGCGCCTTGATCGTCGGCGCAGTCATGCTTGACCAGAAGCGCAACCAAAATGCGTAATCTACCCTGACTTGTAACAACAAACGTGCCGCCCGACCGGGGCCAATTATCAAAGGAGGAGAATGAAATGAAGAAACTTCTCATTGCGCTTGCCGCAGCATCTGCACTGATGGTGACACCATCTCTGGCGCAGGACAAGAAACTCAAGATCGGCGCTGCACCATACGGGCTCAATGCTGAATTCATGCAGGTCTGGTCCGAAGCGCTGAAAAAACACCCTGCCGTGAAGAACGGAGAAGTCGATCTGACCATCTTCGACGGACGTTACGACGCTCTCGTGCAACAGGAACAATTCAACACGATGATCACGCAGAAATTCGATGCGATCATCTTCGTTCCTATTGACATCGAAGCGGGTGCTACGGCCGTTCAGGCAGCCAGCGATGCAGGCATTCCGGTTGTCGGCTCGAACACCCGCGTCAACTCCGAGCTGCTTGCCGCCTATGTCGGCTCCGACGATACGATTTCGGGCTATATGGAAGCCAAGAACGTTCTCGACAAGATCGGCTGCAAAGGCAATGTCGTCATTCTGGAAGGCCCGATCGGGCAGTCCGCACAGATTTCCCGTCTGGAAGGTAACAAGAAGGCTCTTGCCGAATGCCCGGACGTGAAAGTTCTCGAAGACCAAACCGCAAACTGGTCTCGCGCTGAGGCCCAGACACTTATGGAGAACTGGCTGACGGCTCATCCCGGCCAGATCAACGGCGTGATCGGTCAAAACGATGAAATGGCACTGGGTGCAATCGAAGCGATCAAAGCCGCCAATCTCAAAGTGGGCGATTTTTCCATTGCCGGCATCGATGGCATTACCGACGCACTGCGTGCTGTCAAGGAAGGCACGATGACCTCCATCCTGCAGGACGCGAACGCTCAGGCGCAAGGCGCCCTCGACCTCGCGATCTTCCACGCCAAGAAGGGCGACTACAAACCTCAGTCCGATATCTGGGCCCAATATCCCGATATGCCTTTCAACGACGGCAAGGACAAGAACTACAATGTTCCATGGACGCCGGTGACGGCTGAGAACGTCGACAAGCTCCTGGAAAGCCGCAAGTAAAATTGTCTGGGCGGCCCGGCACACCCTCTCATGAAAAGTGTCATGAACGCGCCGGGCCATCAGGCTCACAATCCAGAACTCCGAGGCAAAAATGTCCGATCAAGCTCCCCAAATTGACCTGAACTTTCCACTCACCGGAAAAGTTGCCATCGTGACCGGAGGCGCTTCCGGCATTGGTGCTGCAATTTCCAAGGCTTTCATTGCCAAAGGAGCTAAAGTTGCTGTGCTGGACATTAGTGCCGACATAGCGAAAGCCAAAGCCGAGGAGCTTGGCGAAAACGCAAAGCCCTTCGTTTGCGATGTTTCCAACCAGCAATCGGTCAACGATGCGATCGCCAGCGTTATCGAACAACTCGGGGTTATCGATATTGCGGTCAACAGCGCAGGCGTGGTCTATCTGGCTCCGGCGGAAGATATATCGCTCGACTATTGGGACAAGACGATCAACATCAATCTCAAGGGAAGCTTTCTCGTCACTCAGGCCGTTGGTCGCACCATGATTGCGGCAGGCAAGGGTGGCAAGATTATCAATCTGGCTTCCCAGGCCGGAACCGTGGCCATTGAAGAGCATGTCGCCTATTGCGCGTCTAAGTTCGGCGTCATTGGCATGTCGAAGACATTTGCCGCCGAATGGGGCAAATATGGCATCTGCGTCAACACGCTTTCCCCGACCATCGTCCTCACCGAACTTGGCAAGAAAGCATGGGCTGGCGAAAAGGGTGAGGCCGCAAAGAAACGCATTCCGATTGGGCGCTTCGCATATCCGGAAGAAATCGCCGCCGCTGCAGTCTTCTTTGCCTCAGCTGGAGCAGACATGATTACAGGCGCCGATCTTCTGGTCGATGGCGGCTATACCATTCTTTGAGCCCGGCCCTCATTCACCTTATAGGAGATACCATGCAGCGCTTCATCAACAATCCGGACGAAGTCGTTGAGGATACTGTAAAAGGCTTTGTCAAAGCTCATTCCGACATCGTTCGACTTGCAGAAAACCCGCGTGTCATTGTCGCCAGAAACGCCCCTATCGCTGGCAAAGTCGGTGTCATCACCGGCGGCGGTTCCGGTCACGAACCGGCATTCATCGGTTATACCGGCAAGAACATGCTTGACGCTGTAGCGGTCGGTGAACTGTTTTCCTCCCCCACTGCCAAGAGCTTCCATGACGCAATCCGCGAAGCTAATGGCGGCAAAGGTGTTGTCGTACTTTACGGTAATTATGCCGGTGACAACATGAACGTGAAGATGGCCACGAAACTTGCCGCCAAAGACGGTATAGAAGTTGCCACTGTTGTCGCTAATGACGATGTCTGCTCAGCCCCGGTCGATGAACGTGAAAAACGTCGCGGCGTCGCTGGCGAGATATTCATGTGGAAGGTTGGCGGTGCAAAAGCGGCAACCGGAGCCACGCTCGAAGAGGTTCGCGCAACAGCTCAGAAGGCCATCGACAACTGCCGCTCAATCGGTGTTGGTCTCGGCCCATGCACATTGCCCGCAGTCGGACATCCGAATTTCGAGATTGCGCCGGGTACAATGGAAGTCGGTATTGGTCATCATGGCGAACCGGGCGTGCGGGTTGAGCCGCTTAAGTCTGCTGCCGAGGTAGCAAAAGACATGTGCCAGATCGTGCTTGACGATCATGCACTGGCAGAAGGTACCGAAGTCGCCGTTCTCATTTCAGGTCTCGGTGCAACACCGCTCAACGAACTTTATATTCTGAATGATACGATTGAGTCGGAAATTACCAAACGCGGCCTGAAAATCCATCGCACCTATATCGGCAACTACTTCACGTCACTTGAAATGGTAGGAGCAACGCTGACAGTCATGGCGCTGGACAGCGAGCTGAAGGAATTGCTCGATGTCGAAGTGCAGTGCACCATCATTCTGTAAGGAAGAGACCTGTGCAAACACTTAATAACGCAACAGCCGGAGACATTGTACTCGCAATGGCCGACCGGATTGTCGAAAATCGCGCCTATCTCAGTGAAATTGATGGGAAAATCGGCGACGGGGATCACGGCGTCAACATGGCCAAGGGCTTCAACATGGCTGCTGAACGCCTGAAGGGAAAGAATAAAGCGCTGGCTGCTTCCCTCGATACGCTCGGCACTGTGCTCATGACCGAGATTGGCGGTTCGATGGGACCACTTTATGGTGTTATGTTCACCGAATTTGCAGAAAAAATCGATGGGATCGACAATATCGATGCCGCTGCTTTCAGCCGTATGCTTCATGCCGGACTGGAGGGCATTCAGTCCATCGGTTCTGCCAAGGTTGGTGACAAAACCTTGCTGGATACGCTTGTGCCAGCGGTCGAAGCCTTCGATGAAGCCACTGCTGCCGGAAGAACCTTTGCCGAGGCACTCGAAGCTCTGGTTGCTGCCGCTGAGAAAGGCCGCGACTCCACAATTGATCTGGTGGCGAAAATCGGTCGTGCCAGCCGTCTTGGCGAGCGATCACTGGGCGTGCTGGATGCCGGAGCGACCTCATGCGCGATCATCCTTAAAGAGCTTTCCAACGGTGCGCGGGAACGATTGCAGTAATACGAGCATCTACATTCAAATAGATTTGGCGCACTGTCGCGAAACCGGGCCGATCCGTTCTCCGGCAGATTGAATCCGGTAGGAAACAAACAAAAACATTGTATTGCAGGACAAGCCGGCAGATAGAAGGAAAAACCACGGGAATTAGTGCAAACAAGATGGCGTCAAACGGAAAAACAACCGCAAGCAAAATCGGGCAGGTGGTCCCGACTGATGGCATTCCACTGCGATATGGCGACGATCCTTACGTCTGGGCTTGCTGGCTTTACTACGAAGATGGACGCACGCAAGGCGAAATCGCCGAAATCATGGGAATTTCGCGAGCCACGGTGAACAGCTATTTGGCAGATGCACGTAGCCGTGGCATCGTCAATATCTCGATCGAACCCGCACGCCTCAGTTCTCTTGCAATCGCCCAGGAACTCAAGCGTCATTTCGGTTTGAATGACTGTCTGGTGGTGCCCAATGACGACGGTGCACAGACTCTTATTGACCGGCTCGGGACAGCCGCAGCGCAGGCCATCGCCAAGCTTCTGAAATCGGGAGACACACTTGCTGTAGCCTGGGGGCGAACAGTTCTCGCGATCGCCGAAAATACTCGCATATCCAACCTGCAGGATGTGACCGTCGTACAGGCGACGGGCGGAACGCGCGCCAGTTTTGCTTACACCCCCGAACTATGCGCGGCCGCCATGGCCCGGGCGACAAATGCACACCTCGTCAACATCACCGCGCCTGCCATCGTATCCAGTCCCGATGTAAAAGCGGCGATTATCGGAGAACCGATTATTGCGGAGCAATTTCAGGCGCTCAATCATGCGAACAAGGCACTGTTCGGCATTTCTTCGCTACGACCAAATTCGACAATTCACACCAGCGGCTTTTTTGAGAGCGTCTCTATACAGGATTATCTCACCAAGAATGCCGTCGGCGTCGTGGCTGGACGCTTCATCGATTCTTATGGGCAGCCCGTGTCCGGACCACTTGACGACAGGACCATCGGTATCACGCTCGAAATGCTGCAAAACATCGACATGCGTATCGCCGTTGCGGGTGGCTTCGACAAGGTACCGGCAATTCTTGCAGCGTTGCGAGGCGACTATGTCAATGTTCTGATTACTGATGCTGCGACAGGGCGCGGCATTCTCAATGCGGACGGCGTGACAGAAATCGACAGCAAGCTTTCCCAGAAGCTGCGTGCAGAACCGACAGTCAATGTGTCCAGCCATTATCGTACGCATATCAAGAAATTTCTGAACAGCCCAGACGATGTCGTCGAGGAAATGCTTGACGGTGTCATCAAAGCGCACCGATCCTATCTTGCTCCGATCAAGGAATCGAAACGTGCACTCGTCGCACGTCAGGGTCCGCGCCAGGGAAAAGTTGGCCTGGTAATTGGCGGTGGGTCAGGACATGAACCCTGCTTTCTTGGTTATGTCGGCAAAGGTCTTGCCGATGCTGTAGCTATCGGCAATGTCTTTTCTTCCCCTCCGCCGGCCCCAATCCTTGAATGTGCCAAGGCGGCCTCCGGCGGAGAAGGCGTGCTCTTCGTGTACGGTAATTATGTCGGAGACGTCATGAACTTCGAGATGGCTGCCGAAATGGCGCAAGAAGTTGCTATTCCGACGCGCACCGTTCTGACGACAGACGACATATCCTCTTCCCCCATAGAGGATCGCGATGGCCGTCGCGGTGTCGCGGGTAACTTCTTCATTTTCAAGGTGGCAGGTGCAGCCTGTGATCGGGGCATGTCGCTTGAGGCGTGCGAGGCGGTAACACGCAAGGCCAATCGGCGCACCTATACGATGGGTGTCGCGTTGGAGCCCTGTTCTTTGCCTCAGACGCGACGCCACAATTTTGAAATCGGTGCCGAGGAAATGGAAATCGGCATGGGTATTCACGGCGAACGGGGCGTTATCCGCGAAAAAATGATGCCAGCCGACGCTATTGTTGATCACATCATGGATCGGATTTTCAGTGAGATGAATGCGTCACCCGGAGACAGGGTGGCAGTGCTCGTAAATTCGTTCGGTTCAACGCCACTCATGGAACTGTACATCCTGTTCAGACGTGTCGAACAACGCTTAAGTGCTAAACAAATAACAATCGAAGCCAACTGGATCGGCCATTACTGTACATCGTTGGACATGAATGGAGCATCCATATCCATCATGCATCTCGACCAGGAATTGTCCGGTCTCCTATCACACCCTTGCGATACGGCTTTTCTTCGGATCAACTGACTAATGCCGCCTCCGGCGGATCATGAATTCCAGATCATCTGGGAGGTAAAAATGCAGGAAGCCGCAGCGCGTCGTCTTAGCCGAATGTTTCAGCTCATCGCCTTTTCCATGCAGGCGGAGAAAGAGCGACTTTCCGATCTCGACGGAGCTATCGGCGACGCGGATCACGGTATCACGATGGCTCTCGGCTTTTCAGCGGTGAATAGTGCACTCGCAAAAATGGATCTCGAGAAAGCACTGCCCTCTGATATTTTCACTACTGCAGCATCCGCTTTTCTCGATGCCGTGGGTGCATCAACCGGGCCACTTTATGCGACAGCATTCCGTCATGCATCAAAAGCGCTTAAATCACATGAAGCCCTCGATACTGAGGGACAAGCCATCATCGTAGAGGCGATGACACGTGGCATTCAGGAACGAGGAAAGGGCCAACGCGGCGATAAAACCATGTTGGATGCATGGATACCAGCGATGGAGGTAGCCATCGACGCGCGAACACACAATCTGGCCAGCCAGGAAATGTGGAGCAAAATTCTCGAAGTCGCCGAAAAAGGTACGGATTCAACCCGCTCAATGGTCGCTACGCGAGGTCGAGCTGCCCGGCTGGGCGAGCGCTCGCTTGGGCATGTCGATCCCGGTGCGGCTTCCGCAATCATCATCCTGCGTGCAATGCGCGATAGCTTCACGGAAGCCAACTGACATCTTACCTATACCGCTTTCTACCAGGGATCGGACGCTTTCGATTACATCAAAATGTTTTACCATCCGAAACGCAACCACATCAGGAACGGGATGCGGTCAAACGTCGAATTCGAAAAGCAGAAACACTAATCGCAGCTGTCTACAAAACCGGGGCTTTTCAGTCTGAGCTAATGTTATATGCCATGTTAAGGGCAATTATCATGGCATCAAGCACTACGTCTGAATCGCTGACTTTATTGATTGTCGGGTTGAACTTAGAGATAGCGACGCGGATTGGCTGCGAGATAGAACGTATTGATCAGCGTGTTGATATCGAATACCGGCAAACCGGATTCAGCAGCCACATAGGACGAAAACGGGCACATATTCGTGCATTCAAACAAGATCGCGCCGGGATTTTCACAGCTTGCCATGAACTCCCGCGTCATTTCCAGCATCTCTTCCTTCAGCACTTCCGTGTCAAGATAATCGCGGCCTTCAATATAGGTCTGCGGAAATTCAGCATTCTGCTTCATCCCCTGCACCTGCACGGGAATGACCTCAGATGACCAGCCAACGCCTTTGAAATGTTCGTCATTCATGTGATGCGCGCGTTCGGTAAAGACGCCAATCACCTTGCCGGGCGCCAGCATTGCGTGGATGATCGGCGCCTGCATCAAGGATGAAGTAAAGACCGGAATGTTGACCGCTGCCGCGATATCCTTTTGAAACGGCCCAAGAAAGCCACAGCTCGTGGTGATGGCGCGCACGCCTTCCGCTTCCAGTTCGCGTGCCGCATCAATGAAGGGTTCGATGAGTTTTGGATCAGGATTGTTGCCCATAATGCGTGTGGCATGCGCACCTTTTACGGTCTTGTAACGCACAGGAAAATCATAGGACAGCGCATTGCCGATATCGCCAGCAGGACGAGGAAAAATCGTGTCCAGCATCAGCACGCCGATCTGCTGGCCATAATTGGTGTAGCCACCTTTGAGCATCATAATTTCATTCCTTTGAATTCAGGATAATCAAAGCATTTCCAGCAAAAGTGCGAAGCGGTTTTGCGTAAGGATAATGCGTAAAAACAAAAAGATAGAGCAGTTCCAACTGTTCAATATTAACTGGAACCGCTCTAACAGCCGAAGCGAGCGGGCGAGAAGGCGCGAGCGCTTTCGGAAGGTAAGTTGTTGATTTCATCGAGCACCATATCGGCCGTTTTGGGGGCCCCAGCGATCCCGATATGGCCGTGGCCGAAAGCTGCGATAATTCCCGGATGCTGAGTTAGTTTGCCTATCACCGGAACGCCATCTGCAGGCGATGGCCGGTGCCCCATCCAGAGTTTGAGATTCTGCAGATCCTGCTTTGCCAGGTCGGGATAGCTCGCCAATGCGTGCTTAAGCAGCACCTCCGAGCGTCGCCAATCCGGGGCTTTCTCCACAGTTGCCAATTCAACCTGGCCGGAAAGCCGCAGTCCCATATTGGTTGGTGTATTTCCCATCCGCCCGGTGCTCGGCATAATCGGGATATCAAAGGGAAGCTCGGCCATCGGCAAGGTTACATGATAGCCGCGCTCGCTTTGCATGGGCACATGCATGCCGAGATCGTGCATGATACGCCCAGAATGAATACCCGCTGCCAGCACGATGTGATCGGCGGCAATACTCTCATCATTATCGAGCACAATACGCGGCGAAACGCCGGTGAGGACCCTCACGACATTTCTTCGGATGAAGCGAACACCGGCTTTTTCAGCCTGCGCCGCGATACCCGCAACATAACCTCCGGTATCAAGACAATGCGCGCCTTCCGTCACATGAATGGCAAAGCGATAGTTACTCCCAAGAGCAGGGATACGTTCGCGCAATTCTGCTTCCTGCCATTCGTCGAACAGAATGCCGTTATCACGGCGCAGCTGCCAGCTAAGCGCTTCAGCTTCAAAGGCTGCACGATCAGGATAGGCGTAAAGCAGGCCTTTCTGCACGATGAGATGTTCCTGCCCGGTCTTGCTGGCCAGCTCAAGGTGGCGTTTCGGCCCATCATGAAGCAACCAGTTGAGCTTAGCCGCAGTTTTTGTCACCCGCGATTTTGTGGCGCCAGCAAGCAGGAAACGCAGAAGCCATGGTGTCAGCCTAGGCACCGATTTCCAGTCAAGGGTCAGTGGCCCGTTGCGATCAAGCAGAAATCCGGGGACCTGTCGCCACAGGCCCGGCATACTCATGGGAATGATCGAGGCGGGACTGATCCAGCCACCGTTGCCATAGCTTGCACTTTGCTCACCACCCGGTTCTGAGCCGTCGCACAGCGTTACTTTCAGACCGGCTTCAGCGAGCCGCAAGGCGGTGGTGGAGCCGATAATGCCAGCCCCAACGACAATAACATTGCCTGTCATGACATTTATCCGTTCTGCGCGCGCATTTATGCGAGACCGCCATGGAAATGACTCAGAAACTCACGGGTTGCAGCTTCGCGCGGCTCATTGATCACTTGACGAGCGTCGCCGGTTTCAACGACGTAACCGTCCTGCATGAAGATGACCTTGTCGGCGACATCACGAGCGAACGCCATTTCATGGGTCACAAGGATCATCGTCATGCCCTGCTCGGCCAATTGCCGGATGACCGCCAGAACTTCACCGACAAGTGCCGGATCGAGAGCCGATGTTGCCTCGTCAAACAGCATCACATCGGGGCGCATTGCGAGCGCCCTTGCAATCGCAACACGCTGTTTCTGACCGCCTGAGAGCTGTTCTGGTCTGGCGTCCGCACGGGCGGCAAGGCCGACCTTTTCCAGCAGTTCCATGGCCAGCTCGCGGGCAGCCTTTTTGTCCTGTTTGAGAACACTGACCGGTCCGATCATAACGTTATCGAGAACGCTCATATGCGGAAACAGATTGAAGTTCTGGAACACCATGCCGGTATTGGCACGGAACGCCGCGAGATATTTGTCCTTGAGTGACACGTTCCCGGACGAGAAGTCTATTTTCTGATCACCAATTGCGATGTAACCGGCATCAGGCAATGAAAGCAGATTGAGACTGCGCAGCAGTGTCGACTTTCCGGAACCGCTTGGCCCGATAAGCCCTACCACCTGCCCGCGCTCGACTGTGAGGCTGATATTGCGCAGCACCTCGATTTCGCCGAACGACTTTTTCAGCCCGCGTACTTCGATCATCGGTTCAGCGCTCATGGCTTATCTCCACAATGACGGTTCGCTCGATACGGTTCATCATTTCAGCCTGCCTTCCAGTCCATGAGCGAGCCGTGTCAGAGGGAAGAGAACGGCGAGATAAAGCACTGCAATCAGGGTGTAGGTTTCAAGCGGGCGATAGGTTGCCGAGGTGACAAGCTGGCCCTGATAAAGAAGGTCAGGCACAGCAAGAACCGATAAAAGCGATGTGTTTTTGAGCTGAAGCACGGACTGGTTGACCAGCGGCGGCACCATGCGACGCAGTGCCTGTGGCAATATGATCTTGCCCATGAGCTGGCCGCGGCGCATGCCGATTGCACGCCCTGCATCCCATTGGCCCGCATCAATGGAAACGATACCACCACGAATGATTTCTGCATAAAATGCAGCGCCATAGAAGGTAAGCGTGATGAAAGCCGCCATGGCAGGCGAAATTTCAAAGCCAATCAGCATTGGAAGCGCGTAATAGCACCAGACAAGCTGCACCAGCACTGGTGTGCAACGAAATATCTCAACGACCGTCATGATGGGGACGGTTATGATCTTGTTGCCGGAAAGCCTGCCGAGAGCAAAAACCGTTCCAACAAGAATGCCGGAAATCACAGTGATAACCGTGAAACCAACGGTGTAGCCAAGTCCCTGAAGGAATAATCCCCGATACTGCCAAAGGCCGGAAAAGTCCCATTGATAGTCCATTAATTCACTCTTTCTGACATCCCGGCAACGGCACGGGAAGACGTTGAGCTGAACAGCCAATGTCCAAGCGACAGAACATCGAATACCGGCAAGCCAGAGGCTTTTGCGACGGCTTGAGCAAATGGCGGCATGTTCGTGCATTCAAGAACAACAGCACCAAGGTCGGGTTCGCGCGACTTCAACTCTCGCGCCGCATGTATGATTTCAGCTTCAAGCGCAGCGTGGTCATAAGTTCCGCCGCCTTCAATCAGTTCACGAAACGCGCCACCGTCTGACATGCCAATTCGTGGGGTTCTGATGTCGGCACCACAGGCCGCGAAGATCGCATCATCAAGGCTCGCTTCGTCATAGGTGATTACTCCCACTTTGCGTTCCTGTCCGATCACCGTGCGGACCATTGGCAATTGAAGCAGGCTGGAAGTGGCAATCGGCACCGCAAGCTTTGCACTCAGCGCGCTTTGGTGACGGGCCATGAAACCGCAAGACGTCACCAGCGCGCTGCAGCCTTCAGCGATCAAGGCTTCACCCGCAATGACGAAGTCTTCGATCAACCCGGCGCCGCCCTGACGAATGATCTTATCCGGCGATGCTCCGCTTACCTTCTTGAACCTTACCGGCATCTCCCATGATGCCGGATTGCCGACATCTCCGGGCGGACGTGGAAAGCCGGTGTCAAGCATGATGACACCGAGTGATCCTTGCTGATGCTGCATGATGGTTGACGCATCAGAACTTCAAAGTTGGCGGCAGGTCAGATGGCTGCACGCCAACAAGCGACAGGCTGCTGACAATCCATTCATTGACCTTGCCTTCCTCGCGGCGCTTTTTAAGCCAAACATCAACGTAGTCGCGGAATTCGCCCTTTTCGTCTTTGCGCACACCAATCGTCGTTGGCTGGCTATCCAGCGGCTCTGGAACAAAAACCTTAAACTTGCTGCCAAGCTTGTGCGCCGTCACCACGGACATCAGAGCAACCTGCACAATCGCATCTGCCCGGCCAGACTGTAGTGCGATAACTGTTTCATCCGCACCCTTGAGCGCAACGAGCGTGCAATTAGGTAAGGTTTTGCGGGCGAAGAGATCCTGTGTTGATCCGAGATCAACCGTGACGCGGATTTCCGGCTTGTTCAATTCTTCCCAATTTTTGACCTCGCGGTCCTTGTTGGTGATGACGGTGAAGACGTTATCCATCATGGCTTCGGTGAAATCGACGGATTTCGCGCGCTCAGGATTGTTGCTTAGGGCAAACATGATGTCGATTTTGCCGCCCTGAAGGTCCATGACGGAATTACCCCAGGTGGTTTCGACCATTTCGAGCGGAACACCAATATATTCGGCCAAGTCCCTGCCCATGGAAACGCAGAAGCCGTCCCATTCGCCGGTAGCGAGATTTTTCTGATAATAAGGCGGTGTACCATTGAACACACCGATACGCAGGGCACCCCGGTCCTTGATGGATTTCAGTGTTGCACCGTCTTCGACAGCCCACGAAAAGCCGGGAGCAAGCATGACCGCTGCGCTACCCAAAAGCGTTGTCTGGATAAACTTACGTCTATTCATTGTTGTTTCCCTCTTTTTGAATCGAGCATTCCGTCGAATATTATTGAGCGCTTGAATGCGCCAGACTGCTTTCTCTATTAAACTTATTGGAAAGTACCACCGAATAACTGACGTTCTCGATACCTTCGATTTGTGCCAGCTCCTCGATGAGTGCTTCCAGATCTTCAAGAAATCCGACATGAACCCGGCACAATATGTTGGCCGGGCCACTAATAGCATCAGCGGTCAGGATTTCCGGATAGGCGCGCAAGGCTGCAAACAAGCGCTGCACAATGCGTTGTGAGGCCGTGATGAACAAATAGGCGGAAATGCTGTTGTCATCCTTCGCCCGACGAACGATAGCCCGATATCCCAATATGACGCCGCGACGCTCCAGGCGGCCTATCCGCTCCTGAACACTTGATCGGGCAAGACCCACGCGCCGCGCCAACTCACTCGCCGGGAGACGTGCGTTTTCCTCCAGGATACTGACCAGATTTCGGTCGATACTATCACCGTAGTCCATCGTGTTCCCTTATGTTTGTTTTTAATAAGAATGCGGCGCTTTCTCATCAAATAAAAGCATTGAAAATTGGATTATGCATGACTTAAACTCATGATGAAATTCTGAGGTTACCCAATGCGCCGCTTTCTTCCATCTCTTTCGGCTCTGCACGCTTTCGATGCTTCGGTACGCTATCTGAGCTTCACGCGCGCATCGGAAAATCTCGGGATGACCCAAAGCGGAGTGAGCCGCCAGATACAAAATCTTGAATCTTTTCTCGGGCTTAAACTGTTTGAACGCGCTGGACCGCGACTGGTTCTGACCGAAGAGGGGCAGAACTATTACGAGGAAGTTTCGCGCATTCTGGCAAAGCTTGAAGAAGTGTCGATGGATGCAGTCCGTGGGTATAAAACGCAAAGCCTGCTCAAAGTGGGCTTGCCGCCAACACTGATGCGGAAATGGGCGCCGGGTATTATCAGCACCTTTGCGAGATCTCATCCGCAAATATGGTTTGAGGTGTTTCCCTGCTCACATGATCTTGACTGGGGGAAGTCCGATCTCGATCTTGCCGTACTGCGCGGTATTGGCAATTGGGCCAATGTGCGTAGCCATTTGCTGTTTCCTGAAGAGCTCGTCGTGATCGGATCACCTGACATCGTGCCTGAAAACGGACTGGCCGGAGACGTCGAATTGCTCGATTTCCCACTGATCCAGAACTCAAACAGGCCTAGCCTATGGCTGCATTGGCTGCGCGGCGCAGGCATCCATTACAACAAGCGTATCTTTGGGCCGCGTCTGCCAACACATGACGTTATTATCGAATGCGCCGTGGCGGGTATGGGGCTTGCAATCGCGCCCAGAATTTTTGTGCAGGAAGAATTGCGCTCCGGAAAACTCAAGCTGGCACTTGAGCGCGTGCAGACATCTGGCGAGAGCTATTTTCTTTGCTCAGCGCAGGCGCGTCAGGGTTCGAAAAATGTCCGGCTGTTCCGCGATTGGTTTATTACTGAAGCAAAACGCCACAGACATTCTCTGCCTGTAGCGTCGTAAATAATGGCGTTCAAAAACGGCTCAGACGTAAGAACGCTCAACAGGCTTGAGATTAAGCGGGTCTTCACCACGCTTTAAAAGCCATGAATAAACCGGCGGCACTCGGTCAGCGATCGATTCAACATGAATATCGACAAAGCAAGGGCCATCCTTCCACGCGAAAGCTTCCGCCAAGGCTATATCAACCTCATCGGCGGTTTTTGCCGTCCATGCTTTCAGGCCATAGGCTTCGGCGATTGCTTGACCTTTGGGAGCAAGAAAATCGACGCCAAAGCATTGATTGTGCCCTTTCAACCTGTGCAAACCTTTGATCCAGCCAAATGTCGCATTGTTGAACAAGATAAGGATCGCTGGCACCTGCAAGCGCACCAGCGTTTCAAGCTCGCCCACCGTCATGCCGAAAGACCCATCGCCAAACAATCCGATGGGACGCTTGTCTGGATCAGCACGCCATGCACCCACCGTAGCTGGAAGTGCTGATCCAAGACCACCAAAAGCACGCGGAATGGCAAACCGTGTTTCCTGATCGTTGATCTTCAAGAAGCGTGTCATGTAGGGCGTCGGTGTGCCTGCATCAGAGTAAATCAGGGCAGGCTGTCCCGATTGACTCAATGCATCATTGAAGGAACGTACAACCCGCTCTGGACGCAAAGGCACACGCTCGTCATTCAAAGCTTCCTCAGCATGTTCCCAGAATATGCGCCTGCGAGCATTCAATTCCTCGATCCAGCCATCATGCTTTTTCGGTTCAATCGCCAGATCGATCTGCAGTAATTCTTCAAGAACCAGCAATGCATCGCCCTGAATGGAGAGCAAATTCTCATAGTTGTTGGCCATGATTTCAGGCGAAATATCGATTTGTGCAAGGCGCCGATTGAGCGTGATCTTGGGAAAGGTCCAGCCAATCGTCACGACAGAGCCGATGCGTGATCCGACAAAAAGGGTAAAATCAGAATGTTCCAAAGCCCAATTGGCATGGGGATGATAACCATTGTCGCCGATCACCCCGATGGCCAGACGATGATCATCATCAATCGCGCCCTGCCCCGTCATCGTTGTGCACATTGGAATGTTGTATTTCTCAGCCAAGCTCGAAATCTGATCGCCCGCTCTGGCACGATTGACGCCACCACCAGCAACGATCAAAGGTCGCTCTGCTTTCGCAATCAGTTCGAGCAGTTCATGCAGCTTCTGTTTTGGCGGCAATGTCGGAAAAGCCGGGAACGTTTTGCACTCTTCTTCAATGTGCAGTGAAATGCGCGCGGAATCGACCTCAGCGAGAAGCATGTCCTCGGGGATCTGGAGATGTACCGCACCCGGTTTACCGGAACAAGCGACACGAAACGCGCGACGGATGATTTCCGGCAATTTCTCCGCTGACTTCACCTGAACGGACAGCTTGGTCACAGGCTCGAACAGTTTGGCGCAATCAAGCTCGGTGAGAACACCGCGCCCTTCTCCCGGCAAAGGAATATCAATGGTCAGAAGAATAACAGGTATCGATGATCCATTCGATTCAGCAACGGGCGGCAGCGAATACATAGCACCCGCACCTGACGGACACTCGAAAACACCGGGCTTATTGGAAAAACGACCATAGGCATCCGCCATGTAACCAGCAGAGCGTTCATCCCGGGCCATGACATGGCGGATTTCGCCTTCACGTTGCTGGAGCGCTTCATAAAAAGGCACATTGGTATCGCCCGGCACCCCGAAGATTGTCTCCACGCCATAGCCAATCAACATTTGGACCAAAATATCTGCGCCGCGCATTCCACAACTCCTTCAGAAACTGACGGGCCGAGAATAGGCGCTATCATTTTCGGGCTGAACCATCGGATCGACGGCCGTTGCATATCAATGCCGACGAAACGCAGGTGTGGGGCGGCATGATCGCAAAAAGCGCACTAATTTTGATGCGACCGAACCTGAATCATGAAACTTATGAGTGTCTTAGACGCCATCTGCCGTAGAACACAGCTCCTGTAGTGAGTTATCTGTTGGCTGATTTACGTTGCTTCTCAACTAGAACTAAACACGTTTTTGTGGCAAGCAAGAATCCAGAGGAGATAAAGTCCACCCAATAGTCCGGTCGTAAGACCAATCGGCATTTTGATGCCGAATGGCACATGCTGGCTTAACAAGTCAGCGCCGACCAGAAGGGTCGCTCCCATGAGCGCGCCCGATATCAGTGGGACATTCGAACTCGCTGTCAGACGCCGGGCCAATTGTGGCGCTGCCAGAGCGACAAAGGCAATCGGTCCGGCGGATGCGGTAGCAACAGATGTCAGGGTGACCGCGACCAACACCATTGTCAGACGCGTACGCTCCGGCTGGATGCCGAGCTGGCATGCTGCATCATCGCCCATTTCCAGCAGATTGACAGATTTGGCGTAGTAAAGTGCCAATGGCACGGTTACCGCGAATCCGGTCATCGCCGGGACAGCATGTGCCCAGCTTCTTGTGTTGAGTGACCCCGATAGCCAGAGTTGGGCCGACGCGGCCTGGTCCAGATCGCCCGCAACCAGGAGTACAGTATTGATGCCCGAAAGAATGGCCCCCACGCCAATTCCGACAAGGATAAGCCTATAGCCACCGGTTCGTCGCCCTTTGACAGCCAACATGAACACAAGAACTGCCGCCGCCATTCCACTTGCAACGGCTGAAAGCGCTGTTTCAAGCGGACCGGCATTGAACAATATGATTTGTGCAATGGCGCCGGTTGCTGCGCCTGTCGTAAAGCCGATCACATCGGGCGAGCCAAGGGCATTGCGCGAGATTGATTGGAAGATCGAGCCTGCCATGCCGAGTGAAGCCCCCACAAACAAGGCCGTGACAAGGCGGGGCAGACGTACGCGCTGGATTATACGGTCGGCGGTCGCATTGTCGCTTCCGCCAAGAAGACTCGAGACGACCTGGGAAAAGCTGAATGACATTGTGCCTGTTGCGATGTGGAAAACCGCAAGCAACAGGATGGTTGCAAGCAAGAGGCAGAAAATCATCAGCGGGCGCGATTTCCAGCGAACAGAAACAGGACCTATTCGCAACATATTCATTGAACTGCTCATAGTTTTGTCAGCCGGAATTTGCGCACGACAAAAATAAAGAAAGGCCCGCCGATCAACATGGAGACAATCCCGGCCGCAACTTCCGAAGGTGCTGCAATTAGCCTGCCGATGATGTCAGCGCCAAGCAAAAGGATGGATGCCAGCAATGCGGAATATGGCAGTATCCAACGATAGTCCGGGCCGGTGATGGTCCGGGCCAGATGCGGCGCAACCAGTCCGACGAACGCAATGGGGCCAGCCCCAGCAGTGGCAGAACCTGCCAGAAGCATTACGGAAAGACAGGCCAAAAGCCAGGTTACATGCAGGTTGACGCCCAGCGCAGCACCAAAATCCCAGCCCAGCGCCATTGCATTCAGGTTACCGGCGATCGACATCGCCACGGCAAGCCCTGCGATGACTGCTGGAGCCAGAATGGCGACGACATCAAGGCCGCGCCCCTCAACGGAGCCTGCGGCCCAGTGACGAAACTGGTCAAGGACAGCGAGCGGTGCATTGATGACAACAATACCCGTGACCGACGCAAGCACAACCGACAATCCGGCTCCGGCCAGCACCAGTTGCACGGGATTATTCGCCTTGCCGTGGGCATCTCCGAGAATGAAGACAGCAATTCCAGCAAGACCAGCGCCCGCAAATCCGAACCAGACATATTGCGCCATTGTCGTCAGGTTAAAGGTCACGATCCCCAGAATAACTGCGACGGCTGCACCTGCATTGATCCCCAGCAATCCTGGTTCGGCGAGCGGATTGCGCGTCACAGCCTGCATGATGGCGCCAGCGGTTCCAAGGGCCATACCGGCAATGATTGCAACGATGGTGCGCGGGATACGCAGTTCGCGAATGACAAGATGTTCGTTGTTCGAAAAATCAGGCTGCCATAGCGCATGGATGGTCTCGCTAAGGGCGATTGACCGGGAGCCCAGAGCAAGGCTGCAAAGCGCCATTGCGGTCAAAACGGCGGCGGCAACAATAAGACCCCTAACACGCCTCTTCTGCAATGGCATGACAAACTGCATCCTGTTTGACGTCATTTGGGAAAATTGGACGCGACAGCCTCGATCATCTGGAGACCGGAATAATAGTCGATACGGAAAGAAGATGGTCCGAGAGGATAGACGTTATGATCGCGGACCGCAGGAAGGTTCGCCAATACTGGATCTTTCAACAATGCCTGGACGTCATTTTGTGAGCCGCGCAAAAGGAAAATGCTCTTGCCTGTGATCGCTGCCGAAAGGTTCTCGTGGGAAATGAAATCGAAATCGGACCGGCGTGTGACATCCTTGGCTACCGTGTCGGGCAAGCCATCGACCTTGAAACCCAATGCTTGCAGTAGCTGTGACTGCGGGCTCGAAATTCTGCCGACCGAGTAACTGTTGCCGATATTGTAGCCGACGATTGTGACGGGTTCGCTGGGCGGCGTAATCGTTGCAGCCACCACTGCAACCTTCGCGTCGAAACGGGCGATGGTCGCGCCGGTCTCGTCTTCCAACCCCAATGCCGTGCCGAGCTGAGTAGCAATCTCCTGCCAGCTCTGGTTGGAATAATTGACGACCAGCGTCGGAATACCTTGCGCTTTCAATTCACTGTAATGTTGGACGACACTATCCGCTCCGGTCGCCGATGCGATCAGCAGGTCCGGTTCAAAACCGATAATGGCTTCCATGTCGAATTCGAGATTGGGATATAGCACTTCGACGCCGCGCTCATCGGCGACGTCTGCCCATTGAAGGAAGAAGCCCTTGTTATCTGTCAGCGGGCTCGGGGTCGTCGCGGCTGTCGCCACCAGAGGAGCGCCCATAGCCAGCAGAATGCCGGTTATGCTGGGCGTGGTCGATACGATGCGAACGGGTTTGGTTTTCAGTGTGAGTTCACCTGCTTCATGTTTTACAGTGCGGGGCCAGACCTGTTCGGCTCCAATGGCTGTCCGATATGGAGAAAACAGAATAACCATGGTGGCCAGAAGCAAGAAAATCGGACGTGCGGCTTGCATGGCTATTCTCCACCGACGCAAATTGGAAATCTTCAGACGGAAAGCTTTCCGAACGAATGCGCGACCAGCCAGCATTTCGAATAGGAAAACACTGCGCCGTTATCGAACGAGGAGCGAGCGGTCTGCTTCAGCTTCGAAAACTGGAGCTGATTACTCCATATTGCAGAATGCGTTCTACAATGCAATACGAACAGCCACATGATTTCCTCCAGGGACGACCAACCATGATGCAACGCCTGCATGCGGACGCCGTTACATTGCGCTATGATGATCGGGTCATCGTCGAGAACTTGTCGGTCAGTATTCCCGATGCGTCTTTCACCGTCATTGTCGGCCCCAATGCGTGCGGGAAGTCCACGTTGCTGCGTGCCTTGTCACGATTGCTTGCACCGGCCAGTGGAGAAGTCGTGCTGGATGGCAGGAATATAAGCCAATTTCCGGCAAAGGAAGCTGCGCGCAGGCTCGGTCTTCTTCCGCAAACCTCGGTTGCTCCCGATGGCATCACCGTTGCCGATCTGGTGTCACGCGGTCGTTATCCACATCAGTCCTTTCTGCGACAATGGTCGGTGAAAGACGAAGAAGCGGTAGCACTCGCCATGGAAGCCACCCGCATTTCCGACCTCGCCAACCGTTCAGTCGACGAACTTTCCGGCGGACAGCGTCAGCGCGTCTGGATTGCGCTTGTGCTGGCCCAGGAAACACCGATCCTTCTGCTCGATGAACCGACAACCTATCTCGATATCGCGCATCAGATCGAACTTCTGGAATTGCTGGCGAAACTTAACCGCGAGGGCCGGACTGTCGTTGCCGTACTACACGATCTCAATCATGCCTGCCGATATGCTTCACATCTGGTGGCCATGCGAAACGGGGCGATCATGGCGGAAGGCGCTCCATCCGAGATCGTTACAGAAAAGCTGATAGAAGATGTGTTCGGCCTTGCATCGGTAATCATTACCGATCCGGTTTCGGGAACGCCGCTCGTCGTCCCCCGAGCAACGCCCTCGCAATCTCCGTGATATTTCAATCGCTGGCGGCGCCATCCTCCCCGTCTACGATCCTTCCGCCGGTTGCCTGATTGACCAGTGACGCTTCATGAAAAAGCGCTTTCCGCTCGTCCTCGCTTCGCAATTGCCCAAGATCGGCCACCGTCGTCATAACGCAGACGATTTCCCGCTGCGCGTCGAAGACCGGGGCGGCCTGCCCTGTCACATTTGAAAGAAGATGGCTGGTCATTTCGGACCATCGTTCGTTGCGCACTTGTTCCAGCAGTGACTTTGCCGGCGGGCTGCCCCGAAAGTGAGTTGGCTGTACCTTACGCGCTGCATCGACCATAGCCTTGGGTAGAAAAGCCTGAAAAACCAGACCGCAAGCCGTATTATCGATGGGCAATGTGTCTCCCAGCGCCAGCGGATTGACCGAGAAATACGCACTTCGATACCAGCGCACGAGCGTCGGGCCACGATCTGTCCAGATAGCGACACCACCGCTGACGGCATGTCGTTGCGAAAGGGCCTTCATGTGTTGCGCCGCAATCTCCACAGCGTCCACACGTTTCAAGGCGCCTATGCCGATGCTCAGCGCAGTCGGCCCCAGATCGTAAAGACCGCTTGCAGCGTCCTGTTTTGCAAGGCCTTCCTTGACGAGGCTCTGCAGATAACGATGCGCTGTCGAGCCGCCCGTCTTTGCCCGCCGGGCGACTTCGCCCAACGCAAGCTCGGTTTCAGCATTGGCCAGAATCCGGAGAAAGCGCGCGGCAATGGAAACCGACTGTATTGTACCCGAGCGTTTTTCACTCGTGGTGTCGCTCTCATCGGACAGGTCGTTCTCGTTCAAATGCTTTGCCTCCTCCTCGGTAATAGCAAATCGATGTTTAGCGACAAGCCGTTGGAAAGTCATGCCCTCTACATTGTGAATGCGATGGGAGGACCTCGAGGGTTTTGAGCCGGATTGAATTGCCTCTCCCTCACTGTTGCGGGCATGCAACACATATCGGAGGCTTGATATTGTACTGTATTGCGGTATGCATTCCTTATTGCGGAATGATGCCCTTATGCTTTAACAGAACATGACTAATATACTCATGTTTGGGGCGACTTATGAATATCCGTTTGAATCGTGGCTTGATGTCCAGCGCCAGTGCACTCACGCTGGCAGTGTTTGTGGTAACGCCTGCGCTTGCCCAGGAGGCTGCGAAAGCCAGCTCCGACGCGATCGTGCTTGATACTGTGGTCGTGACAGGGGAAAAAGTCGCGCGCGACATCAAGAACACGGCGTCATCGGTCACCGTCATTTCGGCCAAGGAAATCGACAAGGAGAAGACAGGCGATTCATCCGTGGCTGAAGTGATCGCGAACGTCCCAAACCTCATCTATACCGACAACGTCGGCGCTCCCATCATTCGTGGGCAGGATACGCAGGGCCCAAACACAGGGCAGAACGTGTTCTGGGGCGGCACCGTGCCGCGCGCCACGATTAATCTCGACGGACATTATCTCAACTATAATGAATACTACTTCGGTGCGACCTCGGTGTGGGATCTCGACAGCATCGAAGTGTTCCGTGGCCCGCAGACGACATCTCAGGGTGCCAATGCGATTGCGGGTGCGATCATCGTGAACACCAAGGACCCGGTATTCACACGCGAAGGCGCTTATCAGGTCGAGATCGGCAATTACAACACCAAGCGCACCTCAATCATGCTGAACAGTCCCATCTACAAGGATGAGCTGGCAGCGCGCCTTGCAATCGACTATTCGGGCCGTGATACCTTCATCGACTATATCAGCCCCAACTTCATTTCCGAAAAGACAAATCAAGATTTCGAAGCACTGAATGCGCGGCTGAAACTGCTGTGGGAACCGGCAGAGATTCCCGGCCTCACGGCAAAGCTGACCTATTCCCACAATCGATCCAACCGTCCAAGCCAGGAAGCAGCGTCTGCACCATTCGACGAACTCGAACATCTGACTACGACCATGCCAAGCTGGAAGCAGGATACCAATACAGGCATCCTTGATGTTGGCTATGATTTTGGCAACGGCGTGAAATTCTACAACCAGGCGCAATATTCCGCCTCGTCTGTGCATCGCCATACCGGCATTGCGAATAACGGCAAGGCCGATATCAACCAGAAGAACATTTCCAATGAGTCTCGTATCACGTTTGGCGAGCAGGAAGACGTCATCAGCGGTGTCGCCGGTATTTTCTACGCCAATACCAAGTCGGACGAGTTCATGCTGCTTCAAGGCACGACGACGTTTGACGATACGAAAGACAATCTGGGGCTTTTTGCCGAAGTGAGCTACCGGCTCGACGACCAGTGGACGTTGACCGGTGGGCTTCGTTACCAGCAGGATCGTGTACAGCGCATCGGAAAATCGGCGCTGGCGCCAACGCCGCTCGATTACGACGAAACATTCTCCGCGCTCTTGCCAAAGGTATCGCTGGCATATGCTGTCACACCCGATCTGACGATCGGAGCACTGGTCAGCAAGGGTTACAACCCCGGCGGGGTTTCCCTCAATCTCAATTCAAGGCAGTGGAAGCCTTTTGAGGATGAGACGCTGTGGAACTACGAGTTGTTCACGCGCGCCAATCTGCTTGACGACAAGCTGACACTGACAGGCAATCTGTTCTACATGGACTTCAAGAACGCCCAGTACAACATTCCTGTCGTCGTCTCTCCCGGTGTGGCGCAATCCTATACGATCAATGCCGAAAAGGCTCATGCCTATGGTCTCGAAATGGGGCTCGACTATCAGCTTTTGTCTAATCTGACGATCAAGACAAGTGCCGGTATTCTCCGCACCGAAATCGACGAAATTTCGAGCAATGTGCGCTATGAGGGTAACGAGTTCGCCAAGTCTCCCGGTTATATGTTCAGCATCGGTGCGAGCTGGGATGCAACGGAAAAGCTCAATATCTCCGGACAGGTTCGCCACACTGACGGTTACTATTCCGACCTTGCCAATACACCGACCTATGTCGTGGACGCCTATACGATTGCCGATGCGCGTGTGAGTTATGATTTCCATGAATCACTGCAGCTTTACGGCTATGTGAAGAATATTTTCGATGAGCGCACCCCGACCTATCTGCAGCAGAACCGCGGTATTGGTGGCATCGAGGCAAGCATGACCATGCCTCGCACATTCGGCGTCGGCATCAAGGGCACGTTCTAGGCATTTTGTAAAATCGCCAATCCAGCCGGTCACATCCGTGGCCGGCACAGCTTTTTATATGCATTAACGGGAGCCCGAAATGGGTAAGCAACGGAAACTTCACATTGGTATGTCGCTGGCACCGACCTGGCTGAGTGGCGACGGGTGGCGGCATCCGGACAGCAACATCGAAGGGACACTCGGTTCAGATTTCTATATCGATATCGCCCGGCGAGCCGAGGCGGCGAAGCTTGATTTCGTATTCCGTCCCGATAGCCTTTTCATGAACCATCAGATCATGGAAACCACTCCGGGCTTCGGCAGCATGGATGCGACGCTCGTCATGGCAACGCTGGCGCGGGAGACTTCGCATATCGGTCTTCTGACCACGATATCGACAACTTTCATGCCGCCTTATGTCGTTGCCCGTCAGGTCCAGTCCCTGCACTGGCTCAGTAATGGCCGGGCCGGGTGGAATATTGTCACGGCACTCGATGGCAACGAGAATTTCGGTTTGACGGAAATGCCTTCATCCGACGAACGCTATGCAAGGGCAGCCGAATTTACCAGCGTCGTGCGTGATTTATGGAAGAGTTTTCCTGGATCGGCCTTGAAACGTGATCGTGAAAGCGGCCGCTTTGCAGATACGGCAGCCATAAATCCGATAAATCACGACGGTACCTATTACCGGGTTAAAGGTCCGCTCAATGTCCCTTCTGTTCAGGATGCTCCCATCCCGCTTATTCAGGCTGGCGCGTCACCGGCAGGGCGCGACTTTGCGGCATCCGTTGCCGACGCCGTCTTTTCCGCGACCCCGGATATGGAAGCGGCAATCGATCTTCGCCGCAATCTTCGTGACCGTGCGCAATTCCATGGCCGAAAGTCGGACGACGTTCGCCTGCTTCCCGGTCTCAGCCTCTATTTGGCTCCCACGCGGAAAGAAGCGGAAGAACTTTTCGCCTACACGCATGCGCGAGGCGATAGGGTTCGCAAAATCGCATTCATCCGCGAGATGACCGGTCTCGACCTATCCGAATGGCCCGCAAATCGTCTCATTCGACCAGCCGACCTGCCACCCCCACCCGAAAAGGTCCGAAGCAAAACCCATGCAGGATTGCTTCGGCGTTTGCTGCAACGTGAGGAGCTTTCGCTTGATGAGCTCTTGCGCAGACCCGAGGTCATCAGCGCCGCTCATTGGCAGGTGATCGGCACGGTTGAGGATGCAGCCAAAGAGATTCGCAAATGGTTTGAGGCAGGCGCAATCGACGGTTTCATAACCGCGCCGGGTGGCTCAACCGGATCAATGCGGCTAGCGCTGGATGAACTCATGCCAAGGCTTAGCGAAGAAGGGTTACTGCGTTCAGAATATTCAGGAAATACCTTCTTCGAACATCTCACGGAGTAAGGTGGTTTTGGTACAAAAGATGGGTGGACTTTGAAAGGACGACTTCCAGCCGAGTTGTTTCCGATGTCTCAGATATTCAGCACCGCAGACTGAAGTCAGCCAAGATTATCGACCCACTCGATAACTATTATATCCCTGCGCTTGAAAGAGATATGAACCGCCAACTGGTCATTAATTTTGTGAGTAGCCGGAATGGGGCCAAGAGTGGACTATCAGCTTGTGGCTTCCAAGATGGCGGTAGCGGACGTTCTGCCCTATTAAGAGCGACATGCAGTTTTTGGGCACGGGGGGAGAGCGGGCACACCAGCGCGAGCTTAGATTAGAAACGAAAACAACGTCTTATGAGATTCCAAGCATATTTTCGAGCTTTCTTCTGGGTACTGAGCGATCCAGTAAATGTCAACATTTCGCCTGATGAGCGACAACCTTCTTAGTGTTTAGTTGCCGGCTCTTGGTTGAGGGCGAACAGGCCGGCAAGCACGTCCTCTTCCGTCAAGTCGACCGCCAAACCGTATGCTGCAGCTACAACCTCGTCCAGAGCCTCGTGTTCAAGGCCCCACCAAGTAGGACGTTCGTTACATAGGTTTGTCAGCGTCCGCTGTTTCAATATTTTTCTGCCTCTTCGTCAACAGGAACGATCCGGCCTGGAAATCCAGGCACAGCTTCTTGGGTTCAGCCCGTTTTCTCGTAACTCGTTTAGCTGTTTCTCGACATCTGCAATTCTGACGGCTCTGGAATCATTTGGTTCGGATGACGTATGAACACGTCCTATATTGACTGGTATGGTAGTATGGTATATCCGGAATTTGAGGAGTCAAAATCATGCGAAGCCCATTGTTGCAACCGAAACACGTCAGTGTGGTCGATCAGCTTTATGCAACGCTGCGGGCTGCCATCATTGATAATGCATTGTCGCCCGGCACCCGGATTTCCGAGGCCGATGTGGCTCAGCAATATGGGGTTAGCCGTCAGCCTGTGCGTGAAGCCTTCATCAAGCTTGCCAATGAAGGGCTGCTGGAGGTTCGGCCTCAGCGAGGCACTTTCGTCGCGAAAATTTCACTTCAGGCCGTAATGGATGCGCGCTTCGTGCGCGAAGCGGTTGAAGCGGACATCGTTAAGCTTCTGGCCCAATCTCCTGATCAGACGTTGGTTACCGAGTTGCGAGCCCAGCTCGTTTGTCAGGAAAAGCTCGTTGGCGGGTCTGCACGGGATTTCATGGAGGCGGATGAAATATTTCACCGCACCCTGGCCGAGGGAGCTGACAAGGGAAAAGCCTGGCGCGTCGTCGTCGAGATGAAGGCTCAGATGGACCGGGTACGGTTTCTTTCCAGCATGCATTTCCCGGTTGATCGCCTCATTGCACAACATCGCGCAGTGGTGGAAGCAATTGCGGACGGCGATGCCATCCAGGCCGAACAGTCGATGCGAGGACATCTGCGAGGAATTCTGAGTGATTTGCCTGTCATCGAACAGGAGCGGCCCGAATATTTTCTGTAGGGTTCACAGCAACAGCAAAGACATTATCCAGAGGAGGAAACAATGAAATTTCGGATTCTTACGCGTCTGGCAGCAACCAGTGCTGTTCTCGCTATCATGGGAGGAACATCGCTGGCGCAGGAGGTAACACTCAAGCTCGGCCATCTGGCCAATGAAGAGAATATCTGGCACAAAGCGGCACTGAAATTCGCGGAAGAGGTCAAATCTCGTACAGAAGGACGCGTTGCCGTCGAAGTCTATCCGAATGAATCGCTCGGTAAGGAAATCGACGTCATCAACGGCATGCAGCTTGGCACGGCCGATATGACCATCACCGGTGAAAGCCTGCAGAACTGGGCGCCAAAAGCAGCCCTGCTTGCTCTGCCATATGCATACAAATCGCTTGAACATATGGACAAGATTGCCTCCGGCGAAATCGGAAAGCAGATCGAGGCAGAGATCGTCGAAAAGGCGGGTATTCGCCCGCTGACCTATTTTGCACGCGGCCCGCGCAACCTTTCTGCCAATCGCGAGATAACAAAGCCGGAAGAGCTGAAAGGCTTCAAGGTTCGCGTGCCGAATGTGCCGATCTTTGTCGCCGCATGGCAATCGCTTGGTGCGAACCCAACCCCGATGGCCTTCTCGGAGGTTTTCACCTCACTCCAGAACGGCACTATCGAAGGTCAGGAAAACCCGCTCGCGCTTTTCAAGTCTGGCGGCTTCTATGAAGTCCAGAAAGTCGTCAACAAGACGGAACACGTTCGCTCGTGGATCTATCTGGCCATATCGGAACGAAGCTGGGGCAAGCTTTCGGAGATCGATCAGGCTGCATTGCAGGAAGCCGCCAAGGCCACGCAGGCTTACGAACGCGAATTGTTCATCGCCGACGAAAAGGCGCTCGTCACCGATCTCGAAAGCCGCGGCGTGAAGTTTGTCGACGTGGATCAGGCTGCCTTTGCCGACAAGGCGCGCGACGCTGTCATCAACTCTGTTCCGCAGGAAATCCGTCCCCTGGTCGAACAGGTTTTCAACGACTGAGATAATGGGGCTGCCGGACCCAATCCGGCAGCTGCCACGTCGAGGATACCATGACAAAACTATTCAAAGGATTGGAAGGCATATGTCGCCTTCTGATACTGGCAGCATTTCTCTTATTGATGGGGGCGGTGCTGTTGCAGGTCTATGCACGCACGTTTTTGAGCAGCGCCCCGGTCTGGACCGAGGAACTGACCAGATTCTGCCTGCTCTATATTGGTGCGCTCGGCGCGGGTCTTGCGCTGCGTAGTGGCGATATGGTCAATGTTGACCTTCTTTGCGAAAGCCTTCCCGGACGTATCCCGTGGCTTTTGCGACTGGTCAGCGCCGCATTGACGGTGGCTTTTGCGGCTATTCTCCTGCCCGCCGCGTGGGATTACACCATGATCGGCAGCCGTCAGACCGCCCCGTCGCTTGGCTGGCGAATGGATTTCGTCCACGCAACACAGCTCATTCTTCTCGTCGCTCTGGGTCTCTGGGCACTGATGCGCATCATTGAAATGCTCTCGGGCCGTCATGATGGGCGCCCTATCCCCAATTCGGAGGAAAATTGATGGGCCTGACCCTTCTTCTTGGCTCGTTCGTGCTGGGCCTTGCCATCGGCTTGCCCGTAGCTGTGACATTGGGCCTTTCCTCGATGGCCTATCTTCTGTTCGCGGACATCCCCTTGGTTGTCATCCCGCAGAAAATGTATGCCGGGATGGACAGCTTTGTTCTGCTCTGCATTCCAGGGTTCATTCTGGCTGGTAACCTTATGAATTCCGGCGGCATTACCGAACGGATTATTCGCTTTGCAAATGCCCTTGTGGGCTGGATGCGCGGCGGGCTGGCACAGGCCAATATCGCAGCCTCGATGCTTTTCGGCGGTATTTCAGGAACCGCAGTCGCAGATGTAGCTTCCGTTGGCGGCATGATGATCCCCGGCATGAAGAAGGTTGGTTATCCGGCTGATTTCTCCGCTGCAGTCACAGCCGCCTCATCGACTGTCGGCCCAATGATCCCGCCAAGCGTGCCGATGATTATCGTCGGATCGCTCTCCGGTCTTTCGGTCGGCAAGTTATTTCTGGCAGGTGCAATACCCGGCCTTCTGATGGGTTTTGCCATGATGGTGACGACCTATTTCATCGCCAAGAAGAAAAATTTCCCTCGCGAGGACTGGAAGGGCGCCCGAGAGTTGCTGTCGTCATTCACCGGAGCGATCTGGGCTATTGCAATGACCGCACTGATCGTGGGTGGCCTGCTGATCGGCATCACGACACCGACCGAAACGGCAGTGGTTGCGTGCCTTTATGCGGCGGTGGTGGGGCTGTTCGTCTATAGAGAACTGCCAGTAAGTCGGATTCCGAAAATCATCATCGATAGTGCAATCAGTTCGGCAGGCATTCTCGTACTGGTGGGCACAGCCAATGTGTTCGGCTGGATTCTCGTCGCCGAACGTATTCCGCAGACATTGGCCAATGCGGTTCTCTCCATCACCGATAACAAGTTTCTCGTTATCCTGCTGATCAACATTCTGCTTCTGTTCGTCGGCATGTTCATGGAAACGATTGCAGCCCTGATCATTCTATTCGTACCATTGCAGGCTCTAGCCTTGGCAGTCGGTATCGACCCCATTCATTTTGCGTGTTTTGCGGTCCTGAACCTTATGATCGGCCTGACTACACCACCGGTCGGCGTTTGCCTGTTTGTCGCGTCCAATATTGCGCGTCTCCCACTCTCGCCGGTGATCAGGGCGATCATTCCCTATATCATCACCAATCTGATTGTCCTTTTGATGGTCAGCTACATGCCGCCTCTGGCGACCTGGCTGCCCAACACGCTGATGCCGTGAGGTGGGAATGACTAAGTTGTCGAACACGCGCGTGATTTGCCTTCACGCGCAGGACGATCTGAGGATCGAAAGTCGGCCTGTCGGAACACCAGGGCCAGGAGAAGTGCTGGTCGCGGTCGAAGCAGGCGGGATTTGTGGATCGGATCTGCATTACTGGTTGGAAGGCGGCATTGGTACTATCCGTGTCCGGGAACCGATCATCCTAGGTCACGAGGCCTCGGGACGCATCAAGGCTCTCGGCGAGGGAGTGACGGGGCTGGTGCCGGGTCAGCTCGTTGCTATGAACCCTTCGCAGCCTTGCGGCACCTGCAGTTTCTGCCAGCAGGGTCTGACGCGCCATTGCAGTGCGATGCGCTTCAAGGGATCGGCAATGTATCTCCCGCACCAACAAGGCATGTTCCGCGACAGGATAGTGATTGCGGCGGACCAGTGTTTTCCTGTCCCGAACGGTATTGATCCGGGAGCCGCAGCCTGCTCTGAACCACTGGCAGTTTGCCTTCATGCCGCCAATCGTGGGGAAGCGATTGCAGGCAGCTTGGTCGGTAAGGTCGTCATGGTGACGGGTGCAGGCCCGATCGGCGCCCTTTGCGTGGCGGTAGCGCGACAACGCGGCGCGTCGGAAATCATTGTGACTGATATTCAGGACGCCACTCTGGCTGTCGCCGCACGCATGGGCGCAGATCATACGGTCAATATTGCAACCGACCCGACAGGGCTCGCCCGCTGGCAGGAAGGCAAAGGCAAGGTCGATCTGGTATTTGAATGCTCTGCTGCAGCACCGGCCATCGGCGACGCAATTTCCTGCCTTCGACCGCTCGGCACCCTCGTACAGGTTGGCGTCGGCGGACCGACCGTCCTACCTCTCAACGTCATGGTGGGTAAAGAAATCCAGTTTGTCGGCTCGCAGAGGTTCGATACAGAATTCGCCGAGGCCGTACGCCTTATCGGATCAAAAGCTATCGATCCTCGACCGATCATCACCGCAACCATTCCCCTGACGGAAGCCTTGTCTGCCTTTCAGGCGGCTACGGATCGTACGCGGTCCGTTAAGGTTCAGATTAGTTTCGCTGATGCGTCAGCCTAGTACTGAAAACAGAAAGACGAATAAATGAGACAGACCTGGCGCTGGTTTGGCCCCAAGGACCTCGTATCCATCGATGATATGCTACAAGCAGGTGTTGAAGGCGTTGTCACCGCCCTGCACCATGTGGCGACCGGATCCGTCTGGTCGCCCGCCGAAATCGAAAAACGGCAGGTCGAAATTGCCCGGATGAAGAACGGCGAACCTTCGGGACTGAAATGGGAAGTCGTGGAAAGCCTTCCGGTTTCAGAAGATATCAAACGCCAGACAGGTGACTGGAAAACTCATATCTCGAACTGGAAGACATCGATGCATAACCTGCGTGACGCAGGCATCGAGGTCATTTGCTACAATTTCATGCCCATCCTCGACTGGACACGCACCGACCTTGCCTATCGGCTGGCGAACGGGGCAACCTGCATGCGTTACGACGCCCTCGATTTCGCCGTCTTCGATCTGTTTCTGCTCGAACGCAAGGGCGCATCGGACAGTTACAAACCTGAACTCATCGAAGCTGCACGCAAGCGTTTTGCGGAGATGTCCGAGGAGCGGCGGCTTGAGCTTTCCGGCAACGTCGTCTTCGGTCTGCCTGGCGCTGCCGAACGCATGTCGATGGACGATGTGAAGGTTCATCTCGCCCATTACGACAATATTTCGCCAGAGCGCCTGCGAAACCACCTGATCGACTTTCTGGCAGAGGTGAGTCCGCTGGCGGAAGAGCTTGGCGTACGTCTGTGCTGCCATCCAGACGATCCGCCCTTCCCCCTTCTCGGACTACCGCGCATCATGTCCACCGAAGCTGATTATAAAGCGGTCATGGATGCAGTAAACATTCCGGCGAACGGTATCACACTTTGCACTGGCTCACTGGGCGCGCGCGCCGATAATGACCTGCCAGGTATGATGAAGCGCTTGGGTGACCGTGTGCATTTCCTGCATTTGCGCAATGTCGCACTTGAAGAACCCCACCTTGGCGGATCGTTCCATGAGGCCGCTCATCTTGAAGGCCATACGGATATGGTGGCGATGATTGCTGCCATTTTGTCAGAGGAGAACCGCCGCAAGGCCGAAGGTCGTGCCGACTGGCGCATTCCTATGCGCCCTGATCACGGTCAGGATATTCTCGATGATCTGAACAGACGCGCTCAGCCGGGTTATCCATCCATTGGGCGCCTGAAAGGCCTGGCCGAATTGCGCGGAATCATGACCGCCCTGTCCCATCCAAATGTCAGGATAGACAAGTGACACGGCTTTCAGCACTGGTGAACGATGCCGTAGCAGCCAGCTGGCCCGCTTATACTCCCGAAAATCACGAGGTCGGTATTGTTCATCTCGGCCTCGGCAATTTTGCCCGCGCGCACTTGTTATCCTATACCGATACCGTGTTGGCACAGAAAGGTGGCAATTGGCGGGTGACGGGAGTGTCGCTGCGCGGAACCGCCGTTGCTGATAGTCTGAATCCACAAGACGGCCGCTATACCCTGATCACACGCGGTCCGGTCACAGAAGCACGTGTGATTGGCGCACTGAACCGGGTGCTATCCGGCCCGACGGTTGGCAATGATGCCCTGGATGCCATGACCTCGCCCGGATGTCGCATCGTCAGTTTAACCGTAACGGAAAAAGGATATGGCATCACCAGTGACGGTAGGCTGGATCGTGAGCATCCGGCAATCGTCGCCGACCTCGCTAATCCAGACGCGCCCACCAGCGTGATCGGGCTTATTGTGGCAGCGCTATCTCGCCGTATGATCGGTGGATTGCCACCCTTCACGGTGCTCAGTTGCGATAATCTCTCTCACAATGGTCAGAAGTTGCGGGACGCAGTATTGGCATTCGCCGATCAAACGGGTGGAAGACTGCTTTCGCTCTGGATAGCAGAAAAAGTCGCCTTCCCGTCCACTATGGTGGATCGGATCACGCCGGCGTCAAATGCCCAGACCGTCAAGCTCGCCGTGGAGCTGACGGGGCGAGAAGATCACGCTGCCGTTGAAACCGAACCTTTCAGCCAATGGGTGATTGAGGACAAATTCTGTGCCGGACGACCGGAATGGGAATGTGCTGGCGCCCTCTTTGTCGACAATGTCGCCCCATATGAAAGCATGAAGCTGCGAATGCTGAACGGGGCACATTCTATGCTTGCCTATAGCGGGCAGCTCTCAGGTAAAAGCTTTGTCCGAGACGTGATGGCCGACCCGGATCATGCTGTGCTCGTCCGTCGTCACCTTGCTGTCGCTGCGGCAACTGTAGAAGGACTGTCCATCGATCTCGACGCCTATGCTGCGGCTCTTGCCGAGCGGTTCGCCAACCCGGCTATCGCCCATTCCACCGCACAGATTGCAATGGATGGAACACAGAAGCTTCCCCAACGCATCACAACCCCGGCCCTGGAAGCTCTGGCATCGGGCAAACCGTACGGACCCTTCGTATTTGCTCTCGCTGCGTGGCTCGCCTATCTGGCTCGAAAGGAGGACGACGGCCACCCGGTTCCATTGAATGACCCCAAAGCGACCGAGCTTCAGACCGGCTTGAAAGACATCAAGACGCCCGAGGAAATAATCCGTGCGGTTGCGTCTGTGTGTCCCGATATCCTTCCCAGTAAGCTAACAAATGGCGTATTCGGTTCAGCGCTGCGTGATACGCTTCACACAATCCAGTCGGAAGGGATGCCAAAGGTCATCAAACAAAAAGCGGCAGAAGCTTCCTGAGCGTCGATACAGGCAGAAGACTTTGCTGTCATTGCTCTGAACACAAGAGCCTGAATCATAATGAACGTGACGATATCAGGCTCCGAGCGGCTAACCATGGCTTACTTTGTTTATAGTTCTCGGCGCATTTGGTAATTTTCCCTATCCTAAAATGAAATTCCGACAACGTTATTGCGATCTGATATAATGAGGAGTGCCTGACATTTTTCGGGCACATTTGTTGGTGAACAGCCGCGCTCTCTATCGCCACCATCCGGTGAAGCGTATGGGACGCCAACAAACAAAGGCTGGAGGCAACATGGTTCAATCAGCAGATGCCGTGCATAAAGCAGCGGCCGGACACATACCCGCATTTATAACACCCCCAGGTCAAACCGATGTACTTTTGAACATCGTCATTATTTTTCTTATCTGCGTAGTATTCTTAACTGGTATTCTCTACCTGAGACTCCATGCTCTCCCCGAACACATCGCTCATCAGACGAACAAGATTCAGATTCAGCTTGTTGCTGTATTAGGCTTGATAGCGCTCTTCACCCACAATCAGCTCTTCTGGATTGCAGCTCTTTTGTTGGCAATGACGGATCTTCCAGACTTCCTGTCGCCGGTAACATCAATGGCAAGGTCTCTGCGTACCATTGCTCGGCGAGGACTTCACCTGACGATTCCGCCATCCGCCCCAACGACAGGCGATGATGTTTCGTCACAGACTGCATCACCGACGCCGCAAAATGTTGCCGCTTCGACAACCGCGCCCGACACCGGATTATCCCTCGATCAGAACAAAGAGGAGCAGAAATAATGTTCGAATTCCTGCTTTGTTCGATGATCACCATACTTCCAGATTATCTTTACCGTCGATTTGGCCAGGGAAAGCGAATTGGACACGAGATCACGATCTATTCCATGTGGTTTGAACTCAGATGGGGGATCACGGCGTGCCTCATCCTCACAATTTCCCTGATTACGATGATCTTCTATTACCATCCGTCTACATCTAACGTAACGGCTGCATTTCGAACCGTTACGATCCTTCCTGAAATAGGCGGACGTGTCGATGAGGTATATGTCTCGCGAAACCAGAAGGTAAAAGCCGGCGAGGCGCTCTTCAAGCTCGACGACAGCAAACAAAAAGCCGCGCTGGAAACAGCCCGGAAACGCATTGCAGAAATCGATGCGGAGATGGTTGTCGCCAAAAGCGATCTTGTCGCTGCCGACGCCCGTATCAAGCAAGGTGAGATAGCATTTGTTCAAGCACAGAACGATGTAAACACGCAGCTTGAACTGCAACGCCGCAACTCAAACATCGTCGCCCGCAAGGATATTGAACGTCTCCAGTCGATAGCCGATGGCAAAGGCAGCGAACTGGCAGCCGCAACCGCCAGCAAGCAGACGCTCGAAACCAAAATCACCTCATTACTTCCGGCGCAGAGGGCAAGCACCGAAGCTGCCGCCGCTCAGGCGGAAGTTGAACTTAATAAAACGATCGTGAAGGCGGGCGTTTCGGGAACCGTTCAACAGTTCACCCTGCGCGCAGGTGAAGTCGTCAATCCACTGCTCCGCCCTGCTGGCATACTGGTGCCGGAAACAGCAGGCCGAACGGCTCTTATCGCAGGATTCGGACAGATTGAGGCACAAGTCATGAAGCCCGGCATGATTGCTGAAGCTACATGTATCGGAAAGCCGTTCACGATTATCCCTATGGTTGTAACCGAGGTGCAAGACGTTATCGCTGGCGGACAGGTACGCGCCAGCGATCAGTTGGTCGACATCCAGCAATTGGCGAAACCGGGAACAATCACAGTCACTCTGGAGCCTCTCTACGAAGGACAGCTTGCAGGCATACCCCCGGGTAGCAGTTGTGTGGCCAATGCCTACACGAGCAATCACGAGGAACTGCAATCCGGTGAAGCGGGTACGCTGCGGTCGATATTCCTGCATGCCGTCGACGCAACCGCGCTCGTTCATGCCATGATCCTGCGAATACAAGCCGTGATGATGCCAGTGCAGACCCTTGTGCTTTCTGGGCACTAATTCTCATCACGTCGCCTATGAAACGGGGGGCCATCATGGCTCCCCGTTTTTCCCAACTCACAGGCAAATCACGTCGCAGCAAAACGCTATTTCGCAGGTTTCTTGTGCTAAGCCGTCGCACATCAAGGTGAGCAGAACGAGTGAACTACAGGTAAAAGAGACCTAACTACACGACTTGATATGGATCGGTGTCTCCTCCGTCTTTCCAAGTTCAACACATTTTTGTTCCGAACAGAAAGTCCAGCCTTCAGTCGTCTTGCCGGAGGCAGCCAGAACAATTTCATGACGCGGAGGGATGGTTGGGTGATAGATATACCAACCGTCCTTAAGAACGGCATCGGCAGGTGGATCCATGCCTGCGCCAGAGCCTTTGATGCGAGCTTCTGACAATACCAAGCCCTGGGACGTAACATTCCAGAACTCCTGCCATGGCACTTTCTCAACGCTGTGCGTCCATGAGAGAACAAAGCTCGTGGCGGCGATTTTCAGTACGCCGCCAGCCGTCGCAATGCAGACCGCCATCAACCGGATGACGCGACGACGGAAGGCCGCGATCTCCAGAAATGCCATGCAAGGAAAGCTGCACAGGCAGCAAAACCGAGTTCATCGCTATAGGGATAGGTTGCGAGCATCAGCGCGATAGCGACGAAAGCCCATATGCGTTCCCACATGTTCAACGGCGTTCGAAGATGGCCGATAGCGGCTGCGCCCCATAGCAGAATACTGAGCAGTGCCTTGATGAACATATAGGCGAATGCAGGCCAGAACCCGAGCGTTTCCGAAAGAGGCCCTCCTTCCTGAAGCATGATGACCGGCTCGTACACCGCCATGAAAGGCACGGCAAAACCCGCAACCGCAATACGGATCGCCTGCATGCCGATCTTCATGCCGGACTCGCGCGCGATTGGCGCTGCCGCAAAAGCCGCAAGCGCAACAGGCGGCGTGAGATCAGCCATGATACCGAAATAGAAAACGAACATGTGCGATACCAGAAGCGGCACTTCCAGGTGAAGGAGTGCTGGGCCAGCGATCGAGGATGTGATGATGTAGTTTGGGATAGTCGGAATGCCCATACCGAGTACCAGACAGGCCAGCATGGTCAGCACCAGCGAAAAGAACAGCGAGTTTTCTCCAACGCTGACAATCACACGAGCGAAAGTAGACCCGGCTCCGGTAAGCGCCAGAATGCCAATGATGATGCCAACCAGCGCGCAGGCAACGCCCACGGGCAGCGCATTCTTGGCACCTTCCCCGAGGCTTTGAAGACACAGACTGAGCGTTTCCCGACCACCGCGCACCAGAAAATTTATCATGACCAGCAGCACAACGAGGGCGATGATCAGCGTAATACCGCGCAGGGCATAGCCGAAAATGTTGAAGGTCGTGCCGAAGGCTGCTGCTGACATGACGCCGAGCGCGACCCAGAACAGCACACGCAAAGGCATCGACATCGAGCCGGAAAGCGGCACGCCGAGAATGATGAGCGCGGTCAGACTGAGGCCGACAGTGCCTGCAAAAAGTGGCGTATAGCCGGAGAAAAGGAGCCACACCAATGCGACGAGCGGCAGAACCAGAAACCAGCGTTTTCTGATTGCTTCGAGGGCGCTTGGCATTTCGCTTTTATTGAGGCCTTTCATCTTGAGGCGACGCGCCTCAAGGTCAACCATCACGAAGACAGTTATGAAGTAGAGAATAGCAGGCACGATTGCCGCTTTGACGATCTCAACATAAGGCAGACCCAGCGTTTCAGCCATGATGAAAGCAACCGCCCCCATGACCGGGGGCATGATCTGGCCACCCATAGACGCAACGGCTTCGACACCACCCGCGAATGCCGGGCGGAAACCGGAGCGCTTCATGAGCGGAATGGTGAAAGCGCCCGTGGTCACAACATTGGCGACACCGGAACCGTTGATCGTTCCCATCAAGGCCGACGAAATCACCGAAACTTTTGCAGGGCCGCCACGCGACGCGCCAACCGTTCCCATGGCAATGTCATTGAAGAGTTGGATCATGCCCGCGCGTTCGAGAAATGCGCCGAACAGGATGAAAAGGAAAATATAGCTCGATGAGACATAGATCGGCGTGCCGTAAATTCCTTCTGTTCCCAGAAAGAGAACTTCGACCACCTGCTCGAAATCATATCCGCGATGGTTGAACGGGTGCGGGAGATATTGTCCGAACAAGCCGTAAGCCAGAAAGATCGCGCAGATGAGAGGTAAGGTCCAACCCATCATCTTTTTTCCCGCCCAGAAGACGAGAGCGACCACGAGAATGCCGATTATGATATCCGGCGTGTTGGGTTCGCCAGCCCGGATCACCAGGTCTTCGTAGAAAACCCAATGATAAAGACTGAGCACGAAAGCAACGATGGCCGCCAGCCAGAAGGCCGCTCGCTTTGCAGCGACTGTGCTCGCATTGGCGTAAAGGCCGAAGAGAAGCAGAAGCAGAAATCCGACATGGACGGAGCGGACCACCTGACTTGGCAGTGGTGAATAAGCGGAAGTCCAAAGCTGGAAAACCGAAAAAGCCACGGCGATGGCAAACAGGACTTTTGCGCCTGTGCCTGTGCCCCAGGCGGGAATATGCTCGGCCGATTCTACGGCGCTGTTCTCGCTCTGCGTCATGAACGAACCTTCATCAGATTGTGCATTTAAAATGAACAGTTAAGGGAGCGTTCCGATTAACAAGGATCGGACACCGTCTGTCAGAAAAAGGAAGGAACCCGGGACTGTCACCCGGGTACCAACCGCCGCGCAGGATTGCTGCCAGCCTATTCGATGCCTTTTTCCTTGTAGTAACGCAGAGCACCGGGATGAACCGGAACAGGTGACACGATGGTGCTTTTATCGAGCTTGATTGCCTTTGCGGAAGAATGGGCGGCAGTTAGCTGGTCGAGATTTTCGAATAGCCCCTTGGTCATCTGGTAAACCAGTTCTTCATCCATATCGGGGCGAACGATCAGATAGTTGATCACGGAAGCTGTCACGACATCCTTGTCCTGCCCGCTATAGGTATTCGCCGGGATCGTGTTGACCTGATACGGCGCGCCGATTTTCTCGATAACGTCTGCCGGAACCTCAACCACATTGATGTCCACGGAATTGGCAAGATCGCGCAGCGAGGCGACGCCAAGTCCGGAAGATTGCAAGGTTGCATCCAATTGGCGGTTCTTCATCAGCTCGACGGATTCCGCGAAGGGCAGATATTCGATCTTGCCGAGATCATCATAGGAAAGTCCAGCAGCCCCCAGAATGGTGCGCGCATTGAGTTCGGTTCCCGATTTCGGTGCACCGACGGACAAACGCTTTCCTTTGAGATCAGCCAATGTCTTGATGCCGGATTCCTTGGAGGCGACGATCTGCACATAATTCGGATAGATTGCCGCAAGCGTACTCAGATTGGTGAGCTTCTTTTTAAAACCGGCTGCTTCATTGCCTTCATAGGCATCGCGCAGGGAATCGCCCAGCGTGAACGCCACTTCACCCCGGCCGCTGTTGATGAGATTGATATTCTCAATGGATGCTTTCGTCGCCTGAACCGAGGGACGCACATCAGGAATGCTCGAGTAGATTTTTTCCATAGCGACGCCGAGCGGGTAGTAGACACCACTGGTGCCACCGGTCAGAATATTTACAAACTCCTCGGCTTTCGCTTGCGCAGCACCGAACACAAGCCCCAATGCGGCAGCCAGAGAAACAGTCGTTTTCCGATTAAAGATTTGCATACTTCCTCCTCACTCCAATAGATTTTGCCATGGTGCAGACACCACGACTAAGCGGGAAGTTTTTCTAGATTACTTCCCCCACTGCATTTCATAAGGTCCTCCCACGGAACTGCGAAGACGCTAACGCATTCTGGGGAGAATCCAAAATGTTTTTGACCGTTATTGCCCAGTGAGTTTAATTCACCATGTTTGCTTTGAAGACGACGAGGTTCTGCCACCGTTATGCAGAGCGCACGGCAAAGCCGTGTTTCAACCAAGATCAAAGCCCACTCGTCCGGGGCTAGCAGTTAACTCGCCAGTGAGAGGTCTGTTACTGGTTCAAACCAGGATAGAAGCTGTCTGCTTTCAGGTCTTACCATTTGAGTAAAACGCGCCCGCCAATCATGCCCAAAAAACCCATGATTGCGATGCCGAGCGTATACCAGATTGCAATAAACGGCATTCCGGATTCCGGACAGTGTAGTGAATAGATAAGAACTCCTACGGCGCCAGCAACGATACCGGCGACAAGACCGGTCAGAGCAGGATTTGCCGGAGCAAGCCGCCGCATGGCAGTAAGCAGAAACCCGAGCATGGGAAGAGCGATGAGAACAATCAACCATGGACAGACCAACGCCGTCCGCCCCCATATCAACACCTCTGCTTGTCCGGGCTCGGCGTTCAGCAGCTGGATTGATGCAGCGCCTGCAAGACAAGCCAGAAGTATGGCCAGCGGCAACCAGTGCAATCCCGTGCGAACGGGCCGCGACAAGGTGAATAATGCGGGGATCAGTATCAATAAAAGCAGGACTGCGTAGCCGAATTTCATCCAATAGGCTGTCGTCGTCATCGCCAACAACAAATCGTGACGCACGCCAAGGAAAACCAGCATAATCGCAAGCCCGCCTACAATGCCTCCCGTCGCATAGCGCAAGAAAAGCTGGCGCATTGCGTGAGGGCCAACCGGTTTGACATCTGCTGTCAGCTTGTCGATCAGATCATCGGTCATGCCCTTTGCCTCCAAATCTTTTCGCTATTGTTGCAAGACCGCGGTGAATGGCGACTTTGACCGCGCTCTGGCTCAAGCCGGTGTCACGTGCAGCTTCATCTATGGATTGTCCCTCGATTTTTACTTTGCGGATCAAACCTGCCGTGCGTTCGGAAACACCGCTCAACATCCGGTCCACATCCATGCGCGCATCGGCGGCTTCAGCATCATCGGACACAGGAACATCCTCTTCCAGAGGTGTAGCAGTCTCACGCCCGTGACGGCGTAGATGATCGACAAGCTTGTGATGTGCGATTCCATTCACCCAGGGTAGAAACGCCATGCCTCGATCATAGGTTATGCGTCGGGTATGGATCGCCAGCAAAGTCTCCTGAATAAGGTCCTCCGCTTGCGATTTATCGCCGAAAAGACGCCGCAGAAAATAAGGTTTCAGTCGGCGCGACAGATCCTCAAGCAAGGTCCGATAGGCTGCCTTGTCTCCGTCGAGCGCCAATATCATCAGTTTTTTCAACCTCTCTTCGTTCGAATAGGTCAGGTTACAACTCCCAATCACCGGCATATTCGTGAAAGAAGCGGAAAAGGTTACATCTTCCAATGAGGTGATCACATCGCCGTGATCGGTGTAACCATTTGCCTCTGCCTGTCGAAACTCCTCCCGTTACGCGCCGCTGGCGCCCAGATGAACAGGAGTATCGTCATGACCATCAAACAGAACATCATCGTCCTTCCGGCGCTCGCCCTGCTTGCCGCTATATCTTTCACGCCGGTTTCTTTCGCGCAAGACGCGATGAAAACCGACACCATGAAGTCTGACACTATGAAGAAGGATTCCATGGGCAAGCATGACGCCATGAAAGGTGACGCCATGCATAGCGATACAAAAAAGAAAATGAAGAAACATGACGACAAAGCGATGAAGAGCGATGCCATGAAACAGGACGCAATGCAGTCCGACTCCATGAAGAAGCCACAGTAATTGTTCTGGCCCGCCAGTCTTCCCTCACGATTGGCGGGCAAATTACCGGAGCGCAACATCATGAAACAGCTCGTCTATCGCCAGCGTCTGCTGACGCGTCTCACACACTGGATTTGGGCCGCAAGCCTCTTCTTTCTGCTGCTGTCCGGGCTGCAGATATTCAATGCGCACCCCACACTCTATCTCGGCAACGAATCCGGTTTCGACTATGATAATGCCATTCTGGCAATTTATGCCGTCGAGGGCGAAAGCGGCCCTGAAGGTCGTGTCGATATCTTGGGTAAAAGCTTCCAGACAACCGGTTTTCTCGGCGTATCGGGAGCCACAAGCGCTCCCGACTATCAGGCATTTCCCCCAGCGTTGATCATTCCGTCCTATCGCGATCTGGCAACCGGACGTGTGGTTCACTTCTTCTTCGCCTGGGTTCTGGTGGGCACGCTCATGCTATGGTTGATCGGCAGTGTTCTGAACAGGCATCTGAAGAACGAGCTACTGCCATCTGCATTGGATATAAAGAGCCTGCCCGGCGATTTTCTCAACCATCTGAAATTTCGTTTCCAGCATGGGAAAACATACAATCCTATGCAGAAACTGACCTATTGCATGGTGTTTTTCGGGCTTTTCCCGATGGTTATAATTACGGGGCTGGCCATGTCTCCCGGCATGGATGCCATACTGCCGCTGACGGAATGGCTCGGCGGACGCCAGACAGCCCGCACTCTTCATTTTGTAGCTGTTTTCCTGCTTTGCGCATTCGTCGTCATTCATATCGTGATGGTGCTTGCGGCAGGTCCGTTCAACGAAATGCGATCGATGATTTCTGGTTGGTATCGCGCCGATCTTCCGAAAAAAGACGAGGACAGGCATCCATGAGCAAGCTGAATCTTTCCAGACGAAAGTTCCTAACTTTTTCCGGAGCCGCAGCCTCTTCCATTATGTTGAGCGGTTGTGATGCTTTCGATTTTGTCGGCAACAACGAAAGCGCTACGCGGCAAGTCCTCGAAAAGGCGAACGATCTGACCTACCTCATTCAACGGCAACTGCAGGGACATAATGCACTTGCAAGGGAGTATGGGGAAAGCGAGCTGCGTCAGGGTCAAAAACCGAATGGTGAAACTAATCCTGCGACGGAAGAATATGAAGCACTTCGCGCAGCCGATTTCTCAGACTATGTTTTGCAGGTAACAGGTCTCGTGGAAAAACCGGCAAGTTTTTCGCTGGAGCAACTGCGCAACATGCCAGGGCGCACCCAGATCACCCGCCACGACTGCGTGGAAGGCTGGAGTACAATCGCCAAATGGACAGGCGTTCCCTTGAGCCAGATTCTCAATGCGGCACGTCCCACGCCATCCGCACGCTTTGTCGTCTTCCACTGCTTCGATAGGGTAGACGGCGCGAAAGGAGCAGCGTCATTTTACGGCAGCATAGATCTCATCGACGCCCGTCATCCGCAGACTATTTTGGCATATGGTCTCAATGATCGTGTCCTGCCGGTAGAAAACGGAGCTCCGCTTCGTCTGCGCGTAGAGAGACAACTCGGATACAAGATGAGCAAATACATCAAGTCGATTGAGCTTGTCTCAAGCTTTGCGGCCATTCAAGGTGGGAAAGGTGGTTACTGGGAGGACTATGGCTATGACTGGTATGGTGGAATATGAGCCTTTGAAATGCCCGGCTCCGGTGCTGGTTAAACGCAGATATTCCGAGTGGAATAAGCACTTTCCGCACTGGAACAAAGCGGCCACTAATTATTTTGGATCTTCGTGACCGGATTATCAGCCCCCAAAGCACGCTTCACCGCTGCACGCGCCGACGCCAGATCCGGCATGACCCAGTTCGGCTCGCTACCAAGAAACTTATCAAGAAATGCTATCGCATAACCCGGCATTTCCGAGACGTTTTCCTTGTAAGACCACCATGTCCGCAGCTCATCAGCACACTGATCGATATCCGGAACAGTACCGAATTCCTGCTCCTGCACAGCAGCAATCGCGCAGATACAGTAGTTTGTGTAGAGAAAACCTTCTGGCCAGAAGCTGACGATTTCGTAAAGACGCGCGGCATCGTCTGCAGCGTGCTTTGGCGGCGAAACGACCTTCGCAGGTGACAAGCGGATCAGCTCTCGCAACACAAGGCCCGCAGCAAAGGTGATGAAATCCTTACGATCCACCTTGGCGAAACGCTTGTTCTGATTAACGAGCTCCACCCAGTTTAGGAAGGCTTCTGTGAGCTTCTTTTCATCAATCTCATATTCGACGCCATAAAGCTCATGCAGTAAGCTCGCATGTTTACGGAACGTCGCCCTGAACCAACGCAGCTGGCGCAGTCGATGACGCAAATCTGGCATCGATGCCATTTGTTCTCTGAGTAGCAAATCCATGTTGCGAGCGGCCTCCCGTTTACAAACGACATTATGCGAAACCGATTGCAATGTCAGTCGTCATTCGTCTTCATTTGCTGACAAAATTATACATATTGACATTCAAGAAGACAAATGTTCTCTATTTACTGAAGGACGAACTCGGAAAATATCCTATTCGTCCTTCGTGGGAGGAGAACAAAATGGCTATCTGGCAATGGGCTTTGCTGGCGCTCGCCTTGCTTTGGGGCTTTCAGTCTCTGGGCGTCTGGTTTCAGATGCGTCACTATTCCGATGTGATGAAAGGCATCACCTCGAAATATTCTGACGGCTTTGTCGGCGCGGGTCATGTGCGAGGTCGCTTTGGCAGAGGCGTCATTGTTTTACTCGTCGTAGACCGCAACTTGGTGGTGCGACGCTTCCTGCAAATGAGCGGACGAACAGTTTTTGCAAAATTCAGCCGCCGCGAAGGCTTTGAGGGAATGCGCCTCAGCGAGTTGCAGGACAATCCCGCAATTGGAGAAGGAACGCCTGAAGTGGTGGCTGCTGCCAAGCAGGCGATAGAGCAGATCGGTCGCATAAGAGATCAATCCGATGGGATCGAACTCGAAGGTCTGAAGGCAGTGGGAGCATAGGAGTTGCTTGCCTGAAACAAGCAATCGAGGAGGAGCAATGTCGATAGTGACGATGTTGGCACAACATGCTGACGTAACAATGCAATCTATACATATGGCCGGCAGCATGATTTCCGATGCGGCCCTGCATGGCAAACATGCCGCAGAGCACGCCGGAAATGATCTTCTGCAGCTTGCACAAGCAACAACCACCGCGCCAGCCGATGCCGGCAGCGGCGGAATTACCGTTGATCAGTTCAAGGAACGCCTTCAGAACGTCCAGCAGGAAGAACAGCTGGGCTGGCTTGCTTCGATCGGCAAGCATTTCATTGGCGTCTTCCAGAAGGGTGGCGAAGTTTTTGCCGGGTTTGTAACGGGTATTATCCCGACGCTCGTCGTGTTGATGACCGCCTTCTATGCCGTAACCGAACTGGTCGGTGAAAAGCGCGTCCACGGCATTGCCCGCAGCGCCGGACGTATCGCGCTTACCCGCTATACGGTTCTGCCGGTTCTTTCGGTGTTCTTCCTGACCAACCCGATGGCCTACACATTCGGGTCGTTTCTGGACGAAAAATACAAGCCCGCCTTCTATGACGCGGCTGTTTCCTATGTTCATCCGCCACTGGGTCTCTTCCCGCATATCAATCCGGGCGAATACTTTGTCTGGGGCGGCGTGCTCGTTGCACTTCTCGAACTTGAGAAGAAGGGCGCTGTTCCAACGGGTTATCACATCAACGTCGCCATCTGGTACGCCATCGTTGGTCTCGTCGTGATCCTCCTTAAAGGCATGCTCACAGAACGCATCACCGCCATCATGGCGCGGCGTCAAGGCATTGAGCTTTAAGCGGGAATTGGGGAGGACGACATGGTAAAGACCTATAAGGCAGTTAAAATTTCCCGCGGCTCAAATGGCTGGGGCGGTCCGCTTGTCATTCAGCCGACAGAGCAACGCAACAAGGTGGTTTCGGTCACTGGCGGCGGCATTCATCCGCTTGCACGCCGGATTGCCGAACTGACCGGAGCAGAGGCCGTTGACGGCTTCCGCTCACCACCAATTGAAAGCGAAATGGCAGTCGTGGTTGTCGATTGTGGCGGCACTGCCCGCTGCGGCGTCTATCCGCGCAAGCGCATTCCAACGGTAAACATCACACCGGTTGGACAATCCGGGCCACTGGCGCAGTTCATCACCGAGGACATTTACGTGTCAGGTGTGAAGCCGGAAGACATCGTTTCTGCTGATGGCTCGGCCGCCGCTGCCCCTGCAGTTGCCGCAGTTGAAGAAGAAGAGTCTGCACCGGTAGAACAGCCGAGCGAAGGCGGCTTGGTCGGACTGATCAGCAGTATCGGTCGTGTTATGGGCCGTGTGGTTGGTATCTTCTTCCAGGCGGGTCGCCGCACAATCGATCAGGTTATCCGTAACGTTTTGCCATTCATGGCATTCGTGACCATGCTGATCGGTCTGATCCTCTATACAGGCATTGGCGATATTCTTGCCCAGCCGCTTGGCCCCCTAGCCAATAATATTGTCGGCTTGCTCGTGCTTTCCGCCATCTGCGGCTTGCCGTTCCTGTCGCCAATCCTCGGACCGGGCGCGGTTATCGCGCAGGTCGTGGGCGTGGCGATCATAGGACCGCAGATCGCCAACGGCACCATCGCTCCGGCCATGGCCCTGCCTGCGCTCTTTGCCTACAACACGCAGGTCGGTTGTGACTTCGTGCCGGTTGGTCTCGCGCTCGGTGAGGCGAAACCCAAGACAATCGAAATTGGTGTTCCGGCAGTTCTGATCAGCCGTCAGATCATGGGGCCACTTTCGGTCCTGATCGCATGGGTTGTCAGCCTCGCAGTGCTTTAAGACGTTCAGCCTGTCGCAGCAAAAGCAGCGGCAGGCAATCTCCCAAACATCTGCAATGTCGGCGTCCCCTGATCACTATTTCCGGGCATCGAAGACCATACCAAGAAAGGACCGCCTCTATGTCGATACATCTGAAAACGCGGATCACCGCGATCGGCCCGGAAGTTGCGGATCTCGCTGAAGGCGGCGTTCTCATTCTTTTTGCAGATGGGTCGCCACCCGAACTCGCTGAAGTTTCCGTAATGCATGTCGTGGAAGAAGGCCCTGAAGCGGCCGCACCTGCTGTCGGAGCCCGCATCACCATCGGCTCGCTCAACGCAGAAATCACTGCTGTCGGTGATAGCGCCTGGCAAAAAGTACGCGAAATCGGCCACGTCGTTATTTCGTTTACGGGCGCACAATCGACAGATCGTCCAGGCGAAATTTGCGCTACTGAAATCGTCGGCGAAGAGCTTGTCGCTGCTCTCAAAGAAGGGCAGATTATCACCATTGGCGGCTGAATCTGGCCATCATTGGATTTGGAATTACGTGTTAAAACAGATAATTGGAACAAGTTTCGACATTCAGGATGTTGGAATGTTTCAGATGTCGCTTTGAGGCTTATATAAATGGAACGCTCGACTATCGTCCGGGTGCATGAAGGGCTGCATGCGCGCCCCGCAACCCGCTTCGTTAAACTGGCCAAGGGTTTTGAAAGCGACATCGAAATCGCCAAGGCCGGGAAAAGCGTAAGTGCCAAAAGCTCCGTCAAGCTGATGCTGCTTGGTGTGAAAGAACTTGATGAAGTGACCGTTCGTGCCGATGGTGCCGATGCCATTGAAGCCATCGAAGCTTTGATTGGCTATCTGGAAAACCCGCAGGCTGGTCTTGAAGAGGCCGCTGCACCCGCTGCTACCCCTCAAGCAGAAACCGCGCCGCCAGCCGCTATTCAGCCTGCGATTACGATAAAGCTGCCCACGGGTCAGATAAAAGGCATTGGTGCGAGCGAAGGCATCTCATTGGGCACTGCGTTTCCGTTTTTTCCTGAAGAAATCAAGCCTTTGGGCCGGAAGCTTGCAGCATCTGAAATAGACACCGAGATTGCCCATTTTAAGTCGGCTATCGCGACGGTACAGCAACGCATGGATGCTTCGCTCTCCAGCGGCAACCTCGCTGACGCTGACAGAGGCATCATTGCGGCATTGAAGGATATTGCTGCGGATGATAGCCTGACCGACGAAGCACTTGGGCTCATTCGAGATGGTTTAGATGCCATTTCGGCGATGCTTGCTGCGGCTTCCACAGTTGCCGGGCAGTTTGCGGCACTCGACGATCACTATCTTATTGCACGTGCAGATGATGTGCATGCCGTCAGTCGCCAGATCTGTCTTGCACTTCTCGGCAAGGAAGATATCAATCTGGAAGGCTTGCCGGAAGGATCGGTGCTTATTGCCGAAGACATCGGCGCCTGGGATCTGGCACGTGCACCGCTCAAGAAAATCAAAGGTGTTGTCTGCGGACATGGCGGCGCCACATCGCATGTTGCGATCATTGCGCGCACGCATGGCATTCCGGCTGTTCTTGGCCTCGGAAGTGCGGTTCAGCAGCTTAAAAATGCTAAAGTCGTTGCTGTAGATGGAAGTAGCGGTATCGTTCATTCAGACCCGGATGCGGCCACCTGCAGCGATATCGAAGCACGCATCGCTGTGGCATTACAGGAAAAGCAGGCGCTTGATGCCTACCGCTCGATAATTCCTCGACGCGCAGATGGAAATATTATCGAAGTTGCCGCCAATATGGGCGCACTTGAGGAGATCGACGTCGCGCTCGAAGCCGGTGCGATGGGTGTTGGTCTTTTCCGTACTGAGCTCCTCTTTATGAAGCATATTCATCTGCCGTCCGAAGATATGCAGGCCGAAACCTATTCGGCACTTCTCAAAGCATTTGCACCACATTCGGTTATTGTCCGGACCCTCGATATCGGTGGCGATAAGCCCATTGCAGGCATCGAGTTTCCCGAGGAAGAAAACCCTTTCCTTGGCTGGCGCGGCATTCGCATGTGTCTGGATCGTTTGGATGTGTTCAAGCCGCAGTTGCGCGCATTGCTGCGCGCAGCGGTCAACGGCAACCTCAAGGTGATGCTGCCGATGGTCTCGGATGTCGAAGAAATTCGCGCAACCAAACGACTGATCGCAGAATGCATCAGCGAACTTACAAACGAAGGTAAAGCTTTCGCCCAGTTCGACCTTGGCGTTATGATTGAGACACCGGCGGCTGTTTTTGCCGCCAGAGAACTCGCAAAAGAAGCGGCTTTCTTCTCCATCGGCACCAATGATCTCACGCAATATGTGATGGCTGCGGATCGGCTCAATCCAACCGTTGCGAAGCTCAACGACGTAAGCCACCCGGCTGTCATGGCGGCAATTGAGATGACCGCAAAGGCGGGTACCGAAGCAGGCATCATGGTGGGCATGTGCGGCGAAGCTGCAGGAAAGCCGGAACTCATCGGCGAATTCCTGCGCATGGGACTGACCGAGCTCAGCATGAGTCCGGCTTCAATTCCCCGCGCAAAAAAGCTGATCGCAGATATGTTTGGAAACTAAACTTCATCTGCGACGCATCTATAAAACAAAGCCCGGATCATCGTATCCGGGCTTTGTTTTATGGCAGGTGTGCAATCAAGGTCTGGAACAGATTTTCGAGCTGTGGATGATCTCGATCTTCAGCAGCCTGCATCAGACGCTCATGTCTTGCGTCCAAAGCCAGAATGGCGCTCTCAAGTGGGTCAATTCCTTCCAGGTCGCCAGCTTTCGCTGTGGCCAGTCCGCATGCCAGGCCAACAGCAGCGAAACACATTGTTTCGAATTTACGCAAAGCCTGCGGATCGCAATGGCCATCCAATGAAATAAAACGAACCGGCTTTTCCGCGAGAAGCTCGAAAAACATGGCCGTGATGGCCTTGGCCGTTTCGGCTACTTTTTTGTCGCCCGCCTCGGCGGCAACCGCGCTCTTCAAGAGAGCTCCATGTTTGCGCATTACTTTTGCATGCACGGTGACAAACACAGCTTCCTGAATCAGCACATTCTGCAACTGATGGCGGCGGAGCACTTCTTTGGTGAGATAGTACATATCCTTGCGGAACGCGCGCCCACCTTCAGCTCCTGCGCCGAAATAGACTGACAGGCTTCTCACATGCGGCGCACTGTTATGAACATTCGGGTTCGATGAAATCAACGAAATGGAGATTGTTTCAGCCGTCGTCAGCGCCTTGTCCATCATGCTCGCAGCATGTCCAAGCAGCAGTTCCGGTGACACGATTTCACCCGGCCGGGAAGCGGCCTGTTCGCCCTGCAAACTTTCATGACGATTGCGACGAATCATGTATCGAACCTCGCGCAGACGGTCCTTCAGATTGACTGCAATTTCTTCCGAAAGAATGCGTAGCATGTTCATTTTCCTTAACCGAAGCGCCACCGGAACAGCCTGGACAGAGCACATGAATTATTGTTTGCCTTCACGTGGAAAAGCAATAGGTTCGCTTTAAGAGTATCACTTCTATAAAGCAGTATTGCGCCAATAATTTGAGGGATTATTTTGAAAAAAGCTGGCAAGAAGACGCAAAAGAATCCGGAGACCGCTGACCTCATCATTGGATCGGAAGGCGTTGCCGCTGAAAACCGCACGAGCCGGCTGAGAACGCGTGCTGCGTGGATGTATTATGTCGAACAAATGACCCAGAACGACATTGCTGAAGCGCTTGGCGTCGGCCGTGTCACAATCGTTCGCCTTCTTGCTGATGCCCGTGCTCGCAATGAAGTAAAAATTACCATCGAAGGCAAGCTGGCAAGCCTGACCGCATTGGAAGTGGAGCTTGAAAAGACCTTTGGTCTGGAACGCGCGATTGTCGCGCCGCTCTCTTCATCCGACATTGATCCTATTCCACCGATCAGTGCTGCCACCGGCGCTTATCTGTCGGAAAAGGTGCAGCACGGTATGACGATTGGCGTCGGCTGGGGGCGTACCCTTTCCAGCACTCTGCAGCACATCGGTGCCCGCCCACTCAACGATTTGAAAGTCATCTCGCTGCTCGGCGGCATCGTGCAACCACGCCGTTCCAATCCGCCGGAATTTGCCTGGCAGTTTGCGCAGATTTTTCAGGGTGAAGGCTATCTTATCCCCGCCCCTGCTCTGGTTGATAGCAAAGAGACACGGATAGCTCTTATCGAACGTTGCGGATTGAATACTGTGCTGGATATGGCCGAAGAATTGGACATGGTTCTGCTCAGCGTCGGCGACATTCAAACCGCCAGCAGCACGTCTTATCGCGTCGGCCTGATTGACGAGGAACAGAAGCTATCGCTCATTGCAAATGGCGCTGTTGGCGACGTACTTTTCCACTTCTATGACAAGAACGGCAAGATCGTTGATGATCCCGTGCATGATCGCGTTATGTCGGCCAAAATTGAAAGTCTTCAGAAGACGCCGCAACGTATTCTTACATCAGGCGGCAAAGAGAAGATTGCCGCTCTGCTTGGTGCAATCGAACTTCTGAAACCCACCGTTCTCATCACCGATGAAGAAAGTGCGACACAGATGCTCAAGGACAAGGCGCAGTCCGAGTAACAACAAAAAGCACATCGTCACAAACAATGTGCTTTTTTCGGTTACCGCATCAATTGGCGGCGGCAGCGCATTCTTTCAGGATTTGCAGCACCGCGGCCCGCTCTTCGATTTGTGGCATATGTCCACAACCTGCGAAAATGTGGACGCCAACTTTCCCCGGCAAACCATGAGCCTGGGCAACGGGAATAACCCGATCTTCGGCACCGAAGATGAGCCGCACCGGCATTGCAAGCGAGGCAATGCTTGAGCGAACCTCAAAAGTCTGTGTGCCGTCCGCAAAAAACCGATGACCAATCGCTTCCTGCGTATCGCGCAGTTCTGCATCAGCGGCTTGTGCAACTGTTGCATTGATGAACGGCTTCGTCAGATGGCTCTCATCGGCAACGAGCAGTTTCAACCAGGGAACGATGCTGGCTTCGCTTTTCGCGCCGACGAGACCTTTTATGAACGCGCCGTTGACCTGCGGTCCCAAGCCCCCCGAAGAAATAAGCAACAGGGAACGCACATCGACAACACCACGCGCAGCGGTGACTGTGGCGACAGCTCCACCAAGCGAGTGGCCGACCAACAGGCACGACGTCACACCGAAAGCAGCAAGCGTCGCTTCGACTGAAGCAGCAATGTCATCGATGCTTTCAGGAACAACACGTGGCGAATTGCCGTGTCCCGGAAGATCAAGCGCCAGTATCGGGTGGCCAAGCGATGCCCCGGCAAACAAGCCACGCCATGAGTTGAGGTCCGCAGCAAAGCCGTGGATCAGAACAATCGGCAACCGATCGGCCTCACCCTCACGCAACCAGACTGCGTTGAGCTGTCCCGCAGAGGACGGTTCAGCAGTGTTTCTCGCTGGCGGTTTAGCAGCAACCCCAGAAATTTCTGGCTTCGCGACGCTGATATTGCCTTCAACGTCCTTTTTCTGGACACGACCTTTGGGTCCAGAACCCAAGATACTTGCAAGATCAACACCCGCTTCACGTGCAAGCCGACGAGCGAGTGGTGTTGCCCGCACATCATTGGCTGAGCTCGGCTCAAAGCCTTGGGAGGATTTTGGTTCAGCCTGTTTTGAAGTTACCGGCTCAATGACGGTTTCTACGGGTACAGCGGCAACTGGCTCTTCAACGACCGAAGTTGACTTAGCATTACGCTCTTCGCCTTCGTCGTAGATCCAGGCGACAGTCTGACCAACCGGGACAACGGCGCCTTCTGCGGCACTGATATCCGCAATGATGCCTGATGCCGGAGCGTCGACTTCCATCGCCGCCTTGTCAGTCTCAATTTCAAAGAGAAGCTGGCCCTTCGTGACGGTATCGCCATCCTTGGCGTACCAGCGCGAAATCTGCCCCGTCTCCATATCCATATCGACCTTGGGGAGAATGACTTCCACAGCCATGGTCAGCGTACTCCCTTGGCCAGATCACGCGCACTTTTCAGGATATCAGGCACCTGCGGAACCGTTGCGCGTTCAAGATCAGGATTGTAAGGAATTGGAGTTTCTGCCCCGCCAAGACGCACGATTGGCGCATCAAGATAGTCAAAGGCATCACTTTCTGCGACGATTGCGGAGATTTCAGCACCGATACCAAGCGTCTTCACCGCTTCATAAACGCAGAGAAGCTTGGACGTCTTCTTGACGCTTTTAATGATGGTTTCGCGATCAATCGGGCGCACGGTGCGCAGATCGATCACTTCAACATCAATGCCTTCTTTGGCAAGTTCAGCAGCCGCATCAAGCGCCTTGTGCACCATGATTGCGGTTGCGACGATGGTCAGATCGCGACCCTCGCGAACCACTTCCGCCTTGCCGATTGGCACGGTGTAGAAGCCTTCAGGAACCGGACCTTTGGTCTTGTAAAGCAGCTTATGCTCGAAAATCATAACCGGATCAGGATCTTCAACGGCCGCAAGCAACATGCCCTTGGCATCATAAGGTGTCGAGGGCTGCAAAACCTTGAGACCCGGAACATGACCAAGCCAAGCCTCTAAGCTCTGGCTGTGCTGCGCTGCGGCACCCGTTCCAGAGCCTGCAGGAAAGCGCATGACCAGTGGCACAGAAACCGCCCCGCCAAGCATATAGCGGATTTTGGCAGCCTGATTGACGATCTGCTCCATGGCAAGTGCTGCGAAGTCGGAGAACTGGAATTCAAAGATCGGACGCATGCCGGTCAGTGCTGCGCCGACCGCTACACCTGCGCCGCCCAGTTCTGAAATCGGGGTGTCCATGACACGGTCCTCGCCAAAGCGATGCACCAGATCCCCTGTCACCTGAAATGCGCCACCATAGACGCCAATGTCTTCACCCATCAGAAAAACGCGGTCGTCGCGTTCCATGGCAATTGCCATAGCTTCCTGAATAGCTTGCGAGTAACTCAACTCACGGATTGCTGTGTCCATGTTCAAATATCATCCGTGTAAACGTCGCGGGTCAGGTTGGTAAGATCAGGCGCCGGGCTGTTCTTGGCGAATTCAATCGCGTCGGCGATTTCCTTTTCCACCTCAGCACGAATTGCCTCGATCTCAGCGTCATTGATGAAGCCATAGGCTTTCAAATCGGCCTCGAAATGCGCGATGGGATCGCGATCATTCTGCCAATGCTCAATTTCTTCCTTGGTGCGATAGCGGTTGCGATCGCTCTTGGAATGACCACGAATGCGGTAGGTCTTGTTTTCAATGAGCGTCGGTCCATCGCCGCGCCGCGCGCGTTCAGTGGCTTCATTCACAGCTTCCGCCACTTCCGACAGATTGTTGCCGTCCACGATCACGCCCGGCATGTTATAGGCCGAGGCGCGGTCAGCAACATTGGCAACTGCCGTCGAGCGCCTAGTGGAGGTGGACATGCCGTAGCCATTGTTTTCGCAGATGAAAACAACCGGAAGCTTCCAGACCGCGGCCATATTGAGTGCTTCGTGAAAAGCACCCTCATTGTTCGCACCATCGCCAAAGAACGACACGACCACCTTGCCGTTTTTCTGCTTCTTGGCGGAAAGAGCTGCACCTACCGCAATCGGGATACCCCCGCCGACAATACCGTTCGCACCGAGATTTCCCTTGGAAACATCTGCGATATGCATCGAGCCGCCACGGCCTTTGCAATAGCCGGTTTCCTTGCCGAAAAACTCAGCAAACATGCGCTTCACGTCTGCACCCTTGGCGATGCAGTGGCCATGACCACGATGGGTCGAGGTGATCATGTCGTCATCGTTAAGCGGCAGACACGAGCCCATCGCGCTTGCTTCCTGCCCGATGGACAGATGCATCGTTCCATGAATGAGGCCACGCGTGTAGCTTTCTTCCGCGCCCTCTTCAAAGCGGCGGATGAGATACATTTTATGCAGTGCTTCTTTCAGCTGTTCCGGCGAATAAGTGCGGAAAGCATAAGGCAAATTGTGACGGTCGCCCGTATCCTGCGGTTCGACTTTTTTGGCTTGAACCATGATGTTTTGTCCTCACGCTCCGTAAACGAGCTTGTCCTGACGTGCGCGCAGCTCGGCAATCTTGGAACCGGGTGCCACAGCCGCATTGTCGTAAGTGATCAGTTCGCCTTTTTTGATCGGCTTGGTCACGCTGCCACCCTGCAACAACCCGCATGGGATCGCATGCGCGCTTCTTGCTTCACCGGAAGTCATGATCCAAGCGCGGTAGCAATATTCGCCAATCGCATCGAGCTTTTCGCCCGGCTGCATGTCCTTCTTTGCAACGGCTGCCACTTCGGCGACCGGCTTTGAAAGCGGAACCATGTCCGGCTTGCCATAGAGCACAACGCGGGCGCAGGTGAGCGGCACTTCAAGGGAAGTCAGGTGATACGGACGATGGAACGTGAAATATGGACCCTTGCCCATTTTCAGATCTTCCATGCGCTCGGAAATACGCGGATGCGACATGTCGGCGACAACAAATACGCCCGGCGCAACACCCTTGCCGATGGAATAATCGACCACACCGACCTTCGACAGCACGCCGCCATCCTTTTCAGGGATCAGCGTCTTATTGAGCTGGTCGAGCGTTGCAGCAGGGCCGTGCATACCAGCTTTATCGGGGACGAGACCTGTGGCATTGGCAATAGCCGCCATTTCAACCATGGTCTTTGAACCGTCAACGAATTCCACCAACATGCGTACATTCATGTTACGGCGCGTGGCTTCTTCCATATATTCATCTGGAATGGCGTCGATATTGAGCGGATTGTTCTTGCCCTTGCCCGCCGCCACAATCGGATGACCCATGGCAGTCACAAACTCGATCAGCTCCATACAGGATGACGGCTCATCGCCTGCGCCCAGCGAATAGGTCACGCCAAGGCGCTCGGCTTCGGCTTTCAGATATGCACCGATGGTGACGTCCGCTTCGACATTCATCATGACAAGATGCTTGCCATGCTCCATAGCGCGCAGGCCGATTTCGGCCCCCACAGCTGGAACACCGGTTGCATCGATCACGACATCGATAAGATCATTTTCGAGGATCAGATTGGCATTGTCGGTTACAGCAACCTTGTGCGCTTCCATAGCAGCAGTCAGGTCGGAAGCTGTCGAGACCTCGCGGCCATGGCCTTCTTCCTGAAAAGCAATATCCACAGCCTTGAGAGCATTGGGAACGCGCAGTTCAGAAATAGCGCCAACCTCGATGCCCGGCATATGTGCAACGCGCGTGACGATATCGGTGCCCATTTCGCCGGAGCCAATCAGTCCGATGCGAATTGGTCGCCCACTATCCGCCCGCGCCTGCATGTCACGCGCCAAACCTGTCAACGCCACATTGGTTGCCATCGTTTCCTCCTGAACGTCCCTGCAAAATTCTCGCAGTCTCCTCTGATGCATTATCGATTAATGAACATTTGTTTCTAAGTCAATACCAGTGTTCATTTCTCGCAGCGTTTACACCTCCCGAAATGCCATCTTGTTATTCAACTTTAGTTTGCTATAGAATACAAATGTTCTGCCGTTTCGCCCAATTCACATTTTGAAACGTCGATACGTGCGAGCTAATAATGATGTTCTGTTAGTTCGGTGCACTTTGGGACGTGCTCCGAGGGGGAGGAGAGATAAATGGACGCATTTCTGAGCGGACTTAAAACGGCAGTCGATACGCTTGGGGCGACAGTCCTGTTGCCTATCGTGATTTTCATTATCGCAGTGGTACTTGGGGCGAAGGTCGGCAAAGCCTTCCGTGCAGCCATAACAATTGGCGTCGCTTTCATCGGTATCAACCTGGTCCTTGGCCTTATGTTCACCTCCATCGGTGAAGTGGCTCAGGCAATCGTGACCAATACAGGCATCAAACGCGACATCGTTGATGTCGGTTGGCCTTCCGCTGCAGCCATTGCCTTTGGTTCATCCGTGGGCTTGTGGGTTATTCCAGTAGGTATTCTGGTCAACATCGTCCTCCTGCTGATGCGCTGGACGCGCACGCTCAATGTGGACGTATGGAATTTCTGGCACTTTGCTTTCGTGGGCTCGCTGGTTGTCGCTGCAACCGATAACCTCGCTTACGGCATCATCATTGCAGCACTGGTTGCAGCACTGTCGCTGTTGTTTGCAGACTGGTCCGCACGCGCTGTTCAGCAGTTCTATGGCGTACCCGGTGTGTCCGTGCCGCATCTGGCCTCGGCGCAGATCCTGCCAATTGCCATCGTGCTCAACTGGATCATGGATCGCATCCCCGGCATCAACAAGATCAACATCAACACCGAAACCATCGAACGTCGCTTTGGGGTTTTCGGTGAGCCGGTCGTGATGGGGCTGATCATAGGTCTCGTTCTTGGTACTATCGCATTTTATAATGCAGGCGACTTCGGCACGATCCTCGCCAAGGTTCTCGGCACCGGCATGACGCTTGCAGCAGTCATGCTGCTTCTGCCGCGCATGGTGAAAATCCTGATGGAAGGTCTGTTGCCAGTTTCTGATGCTGCACAGGAATTTGTGCGCAAGCGCACAGGCGACCGCGAACTTCTCGTTGGTCTCGACTCGGCAATCCTGATCGGACACCCGGCTGCGATTTCGTCGTCACTCATTCTTGTGCCGATTGCGATCATTCTGTCGGTCATCCTGCCGGGTAACCGCGTGATCCTGTTCGCCGATCTTGCCGTCATTCCGTTTATCGTCGCCATGACGGCACCGCTTCTGAAAGGAAACGTGTTCCGTATGGTCGTTGTCGGAACCATCACACTGGCCATCGGCTTCTATGTCGCCAATGCGCTCGCACCATTGTTCACCGGCGCTGCTGTTTCATCGGGCTTCAAGCTGCCTGAGAACGCCTTGCAGATTACTTCGGTGGTCGATGGATTCCTGTGGGTGCCTTACGTCATCATCTCGGCCATCCAGTGGCTCGGTGCTATTGGTATCGCGGTAATCGCCGTCGTTATTGCAGCGCTTTTCATGCTCTATCGTCGCAATACGCAGGCATGGGAACGCGCTGCGGGTGCTGAGGACGAACCTGCAGACGAAATTGCTGCCTGAGGGCGGCAATGATCGCTGCATGAAATACAAGTCGCACGTCGAGATCGGCGTGCGACCTTCTTTGAATGGAGAATGGAATGGCTGCTGGTCTGATTGATTTTCTCGACCCACAAGCGATCGAGCTTCAGAGCGACGCAAAAACCAACGAAGAGATTATCCGGATATTGGCGGGCAAGCTGGAGAAACTTGGCTACGTCAAGCCAAGCTATGCTGATGCCGTCGTCAGCCGCGAACTGTCCATGCCTACCGGATTACCGCTTGAGCGCGATGATAACGTCGCAGTCCCTCACACCGATCCTGAACATGTGATCAAGGCTGGTATTGCATTCGCGACGCTGAAATCGCCCATCCAGTTCGCCAATATGGAAGACCCGGAAGAAGCTGTCCCGGTTGGATATGTGTTTCTGCTTGCCATCAATGACAAGGACAAACAGATTGAAACCTTGCAGCAGATCATGGCAACCATTCAGGATGCTGATGCACTCGACAGGCTGAAGGCCGCACGCACGCTTGAGGACGTTCAAACTGCCTTGCAATAGAGGCTAGAGCATTTCCAGCAAAAGTGCGAAGCGGTTTTGCGTCGGATAATGCGAAAAACAAAGAAATAGAGCATTTCCAATGATTCAAGAAAAACAGGAAATGCTCTAGCGCCCTGAACACACAAGCACCAATTGGAGGAAACCATGGCTAAAATGAAAACAATTCTCTTCGCTTGCGGTACAGGTGTAGCGACATCTACGGCAGTGAATGCAACCGTCACCGAAGAAATGAAAAAGCGTGGGCTTACCTTCAATGCTCAACAGGCAAAAGCCACGGAAGTTCCTTCTCTCGCCGACAATGTGGATTTCATCGTTTCCACCACGCCTATTTCGGCTTCGGTGACCAAGCCCGTCATCAAGGGCCTCCCCTTCCTGACCGGCATCGGCAAGGATCAGGTTCTCGATCAGATCGAAGCCGAGTTGCGCAAATAAGCGCGGACCGTAAAACCTGACCGTTCACGCGACCTAACGGGTTTAGTGCGGGTTATCTTCTGAAATCCGATAATCCCTAAGTTTCGCAACAGCGCAGCGGGCGGCGCCAGCACCTCCCGTTGCGAGTTCTCTCCCGCACTGGCTTGAACCAAAGCCCTATCGCAGATCAACCAGATCGCCCACAATCGCCGCAGCCTCGTTCTGCAGGACATCTGTCGCGCTCTTGCGGTTTTTCTCAATCGCCAGATCAGCACTCAAGCTTCGCTCATTCGACTGCAGACCGTCATCCATCCCGGTATCAATACCGTCGTTGACCTTCCCGCGTGCCTTGATCCGCTTTTCCTGAGCGGCCATCTCGTTGCGACGTTCAGTTTCGTTGAGGGATATGGACGTTTTCTCGCGCTGCTCTTTCAGCGTTGCAACGTCTTGCAAAAAGTCCTGAAACTCCAGAGATTTCTGCACGCGCTCGTCATGCAGCTTCTGCAGCCGGGGCAACAGCGTCTTTATATTATCCGATGACTTGTACTTCGCAGCCTTCACCTGCGACCACGGCAACGCATTGTCGAAGCTTGATTCACCGACAAGCTTGAGATCGAAAAGCCCCGGTAGACTGATATCGGGTGTTACACCACGCAATTGGGTCGTACCACCGTCAACTCGGAAGAACTGCGCGACTGTAAATTTAAGCTCGCCATATTCGGGTTTGGGGTTATTGGCCACTTCGTCGAGATTGACCACGGTCTGCACCGTTCCCTTGCCGAAACTTGGTTCGCCGATAACCACACCACGACCATAATCCTGTATCGCCGCAGCAAAAATCTCGGAAGCCGAAGCTGAACCGCGATTGATGAGTACGCCCAGCGGGCCCTTCCAGGCAGGTGCCGAAAGAGTATCGCTTTCCACCTTGACTTCGCCGCTTGCATTGCGCTGCTGAACGACCGGTCCTTTTCCAACAAACAATCCTGTCAGATCGATCGCTTCGCTGAGCGAACCGCCGCCGTTGTTGCGCAGGTCGACCAGCACACCATCAACCTTGTCTTGCTTCAACTCAGCAATGAGCTTGGCAACGTCGCGGCTGGCACTCCTGTAATTCTTATCGCCCTTGCGCCGCGCTTCAATGTCTTCGTAAAACGCAGGCAGAGTGATCACTCCAATCTTGCGGGAGGCGTCTCCGTCTTTCACCGAAAGGATCTTCTTCTGGGCGGCCTGCTTGTCGAGACTGATCTTGTCGCGGACTAGAGAGATGACATGGTGCTTGCCGTCGGGGCCAGCATCAACGGGCAGGATATCGAGCCGCACAACCGAACCCTTGTCACCACGGATCATCTGCACGACCTCATCGAGACGCATGCCGATCACTTCCTTGATAGGACCTTCCTTGCCCTGTCCAACGCCAACAATACGGTCGCCCACGGCAAGCTTGCCCGATGACTGTGCCGGACCACCCGCAACCAGTTCACGGATCGTCGTATAGTCGTCTCTTTCCTGGAGCACCGCGCCGATACCGACCAGAGACAGCTTCATTGAAATATCGAATTCGGCTGAAGCCTTAGCACCGAAGTAATCGGTATGCGGATCGACCGACGTCGTATAGGCAGCCATGAATGATTGGAAAGCGTCGTTGCTGTTGTATTTAAACGTGCGCTCGATGGAGTTTTCATAGCGCTTGTCGAGCGTTTTGCGAATCGTCGCATCATCCTTGCCGGCAAGCTTCAAACGCAGCCAGTCGTTCTTGACGCGTTTGCGCCACAGATCATTGCTCTCCTCACTTGATCGCGGCCAGGGCTCCTTGTCGCGCACGATAGAGAAATCTTCCTGCTTGCTGAAATCGAACCCCTGCTTGAGCAGGCTGCGCGCAAAGGTCATGCGCTCGATGATGCGCATCTGGTAGGTGTTGAAGATGGAAAACGGAACAGTCAAATCCTGACGTTCGATGGCATCATCGATTTCCTTGCTGCCGGTCAGGAACTTGTCGACATCCGCCTGCAGAAAGATGAGCCGATCCGGGTCCAGCGAGTCGATAAACCGGTTCATGATCCGGATCGACAGCGCATCATCCAGAGGAATGGGCCGATAATGAAAACGCGTGAGAAACTCTGCCGTTAGATTGGCGGCTTGCATTTGCTCCGGCGACGGCTTCAAAATGGCCGGAGAACTGACTTCAAGAGCATGCGCTGACGAAATGCCTGCCAAAAAGAGCCAGACCAAGCCAATTTTAATGCGTTTCAAGCTGTGTTCCATTCTCGACATTGAGCGCTTAGTTCCAACCCTTGTTCAGCAATTATGTTTTTTTGGCAACCGTCTGTATGAATTATTCAGTCGAGCGGCACTTGGTACTGGCCCATAAGAGATAGACATTGGCTACCGGAGGGGCTTCTTCATGATCAATGGCCCATCTGAGGCGGGTGCCGTATATCGCATTACCACCCGGATCGTCCGCGACTTAACCGGAGCTCTGTTCGCGCACTCATTCAGCGCCTGCTGCGCGCTGATTGCGAATTCTCGGCCCGCTCGTCTAACTGGTTGATACTCGACAGTCACGATGCGCACCAACTCGCCCTCAGCATTATATGTAACCTCGAAAGTTGCGGACGCTCGTTGATAGTCAATATTCTCGGGCAACTTCCAGCACTCGGAAGCCATATCGGCAACCAATTGCGCGTCGTTTGCAGCAGCGGGAAAGGCTGCAAACAGCATCAGGATAGTTCCGACGAAGCCAGTTCTGTGCATGTTTCTCCGTCGCGATTTCACGGGTTACGATTCCACCCTTATACGTAGTCGTTGAATCGCGAAGCTACCAGTCTGGGGAGGTTTGTGGTTGTAAAACTTGTATGACCATCAAGCCGGATTTTCCCCGCTTTTTCCCGTTCATCATCAGTTCATGCGCCAGATTTCAGGATGCGAGCTTGAAAGGAGTACGCAGAATGAACCTAGTTAAAGGACTGATCGCCGGTGTTCTCGGTGTCGGGATGCTGATCGGAGCAGGTGCTGCCAATGCCGCGCCGACACTGAACGTCGCAAAACCAGACGTGAGTTCGAATGTCGAACAAGTCCGGGATCATCGGGGGCATCATTCACGGAAACATTGGAAGAAACGGCATCACTACAAGCGAAACAACTGGCGCTCGCATCACCGCCATTATCGTGGACCACGCTGGCATTCGCATCGTCATTACAGGCACAACGCCTGGCGCAATCATCACAGACACCACTATTATAGTGGGCCACGCGTGAGGCAGGGTCACTATTAGCGAAAGGGGCGCGTAACCGCGCCCCCTTTTTTCATTCTCGCTGAAAATGATCGGGGTTGAACCACGTTCAGCCCCGATTGTTCATTCTTACTTTGCTTCGATAGCCTGCAGACCGGCAAGTGCGCATTCCGCATCAGTTGCACCCGATGGTGCGCCGCCAACGCCAATTCCGCCAACCAATGCATCCCCGATCTTGATCGGCAACCCACCCGCCTGAATAACGAAGCGAGAATCCATGTCCCGCATGCCATTATTGGCTGGCTTCGACGCGATAAACTCTGCGACTTCACCGGAATCACGGCCCAGAGCAGCCGACGTGAACGCTTTTCCTTCCGCGCTGTTGCCGGTATGCGGACCGGAAAGATCGGCCTTGAGCAGAACCTTGGTCGATCCGTCTCGCGCCACAACTGCAACGCTCACATTATTGCCCTTGGCGACACAGGCATCCAGTGCAGCCTGTGCAGCTTTGGTTGCCAGATCAAGCGGCAGATAGGGCGTGGTGGGAAGAGTCTGAGCGAAAGCGGCAGCCGGGGCCATCGACAAAACGATAATTGCAAGTTTACGGATCATGGTCGTTCCTCAGTTGTGATGAGGAACATTTAGTTCCCGTCAGCAAGCAGTGAAATCCGTAACATTTACGAACTTATCGGTAGTTCTACGGATGTGACTGTCCTTCAAGCCACAAGCGTGTCATTTCCGCTTGCGAAGTCGTGCCCAGTTTTGCTCCTATGGCCGCACGGTGGCTATCTATCGTGCGTGGCGACAATTCAAGACCATCGGCAATTTGCCGGGTAGTGAAGCCCTGTGCAATACGATCAAGCACCTCACGCTCACGCGCCGTCAGCGCGTCCAGCAATGCCAGCGTTTCGGCTCTCAGAGCCTCGCTCCCCAGCTTGCGTTCAAGCAGTTGCTGAGCCTTCTGGATTGCATCGATCAAATCCTGCTCATCGACCGGCTTGGAAAGATAATCCACCGCGCCATTTCTAAAGGCGCGACGACAGGCTTCGATATCGCCGTGGCCCGAGATGATGATCACCGGCCAGTCAACTTCCTGCCCGGCCAGAAGCTCCTGAAGCTTCAGGCCCGTCATGACAGGCATGCGAATATCGAAAATCATGCATCCGGGTTTCAGTCGCGGCAGCTGCGCCAAAAAAGCGGAAGGATCAGCAAACCCCCTGACCTCGATGTCTATGGTCGACAGAAGAAGGCTGAGCGACTTTCGTACCGCTTCATCATCATCGACAAGATAGACCGGTTGAACCATCGTCTTAACTTCCTGTGCCATCGGCGATTGGGAGCACAACGCGAAACAACGCACCTTGCTCCTGAGGAATATAGGAAATTTCACCACCAAAGCGTTCAACCAGCCGCTGGCTGAGTGCCAGGCCGAGACCGGTCCCTTCAGGGCGATTTGTCGTAAAAGGGGTAAAAAGACGCGGCAACAACTCTGGCGCAACACCGGGGCCGTTATCGGCAATTTCCAGAATAGCGAGCGATCCGTCAGCTTTCAGAGATGCGTTGATCCGTCGATCACCATCACTATCATGAAAGGATTCAATTGCATTGCGGAGAAGATTGAACATCACCTGTTCCATTTCCACCGGGTCAAACGCAGCCAACAAAGGTGTCTCGGGTATCGAGAGTTCAACTTTGACGCCTTGTCGTACAGCCTCCGAGGCGAGCAGTGTCTGCACGTTCTGAAGTGAAAGGCGCAGATCAGCATGTTTCGTCTGCCGGCGCTGCGGACGAGACCAATTGCGTAGCCGATCCAGAATGGCGGATGCCCGACGCGCCTGATCCACCATATCGTCCAGCGCTCCGGCCAGTGCCGTCATATTGTTGCGGCTCAACAAGCGGCGCCCCGCCTGAGCCCCCGCCAGAAGGGCCGTCAGGGGCTGCGTCAACTCATGTGCCATGCCGCTTGCCATTTCGCCCATCGTGTTGACGCGTGAGGCGTGTGCCAATCGGGCTTCGAGGCTACTCAGTTCTGCACGACGTTCCGCATGGCGCGTGCGTTGTGTCTGGCGAACGATGACCAATCCACCAAAGAACAGCAGGTTCGTAAGAACGAGGATCGGAATAAGCTGGTCAAACGGCAAAAGATCAGTCCAGCCCATGGCAAGGGCTGTCTGGAAGAGAAGCGGTTGCGTTGCACTGCCCAGTTTCTTGGAAAAATGCGCTTCACCAAATGTGCCCGCGCTACTGAACAAAACCTTCCCATCTGGCATGAGGATACGCTGCGCAACGCCATCCCGGCTCCAGAATGCATCGTCAGAACTGATGAGACTGCTCGCATTGATCGAGAGTGTCAGACCGTCGTGCGGGGTGTCCGTATTCGGGCTGCGTTTTACGATCATGTAATGCCCGGGTCGCGCAGCAGGTGCCAGAAGCTCGGGGACGCCTCGCGATGAACGAGCGGCCACACGTATGGCATCAGCCAGTTCCGGTTCCAGCTTTCTTGTGCCGGTCACCGGCTCAGCCGGGTTCATCGGCACCAGTTGAATTTCATCGATGCGCGGATAGAAACGAGTGATCGTTGCCGCCACTTCGAGGAAAACGTCATCCTGCGAAACATCAGCCGTTCGCGCTTTGGATTGAGCGATCGTTGAAAGCGCCGTCAGATGGGCATCGTGTTGGTCGGCACGTTGGGAAGCCTCACGATGTAACGTAAAGCTGGCAGCTTGAAGTTCGGACAACAGCGCCGCTCGTTGATAAACAGCAAGGCTGCCTATCGCCAGAAGGTTGAACAGCAGACACAAGAGAAATGGAAGCAAGGCAGATCGGATGCTTCCATTGTAGAGGTTCATAAATTGCATCCCGATATCAGGCTGTGTTCTGGTCTTTATGGCATCTCTGCTATCTATATATACCCGTATTTATCTCCCCGTCCAAACCGCACCATGCACGATACATGCCTGGGCTGTTGAACGGCAGGCTGACATTGCCTTTGCGATCCACCGCAACAAGACCGCCAGAGCCACCGATTTCACCCAGCTCGCGGACAACCGCGCCAGCTGCCTCATTGAGCGATTGCCCTGCCCAGCGCATCCGTGCATCCACTTCGTGACCCACCGCCCAGCGAATGAAATATTCTCCGTGACCTGTGGCGGAAAGCGCTACCGTCTCGTCATCCGCCCAGGTTCCAGCACCGATGACCGGGCTGTCGCCAACGCGTCCCGGTGTCTTGGCGGTCATGCCGCCCGTGGATGTGGCTGCCGCCAGATGACCGAAACGATCCAGTGCAACTGCTCCGACAGTGCCATGTTTGCGGGCAGGATCGCCATCGTCGGCGGCACCACTGCGACGACGTGCCATTTCGTCGTGCAAGGCCTTGCGACGCTGTTCCGTCGAGAACCATTCCGGCGCCATCATTTCCAGACCGGCAGCTTCGCAAAATCGCTTTGCCCCTTCGCCTGCGAAAAATACGTGTTCGGTCTGCTCCATGACTGCACGTGCCGCCAGAACAGGATTGCGTGGCCCGCAAATTCCGGAGATGGCACCGCATGCCCGCGTTGCACCATCCATGATGGCCGCATCCATCTCATGCGTTTCATCCGTCGTGAAAACGGCTCCGCGCCCGGCGTTGAAAAGCGGATTTTCTTCCAGGGCAATCACAGATGCCGTCACGGCATCAAGTGCTTTGCCACCTTTACGCAGAACATCCAGTCCAGCCTGCAGGCATTCCCGCAGGCCGGCATGATAGGCTGCTTCCTTCTCTGGCGTCATATTGGCTTTAAGAATGGTTCCAGCGCCGCCATGCAACGCGATGACAGGTACAAATTCGGGCATCTGCATTAACTCGCTAAAAAAACCGGCGGCCTTGAAGCCGCCAGTGGATACGGTCTTATTTCGGCTTGACGTCCATTGCCAACGTGTCCTCGTCAGAGCGCGGCGTATAGGAAATCTTGTCCTTTTTTACACCCCATGCCGACATGTTCACAGCAAGCGGCAAATCTGGTCTGTCGGTTGAAACAAGCAGATTGGCTTTCTCAAGAAGAGCGCCACGCTTGGCCTCGTCCATTTCACTACCGGCATCCTCAATCAGCTTGTCCATTTCCGGATTGGAATATCCGCGCGTATTGAAAGCGCCCAGTGATTTCGCGGTGTCATTTGTATGCATCAATGACGACAGCATATAGTTGGATTCACCGGTCAGCGTGCCCCAAGACGCCATATAGAGCGAATAATCCCCGCGCGTCTTGGCCGGATTAAATACCGCTGCAGGGACGCCGCTGACATCGACCTGAACATTGATCGAAGCGAGCAACTGGGCAATTGTCGGCCCCAATTCCATCGGCATACGGTCATTGGCATAATTCAATGACACTTTGAAACCATCCGGATAGCCAGCATCGGCCATCAGCTTGACTGCCTTTTCAACGTCGTAAGCAGCCGGAGCAATGTCCTTGTTGTAGCCGAAAATATTCGAGGCCACCATTTGCGTGGGCACCGAGCCCATGCCTTCCAACGCTACTTCCGTGATCGTCTGGCGATCAATAGCCAGGTCGAAAGCTTCACGCACACGCGGATCAAGGAATGGGTTCTTCTCCAGCTTTTTGCCGGTTTTATCCCAGACCATTGGCGATTCTTTGCGGAAGTCGAACTCCAGATAGGGAATATAGACGGATTCATCCTTCACGACGTCCAGCTTGGAATCGGACTCCAAGGCAGCAAGATCTGTCGAAGGAACCTTCGATATCAAATCAACCTGACCGGCCTTCAGCTGGGCAACGCGAGCAGCATCATTGGGAATTTCCTTGCGCACGACGTGATCCCAAGGCTGGGCACCACCCCAGTAACCGTCAAATTTTTCCAGTACCAAGTCCTGCGTGGGAGCCCATTTCACAAATTTATAAGGACCCGTACCAATCGTAGCCTTACCTGAATTGAAACCGTCTGCGGCCGTTTCCTTGGTCGAGTAATCCGCTGCAGCCTTGTGGGAAACAATGAACAGACGTACGAAATCATTGGGCAATGTTGGCGCCGATCCAACCGTCGTCACACGGACGGTCAGCGGATCGATCACTTCCACACCCTTCACCCTGCGAATATAAATGGTCGAAGGATTAGGTCCCGTAACATTTGGAATGCGCTCGATGGAAAACTTCACGTCCTCGGCAGTAAAGTCCGATCCATCGTGGAATTTGACACCTTCACGCAGTTTGAACTCCCACGTCGTGTCATCGACAGGCTTCCAGCTCACAGCGAGTGACGGTTCGACTTCGAGCTTATTGCCCGATTTCAAGAGCGTATCGAAAACATGCTTGGTCGCTTCGGCATTCGCAGACGTTGCCGTAAAGTGCGGGTCCATTGAAGCTGGCCCCGATTTCGTGGCAATCACGAGGTCGGCAGCAATCGCTGACAACGGCATCATCAGTGTCGTTGCCAGTAAGGCGGTGTTGAATATCGAACGAATGGTCATTTTTTCCCCTGTAATTTTCTCATTGGCATGACGAGTAGTAAAATCCATGGCAAGCCGACTTGCCGATTATTGATCCGAGATGTGCTGTTTCAGGTATCTTCGCCTTCGATAGGCTCCAAATCCGCGACGAGCTGCTGCGGCCAGCTTTCCGAAGCTACCACCAGCTTGGTCAGGATTTCAGAAAGGTTCAAACGCTCGGCGGGCGACAGGGATTCGAGCATCATGCGTTCGTGATCCATCATCTTCGCCTCGACAGCTTCCACCGCCAAACGCCCTTTTTCAGTCAGTTTTAAAGCAACTCGGCGCTGGTCAATGGGGTCGAGCTCGCGGCTGATCATGCCCAACGTGTCGAGCTTGTTCACGGCACGGCTCAAGGTATTTTTTGGGAAACCGGACGACCGGACAACTTCGGTCAGGGTCAACTCGGCGCTCAGATAGAGCGACCAAAGCACGACAAACTCCGGCCGCAGCAAACCAAGTTGCTGCTGGATCAATCCATAAACAGGATTGTTGAACCGCAACGCCAGATAGTTCAACCGAAATGAAAGCCAGCACGGATTTCGCCAGAGCTTGGGATAGAGCGGATCGCCCTCCGAAAGACTGGAAAGCCCCGGCTCCTCCCGTCCCGCGCGCCCTTCGTAAAGAGCCGTACGCAACAAATCATCCATCGATAAAACCTCAGCGGTTTTTCATTTAGTACTATTTGGAACGATATTTAAAAATTTTGTTGCGTCAACTCTATTTTTTTGTTCCTAATGGAACCGAATTCAAAAAAGCAAATGAATGCAGGGATGCCATCGCACAACCATCCCTGCGAGGGGTTAGTGCGCTCTGGTTGCCAATCCGGAAAATTGCAGGAGACGAAAATGCGCATTCAGGACATGCATTGGTCGCAGGTCGAAGCACGTGTAAAAGAAGACGACCGTTGCGTCATCCCGATCGGGTCTGTTGAACAACATGCCTATTTGAGCTTGGCAACCGATATGATCCTGGCCGAACGCGTTGCCGTAGAGGCGTCCGAGCCGACAGGCGTGCCGGTGTTTCCTTGCCTGCCCTATGGAATGGCATCCGGGTTCGCTGATTTTCCAGGTACGGTTACGCTGACGCTGCGCACCTACATCAATGTGATCGAGGACGTTCTGAACAGTGTCTATCATTCAGGTTTCCGTCGCATTCTGATTGTCAACGGTCATGGCGGCAATTCGCCTATCAACCCTCTCCTGTCGGAATGGATGAACAGTCATCGCGACACTTCGGTCAAGCTTCACGACTGGTGGCGCGCGCCAAAGACCATGGCAAAAGTGCAGGAGATTGACCCTGCTGCCAGCCATGCCAGCTGGATGGAGAACTTTCCATGGACCCGCCTGGAAGGTGCGCCGATCCCGAATTTCCAGAAAGAGCGCATCGACTTTGCCGCATCCGCGCGCGTCGATGCTGGCAGAAAGCGTGAACGTATTGCCGAGGGCAATTATCACGGCGTCTTCCAAAGGCCCGATCGGGACATGATGGAAATCTGGAAGGTCGGTGTCGAGGAAACACGCCACGAGATCGAGCATGACTGGCATTAACGCGCCGGTCAAACCTTCCAAGTCCCTCGCAACCCTTGCCCGAATGCAACCATTGGGGCACTAGCCAGAGAAAAGCCAATGGCCTCATTCATTCTCCGCAGGTCGGGACAGGCGTTCATCGTCCTGGTGGTCATGTCCATTCTTGTGTTCATTGGCGTTTACGTCATCGGCAACCCCATTGACGTACTCATTTCACCGGATGTTACGCAAGAAATCCGCCAGCGGGTTATCGAGGAATACGGCCTCAACCAGCCCCTCTGGAAACAATATGCCGATTTTGTCGCCAAGACTGTCAGTGGCGACTTCGGAAGATCATTCGTCTTCAACATGCCAGTCAGCGAGTTGATTGCCCAGCGATTGCCGGCGACCTTGGAGCTCGCTGTTATCGCCGTTCTGCTTGCCTCTCTTATCGGCATCCCTCTTGGCGTCTATGCCGGTTACAAGCCAGAAGGGTTCGTTTCCAAACTGATCATGGCAGGCTCGATACTTGGCTTTTCCGTACCTACCTTCTGGATCGGATTGATGCTGATTATGGTGTTTGCTGTTCAGCTCGGCATGTTGCCCGCCGGTGGGCGAGGAGAGACTGCCGATATTTTCGGGATTCCCTTTTCGTTTTTGACCCGCGATGGCTGGTCACATCTCTTCCTTCCAGTTCTTAATCTGGCTCTGTTCAAGATGGCGATGATGTGTCGACTGGCAGCAGCAGGCACACGCGAGATAATGACGACCGATACAATTAAATTTGCACGGGCGGCAGGCATTCCTGAACACACGATCCTGCGCCGGCATGTATTGAAGTTGATCTCCATTCCGCTTGTTACGGTGTTTGGTCTGGAACTCGGCTCAACACTTGCCTTCGCTCTTGTCACGGAAACCATTTTCAACTGGCCGGGGCTCGGAAAACTCATCGTAGACTCCATCGCATCGCTCGACCGTCCAGTCATGGTCGCCTATCTGATGATGGTCGCGATCCTCTTCGTCGTCATCAACCTTTGCGTCGATCTGGCTTATGCAGCCCTCGATCCACGACTGCGTCAGAAAGGTCGCTGAGATGGCCGAAACGGTATCAACTCAAAGCTCCGCTCCAATAAGCAGCACGTCTCCTGTGAAGGAGTTTTGGCGGGCCTTTTCCAAGAACAAGGTCGCGGTTATCGCATTCGCTGTGGTTGTCATCATTGCTCTGCTGGCAATATTCGCGCCATGGATCACGCCACAAGACCCCTACGACCTCAAATCTCTCGTGCTGCGTGATGCGCGCCGGCCGCCCGGCTATGTCGGTGCCCAGGGCATGTATTATCTGCTCGGCTCGGACAGTCAGGGACGCGACCTGCTGTCAGCCATTATATATGGTCTGCGCATATCACTCGAAATGGGACTGATTGCAGGGGCCATAGCCTTCAGCCTCGGCGCGATTGTCGGTTGTTTCGCGGCCTATCTTGGCGGGCGAACAGAAACTTTCATAATGCGCCTTGTGGACGTGCAATTGTCCTTTCCGGCCATCCTGCTGGCCTTCGTGGTTGCCGCCGTGCTCGGTCAGGGAAAGTGGCAGCTCATTCTGGCACTTGTCTTCGCGCAATATGCCTATTTCGTACGCACGGCACATGGTGCGGCGGCGGCGGAACGGCAAAAGGATTACGTGCAGGCAGCCCTTTCCGTGCCGATGAGTGGCTGGCACGTCGTGACACGGCATATCCTGCCCAACTCCCTGCCACCGCTCATCGTCGTGGCAACTGTGCAAGTTGCTTCAGCCATTTCGCTGGAAGCCACGCTTTCATTTCTTGGTGTCGGCCTGCCGCCAACAGAGCCCTCCCTTGGAATGTTGATTGCCAATGGCTTTCAGTATCTTCTGTCGGGCCGCTACTGGATTTCCATCTATCCGGGCGTTGCGCTGATCGTTCTGATCATGGCCATCAATCTCATGGGCGATCAGATCAGAGACATACTCAATCCGAGGCTGCGCAAATGACAGCTCTGCTACAAGTCGACAATCTCTCCACTTATTTTGAAACTGACCGCGGTACGGTGAAATCCGTCGATGGCATCTCATTTGAAATCGGGAAAGGCGAAATACTTGGCCTTGTTGGAGAATCCGGTTCAGGAAAATCGATCACCGGTTTCTCTCTGATTGGCCTGATCGATAAGCCTGGCAGAATTCAACCCGGAAGTTCAATTCGATTTGAAGGCCGGGAGCTGGTCGGATTGCCGGAAAACCAATTGCGCAGCATTCGCGGCCGGGAAGTCTCTATGGTCTTTCAGGACCCCATGATGACCCTAAACCCGGTCCTCAAGGTCATCGACCAGATCGCAATGGCTATCCGCGCTCACGAAAAGGTTTCGGATGCCGAAGTTCGCCGCAGAGCGATCGAAGCTTTGGCGCGGGTGCGCATTGTCGAGCCGGAAAAGAAGGTCGACCAGTATCCACATCAGTTTTCAGGTGGCATGCGCCAACGCGTGGCGATTGCTATTGCGCTGCTTCACAAGCCAAAACTGGTAATCGCGGACGAACCCACAACGGCGCTCGATGTGTCGGTTCAAGCGGAAATCCTCAAAGAAGTGAAAGCGCTCGTCTCTGAACTGGGTATTTCGATGATCTGGATCAGCCATGATCTCGCGACCGTTGCTTCAATCTCACAGAGAATAGCCGTCATGCGGCTTGGCAAGATTGTCGAGATGGGGAGCGTTGCCGAAGTACTCGGTTCTCCCAAGCACTCCTACACTCAAGGCCTGCTTGATGCCCTGCCGTCACGAAAACAGCCAGGGGAGCTTCTAACCTCAAGCGCCACCGAGAACGCTGGCGAATATTCAATTATAGAGACGCAGAAGAATAAATCTCTCGCCCCAAGCCCGAACTTCGTCAGCGCCGATGACGTTACGATGGTCTTCCAAAAGCCGGTAGGCTCGCTTGGCCGTTTTGCCCAACGGCTCGGCCTCGCCAAACCAGCTCATGCCGTCCATGCCGTTCAGTCCGCAACTCTTACGATTGCACGCGGCGAAGTGCTGGGGCTGGTCGGCGAATCCGGCTCGGGGAAATCAACGCTTGGCCGCATCATCTGCGGCATCTCCACGCCAACTTCGGGTAATGTTCTGGTTGACGCTCGCAAGGTGCGGGAAAAAGACCGTAAGATCGGCACTTCCGTTCAAATGATCTTTCAGGACCCCTTTGCATCGCTTGATCCACGCCGCACAATATTTCAGTCCGTCGCGGAAGGGCCGATCGCACACGGGCTTTGCACCAAGAAAGACGCGCGCGAATATGTCAATCGCTGGCTGAAATCAGTGGCATTCGATCCGGCGCTGGCAGACCGTTATCCTCACCAATTCTCCGGCGGACAGCGACAGCGCATTGCTATTGCGCGGGCGCTGGCAATGCAACCGGAGCTCATCGTTTGCGACGAACCAGTGGCTTCGCTCGACGTTTCCATTCAGGCACAGGTTATCAATCTCCTGTTGCAACTGAGGAAAAGCCTTGATCTGACATTGCTTTTTATCAGCCATGACCTGTCTGTCGTTCGCCATCTGTGCGACCGCGTTGTTGTCATGCATCACGGCAAGATTGTCGAAGAAGGTACCGTTTCTCAAATATTCACTCAGCCGAAACAGCCATATACGCGCATGCTGCTTGACGCGGTGCCCAAGCTGGCCTGGTGAAGGAGCCTCTCGAACGGAGTTCAAAAGGCTTCACTCACCCCGTCTCAGAGTATAGGGCAGAATAAACAGATACAGCCCGGTTGCGAGTAATATAAACAGCGGTAGAAGCGGAGAATAAACGATCCACACCGGAGGCTGCCCGAACGCCATAGTGACGAAATTCGCAATCACGGTAAGCGTGAATATGATCGACAACCAGCGGTGAATTTGGCGTATGGATTTATTCAAGACCATATGTGCTTCTCCTTATGGAGTTCGCCAACCACATTGGCTGAACTCCAGCTCCTTCCAGCTCATTATGTTTTGCGGCACTCTCTCTAGGAGCAGGTTCAGTCCAAATCAGCGGCGACGGCATCGAGCTTTTCAAGGAAATTTCGCCATCCATGATGTGCACCGTGAAAGGCCTGTTTCTGACCTGGCATAAAGCCCGACTGTTCCATCCGCAAATGTGTCCCGGTGGCGGTCGGTATCAAAGTCAAGGTCACGATACTTCTGAGATTGTATGCTTCGTCCTCATGGGTGTGGTTCCAGGTGTAGGATAGCCGCCTGTTCGGCTCGACCACCAGAACCTCACAATCCAGCACCCCGCCCCACTCACCTTTGAGCTTGAAACAATGGCCTACGGTCGGAGCGAAATCATTATTCATCAGCCATTCCGCGATGAGGTGAGGCTCCGTCAATGCGCGCCAGAGCTTTTCAGGCCGATGAGGCATTTCACGCTCAACAATTACCGTTCGCACATCATCTGATATCTCGGTCATTGATCCATCCTCTTCAACAGGTCTTCAAGGGCATCGAACTTCTGCTCCCAGAAACCGTTCAACTCTTTCGCCCAATCGATCAGTGGAATTAGTGCCGTGTATTCGGCCCTGTAGTGGCTTTGGCGCCCCTCGTGACGATCACTGACGAGGCCTGCCCTCTTGAGAGCGGCAAGATGCTTTGAGACGACCGGCTGGGACACACTCGTTCCTGCAGTCAAAACCGTAACCGTCTTCTCGCCCTCTCGGCAAAGTCGTTCAAATATCGACCGTCGGGTCGGATCGGATAAAGCTTTGAAAACTTCGTCTCGCATAGTCATCGCTCAATTCATACCCAATTGGCTATGCGTTGATACATAGCCGAATGGCTATACATCAGTCAAGTGCCTTTCGACGAACTGTCCGTAACGACGTGACACACTGACTGACCTGAGAGCCGTCCGATGCAAATAAAATAAGGATGGACAGGCGGAACATGCCGCCTCCGTTATCAGAACCGCTTCTTGAAATTGACCAGGAAACCGTGTTCACGGTCCCCGTCTGCAGCTATCAGACCACGATATTCAAGCAGTGCTGCTTGTCCCTTTGTCGCCAATATCGCTATCATCACGACCACAGCCGAAGCTGCCCCGACAGTCAGTTCTCTGGCAAGATGATAACCCATGCTAGCGCTGACGCCGGTGGTCGTGACCTGACGTGCTTGCCATTATCATGCTCACCCACATTGATCGCACCACACCGGTCCGCAGAGTGAGAAGATTGCACCGGAACCAATCACCTTGCCAGAATTCATCGTGACCTTCACCAAGACGACAAATGAGCGGTTGAACATCATGCGCTCATACACCTGTTCCGGTCTTTCGCCGCTTCAAAAGTGGGAGTGTTGCAGGATGACTACAAACCAACAAACATGACTCTTTTAATCATGTAATTTCTTGCCAGCACCAATACATGAATATATCACTCATGATTGTCAAAATCATGTTGGGAATATTCTATATGCGCTCCGATTGCATGCCTCTTCGCCGTACAATTCTGGCTGGTACATCCCTGATTGCTCTTGCCGCCACGGCAATAGCGCAGGACCAGACCACTGCCTCTCCAACGGAGAATGGTGCAATCGTTCTCGACAAGATTGTGATCGACGGCGGCAGCGGCGGCGTGATCGATGCGGACGGTTATGTGGCGCGCAGCAGTGCGACCGGCGCCAAGATCGACACGCCATTTGTGCAGACCCCGCAGTCCATTTCGTCCGTCACCCAACAGCAGCTTGAAGATCGCAATCCGCAGACCTTGCTCGACGCCATTGCCTATACGCCCAGTGCACGCGTTGGCGGCTTTGGTTTCGATCCGCGGTTCGACTCCTTCACCGTGCGTGGCTTCGACGTCACCTATACCGGTGTCTTTCGTGACAATCTGCGCCAGCCCGGAGCAAGCTCGGCGCTGTTCAAGACTGAACCCTATGGCCTGGAAGGCGTTTCCATTCTGCGCGGCCCATCGTCAGCCCTTTACGGCGCTTCCGGTGCCGGTGGCCTGTTCAACCTGATCAGCAAGCGCCCGACCGAAACCCCGCTTCACGAAGTACAGGTCCAGTACGGTACCAATAATCGTTATCAGACCCAGTTCGACCTCTCCGGCCCGGTCAAGGAAGGCGACCCACTTTACTACCGCCTGACAGGGCTTTGGCGCAACGCCGATACCGAACAACCCTCGGTTCCCGACGACCGTATTTACATTGCACCGGCATTTACGTGGAAGCCCGACGAAGACACGCGCCTGACAATCCTCAGCGAGTTCTCCCGCATCAAAACCGGCGGCACTGCCGCTTATTATTACGATGCCGTAACGGGCAAGGTATCCGACATTTTTGCAGGCAACACTGCCTTCAATGACTCAGTACAAACGCAGGGGCGTGTCGGTTATGAATTTGAAACCCGCCTCAACGACACGTTCGTGTTCCGCCAGAATGCTCGCCTTGCATCGACCAAGATCGGAGCCGACTGGGCCTTTGCCTATCAGGCCAATGAAATCGATCCGTTACTGCTCGACAGCAGCGCAGGCACTTTTGAGGAGCGGCTGACCAGTTTCACAATCGATAATCAACTGGAAGCAAGCTTCGATACCGGCAATTTCGAGCACACGCTTTTGGCCGGCGTAGACCTGACAAAGCTGCAATGGAAGGGATTGAACGGGTATGGCTATACGCCACCGCTGGATACCAGACATCCGTCCATGGGGCGCCCTGTAGCGCCAATCGATTTCCAGACAAAAGACGTTCAGGACCAGCTCATGGCTGGCATCTATCTGCAGGATCAGATCCGCTATGATGCCTGGACCATAACCCTCGGCGGTCGTCAGGACTGGGTCAGCACCGACACCAAGAACACCGATCTGGCAACCGGCACGTCCAGCGATTTTGATCAGAGCGACAAGGCCTTCACATGGCGCGCCGGGCTGACTTACGAAACACCTTGGGGCATCACGCCATATGCCAGCTATTCGACAGCCTTTTCGCCCAATGCCGGTGTAAACCGGGCAACAGGCAATCCGTTCGAGCCAACGGAAAGCGAACAGCAGGAAGTCGGGATCAAGTATCAGCTGCCCAACAGCAACACCCTGATAACGGCCGCCCTGTTCAACATCAATCAGGACAACGGTCTCTATTACGAAGTGGTCGAATTGGATGCTGGCCCGGCCAACATTCAGGTACAGCGCGGGAAACTGCGTTCGCGCGGCCTGGAACTGGAAGCCAGCACCAGTCTCGACAACGGCCTCTCCCTCATTGCGTCCTATAGCTACATGCAGACCAGCATCAAGGACGGTCCGGACGGAACAGTGGGCAATGAAATCTCATCTGTACCGACCCACATGGCGTCAGCCTGGGCTCACTATAAGTTGCCTGAGAACAGCTTCCTTTACGGGCTGGGTGTCGGCGCAGGTGTCCGTTTTGTCGGCTCAAGTTACGGCAATGACGAAAATACTATGAAAAACAGTTCGCGCGCCTTTGTCGATGCAGCAATTGATTTCGATTTTGGCGCGATCAAGAAGGACTATGAAGGTGTCAAACTGCAGGTCAACGCCACCAACCTGTTCGACACCAGCAAGCCGGTCTGCTCCGCAGGTTTCTGTTATCGTGATCAGGGCCGCACTGTTGTCGGCAGCCTGAAATATTCATGGTAAGCGCCGATACCAGAAATGAAGCACTGCAAGCTCTCAGGCCCCAAGGCCTGAGAGCACTGTTCCATGGTGACAATGCATGGTGTGCCGATAGTATGATGCTGTCCTGCGAAATGACTGACAGCATGCCTCTGTCGGAATTTCTGTACGGCCCTCTCCTGACGAAAACCCTGCATCAATGCGCAGCCGCCTATCCTGATGCCGACCTGCGGGCGGTTTCTTCGTTCTGGTCGCTCTATTATTTTTCGCTTCTGGTCATTCCCTATATCTGCGCCCGACAAAGTGGAGTGGCCCTTCCGGTCGAGCTCGAGAATATGACCATTGCCATCAATGATCAGGGCTTGCCACGTTCCTTTGGCTTGCCCCACGAAGGGCAAGCTTGTGACGCGCCGGATGTGATGACGGTTATCAGCCATGTCGCAAAAAGCCATCTGAACACTGTCGTTCAAGTCCTGAAAGACCGCACCGGCATCTCACCGAAGCTCGCCTGGAATAATGCAGCGGTCTATATCGACTACGCCGTCAACAGCGCAGCTGAAAACCATTGTCGTGATGGCTGGCCATGTCGCCCGCTTTTTGAAACGCAGATTTTTGACGATGGAACGCGCAACCCGTTTTTTGGGTGTCTGCGTCAAGAAACAGATCATGGCGCCAATTTGTGCCGGCGCAAGATTTGCTGCCTGCGCTATAAACTGCCGGGCGTTGCCGGATGCGGTGAATTATGCGCGCTCCCCGAACTTAGAAAGCAATGAAATGATCCGTCTTGTTGTGTGTCTGACTGTAATCTGGCTGGCCCTCGGTAAAAGCGCTGTTGCAGAGGTAACCTATCCCATTCACGTCAAGGATGCGCTTGACCGGGAAGTCACCATTACCGCCCAACCAAAATCCATATTGCTTGGCAGCGGATTCAATCTGATTGCGTTGTCGCTCGTCCATCCAGATCCCGTCAGTGTGCTGGCCGGTTGGGCCGGTGACCTCAAGGGGGACAATCCGGAAATCTATGCCGGCTTCAAACAGCGCTTCCCGGAAATTGAAAAACTGCCGATCATTGGCGACGGCATTACAGTTTCGGTCGAGAAAATCGTTTCTGTAAAAGCCGATCTGGTCATTCTTTCAGACTGGCAGATGCGCAATGATGAAGGCGTGCAGGCGATCGCCTATCTCGAGAAAATGGGCATACCGGTGCTCGTGGTCGACTTCGGCAATCATGCACTCGAAAATACTTCGAAAAACATGCGCCTGCTGGGCAAGGTACTCAACCGCGAGGAGCAGGCTAACGCTTTTGCCGACTTCTACGACGAGCGCATTGCCCGCATTCGTGATCGGGTGGCGAAGAGCGATGCCGGACCGACTGTATTGCTGGAAGCCTTTCCCAATGCCGATCAATGCTGCTACGCTTACGGGCGAACCAGTATGGGCGAGTTCATCACATTGACCGGCAGCCGAAATATTGCTGCAGATGGACCAGCACAGGGAGGGGTGATCAGCAGCGAATTTATCGTTGCCGCCGACCCGCAAGTTTACATCGCCACCTCATCCCCAGGCGGGAAGTATAGCGGTTTTTCGGTTGGGCCGGGCGTAAGCGAACAGGAAGCGCGCGACACACTTTCAAATGCCCTGAAAAATCCTTTCCGCGCTGGTTTGAAGGCCGTGAACGACAAGCGCGTGTATGGATTGTGGAACTTTTTCAATGCTGTTCCCTTGAATGTTCTGGCAGCAGAAGCCTTCGCCGTCTGGTTGCGACCGGAACTGTTCGCGGATATCAGCCCCGAAGCGACACTGGCGGAAATTAACCAGCGTTTCGCGGCTGTCCCGTTTGAAGGTTCATACTGGATCAGCCTGAAACCCTGACCCCGCATTTTTCTGGCGTATACTGCTATCGCAGGCCGCCAGAAGCCTGAGTGTGGGCGTCCGCAGCCAGACCCGGCCAGTAATAACCATTGCTGGTCGGACGCGGACCGAAAATGGCCTGCCCGACCCGCACCACGGTTGCCCCCTCCTCGATTGCAACCTCGAAATCGCCAGACATGCCCATGGAAAGTCCGTTCATATGCGGATGCACATCAACAACACGATCCCGCAGACCACGAAGCAGGCGAAAGCAGGCGCGCACGCGCTCTGTGTCGGAGCTGAAAATTGCGAGCGTCATCAGCCCACGTGGTTTGAGGCGGGGAAACTCTGAGAGGCGCGCCACGAACGACATGAGATCGTCCGGATGCAGCCCATATTTGCTTTCCTCGTCCGAAGTATTGACCTGAACGTAAACATCAAGATCACGATCTTCTGCGTCCAGTCTGCGATTCAGTTCTTCCGCGAGGCGGAAACTATCCAGCGCATGGAATTCCCATGCAAGACGAACGAGATATTTGACCTTGTTTGTCTGCAGATGGCCGACAATGCTCCAACGGATCGGCAAATCGTTCAGGGCCGTTTGTTTGTCGCGCGCTTCCTGAAGTTTATTTTCTCCGAAATCGAGAATTCCGGCCGCATAAGCGTGCCGCAGGATGCGAGCCGGAACTGTTTTTGTGATCGGGAGAAGGCGCACATCGTTCGGGTCGCGTCCGCTGCGATGACAAGCCGCGGCGATCCGCGCGCGAACCTCTTTGAGATTGCTCGCGAAAACAGAAGTCGGATCAGCACCGAAACGCGCTATCTCGTCTTTGATTGCCTGCCCCTCAACCGGCTGCGGCTCGACAGATAGTTGCATCGCCAATCTCCCTTCAAGCGCCGATACAAATGCTTGCCGCTGCGCGGATACGACATGGCAACCATCCCGCCAGCTTGTATCATGGAGATGGTCTGGTTCTCCCATCCACTTCCAGCACAAAGATCAGACCAATTTCCAAGTCATCCGGTAATGACGATCATTCAACGGCTGACCATTCGAACACCTATGGCTTCATGATCGCGCGAAAGGCCGTCGCCAGCTTTTTAACTGCGATCTCGATTTCTGTCGGCGTATAGGCTGCAAACCCCATCAGAAAACCGGCCTTTCCATCACCGGCAGCGTAAAGCCCGGACAGACCGAGGAGCTCGATACCGACACGTTGGGCTGCAGCGACGGCATTGCGCTCAGATAAATCACCGGTGAGCAGACAAGACATCTGTAACCCTCCGGCAGGCACATGCGGCTCGACGAAATCCGCCAGATATCGCTCGATCAGTCTGGCCAGTACATCGCGCCGTTCAGCATAGATGCCGCGCATGGCCCGGACATGCGCGCCGAAATGTCCACCTTCCATAAACCGGGCAAGCGTCAACTGCGCCATCGGTGCGGAATGCCCATCAAGCAGGGTGCGCGCAACGGTCATCGGTTTGACCAGTTGCGGCGGCAAAACCATGTAGCCGATACGCAGGCCCGGAAAGAGTGATTTGGTGAAAGTGCCGATATAGATTGTCCGCTCATGCCGGTCGAGGCCTTGTACGCAGGCGGTCGGTTTGCCAGCGTAATGAAACTCGCTGTCATAATCGTCTTCGATAATCCATGTCTGCTGGCGGGCGGCCCATTCGATCAGCGCCAGTCGACGATCCAGCGACAGGGTCGCGCCGGTTGGAAACTGGTGCGAGGGTGTGAGAAACACGGCCTTGGCCTTGAGCGTTTCGCCAACCATCCGCTCGATCACAATGCCTTGGTCGTCCACATTGACCGGAATGGATTCAAGGCCTGCAGCATCGAACGCCTTGCGTGCACCGTAATAAGCCGGGTCTTCGATGAAGATGCGGTCACCGGGGTCGAACAGCATGTTGGCACATAAAGTCAGCGCCTGTTGCGAGCTGGTGAGGATCAGCACCCTGTCAGGTGTCGCGCGTCCTCCGCGTTCCAGGTTCATGTACTCGGCAACAGCGCGTCGCAATGGCTCTGTCCCCTGCGGATGACCATGCAGCAGCGCTTGCGTGCCGGCTTCCTTCAAAACCTGCCGTTCCAGACGTTCCCAAAGCTGAAGCGGAAAATTTCGTGTTTCCGGAACACCGTGAGCGAAAGGTCGTGGCGCCAGCAGCTCGCGTACACCACCGCTTCGGAACATGGCTGCTCCGCGTTTGCTCAGATTGGGCGCCTGATTGCGCAATAACGCTTCGCGCTGGGAAACGCTGTGTCCGGGTGTGAATTCCGTTATCTGCGCCACGAAACTTCCACTGCCCACCCGGCGGTCGATAAAGCCCTCTGCATGCAGCTGCGCATAAGCCGCTTCGATCGTGTCTCGGGAGACACCCAGCGATTTGGCGAGGCTGCGCGAAGCCGGAAGCGGCTTTCCCGGCCCCAGCGCACCATCGATGATCAATTGCCGGATCGACCGCTGAATACGCGCATGGAGCGGCATTGCCGCATGGGCGGGGTGGGCAATCCAAGCCTTGACGGATTCAAGTTGCGAATGCCTGAACAAATGGACTGGTCCTTTTGTCAAAAATGGATGGGCATATCAGGCCATTAAACAGCTAACTGTCAATCAATCTTTTCAGCCCGACTTGCAGGCCATGTGCCCAATTCCCAGAAGGTTTTTGAGGATGATACCATCCCGTGCTTCAACGTCATCGATCCGCTTGAGCGACCTTGCCCATCCTATCGTGGCGGGCCTAATCTCCGTCATTGTCAATTATGGCGGCACATTCATTCTTGTTTTTCAGGCCGCAAAGGTTGCGGGATTGAGCCCGGAACTGACTGCCTCCTGGGTTTGGTCGGTTTCGATTGGCGTCGGGCTTACCGGCCTTTATCTCAGCTGGCGCTACCGCGAGCCGATCATCACCGCCTGGTCGACGCCAGCTGCTGCCTTTCTTGTAACGGCACTTGCCACCACATCCTACGCCGAGGCAATCGGCGCTTTCATGATTTCGGCTCTCGCATTTGTCATCCTCGGCGTGTCGGGCTATTTCGAGAAAGTCATCCGGCTGATACCACCAAGCATAGCTTCAGGGCTTCTGGCCGGCATTCTGTTGCAATTCGGAATAGGGGCCTTCGGCGGCACCACCACCGACCCGTTGCTGGTTGGACTGCTGATTGTTGCCTATGTGGTTTTGAAACGGCTGTCCGCCCGCTACGCCGTAGTCGGCATTCTCGTGCTCGGACTGGCCTTCCTGCTTCTGCAAAACAGGGTCGACCTGTCTGGACTGCGACTGGAGTTTGCAACTCCAGTCTTCACCATGCCTGCATTCTCTCTCAATGCCCTGCTGTCCGTCGCGCTGCCATTGTTCCTCATCACACTGACGGGACAGTATATGCCGGGGATGCTGGTTCTGCGTAATGATGGTTTCAAGACCAGCGCCAATCCAATCGTTACCGCAACAGGTCTCGGCTCGCTCATCATGGCGCCATTCGGATCGCATGCCTTCAACATTGCGGCAATCACGGCAGCAATCGCGACCGGGCCTGAAGCACACGAAAATCCATCCAAGCGCTGGATCGCCGGTATTGCAGCGGGCGTGTTCTACATTCTCGTCGGCATATTCGGTGTGACGCTCGCAGCTGTCTTCATGGCCTTTCCCGCAAGCTTTATCACAACGCTCGCAGGTCTGGCCCTGTTGGGCACGATAGGCAGCAGTCTGGCTGGAGCCATGTCAGACCCCACGCATCGCGAGGCAGCATTGATTACCTTTCTCGCATCCGCCGCAAACATCAATCTCTTCGGCATCGGCGGTGCTTTCTGGGGACTGATAATCGGACTGGTTGCCTATATCGTTCTCAACGGTCGTCTGCCGCGTCGTGAACGGACCGAATTGAGCGTGAGCGAAGGAGCTGCAAAATGACTGCCAAAAGCACTGGAATGACCACTTCCATCATTTCAATCCAGAGCCAGGTTGTGCACGGGCATGTCGGCAACAGCGCTGCGGTTCTGCCCATGCAGGCCCATGGGTTGAATGTCGCTGCAGTCCCGACGACCTTGCTGTCCAACAATCCGCATTTCGAAACCATGCGCGGGCGGGTTCTCGAATCCGAACTGGTCGGCGATCTTCTGCGCGGCGTCGAAGAGCGCGGATTGATTGAAACAAGCCACTATATTGTTTCCGGCTATCTCGGCTCTCAGGCAAACGGGAATGTGGTCGCCGCGTTCGTCGAACGCGCCCGCCAGATCAATCCCGACATAAAATACATTTGCGATCCGGTCATGGGCGATATGAACCTCGGGATCTTCGTTGCCGATCAGGTGGTGGAATGTATCGTTGAACGGCTTGTTCCGCTAGCCGATCTGTTGACACCCAACCAGTTCGAATTGGGTCTTATCGCACAGACAGATGTAACCTCCTGGGCTGCACTTGAAACCGCGGCGGGGCGTGTGCAGGCACTTCACGGCGCGCAGCTGGTTGTGACCAGTTGCGAACTTGCCGACACTCCTGAAGGCTTGCTGGAAAACATCGTCTTCGACCACGAGACCCGCACGCGACTGATATCGCCGCGCCTGCCGATCGTACCTGTGGGGACTGGTGACCTTTTCACCGGCCTTCTGACCGCCAAGCTTACGCGGGGGAATACATTGATCGAGGCAGCCCGCAGCGCCGCTGCAACTGTGCTTGAAGTACTCAGGCGTACCATGGAGGCGGGTGAACGTGACATGCAGCTTGCCAGTGTCATCGATGCGCTCATTCCGAGCGAGAATGCTCAAGAATGAAATTCCAGACGATGCTTGTCAGATGAAATAATAGCTCAGCGCGATGAATCTGCCGGCTGTTCAACTGTTGCCCCGTAGTGCAGTCGGGATTTGCCGTGCAGTGTATCCCTATAAAGGAAACGGAAGAAGAAGGCGTCGCCCGTTCCGCGCAGAAGTCTGGCGAATATCGCGACCAGAACAATGGAGAAAATCAATCGACCGAACAGGACGACATAGATATCCGCGCCAAGAGCCACCACGATCAGCGTATCTTCGATCAGGCTGTGGCACAGCCCCATGAAACTCGACGCGAGAAAGACGTCCCGAGGCTGAATGTGTCCGCGCTGTGCTTCACGGATGATGAGACCTCCACCATAGGACAGTCCCAGCACCAGCCCGACCACGGTCAATGGAGCGGCATTTTTCGATATGCCGAGCAAGCGCAACAAGGGTGAAAGAAGCAGGTTGAGGAAGCGTGTCACATCCAGCGCGTCCATTGTTCTCAGCACGGCCACCAGACCGAGCAGGACGATAAATATCCAGACCAGCGTGGAGGCCGTATCGGTGACGAAGCTGCTCCAGCTTGAATCGTAATGGCCCGGCACCCAGCTCGGTGCAGTCGGTTCTGCCAGCCAGCCGGTATGACTGGAAATCAGGTTGATCCCCCATGCGAAAGCAAGTCCGCCAACAAGCCGTATCAGCGTCGAGACGATCAGGCGCGGGCCTGCCTTTTGTACGATACGCTGTTCGATGGGAAGAGCATGAGCGAAGAGGAAAAGCGAACCGAGGATCGTCACCTGAGCTGTGGTGAGCGTGTCGACCGGCAAGACGGCGAACATCACCACTGCCCCGCTCCACACGCCAACCAGCAGGTTCATAGCCCAAACAAAACCGGCTTCAGGCGGCAGCCCCACGAACTGCATGACGGGAGCGAAGGCAGGAGAAATGGCTTTGATCAAGCCCATCTCGATTGCCAGCTGCGTCAGCACCATCACCGGCAGCATGATCTTGACGAGCGTCCAGTAGACGCCGATCGCCTCGCGCAGGATAACCATGCCGAATGCTGCCAGTCGCTTTGCCAATCCAGTGGCCATCCCGTCCCCTCCGCTTTTGTCCGGAGCGTGCGACAGATCAGGGTCGATGCTTTCGGCTTTGGCGAGCAGAAAATCAGCCCACGCACGCCGATGCAAGCCATATTGCTTATGCTTCACGCGATTTATCGGGATTAGCGAAAGTCCACGACGATGCCGGTTGCGATAATCAGCAGAACCGTTGCGGCAATGACGGTGTAGACGTAATCACGCTCGCGCAGAAAAAGATACATCGTCAGCGCGACCCGGATGATCGGCAGGAGAATGAATACCGCAATACCAGCTTTCACGATGTCATAGCCGTTCAGTGCAAGCGACGGTGGTTCAATAGAAGTCATAACGACTCCGACCGCGATCAAGGCAGAAGCGAACCATGTGCCATACCAAAGAAGCGCTGCAATGATTTTGTCCCCTCGTCCGGCGTCTGCGGTAACTTTCATTCTAAGCCTCTAAATATCTCTATACCGAAAGCGCTCAGAAGCATCTGGACCGCGAGAACAAGGAGAACCACGACGAAGAAGATGCGCAGTTTTTCCGCTGGAAGGCTCATCAGCAGGCGAGCGCCGACCAGCGCACCGATGACCGAACCAAGCGCAATCGGTCCCGTGATCCCGATATCGATGTCACCGCGAACAAAATAGGCGCTTGCGCTTGCAGCAGCCGTCACGCCGATCATGAAATTGGAGGTGGCGGACGAGACCTTGATAGGAAGTTTCAAGGCGGTGTCCATCGCCGGGATTTTCAAAACGCCCGAGCCTATCCCCAGAAGGGCCGAGACCAGTCCTGCCCCATACATCAGCGCCATGCCCAGCGGAACATGGCCGACGCGATAGTGCACCTCCTGCCCGGATATGTGATCGGGAAAGCTGGAATGCAGTCGCAGGCTTGTGGCGAGGCTCTTCGCATCCGGCATCGCTGAGCCGATTTCGTCGCGCCGCCGTACCAGCATCTGCTTTGCAGAAAGCACCAGAATGGCTGCGAACAAACCATATAGAACCGAAGTCGAAACGATTCCGATCAGAAGCACGCCGGTCAGCGCACCAAGCGTGGTTGCCGTCTCAAGAACGACCGCGAGCCGGACATTGGTCAGCCGTCGCTTCAAAAGCGGAGCCGCGCTGCCGCAAGAGCAGGCGATGACCGAAACAATGCTCGCCCCGATAGCGACGTGAATATCCACGTCGAAAAACAGCGTAAGCGCCGGCACGATGAAGATGCCGCTTGCCATGCCCAGCACGCCACCGAGCGCGCTTGCCCCGAAAGCCGCTATGAACAGCCATAAAGCCAACATTTCACCCCCGGCTATCTTTGGCCGCGCGGTCGCCGGGCCAGGCGAGTGACAAAGCTGATGAGATCACCGCGATAGTGAAGCTTTTCGTAGTCGATTGCCCGATGCCCCTCGGTGTAGGACGTGCGCTCGATCAGGAAGACAGCGCTGCCCGGCTCGACTGCGAGGGCCTCCGCAACATCTGGCGAAGCAGTGACAGCCTCCAGCCGATACTCCGCCTCGACAAGCGGCAGATCATATTTGTCTTCCAGCAGTGTGAAGATCGGCTCGACGTCCAGATCGTGCGTAACAATCTTCTCACCGATTTCACGTGACAGATATGTTTCATCCAGAGACATGGCGACGCCGTCGGCAAGCCGAACGCGCCGGATCCGCATCACCAGAGCTCCGGACGGCAGAGCGAGCTGACGCGCAACGTCTGCATCGGCCGGCACTATCTCCGTGTCAAGCAATCGTGCCGTCGGCGCGCGGCCAAGCGCCTGCATGTCTTCGACGAAACCGGTCAGCTCCGTCAATTCCTGCGTGACTTTGGGCTGGGCAACGAAGGTTCCCTTGCCGCGACGAATTTCGACAAGGCCACGCGCGACCAGATTCTCGATGGCCTTGCGAACGGTCGTCCGGCTGACTCCGAAACGTTCGATCAGGCGATCTTCTGGAGGAAGCTGACTGCCAGCAGGCAGAGCACCGGCTGAAATATCGTCCGCCAGCGATGTTTCCACCTTGGCATAGAGCGGAGCATGATCTTCTGCGATTTTCATCAGAAGATAGTGACATCATGATGTCATGATGTCAATGAAACTCACCCGGCTGAGTGAACCTTTTCATTAGTTGTTTGTTAACCATGCTGGAGGACATCGCCATGCAGTTGATTTTTTGGATTGAGTTAACAGCGATCCTGGCCGTCAGCGCTGTTGTCTTCGGCATTACCTGGATCGAGATCCACAGAAAATGACGCGCTTGTTACTTGCCGATCAGATTTGGCTCTGGTCAGGCGTCATTTTTTCAACGGTCGTAGGCCTGTATCTGCTGTGGAGATTGCCCCATTGATTTCAGTGGGCGCTCCCTGTTACCGCGCAGTATGCTTCAGATAATCCCTTTCAGGCGCAGAAGCCCGAAGGCGGCAATAGTACTCGCATCTTTGATATCGCCACGAAGAATCATCTCGACGGCTTCCCCGATAGGAAAGCGGCGGCAGATGAGCCCCTGCTCTTCGGCATCGAGGTTGGGCTTTCCCATTTTCAGTCCTGTAGCGAGAAAGATATGGCACTTGTTAGCCGCAAAGCCGTAGGCTTCGTAAGTCTCTCCGAAATAGACCATTTCCTCAGCGGTCAGCCCGGTTTCCTCTTGCAGTTCTCCACGAGCCAAAGTGAGCGGATCGACGTTCTCCTGCTCCTGCCAGGCCCCTTGCGGAAGCTCCCAGAAGCGGCGCCCGACGGGATAGCGGAACTGTTCCACTAAATAGACGCCGTCTTCGTCATCCATTGCGAAAATCAGTGCGGCATCGTTTTTCTCGACAACGCCATAAATGCTTTCGCTGCCGTCCGGATAAACAATGCGATCCTCGCGAACCTTCATCCAACGATTTTCGTAGACCCGTCTGGATCCCAGTGTTTTTATTTCCGACATCCAGCCTCCGGTCGAAACCTGCCGCTCTCTTTTACAGGCTAGCGTTAAGGCTTTCCCATCGCAACAGACGGTTGAGTTGACGCGAAAACTGCGCCAAGGTGTCGGCCATGATTGATTGGCCACTCATATTTGCCAGCCTGCTAGCTATCGGCGTGGCAGTGTTTCTGATCTACTGTTTTGCAGTGATGATTTTTGCCAAGCCAGACGGCAAGCCCGTCGAGCCGACGACAATCGACACGGTCGATATGCTCCCCTTCATGAATCATGACGCTGATTGATATCCCGGTCTCAAATGCCAGCTGCCCGCGCATCCCGGAATCTGTCCGAGCGCAGCACTACCGCGCGAATTTTCCTTGTTCACTGGATGTTTTGGCATTGAATGCCTCGTTTTCAATGGGGCGACAGTGCTAAAAATGCTCTTAGCAAGAAATAGAATTATTCTTAAAAACAATGCCCGAAACACAACATCACAAGAATGTAATTTAGTACATTTTATAACATCATTATATCATAAACAGACTCCACGATCAGCTCTATATCTTGCCATTGGAGATGCAGACCATGATCCACTCGACATCGAATACAGTCGCCTCAGGCGCACCGGAAGCCGGTGTTCGTGCGTTTGGCAATTCCGGCAGACTTCAGGAATTGCTTGCCAAAGTCGAAGATGCCAAGCGCAAGGCCAACAACAGCTTGCGACGCGCCCAGTCCGCGCCTGAGCCACATGTAACGACGAATTCCATTTTCGTGTCTCTCTACGAAGAACATCTGCGAGACCGGGAATTGTTGTTTTCATCATTGCGGCAGCTTGATGATATGCGCAAAAATGCGAGTATCTGAGGCGACGCATCCATGAACATGCTTTGCCGTGAAAGAATGACCCAGAATTACGATCAGCCTGAATACGCCGTGCCTTCTGCCGATCTGTCCCGTATGGCTTTGACCGAGGAGCTCGTTTCGCTGAGCCTTCGGCTTGAGGTTGATCGCGGTCCTGATCCGAGCCGGGCACCGATCACCGACAATGAGGTCGATGAACTGGCGGAACAGCTCTTTCACGAAGCAGGAGACGAACCGCTCTGGGTTTTCGCCTATGGCTCCCTGATCTGGAAGCCGGATTTCGAGGCGGTGGACTCGCGCGCCGGAACGGCGAGCGGCTGGCACCGTTCATTCTGCCTTCGGCTGACCCGCTGGCGCGCAACGATGGCCCAGCCGGGCCTTATGCTGGCGCTGCGACCGGGCGGCAGCTGCAAGGGTATTGCTTTCCGGCTGTCCGATGAGGACCGCCTTGGACAATTGCGTCGAATGATCCGGCGCGAAATCAGTTCGATTGACGATGCCTATTCCATCCGCTGGGTTTCGATCGACACCGAGGATGGACCAATACGTGCGCTCGTTTTCTGGGCCGGACCGCGTGGAGACAGGCTTTCGGACAACATGCCCCTGACGTCCGTGGCACAATTGCTTGCGCGCGCCTGCGGGCATATGGGCTCCTGCGCCGAATATCTCTATCTCACCGTCAAGCATCTGGAAGAAAAAGGCATCCGCGACCGCAATCTCTGGGAGTTGCAGCGTCTGGTCGCCGAAGAGATCATCAGCATTTATTGCGGGGATATGCCCACGCAGAGCCTGAAACCAGCCTGAACGGAAAGCTGCGCGCTAATCCTGATAGGCCAGACTATCACTGAAATTGCCGCTGAAATTGCGCCCGGCTTCACGGGCGATATTGGCCACAAGCGTGATCAGGCGCGTCGCTGCGCTTTCGAGATAAATAGCGCTATAGCTCGTCGCCGGGAAAACGGCATTGGTATTCAGCACCTGCAACTCACCTGTCCGAAGCTCTTTCTGGATCACCACCGGCGGAATGACGGAAATACCGACACCAGCCGAAATCATGTTGATCGTCGTGGTGAGCGAATTGGAATAATGAACGGTCGCGTCTTTCAGGCGCTCTTCCGTGAAATAATTGATGATCTGCTGATAATTATAGGAACCGCTCTCATAGGAAATGAGATTGCAGCCAAGCAGGTCATCGCGTGACAGCATGTCTTCAGCCCCGCCCGGAAACTGATTGCTGCGCGATATCCAGAACATGCCGAAAGTGCATATGTCGACGATGCGCAGGTTGGGCGTAGGCTCGGGCTTGATGGCAAAAACGATGTCGAGTTCCCGCTGCTCCAGCTTCTGCACGATCCCTTTCGATGATGAGGTCGTGATCGAGATGCGTATCTGCGGATAGCGTTGGCGGACGATATCGAGAATACCTGGCAATATGGTCATGGCGAGGCTCGGAACAATACCAATCTTCAGCGTGCCTTCAAGCCCGTTCTGCGGACTCAGGCTTTCCACCAGATCATGATAACGGCGTACGACATCGCGCGCGCCCTCGACAAAAGCTTCGCCTTCCGCCGTCAGATTGACGTCGCGGGCATCGCGGTCGAAGAGCCGGAACCCCAGTTCCTGCTCCATCGCGCCGATACGATTGGATATCGCCGCCGGGGTCATATTGAGGCGAGCCGCCGTCGCCCGGAAATTACGCAGTTCCGACAACCAGATCACCGTTTCCAGAAAACGGATATTCATGGACGGGCATGTCCCTTCCCATTTCAATCACCCGCGCGCCTGCGTTTCTTGAAGTCCCTTATAGCGCTCCGGGCAATCAGATTCGTCCTTTCCTTCTAAGACACTTGCGGGATGAAAATAAGCAAATAGTCATATTCCATCCCACAAATGATCAGGGCCGGCCGAAACCGGCCCGTATCGGATCAGCTTCCCGCGTGGGCGAGAATTTTCTTGGTGGCGCCAGACACGTCACCGAGCTTGAGACCGGTTTTCACCGAAGCCTCACGCACCTTTCCCTTGTCCTGTATATCGAGCGCGCGCGAGGCAACCGCGTTCACTTCGTCCCGCGGCAGGACCAGAACCCCGCTCTCATCGGCCAGAATGGCATCACCGGGATTGACAACCACACCGCCGCAAGAGACCGGAATGTTGATGCCACCGCCCAGATCATAGAGCCGCGTGGTGATGGGCGAGATACCCCTCGCCCACATCGGAAAATCGGAATCCTCGATTTCCGTCAGGTCCGTGCACGGGCCATCCACGATGCCAGCGACCGCACCCGAGGCCTTCGCAGCGATGGTCACACCGCCGCCCCAGCACGCATAGCGGTCGTCGCCCATCCGGTCCACCACCAGAATATCGCCGGGGCGAAGCATTCCGGTTACGTGGTGAAGCAGGGTGGAATCCGGACCCGGTATGGCGATGGTGACGGCGGTACCGACCACACGGCGCTTCGGGAGGAGCGGCTGGATGGAACGGTGCATGAAACCGAAGAAGCGCCAGTGTCCGACAGTGGCTGTCTCGACCCCCGACAGAAGCTGGAGGTCACCGGCAGCAACCTGCTCCGGCATGGGATTGATCGTATACATATGGGGCCTCCTATGCGCAGGCTTGCAACTGCTTGCCGATACGGCGATGGCTGACCATGGGGATGAGCGAACGCACACGCTCGATCTGCGCGCGCTCGATGCGCGCCGTCACGAACCCGACACCGTCAGACGCGCGCGCCACAACGTGGCCCCACGGATCGCAGACGAGCGAGTGACCATAGGTATGACGCCGCTCGCCATTCGAAACCGTGCTGCCGGTCTGGCCACAGGCGGCAAAATAGGTCTGGGTTTCGATGGCACGGGCACGCGCCAGCACTTCCCAGTGGTCCTTGCCGGTTTGCAGCGTGAATGCGGCGGGAAGCACGATGACATCGGCACCGGCCTTTTCCAGCTCCAGATAAAGTTCGGCAAAGCGGATGTCGTAGCAGATCGCGCAGCCGACCTTGAACCCGTCAAGGTCATAGACGACAACATTCTCGCCCGGCTTGACGGTTGCCGATTCCTTATAGGCCGTCCCGTCCGGCCCGACGATGTCGAACATATGGATCTTGCGATAATGCGCAATCTCCTTGCCTTCGCGATTGAAGACAAAGGTGGAATTGTAGATGCGCTTTTCGTTTGGAACCTTTTCCATCAAGGTTCCGGCATGGACGAAGACCTTGTGCTCGCGAGCAAAGTCCTGCGCCATCTTGTAGGCAGGGCCACCGGGAACGCTCTCGGCTGCCGCAAGTTTTTCTTCCGGAGTACCACCGTAATATTCGAAATACTCGGGCAGCACGATCAGGTCCGGAGAATCCGTGCGCACGGCATCTTCCATCAATCCCCGCGTAATACGCAGGTTTTCTGCCTTGTCGGTCTGCGGGCTCGTTTGGATCAGGCTAATCTTCATTTCTTCCTCCAGCGAATGAGTGGGTATTCAGTTCAGTCAGGCAACCAGGGCTTCGTTTTTCAGCATGTTCACAGTCGAAACCATGCCCTGGCGAAGCGTCATGTTCTGGGTAGCGACGACCAGCACCGCGGCGCCCTCTTCCTGTGCGAAGCGCCGTTCGGCTTCAGTCCAGGCGGGCATGATCCATGGCTTCCCGGCAGCGCGTGCAGCCGCCGCACAGCGGCGCAGATCGGCCTTGTCGTCATCATTGAAAGCGTATGCTCCCCGACCGCGCGCAAGCGCCAGATCCGAAGGGCCCGGAAACAAGCCGTCGACCGTATCGAGCGCGATAATCTTCTCGACGTCGGCTAGACTTTCCGCCGTCTCGACCATGGCGAAGCATTTGGTGCGCCTGTTCTCTTTTTCGAAGGCATCGGTCGCCGGGCGGGCATAGCCGAAAATGCGGCCACCCGTATAAGAGCGCGTGCCGACCAGCGGATATTTTGCAGCCTTCGTAACCTGATGCGCATGTTCCACGCCGAGAATATGCGGAACGATGACGCCATCCGATCCGAAGTCCAGCGCCTGCTGAATGGCTTCTGGCGTCGGTGCCAGCACCTTCGTCAGGGTGGAGAGACCTTGCGCCTTGGTGAAAGCCAAAAACTGGTCCAGCGTCGACAGGTCGAAGGTTCCGTGTTCGAGTTCCAGAACGAAGGATGAGAAGCCGCAGGTCCGGGCAATTTCGAGATAGCTGAAATGCGGTTGCGACATCCAGAGGGCGATATTTTCCATGCTTGCAGTCACTTTCAGTTGGGAGGTTATTTGCCGATTGTGCGTGACAATCCGAGTGTGCGTTCGATGACGAAGATGATGAGCAGCGTGGCCGCGATCAGCACGACCGAGATGGAAGCGGTCATCGGGTCGGTGCGGCTTTCGACATAGTTGAAGATTTCCACCGGCAGCGTCGTCATGCGCGGTCCGGTGATGAAGAGCGAGATCACCACCTCATCGAAGGACAGAAGGAAGGACAGTGCGGCACTTGCCACCAGACCCGGCATCATCAACGGCAGGGTGATGCGACGAAACACGGTGAACGGTGACGCACCCAGCATCGTGGCCGCCTCTTCAACCGATGGCGGCAGTGTCGAGAACGCCGTTATCATGATGCGGATGACGTAAGGGGTCGTCACGATCAGATGGGCGATCACCAGACCGGTGAACGTGCCGAGCAGTTCCAGCCGCACAAAGACCAGCAGAATGGCAAGGCCAAGCACGATGGAAGGCAGAAGCAGCGGCGCGGTAAAGAGGTTCAGCACCGCTTCGCGTCCACGGAACTGATAACGGCGGATGGCATAGGCCGCCGGGATACCTGCCAGAAGCGACAGGACGGTGACGACCGATGCAATGCCGAGGCTGATCCAGAACGCCTGAATGAGCGTTTCATGATGCAGCATTTCCGCATACCACCGCACACCCCAGCTCTGCGGCGGAAAAGTGAGATAGTTGTCGTTGCTGAACGATAGCGGCACGACGACCAGAATTGGGGCCAGCAGGAACAAATAGAGCAGGCCGACCAGTAGGCGGAATGGCAATGAAGTTGAACCAATCATCTCGTTTCTCCTTTGCCAATCAGTCGATGCGACGTGCGATGCGGGAATAGACCATCAAGGCGAGACCGAAGATGATCAGGACAATGACGGAGGTTGCGGCGGCTCGCGGCCATTCAAGCTGGATCACAGCCTGATCGTAGATTTCCGTCGCCAGCAGGAATACGCGCCCGCCACCAAGCAATTTCGGTGTGATGAAGGAGCTGATTGCCAGCACGAAGCAAAGCAGGCAGCCAAGTGCGATGCCCGGCAAGGTGAGTGGCAGGATGATCCGGCGAAACCGCGTGAAGGCATTGGCGCCGAGGGATGCTGCAGCCTCCTCAAGTGAGGCATTCAGGCGCCCGAAACCGGCAATCAGCGACAGCGCCATATAGGGGATCAGGATTTCCACCATCCCGATGAATACGCCGAGCGTATTGTTGACGAGCCTGATGGGGGAGGAAATGATGCCGAGGTTCATCAAGGCTCCATTGACAAGTCCCTGATCGCCGAGAAGCACCATCCAGCCATAGGTGCGCACCACGCTGCTGACGAGCAGCGGCGAGACCGTCACCACGAAAAGGAAGTTGCGCCAGACCGGCGAAACACGGTGCAGGAAAAGCGCGATCGGATAGGCACAGATAAGCGTTGCCAACGTGATGAACGCGCTCAGCCAGAGCGAGTTGAACACCAGACCCCAATTGAAACTGTCGGTGAAGAAATTGATATAATTCTCAAACGTATAGCGGTCTGTCAGGACACCGCCGCTCTCGCTCTGCAGGAAGGATATCTGCGCCAGATGGGCAACCGGTGCAATGAAGGCAATGAGATTGATCAAGGCCATCGGCAGAAGAAGCGCAACGGCGACGAGGCTGTAGCGTCTGCGCCTTGATGACTTTGCCGGGATGATGTCGGTCGATGTGATCGCTGTCATGACATCAGCTCCCGAAAACCAGCATGTCTTCCGGTTTCCATTCGCATAACAGTCGGTCGCCGGTATGGAATGCATGTCCTGCACTGGCGGTTGGCACTTCTACTTTCAGGCAGGCGCCCTCAATCTCGATGTCATATTGAACGATGTCACCGATATAGGTCGTGCGCTCGACCACGCCGTGGGCGCTATTGGTTACGACACTGACAAGATTGCGATCGCGGTTGGGCGTGAGATTGATGCGATGCGGACGAATGGCGATCTGCCCTGACCCGCGTGACTTTCCATGCGTGTTGCAGCGATAGGTGCCGCTGCCCAGACGGCAGACGTTTTCGTCAACGATCTCGCAATTGTGGACATTGGCGCGTCCGACAAATTTGGCCACAAACAGGGAGGATGGCTTCTCATAGATTTCTTCCGGCGAACCGAGCTGTGCCAGCTTGCCGCTATCCATCACGCCGACGACGTCGCACATTGTCAGTGCTTCGACCTGATCATGTGTGACGAAAACCGTCGTGATGTCGAGGCGCTTCTGAATCTCGCGGATTTCGATCCGCATGTCGTCGCGCAGCTTCGCATCCAGATTGGACAGGGGCTCATCCAGCAGAAGAATGCGCGGACGGATGACCAGCGCACGCGCCAGCGCCACGCGCTGCTGCTGACCACCGGACATCTCCTTGGGCTTGCGCGAACCGTAGCCGGGAAGCCGCACCATTTCGAGTGCTTCCTCAACGCGCTTCTTTGCTTCGGCCTTGCCGACCTTGCGCATATCGAGACCGAAAGCGACATTTTCGGCCACGGTCATGTGTGGGAACAGGGCGTAGTTCTGGAAAACCAGACCGATATCGCGCTGATGGGGCGGCCTGTGCGAAATATCGTTGCCATCAATCAGGATGTTGCCGTCCGAGATCGAAGCGAGACCTGCAATCATGCGCAAAGTCGTCGTCTTGCCGCAACCGGATGGACCGAGGAGGCCAAGCAGTTTTCCGCGCGGCAGATCGAGATGAAGATCGTCCACTGCCCGGTAGTTGTTACCGTAAAGCTTGGTGAGGGCCTTCAACTGTAGAAATGAGCTTTCTGCTACCATATCGAAACCTGTGAGGGGTCGTTGCCGCCCCGGAGAAACGGGGCGGAAGCGTGAATTTCAGGGTGAGGTAGAGTTTTAACGACCAGCCGGAATGATCTGGCGGCGCCAGGGATTGAGCAGCTTGTCGCGCATATCGCCAATGGTCATCCAGTTGACCGGAATGAGCTTTTCGCGTTGGGCCGCATCCATGTACGGAATGCGCTTCTTCGTTTCGTCGTTCACGTCCGCTTTCGTGTTCGATGGCGCATAGAACATGATCTCGGCGAACCGGGCCTGCGTCTCGGGGCTTATCGCATAGTCGATGAATGTCTTGGTTGCATCCATATTTTTGCCGTTGGCAATCGCACTGATGACATTCACCTGCGCAGCCGTGCCTTCCTTCGGGCCGACCGACTGAAGCTTTCCGCCGGTCTGGTCGAAGTAGAACTGGGCGCGGGCATTATAGCCGATGGACAAGGTCGCAGTGCCGTTTGCAACCAGCGTATAGGCATCGGGCTTCGGTTCCCACGTCTGCACGGCAGGCGCCAGCTCCACCAGCTTGTCGACGCCCGGCTTCACAGTCTTCGTATAGTCGTCTTCACCAGCGAGACGGTTCGCGATGATCGTAAGCAGGATGGCTTGAATATCGCCGCCGCCCTGTGCCGGGATGATAACCTTACCGCTTTGCTGCTTGTCCCAGAGCGCTTCCCAGCTATCCGGTGCACCTTGCGCAAATGCATCGTTGTTATAAAGAAGCGAAAGCGTGTCATATGTGATCGGAATTGCAGCGCCTGCGAGTTCCTTGCCGAGGTCGGCGACATCCGCATAATTTTTGAGCGATGCCGGATCGAGCTTCTCGACCAGCCCTTCCTCATCGGCGATCTTGGCGACCGAAAGGTCATAGATGACCGCATCCGTCTGGGGAGAGGACTTCTGGGCGCGCATGTTGCCGAGCGATGTCGCTGCATTCTGCACACCGTAATAGGTGACCTTGATGTCGGGATGTTCCTTCTGGAACGGCTCGATGACGGCCTTGACATAATTGTCCTGGAATGCGCCGCGATAACCCATCACCGTGATTTCAGCAGCATTGGCTGCGAAAACAGTCATTGCCGAAACACTCAACGCTAAACTTGCCAGAAAAGCCGATTTTCTGTTGATCGAACGTGCCATCAGTCACTCCCCTTTTGTTTGAAGGTAAGGTGAAGAATGGTGGTCGGAGCGTCCAACGACTTATTCTGTCCGCCTGTTCGATTTTGCTTTATGCCTTTGAATTTCAGGGGTTTCTGGGCTTGAGTGACAGGTGACAAGATTGGGATGACGCACCCGGTATTTCAGGCGTGATGAAATTCTAATCTGTTGCCTGTTTTTTGAGCAGACATTCTCCGCTTTCCGTTGTGCAAATCTTGCCGCTTTATCGCTTGCGCCTGTGTCGCCGTGGAAATGCGTCAAATTTGAAACTGGCACGGTCCTTGCTTCTATTAAATCGAACACCGAGCCGCGCGACACCGCATGACTTGTGGTGATCGATCAACCGAGGATGACAGAGAGACTAGCGATGACCAAGTACAAGCTCGAATACATTTGGCTCGATGGATGCACCCCTGCTGCCGGACTGCGCGGCAAGACGCAGATCAAGGAATTCGACGCTTTTCCGACACTTGAACAACTGCCGCTCTGGGGCTTCGACGGCTCATCGACGATGCAGGCCGAAGGCCGCAGCTCCGATTGCGTCTTGAAGCCGGTCGCGATCTATCCCGATCCCGCGCGCAAGAACGGCGTTCTGGTGATGTGTGAAGTCATGATGCCGGATGGCATCACGCCGCATCCATCCAACAGCCGCGCAACCGTCCTTGAAGACGATGATGCATGGTTCGGCTTCGAGCAGGAATACTTCTTCTACAAGGATGGCCGTCCGCTCGGCTTCCCGGAACAGGGCTTCCCTGCCCCGCAGGGTCCATATTACACGGGCGTCGGCTACAAGAATGTCGGCTCCATCGCCCGCAAGATCGTTGAGGAACATCTCGATCTCTGCCTCGATGCCGGTATCAATCACGAAGGCATCAATGCTGAAGTGGCCAAGGGCCAGTGGGAATTCCAGATTTTCGGCAAGGGCTCCAAGAACGCCGCCGACCAGATCTGGATGGCCCGTTATCTCCTGCTTCGCCTCTGCGAACAGTACGAAATCGATATCGAATTCCATTGCAAGCCGCTCGGCGATACCGATTGGAACGGCTCGGGCATGCACTGCAACTTCTCGACCAAGTATATGCGTGAAGTGGGCGGCAAGGACTATTTCGAAGCGCTCATGGCTCAGTTCGACAAGAACCTGCAGGACCATATCGACGTTTACGGCCCGGACAACCACATGCGCCTGACCGGCAAGCATGAAACCGCCCCATGGAACAAGTTCTCCTATGGCGTTGCCGACCGTGGCGCTTCGATCCGCGTTCCACACGCATTCGTCAGAGATGGATATCGCGGTTATCTGGAAGATCGCCGCCCGAACTCGCAGGGCTGCCCATACCAGATCGCTTCGCAGGTTCTGAAGACGATTTCTGAAGTCCCGACCTCGGAAGACGAAGCACTGGCTGCTTAATTTCTAGCCAAACGGCCTGCTTGAGGATTTCAGCAGGCCGTTATGCTTCATTCTCGTGAAATTGCAGACAACAAAAAAGGCCGGGGCGAAAACGCACCGACCTTCCTGATCATCGCTTTCCTACCAGTGCCAGTACATCCGTGGTCAAAAGCATCAAGCGATGAAGGCTATTGCGAGCGACAGACGCGTTCCAGCGCTCTTAAGCAATGCCTATGACAACCATATAGGTGCACATCTTGTTCAAAACAAGGTCGTGCAACAATTTCTATAAATTAGTTTGACGCTTTAACCTGACGCCGCGCCAGCAGATACACGACGACAATTCCGCCACCGATCGCATAGGCCAGAACGTCCAGCCAATCCGGCGTCGCTCCGAGAATAATACGCAGGGCCGGGTTTCCGATCACGATATCGAACTGCTTTGCAAGATACTGACCATATTCCACCGCCATTCCGGTCAGAAACGCGATCAAAGCCAGCAGCAGGCGGTTTCCGTCAATAAAAGTTCTGAGCACCGCATAGACAAAGATGACGGCAATCACATCCCCGATGAAGCTTCTGATCCAGCCCAATCCTGCCCCCATTGTCGCCAGCAGAGCAAGTAGCGCCAGAAGCATCAGCGTGAAACACAATGCCGATCGCGAAAATTTAAACTGCACGGGATTTTCCTGCCAGGATATAGATCAAAGCCTAATCCAGCTTTTTCCCGTTTCACGCAAGACCGACGCACCGGAATATTAGTGGACTACTTGTTACTGCGATGGCACAAAGCGCCATCGCAGTCCCTTTCAATGCTGTTCCTATAAGGCTTCAAGCCACGTTCAGAACGCTTTCGGGCGCAAAGGCTTCATAACCAAGCGCCTCGGCAACAGGTTTGTTGGTGATGCGCCCCTTGTGAACGTTCAAGCCATTGCGCAGGTGCTTGTCCTCGGCAATTGCTCTCAGGCCACGATCGGCAAGCGCCAGACCGTAATGAAGGGTGGCATTGTTGAGGGCGTGCGCCGAGGTCACCGGAACAGCACCCGGCATATTGGCCACGCAGTAATGGACGATCCCGTCCACTTCGTAAGTGGGATCGGAATGTGTCGTTGCATGGGATGTCTCGAAACAGCCGCCCTGATCGATAGCCACATCGACGATAACCGCCCCCTTCTTCATGCCCGAGAGCATTTCGTGGGTGACGAGTTTCGGCGCTGCGGCACCGGGGATCAGCACGGCGCCGATGACGAGGTCGGCAGAGAAGACTTCATCTTCAAGCGCCTGAATGCTGGAATAGCGGGTATGAACGCGACCGCTAAATATATCGTCGAGCTGGCGCAGACGCGGCAGCGAGCGATCCAGAATGGACACGTCGGCGCCAAGCCCCACTGCCATTCTGGCCGCATGAAGCCCGACGACGCCACCGCCGATGATCGTGACTTTTGCCGGCAGCACGCCGGGCACGCCACCCAGCAGAATGCCGAGGCCGCCATTGGCTTTCTGGAGCGCCGTCGCACCGGCCTGTATCGACAGACGGCCCGCCACTTCCGACATCGGGGCGAGCAGCGGCAATCCACCGCGATCATCCGTTACGGTTTCATAGGCAATTGCCGTCACGCCGGAGGCGAGCAGGCCCTTGGTCTGTTCCGGGTCGGGGGCGAGATGGAGATAAGTGTAGAGAAGCTGGCCTTCGCGAAGCTGCGCCCATTCGGAGGGCTGTGGCTCCTTGACCTTCACGATCATGTCGCACTTCTCAAAAATGTCTTTTGCAGAAGCGGCAATTTTCGCACCAGCGGCGATGTAGCTGGCATCATCGGCACCGATACCGGCACCTGCCTTTGTTTCAATCCAGACTTCGTGGCCATGAGCCACATATTCACGAACCGCGGCGGGGGTCAGTCCGACACGATATTCATGGTTCTTGATTTCCTTCGGGCAGCCGACACGCATAAGCGTTCCTCTCATTTTTTGCCCACTTGCCGTGGGTCGTTGTCGATCCGAAAATGAGAACATCTGCGGCTTGCAATGTCCTTGCAAAGAAGATTTGCCTGCGCAGGTTTTTTAGTGAATTATTGTGCAGATGATCCTCTTTTTCGAAGGTTCTTCGAATGAGCAATCTTGATCCTATCGATCTTGCAATTCTCAGGACATTGCAGGCCAATGCGCGCATCACCAATGCAGAACTTGCGGAGAAGGTTGGATTGTCGCCTTCAGCCTGTTCGCGTCGCCTCGACATTCTGGAAAAAAGCGATGTAATCGCCGGTTATCATGCCCGCCTGTCCCAGAAGGCGCTCGAATACCGGATGATTGCAATTGTCCATATCTCGCTCTCCGGACAGTTCGCCAAGACGCTGGCCGAATTCGAGGCTGCGGTGAAGCGTTGTCCCAACGTACTTGTCTGTTATCTGATGTCGGGGGAATATGATTATATTCTGCGCGTTGCAGCCCGCGATCTTGAGGATTACGAGCGCATCCATCGCGACTGGCTCTCGGCCCTTCCGCATGTCGTGAAGATCAATTCCAGTTTTGCGCTGCGTGAGGTGATCGACCGGCCGAATGTCGGTCTCTGACTGTTTATTTTGACGCGCATCTTACCCGAAAACCGTTTCACACTTTTCAGGATGCGCTCTAGATTGAAGCTTTCGAGTCCCTGATCGTTGGATCCATGTTGCAGTTCACCAGAAGAGTTTTGCAAGAGGCCGGTTGGGGCTTGCCAGCCTCAGTGGTCCTGCATCTGGTGCTGGCAACTCTGTTTCTGGTCCGCCTTCCGGCACTCCCTTCGCCGGCTTCGGAACAAAGCGTCAATGTGGAGCTGGTTCAACCACCGCCCCCTGAAAAGAAGCCTCAGCAGCAAACACCAAAGACGCCGGAACAGGCCGCCCCTCCACCGCAGCCACAGGCATTCGAATCTGCCTCGGCGAAGCAAGACGTGAAGTCACCGCCAGAGCAGGACCTGCCGCCCGCAGCGCCTGAAGAAATACAGAAGCCGGACGAACCCTCCGAGACTGCAGCCACAACGGATGCTGACAAGGCGGAAGAAAAACCTTCTGTGACGGAGGGCCAGCCTTCCGAACAGCTTCTTCAAGCGGAGAAACCATCTGAATCCGGTCAGGCCGCCGCGGAAAAAACTCAAACAGCACCGAAGCAAAAAGCCGATGCTCCCAAACCGGCGACGCCTGCCAAGAAACTGACGCGAGCGCGTGAAATCTATTCGAAGGACGCCATGTCCGATCCTCGTGTGAAACAGGCGCTGGGAAAGCTCGCGCCGAAGGACCGGATCATCCAGATTTGCGGCATCGAGGCGCTTGAACAGGTGCGCCGCCATAAAGCCGGTGCTTTTCCGGATATGCTTGCGCGTGAAGGCGGCTCCGTTTCGACAACCGGCCTGACCGTCAGCGACGGCGCCTTTCGCAGCCAGCGCAAGTGGTATGCTATCGACTTCACATGCAAGGTCGATGCGGAAACAATGGTGATTGGCTCTTTCAGCTACAATATCGGCAGGGCAATTCCGGAAAGAGAATGGGCCAGACGACAGCTTCCAAGGGATTGATAGCAGCCATGAAAATGTCGTCCCGCCGGTGTATCACCATTCGTCAATGCAAACTGAACAGCATAACTGAAATTCAAGGAGACTGGCATGACTGTGCATTTCGCCCCGCAACTGACTGTGTGTGGAATTCAGGAACTGCCCGATCAGCGGACGCGCAAAGTCACACATGTTCTTTCGCTGGTTGATCCGGACCTTCCGGAACTGGATGCGTTTCAGACTTTCGAGCAGCACCATCGTGTAACGCTGCGTTTTCACGACATCATCAACGCAGCCGACAACCACACAATGCCAACGCCCGACCATGTGAATGCGATCCTGCAGTTCGGCTCGGAATTCCAGGCGGCACCGAACCCGCAAGCGCCGAGCCATCTGCTGGTCCATTGCCATATGGGCGTGTCGCGCTCGACGGCGGCAATGGTTTCGCTTATGGCACAGGCCAATCCGGACGAGACGGCAGAAAGCCTTTTCACCCGCCTTGTCGCCATTCGCCCGCAGGCATGGCCGAACTCCCAGATGATCGGCTTTGCCGACGAGCAGCTTGGACGCAGAGGCGAACTGACCGCTGCATTGCGCAGACATTACGGACGCCAGATTGAACGCACCCCTCAGTTTACCGAATTGATGGAGAGGCTGGGACGTCATGCCGAGCTTCAGATGGCGCTGCGGGACTAGCTCCCCGCCCCATCCATATTGTTCAGTTTGAACCTTCGTCCCCGGCAAGCTTCGTAACCTTGCCGGGCGGCGTCAGCGGTTCAGGAACAGGAACGCCGGTGAGCAGCCGATCGGCCCCCGAATAAATATCGCCCTGCACCTGTGCCGTCAGCCGTTCAGCATCGCGCATGCGAATATCGCGTAGCGTATCCTCTGCGAGACTCTCATCCAGACCAAGCTCGCAAAGCGCTTCCTTTCCGAAAAGCAGTGCAGATTCGAACGTTTCGCGCAGTTCAAAATCCACACCTGCCTTCAACAACTCGATGGAATGCGTGCGGTCGTAGGAGCGCACCATGATCTTTGCTGCCGGGAAATGAGACTTGACCAGTTCCACAATGCGATTGGCCGTCTTTCGGTCATCCACGCAGATCATGATGACTTCCGCTTCGTCTGCACCTGAATGATGCAGGATATCGAGACGTGATCCATCGCCATAAAATATCTTGAAACCGAACCGCCCGGCTTCACGGATACGGTTGGGATCGGCTTCGATAATCGAAACATCCGATCTCTGGGCAAGAAGCAATTGCGCCGCGATTTGTCCAAAACGCCCGAAACCGATCATCAACACCCGACCTTTGAGATTATGAGCGGTTTCAACGCCTTCGAGAGAAGGCGCTTCCTCGCGCAAAAGTCGGGAACCCAGAAGCAGCACGAACGGTGTCACGGCCATCGATAGAATGATGACAGTCGAAAACAGCGCATTGTCGCGTGCTGAAAGCAACCCGTTACCGAATGCCGACGTGTAGAGCACGAAGGCGAATTCTCCGCCCTGCGCGAAGAGCAACGTCCGTTCGAGCGCCGAACGATGGCTGGAGCCGAAAATTCGGGCGACGGCATAGATGCCGATTGCCTTGGTAATCACATAGGCAATGAGGAAGATGAGGACCGTGGGCCAGTCCGAAGCAACCACGCCGAGATCAAGCGACATGCCGACAGCCAGAAAGAACAGCCCCATCAGGAGCCCCTTGAACGGCTCGATGTCACTTTCGATCTGGTGCCGGTAACTGGAACCGGACAGCATGACCCCGGCCAGGAAAGCGCCCATCGCCATGGAAAGGCCGCTCGCTTCCATCAGCAGGGCAGCCCCAAGCACAACGATCAGTGCGCCAGCCGTCAAAACCTCGCGCGCCCTCGCACGCGCCAGCAAGGAGAAGAACGGATCAAGCAGCCAGCGACCGACAGCAATCAGCAGCAAAATGGCGCCAATGGCCGTCGCAATGCCTAGGATTCCGCCGGACTCATGCTGGGAAGGCGAAAGGAAAGCAACGAGCGCCAGCAGCGGAACGATCATCAAATCTTCGAGCAGGAGAATGGAAACGGCCTTCTGGCCGTCGGGCGTGGCTATTTCGCCTCGCTCCTGCAGCATCGACATGATGACAGCTGTGGAAGACAGCACGAAGCCAGCCCCCGCGATCAAGGCCGTTATCGGAGACAGGCCCAGAAGAACCCCCGCCCCTGTCAGAAGGGCGATACAGCCCAGAACCTGTGCAAGACCGAGACCGAATATCTGCTGCCGCATCGTCCAGAGCTTGCCAGGGCGCATTTCAAGTCCGATGACGAACAGGAACATGACGACGCCGAGTTCGGAAAAATGCAGGATCGTTGCGGGGTCAGTGAAGAAGCCGAAGACCGAAGGCCCCACCAAGGCACCGGCAGCGAAATATCCCAGCACAGAACCGAGACCCATTTTCCGAAACAACGGCACCGCCACGACACCGGCGGCAAGCAGAACCACCGCAGGCCCGAGTGTCTGTCCAAGTCCTTCAGTCGCCATATGGTCTCCGTGTCAGGATCCGTTTGTTATGTTTCACTAATATACCAAGTCAATAAAAACTGAACAATTAACGCATCTCCGTCAACCGGATTCAAATTCCATCCGCGATGTGGCAGCCGAACTGATTATGGCTTACATTCCATGTGGTTATATAGAACGGAGCAAGAATGAACCTGATCGCCCATGTGGAGATACCGGTAACTGATCTTGAAAGGGCTATGCGATTCTACTCCGCAGTGTTCGGAGTGACTTTTGGTGAAGTCGTTACGATACACGGAAACAGAATGGCCTATTTCCCTTTTGAAGAAGGCAAGGATGGCGCGAGTGCCGCGCTTGCCGAAGGCGACGTCTATATTCCAACCGTGCATGGCGCGATTATCTATTTCAATGTCGACGATGTGGACACCGTCATCACCAAGGCCGTGCAAGAGGGCAGCGAAATGCTGTTCCCGAAAACGCCGGTTGGAAGCGGCTTTGTCGCGGAGATCAGGGACAGCGAAGGCAACCGGATTGCGATCCAGACGACCTGATATCTAAACCGGTTTTGCAAGCAGGCCGGTTGCAAGCGCTCGAAAGGCATCAATCGCCTTCGAAAGAACCGCTTTCGGATCGTCACAGGCGGCAATCCAGAGCGCCGCATTCAATGCTGCCCCGTTGAGCAACCGTGCGGCGGCTTCCGGGTCGACCGGTTTCAGCACGCCTTGCTCTATCAAAAGAGCAATCTTTTGCCGGGACGCCTGCAGACAACTGTTCTGGCTCGGCCATTGTGACGGATCGCCGAGAAACGCCGGTCCATCAAGCAGCACGATGCGCTGGACATCAGGATCGAGTGCCGCCTCGATATAGGCAACCCCTTCCGCCAAAAGCCCCTCCCACAGATTATCCGCCCGCGCAGCAATCTCTTGAGCACGTTCGGCCATTTCGCCATCCATCTGGCTGACCACAGCCGCTAGCAGCCCGCGCTTGTCTCCAAAATTATGGTAGAGCGCACCACGTGTCAGGCCGACTTCCGCAGTCAGTTCATCCATAGAGGCGGCGGCATAACCCTTTTCCGCAAAAGCCTTCCGGGCTGCCGCTATTAGCTTCACCCGGTTTTCTTCCATCGCCTTGATGCGCAGGTTCATGGCCATCGTCATACCTTTTTTTGATATACGCACCGTATATTAATTGACATACGGATCGTATATCACTATTTAGTATACGTAACGTATATCAAATATCCCGGTTGTTTGTGAAGCCGCAGATACAAAAATCTTCCGATAACGCACGCCTCAGCATCAAAAAGGAAAACGAAAATGACCAGAAGAGAAACAATTTTCCCCGCCGACCGCAGTGCCCTTTATGACAAGCATCGTTATTCCGCCGCTATCCGCTCGGGCGACCTGCTGTTTGTCTCCGGTCAGGTTGGAAGCCGCAGCGACGGCAGGCCCGAACCCGACTTCGCAAAGCAGGTTCAACTCGCTTTCGATAATCTTGAAGCGACACTGAAGGCAGCCGGCGCCACTTTCGATGACATTGTTGATATAACCTCTTTTCATACCGATCCTGAAAACCAGTTCGAGGCCGTCCTGCAGGTCAAGGACCGAATTTTCAGCGCCCCACCTTTCCCCAATTGGACTGCTATCGGCGTCAACTGGCTCGCCGGTTTCGACTTTGAAATCAAAGTCATCGCTCGCTTGCCGCAATAGGGACAGGCCATAAGCCGGAGCGGCTAATCCCGTTCCGGCAACTGTCATTCGCATTCCGCAATATAATTTGATTTGCAATTCAAACTATATTGCATCTTAATGACCTCATGATTTCAGACGCTCCCCGCTCTCAATTCGGTATTCGCTTTTCACTGCTGGCACGGCGCTGGCGACGTGCGCTCGACATCCGCCTTGCCCAAGCCGGGCTGACTGATGCGACCTGGGTTCCCCTTGTCCACCTTCACCAGACCGGCGGCGGCCTGACGCAGAAGGAACTGGCTGCCCTGGTCGGCATAGATGGGTCCAGTCTCGTGCGCCTCCTCGACATTCTATGTCGGCAAGGCCTGGCGGAGCGCCGCGTCGATGAAAGGGATAGTCGTGCAAGGCTGGTTCATCTGACGGCGCAAGGGGAAAAGCGGGTCGCCGAAATTCGTCTGGAGCTTGCAAAGGGCGAGCATGAAATGCTCGCCGATCTGTCAGACAATGACATTGCAATCATGCTTCGCAGCTTTGACAGCATTGAGCACCGACTGACGCTGATGCAATCCGATCGCGAGCAGGACCGAGAATAATGAAAGCGGACGGATCTCTTTCAGGACGGCGCCACGCCGCCTATAACCTTCTGAAGCCTCAGCAGTTTCGCGAAAGCATCGCCCTTGCTGGCCAGCCATCGCTCCGAAACTCGTCGCTTGCCGGGCTACAGGCTGCCGCCACGGTTGCCATCGCGCTTCCGTTGGTCAGCCTGTCCTCGTGGTCGCATCTGATCGGCTTTGCCTCGCTTGGCTCGCTCGTCGCATTGTTCGGCCGGTTTGCTCCGGAGGCAAAACGCGAATGGATCGTCCTCCTGTGCGCGATCTGCCAGACACTCGCGGTGTTTTTCATGTCGCTCGCCACATGGGTTGGCCTGCCCTTGCCCGGCCAGCTTTTGCTGCTGGCACTTTCTGCGGGCATATTCTCTTTCATAACCGTTACCGGCAAATTCGGACCACCCGGCGCGCTCATATTCATCTTCGCAGCCGGTGCCTCCATGACGCCGGTCGCGTCGCTGCACGTTGTGTTTGAGCGTACCGCCGCGACAGCAATCGTCTCGGCTCTCGCTTGCCTGATCTGTGCCCTGACCGAGAAGTTTCGTCATCAGGCATCTCCGGAAAAGCCATTTCCATCCGAGCCGTCACGTCCGACAGTTCACCGGCTTATTGCCGCCGGTCGGATTTCGCTTGGCGCCGCAATTGCCGCGCTGACCGCTTATGCTCTCGGCGCCCTCCACCCAGCCTGGGCAGCCATGGGCGCTGTCGCCGTGATGCAGGGCGCGCATCTGCACATCAGCATGAACCGAGCCTTGCAACGCATGGCAGGTACGCTTCTGGGCGCCTTGATTACATGGCTGGTGCTTGCGCAAGGCCCCAGTCTCTGGTGCGTCATTGCAATCCTGGCCGGACTGCAATTCGCCACCGAAGTCATTATTGGCAGCAATTATGCGCTGGGGCAGATTCTGGTAACTCCGATGGCGCTTTTGATGACCTATCTGGCAATGCCCAGAGTGTCCCACAATGGTATAATTTCCGAACGTATCCTCGATACGTTTCTGGGCGCAGCTCTGGCGGTCATCTTCGCAGTCATTTGTTCCAATCGCGACGACCGTATTTTTCTCGCCCAGCATAGGGCAAGAAAATAACGCACCAAAAGAAAAAGGCGCCGTAAGGCGCCTTTTTGCTAACTTACCAATCGGCCCAGCCATATCAATATGCAGGCACCGATAAAGCCCGCGATCAGATAGCCCAGCCAGCCGCCGAACGAAACACCGAGAAATCCGAAAATAAAACTCGCTACGGCTGCGCCGATGATACCGAGAATGACATTCATGAATATCCCGGTATTGCTGTTCATGAAATTGGAGGCAATCCAGCCGGCCAGGCCGCCTATGATGATCGCCGCAATCCAGCCAATTCCTGCGCTTCCCATCGGGAACCCTCCTGATTACAATCCGGCGGGAACTTTACCGCCATTATCCTTGAGTTTCTGGATAACCTGCTTGTGCAGCCAGACATTCATGGTCGCGGAATCGCCTGTGTCGCCGGTATAGCCCAGCTCCTTGGCAAGTTGCTTGCGGTGCTCCAGACTGCTGTCGAGGCCAAGAGCCTTCATCAGATCGACGATCGAAGTCTTCCAGTTGAGCTTCTGGCCGCTTTTGGCAACGGCAGCGTCCAGAATGGCGCCTACGTCGACAGCGCCCGCGGCAGCGGGTGCGGATGCAAATGGCGCCGGAGCGGCGGCAGTAGAGGAAGCGGTAGGTGTCGGAGCAGGCTGTGCAGCCGTTTCCGCCTCAGGAGTTGCCGCTTGTGCCTCGCCCCAAATGGCGTTCTTGATCTTATCGAAAATCCCCATAATGAACTCCAATCGTTGAAAACCGATATGCCCCCAAACTTCCGATTTGTGACGACCGGAAACCTGGACGCAGCAAATCATCCGGTGATTCCCAGACAAACGCTCGAACTAAATGAATCTGAAGCCATTTTGTTCCCGATAAAGATGCGGTTGAAAGTTTCTTCCACGTATAGGCCGGTATTCGAGTGGGCTGAGCGGCATAAATCCGAGCACCAAGACAGGCTCAGCGATCTGCACCGGACATATCGCCAGCATAAAACAGTCCGCTGACAACGCACGTGCCAGACATGTTTATGATGCAACGGGATTTCATGTGACGGGTATCAATATGAATAAGTCCCTCACTTAGTGGGCATTGGGAGCCAGGCTTCCGGACACACTCGATTTTTCATACGATGACTGATAGCGGAGGTTGTTACGCCGAGCTCGATTGCAGCCATTTTCATGCTTTTGCGGCGTACGATTGTCACGAATATGTTGAGATCAGCCAGCGCGGAGCGATCGAGGTTCACGATTGTCTTCCTTTGATAACGAGGCTGTTTGATAGCTTAAACGGGTCAGTTTGTCGTTATGGTCGGGACGGGGAAGTTTTGCAGCTGCCCCGGCTGCTTTGGTCAAAAAAAAGCCCGCGTTGCGGCGGGTTTTGATTTGGTTTTTGGCTGGTGCCTGGTTGCGTTTGTCGGGGGATTGTTACGCTGGATCGTTTCTTTTTGCTGCCCACCCTTGGGGTTATGAGCGCGCTGCGGTGCGTGCGTATAGAACTCGCTTCCGTGCATCGATATTAGGTCGAACGGTCTTCTGGGAGAAGCCGGAGCCAGTTCGCAAAGATACGAACATCGGTTATGCTTGAGAGATTTCGTGTATTTTTGTGGGAATTTGGTTGCGGGGGCAGGATTTGAACCTGCGGCCTTCAGGTTATGAGCCTGACGAGCTACCGGGCTGCTCCACCCCGCGCTATGGGTGTTTTGTATGTATTTGAGAAGATGATTTGATTTGTGTTCTTGGCAGACCTGGCAGCGACCTACTCTCCCGTGTCTTAAGACAAAGTACCATTGGCGCTGGAGCGTTTCACGGCCGAGTTCGGAATGGGATCGGGTGCAGCCGCTCCGCCATAACCACCAGGTCGGCGAAGAACACAAATATGAGAAGCTGGTTGTCTTTCGTGCAGATAATTCAGCGATAAACGCTGATAAACAATAAGCACACGACTGTGTGCCGGCCGGAGGCCGCGCCCGCGCAGCCGTTTGGCGGAGCCAAACTGGCGTGAGCGCTATAAATTCATCGAAGTTTGTTCGATGGATATTGTAAATGGGAGTGATCAAGTCGATCGAGCTATTAGTACCGGTAAGCTACATGCGTTGCCGCACTTCCACACCCGGCCTATCAACGTGGTAGTCTTCCACGGCTCTGATAGGGAATACTCGTTTTTAGGTGGGTTTCCCGCTTAGATGCCTTCAGCGGTTATCCCGTCCGTATATAGCTACCCTGCTATGCCGTTGGCACGACAACAGGTCCACCAGAGATACGTCCATCCCGGTCCTCTCGTACTAGGGACAGATCCTATCAATATTCCTACACCCACGGCAGATAGGGACCGAACTGTCTCACGACGTTCTGAACCCAACTCACGTACCGCTTTAAATGGCGAACAGCCATACCCTTGGGACCTGCTCCAGCCCCAGGATGCGATGAGTCGACATCGAGGTGCCAAACAACCCCGTCGATATGGACTCTTGGGGGTCATCAGCCTGTTATCCCCGGCGTACCTTTTATCCGTTGAGCGATGGCCCTTCCACGCGGGACCACCGGATCACTATGACCGACTTTCGTCTCTGCTCGACTTGTCAGTCTTGCAGTCAGGCAGGCTTATGCCATTGCACTCGACGAACGATTTCCGACCGTTCTGAGCCTACCATCGCGCGCCTCCGTTACTCTTTAGGAGGCGACCGCCCCAGTCAAACTACCCACCATACACGGTCCTGGACCCGGATAACGGGCCGCAGTTAGACATCCATATAGGCAAGGGTGGTATTTCAAGGATGACTCCACAATGGCTGGCGCCACTGCTTCAAAGTCTACCACCTATCCTACACATGCCGACACGAATGCCAGTGTAAAGCTATAGTAAAGGTGCACGGGGTCTTTCCGTCTAACCGCAGGAACCCCGCATCTTCACGGGGAATTCAATTTCACTGAGTCTGCGTTGGAGACAGCGGGGAAGTCGTTACGCCATTCGTGCAGGTCGGAACTTACCCGACAAGGAATTTCGCTACCTTAGGACCGTTATAGTTACGGCCGCCGTTTACTGGGGCTTCAATTCAATGCTTGCACATCTCCTCTTAACCTTCCAGCACCGGGCAGGCG